>CABULC010000001.1:0-553344 GCA_902492325.1 uncultured Clostridium sp.
ACTTTGGATTAGCAGTTGGTGGTAATGTAGTTGGAGACATTCTTAGTGGACTTGCAGATAAAAAAGCTGCTAAAAAAGCTTTAAGTAGTTTAGCTGAAGTTCCTATAGATGAATTACCGGATGGAGTTCAAATTAACGAATTTGGAGAAATAATTCGTGGTAAAGGTGGAGTAGGAGTACAAGATATAGATCCAGATATTCCAACATTCACACCTCCAGGAGATGGTTCTACTATAAAAGGAGACGAATTATTCGCTGGTGTTAAGAAACATGATGCAGATTTTTCAGATTCATTCTTTAAACCAAAAGGTGAAACTGGTGTTACAGATATGATTGATGGTGTTAAAAAGGGAGATGATTTATTAACTAGTGTTAAAAAACACAATGGAGATCTTCCAGAATCATTTTTCAAAACTAAAGGTGAGAATCCTGGCACAACACCTGGAGGATATATTAATGAATTTGGAGAAATTATTAATAAAAATAAAGGTTTTGATATAGACATAGATATTCCAACTTTTACACCTTCTGAAGATGGAGATTTGGTTGGAATTACTAAAGCTGTAACTTCTGTTGATCCTGGAACAGGAGCAAAAGCTAAAGTGTTTAGTGAAGTTACAGATGCTATACCAACTAGTAATGGATTAAAGATAAATGATGCTATTAGTGGCGGTACTAGGCCTGATATTTCTGATGCTGCTAAAGTTGTAAGTACTGATGCAACTGGTTCTACTTTTGAATTGGCAAAGCAAAAGGAGTTATTAGAACAACATACAAAAATACAACAAGAAGCCAAAGCGATTACTACTAATATAACAACTCCTGGTTTCGCAGATAAAGCGGATTTATTAATGAAAAAGAATGCTTTAGAGCAACAGTTACTTGCTTATGCACATTCTAAAGGAATCACATTTGAAGATTATGTAAAGGGCTGTGGAAAAATCGATCAATTAGATGAGGCAACTCAGAAGATTGTTAATAAGTATGCTCATAAAATTTTTGAATCAGCAACTGCTGCTGAGGAAGAGATTAGTGCTATGATGAAGTCATTAGAAATTGACGGTGCACAACTAGAAGGCTTTAGTCATAGATTTAAAAAAGAAGACAGCATTGCAAGAAAAATTGCTTCAGGTTTATTTGGCGCTAAAGACGAAGCTTCAATATCATACTTAGCTGATCAAATAAATGATAGTTTAAGATATACTTTAATAGTAGATGAAGGAAATTATCGTAATCAAGTATTAGAAAGTCTTCATAAACTTCTAGAAGATGGTTACCAAGTACAATCTATAAATAATAAATGGGGAAGTTCTGTTTATCAAGGATTAAATACTACTTTAGTTTCTCCTAGCGGTACTGTTTTCGAATTACAGTTTCATACAGCTGATTCATTTAAAGTAAAAGAACTATTAAATCATCAATATTATGAGATATCTAGAAGTGTTTTAGCTAATCACGAACAAGTAAAAGCTGCTACGGAAATAATGAAGATAAATCAAGCATTGTATGTTAGAACTATTGATGATATGGTTGGATTATCAACAGACGATATTGTAAAACAAGCGACTTTTAAAGAATGGACTAGCTATGATGATTTTGTAAAGCATTATAGAACAACAATTGATACTTGGAAATCACAGTTAACTGATCATCAAAAAATGTTATTTGCAAATTATATAGGAAATGGTGTAAGTGACCCTGGAAGCTATTCTTCGGTTAATAATTTACAACGTGGTTTACTTATAGATGCAGATAATCAAATTATTACAGTTATAGATACTTTTACTACAGGTGAAGGTGCTAAATATTCTTTTGCAGATTTCGAAAAATATTATCTTCCAGTAAAATATAAAGGTAGAGATATAACGACGATAACTGATTGGATAGATATGCAGTATGAGAGTTTTAATGAAATACAAGGTGCTATAGGTTCGATGCAATTAGATGAAGGTACACTTTTATATAGAGGTGTAAATATGAATGCATTAACTTGTTTAACTGATGCAAATGGTGTTTCTTTAGGTATTAAAGCTGATGATTCAATTGAAACGATATTCAATAAATTGAAAGGGTTAGATGCTTATGTTGATAAAGGTTTTATGAGTACTTCTCCTGTTCCAACCCCTATAACCACAAGTAAAGACGTTGTATTTAAATTGCAATGTAAAAAGGGTGCTAATGGTATTGATATGAGTGCGGTTGGAGGATTTGAAAATGAATTTTTATTAGCCGGTGGTCAAGCTTTTGATGTTACTGGTTATGGTACGGAAATGGTAAATGGTATAATGAAAAACATTATTTATTTAACATTAAGATAGATAAATGGAGGTGAAAATATGGAAGTAAATAATAATGATAATAATAAAGTAAGATTAACAAGTTTAGATGAAATAGGTCATATGGAGAAAGCTGGAGAAGGATTTCGTAGTAAGACCATTAAAGAAACAATTGCATTAAATAATATAGAAAGAATGGTTATGAAAAGACGTCTTAATGGAGAAAAGCTAACATTGAGAAATAATGATAAAACAAGATATTTCATTTTAGAAAATGGTGTTGTTTTTAAAATTGATGATAATACATTCTTTTATGAATTAAATCAAGAAACTTTGCAGTGGCAAAGTAATCAAGCTATTGCTTCTATATATTATGATGGTTTTTTAAGACCGATGGAACTTGTATATTTTAAAGATTATTTTGATAATGAGGAAGAAATGGAACTTGATGGAGGGAGTGGGAGGCACTTATGATATATACACCGATGACAAAAAAAGCAATTAAAGTAATGTATAATGCACATAAAGATCAGGTTGATAAAGCTGGAATGCCATATGTATTACATCCAATACATGTTGCAGAACAAATGCAAGATGAAGATAGAACAATAGTTGCATTATTACATGATGTTGTTGAAGATAGTGATATGACTTTTGAAAAATTAGCTGAATATGGTTTTTCAAATACTGTTATTGAGAGTTTAAAACTATTAACACATGGAGATGATGTTGGATACTTTGAATATGTAAAAAATATTGGTACTAATCCAATTTCTACTAGTGTTAAATTAGCTGATTTACGACATAATAGTGATTTATCTAGATTAGATGTTGTTACAGAGGAAGATTTAAAAAGAGTAGAAAAATATAAAAAATGTATTGATTACTTAGAAAAGATACAGTTAGTTCAAAGTGGTAATTTATCACCTGATGCACCTGAATTACAAGAATTTGAAATGAATATTAATAGTGGTTATACTAGATAGGGGATTTAAAATATGAATAGTACAAATGAAAAAGTAAAATCTGGAGTATATGGTTTTGTTATTGCTGATGCTATGGGAGTACCAATAGAATTTACAAGAAGAAATCATTTTGAAGATAAATGGTTAAAGGAAATGGTTGGATATGGTAGTCATAGTGTACCTGAGGGAACTTGGAGTGATGACTCTTCTATGACTATTGCAACTATGGATTCAATACAAGAAATGGGCAAACTTGATTATGAAGATGTTATGAAAAAGTTTGTTTCATGGTTTCATGATGCTCAATATACTGCAACTGATGTTGTATTTGATATTGGAAATGCTACAGCTAAAGCTTTATCTAAATATAATAATTCATCACTTCCTGCAATTGAATGTGGTGGAAAAAATGAATATGATAATGGAAATGGTTCTTTGATGAGAATGTTACCGGTGTCTATGTATTTAGATTCTTTAAATTTATCTGATGAAGAAAGAGTTGAAGTGGTTTGTAATGCTTCTGCTATGACTCATGGACACGATATAAGTAAATTAGGTTGTGTTATTTATGATAGATTCATGCATGAACTATTATCGGGTAAAGATAAGGAAACTGCATATAAAGATTCATGTGATTTTAATTATTCTAAGTATTTTGATAAAAAAACATTGAGTGAATATGATAGAGTTTTATCAAAAAAAATTGATAAATTAAATGTAGATGAGATTAGTTCTTCTGGTTTTGTTGTTAGTACTCTTGAAGCTGCGCTTTGGTCTACATTGACTACTAATAGTTATGAAGAATCAATAGTTAAATCTATAAATTTAGGTGATGATACTGATACAGTAGGTGCTATAACAGGATCTATGACTGGAGTAATATATGGATATGAAAATATTCCTCAAAGATGGATAGATAAACTTAGAAAGAAAGAATATTTAGATACACTAATAAATAAGTTTTCTAGAACGTTAACAGAAGAAGAAAAAGTATCACAAAAATTATAAGTACTAGTTAATAGCTAGTATTTTTTTTTAATTTGTGGTAAAATACTTTGTAGCATTTAAACTTTTAAAGGGAGTGATATTATGAGTAAAATTAATATAATGAGTTTAGGTGGATTAAACGAAAATGGTAAGAATTTATATACAGTAAATGTAGATGGTCATTTATTTATTTTTGATTGTGGTATGAAATATGCACCTGATAAAATGTATGGTGTTGATTATGTAATACCTGATTTTTCATACTTAGTAGAACATGAAAAAGAAATAGTAGGAATATTTATAAGCCATCCTCATCGTGAGAATATGGGAGCACTTACTGATTTGTTAAAAGCATTACCAAATATAAATGTATATGCATCAAATTATACTAGTGAAATAATAAAATACGAATGTGCTGAAGAAAAAGTAGAAATTAAAAATTTACATACTATTAAAGCACATAAAAAGATTGATATTACTAAGAACTTAAGTATATTTCCATTTAGTGTAACACATAGTAGTCCTGAAACACTAGGATTTGCAATTAATACTCAAGATGGTGCAGTTATATATATGGCTGACTTTGTTATAGATCCAACTATGAATGGTTACTATGACATGGATCTTGGGAAACTTGCATATATAGGAAAACAAGGTGTACTTTGTTTAATGGCTGAAAGTGTGTTTGCTGAAAAGAAAGGACATACTTCTCCAAATCATAAATTAGAAAGTTTCTTTAAAAATGTAGTTGATAAAAATAAAGGTAGAATTATATTTACAGTGTTACCACTACATATTTATACAATTCAAGAAATATTTAATTCAATAAAAGGGAAAAATAGAAAAGTTGTTATAATGGGTAGAGAACTTCATAATATAGTATCTTTATGTGCTAAGAGTGGATACTTAGATATTGAAGAAGATATGATTGGTAATTTAACTGATTTAAAACAAGAAAATACTATTATACTTATTAGTAATGATAGAGAGACACCATATTCTAATATAAATAGAATATTAAATGGTCATGATAAATTTATAACTCTTGAAAAAACAGATACAGTATGTTTTGCTGAACCTAGTTATGATGCTTATGAGAAATTACTTGTTAAGATTCTTAATGATTTAGCTATTAAAGGTGTTAATATAGTACAAATACCTAAAGATAAGAGTGTACGTCATCATGCATCAAGTGAGGACTTAAGATTACTTATTAAATTATTTAATCCTAAATACTATATGCCTATTAAAGGTGAATATAGATATCAAGTACAAAATGGAAATCTTGCATATAGTGTAGGAATACCAAAAGAAAATATTTTGCTTAAAGAAAATGGAGATGTAGTAACTATTCTAGATGGTGAATTAAAAGAAAACTTCGATAGAGTGTTCGTAGATGATATTTTAATAGATGGTAACTTTAGTGAAGATGTTGGAGATGTAGTGCTTAAAGACAGAGAATTATTAAGTAATAATGGACTTGTTGTTATATCTTCAACACTAAGTAAAAAAGATAAATCTATGATAATTGATCCTGAGATAATTACTCGTGGATTTATATATTCTAAAGAAAATACTGAAATAATAAATGAAATAAAGAGAATTAGTACAGAAATTATTAAAAATAATACTTTTTCTAATAAATATGCTGATTATGTTAAGATTAGAAATGATATACGTGAACAAGTTGGTCAATATTTATATAAAGAAACTCAATGTAAACCAGTTATATTAACAGTTATTCAAGAAATATAGGAGGAAGATATGATATATTTAGATTATAGTGCGACTACACCAGTTGATGAAAGAGTACTTGATTCTTATTGTAAGGTTACTCGTGAATTTATTGGTAATGCTAATAGTATTCATACTCTTGGTGTAAAATCTAAGGAATTATTAATGCAAGCTACTAATCAAATAGCTGAGATACTTAATTGTCATCCAAAGGAATTAATATTTACTAGTGGAGCAAGTGAAAGTAATACTACTGCTATTAAAGGTGTTGCATTTAAGTATTGTAAACGTGGAAAACATATTATAACTAGTAAACTTGAACATAAGAGTGTTCTTGAAGTTATGGGATATTTAAGTAATATAGGTTATGAAGTTGATTTTGTAGATATTCAACCTAATGGGCAAATTGATTTAAAGCATTTAGAAGAACTTATAAGAGATGATACTATTCTTGTTAGTATTTGTGCAGTTAACTCTGAAACTGGCTTTAAACAACCTTTAAAGACTATTAGACAAGTTATTAATAAGAAGAATCCTAATGTTATATTCCATAGTGATTTAACTCAGGCTTTAGGTAAGACAAGATTTTATTTAAGTGATTTAGATTTAGCTAGTTTTTCTAGTCATAAAATATATGCTCCTAAAGGAATAGGAATTCTTTATAAAAGACGTGATTTACAAATAGATACATTAATATATGGTACTACAGAGAATTGTCCATTTAGAGGTGGAACTCCTGCATTACCACTTATAGTATCATTTTCTAAAGCTATGAGACTTATTAATGATAAATTAGAATCAAATATAAAGAAATGTGAAAAATTAAAAGCAGAATTATTGAAAGGACTTTCTAAATACCCAATTCAAATAAATTCTAATGATTTATGTGTACCACAAATAGTTAATTTTAGTTTACTTAAGATTAAATCTGAAACATTTGTACATGCTCTTGAAAGATATGAAATATATGTATCTACTACTACTGCTTGTTCAAGTTTAGAAGAAAGCACAGTATTAAAAGCATTATCAAATGGAAATAAAGATGTAAGTACTACATCTATAAGAGTTAGTTTAAGTCATTTAACTACTATGGAAGAAGTACATAAATTCTTAGAAATATTTGATAAAGTATGGAATGAGTTATTGTTGAAATGAGAAAAGTAATATTAATAAAATATGGTGAATTAACTACTAAAAAAGATAATAGAAATTTCTTTATAAATAAACTTAAAAATAATATATTTGATAAGATAAGTGATTATAGTTTTGAAATTAGAGATGACTATTATAGAATGTTTATAATTCCTAGTGAAGATGATATTGATGGAATAGTTAATATTCTTAAAAATATATTTGGTATTCATGAAATAGTTATTGCTTATATGGATGAAGAGGTAACTGAAGAAGCTATATTAAGATGTTCTTTAGAAGTTATGAAGAATCAAGAATTTAATACTTTTAAAGTAGTTACTAATAGAAGTGATAAGAAGTTTCCTATTAAATCAATGGATATGAATAACATAGTAGGTGGACATATTCTTAAGAATATTGAATGTAAGGTTGATGTTCATAATCCTGATGTTTATTTAAATATAGAAATACGTAACGAAGCAGTTTATTATTACACTAATGGTATAAAAGGTTTAGGTGGATATCCTGTTAGTACTCTTGGCCGTGGACTTTTAATGTTAAGTGGTGGAATAGATTCTCCAGTTGCTGGATATATGACTATTAAAAGAGGAGTAGAGTTATATTATTTATACTTTGAAAGTAGACCTCATACTAGTATAGAAGCTCGTAATAAAGTAATAGAACTTGCAAGAAAGCTTGAAAAATATAATTCTCATGGTAAGTTAATGGTAGTAAATTTCACTAAAATACAAGAAACAATATATAAGAATCTTGATACTACATATTTAATAACTATTATGAGAAGAATGATGTATAGAATAGCTGAAAGAGTTGCTAAAAAGAATAAATGTTTAGCAATAGTAAATGGTGAGAGTGTAGGACAAGTAGCAAGTCAAACATTATCTAGTATAGTTGCTGTTAATGATGTTACAAATTATCCAATTTTAAGACCTTTATGTTCTTTTGATAAATTAGATATTATTGAAATAGCTAAGAAAATTGATACTTATGAAACGTCTATACTTCCATATGAAGACTGTTGCACTGTGTTTGTTCCTAAACATCCAGTAATTAATCCAAATCTTAAATTTATATATGAAGAAGAAGCTAAAATTGATTTTGAACCATTATTAAAAGAAGCCGTTGATACTATAGAAATAGTTGATTTAAAAGAAGAAAGAAGCGAATATTTGTAGCAAAATAAAACCTGGAAAATTCCAGGTTTTTTGTTTTATCTATCAACTGCGTCAGTTTGAGGTTTGAATCCAGCAGCTATTAATTCATCCATTGTAACAATACCATTATTTAAAGCTTCTTTTATGTTGTATTTTTTACCATTAACTGTAACTATTACATATTGACTCTTAATACAATTGAAGTAATATCTTTTATAATAGTATTCAATTGCTTGAGCACAGTTTTTACCAGCGCTAGTATCTGTAATAGTTATTTTCTTTGTTGTATCTGTTGGTTTTTCTATTGGCTTTGTTGGTTCAACTGGAGTAACAGGTTCAACTGGTTTAACAGGGTCAGTAGGTGTTGTAGGTTCAGTTGGAGTAGTTGGTTCTGTAGGTGTTGTTGGCTCTGTTGGAGTAGTTGGTTCAGTAGGTGTTGTAGGTTCAGTTGGCGTAGTAGGATCATCAGTTACATTTTTCTTTAATGGTTTAAATCCAATAGCTATAAGTTCATCCATTGTAACAATTCCATTATTTAAAGCTTCTTTAATTGTATATTCTTTTCCATTAACTGTAACTATAACATTGTGACTTTTAATGCAAGTGAAGTAGTAGTCTTTATAATAGTATTCTATTGCATCAGCACAATATTGTCCTTCACTTCTGTCAGTAATAGTAATTACTTTTTTGTTTTCAACTGGACAATTAAATTTTGTACCTTTAAGTTTAAAAATTCTTTCTCCATTGCATTCGTAAATATCGTACAATATTGAACTTTGTTTAGTACTAGTTTCACTTATTATTATGAAAGGTTTACCTTTAAATGCTAAAACATTTAGTAAGTCTATTGCAATAAATAAAACTATAGCTGAACATACTACGATTACGCCTCTGATAACTAATTTTTTAGTTTGCTCTTTCTTTTCCATAAATTTCATCCTTCTTTCACAAAAATTATATCATAAGTATTATTTTTTGTAAATGTAACATAATATTATTGGAGGATATAATGTATGCTTTTAAATAACTATTTTAGTAAGAAAAATAAATTACTTTATAAGATGAAAATAATGAATTCTAGAAATCAAGAATATGAAGATGATTTTAGTTATGACTATGATAGGATAGAAAAATATAATGATAAAAGGCAAGTAAAGAAACTTGAATCTTAAGACACATTTGTAGTGTCTTTTATTTTATTTAAATTTATTTCCATTTTTAGGTATTATTTGTTATAATATTAATACAAAGAAAGAAGGAAATATTAGATGAAGATATTATGTGTTAATGCTGGTAGTTCTTCTTTAAAATTTCAATTAGTTGAAATGCCTGAAGAGAAGTTACTTATTAGCGGTTATTTTGAAAAGATTGGTTTAAAAGATAGCTTTTGGACTACTAAAGTAAATGGTAAAAAGTATAAAGAAACTAAATTCTTAAAGAATCATACTGAGGCTGCTGAAGCTTTAATTGAAGAATTATTAAAATATAAAGCAGTTGAAAGTTTAGAAGAAATTAAAGGTGTAGGACATAGAGTTTTACATGGTGGTGAAAAGTATAATGATTCAGTTTTAATTACTGATGAAGTTATTGAAGATATTAAGTCTTTAACTAAATTAGGACCTCTTCATCATCCTGGAAACTTAGCTGGAATTGAAGCTATGCAAAAAGCTCTTCCAGGTGTACCAATGGTTGCTGTATATGACACTGCTTTCCATCAAACTATGCCTAAAGTAAATTATATGTATCCAGTACCTATGGAATGGTATACAAAATATGGTGTACGTAAATATGGTTTCCATGGAACTAGTCACAAATACATTACTTTAAAAATGAAAGAAAAATTAGGTAAGGATGATGTTAATCTAATTATTTGTCATATTGGTAGTGGAGCATCTATTAGTGTTATTAAAGAAGGTAAATGTTATGATACTACTATGGGTATTAGTCCACTTGATGGATTAATGATGGGTACTCGTAGTGGAGCTATTGACCCTTCAATTATTGAATATGTAGCTAAAGAGTCTGGAGAAGATATTGAACAAATTACTAACGATTTAAATAAGAAGAGTGGTCTTCTTGGTATTAGTGGATTTAGTGATTGTAGAGATGTTGAAGATGCTGCTCTTAAGGGAGATGAGAATGCTATTTTAGCACTTGATATGTATAATGATCGTATTGCTAAATATATAGCTGAATATTATATTAAATTAGATGGTAAAGTAGATTCAATTGTATTCACTGCTGGTGTTGGTGAAAACGGTATTGAAGCACGTAAAGCTATTTTAGGAAGACTAGGTGCTTTAGGAATCAAAATTGATGATGAAAAGAACACTAAAATTGCTGGATTCAAAGATGAAGTAGAAGGAATTATTTCTACTGATGACTCTGGTGTTGTAGTTAGAGTTCTTCCAACTAACGAAGAGATTATGATTATTAAAGATACTTATAATCTAGTAAAATAGAAAGAAGTAATTAATGAATAATATTTATAAATCAATATATAATGAAATTAAGAAATTTAAGAAGATTTATATAGCTAGACATATAGGACCTGATCCTGATGCATTTGGTAGTCAAATGTCACTTAAAGATTCTATTCTTCTTACATTTCCAAGTAAGGAAGTTTATGCTGTAGGAACAACTGTTTCAAGATTTAAATATTTTGGTAAAGTTGATAAAGTAAATTCTTATGATTATGAAAATGCTTTATTAATAGTAGTTGATACTCCAGATAATAAACGCGTTGATATAGATAATTTCTTATCATTTAAGCATGTTATTAAAATAGATCATCATCCATTAGTGGATAAGTATAGTGATATAGAATTAATTAGAGAAGATGCAAGTAGTGCATCTGAACTTGTATTAGAACTTATCAATAATACTAAGTTAAAGATGAATGAAAGTATTGCTGGTAAAATATACATTGGAATAGTAAGTGATTCTAATAGATTCTTATTTAATGTTAATTATAAAACATTTGAACTTGTTAGTGAATTAATTAAAAAATATAAACTTGATGTAGAGAAGTTATATAGACTTGTATATGCTAAACCTTTAAGCGAAGTTAGACTTATGGGTTATATAGCTTCTACTATGAAAGTTGATAAATATGGTTTTGGATATATTGAACTTGAAGATGATGTTATACAATCATTAAATTCAGATATATCTGCTGCATCTAATATGATTAATGACTTTAACAATATTAATGAAGTAGTAGTGTGGGCATTTTCTTCACATGATGCTAAAAATAATATGTATAGAGTTAATATTAGAAGTAGGGGACCAGTGATAAATGAAATAGCTGCTAAATATCATGGCGGTGGACATAAATATGCTAGTGGTGTTAGAACAGACTCAAAAGAAGATGTTGATAACCTAATGAAAGACTTATCAAAAGCATGTAAAGAATATACAGAAAGAGAGAAGAATTAATATGGAGATTACTAAAGTAGATGAACCAATTATTGCTGTTAGAATTAGTCAATATCCTGAAGATAAGAAAAATGAATTCTTATGTTTAGGTAGAAGTAATGTTGGTAAAAGTAGTTTTATTAATACTATAGTTAATAGAAAAAATTTAGCAAGAACTAGTTCAAAACCTGGTAAAACAACAACACTTAATTTTTATAAAGTTAATGATGACTTTTATATAGTTGATGTTCCTGGTTATGGATATGCTGCTACTAGTAAAAAGCAAATCGAAAAATTTGGTGTAATGATAGAAGAATATTTAAAACAAAGACCATATTTGAAACATGTATTTTTACTTATTGATTATAGACATAAACCTACTGAAGATGATGTACTTATGTATAAATTCTTAAAGTATTATAATCTTCCTGTAACAATAGTTGCTACTAAATATGATAAAGTAAATCGTTCTTTAAGAGCTAAACAAGATGATTTAATTAAATCATCTTTAAATCCAGCACTTGGAGATGAGATAATTAATTTCTCTAGTGTTACTAAAATTGGTAAAGAAAGAGTTTATGAAATAATAGAGAATTATTTTGAAAAGTAGTTGAAAAAAAACCTTTATTCTATTATAATGTACATATAGAATAGAGGTTTTTTAATATGAATAAAAAAGGTTTTACTTTAACTGAATTATTAGTTGTTATAGCTCTTATTTCTATTATAGTTTTGATAGCTGTTCCTAGTGTTGTAGCAATTAGTAAGAGAATTAATAAGAGAGTTTATAACTCTAAAGTCCAAGAAATAGTTACTGCTGCTGAATTATATGGTACTAATAATCCAGATTTATTTAATGGTAGAACTGAAGTAAAAGTATATGTTTCAGAACTTATAGAGAAGGGGTATGTTAGTACTGATTCTAAAGCTGATGCTACTGTATGTAAGGCAGATTCATCAACTTATAGAACTTCTAAGGGTTGTGTTGTAAATCCTGTTGATAAAGCTTCTATGAATCGTAATTATGTAATCCTAAAGAAGGAAGCAGCCGGTGTTACTGCTACCTATGGAGGAGAAGAGACAGTTATATCTGCTGGTACTCTTGTTAAACAAGTATGTGCTAGATTTGAAAGTGGTATGTTTACTGGAAAATATGGTACAGGTGCTAATGATTATTGTAGATGTGATATTAATACTGATGGTACAGTTAATGGTATATATAAATATAAAAATGATAAACTTGATAAAACTTCTCCAGTTAAAGCTTGTTTAATTTCAGGAGATGAAACAAATAATTACTTATCTTATGCTGGTGTTATGTGGAGAGTAATGGGAGTATATAATGTATATGATGATCAAACTAGATTAGTTACTAAAATAATAACTAATGATAACGTTGATGTACAATAAAAGATAATCAATTGATTATCTTTTTCTATCTAATATTTATTAATACTCTTCTAAAACTTGCATAAAGAGAAGATAATATAAATGTAATAATTAATACTATTGGAGCAAATAATATACATCTTGATTGTGGTATGTTATAAAGTGCCATTTTTGAATTAAATATAGTATAGACTATATGATCAACTAAACTTGATGCTAGATATATATCTAAACTCATTATTGAAATTGTAACGATAATTGTTTTTAAAAATTTTGATTTTATATTTACATCATAGAATAATAAGAATACAATTACTGAACTTAAATATACAGTTAGACTTTCAAATACTATATTAGATTTTTTAATTAATAAAAATGTTATAATTTGTATAGAAATAAATAGGGTAGTTAGTAGTAATTTGTTATATTTTGGTTTCATATCTTTTAAGTATTTTCCAGTTATATAATAGCCAAGAGGATAAACAGAATACCACCAATTTGGAAAGTGTACATAGTCTTTTAACAAATCATTTATTAATCCTGGAAGTATAAATATTATTATTGATATAAATAATAATATTTTTTTATCTTTTGATTCAAAATTATCATAAGCGTTATTTATTATTGGACTTAATAGATATAATCCAATGTACATTTCTATATACCATGAATAGCGACATGCTTTAAAAGAAGTAACTGCGAGTAATAAATTTTTAAATGTTAGTTCTTCTAAATCATTAGTTATATATGCTTTTACTGTAAACTCTACAATACTATAAAATAACCATATTATGATTACATTTAATAATCCTTTGAAAAACTTTTTATCATATTTTTTATTGTTGTTTAAATATCCTGTTAATAATATAAATAATGGAACACATATCATAAATATATTTCTAATTACATATTGCATTTTCATTCCAATACCATTTTTTGAAACATCATAATATTTTGTATTCAGAAAAAAGTGAACTGATAATACCGATATTATTGCTATTACTCTTAAAATATCTAAACCATAATTTCTATCTTTCTTCATTTTTTCACCCTTGTATTTAATATATCATAATAGTGTATAAAATTGTTATATAGTTTGATTTTTATGTGAAAAATTTGTATAATGTTAATAGAGGTGTATTATGATAGGGTTTTACGATTATACAGTAATATTAACATACTTAGGATTTTCTTCTGGTATGATTGGTATATTTTTAGCAATAACAGGAAATACTTTTTGGGCAGTAATGTGTTTAATGTTTTCTGGTCTTTGCGATATGTTTGATGGAAGAGTAGCAAGAACTAAGAAAAAAAGAACTAATGAAGAAAGACATTTTGGTATTCAATTAGATAGTTTATCTGATTTAGTATGTTTTGGTGTTTTACCAGCGATAATAGGATATTCTTTAGGAATTAAGTGTACTTATTTAATTCCATTAATAATTATTTATCCTTTGGCTGCATTAATTAGACTTGCTTATTTTAATGTTCTTGAAATAACTAGAAATAGTAGTACTCCAGTTAAAGAATATACTGGACTTCCAGTAACATCATCTGCTTTAATATTTCCATTCTTATATATATTTAGAAGATATTTAGGAAAATATTTTGTATTAATATATGGAATTGTATTATTTGTAGTAGCAATATTATTTATTAGTAAAATCAAAATTAAAAAACCTGGTATTAAAGTTATGATTGGTTTTATCGTTGTTGGTGTTATTGAAATATTATTAATATTAGCTGGTAAGTTTCTATGAAATATATAGTTAGAAACAGAAATAGTAAAAAAAATATAATTATAGAGTCTAATAAAGCTCTTAATTTTTTTTATGATACTTTTATTGGAAGAATAATTTTAAAACCTTTTATAAGTAAAACATTTAGTAATTTAATGGCTAAATATATGAATAGTAAGTATTCATTAAAAAGAGCTACTAAATTTATAAGTAAAAATGATATAAATATATATGAGTGTTCTAAACAAAAATATACTTCTTATAATGATTTTTTTATAAGAAAAGTAGTAGCATCTAAAAGACCTATTAATGCTCATAAGAATGTGTTTATTTCACCTTGTGATAGTAAAGTTACTGTTTATGAAATAAATGAAGATTTAACTTTAAAAATAAAAGATTCTTATTATTCAATAGACACTTTGGTAGATAATAATATTATGAGTGAGTATAAAGGTGGATATGCTTTAGTATTTAGATTGTCTACTGATAACTATCATAGATATTGTTATATAGATAGTGGCACTAAAGGAAAAAATATACATATAGATGGTGTTTTTCATACAGTGCAACCTATAGCTCTAAAACATTATAATTTTTATAAAACTAATACTCGTGAATATACAGTATTAAATACTAATAATTTTGATAAAGTAATTCAAGTTGAAGTAGGTGCGATGGGAATAGGTAAGATTGTTAATAATCATCAAGAATATAAATTTAAAAAAGGTGAAGAAAAAGGTTACTTTGAATTTGGTGGCTCTACAATAGTTGTTCTTGTTAAAAAAGATATAATAACTATTGATGAAGATATATATGATAATAGTTTAGAAAATATTGAAACAAATGTTAAGTATGGAGAGAGAATTGGAATTAAGAAATAGTTTCAATTCTTTTTATTTTATGGTATAATATGTCCATTAATTGGGGGATTATATGGTATTTAAAAGTGTGAGAGAATTAAATCATCATATCAAATCAAATTGTGTATTTATTAGTTTTGGTTCTAAAGGAACTACATATTATGAGAAAACTTCTAATAAAGTTATTAAAATATTTGATATGGCATTAAATGATAGTGATTATAAATATTTTGAATATAAAGATATTGATTTTTTAAGATTTAAAGGTGTTAAAAACTCTACGTATTTATTTCCTATTGATGTTATATATTTAAAAGATAGAGTGATTGGATATAGTTCAGAACTTGCTAAAGGTAGTTCGTTATATAGAACTAATCCTTTAAGTATTAATTTAGATTCATTAAAAAGTGCATTTATTAAAACTTTACTTGATGTTAAAACTATTTCTAATAATGGTATATTAACTGATGATCTTCCATATAATACGATTTATTATCCTAAAGGTAAAAAGTTATATATTGTTGATACTGATGATTATTCTTTTAGTGAGATGGATAGTAGTTTATTATATGCTTCTAATAATAGACAAATTGGAAATTCTCTTAAAATGTTTTTGGTTGATGGTTATTTTGATGATGTTGTTAGTAGTAACAAATATTTATACGATTTATATAAAAATGGAGATTTTCTTACATTCTTAAGAGAATATAGAAAAATATTATCTGAGATAGTATCTAGAGAAGTAATTACACTTAAAGATGCTAGCGGTTGTGTTGATAAAGAGAATAGAGAAAATTATGTAAGATTATTAAAATAAAAAAGTACTTAGTTAAAGTTTTCTAAGTACTTTTTATATGCTTCTTTTGAAGTTGTTTTTTCAATTTTATAATCTAGTTTTTTAGTTTTGCAAATACTCTTAAGTATATAATCAGTTAAGTATGGATTTCTTATTAGTAATGGGCCAATTGTGTGCGTAGCATAAACATTTTTATAAGTAAATCCTTCTTTATTGTTTGTTCCATCATTTGAGAATTTTTCATCTACTTCAAGTAGAGGAGTTTTAACATTATATATGTAGTCACATCTATTTTGAAATCCTATAATTGTTTCTTTTATTAGTTTTGTTTTTCCTTTTATTTCTCCAACAATTCTATCAGAAGATGCATTTTTAAATGATGCTTCTGTTATATATTCAGTGTAGTAATCAAATATATCTAATGAATCTAGTTTTGCTTCTTTGGTTTTAATATATTTACCAAATAGGTCCATTGAGTTACCAGTAAGTATCAAATATTTATTTGATTCTATATATTTTTTAAAATCATCTTTTCTTTTTAATATATCTTCTAAAGCTAGTTCTAAACTTTCTTCTGAACCACTTCCAATATAGATAATATCATATTTTTCAAAGTCTATTTTATCATTAATACTTTTTAAATCTACTTTTACTTTGATATTACTTCTTGTTAGTTCTTCTTTTATACATCTTGTATTTGCGTTTTCTCCATAAAGGTTTAGAAGGTCATAATATAAATGTAATACGTTAATCATTATTTTCCTCCTTTATAATTTTCTTAAGTTGTATTTCTTTATCGAAGCATACCATTGAGAATATTTTACCAGTGGTTTTGGTTTTAATTGTTTCACTTAGATTTTCTAAGTTTTCTACTAAAATTATTTTATCTTTTTGTATTCCTGCATATTCCATACGAACTTTCATGTCATAACAGAATTTTCCAATAAGAATAATATTTTTAATACTAGGGTCATTTAATGACTCAAAATCTATATCCCATATCCATGAAATATCATTTTCTTTATATCTTCTACTAGAAGAGTCAAAGCCAAGTATTATAGTTTTTTCACCATCTTGGTGTAAGATGTAATCTAGAGATTGTTTATAACTTAAATTGTTTTCATTTTTACTTACTAGCATTTGCCATTTTCTATTATCAAAGTCATAAATTTCCATTCTTTTAGTTTTGATATTTTCATCATTTAGTACTTTTAATATATCTTCATCTTTAAGTCCAAGTTCACGGGCAAGTGCATAACAGCCAGTTACAAAGTATACTGTATATAGGAAGTTTGATGGTAGATGAACAATATTATCATTAATCTTAATTTGTTTATTATCTACATCTATTTCTTTTGCTTCGTAATTTGGTTTTCCACGATTAAAGTGGTATTTAGGACAATGATATGAACCAATGTGTCCGTAATGATAGAAATCGTATTCTAATTTTGAATGGCAAATAGGGCAGTAAGCTGCATCTAAATTATTTATATTACTTTTTCTTGAATAGTCATTTTCTGCCATACCATATGTTGTAACTTCACCTTTATGATTAATTCTAATTCTATTTACGAATGGATCATCTACATTAAGTATTAAGTGAGTTCCAGCAGGTATTGCATTTTTAATTGCATTATATATTTTTTCAGGGTGAGAGTTTCTTGGTGGTTGGTCACGTGTAATATTAGTAATCATTAAATGAGTAGGTGTAATATATTCGAAAATATATTTCATAAATTGTTCATCTAATTCCATTAATAATACATCTGCTTTTAATTTTCCAAATAAAGATGAATTATTTAGTATTAATGAAGTTATACCATTTATAGTGTTACTTCCTTCTTTGTTGTATACAACTTTGTATCCATTTTTAGTTAGTATGTTATATGTAAGTTCAGTTGAACTACTTTTACCACTTGAACCAGTGATGCCTATAACGTACTTTGGTAAGCGAATTTTCTTTAATATTTTTTTATCGAGTTTACGTGCTACATTACCACCTATAACACTTCCTTCATGACCAGTTAGTTTACTAAGTTTGTTTGCAAGTTTACATGCAAGTATAACAATAAATCTCCACATATTTAATCACCTAAGTATATTATATAACATTTTTAGCTATTTATAAAGTTTTATGTTTTAAGTGTGTAAACAAATGTTTGATTTTAATATAAAATAAAAAGTTCCTTTCGGAACAATTGTTTCTTCTTGGTGACTCATATGGGATTTGAACCCATGAATGTCGCCTTGAGAGGGCGATGTGTTAACCATTTCACCAATGAGCCATAACAATGTTAATTTTAACATAACTTTATTGTTTTGACAATATTTATGCATTTAAAAGTTATTTTTGGTAACAATATTTGTAGGTGACATAATGAATAATAAAGAATATGATAAGTTAGTTAAGAGTGTTATTGGTAAAGAAAGTACACTAAAAAATGTAATGATTGCTTTTATAAGTGGTGGAATAGTTGGTGTTATTGCTCAAATGATGAGTGAATTTTATTTTAAAGTATTTGATATATCCTTAAGCGATGCATCATTTTATACTTTTTCAACATTTATATTTATAGGTTCTTTTCTTACTGGATTAGGTGTGTTTGATAAAGTTCTTAGTGTAGCAAAGTGTGGACTTATTGTTCCGGCTACTGGGTTTGCTAATACTATGACAAGTAGTGCGATGGATGCTAAGAGTGAAGGATTTATTAAGGGAATAGGTTCATCTATATTTAAACTTACAGGAAGTATTATTTTATATGGTGTTATTTTTGGAGTAATATTTGGATTTGTAAGGAGTGTGATAATGTGACATATTATTTTAATAATGTTTATATTAACAATAAGTATTCTCTTCTTGCATCTACTAAGTTTAAACCAATAGTTGTATCTAATTCAGATAAAGTGATAGATGACTATTATTTCAATGAAAAAAGTATAGAACTTGCAGAAAGTAAATATCAAGAGACAACAATTAAAGGTTTAATGTTAAAAAGTAAAAAAGTTACTAAAGAAATTAATTTACTTATTAATAGTGACTTGCAAAATCAGGTACTTGCTAGTAGTTTAGCATCTAGTAAATTTAAAATACCTAGTTGTACTATATATTCAGCTTGTGCATCTTTTGTAGAGGGTCTTATTATTGGCGCAAATATAATTGATGATAAAAATATGAATGCTATAGTTACTGTATCTGGACATAATCTAGTGAGTGAAAAACAATTTAGATTCCCAGTTGAATATGGCGCTATTCGTAAAATGGTTAATACATGTACGTTGAGTGGCAGTATTAGTGTACTTTTAAGTAATGAAAAAAGTAATATTAGACTTGAAAGTGGTACTTTTGGATATGTAACTCAAACTAATCATAAGGATGCTAATGATATGGGTAGTGCTATGGCACCTTCTTGTGCTGAAGTCATTCATAATCATTTAGAAAATACTGGAAGAGGATACAAATATTATGATTTAATTCTTACTGGTGACTTAGGCGTTTATGGAACAAAGATTATGAAGATGTATTATAAAAAGAAATACAAAGTTGAATTAAATAATGTTGTTGATTCTGGAAGTATAATATATAGTGAGGAAAATATTTATGCTGGTGGAAGTGGGCCTTTATGTCTTCCTATAACTTTGTTTGATTATATTTTAGAGATGAAAAAATATAAAAAGATATTAGTTGTTGGTACTGGATCATTACATTCAGTTATAAGTTCTAATCAAAGTATACCTATGCCAGGTGTGAGTCATGCGGTCAGTTTGGAGGTGTTAGATTGACATATATTCTCTCGTTTCTATTTTGTGGATTTGTGTGTGCCGTCTCCCAATATGTGTTAGAGAAGACAAAATTTACTCCGGGCCATATGAATACTATTTTAGTAATAGTAGGTTCTATTCTATCTGGATTTGGTATTTATGATAAATTATTAAATATTTTTAAAGGTGGAGCAAGTATTCCAATTATGAATTTTGGACATTTACTTGTTACTGGTGCGAGTGAAGGATATCTTGAATATGGATTTATGGGATTATTTAAAGGTGTTCTTGTAAATGCATCAGGTGGTATAAGTTTTGCTATTATTTGCGCATTTGTTGTAACATTGATATTTAAAATAAGAGATTAGTTCTAAATGAATGACATTTCTTATTTTTTTTGGTATAATTTTTCTAGAAATAAGAATAAGGGTGATATCGATGAATCCAGAAACTAATAATCAAAGTGTTAATAATGTACCGGTTCAAGGAAATAATACAAATGCTGTAGCTAGTAATGTGGCACCATCTCAAGTGGCTCCTGTGCAAAGTAATGTACAAGTTGCTTCTAGTGCGGTACCTCAAAGTACACCAGTTATAGCAACTCAAAATGTTACTCAACCACAGACAGTTACATCAACTCCAGTGCAACCACAAGTTCAAAATACTCTACAACCTGTAACGCAAACATCTGCACAACCTGCTCAAGTACAACAGACCACTTTAGCTGCACCTTCTAAGAAAGTACAAACTACAATTTCTGGAACAATTGAAGGAATGACTCAAGTCTCTGAAAATGCAAATGTTGCTCCAATAGTTACTGAAACACCTGTAAGTGCCGATAATGGAATTCGTGAGGAAGTTAAGTTAGATGCAAATATTGCAATGGAAGGTGTTCCAACTATAAGTGGAAATAATGTTTCAGTAGCTGTTCCTACTCAAGAAACAAAAGATGTTTCTGAAATAGCTGATCAAGCAGTAATTAATACTCAAAAAAGCAAATCAAGTAATGTTATAATAATTATTATATTACTTATTATTGCTGGGTGTGTTTATTTTATTGATGATATATTAGCATATTTTAATACTAATTTTGCTCCTACTATTAAAGAAAATAAGGAGGAAGAACTTAGTAATAATTTAATTGATGGATATATTAAGCTTGGAACTCCTGATTCATATATGAAAACAGGTGGAATTAAATATTATAATTTCTCTTTAAGTGAAACAAATAAGCTAATATTAAGCTTTGTATCTGATAAGAAATTAGATGAAACATCTTCTTTAGGCTATTATATTGTTTTATACAATAATGATAAAGAAATAACATATAAAGAGTTATTTTCTATACCAAAAAAGGTTGAAGCTAATGAGGTAAGTCAATATAAGATATCATTAGATGTTGATGTATATGAAGACTCTAAATATGCTAAAATAATAAAATATACAGATGAAGAACTTGCAAAAAAATATAAACTTGTGTGTTCATATAGTACTGAAAAAAATGGTATTAAATTAAATTATGAAAATATTTATGCATTTGAAAATGATTTATTAGTATCATATACTATTAGTAAAGATTATACTTTGCCAGTAGAAGAAACTGATGAAGTTAAAAAGTATAAAGAAGAGTTAGATAATGAAAATACTAAAATGACTGAAGCAGGCATTAAAACAGAATATAAAGATAATAAATTAACATATAGTGTTAGTATGGTTAAATTGCCAGATGGATTTATTCCTTTATATAAAAAGACTGCAACCAAAACAATGATAAGTAAAAAAGAAAAACTAAAGAAATGGGAATGTAAATAATGGATAATTTATTAATAGGGGATTTTGAAGGTCCACTTGATTTACTTCTACATCTTATAAAAAAATCTAAGATGGAAATATTTGATATTGAAATATCTGAGATTACAAAAGAATATTTAAATTATATTCAAGAAATGACTGAAATGAATTTAGATATAGCGAGTGAATATTTGGTAATGGCTGCTGAATTAATTGAAATGAAAAGTAGAAAGTTGTTACCAAATAAAAAAGATGAAGAAGAAACAGAAGAGGAAGAAAATCCAGAAGAAGAATTAAAACGTAGACTTATTGAATATAAGAAGTATAAAGAAAGCACTGAAGTATTTAGAAGTCTTGAAGAGAATAGAGCTAACTATTATACTAAAGCGCCTGAATCTTTAAAACAATATTCAAGTGAAAAACTAGAGAATGATGGTAGTGTTGGTATATTTGATTTATTAGATGCTTTTCAAAAATTACTTGAAAGACAGGAATATAATAAACCTAAAAATACTAAAATTACTAGAAAAGAGTTGTCAGTTAAAGAAAGAGTTGCTAAAATAAGAGATATTCTTAAAGTTCATAAAAAGCTTAATTTTATAGAACTTTTTGATGATTTTAGTAAACCTTATGTAGTAGTTACTTTCTTATCAGTATTAGAAATGGCTAAAAATAGGGAGATTAATATTAAACAAGATAATAATTTTAGTGATATATACTTAGAAAGAGTTGATTGATGTGAACAAAAAAGCAATATTAGAAGGAGTATTATTTATAGTAGGTGATGAAGGTGTCACAGTAGATGAGATTAAAGATATTCTTGATGTTGACAACGAAGAAATTAAACAAATATTTATGGAACTTAAAAAAGACTATGAGAAACCTGATAGAGGGCTTAGAATATCATATTTAGGTAATAGATTTAAACTTACTACTAAAGAAGAACATAGAGAATATTATGAAAAGTTAGTTACTGATACTAAAAGTAGTGGACTATCTAATGCTGCTTTAGAAGTACTTGCTGTTATAGCTTATAATGAACCAATAACAAGACTTAAAGTAGATGAAATAAGAGGAGTAAATAGTGCTCAAATAGTTAGACGTTTACTTGCTCGTGGTTTTATAAAAATATGTGGTAAGGATGACTCCATTGGTAAACCAAATTTATATAAAACTACTAATGAATTTTTAGATTATTTCGGTCTTTCTTCTAAGAGTGATTTACCTGAAATAGTATTTAAAGAGCAAGAAGATGATGAAAACTCTGATTTATATGAATCTAATTATAAAGAAAATTA
Source organism: uncultured Clostridium sp. (assembly GCA_902492325.1). GTDB lineage: Bacteria > Bacillota_I > Bacilli_A > RF39 > UBA660 > CAG-1000. The sequence goes on from CABULC010000001.1 coordinate 23,318, forward strand.
GATTCTTTTTTATTTTTATGTTATAATACTTCGCAATGGAGGGTAATATGGAAAAAATTAAATGTAGAAAAATATCAGTAGATTCAGTTTATAATGATCCTGTTGATATTAGATGTGGTGGACCTGAATACTTAGGATTTGATTTCTTCGTTAGAGAAAATGAAATAAAAGAAATGTCTACTTTTATTGCTGAATCATTAAATAAGTATGGCGTTCCTTTAAATGGTATGTATGTAGTAGGGGATACATATTTACTTAGTGAAGAGAAAGTTTGGACTAAAGAAAGAATAGACGAATGTATTAAAAGAGATGCTAGTTACTTGATAAGTGAGAGTAAAAGAGGTTACTCTAGAAAGATGAGAATGGATAGTGAAAGATAATCACTATCTTTTAAAATATAAAAATATTTGAAACTAAATAATACTTTTTAGGAACTATATTATTGAGGTGAATAAAATGGTCGATCAAAAAAGCCTTAAAAGATTTGATAAATTATATGATGAAACATATAAAGATATTTCTCGTTATGTAGTGTGTAATTGTTCTAATATAGATGATGTTAAAGATATACTTCAAAATATATATATGGAAGTATATAAGAAGATTGATGTTATAGAAGACAAGAAATATATAATTGGTATAGCTAAGAATAAAATATATAAATATTATAGATTTAATTATAAACAGAAAATAATAGATTTTTTTAGAAGTGATGATGAAACATATGAAAATATACCATCTAATTATAATTTAGAGAAGAGCTGTTTTCTTAAATTTGATACTGATATGGTATGGGATTATTTAAAAAAGAAACCTGTTGTTATATCTAAAATAGTATATCTATATTATTATGAAGGAATAAATTTAAAAGAAATATCTGAGTGTTTAAATATACCTTTGTCAAATGTTAAAAATTATTTGTATAGAACACTTAAAGAATTAAAATTAAAGGTGGGTGATTAGTGTGTCAAATAAGCAAATAAAAAATATTATATCTGAAAAAATAAATAAAGAGGATATAAAAAATAATATAGTTAATAAAAGAAGTGTTGATATGAAATATTTAAAATATGGAATGTGTGCCTGTGTTTTAGTATTAATGACTGGTGTATTCATTTTTAATGGTAGTAAAACTAATGATATAAAAATTGAAAGTTCTAATAATTATAATAAGGGGAGTTTTAATATTAATGATTTAGATGTAGTGGCTACTAGGAAGATAGATGCAGTAAGTAAAAACATTGATGAAAAGAATTTAGAAAAAGAATTTAGTTTTTATAAACGCTTAGTTAGTTCTAATGAATTAAAAGGTTATGATATTGAAGGACTTTATATTAAAGATGATAATGGAAAATATAATAAACTTAATAATTATTTAATTAGTACTTATATAGAAGATAAAAGTATTAATATAGCATTTTCAAAGGATAGTGAACCTTTAAGAGATTATTTCTTTGATGATAATGGAGAAAAATATACAACTATTAATGGAGAAAATATTAAGATATATAGTTATGAAAATAGTTATATGACAGTATTTAGTTATAAAGGAATTAAATTTGATATAGAAACTTCTAACGTAGATATAAATGAATTTAGAAATATACTAGAGTTAATTATTAAATAATTTATTGTTAGCAAACATAATATAGTTTATAATGATAATAAGGAGAATATATGAAAAAGAAAATAATAATTATTATTTGTATAGTTTTAATAGTTTTGCTAATACCTGTGAAATTGCAACTTAAAGATGGAGGAACAATCGAATATAAAAGTATACTTTATAAAGTAAGCAAAGTACATAGAACAATTGATAATGGTTTTGATATAGGCACTGAAATAGAAATACTTGGTTTTAAAATATATGATAATGTAAAAAGTGTTTATGATAAAAAAGAATTAAAGGAAACAAAAGGGGTAGAAGTAGTACCAACATTAAGCGATAAGATAAGTAAAGATACTAGTTGGTGTCCAACATTTCAATTAATATGGAATGACTTTAAAAATGATATAGTAAAACAAAATATTAAATTTGATAAAAAATTAGATATGCTTGATAACTTAAATAAAGAAGATTTCACTAAGAATGATATAAGTGATAGTTATTACTATAAAATATATGGAAGAAAGAACCTTGAACTTAAAAGTAAGATAGAAAATGCTATAAAAGAAAAATTCAATCAAAAGAGTGATATACTTGATCAATTTGATTGGAGTAGTGATGCTCTTGATAGTGGAGAAGATGTAATAGATAGATATTTCTTATATAGTATGCTTTATAGAGAGTTTGAATTTAATAAGAAGTTTGATACTTTTAATGATAAATTTAAAGATATAAAGAATGTTGAATATTTTGGTATTATAAAAGAGAGCAATTTAATTCGTAATCAAATAAAAGTATATTATTACAATAATGAGAATGATTTTGCAATTAAATTAATAACTAAAAATAATGATGAAGTAATTGTTATTAAGAATCCTAAGGGTGAGACATTTGAAGAGATTTATAATAATATAAAAGATAAACAAACTACAAGTTTTAATAGTGATGATAACTTTATGATGCCTAAAATTGACTTTAATGTACTAAGAGAATATAGTGAACTTGAGAATAAGGAAATTGAAACAATTGACGGAATTTATACCATTGAAAAAGCTATTCAAAGTATTAAATTTTCTTTGGATGAAAAGGGTGGCAAAGTTAAAAGTGAAGCAGGTATGGATGTTAAATTTGAAGCAACTGCTTCAGATAAAAAAATTAGAAACTTTTATGTTGATGATACATTTGCTTTATTCTTAAAAGAATCTAATAAAGATAAGCCTTATTTTGCTTTAAGAGTAGATGATATAAGTAAATTTCAACAATAAAAAGCAACTATTAATTTAGTTGTTTTTTTGTATTAATTTTAATGTTTGACTTTCAATTTGATTATTAATTGCATAGTTTGAAACGGCTCTAAAGTTTTCATCATATGGATATGTTTGTTGCCCGAATTTTAACCACATTGATGACCAAGATTCACCTGAATGTAAAAGTTTACTTACTTTTTCATTTTCAGTAACGCTATTTCCTTCTTGATGATTTAAATCTACGCAATGTTCTTGATCATATAATTTACATTGAAGGTCACACTCTAACTTATCACATTGATATGCAAACATTGCTTCTTTTGTTTCTCTTTTATCAAATTCTAGGAATAACTCTTCTATAATTTTTCCATCTAATAATCCTCTTAAGATGTTATGAACTGCTTCACGTTCTATTTTTTCCTTTTCTTTTTTTGATATTTGAAATTGAGTTAAGTCTCCAATAACTGTTTCGCCAAGCTCATGAACTGCAAGCATAAATACAACTCTTTGTATATCAATATCATATTCATATTCAGATTTCATGGCTATTGCTAGCATTTGAACTCCAAATATATGTTCAGCTATACTTTCTATTCTTTCTCTTTCAACTTTCCAATCTTTCCATCCGGTTCTAATAACATTTTTTAGTTTATTACAAAGTATGTAATAATTTAATACACTTTCTTCTTTTGTCATAAATACTCCTAATTAGTTTTTTATTTTAATGGATTGCTTATCTTTTGTCAATTAAATAAAAAAGTTTTTGATTTTTTTCAAAAACTTTAACATTGATATTTTCTTGCTAGTACTAATGAATTAGATAAATCATCAAATTCATTTGTATCTATTGGAAGACCGTAGTTTAGTCTTTCTTTTAATGAAAGACTTTCTTTTGCTTTTCTTAAACATTCTTGATCATTTTCATCATACCATGGAAATTTTTTAAGTCTATTAAATTTTCTACTTATTTTGCCATATTCAAGAGTAGGTGAAGCGATAGCTCCTAAGTTATAGAAATATCCTCTTAATAGATTTTCAAATACGTTTGTTTGTTCAAATTCTATTAAATTTGGTGTGTATTCTTTAATTGGCTTTAAAGCTTTTACTATTTCTTGGTGTGATTTTATTTCAGCTAATCTTTCATCTGGAAGTAGTAAGTAATGTTCTTCTCTTAATTGTTTTTCTCTTTGAATATAATAGGTTAATTGTTCTAGTGTAAATCCTTGACTTAATAGTTTATTTAAGAAATTTGTATCTAGATTAGTTACTGAAATTTTTAGAACTTTTGATTCTAATGTATTTTCCTTTTCGATTATTTTTCTTTGATTAGCGTGTTCTAATTCATGTAATATTATTTGTGTTATTAAAACATTTTTATAGAATATCTGTTCTATACCGTTAAAAAGTACTTGATATCTATCTTGTTCTTCTAACATTCTTTCCATTGCTTCAGAATATATTTTTATTAATTTTCTACTTGGACGATATTCTGCTAATAAAATCCCACCTATTGTTTCTTTTGTTCCGCTTCTTACAATATCAGAATTTTGTACGTACTCACTTATATCTTTAGAGTTTACGACTAAATCTATAAGTTTTTCTAAATAAGCTTTATCAACTAATTTACCATTTTTAGAATAATCAAATATTAATCTTAATAATTTAGATTCCATTTTAAACCCCTCATATGTGCTATAGATTATATCACAAATGATACAAAAAGTCAATTTTAGATTATTAATTAAGAGGTTTTAAATTTCTTTGTTTAGGATTATCTTGCCATACTATATCTTGAAATTTCATGTTGTGTGCTTCGTATATTTTTTCAATTTCGTTTCTAGTTATGTGTTCTGTATACCAATTGTAATATTTGCTATAATATCTACTTTTTTTAAATCGAAGTATTCTTCCTTGAACTGTGAATAAATCAGCTATTTTTGATTCATCTTTTTCTTTAACTTTTTTAAAACCGAATCTTTCTAAATCTAGTATTTTATCTAATGTTATAACTGATGCTGCAGATGCTTCTTCTACATCTTCACGTTTTTCAATAAAGTCAGTTAAATATGATAATATTTTGAATCCTTCTTCTCGAGTCATTCCTTCAGGTAGCTTGAATGTACTTAGCGGATAATCGTGTACATGATAACCATCAGTTAATTTACTATAATAATATCCAACAAAATGTAATCTATATACATCTTTATCTCCTAAGTCATGGTCTTCTAAATCAGCCTTAAATTCATATTCTCTATATACTTTATGACGTTCACTTGTGTCCTCTTTTAAATCATTTAATATCTTTTTGTATTTTTCTTTTATTTCTTTTAGTTTATTTGATAAACTCATATTTTTCTCCTTTGTACAAATTATTATAATGTTTTTAGATAATTTTTCAATAGTATATTTTTTTAAATTGTGATAATATACTATTGGGTGAAAATATGAATATAAATTCTGAGTTAAAAAAGTATATAGAGAGTGTTATATTTAAAGAATATGACAAAAATGATTATGGCCATGGGATAAATCATATTAAATATGTAATTGATAGAAGTTTTAAGTTTGCAAGTACTGTACCTGATATAAATTATGATATGGTTTATACTATTGTTGCTTATCATGATATAGGGCATCATATAGATGCTAAAAATCATGAAAAGGTTTCTGCTGAAATATTGATGGGAGATGATAATCTTAAAAGATTTTTTACTGAAGATGAGATTAAAATAATGTCAGAAGCAGTGTATGACCATAGAGCAAGTATGGAAGGAGAACCAAGAAGTATTTATGGCAAAATTGTTTCTTCAGCTGATAGAAATGTTTTAGTTGAAATGCCACTTAGAAGGACATATTTATATAGAAAAGAACATAATCCAAATGATTCACTTGAAAAGATAATAGAAGAATCAAGAGAACATATATTAAATAAATTTGGTAAAAAAGGTTATGCAACAACAAAAATGTATTTTGAAGATTTAGAGTATAAAAAATTCTTAGAAGATATTACGGCTTTAGCCAGTGATAAAGAAAGATTTAGAAATAAGTATTTAGATGTTAATGGTTTAATTTAGTATATAAAATATATAAGTAATTAAAAAAGTAGAGTGTATCTACTTTTTTTATGTGTCAAATTTTTCTACTACTTCTAGTTTTACATAACTAATTAGTGACTCTTTTGTGAATTTTTCATCATAAGCCTCACATTCTTCTTTAAAGTCTTTGAACATACTATCTTTATATTCATTAAAATTTTTGAATCCAGCTAATTTATAATCAACCATATTTTCTTTTAAATCTTTAAACTTTATAATATCTTCTTTAATAACTTTTACTATTCCAAGATATTCATAGTTAGTATTTACTACTAAAAATTTTTCGTTTAGTTTTGATGAAGAGAAGGGGTGCTTTATATATATTTTATAATCTTTTTCACCATTTATTATAGCATTTGCTACTTTATCAGTTTTAGCCCAAATTTGATGATAATTATAAAATTCTAAAGCTTTTTTATTGTTACATCTTTCCAGTTTTTCTTTTTCTGAAAGTTTATCCCATTCTTTTGAATAAGTATTATGTAAAAATATTATTTCTTTTAATGATTTATGCTTTTTATCTCGAAGAGCTTCCCATTTATTATCAAGTTCTTCTAGCTCTTTACTATATTTTTCATCTTTAAGATTTATTAGTTTGAAATATTTTTTAATACTTTTAATATAATTTAATTCTTGATTACTATATTCATTTAAGTATTCACTTGGTATTTCAAATGATTCTGGATATCTATAAAGTTCATTAATTAATTCATCGAAGCTATGGCAGTGACTTATAATATTCTCATATTTTTTCTTTTCATAATTATAAAAGTTTGCTTTGTAATGATAAATCATTTCGATATTACCAATGCTTCCAAGTGCATCAATTAGATTATTAGTTGTTTCATATTGATTGATTACATTAGAGTATCTTATCCATTCAAAAACATTTCTTTTTTTGTCATAAAAGGGATAGGGTATACTACAATTTTTAAATTTTTTATATCTTCTTTTATCTTTTAGTTCATAAATGAAAAATTGAATTTTATTAAATAATCCCATATTGACCTCTCTTGTGGTTATTTTACAATTAATTAAATAAAAAAGCAATCTTTGAGATTGCTGGTGTATTAATTCTTTATGTATGCTCCATCTGTTTTACAATCATATGTTGATATATTTTTATTATTTAGAAATTCTCCTTCATAGTTGATAAATGGTTCTGGTAAGTTATCGATACTAGCCCATATTAGTTCATCGCATTTATTTGGTTCAGCTATTACTAGAGTACCTTTATACTTTGATATTTCAAAATAATAATCTATATATGGTTCTAGCTTTTTACCATCTATTTCAAAGAAGTTTCTTCTTAATACTACATAACCTTTTGTAATGTCCTTTGGATTAATTTCAATATTTAATTCTTCTTTTGTTTCTCTGACTAGGGCTTCGTATTGATTTTCTCCTTCATCTATATGACCAGCAGGTAAGGCATAGTATCCTGGCCATAATTTTGATCCTTTTCTTTTTTGTAATAATATTTTATTATCTTTTATTAATATTAGGTGTACTGCACTTTTAAATATTTCTTTCATAATAATTCTCCTTAGTTTATGTTTTGTTAAAACTGATATAAAAAAACCCCTTATTAAGGGAAGTTTATAGATTATATTTGGTGCAAGAGAAGGGAATCGAACCCTCAAGGTATTACTACCGGCAGATTTTGAGTCTGCTGCGTCTACCAGTTCCGCCACACTTGCGTTAGTTATACTTGCATCCTCATAAAGTATAACATAATAAATGATAAATCTCAAATATTTATTTGATAATTTCAATATCTTTAACAAAATATAATGGATATTCATAATTAGGATTATCATTAATATTAATCATTATGTTTCCTAACTGATAGTCTATGATAATTCCTGTTATTGATTCATTATTTTTATTTGTGATTTTGCATTCTTTATTAATAAAAGTATTATCAAATTCTTTATTATAATAGTTTTTAAATTCTTCAATACTTTTTAATTTAGTTGTTGGTATTTCTTCTTTGTAAGGTACTTCATGCATAGTTTCTGTTTCTTTCATACCATCATTAAATACATCTACATATAAAGTGTTATCTTTGAAAGCTAATAATTTACCACGAAAAGTAGAGTAATATTTATCATCAATGAATAAATTATAAATAACATATTTTCCGACTAGATTTTTAATATTTTTAAAATCATCTTTTATTTCAAAAAAATTCTTATTCATTATTTCTCCTTATTGTTTAACCAATTATAATCAGATATTTTTTCATTATTAGCCTCATTTGTATCATTTTCTATATTTACTGATATTCCCCAAAGAATAGTTTCTTTTAACTCTTCAGTTATATTTAATTCATCTAGTGTTGTAATACTTCCTAAAACTATTTGTTTGTTATTATCTATAAAAGATTTAATTATTTTTGTTAATTTATCTTTTTCTTCGCTTGAAAGATTTTCAATGTTATCTATTATTAATACTTCAGTATTATCTTTTATATTATTAATGTCATAGCTAACTTTATGATTAGTTTCTTCTAATTCGTTTGCTATTGCATTTAATAGGTGAGTTCTTTCTAAATTGTTACCACTAATAAATAATGATGAATATTTTTTTCCTGGTTGTTTTGCAACTTCTTTTGATATAGTGAATGCTAAATTGTTTCCTTTAGTAGTTTTAAAATTATTAAATTTATATTCTTTATTTTTCATTTCTTCCTCCATTAATATATTTCTACAATATCATCTAAAATATTGTTAAATTCTTTGTTTATGTTTATTACAAAATATTTAAGTTCATCATAGTTAACGTTACCATTATAATAATATAATTCATTATTATTTAGAAGTATTTTCCCAATAGTTTTAGCATTATTTGTATAACACTCTTTATGCTTGATACCTTCAATATTCTTAGTAGCAATTAAATAATTCTTATTAAGTAAACAATTATTCAATTTAATTAAGTCATTATTATTTTTTATAATTTTTTTGTTAAATAGATATTCTATTATTTTTAAACTGCATTGTTTAAAACTACAATTTATACCATTAAAAGTACATTTAATTTTTAGAATTTCTTTTTTGATTAGATTTTTTGTTTCATTATTATCTGAAATCTTATATAAATTATAATAATAAATGAGTAATATATTTTTGTTTTCTTTATAGAATTCATTATTAGTTTTAAGAGCATCTATTAAGAAATTACCATATTTTTGTTTTAAACTATGTGTTAGCTCTTTTCCTAGTTTTGTAATTGGTATAATAATATCTTCGTTAGACAATCCAATGAAATTAAATAGTTTACTGAAACTAGATAGATAAGAATCTAAACTAATAATATTTTCTTTTTTATTATTGCATTTATAACTGCATGGCTCGATTACATAATCAATTAGTTCTTGATAATTAATACATATATATTTGTCATTTTCTTTAAAGCTTGGTTCTTTTTCTAGTGATAAGAATACAAATATATAGTTAATATCTTTGCTTTCTTCTTTATAATAGTTATAGTATCTTTGACATTGATTATCATGTTCAGTAGATAGAAGCTTGTTTTCTAATATAATACTATAATTTTTATTGTTAATGGTAAATTCTATTAGTAAATCTAACTTGTTGTTTTTATTTAGAACTACTTGAGAATGAACATTTATATTTTCTATTTTGCAATTATTTAATTCTTCAATGTTTATTGCTACTTTAGTGTTATCTTTAACTATTAGTAATTCTAGAAGTTTTTTTAGTGGGTAAGTATCAAGTGAATATGGATTATCTTTTATAAATAAAGATTTTAATATATTTGTATGAATGTCTTCTAATCTAAAAAAGTCTAATTGGTCAAATATGTTATAACTCATATAGTAATTATTAAATTCTATCCATTCCTTGCTTTGTTTAATATGAGTATTTTCTTCCATAATAATCTCCTTTGCTATAGTGTACATCACCTTAAATATATTTACAAGATTATTCATTAATTAATGGTGTTAACGTTTTCTCCCATTTGATAATAATATTCATAATTTCTTCTGGCACTTCTTCGTTGTATCTTGTTTTTGCTTGAACGACTTTGTTGTTTCTAACTTCAATAGTGATAAATGATTTATTAATATTATTTTTATATCTCATAAAGTATATTTGACATTCATTGTTACTTACCATATCGCAATATGTTCTTACACAGTTAGATTGTTGTGAGCTTTCATCTATAAGACTATTTATGCTGTTTGCAGGAAATATTATGTATTTATCATCTTCATATTTATTTATAGAAAGAATATTTGATAAATTTTTAATACGTTTATTAGTAAGTGGATCTTTTGATATTACCATATCGTTTGTAATTTTATCATGGCTTTTAATAAAATCTTTCGGAAATAGAATAGAGTGGTCTTTTAAATTTAGTTTCATTTCTTCAGAGCATCTTATGTAGTCACAATATTCATGTAAGTTATTTAAAGTTAATTTTTGCTCTTTTAGATAATTTAATACTTTGTCTAAGTTAGTATACTTTAATATCAATTCTATTAGACTTAGATTATTTTTTATAAAGTTTAACATAGTTAAATTAGTTGTTGGATATAGTTTTAATGCTTCTAATTCTAGGTAATCTATATTTATATCTTTCATAAATTCATAATATTTTTTGGGTATGCCAAATGTATTTTTAAAACTACCACTATATTTAATGTCAGAACTACTATGGATGGCTAACTCATATAGATTTAATTTTACTAAATATTCGAATTCTTTATAATACACTGGATAGAATGTTATACTTGATAAATTAAAATAATGATTTTTAAAATATTCTTTTAAAGTCCATATATTACTATATTTATATAATTTAGTATTTTTTAAATCATCTAGGTTATCTATATATAAATATTGATGTTCAAATGTATTAAATTCATATTCATCTAGTAAATCAAAGTCTTTATCATTTATTTCTTTAGTTGTTTCTCTGAATCTAGTAATTGTTTCTTCTAGTTCTTTGTATGTAATATGTTTATTTTCTGTTATATTTATAATTTTTGTTGGTAAGATTTGATAAATAGTTTTAATACTTATTTTACTTTGTTTAAAAGGGTAGAATGACATAGGATTTAAATAATTTATATCTTCACATAATAAATAGAGCAATATATCATCGTTACTAATATCAAATACATAATAGTATATATAATCATTTAATCTTTTTATTTTATCATTTTTTGTAAATGTCTTATGACATTTTTGACATTTATGTTCTTTTGTGAGTTTTTCCATATGTAAAGGACAATAATATGTATTATCTTTTTCATCATAAAATGGTATAGAATCAGATGTCTTATTAATAAAATCTTTTATATTTTGTGGAATATCATCTTGTGTTTTCCAGTAGCTTATTGGTTCTTCTATAATACTATCAAATTTATCATTGAATTTTAATGAGTTCATAAAATCACGCTTTCTTTAAATAATATTCTATATCACTTATGTTGTATTTACAAGAAACATGAAATAAATCTTTTTATTAATTTAAAAACTATGTTATAATTTAGTTAGAATGGATGGTAATTATGGAAAATAATCAAGATAATCAAGTAAATAATACTAATAAAGAAAGTGAAACTTCTAGTATTGAAATGGTTGAATTTTCTAATGATACTAGTGAGAAAGGAATATTAAGTGATGATACTGCTACGACTGAACCACAAAATGATTTTAGTGATAAAACAATAGATGCAGTTGATAAACTTATAAATACTAAAGATTATACTAAATATTTTGGAAGTGATGAAGTAAATGAATATAAGATATATGCTATACTTTGTTATATTCCTTTAGTTGTTTTATATTTTAAATATTTTATGAAAATGGATACTAAATCTAAATATATGGCATTTCATATTAATCAGGGTATAAATGTAACATTATTTTGGGCTTTTACATTTATTGTTTCTAAAATCCTATATGCTTTATTTACTAAGACTTATTTAATGAGTGAGGTAACACCAGGATGGGTTAGCTTTATATCTTATGTATTATATTGTATGTCTATAGTGTTAAGTGTCGTTGGAATATGTAGAACTTATAAATCTAAATCACAAAACTTACCAATTATAGGTAAATATAAATTTGTTAAATAGCACGTATGTGCTTTTTATTTTGTAAATAAAATGTAATTTAAATATTAATTATTAAAAATTATGATATTATATAGTAGGAGAGTGATTTATGAGAGATGTAGGAACAGTTGTTAGAGGAATTAGAACACCTATCATAAAAGAGGGCGATGATCTAGCAAAAGTAGTAGTCGATTCTGTTCTTAATGCAAGTAAGAGTGAAAACTTTGAACTTGAAGATAAAGATGTAATTGGTATTACTGAAGCTGTAGTAGGTATCAGTGAAGGAAACTTTGCTACATTAGATCAAATAGCAGCTGATGTTAAAAAGAAATTTAATAATAGTGAACATTTAGGACTTGTTTTTCCAATTTTAAGTAGAAATAGATTTGCTGTATTATTAAGTGCATTTGCTAGAAGTACTAAAAAGATAACTTTATTATCTAGTTATCCTTCAGATGAAGTAGGAAATGATATTCTATTAAGAGAGGACTTAATTAAATATAGAGTTAATCCATCAGTTGATTTAATTACTGAAAATGAATATAAAGAAAGATTTAGTCATTTTAAACATATATTTACTGGTGTTAATATGTATGAAGTATATCGTGATTTAGTATTAAAAGAAGGTTGTGAATTTGAAATGGTATTCTCAAATCAACCTGAAGATATTTTAAGATATACTAATGATGTTATTGCTTGTGATATTCATACTAGAAATGAAACTAAAGCTAGAATAGAAAAAGATGGAGTAGATGCTAAAGTTCTTACACTTTGTGATATATTAAATGAAAGTGTTGATGGTAGTGGATATTCACCATATGGACTTTTAGGAAGTAATCGTTCTACTGAAGAAAGAGTTAAACTATTCCCTAGAACTGGAAATATTTTAGTAAATAAAGTACAAGAATTAATCAAAGAGAAAACTGGTAAAACAGTTGAAGTTATGGTTTATGGGGATGGAGCATTTAAAGATCCTGTTGGTAAGATTTGGGAACTAGCAGATCCAGTAGTAAGTCCTGCTTATACAAGTGGATTAGAAGGAAGTCCAAATGAAATAAAACTCAAATACTTTAGTGAAAATAAATTTAAAGATTTAAAGGGTGAGGAACTAAAACAAGCTATGATAGAAGAAATTAGAACAAAAGATTCTAAGCTTAAAGGTTCGATGGCTACACAAGGTACTACACCAAGACGTTATACAGATTTATTAGGTAGTTTATGTGATTTAACAAGTGGAAGTGGAGATAAAGGAACTCCAGTTGTACTAATTCAAAGATATTTCACTAACTATAGTAATGAATAGTAAATATTAAATAGTTTCTATACTGAAACTATTTTTTTGTGGTAAAATGGGTTTGGTGAAAGTATATGCGTATTAATAAATTTAAAAAAGTTGGTAAAAATAAATATAAGATATTCTTAGATACTACTGAATTAACTCTTTATGAAGATATTATTTTAAAATATGATTTATTATTAAAGAAAGATATAAGTTTAGAGAGTATTGATAAATTAATAGATGAGAATAGTTATTATGATGCTTATAATATGGCACTTAATTATATTGAAATTAAACTTCGTAATAGAAAAGAAATAGTAGAATATCTAAAGAAAAAAGAGTTTAGTACAAAGTGTATAGATTATGCATTAGAGAGACTTGATAAATTAAATTTACTTGATGATAATAGATATACTGAAGCTTATATTAATGATAAAATACTTCTTAGTAATGATGGACCTTTTAAAATTAGAAAATCTTTGATTGAACTTGAAATAGATGAAGATATTATAGATTCATATTTATCTAAAATAGAAGATTATGTATGGAAAAGTAAACTTTCGAAATTAATTAATAAAAAGAAGTCTATTATGAAGAGTAAAAGTTATTATATGTTTATAACCAAGATGAAAAATGATTTATATAATATGGGATATGACAAATATATGATTGATGAATTACTTTCAAATATTGAGTATTCTAGTGATGCTTTAAGTAAGGATTTTGATAAAGCAAATAGAAAGTTTAAAGGGGATAAAAACAAGATAATTTCTTCATTACTTAGAAAAGGTTATAGTTATGATGAAATAAATAGTAATTTTAAATAATGCTTTTAAATGTATTATTTTTTTGTTATACTTTAAGAGAAGATAGGTGAAGTGAAGTGAATATACTAGGTATTTGTCAAAACGGGGATGTGTTATCTGTTTTTAGAATAGTAAATATGGCTATTTTGATAATTAAAATAGCTGTACCAATATTACTTATTGTTATTGGTATGGTAACTCTTATGAAAACTATAAAGGTTGGAAATGAAGACTTACTTGCGAAAGCTAAAAAACAACTTATTAATAATTGTATTGCAGCAGTTATTATATTTTTAATACCAACTCTTGTTAATGTTATTGTTAGAACTAATGGTGTAGAAAATGGATATAAAGATTGTTTAACTTCTGCGACGCCTGATGGTATAACTGCTGCGTATGTATCAACTATGGATACATTACTTGCTAAGGCTGAGGAAACTAAAACATATAATGATTATTATGCTGCTGTTAATGCTCTTACTAAAATTAAAGATAAAACTTTAAAGGAAGATTATAGTAATAGGTTAGCTGTTTTATATGAAGATATAAAAGCAAAGATGGAAGCAGAAAATGATAAAGATAAAACTACTGGTGATGTTACTGGTTCTGGTAATTTAACTATACCTGGGTCTTCTTCTTCTAATGGTAGTTCTGCTTGTAATAAAAATGTATGTAATAGTTCTGAACCTGATCCTAGTTCAGCACTTAATTGTTGGACAAGTATTATAAATGTTTCTAATTTTACTTTTCCAAAGGATGAAGCAACAGGTAAACCTTTAGGGGCATGGCCTAAAAATGCTAGTTCAGTTCCAACACAATTAACTGGATATACTACTTATCATGGTGGCAAACTTATAATTCCGACTACTCCTGTTAGTGGTAAATATGGTACTGTTTATGAACATACTGGTATAGATATAATGGCTTCTTTTGGCACGCCAGTTTATTCTCCTGTTGATGGACAACTTGAGTATTCTGAATGGGGTCATACTTCAAATAAAAGTGGAACTGAAACTGCATATACTGTTTCTATTAAGACAGATGATTATATAACTTTTGAAGGACAAAAAGGAAACAGATTCTTTTTAACACATATGAGTGGAATAAGATATAGATGTAGTTATGGAAATTGTAATAGAAAAGTTAAAAAAGGTGAGTTAGTTGGATTTACTGGAAATGCTCAAGGAGGTTCTTGTGGAAATGCAGGTTGGGCACCTCACTTACATATGACAATCTATGCTGATGATAATTATAGTGGTGGTTTTTCAACTGCTAGAACTGAAAGATTATATGGACTTACAAGTGGTAAAGAGATAAAGGCAGGAGGATAATATGAAGAAATTTTTGATAATATTAATAATCATGTCTTTACTTACAGGATGTGGTATAAAAAAGAATAATGAGTATTATAAGAACGTATCTGATACAGTAATTTCATTTTATAGAAGTTCTAATTATAAAAAAAGTGATTTTAGTTCAAATGATGTAAAAGTGCTTAATGAGTATTTAAGTACTTTAACTCATAAAAATCAAGAAATAGATATTACAAAATTTGTAAATGAAGCTACTACTAAAACTAATGAAAAAAATACTAAAGGTGTTTATACTAGAGATAATAAATGGTTTATTAAGTATGAGGATTTAAAATTTGAAAGTCACAATGATATAGAACCTTATGCTGTTATTAATTGTGAAGGGAAGACATTTACATTATTTAGTAGTCTATTTTATCCTGATTATGATGACACTAGAAAAAATAGAGTTTATAACTATGTATATGTAGGTAGTCAAATAGAAAAGAATACTAGAAAATATGCTTATCGATCAAGTTATGATGGCTCTGGAGTTATTGTTCTACTTGAACTTAAAAATAAGGATATTGTAAACATATTTACTATCTATGAAAATGTTAATAAGTTTGTTTCAAGTGATAATACAAATAATAATAGTGGAGCATTAAGAATTATAATAATACTTTTTATAGTTATAGCTGGAGTATTTTCGATTTATAAATTATATAGAAGTACTAAGAACTAATTATATTAGTTCTTTTTATTTTACATTTTTTTATTCAAATGTTATAATATCGATTATTACAGGAGGGAAAGTTTTATGCATTTTAATGTCTTAGAATTAAATAAAAGATTAAAAAAGTTAGAATCATTACTAGTTTCTACGACAGATGTTAATAGAAGAATAGAACTTTCTCGTGATATACGTTCTTTAAAAGTATTAATTAATTATGTTTCAGGTTCTAAATATATAATTTCAACATCTGAAAAAAACTTTGATGAAAGTGTTTTAGATAAAAATAATGAATTAATAGAATTTTTTAATAGGAATGTTTCTAAGATATATAATTCATTATATTGTTATTCATTAGGATTTAGACTTCCATGGAGAATAATTAGAGATACTAAAATGAATGACATTGAATATATAAAGCTTGTTGAATCATTTTTAAGAACATATGATAAAGATTTATTTGAATTATATCAATTCTTAAAGAGTAGTGAGAGGATAGAACTTAATCCTAAAAGTTATGCTGATAGTAAGGATGCGATAGGTTTAAATATACATTTAACTAGTATGAATGAATCATTTGTTCTTGCTAGATGGAATAATAAACTTAGTACTGCTTCTGTTTTACCTCATGAGTTAGGACATGCTTTTTTAATGAATGGTACTACTTCTACTAGGGGATTAGTTAATAAACATGGTTCTATCTTTTTTGAAGCCTATTCAGTATTTTTAGAATATATATTTTTTGATTATTTAAGAAATACTAAGTATTATAAAAATGCTATTAGAGAAGAATATAACAAATTAGATGGTTTTTTAGCTTTAGCAGATTATCAATATAGTACGATATTACAATTAAGTGATATGACTGTTCATGGGGATGATTTATATACACAAGATGGAAAAATTGCAAATGTATATTCTGCTAGACTTGTTCTTTCTAATGTTTTAGCTATGTATTTTGTTGATTTATATAGAAATGATAAAAAGAAATTTAAAAAGAAGATTTCAAGTTTTTTTGAGATGTTTGGATATGCTAGTGAAGAAGAATTAATATCTTATTTTAATTTGAAAACTATTGCTGAAGGAAGTAAACATGTTGTTAATAATTATATGAGAACTTATAGACAATAAAAAATGAGCTTAGCTCATTTTAGATAATTTTTGTATTGTTTTATAGTAGTTGATCTACTTATTCTTACTCTTGGGAGCTTATATTTATTAGCTCCTTTTTTTACTCTTCCAGAATTAATTGTAAATGCTAGTTCAAACTTTGAATCTTTTAATGCTTTTATAAAGTCATCGCTATAGTGTCCGAAAGGATAAGCAAATATTTTAGGATTGTCTTGTAGTTTTTCTTTAGAGACTTCTAAATCGTCATATATTTCTTTATATGTTTTACACATAGCAGCGCCATCCCATTTTGTTTTGGTACAGCTTCTTTTATGAAGAGAATCGGTGTGTGATTGCATATCTAGGTAATCTTTATTTAAAAAGTTTTTCCATATAGTTTTATTCGTTATTACAAATGATGTTATCGGTACTTTATATTTTAGTGTAATAGGGTAAGCTATATTATAGAATGATGTAGTTCCATCGTCATCTGTTAATATTACACTTTTTTCAGGTAAGTCTATTTTTTTGTCTATATAGTTATTTAACTCTTCCCAGGTTGGAAAATAGTAATTATTATCAACTAAGAATTTGATTTGTTCTTCAAAGTTTGTTTTTGAAATATAATTGTGATTATTTGGCTTTTTTGTTATATCTTCATTTTTTGTATCATCGAAGAACCAGTGATACATCAGTACTGGAATGCCTTTTGTATTCTTTTTTTGAACATTTATTGTTGTTTCCAGCGATGTTTCATTATTTGAAGAGTCTTTAACTTTATATGTTACTTTGTATAGGCCTTCTTTTTTAGTGTTAACTTCGCCAATTATTTCTACTTTATCAGTTATGTCTCCATCTAAGTTATCTATTGCTTTTACATCTTTTAAATTAATACTACCATTTAATAATACATAACTATTTATATTTCTATTTAATTTTATTGTTGGGGCTTCTATATCTTTTACTTCTATAGTTCTTTCTATTTGTGTTTCGTTGTTTGAAGAATCTTTAACTTTATATATAATTTTATATTTTCCTAATTTAGTATTATCAATATTATTTATTATTTCTACTTTATTTGTTATGTATCCATCTAGATTATCTATAGCATTATATCCTTCTTCAATATAATTTGTTTTATAATTTATAGTTTGATTCTTTTCACCATTTAAAGTAATTATTGGTTTATCATCATCAATAACGTGTACATTTATTTTTTTAGTTTTATTTATTGCATGTTTTTCATGTGATTTAAGTTGTAGTTCATAATTTCCTGGTTTATTAAAATCAACATTTTCTTTTATATCAAGTTCTATATTTTTATTTCTAAGCTTTCCATGCAATTCTTTAAAATTATAATTTGTTTTAACTTTTATTGTCATATCACTTATATTAATTTTAGTAACGAATAAATAATCTATTATTAGAAAGAGTAGTGATGCTGTTACTAAAATTAGTAGAATAGTTATTATTTTCTTCTTCATTGTTATCACCTTTTTAATTGTATCATATAGTTACTTAAGTGCATTAAAAAAACATTGTAATTTACAATGTTTTGGTTTAATTAGTTACTTGATGAAGACTTTGCTTGATTTTCATATTGAAGTATTAATTTTTCAAATTGTTTTTCAAGATCTGTATCTTCAAATTTCATATTGTTTTTTTCTCTTAATGCTTTTAATGCTTTTACTGAGAAACCAGTTTCATTAGCTATTTCTTTACCAATAGTTGTTTTGATTTCTTTAGTTAGAACATCATTTAATTCAGCTTTTTTATCTTGAGAAGTTCTATATACAATGTGATATCCATAACTTGATTTAACTGGTGAAGTAGAGTAACTACCATCTTTTAAATTCTTTAATGCTTCGAATACTTCATCTGCATAATCACCTGTATTAATTTTTCCAAGTGAACCGCCTTTAGATGCTGTAGTTGAATCTTTAGAATATTCTTTAGCTAACTTAGAGAAGTCTTCTCCTTTTTTAAGTTTTTCAATAACTTCTTTAGCTTTATCATATGCTTTTTGTTCAGCTGCTTTCTTTTCTTCTTCAGTAGCTCCATCTTTTGTATCTACTGTAATAAGAATATGACTAGCATCAATGTCTCCTACAACTTCTGTTTCATAGTATTCTTTGATTTGCTTTTCAGTAACTGTTTCTTCAGCATATTCTTTTGTCCATAAACTTCTCTTATAATTTAATGATAGGTAATCTCTAAATTCTGATTCATTTTTTAAACCATAGTAGTAAGTTAAATATAAATCGAAGTCTGCATTAACTTTTTTTGCGGCTTCTTTTGTATTTTTAACTGTTTGATTAATATAACTTTTTTCTTCAGTTGAAGTTTCATATTTTTCATTTAATAGTTTACTATCTATTAAATTCATTAATCTTTCAGCACCATATGATTCTTTTAAACTATTATATAGTTCATCAGAACTTATTCCTCCTTCAGTAAATGTTACTACTGCGTTTTCACCATTAGTTAGTTTTACGTTGTTACAACCAGCAAGTAAAAATACACATGCAAGAACAAAAAATATTTTTTTCTTCATATTTTCTCAATATCCTCCTAACTCTTATTATGATAGCAAAAACTCATATAAAATACAAGTAATTATCATACACAAAAACCGCTAAATAACATACTATAAGAGTGTAAAGATAAAAAAGGAGGAATGTTTTATGAATACAGGATGCGGATGTGGATGCAATAGGGGAAATGGAATTTCAGGAGCAGCATTTGCTTTAGTATTATTTATATTGTTAGTAATCATATTAGGTGCTTTTATCTAGTATAAGGAGGTGAAAGGCATGGGTTATTGTAATCAAGGTTGCAATATATTCTTCATTATTTTAATATTATTCATCCTTTTAGCTATTATATTTGGTACTTGCACAGGATGGTAATTTTTTAAAAGAGGGTAACCTCTTTTTTATTTGATTATTAATAAAATTATGCTATAATTGTTACAGAATAGATGAGTGTAGGTGATAAAGTTGAAAAGATTAGTTAAATTATCTTTATTATTATGTTTACTTTTTCCATTAACTGTTTTAGCAAATACTAAAGTTAGCTTTGATGATGCAAAGTGGTCAAGTAACACTTATATAACTCAATTTAAGAATTATAGATGGTATATAGATTTTAATACTAAGAAAAAATATGGATATAATGGTTTGACTTTCTCTGAAGTTAGTGGTTTTGATAGAGGAGGACTTATTAATTTAGATGAGTATAAAATATCTGAAGTAGATGGTAAATCTTATTTAAAGACAGTTAGACCTTATTGGACTATGACATTAAGTGGTTCTAAAATATATAGTATTAATGACGGAAAAGCATCTCTTTTAGATAGAACTAGTGTGTCGAGTGGGGTAAGACCAACTGAGTATGTTATTCATCAAACTGAAGTTGCTGGTCAAGGAAGTTATAAAGATCCTTGGGTATTTGTTAAACCTGAATTTTACGTAGATGTTGAATATAATAGTCCACAAATAAAAAGAAATGGTACTGGAGTTAAGGATACAGCTGTTGAGTATGGTGATGTTATCACTTATTCTATAGGTCTTAAAAATAATGGAGTTAGAGATTCTGTTATTAATATTCGTGAAGTGGCACTTATAAGTGCCATTAATAAATTAGTTAAATTAAAAGATGATAGTAGTGATGATTTTAAATTAATAATTGGTGGAAAAACAATGACTTTAGCTGAAGCTAAAGCTGCTGCGAAGGCTGTTTTAAGTGATTATGGGTATACTGTTACAATTGCTCCTGGTCAAGAAATGACTTTAGAATTTAATGTTGTTATTATTGGAAATGCAGGAGAAATTATTAATAATCAATTATTATATGTAATGGATGGATTAGAAGCAGATCCAGGCACTAAGAATTCTATGAATATTGAAAAGGTTGTTCAATATAATGAGGTTGCTGAAACTGGTTCTAATGTAGTTATTTCATTAGATGACTCTGGAAGTATGGGAACATCATATATGAATACTGCAAAGAAAGCTGCAATTAATTTCGCTGATATTATGATTGGTGAGAATTCTAATACAAATAATAGACTTTGCGTTGTTGTAATGAATAAAGACAGTAAATGTTTTGAGAACACTGGAGCAAGTACGCTTACATTGGTAACTGATTATATAAATGCTATTACTTCAAGTGGAAGCACCCCTTATAATAAAGCATTAGCTGCCTCATTAACTCATTTAAAATCTTTGAAGAATGATAATCCATTGAATAAAAATTATTTGGTATTTTTGAGTGATGGATATCCTGATTCAACTACTAACTACGCTACTGAAGAAGCAGAAATTAAAAAGATAGCTGAAATTTATACTATTGGATTTATAAATAGTGTTTCTGTTTTAGAAAAACTAGCTACTAACTCAACCGATGCACTATTTAGTGGTGGACCTTATTACTTTAATGCTACTACTGCTGACTTATCTAGTGTATTTGAAAATATTGCTAAAAAGATTAATGAAAAATCTAAGAGAACTATTAAAGGTGTGCTAGCTATTTCTAGAAATATAGATAAAACAAAGAATTTAGTTATAGAAGTTACTTCGAATGGAACGACTAAAGAAATAATTAAATCTTATAATGACGCATTAAATGAAAGTTATATCATTAGTAAGGGAAGTAGATATGAAATTAATATTAAAAAATTTAATGCTGAAGATAAAATAAGTGTTACATATTTTTTAGAGAAAAATTAATTATTTTTCTCTTTTTATTTTAATTAAATAATGGTATTATATTAAATAAGAAGAGGTGTTACTATGATAGATATTAAACTAATTAGAGAAAATAAAGAATTAGTAAAAGAAAATATTAAAAAGAAATTTCAGGATCAAAAACTATCGTTAGTAGATGAAGTCTATAATTATGATATTGAATATAGAGAATGTAAGTCAAAAGGTGATTTACTTAGAAGTGAAAAGAATAAATTAAGTGCATCTATTGGTGAACTTATGCGTGATAAGAAGATAGATGAAGCTAATGAAATAAAATCTAAAGTAAATGAAATGAGTCATGAAATAGAAAAGTTAGAAGAACGTGAAGCTGAGCTTGAAACATTAATTAGAACTGATATGATGGCTATTCCTAATATTATTGCTCCTGATGTACCAATTGGTGAAGATGATAGTAAGAATGTTGAAGAAAAAAGATTTGGAGAACCTGTTGTTCCTAAGTATGAAATTCCATATCATTCTGATATTATGGCTACATTTAATGGACTTGATAAAGATGCTGCTGGTAGAGTAAGTGGCAATGGATTCTATTATTTAATGGGTGATATTGCTAGACTACATTCTGCAGTTCTTGCTTATGCACGTGATTTTATGATAGATAAAGGATTTACTTATTGTATTCCTCCTTATATGATTCATAGCGCTGCTGTTGATGGAGTTATGTCATTTGCAGAAAAAGAAAATATGATGTATAAAATAGAAGGTGAAGACTTATATCTTATTGGTACAAGTGAACACTCTATGATTGCTAAATTCCAAGGTCAAATCTTAAAAGAAAGTGAACTTCCTATTACTATGACTTCATATTCTCCATGTTTTAGAAAAGAAGTAGGAGCTCATGGAATTGAAGAAAGAGGAGTATATAGAATACATCAATTTGAAAAACAAGAAATGATAGTTGTATGTAAGCCAGAAGATAGTGAAAAATGGTATGATAAGATGTGGAATTATTCAGTAGAATTATTTAGAACACTTGATATACCTGTTAGAAAATTAGTATGTTGTTCTGGAGATTTAGCTGATTTAAAATATAGATCATGTGATATTGAAGCATGGAGTCCAAGACAACAAAAATACTTTGAAGTATGTTCTTGTTCTAACTTAACTGACGCTCAAGCACGTAGACTTCAAATAAGATATAAAAAAGAGAATGGTGAAAAAGAATTTGCTCATACTCTTAATAATACAGTTATTGCTCCACCTAGAATGTTAATAGCATTACTTGAAAATAATTATAATGAAGATGGAAGTGTTAATATTCCAGTTGCATTAAGACCATATATGGGTGGTAAAGAAAAATTAATACCTATTAAGAAGTAAGTTAAACTTACTTTTTTTCTTTTGTTATAGATTTAAAATTATAAGTATGTTAATATAAATTATTATTAGGGGGAAATTATGGAAATAAATAGGGATAGACTTTGCAGAGAATTAAAGCAATTAAGAAATTATTATATGGGTAATCCTAAGAAAGATATGATAAGGATTGATTATCCTAAATTTGTTATTCTTAATAATGTTTTTTGTGATCTTACAGGGTTTAAATTTCCTGAAGAGAATATATTTGATAATCCGGAAGAAATATCTCGTATGCTTAATAAAGATGTTGTAAAAGCCTGTTATAGGTATTGCGGTATATTAGATGAATATTTAGAAATCTTTTTCGAACTTTTTGAAAATTATTGTAAAAAATTAGATGATGTAGAATATTGTGATGCTCCTTTCTTTTCTAAGTTAAGAAAATATAGTGAGAAAGATTTTATTGATATTTTGCTTTCTTATTATGCAACTTATGGTGATAAGTATTATAGACTTGCTAAAAAATATGTTGATGAAGGTAGAATAATGATGGGATATAAAACTAAAGAGTATACTGGAATGTACGTTGGCACTATGCATACTGGCTCAGGTTATATATTTAATAATGATAATAGATTTAATTCCTTAACCATGAATACACTTGCTCATGAACTTGGACATGCAGTAGATAGAGAAATGTTTGTTTTCCCTCAAAAGAAAAGAATGACTTATTATGATGATGTGTTTTTAGAAGTGCCTTCTGCTTTTTTTGAATTTAATTTCATAAATTATTTAAAAAAAGAACGTATTGATCAAGACGGGGCTGATATATTAACTAATGATTTACTTCTTAAAATTAGTGAAGCATATGGTTCAATATTTTCTGTACTTGAAGATGAAAGTGACGAGAAGTTTAATGATATAGATTTAGAAGGAAATGTAGTTCTAAGTAGTGGAACAAAGATAGAATTTAGAGATACTTTATTATATGGACTTGGATATTACACAACACTTCATATGCATACTTTGTGCGCTGGAGATTATAAAAACTATATGAAAGAATTTTATAACTTCATATCTAGTAGAAAAGAAGCTGGAATTGAAGGAAGTATAGAGAATCTTGGAATATCATTTGAAGATTATTTAAGTTCTGAAATTATAGCACCAACTATAGAAGAAAATGCTATGGCTCTTAAAAAGAAATATAATTTATAATTTTTTTCTTTAAAGTGTTGACTTTTAAATAAAAAACCTTTAATATGATTATTAAATTTATTATTGAGGTATTTTATGGAGAAGTATTTTATGTTTAATAATTTAATTGTTAAATGTAATGTTAGAATTATTTCTAACAACGCTTCTTTATGCTGCAAACTATAAAATGATGACTGATTTTGGTTGTCATTTTTTATTTATGGAGGTGAAGTTATGAAAAGTGCTACTATTGAAGAACTTATTAAATCTATTAGTTCTTATGATGCAACTATGATTCCTGATGTATTAAAAGCTTATCAATATGCGAAAGATTCTCATAGTGGACAAATGCGTGAGAGTGGAGAAGAATATATAACTCACCCGTTAACAGTAGCATACATATTATCTGAAATGAAAGCTGATAAAGAAACCATATGTGCCGCATTACTTCATGATACTCTTGAAGATACTGAGTTAGAAAAAGAGGATATAATAAGAGAATTTGGTGAAAATGTTGCATTATTAGTTGATGGTGTAACTAAGTTATCTAAAATGAAATATACAAATAAACAAGATAGAAATTATGCTAATACTAGAAAAATAATAACTAGTTTAACTAATGATGTTAGAGTTATACTTATAAAGTTAGCTGATAGACTTCATAATATGAGAACCCTTGGTTATAAAAAAGAAAATAAACAAAAAGATATTTCGATTGAAACTATGGAAATATTTGTTCCTTTATCATATAACATTGGTGCTTATCAAATTAAAACTGAATTAGAGGATTTATCACTCCGCTATTTAAAACCTCAAGAATATAAGAAAACTAAAGAAGAAACTGATTTATTACTTATGCAAAGTGAAGGATTCTTAAAAGAAATGCTTTTTAATATAAGTGCTTTACTTAATGATAAGAATGTACCAAATGAAATTAAAATTAGAATAAGAAATATTTATGGTATTTATAGAAGAAAATGTGAAGGACAAGAAATTAAAAATATACATGATTTACTTGCACTTAAAGTTATGGTTGATGAAGTAGTATCTTGTTATTTATCTCTTGGATATATTCATAGCTTATATAAGCCTATTAATAGTAAGTTTAAAGATTATATTTGTAATCCTAAAACTAATATGTATCAATGCTTGCATACTACTGTTTTTGGACCTAATGATATGCTTGTTCAAGCACAAATAAGAACACATGAAATGGATAAAATAGATAGTTATGGTATAGCTGCATATTGGGATTTGAATAGGGAAAATGCTAGTGAAGTAATGCAAGAAGTTGTTGAAAATAAATGTCAATTTTTTAAAGCATTAGTTGAGTTAGATGAGCAATATACAGACAATAGAAGATTTGTTGAACAAGTAAAAAAAGAACTATTGGGTGGTAGCGTTTATGTGTATACAACTGATGGAGTAGTTTTACAATTACCTGTTGGTTCTACTCCAGTTGATTTTGCTTATATGGTTGATCCTAAGAATGCAAGTAAACTAGTAGCGGCATTTGTTAATGATAAGAAAGTAACAGATGATTATATTTTACAAAATAAAGATAGAGTACGTATACTTACTAGTAAGAAATCTCTTCCTAAAGAAGAATGGATAGATAGTGTACAAACTACTAGAGCTTTAACTCTTATAAATAGAGATTTATGATGAATAAATCTTTTTTTATGAAAATATAATTAGTATGAAAAATTATTTTAAATATTTTTTGATTATTGGTTTTGTTGTATTTAGTTTTTATTATACTGATAAAGTTACTAAAATATCTGAACAAAATAATGTGATTATGGCTTCTATAAATGATTATGCTCTTAAACATGATTCAAAGTGTATAGAAGGTTCTATTACTGAAGATGGTGTAATACTTGGACTAAGTGGCATTAGTGTTAATAAAAATAAAAGTTATTCTAATATGAAAGGTATTGGATTTAATGAAAAATTAATAGAATATAACAAAGATGAATGTATTTTATCTATTAATAATAATTATGATAAATACATAGTAGCTGGTAATAATCATAACAATAATGTAAGTTTAATTATTGATGTAAATAATGGTAAATACTTTTCTAAGATGTTAAAGATTGCTGAAAATAAGGAAGTAACAGTAAATTTACTTTTTAATTATGAAACACTTAATAAATATATAGAATCTATTAGTAATCATAATAATATTTTATTTAAAGGAAAAACTCGTGAAGAATTGAACAATTATATTAAAATATTACATGATGAATTTTATTGTACTAATAAAGAAGAAGATATAATTAATGTTTGTAAAAGTAAAAAATTAAATTCTATAAATGTTATTAATTATATTGATAAGAATTTACTTTTAAACATTAAAAAAATCCTTAATAAAGGTTCTATTATCTTTATTAAGGAAAATGAATTTAATATGAGTGAATTATCTTCTACTATTAATTATATTAAAAGTAAGGGATATAATATTGTTTCTATAAGTGAACTTTTATTTTAAAATATATTGTTTGTTATCATGTATTGTTTCTGGACTTATTATTAATTCTTTATGTTGACCTTTAGATAGTGCATAGTAGTTAGCGACTGCTAAAGCATTTTCTACGATTCTTTTAATTCCTCTTGCTCCAATTCCTAGTTTTTTAGCTTCTTTAGCGATTTCTTCTATAGTTCTTTCATCATATTTGAAATCTATACCAATTCCATCAAAAAATCTTTTATAAAGTAGTAATTGACTCTTATCTGATTCTTCAATTATTCTGATGTACTCATTAATATCTAGGCTGTTCATTACTACTATGTTATCATTTCTTCCTACAAATTCTGGAAGTAAACCATATTTTTTAAGCGTTTCATTATTAAATATTTCTTTGTTATCTTGTGGTTCTCCACTTGATGCATTAAAGCCGATGCCTCTTTTAGTTCTGGAGTATTCTTCTATACCTGAGAATGCTCCTAAGAATGCAAATGTTAGTCTTGATGTATCAAATGTTATTGTTTCTCTATCTTCAGGTGATGTTAATGTGTAAGTGTGTCCTTCCATCATTTTTAATAATGATTGTATTACAGCTGATGTGAATGTTGCATGATCACCTTTAGATATTTTTTTATCTATTTCATCTACTACTATTATTCCTCTTTGTGCTTTTTCTTTGTCTTTACCAGCATTTTCATAAAGATGAAGTAACATTTCACTTACATCTTTTCCTTTGTAACTTGCGGCTGTATATTCAGTTGAATCTTCTATAGTAATTGGAATATTTGTTTTTTTACTTATTGTTCTAAATATTTCTGTTTTTCCAACACCAGTAGGGCCACATACAAGCATATTTGATTTTAAACTTGTATCTTGTAATCTTTGATTCTTGGCAACAGATGTAGCTATTTGTCTTACTTGTTCATCTTGACATATAACTGTTTTACTTACTGATTCGTATAATTCATCAGCATATATAATTTTAGGTGTTATGATTTGTGGAAAGTTATCTACTTTTGCTTTTTTAGTTTCTGTTTCACTTGCTTGAATTTCATTTTTTAATTCTTTTATTTTACTTGAGAATTCTGTACTTCTCATTTCTTCGAATCCATCATAATCGTCTGTATTTACACTCATTTGAGTTTCAAGTCCATCCATTGAAGCTAAAGTTTCTAATGAGTCTTCGCCAATACTGTATATTTGAAATAAAAGATATTTATCAAAATCTTCTGCTTCATGTCTTACTTGTTCTGTAAGCTTTTCTTTTTTTCCTTCTGATAGTTCATCTAAATATACAGGGAAAGCATAAACAAACTTTTCATCAAGATTAAATACATCTTCTATAAAAGGGTAGTTAAACTTTTGATCATCATCTATGAAGATTCTATTTCCATCTTGATTAAATTCAGTTCCATGTAGAATTTCTGAAGGTTCATATGTATAACTTTCTGTTTCATTGTCTGCTTTTATTCTTTTTCTTTTATATATAAAAACTAGTACTTCTCTTTCCATTTTTGTGTTGCCTCCAAAATAAATTAGTTATTATTATAATGTAATAGTTATACGTAGTCAAGCAAGGTTATTGCCATTTTTATAAAAAAAATATATAATAAAAATGTAAACAGGTGGGATAGATATGAAAAAGAATTTAAAAAAGTTTTTTGATTATTTAAAAAAGCACATTAAAGGAATTAATCGTAGTATTAGATTAATTAGAAAGAAGAGTAGTAAGAGTAGAATAATCTTATTTTTTGATATGTGGTGGTCATATATTAGATATGGTGTTAATTATGATGAATATAGAATATTTGAATTTTACTTGATACCTGGTTATAAAAGAGATACTTATATGAGTGAGTGTAGACATCAAAATCTAGAAAAGCATTTATGTGATAAAAAACATTTAGCTATATTAAAAAGTAGAGAGAAGTTTTATATTAAATTTAAAGAATCATTGAATAGAGAGTTTTATAATATAAAAGAAATGAGTTTTAAAGAGTTTGAAGAACTTGCTTTAAAGAAAAAGGAACTTGTATGTAGAAGTAATAATTTAAAGGGTGAAGCTGGAACTCTTACATTAAATGTTAAGAATTTTAGAAGTCCTGCATTTTTATTGGATAAAGCTAAAAAAAGTGGATTAAATATTGTTGAAGTTAGTGTTAAACAGAATAAAATATTTGAAAGTATTAATCCTTATAATATGAATACTGTTAGTGTTGTTACGTTACTTTGCGGTAATAAAGTTGATATAGTTTCTTCGTATGTTAAGTTTGGTATAACTGAAGAAGATAAGTATGATGTTAATTCAGTAAAACATGTAACTGGCATTGTTGACATTAAAACTGGAATTATAAAACATAAACTTGTATCTGGTGAAGATGAAGTTTATAGTGAACACCCAATTAGTAAAGTTAAACTTGTTGGACTTGAAATCCCTTTATTTGATGAGATAAAGAAAGTTGCTTCTGCTTGTGCTTTAGAATTTGATGAAGCTTTAGAAGTAGAATGGAACTTTGTTATTTCTAATACTAAAGTATATTTAATAAATGCTAATTTATGGGATGACTATGTATTTGCTCAATTACCAATGTTTTCTAAAAATAAAATAGGGCTAATGCCATATTATAGAGATAATGTAAAAAATAGAAGAATTTAAATTATATTTTTAAATTTTTCTCTTTTTTTTATTGTAGAATTTTTTAATAGTGATGATGCTCTTAATAACGAAGTATTACCAAATCTTTCATTTATTTTATCTATTGCCTTGTGATATTCATCATTTTCAATTATGTTATTTTCAAATAGACTTAATTGTGTACATTTTTTATCAGATAATTTTGAGTATGCAATTGTAACTTTTCTAATAGGGAGATTCTCTATATTCTTGTAATAAATATATTCTAGTACTTCGTATATTCTTTCTGGTATGTCTTCACTTTCATTTAATAAAATTGTTTCTTTAAATCTTTTACATAAATCTCTTGAATAGTTTATTCCAAGATATACTAATTTTGTTGTTTTATTCATTCTTCTTAATTTCTTACTAAGCATATCATTCATTTCTTTTACGATTAGTATTGCTTCTTCTTTACTGTAATCTCTATAAAGTATTTGACTCATACTTATGGATTTATCTCTTGTTCTTTCATTTAAATCTTTGATGGTTGTAAAGTCTATTCCATTTGCTTTACACCATATATCGTTACCTGCGACATTTCCAAAACGTCTTATATAAAAGTCTCTTGTATAATTATTTATATCTTTTACTTTTTTGATTCCAAGGTTATTTAGTTTCTTTTCTGTGTTTTTTCCGATTCCCCAAACAGTACTTAGTGGTTCTAAGTTCCATAGTTTTGTTTCTATATCATTAAATGTCCATTTAGCAATAAATTCTTTATTGTGTTTTGCTTCTACATCCATTGCAACTTTAGATAAGAAAATATTTGGTCCAATACCGCAAGTAGAAGTAAGCCCTGTTTTATCTTTTATTGTTTTCATTATTGTTTTAGCAAGTTCTATATCAGTCATTTTATAATATTTTAAATAATCTGTTACATCCATGAATACTTCATCGATAGAGTAGATGTGTATATCTTCTTCACTTATAAAACTTTTAAATATTTCTCTTACTTTCTCACTATATGTTTCATATAATTTCATTCTTGGTTTAACAAACATTATTTTAATATTTTTTGGAAGTTCAAAGACTCTGCTTCTAGAGTTTACGCCTTTATTTCTTAAGTAGGGAGTTACGGCTAGTGTCATGGCACCATTACCTCGTGAAGTATCTGCGACAACAAGAGGGGTAGAGAATGGGTCTAAACCTCTATTAACACATTCACAGGAAGCAAAGAAACTTTTTAAATCTATACTCATTATAATTCTTTCTTTCATACAAACACCTTTTCGTAATTAATTTTATCATATATAGATTTACTATTCAATAAAAAAGAGCTATTTATTAGCTCTTGGTTTGAATTCTAAAATTTTGCATTCACTTCTTGGTCTAGGTTTTAGACTTCTTAATATTTGTACTTGTCTTTCTCTTGAACTTTCATAAAGTCTATCTTCATTTTTTAATGCTTCAATTAAATGGTCAACCGAAACATCTTCACTTTCATTGAATGCTGCGATAGCGTATGCTTCTTTTAATATATCAAGTACTAGTCTTGGATTACTGGCTCTATCTTTATAATCTCTAAATGTTGGTTTTGTTGAATTGATCAACCAATCTATAATCATATGTCTTTCTTCAGAACTTACATTTAATTTAGAATAACTAATTTTGTTATATGCTTCAATTAAATCATCTAGTACTTGATATGTAGTGTTGTAGTCTGGCTCTTTAATTGCTACTTTTTTAAATCTTGTTTTAAATGCTGTATTACTTTCAACGTGTTCTGCGTATTCTTCTTCAGTAGTTGCTCCTATAACTCTCACTTTTCCATAATCTAAGTAAGGTTTTAGTATTTCAGCAACTGTGTTATCATTTCCTTCGGCTCTCCCACCAGATATTGCTTGATGAATTTCATCTATGAATATAATTATATTTTTATCATTACTAGCTTCATCTAATATCTTTTTCATTTTTTCTTCAAGAGTTCCAACGTATTTAGTTCCAGCTACCATAGTTGCTGTATCTATACTTATTATTTTCAAATCTTTTAATGGAGCAGGTACATCTCCTTTTTGTATTCTATAAGCAAGACCTTTTACTAAAGCAGTTTTACCACATCCTGCAACTCCAGTAATTATAACTGATTTATCTCTTTCAGGGTATAAAAGTATTTTCATTATACGTTCTAGTTCTTGTTTTCTACCAACTGATGGATCTTTTAAATATGACATACTTGTTAAATCCTCACCATATTTATCTAAGTTAGGAGTTTCACTCATATCTATTTTTTTATTTGTTACATCTTCCATTTCTTCACTTCCAAACATATCTTCTTTTATAACTGTAAATGAGTTTTCACATCTTCTATCTATATCATACGTTGTAAATTTTATAATTTTGTTTTTATCTTTTAACATTTCAATTAATTCATCAAAATTTCTTCTAGTAACTAATTTATCATTAATTTTTATTATTTCAGTATTTCTTCCTAAAGTAATGCTAGCATTTTCTCCATTTAGAGTAGGGATAGTAATTTTATTACCTGTATTTGAGAATAAATATAATTTACCATCATCAAAAATAATATTAAAGTTTTCTGTATGATATTCTCTTATTGATTCGGTGTGTGCTTGTTCATAAATATCAATTCCATATTTTTTAGCAAACTCAGCAAATTTATCTTCTCTATATGTTGTATATTCGAAAAATTCATTACTATCCATAAAGTCTTCAATACCATTTGATTTTTTTATTAAAGTACATATACTTTTATAATAGAAAGTCATCATATAATCAAATAATTGATATGGTTCAATATCTTCGTATTTTATATCTTTATTTTCTAAATAATAATCATTTTTTAATTCATCTAAAATAGTTCTATAAATGTCTTCTAATTTATATGTTGTGAATTCAGATGTTTCTAAAGCACTTCTTTCTTCAAAAGAAATGCTTTTATTTCTTAATACATCAAAACATTTATCAAAATTGATTCCAAAACTATTAAATGTTTGTTTTAAAAAATCATCAGTTTTAAGACCGGCTAAGAAAAATGAAATAGGTAATATATCATTATCTTTAATATTTGTTTCATTTTCATCAAAATATCTTAATAATGAAAAAACCATATCTAAATATTCTTTAGTATTTTTACTAGTACTTTCATATAATTCATAATTGCTCATAAGCTACCTCTTTGATTATTTATACTAACAAAATATATATATAATTTCAAGGAAATTTATTTTAAAATTACTATTATTTTGTTATAATTTGTTTAGAGTGGTGAATATAAAATGAATATACTTAGTTTATGTGATGACGGAGATGTGTTATCAGTCTTTAGAATTGTTAATATAGCAATTTTGATTATAAAGATAGCTGTTCCAATATTATTAATGGTTATTGGTATGGTTACACTTTTAAAAACAATTAAAGTAGGTGATGAAGATTTACTTGCAAAAGCTAAAAAACAACTTGTTAATAACTGTATAGCAGCTGTAGTTATATTTTTAATACCAACTTTTGTTAATGTTTTAGCAAGATTATCTTCTAATGATGGAAATAGTTATTTAAGTTGTCTTAAGAATGCAACACCTGAAAATATAAATCAAGCTTATATAAATCAAGTTGAAACCTTACTTGCTAGGTCTGAAGAAAATTTAAATTATAATGGTTATTATAGTGCTGTAACTGTTGTAGCTAAAATAAAAGATCGTGATTTAAAGAAAAAATATAAAGAAAGACTTGAAGCTATGCGTAAAGCTATTGATGAGGAGATAAAAGAAAGAAATGAACAAGAGAAGACTGCTGGTGCGGGTGGAACTTCTAGTAGTGGTGCTCCTTTAGGGGATGGAACTAGTTTTCCAACGTATACACAGTGTGATGAGAGATGGGGAAATAAGAGTTATCAAGGAACAAATTTATGCAATGCTGGGTGTGGATATACTTCTCTTGCGATGGTATTAAGTGGAATTAAAAGAGATCCTACTATAACTCCTTATAGTGTTCATGATTATGTTTATGGAAATGGTATATCTATTAATAATTATGGAGGAGCGATAACTGATGTTGCACTTTATGATAGTAGAGTCGCATCACATTACGGAGTTAAAATTGAAGTGTTGTTTGGTAGAGATAGTGTTGGTAAAACAGAAGCAACAAAGAGATTAGTTAATGCTCTTAATCAAGGTAAAAAAGTTGTTCTATTAAGACCAGGGCATTATATTGCTCTTAGTGGTACTGGAAGTCAAATAGAAGTACATGATCCAGCTTGGTCTAGTAAAAATGGTGTATATGATATAAATGGAGTATTTAATAATTTCTGTTGTGATAAAACAGGAAATTGTAAATTTGTATATGCAGTTGCATACTCTTAAAAATAAGTAAAAGATAAGTTACTTCTAAAAAAATAGATGTAACTTTTTTGTTGAGTCACGATGCAATCATCTTTTTGCTTGACCGGGAAGGGGGTACATATTATAATAAAATAGGTGATAATATGAAGGATAAAAAAATAATATTTGGAATAACTTTAGCATTTATATTTCTTGCCAGTATAGGTTTTTCTTATGCATATTTTAGTATTGCAATTACTAATAAAGATGTAAAAGATCAAGTAGTAGAAACTGGTACATTACAACTTACATATATCGATGGGCCAGAGATAAATATACAAAATATGAAACCAGGAAATACAATAACTAAAACAATAACTGTTAAAAATACTGGTTCCTTAGAAGCAAAATATAATATCATATGGCAAGAACTAACAAATGAAATAACAAATAATGAAATGTTAATTGAAGGAACTTGTACTAGAATTAATGGCGCAACTGAAGAAGTAGATGGAACTTGTGAAAATATAGTAAGTACTCCAATTAATAGTTTAAAGATTAAAAGAAGTATTTCTATTGAACCAAATATAATACATAAATATGATTTAACTATTACTTTTAAAGATATAGATGCTGATCAGAATTATAATCAAGGAAAGAAATTTGGTGGAGTTTTAGGTGTGGAGAATGCTCCTGAAGTTGTTAATTGTACTTTTGACGGAGAGTTAACGCAAGGTGCTGAGTATGTAAATGGAATATATACGTATAGATATATGCAGGAAAAAAGTGATGCTAATGAATCAACACTTACTATTAATTGGAAAAATATGGATGAACCTGGTTGGGGAGTTGCCTTAACAAATCCATTATCTACTGAAGATGTTAGTGTTAAAGGTGTATGTACATATATTAATGATGTGCCTGTTATATACATGGGAGGAATGTTTGCATTAAGTCAAGCTAGAAATATAGATTTATCTAGATTAAATACTTCTAATGTTATAAGTATGTCTGGTATGTTTGGCTATTCTCAGGCAAGTACTTTAGATTTAAGTAATCTTGATACTTCAAATGTAATTGATATGAGTGGTTTATTCTATCATTCTAATGCTACTAGTATTAACTTAGAAGGACTAGATACCTCAAAAGTAATACAAATGTGGAGTATGTTTGCGAAGAGTCAAGCAACTTCATTAAATTTAAGTAACTTCAATACAAATAAAGTAACAAATATGAGATATATGTTTTATGAAAGTCAGGCAAAAGCACTGGATTTAAGTAGTTTTGATACGAGTAATGTGACTAATATGGAAGTTATGTTTTATAATAATAAAAACTTAGTAACTATATATGCAAGCAATAAGTTTATTACTGATAATGTTACTAGTAGTACAGATATGTTTTATGGTGCTTCTAATTTGATTGGCGGTAATGGTACCAAATATAATAAATCTAATGTTAATAAAACATATGCTAGAATAGATGGAGGAACTAGTAGTCCTGGATACTTTACTTTGAAAACTAAC
Organism: uncultured Clostridium sp.; assembly: GCA_902492325.1. Taxonomy (GTDB): domain Bacteria; phylum Bacillota_I; class Bacilli_A; order RF39; family UBA660; genus CAG-1000. The sequence goes on from CABULC010000001.1 coordinate 58,789, forward strand.
TAATCATAAAAAAGTTCTTGATACATATAGTTTAATATGTTATAATACATTTGACAACGAAGAGTGGGCCTAAAACCCACTCTTTAAATTGAATATAAGGAGGTCTTATGGAAGAAAAGATTTATGAAGCAGTAAAAGAACCACTTGAAAAAGAAAATATTACTTTAGTAGGAGTTCATTTTGGAAAAGAAGATGGTGAAGAAACATTATTTGTAACTATTGAGAATCCTAATGGGGACCCAGTAGATACTGATTTATGTGTTAAAGCTACTAAAATAGTTGATCCAATTATTGATAGTCTAGACTTAGATTTAGAAAATTATGTACTAGATGTTGGAAGCAAAGGAGAAGAAGAAAATGAGTAAAAAGATTAAAGAAGAAGATGCAGCTTTAGCAAGTGCTAAGGAATTTAAAAAAGCATTAGAATTCATTGTAAAAGAAAAAGGAATAGATGAAGATGTAGTTATTGAAGCTATGCAAACAGCATTAAGTACTGCATATAAGAAAAATGAAAAGGCTGATTATAATAGTCGTGTACTTATAGATAGAAATACTGGAGAAATTAAAGTATTTAAAGTTACTACTATAGTTGATGATTATCAAGATGATGATGATGACATCGATCCAGAAACTGGAGAAGTTAAAGTTAGTCATGATTACTTAAATGAAATGACTATTAGTGAAGCAAAAGAAATAAATAGTGATTATCAAGTAGGAGATGAAATACTTGAAGAAGTTACTCCTAAAAACTTTGGTAGAGTAGCTATTTCTGTTGCTAAACAAGTTGTACTTCAAAAGATTCGTGAAGCTGAACGTGAAAAAATAATGGATGATTTTGCTGATAAGGAAGATGAATTAATGGTAGGGTTCCTTGCAATGGAAGATGCTAAGAATTATTATGTTGATTTAGGTAAAGCACGTGGGATACTTCCAAAGACTGAATTAATTCCTGGAGAAAAATTAACTATGGGAGATTCTATAAAAGTATATATTACTAAAATAGAAAGTACACCTAAAGGACCACTTATTTTAACATCAAGAAAAAATTATGGATTTGTTAAAAGATTATTTGAACATGAAATTCCTGAATTTAGTGATGGAACTTTAGAACTTCGTGGAGTTGCTCGTGAAGCTGGTGTTCGTAGTAAAGTTGCAGTTGCTTCAACTAATTCAAAAGTAGATCCAATTGGAAGTTGTATTGGTGAAAAAGGAAGAAGAATTGCTAATATAATTAATGAACTTGGTGGAGAAAAAGTAGATTTAATAGCATATTCTGATAATATGGAAGAATTCATTGCTAATGCATTAAGTCCAGCTAAAAATTTAAATGTAAGTATTACTGATGAAAAAAAGAAAGAAGCATTAGTAATAGCTGATGATGAAAATTTAAGTTTAGCAATTGGTAAGAAAGGAATTAATATTAAATTAGCTAGTAAACTTACTAAATATACAATTAATATTAAGACACTTGCAGATATTAATGCAGAAATAAATAAATAATCATAAGGAGGGTAAACATGAAAGTTAAAAAAGTCCCTATGAGAACATGTGTAATAACACATGAAAAATTAGAAAAAAGAGATTTACTTCGTGTAGTTAGAGACAACGAAGGAAATGTATTTGTAGATGAGACTGGAAAAACTAATGGACGTGGAGCTTACGTTAAAAAAGATAAAGATGTTATTGAAAAAGCTCGTGCATCTAAAGCTCTTGAACGTCATTTAGAGGTTAAAATAGAAGATAATATTTATGATGAATTAATTAGTAAAATATAAAATAAGAAAAGGAGGAAATAAATATGAGTATTGAAGATTACGCTTTAGAATTAGGAGTAGATACTAAGACTGTTATTAGTAAACTTAAAGAACTTGGTTTTAAATATAATAACGATAAAGATATTCTAGATGATGAAGCAATAATTATGTTAGATAATGAACTTACTAGTGAAAAAGAAAACAATTTAACAGAGGAACTTGCTAGTAAATTCGAGCTAGAGGATAGAGCTGAGGAAGCTGCTTTAGCATATAACATAGAATTAGATGAAGAAGTTAAGGTTAAGGAAAAAATCAAGAAGAAAGATTCTAATAAACAAAGTAATGATGATTTATCTCAAAAGAAGAAAAATATTTATAAAAATAAATCTAAATTACAAAGTAATAAAGAAGAAGTTCTTAGTAATGTAGTTTTATATAAAGAAGGTATGAGTGTATCTGACCTTGCTACTGCGATTGGTGTTAGTGCATCTGATGTAGTTAAGAAATTAATTGGTATGGGTCTTATGATATCTTCAAGTCAAGCTATTTCTTTTGATGATGCTAGTGTAGTAGTACTTGAATATAATAAAGAATTAGTTAAAGAAGAAACTACTGATATTACTAATTTTGAAGAATATGTAATAAATGAAAAAGAAGAAGATTTACTTCCTAGACCTGCTGTTGTAACTATTATGGGTCATGTTGATCATGGTAAAACAACATTACTTGATTATATTCGTAATTCACATGTTGCTCAAGGTGAAGCTGGTGGAATTACTCAAGCAATAGGTGCTTATCAAGTAGAAAGAAATGGTAAAAAAATTACATTTATAGATACTCCTGGACATGCAGCATTTACTGAAATGAGAGCAAGAGGAGCTAGTGTAACAGATATAGTAATTATTATAGTAGCTGCTGATGATGGTGTTATGCCTCAAACAAGAGAAGCAATTGATCATGCTAAAGCTGCTGGTGTACCAATTATAGTTGCAATAAATAAAATTGATAAACCACATACTAATATAGATAAAATAATGAGTGATATGAGTGAACTTAATCTTGTTCCTGAAGAATGGGGAGGAGATACAATATTCGTTCGTATGAGTGCTCAAACTGGTGAAGGTGTTGATTTACTTTTAGATAATATTAATGCTTTAAGTGAACTTTTAGATTTAAAAGCAAATCCTAATAGATATGCTAGTGGTTCTGTTATAGAAGCTAGACTAGATAAAAATATTGGACCAGTTGTAACATTATTAATACAAAATGGTACCTTAAGACTTGGAGATCCTATTGTAGTAGGTACAAGTTATGGTAAAGTTCGTACATTAAAGGATGACACTGGTAAAGAAATAGTTAGTGCTGAACCTAGTAAACCAGTTGAAGTTACTGGACTAGAAGACGTTCCAGTTGCTGGAGATAAATTTATGGCATTCGAAGGTGAAAAAGAAGCTAGAAGTGTTGCTATAAAGAGAAAAGAACATGAAAAGAGTAAGAGATTTGCTCATAAAGCATTAAGTTTAGATGAGTTATTTGATCAAATTAAAGAAGGACGTAAAGAAATTAATGTTGTTCTTAAGACTGATGTTAAGGGTAGCGAAGAAGCTGTTAAAAATGCTTTATTAAAAATACATGTTGATGGTGTTAAGATTAATGTAATTAGAAGTGGTGTAGGTACTATTACTGAAAGTGATGTAGTACTTGCTAATGCATCTAATGCAATTATTATTGGATTTAATGTAAGCCCTTCTAAAGCTACTAAAGAAACTGCTAAAAGCTATGGAGTAGAAATTAGACTTTATAATATTATTTATAAATTAGTAGAAGAAATAGAAGCTGCTATGAAAGGTATGTTAGATCCTGAATATGAAGAAGTAGTTATTGGAGAAGCTGAAGTAAGACAATTATTTCATTTCTCTAAAGTCGGAAATATTGCTGGTTCTCATGTAACTAGTGGTGTTGTTAAAGTTGGATGTCCATGTAGAGTTATTCGTGATGGAATAGTAATTGCAACTTCTAAGATTGCTACACTTCAAAGAGAAAAAGATCAAGCACATGAAGTTAAAGCTGGATATGATTGTGGTATGACTATTGAATCATTCCCAGATATTAAAGAAAGAGATATTATAGAAGCATTTGAAAATAGGGAAGTGAAAAGAGCATGAATTTAAAAGGTGAAAGAGTAGCTTCTGATATGCAAAGAGAACTTGGTAATATTTTACTCCTTGAAGCTAAAGATGAAGATTTCAAACATGTAACTATTACTGATTGTGATGTAACAAATGACTTAAGTTTTGCTAAAATATACTTTACTACTACGGATGATAGAGAAAAAGTAGAAAAAGACTTAAATAATGCAGCAGGATTCTTTAGAAGTTTACTTGCTGAGAGATTACAAATTAGACATACTCCAGAACTTAGATTTATATTTGATGAATCTATAGAGTATGGGCAAAAAATTGAAAAAATTATTGAAAAGTTGCATGAAGAAGAAGACAATAAATAATTAGGTGGGTTATGGATAAAATTAAGTATGTGAATTTATGTAATTGTATGACAAAATTTCTTATAATAGATTTTGTTCGTGAATATAGAGAAGGTTTTGCTCTTTCTAATTTTGCGAGTGATGTAACAGAAGGACAATTATGCTTAGTAAATGATGAAATAGTTGATGAGGGAGACTTTGACTTAGATGGAAATTATCAAGTTAATTTTCAAGTTAAAAAGACACTTTATCCTATAGAATATTGTCCATGTTGTGGTAAGAGAATAGAATATAAACCGGTAATTGATAAATCACATATATTAGAATTAAAATAATGCAGAAATGCATTATTTTTTTATAAATAAATTAGTATTTAAATAAAAAGTATGATATTATAAATATATAGAATAGTGATTGTTATGGAAAAAGAAGAAAAAATAATGTTTGTATTTATTTTATTATTTATTTTTATTGGAACTGTAGGTTTTACTTATGGTTATTTTAGAGCTGAGTTTTCATATCAATCTGATGAATTAAAAGTAACTACTGGAACATTGAAATTAGATTATGTAGATGAGAGTCCACTTATTTATAAAGAAAGTTTTAAACCAGGGGATGTAATAACAAAAACATTTACTGTAGAAAATACTGGTACTCTTGATGCCACATACGATTTAATATGGAAAGAATATAATAATGAAATAACAAATAATGAACTTGTTATAAAGGGTATTTGTGATAGTATGACAACTGATAATATAATGAGTGGAACATGTAGCAATATAGAAGAAATGCCTGTTACAGCAAATAATATAAAATCAAAAGTTAATATAGCACCTGGTATTAAACATAAATATACAATAGAGATTACTTTTAAAAATTTAGATGAAGAACAAAATTATAACCAAGGAAAGTCTTTTAGCGGTATTATTAACGTGAAAGATAGTAATTGATTGTGAGGTGTAGTAATGATTTTACAAATATGTGATAATCCAACTATTTTGAGTGTAATGCGTATTGTTAATATTGCAATTTTAATTATTAAGATTGTTGTTCCAATATTATTAATTTTAACAGGTATGATAACACTTTTGAAAACTATTAAAGTTGGAGAAGAAGATTTACTTGCGAAAGCTAAGAAGCAACTTGTTAATAATTGTATTGCTGCTGTAGTTATATTTTTTATACCTACATTTGTTAGTGTATTAGTAAAAGTTTCTTTAACGAATGCTGAATATAAAGATTGTCTGAGTAATACTTCAACTGATGTGATTAATCAAAAGTATTATGATATAGCAGTAGATTCTATTAGTAAAGCTGAATCATCTTCTAAATATAATGATTATTATGATGCTGTAAATAAAGTTAATGAAATAAAAGATACTGATACAAAGAATGCACTTAAAAAAAGACTTGATAATGTAAAAGATATTATTGATAAAAAAATAGAAGAAAATAATAAAAAAGAAAATACTAATAGTGAAAATAATAGTGGTAGCAGTGGAAATAATAGTAATAGTGGCAGTAGTAGCTCTAACACAACTATTTCTGATACTAGTAATCCTGGTACATTCACACCTGATAATGGAAAGACTTCCAATTGTAATAAGAATGGAAAATATCAATTATGTTCTGCTAAAAAAGGAATCTTTGGATCATTTGCTTATTATGATAAAGCAGCAGCTAATGACACTTCTAATCGTAATAGTATTGAGATGGATCCATCATGGAAAAAAACAAATCTAGTTAATGTATCAACTACATGTTCTAATGGAAAAAAATATAATTGGACTGTTCATAGACTTGCTTCTTCAACATGGAAAAAAGTTCAAGAAAAATTTTGTGAAATAATTACAGTTGGAATAGACGGAATAAAATATGAAACTAATCAAATAGTAGTTAGTGGACCTATATCTATACGATATATAAGTAATACCAAAACAATTAGTACTCATGCTTTTGGAATTGCAATAGATATAAATCCTAGCGAAAGTTATACTATTAATGGGAAAAAATATCCAACTCCTTACGGTAGAAGTTTAGAAAAATATAACAATTTTATAAATGCTATAGGTGGAGAAAGTGATTCTAGAAATGTTAATTATGTTTTATGGAAAAAAGTTTTTGAACCACTTGGATTCATATGGGGTGGTAACTGGGGAAGAAATGGTAAAGGTACAAAAATAGATGGAATGCACTTTGAAATTGATTGGAGGAATGCTAGGTAATGAAAAAATATATAATTACACTTATCATATTAATTTCAATAGGTATTCTTACAATATTTATATTGGATAATAACAATAAAAAACAAATAGAAGAAAATAAAGAGAAAAGTTTTATATATTATAAAGCTCTTAATTTTAATGATAATATTAATACTTTAAGAAAAAATATATATAATAATTCATACTTTAATTTATTTGTAAAAATAAATGAATATAACGGTGTTATAGATGAAGATAATATAAGTGAAATAATGAATTATTATATAGTTAATATTACAAAAAATAAAAATGAAGTTTTTGAGACAAATGATGACAATTTAAATTTTTGTTTAAATAAACAATCTTTTATAAATTCGTTTAAAGAATTGTTTGATAAAAATATTGAAAAGTTTTATCCTAATATTAATGTTCTTCCAAATATTAATGCAGGGCCTATTAAAATATGTTTTAATTATGATGAAGATTATCTATATGATTATTCAAGTTTAATTTATGTTAAAGATAAAAAAATAAAGAGTGATATAGTAGAATTAAATATATATGAATATTTAATTGATACAGATGATAAGGATATTGAGGAGAGTTTAATAAAAGATTTTGTTAGAAGTTTAGATAGTAATGACATTAATAATTTTAATGAGATTTTTATTAATGATTATGGTTTTGAAATTTTAGAAAAAAAGATTAAATTTAGGGAAATTAAAGATGGAGATTTCTTTAAATATCAATTAATATCAATGAATACTATTTGACAAATAAATAATATAGATGTATAATCTCCTTATAAAACGAGGAACAAGAGGAGTAATATATACTAATTATTAGAGATGAAAAGTCACTGGGTGAAAGCTTTTCTTAAGATAGATATATGAAGGTAGCTTGGGAGTTAACTTGTGAAATATAGTAAGAAGTTACGTAGATATGCGTTAAATATATAGAGTATAAAATAAGGTGGTACCACGATTGATTCGTCCTTTGGTATTACCTTTTTATTTTGGAGGAAAAAGAAATGAACGAGATGAATGAAAATTTTGATGAATTTGATAAGTATGTTATGGGGTTTGATTTTAATGAAGATATGATTGCTTATAAATACAATCATTCATATAGAGTCATGCATCAATGTGATGAGATATCATATACATTAAACTTAGATGAAGAAGATAACTATTTAACTTGTTTAATAGGTTTACTTCATGATATAGGTAGATTTGAACAATGGACTAAGTATAGAACGTTTGATGACTTAAAAACTGTAGATCATGGAGACTTAGGGGAAGAACTACTATTTAAGAAAAACTTAATTAAAAATTATAAATTAGATGAAGATAAGTATGATATAGTTTCTAAAGCTATTAAATATCATAATAAATATGATTTACCAGATGACTTAACTGTTCGTGAAAAGATGCATGCTAGAATTATTAGAGATGCTGATAAATTAGATATATTATATGCTTTTAGTAGTCCTAGATTATTAGAACTTAAAGAAGATGATTCAGAGATAAGCACAGAAGTTAAAAAAGAATTCTTCTTACATGAACCTGTTAAACGATTCAATGTAAAGAATGTTAATGATAAAATAATAGTGTTATTATCATTTGCATTTGATTTACATTATAACTATAGTCGTGGATTAATAGTTGATAAAGGATATTATGAAAAAATATTTGAACATATAAAAGATAAAGATAAATTTAAACCTTATTTTGATGAGGTAGAACATTATTTAAAGGAGAGTGAAATAGATGCTTGATAAAAAATATAATCATAAAGAAGTAGAAAATGGAAAGTATCAAATGTGGCTTAAAAGTCATTGTTTTGATGCAGGAGATAAAAGTAAAGATGCTTTTACTATAGTAATACCACCACCTAATGTAACAGGTAATTTACATTTAGGACATGCGCTTAATGGTAGTATTCAAGATGTTATTATTAGATATAAAAAGATGAAAGGCTTTGATACATTGTGGCTTCCAGGAATGGACCATGCTGCTATCGCAACAGAAGCTAAAGTTGTTAATAGACTTAAAACAGAAGGAATAAATAAATATGAACTTGGTCGTGAGGGATTTTTAAAAGAATGTTGGAAATGGACTGATGAACATAGAAGTAATATTCATAAACAATGGGAAACTTTAGGACTTAGTGTTGACTATAGACGTGAGAGATTTACTCTTGATGAGGGACTTAATGATGCAGTTAACGAAGTATTTATTAGACTATATAATGAGGGACTAATATATCGTGGTGAAAAGATTATTAACTGGGATCCAGTTGCTAAAACAGCACTTTCAAATGAAGAAGTTATTTATAAAGATGATCCAGGAGCTTTCTATCATATTAAATACTTTATTGAAGGAAGTGATAAGTATTTAGATGTAGCTACTACAAGACCTGAAACTTTATTTGGAGATACTGCTGTTGCTGTTAATCCAGAAGACAAAAGATACAAAGATTTAATTGGTAAAAATGTAATACTTCCAATTGTTAATAAATTAATTCCAATTATAGGAGATGAACATGCTGATCCAGAATTTGGAACAGGTTGTGTTAAGATTACACCTGCACATGATCCTAATGATTTTGAAGTAGGTGAAAGACATAATTTAGAGAGAATTCTAATTATGAATGAAGACGCTACAATGAATGAGAAAACTGGTAAATATAATGGTATGTCTCGTGAAAAATGTAGAGAAGAATTACTTAAAGATTTAGAGAGTCAAGATTTATTAATCAGTGTTGAAAAGATGACACATAGTGTAGGACACTCTGAGAGAACTGATGCTGTAGTTGAACCATATTTATCAAAACAATGGTTTGTTGATATGAGTGGTATGAGTAGAGACTTATTAGATGCTCAAAAGGGTGGAGACAATAAGATTAACTTTATACCAAAGAGATTTGAAAAAGTATTAAATCACTGGATGGAAGACTGTCATGATTGGTGTATTAGTCGTCAATTATGGTGGGGACACAGAATTCCTGCTTGGTATAAGGGTGAAGAAGTTAAAGTACAAAAAGAATGTCCAGGAGAAGGATGGACTCAAGATGAAGATGTGTTAGATACATGGTTCAGTAGTGCATTATGGCCATTTAGTACACTTGGTTGGCCAAATAAAACAGAGGACTTAGAAAGATATTTTCCAACAGACGTTCTTGTAACAGCATACGATATTATATTCTTCTGGGTAGCTCGTATGGCATTCTCATCACTTAAACAAATGAATAGTCGTCCATTTAAAGATTGTATTATTCATGGACTTATTCGTGATAAACAAGGAAGAAAAATGTCTAAGTCACTAGGTAATGGAATTGATCCAATGGATATGATAGAAGAATACGGATGTGATGCATTAAGATTCTATTTAACAACTACTTCTGCGATGGGTATGGATATTCGTTTTGATACTGATAAAGTTGCTTCAACATGGAACTTCATTAATAAATTATGGAATGCATCAAGATTTGTACTTATGAAACTAGAAGGTTTCAAGAAGGAAGACTATACACTTAAAAATTTAAATAAAGCAGATAAATGGATACTTACTAAACTTAATGAAACAATTAAGAAAGTAACTAAATCTATGGATAAATATGAATTTAATAACGCAGGAAGTGAATTATATTCATTTATATGGGATAACTTCTGTGATAAATATATAGAAATGTCTAAATTTAGTGAAAGTAATGAAACTAAGAGTACACTTTTATATACAATTACAGCTATAGTTAAAATGATGCATCCATTTATGCCATTTGTTACAGAAGAAATATATAGTAATTTTGAAATAAAAGATACAGATATATTATTAATGAGTGAGTATCCAACTTATGATAAAAAACAAGTATTTAAGAGTGAAACTAAAGAAATAGATGAATTACTTGAATATGTAACATTATTTAGAAATAAAAAAGTTGAAAGTAAAATATCAAATGATTTTGAAGTAATTGATTATAATAATAATGAACTTTTAAATAAGATGCTTAAACTTACAGATAAGATTGTTAATGAAAGCAAGTTTAATGATAAATTGACTATAGAACTTTATAATTATAAATTTGATATATTCTTTGATAACTCTAAAAATAATGAAGAAGAAGAGTTAAAGAAAAAAGAAGAAATAGAAAAATTAGAAGCATCTATTAGTCGTCGTAAGAAATTATTATCAAATGAAAACTATGTAAATAAAGCTCCAGAATCAATAGTTAATAAAGAAAGAGAAGACTTAGAAAAAGAAGAAAAGAGACTAGAAATTCTTAAAAAGAACTAGTCTTTTTAATTATTTAATGATATAATTAACTTAATAATAGGAGTTGAAGTTATGAAGAAAAAAGGTTTTACACTAGTAGAGTTACTTGCAGTAATTGCAATATTAGCAATACTTGTAATAATAGCACTACCTAATGTAATAAACTTGTTTAATAAGGCTCAGAAAGAGATGTTTCTAACTGAGGCTAGAAAAGTTTATAGCGAAGCTGAAAGAAAGTTCTTAACCGATGCAATAAGTGGTAAAAATGTTAAAGTAATAAATTCAAAAGATAATACTAAACTTGACATGAATGGTGAGAAATTACAATATTGTATTATTCTGAATAATGATGGTGAAGTTACTAGTATGAAAGTATCTAATGGTAAGTGGGTAGCAAATCTAAATGGAGATAAAACTGTTAGTAATTTAACAATAGATGATTTAGAAGAAGGAAATTTAGATAATTATGAATGTGGAGAGCCAGCAACTAGTGAATCTTGTTTTACATATAAAACAGCTACTGAAGGAAAAGAAGATGGCGTTCCAATTGTTACAATATCTGATACAAATAAATGTAAAACATATTTAACTTCTAGTTTGAATGCGCCGAATGAAGCAGCCATTACTATATGCGATGGTAAAAAATATAATGAAATAACAATTGATACATTGGTTAGTGAAGAAGAAATTCCATCAGATGATTATAGTAATGCCGGTTTGAATGTTGAATACGTTTTGATTGAAAAAGTTGAAGTAGTAGATACTGGAAAGTGCAAAAATTATTTTCTTCAAGAAATTGGCGATGAAAGTATTTCTGAAGAAGTAACAAACTTTTGTGAAAACAATGGCACTCTTGATGGTTTAACTATAAGTCAGGCAGTTATTAAAGGATATATATCTAGTTTTTATTATGCGAATTTGGGGCTTAAGGTTTCTTATAGGCCTTTAGATACTGTTGCTATTATTAATAAATATGATATAAGTTGTGGTACCGATGTTGTAATACCATCTAAAATTGATGGCTATGTTGTTGTAGGCATAGATGCAAATGCATTTAGCTCTTGTCTTAGTCGATATGGCGTCGTTACTGATGAAAATTATAAATTGCTTGATTATGACATTAGTGGTAATTATAATGTTCAAAAGATGGAATATTGTATTACTGAAAGATTAACGTCAGTAGTATTACCAAATTCTCTTTATTATATTGGTAGTGGTGCTTTTGCTAATAATAGTCTTAAAGAAATTGTTATACCTAGTAGTGTTAAATATATAGGTGATAATGCGCTGGCAGAAAATCTTAAAATTAAAGTTACTAATAATTCTAGTGTTTCTAATGATGTTCATATGTGGGCTGATATTTTTGGAACTTGTGCGCCTGGTAATGTTATAGTTAATGGTAATATAATAGAATTTTTTGATAATAAATGTTAATTTTTAATTAAAAGAAATAATGGAAACTTAATATTTAAGTTTCTTTTTTATGACTTATATTGTATAATTATGGTGGTGAAGGTTATGGATAATCCTATAGAATTTAAAAGTGCTAAAGAATTATATGATAGAGTTTTACCTGCATTATATTCTAAAGTTAAAGAAGTAAGAAATTTAGGTTTTGCAAATATTACTGAAAAGGATATATGGAACTACTTAGTAAATAGTACATGGAAAACTAAAAGAAATTTACAACTTCACGATCTTATTAGTGATATTTTGTATGCTGATAATTATAAACTTAATGATTATGTTATGGATAAGATGAGAAAATTAAAAAAAAGAAATGATAATGTTGATGAGGAGATGCTTTAATGAAAAAAATAATTAAGCCAATAAGTATATTGGTAGTATTAGTAGTTGGCTGTTTATTACTTATAAAACCAACACTTAAGTCTATTCATTATGGAATAGATTTACAAGGTGGATTTGAGATTCTTTATAATATTGAACCACTTGATAAAAATGCAAAATTAACTGATGATGATTTAGATAAGACATATAAAGCTATAGTTAATAGAATAGATAGTCTTGGTGTATCAGAACCAGTTATAAGTTTTGAAGGAGATAATTTAATTAGAATTCAACTTCCTGGTGTATCTAGTGAAGAAGAAGCTAGACAAAGAATTAGTACAACTGCAGTACTTTCATTTAGAGATGTAAATGATAATTTACTTATGACAAGTGAAATTCTTGGACATAATGGTGCTTCATTAAGTCAAAATAGTCAAACTTTTCAATATCAAGTTAAATTAGATATTAAAGATACAGCAAAGTTTTATGATGTAACTAATTCTTTATCTAAGAGAAGTAATGGAGAAAATTTAATTATTACATGGTTAGACTTTACTGAAGGATTAGATTCATATAATAATGAAAAAGAAACATGTGGTAAAGACTCAACTATGAAATGTATTAGTGCTGCTTCTGTTAATGAAGGACTTAATAGTAGTGAAGTAGTAATTGAAGGAAACTTTACTAAAGAAGAAGCACAAGCATTAGTTGATTTAATTAATAGTGGTAGTCTTCCAACTAAGTTAACTGAAGAAGCTACACCTAAGAGTGTTTCACCTTCATTTGGTAGTGAGACTATTACTAAAACTGGCATAGCAGGACTTATTACATTTGTGATTGTTTCATTAATTTTAATATTTAAATATAGATTTAGTGGACTTATTGGAAGTGTATGTTTATTTGTTTATGCAATGCTTGTATTTGTAATATTTAATGCAGTTGGTGGAGTTCTTACATTAACTGGTATTGCTGCTTTAGTACTTGGTATTGGTATGGCAGTAGACTCAATAATAATATCAAATGATAGAATTAAAGATGAACTTAGAAAAGGAAATAAATTAATAGCTGCGTATAAAGAAGCAAACAAGAGTAGTTTAGTAGCTATAATAGATGCTAATATTACTACATTAATAGCTGGAATAATTCTTTATTTATTTGGTGAATCTAGTGTTAAGGGATTTGCTACTATGTTAATAATTACTATATTTGTAACAGTATTTACAACAGTTATTCTATATCGTGTTATTCAAGGAATGTTTGTAAATAGTAAATATTTTAATGGAAAAGAAAAGATGTTTGTAGGCAAGATTAGTAATGTACATAATTTTGATTTTGTTAAATTTGCTAGAAAACCTATTCTTACTGCGATAGCTGTTATAGCTATTGGAATAGCATTCTTCTTAGTACGTGGATTTAACTTTGGAGTAGACTTTACAGGTGGAACTAATATTAACTTATCGTCTAATAGTGATATTGATTTTGATAAATTAACAACTATGCTAAAAGAATATGATGTTAGAGGATATGATTATTACGTTGGTAGTAAGACAGAAGGATATATTAAATTAAATGATATTCTTAGTGATGAAGATACAACTAAAGTTAAAAAAGAATTAAAAGATATGGGAATAGAAACATCTATGAGTGAAATTAGTACTCTTGTTACTAATAACTTAACTAAGAATGCTATAAAATCATTATTATATTCATTAATAGCTATCATTATTTATATAGCAATACGTTTTAACTTTAATTATGCAATAAGTGGAATATTAATGTTAACTCATGATGTATTAATTATACTTGCGATGTTTGCAATATTTAATATACCAGTAGATTTTATTATAGTAGCATCATTACTTACAATAATTGGATATTCAATTAATGATACTATTGTAGTATTTGATAGAATTAGAGAAAACAGAAAAAAAATGTTTAGAAATAAGAAAATACTAACTGATGAAGAATTAAATACGCTTATTAATAATTCTTCTAATGAAACTATTTCTCGTAATGTATGGACTAGTATTACTACTATTAGTGCTGTAGTTGTATTATTATGTGTTGGTCTTAATGACATATATACATTTAATGTTTCTATACTAATAGGATTAGTAGCTGGTAGTATATCATCATTATTAATTGGACCTAGAGTATGGATGGCTCTTGAAAAGAGAAGTCAAAATAGACCAGATGATGATGACGATGATGAAGTAGAAGAATTAAAAATAAAGGGTATAAATATATAAAAGGGAAGTGAATACCATAAAAAATTATACTTATGAAGATTTAGTAGATGTTCTAAAAACTTATATGGCTCCAGAATATATAGAGTTTATAAATAAGTATTATGAACAAGCTAAGATAGTTTATGCGGGGATGAAAAGGGAAACTGGAGAAGACTATATATATCATCCAATTAATGTTGCTTATATCTTAGCAGATTTAAAAATGGATCCGGTAACTATTGCATGTGCATTAATTCACGAAGCAATAACACTCGGAAAAATGACTTATGAAGAAGTAGAAGAAATGTTTGGAACAGAAAGTGCTAATATAGTAAACTCTATTACAAAGATAAGCAATCTTAAACAAACATTTAAGATTAATAATCCAGAAAAATATAGAAGAATAATAGTAGGCCTTTCTGAGAATCCAGCAACTTTATTTATTAAATTTGCTGATAGACTTCATAATCTTAGAACTTTAAGAGTACATGATAAAGAACATCAAAAATATATAATAGATGAAACTCAAAATATATATATACCAATAGCTCATAGACTTGGTATGAAAAAGATGAAAAGTGAGATGGAAGACTTGTGTCTTCAATATAGTGAGACAGAACAATATAATAAAGTACTTGATAGAATAAATGCTGATAAGGCAGAGTTAGAAAAAAGTCTTGCTAAAATGAAATATGAAATAATGCAAGTTTTAGATCATCATAATATCAAATATGAAATATTAAGTCGTGTTAAGAGTGTTCGTGGTATATATAATAAACTTAAAAATGGTAAAAGATGGGAAGATATATATGATTTATTAGGACTTAGAGTTTTAGTAGATACAGTAGAAGATTGTTATAGAGTTATAGGTCTTGTACAAAGTAAATATCAACCAGTACCAAATAGATTTAAGGATTATATAGCTAATCCAAAACCAAACTTATATCAAAGCTTACATACTACAGTTTATGGAGAAGATAAGAGAATTTATGAAGTACAAGTTCGTACTTATGAAATGGATGAGATAGCTGAAAAAGGTGTTGCTTCTCACTGGAGTTATAAAGAAAAAATAGATGGTAGTGTTAAAAATAATTTAGACCATATATTAGAACAATTCCGTGTACTTGTAGAAGTAAATGATATAGAACAAAATATGGAGTTTTTCGGAAATATAAAAGAAGAACTTAAAAGAAATGAAATATATGTATATACTCCTAAAGGAGATATTATAGAGTTACCTGCTGGGGCTACACCAATAGATTTTGCATATAAAATACATAGTGAAGTAGGTAATACTACAACTGGTGCTTTAGTAAACTCAAAAATGGTAAAATTAGATCATGAACTTAAAGATGGTGATATGGTTGAGCTTATTACTCAAAAAGGTCATGCTCCATCTAAAGGATGGTTAAAAATAGTTAAAACTGAAGCTGCTAAATCAAGAATAAAATCATATTTCTATAAAAAAGAGAGAGAAAAATATATTGCTCTTGGTCATGAGATGTTATCAAATGAGTGTAAGAAAAAGAATGTTGATATCAATGATATAATAACTGATGAGAATATAGAGAAACTTAATGCTAGTCTTGGTACTAAAGATTTAGATGATATATATTTCTCAATAGCTACGCTTAAATATTTACCATCTTCAATACTAAATCGTCTTGAAGTGCATGAACCTAAAAAGAAAGTTCTAACTTTAAGTAAAAAAGATAGTAAGGGTGGAAATGGAATATTAATAGCTGGCTCTAATGATATTTTATGTAGCTTAGCCACTTGTTGTAATCCAGTTTATGGTGAAGATATAGTTGGGTTTATTACTCGTGGATATGGAGTTAAAATTCACTCTAAAAATTGTCCTAATATAGATTTAAATAGTGAAAGAATAATAGATGCTGAGTGGGAAAGCAGTACAGAAAATAGATATACTGCTAAATTAAAAGTATATATTGATGATGTATCAGATATTCTACTTAAAATAATTACACTATCTACTAAAGATTCTATAATAGTAGATTCAATAAATTTAATAAATAGAAATAAAGAATTATTCTATGATATAAGTTGTAGAGTTAAAAATATTAATGACTTACACCAATTTATTGATGAAATTAAATTAATAAATAGTGTTGTTAAAGTAGAAAGGGTATTTATATGAGAGTAGTACTTCAAAGAAGTAAAGCAAGTAAAGTAACAATTGATGGCAAAGTAAATGGTAAAATTGATAAAGGCTATGTTGCTTTAGTTGGATTTACTGACGGCGATAATACTGAAATAGTAGATAAAATGATTAAGAAAATAGTAAACTTAAGAGTATTTGAAGATGAAAATGAAAAAATGAACTTAAGTATTCAAGATATAGGTGGAAGTATTCTTAGTATTAGTCAGTTTACTTTATATGCTGATGCTAAAAAAGGAAATAGACCTAGTTTTATAAATGCTATGAATCCAGAAGAAGCATCTAAACTATATGATATTTTTAATCAAAAGTTAAGTGAGATATTACATGTAGAAACTGGAATATTCGGAGCTGACATGAAAGTAGAAATATATAATGATGGACCTGTTACTATAATCTTAGATAGCAATGAATTATTTAATAAATAAAAGGAGTTAAAATGGAAATAATAGTAGAAGGAAAAGGGGTAGAATATTTTACGCCTGATCAAGTAATTTTAAATATAGAATTTCATACTAAGGGATTAAGCTATGAAGAAGCTCTAAACGAAGGAGTTAAAAATGTTCAATTTTTTGTAACTAGTTTATTATTTAGAAATGGTTTTAATAATGATGACATGAAAACAAGAAATTTTGTAGTTAGAGAAGATAAAAAATATAATGAGTCTACAAGAACATATACATTTGATGGGTTCTTATTTAGTCAAAATGCAACTATAAAGTTTGATTATGATAAAGAAAGACTTGCTAAAATAATGAGTGATTTATCAAAGTTAGATAATGCTCCTACATGTAGAATTGATTTTGGTGTTAAAAATGAAAAAGATGCAAAGAGAAAAATAGTAGCTAAAGCATATAAAGATGCAGAACTTCAAGCACAAGCTATAGCTGATGCTGCTGGTAAAACATTAAAACAATGTGCTAAAATAGATTTTAAACCATTTACTACAGATTATGTATCACAAACTTCTTTTCAGAACGATATGATGTATTCTAAAGTATATGGTCTTAATGATAATGCAACTCGTATAATGAATACATTTAATCCTGAAGATATAGAATTAATAGAAACATTATATTGTTTATGGTTAGCTGAATAAAAGAGATGACAAGTGTTATCTCTTTTATTGTGCAAATATATTATTGCTGTTATAATTAATATGATAGGAGAGTAGAAGATGAAAAAAAGAAATGGTTTTACATTAGTTGAGTTACTAGCAGTAATAGCTATCTTAGCAATACTAGTAATAATAGCGCTTCCTAATGTAATAAATATGTATAATAAAGCGCAAAAAGAAACTTTTTTAACAGAAGCTAAGAAAGTATATACTGAAGCTGAAAATAAATTTATATCTAGTTCTATAACTGGAAATACTGTAAAAGTTATAAATTCTGAAGATAGTTCTAAACTTGATATGACAGGAGAAAAACTTCAATATTGTGTTATTTTAAATAATAATGGAAAAGTAACTGATATAAAAGTATCTAATGGTAAGTGGGTAGCTAGTTTGATTGACGGTAAAACTGTTGATGAATTAACTATAGATGATTTAAAAGATGGCAATTTAGATGGTTATGAATGTGGACCTAAAAAACCAAAATCATTTAAGGATGATAGTTGGGATACAATAGCTGGAGCTGTAAGAAGTGGAAATGATGGAGTCTATAATGTTGGTGACACAAAAGAAGTTGACTTAGGAGAATTAGGAAAACATAATGTTAGAATAGCAAATAAGTCAACTCCAAGTGAATGCTCTACTGAAGGATTCTCACAAAGTGCTTGTGGGTTTGTACTTGAATTTGAAGATGTGCTCACTAGGCGTGTAATGAATACTGCTAAAACTAGCAAGGGAGGATGGCCTGCTAGTGAAATGTATTCTTATTTAAACTCTGACGTATATAATATGTTTCCAGTTGAACTAAAAAGTATTGTTTTGAATACGTCTGTGGTTAGTGGACACGGTAGTAATGATTCAGATAATTTTACATCTACCGATAAATTATATTTGTTATCACCAAAAGAAATTTTTAGAGATTGGTCATCAATTATTGATACTGCAGAAAACTTAACTAGACAGCTTGATTATTATAATATTAAAAATGTAACACGAAGCAGTCATGCGGATGCAAGTAAAAAATTTGGAACTAGTGGTGCTGCATGGTGGTTACGTTCGACACATTCTAGTTATATTACTGATTTTTCACGTGTTAGTGATGGTGGTGGATGGAGCAGCAATAATTCTGATACTACATTTGGAGTTTCACCAGCATTTAGGATAGGGTAATATAAAAAGTATATACATATGAAACGTATATACTTTTTTATTTCTTTTTTAATTTTTTCTTCTATTTTGAAAAGATAAAACTATAATTGCTTTCTTTTTTGTATATATCATGTTAAAATTTAGATAGTAGTAGCAGTGAGGTGGTAGTATGCCTATTATGTCTATATGTTCCAATCCTGAAGTATTAGAAGTTATGAGAATAATTAATATGGTTGTATTAATTATTAAAATTTCAGTACCAATTTTATTAATTTTAACAGGCATAATAACACTTTTTAAAACTATAAAAGTAGGAAGTGATGACTTACTTTCTAAAGCTAAGAAATCTTTAATAAATAAATGTATTGCTGCTATTGTAATTTTTTTAATACCAACTCTTGTAAATGTTGTAGTTAAGGTAAGTGATGTAAATAATCAATATAGAGAATGTTTAAATGCTGATACTTCTATGATTGATAATGGATATATATCAAGAGCTGAGGATATGGTTAAGAAAGCTTTAGAATCAAAAACATATAATGACTATTATACCGCTAAAAATGCTGTTTCTAAAGTAAAAGATAAAAATAAAAGAGATGAATTAAATAAGCAGTTAGATGATTTATATAAAACTATTAGAGATGAAATAGATAAGGCTAATAAAAATGATGATAAGATTATTGATACTGGTGTATCTACTGGTCTTGGAAAAGATATAGTTCCAACAGAAGAACTAATCGAAGCATGCAAGTGGGTACTTAATGATGAAAAGGTAATGATTAGATTACAAACATGTGAAGATGAGAAATTTAGATATAAAAACCCTGACATAGAATTACCTGGTGGTGCTGTTGAATGGAAAAATGGAATGTATAAAGCAAAGGAAGCAATTACGCTTTATCAATATCAAAGAGGTGTTTTCTACGGAGAAGAGAGCGTACAAAATGCTGAGCAAGCAAGGAATGCTTGGGTTCTAATATATAAAACTGTTCTTATACATAACACAGTTTGGAGAAAAATAAGATGGAAGACTACTTTTGATACTGGCCTTGGTGAAATTAACTATCCAGCTGGTAGTTGTAGTCAAAATTATAAAGGCCATGTACAAAGAAATGTTGAACCACAATATAAAGAAGCTATAGATTCGGCTGTTAATACAACTAGGTATCTTTTGATTGTTAATCCTGATGGTAAAACAGCTGATGTTAGATATAATTCTCATTCAGGTATTGAGCCTTTGATAGAAAAATCTGGAAAACAGGGAATTAATTTTATCGATATAATAGAGAAGACACTTAAAACAGATCATGATTTAGCATCACATTATAGAAATACTAGGGTGTATGATTGCAGAAATCTCTCTGGTGAAAATAATTAATATATAAAAGACAGTTATAAAAAATATAACTGTCTTTATTTCTTTTTTAATTTTCTAACTTCTTTTGGATCTTCTATTTTGATTGGTTCTGGTGGTGGGGCTATTACTTCTTTTTGTTTTGCCCCTGCACTAAAAACCATAGATACAGCTAATAGAATAGAAGTTACTTCTTTTGTTCTCTTATTCATATATTCTCCTTAAATTAATAATACATTTTAACTTATTAATTGTCAATTTTGTTTGCGTTTTTGTGTAAATGTATTATAATAAATTGTATGGAAAGAAAAGATGTAAAACTTGAAGATGTTAGCCCTATGATGAGGGAATACCTTAAAACTAAAAGTGAATATGAAGGTATAATTTTATTTTATAGATTAGGTGACTTCTATGAAATGTTTTTTGATGATGCGATAACTGCGAGTCATGAATTAGAACTTACTTTAACTGGTAAACAATGTGGACTTAGTGAGAGAGTTCCAATGTGTGGAGTTCCACATCATGCGTTAAATGTTTACTTAGAAAAACTAATTGAAAAAGGATATAAAGTAGCTATATGTGAACAAATGGAAGATCCTAAAACTGCGAAAGGTATAGTTAAAAGAGAAGTTATACAAATAGTAAGTGCTGGTACTCTAACTAGTACTGAAATAGTAAATGAAAAAGATTTTAACTATATAGCAAGTGTAACAGATTATAATTATATATATGCACTTAGTTATGCTGATTTACTTAGTGGTAAAGTATATACAACATTTATAGAAAAGAATCAAGATAAGATAATAAGCCATATAGTAAACTTAAATATTAAAGAAATAGTTGTTCATGATAACTTTGATGTTGATTTAATACATAAACTTAAAACAAATTATAATATATTTATATCTTATTATAATGATGAAAGTTTATACAAAAAAGATATATTCGGAAGAGTAAGTGATTCTAAATTAATCAATAACACATCATTACTTTTAAATTATTTAACAAACTCATTAAAGCAAGATTTAAGTCATATACAAGAAGTAGAAGTAATAGATAGTGGATTATTCTTAGAACTAGATAAAGAGTGTATTAAGAACTTAGAATTAGTTGAAACTATAAGAAATAAAGATAGACAAAATAGTTTACTTGGATTTATGGATAAAACTAAGACTGCGATGGGTAGTAGACTTTTAAAGAGTTATTTAATAAGTCCTAGCATTAATAAAGATGAAATTTTAAGAAGACAAAATCTTACTGAAAAACTAATAAATGAATTCTTACTTAAGAGTGAACTTAAATCATTCTTATATGAAATATATGATTTAGAAAGACTTACTGGTAAAGTAGTATGTTCTAACTTAAATGCTCGTGATTTATTACAATTAAAAACTAGTATTAAAGTAATACCTGATATAAATAATATTCTTAAATCTTTAGGAGAAAAGGAATTAGAAACTTTTGATGACTTATATAATTTACTTGAAAGTTCTATAAAGGAAGATGTACCACTTACTATTAAAGAAGGAAATATTATTAAAGATGGATTTAATAGTGAGATAGATGAGTTACGTAGTATTAAGAGTGGTGGTAAAGACTTTATATCTAAGTTTGAAATGGAAGAGAAAGAAAGAACTGGTATTAAGGGGCTTAAAATTGGATTTAATAAAGTATTTGGTTATTATATTGAAGTACCTAAGGGACAAGTTAGTCAGGTTAAACCTGAATTTCAATATGATAGAAAACAAACTATATCTAATTGTGAACGTTATATAACACCATTATTAAAAGAAAAAGAGAATTTGATTCTTAATGCTGAAGAGAGACTTAATAGTTTAGAATATGATGTGTTTTCTAGTATAAAAGAAGAAGTTAAGAAGTATATTAGCAGTCTTCAAAAAGTATCTAATTATATAGCTTATTATGATGTTATGCAGTCTTTTGCGACAGTAGCTGAAGAATCTAATTTTGTAAAACCAACTATTAATGATGAAGGTATTGTAGAAATTATTGGTGGACGTCATCCGGTTGTTGAAAGTGTTATAGATGGAGAATATATTGATAATGATGTTATTCTTGATAATAACACTAATATACTTATAATAACTGGGCCTAATATGAGTGGTAAAAGTACTTATATGAGAGAATTTGGTATTATTGCTATACTTAATCAAATAGGTTCATATGTTCCAGCTACTAAGTGTAATTTACCTATATTTGATAAGATATTTACTCGTATAGGAGCAAGTGATGATTTAGTAGGTGGAGAAAGTACTTTCATGGTTGAAATGAAAGAGAGCGCTTATGCTTTATTAAATGCTACATCAAAGAGTTTAATATTATTTGATGAATTAGGTCGAGGTACTAGTACATATGATGGTATGAGTTTAGCTGGAGCTATAATAGATTATATTGCTACTAAAGTTAAATGTAAGACATTATTTTCAACACATTATCATGAACTTACTGATATGGAAAATAAACTTCCTGGTATACGTAATGTGCATGTATCAATTGATGAAACAGATGGAGATATTACATTCCTTCATAAAGTTATGGATGGTCCTGTAGATAAAAGTTATGGTATAAATGTAGCAAAGCTTGCTAACTTGCCAATAACTGTTATAGATAAAGCAAATGAATTATTAGAAGAATATGAAAATAATGATTTGAAGCCTCGTAAAAAAATAACTCAGTTTCAACTCGATTTAGATACTAAAAGTGATGAATTAAGAGATTATATTAAGACAATAAATCCTTTAGAGGTTACTCCAATTGAGGCTTTAGTTATTTTAGATAAAATTAAAAAGAAATGTGAGGAATAATTATGTTAGATAGTGTTAATGATGTAATTATAGAACAAACTATTAAAAGTTATATGTCTGATGAAAGTGTTACTATTGAGGGAGCTATTAGTGATGCTAATGATCTTGTTGATGTTAAAACTTCTGTAATGTTTAATATTCTTGATGAGGCTGAAAAAATTGAAAAATATAGAAAAGCAACATTAAGAGATATGTACGCTAATAGAATAGTGTTAACTCTTTTAGGAAAAATAAATTCGATTTTACCACTTTCAAGTGATGGATTAAGAGATGTAGAAGAATATAAAAGATTAGTAGAAATACTAAAAAGAGATATTGAAGAATTAAAGAAAGATAAAAAAACTCTTAATGAAGTTAAAAAAGCAATAATAAGATTATCACGTGCAGGTACTTTACAATGTAATTCTAGAATTAATTTGCTTTTAAAATTGTTAAATGACAAAAGAATTTCTATGGTTGAGTATTATAATCATGAACATACAATGGCAGAATGTTCTAGTTCAGGTATTACATACATATCTAATAAAGAAGTAAAAGATGATATAGAAAGTTCAAATAGAGATATTATGAAATTAAAAAAGTCGTTGGGTTTGGAGAAAAAATAATATGGATTTTGGTGTTTCAAGTATAATTTTAGAAAGTGCTAAAGGCAAAAATAGAAGTGCCTTAAAAACTATGTACAATGCAAAAAGAGATCTTGCAAGACTTAGATTTTCTTCTGCGTTTAGTTCTAATTTAAGAATGCAAAGAGATGTTTTGTTGACTTTAGATGCTCTTGCTACTAAAAACTTAAGAGAATTAAGAAAGGATAGAGCAAATTTAAATTATTTGGGTGAATTAATAGACTCTGGTTCTCTTAGAGGTGATTATATATTTGATGAAAATTTTCTTTCATTGATAGAAAGCATTGGCATTAAAGATAGTGAGATAGAAACAAACTTTAATAAAAAATATGAATCTACATTTTATATTTCAAGAGGTATTAGATATGTTAATCCTGAAGCTAAAGATGATGTAAGTGAAAAGATGGATAAAATGATAGATGCTAAAATGGAGTTAATTAGAAGTGTAAATAATAAAGTATAGACTTGTAAATCTATGTTTTAAATTGTATAATTATTTGGTAAAATAATAATAGAGGTGAAATATTTGAAAAATAAAAGTGGATTTACATTAGTAGAATTATTGGTTGTACTAGCATTAATATCTATTTTGACTTTAATGGTTGTACCAGCAGTTATTAAAACCTATAATGAAAATGCTATTAAAGCAATGCATGTACAAGAAAATGAAGTTAAAAATGCTTCTAATATATTTATATCTGATTATTGTATAGATAGTGTTGATGATGTTGGTTGTCCTAAAACTTTAACTGAACAAAATTATGTTTGTCTTAGTGACTTACAAGATAGTAAGATTAAATATATTAAAAAGGTTTTATATAAGAGTACAGCATGTGATGGGGTAATCGTTTATAGTGGAGATGATTATGATGAATCTAAAGCATATTTATTTTGTGGGTATGATGGTAATGATTTTGAATATGTAACTGATAAGAGTTATTATGTTACTAAGTATTCTAGTTGTTTTGTAAATAATCCAAAGCCTACTGATACGACTGATCCTGAACCTAGTAACCCAAAAGAACCAGATCCAATTGAGCCAGTGGAACCGGTTGATCCAACAGAACCTGATACTCCAACTAAGAAAAAGATAACAATTACATATATTGATCAAAATTTATCTTGCCCATCAGGTATTGAATATTACTATCAAAACTATTACTTTACTTGCCATATGAGTTCTAGAGTAATAATAACTG
This sequence comes from uncultured Clostridium sp., assembly GCA_902492325.1. Classification (GTDB taxonomy): domain Bacteria; phylum Bacillota_I; class Bacilli_A; order RF39; family UBA660; genus CAG-1000. Next base: position 83,968 of record CABULC010000001.1, read on the forward strand.
TTAATGGTACAAAATATACTATAAAAGAAGCTTTAAATGGTGGACATGTTACTATGGATGAACTTATAGAAGCAGGATTTAAACCAACAAAAGATAGTAGTAAAGATTATGCAACAGAATAAAAGAATAGATTTTCTATTCTTTTTTTATAGCTTGTGATAAAATATAATATATGAAAAATTTTAAAAAATATAAATTATACTTATATATCTTTTTATTTGTTTTAATAGAAGAAATTATTTTCTCTTTTTTGACATATAAAAATATTAGTATTTATCATATATTATTTAGTTTATTATATTCATTTGTTATGTATTTTATATATTTATTTTTAAATAATAAAAAAGCTGTTTTATATTTTTTAAATACATGTCTTTTCATTATTTTTATATCCAATTATTTATATTATATAAATTATTTATCTTTTATTAGAATGGATGTATTATTTAAATCTATAAAAGTTGTTTATTTTTCTAATAATATATTTGAAATGATTAAGAATAATGTTTTTGGTATAGTTTTGCTTATAATACCTTTTATTTTAATAAGTTATTTAATAAATAAAAATAAAGAAAAAAATAAATTTAGTTATAAGTATTTAATTCTTGTTTTTTCTTTATATTTAATACCAATTCTTTTTATGTTTTTCGATAATGATAGTGATATATATTCATATAGAAAATTATATACTAGTGTTAATTTTCCTATTAAGAATTTAAGTTCTTTTGGAGTATTAACTTCTATTAGATTAGATACTCAAAGATATGTATTTGGATTTAAAGATAAAAGTTTTTCAGTAACTATTAATGATAAAAAATATAGTAGTGATGAATATAATGTTACTAATATTGAGTTTAAAGATACAAATAACGAAGAAATAAAAGAAATAAATAGTTATATTAGTAATAATGAGCCAACTAAGAAAAATGTATATACTGGATTATTAAAAGATAAAAATGTTATATTTATATTAGCAGAGTCATTTAATAGTATTGCGATTAATAAAGATATTACACCAAACTTATATAAACTTTATAGTGAAGGATTTACTTTTGATAATTTTTATAATCCTTTATTTCCTGTTTCTACTGCGGATGGACAATATATGAGTGATATATCTCTTTTTCCGTCCGATATAGTGCATAGTTTAGAAAATTGTAATAAGAATTATTATCCATATTCTTTGGGAAATGTTTTTTCTAATCGTGGATATAAAACATATTCATATCATGATTACTTATATAATTATTATGATAGAGATAAATATTATCCTAATATGGGATTTAGCGTTTATAAAGGAATAGGAAATGGCCTTAACATGAAAGATACTAGAAGTGACTATGATATGGTTAATGCTAGTATTGATGAGTTTATTCGCGAAGAAAAATTTATGACATATTATCTAACTATTTCAGGACATGCTCCTTATAACAGTAGTAATAAAATGTCAGTTAAAAATTATGATAAGTTAAGTAAATATAATTATAGTGATACAGTTAAATATTATTTATCAACTCAAATAGAACTTGATAAGATGATAGGTTTATTATTTGAAAAGTTAGAAAAAGCTAAGAAGTTAGATGATACTGTTATAGTGTTAATTCCTGATCATGTACCATATGGTTTAACAATAGATGAAATGAATGAAATATCTACTTTTAAAAGAGATAATGAGTTTGAAAAGTATAGATCTGTTTTAACAATATATAATAAAGACATAAACAAATATAAAAGTAATGATAACTATTGTTCTAATATAGATATTTTACCAACATTACTTAATTTATTTGGAGTAGAGTATGATTCTAGATTAATGATGGGTAGAGATATTTTATCTAATAATGATGGTATGATTGTGTTTGGCAATAGAAATATAGTTACTAAGGATTATAAATATTCTAATATGAATGAATATATAGAAGGAGATATGTCTTTAGATGAAATAAAAGATATTAAAAATAATATATATATGAAATATAGAATATCAAGATTAATGTTAGAGAATGATTATTATAGATATTTATTTAAAAATTAGTAATTAAGTTTATATTGATTTATAACTCATAAATATTATATAATTAATTTATCGATGGAGGAAAAATGATAGACGAAAATGAAATTAAAAATAAGATGAATAAGGTTATTGAGAACTTAGAGAGTAGATTTACTACTATTAGAGCTGGAAGAGCTAATCCAAATATTTTACATGGAATTATGGTTGATTATTATGGCACACCAACTCCAATTCAATCATTAGCTACTATTTCTATTCCAGAAGCTCGTGTTCTTTCTATTAAACCATTTGATAAATCATCTTTAAAAAATATAGAGAAAGCTATATATGAAGCTAATTTAGGTATAGCTCCAACTAATAATGGAGAAGTAATTATGCTTACAGTACCTGAGTTAACTGGTGAAACTAGACGTAACTATGTTAAACAAGCATCAACAATGGCAGAAGAAGCTAAAGTTGCTCTTAGAAATATAAGACAAGATGAAAACAACAAAATTAAAAAAGATGAAGAACTAAGAGAAGATGAAAGAGATATGTGTCTTGATATAGTTCAAGAAATGATTGAAAAATTCAATAAAATAGTTGATGAAAAATTTAAAGAAAAAGAAAATGAACTTACTAGTATTTAGTAAGTTTTTTTGTTATAATTAGTTTGATAATAGAGAGTAGGTGAACTTAAGATATGTATTCTAATGAAAAGGTTAAACCATCTTATGATAAGTTTACTGCGTATTTAAAAAAACATATTAAAGAGTTAAAAAGTCAACTTGAAGATTATGAAAAGAAAGCTAATTATAGTGAAGTTATTAGTGAACTTAGAGATAATCCTAGTTTAGATATGATATTAAAAGAAAGAGAGTCTTTAATATCATTAAATCCTTTATTTGATTCTCAATTTAAACTAATAGATTTTTTTGTTATGAGAAATGCTAGTGAAGCTCCTCAAGTAACATCAACAATTAGATCAATTTTAGAATCTGATGAAGTTAAAAACTTTGATACTAAAGTATCTAGTTCATTTAATGTTTCAGCAATAAGAGAAGAATTAGAACAATATACTAGTCTTTTAAATGGTGTTAACTTAGATATAGATTTCTTAGTAAGTGTTCTTGATAAAAGTACTTTAACTGAAGAAGAAAAGTTAGATGTATTATCTAAAAATGCATTTGATAGAATTCCAGTTAAAAAAATAGATGAAAGTTTAAAAGAAGAAAAAGAAAAATCTATTGAAGAAGAGATGACTATAAAAGTTAATGAAACAACTCCTCAAGAAGAGATGGTTGATATTAGTAAATTAAATGATAGATTCATGATTAGTATGCCTGTTATTGATGATATTAAGAAAACATATAGTTATTTAGTTAAAAATAAGAATGATAAGCAACTTGCTTACGCTAGTTCAATATTTAGACTTTTTGATTTTGGAGAGTTATCACCGGAAGAAGCTATAAATTATTCTAATGAAATAGTTATGTCTTTATATTTAGAAATAATAAATTATTCAAAAGAAATTAGTGGTTTAATAGAAAAAGCTGTTGATGGTAAATTATCTATTAGTGATTCCCAATATTTAGAATTGTGTATAACAGATGAAGAAAATTATATTATGCAGTTTAGTAGTCTTGTTAAGATGAAAGAAGAAGAAAAGAAAAAAGAAGAAGAAACTAAAACTGATGAAGATAAAAAATTATTATTCTTAGCTGATGGAAGAGGAAAGTGTTTACTTGATTTTACTGGATTTAAGAGTACTGAAGTAGAAACTTTATTTGATAAATGTAGAAGAGGACTTAAAAGAAAAGAATATAGGTTAGGTCCTGGATCTAATTTTAATGTTATTATGAATAATGTTTCTAAAACGGCTTGTTCATATGTAACTCTTTCAGATAGATTTAATCTAGTTATAGATGTTTCACATATAGGAGAAGCACATGATAGAGCTATAGGAATAGCTACTAGAAATCAAGAGGTTATTAATGATTATATAGAACTTGCTACTTCGAAGCCAGAAGAATTATATGATGAACAAGAAGGAATAAGAAAAAGTATAGAAGAAAAATTAAATATACCAATGGAAGGAGATAAAGTAACATTATGAAAATAGAAAATAGTGATGATTTTTTCTATAGTATTAGAAATGATTGTTTAAAATTAATTTATAAAAAGAATGTTGATTTAGATTTATTATCTTTTGAAGTTGGTTGTAATACTGAAACACTAATAAAATTATTTGATAAAAAGAATGATAACTTACTTATATATCTTAGAATATATAATACTTTGGTAGAGTGGTAGGTGTAATATGACTTTAGAAGAAATAATAAATTTAAAACTTAAAAGTTTATATGCTGAAATAGAAAGATTACGTAATAATTCACTAAAGTTAGATGAAGAAACTGAAAAATTAACTATGGTTTTACTTGAAAGTGAAGAATTTATACATACTATGTCAGAAGATTGGTCTAATATTGGTAAGTTGGATGTTGATAAAATGACTGATAATCTTGTAAAGTATGGTTCGTTTGCTTATGATAAAAAAGAAGTTAAAGAAACTTTTAGAATTATAAATATTGTATATGAAGCAATAAATGCTGGAATAGATACTGCTCTTACTGAATCTCAAAAAGCATTTATAGAGGGTTATTTAGGCAACTTAATTCAAATGATAAAAAGTTTGAATGAAAGTATTAATGTTAAAGATGCAGAATCTAAAGAGAATAAAAATAAAATAAATATATATAATGAATTTACTTTTGGGCTTGAAAGTTTAAGTGAAAAAGTAAGTGATCCACTTAATGAAGAAATACTTAATGAAAATGATTTTCAAGCATTCTATAGTATTATAGAAGATGATAGTATATCTAATGAAGTTAAAAAACAAGGAATTATTAAATTTACTAAATATAATGCTGATAGACTTAGTAATACACCTAAAACTATATCTAAAATAAGTGTTGATGATATAAAAGATTTATTCTCGTCATATGGATTTAATAGTAAAAAAGATATGGATTTTATTAATAGAAATAAAAAAGAATTAGAATCTAGATGCGAACTTCAAAATATTAATAGTATCTTAAGTTTTATGAAAGATAATAGAATTCTTCGTAAATTTTCTTTAGCTACTATACTATCTATATGTGTTGCTGGTACTGCAGAAACTGTTTCACAAACTTATAAAAGATTAGAGTCTGAGAAAAAATTAAGTGATTTATATTTTCAAACTCCTGGTGTATGGGTAAATAATCCAGTAAAGAAGAAATCTCATAGACGTAAAGGGGAACCTGGGCCTAAAGAAAATCCTCGTTCACTTTATTATGCTGCTCGTAAGATTTCACTTGAAGATATAGAGTTAAATGAAAAATTCTTAAAAGAAAAAGGATTTGATATTAGCGCGGTTGAATCAGATAAAGCTGTTAAACTACTTACTACTCCAAACTATAGAGTAGTTGAAAACTATGATATATGTAGACGTTATGGTTTATATGATGGTAGTATTAAAAATCAAGCATTAACACCTTTATATGGAAGCAATATAGAAGATAGATTAGATAATTTAATTGAAATAGGTTTATTAAATGGAAAGAATATTTCTTTAGATTTCTTTAGTAATTATACTAAGAGATATCCATCAGCTATTGTAACAATGGATCAAAATAACATAATGTTTATGTATTATTTAAAAAGTATGTATAGTCAAAGAGAATATTATGAAAAAATATTTTCTAAATCTAGAGTTGGTATGTTAACTAAAGAAAATATTCCTAAATTTAGTAGTCAAGGTAAGATGCAACAATTTGTAGATGATAATTTTGTATCTTTAGATAGAATACCTAATAGTGAATCATATGATAGTATTGTTCATGATAGTGAAGCTGAATGTTATGATGAAACTGTTTTCCATGAAAAAGAAATATTTGATTTAGAAAGACAATTTAGAGTACGTGATAATGATTATGTATATGTAATTGATGATGTGATTGTATCAAGACTTAAAGTTCTTAAAATATGTTCAATATTAAAAGATGCAGGAGTTCCAATTACTAAGAATGAAATTATGTATGCTGTTACTAAGGGAATGTATCTAACTAAAAATGTATATGATAGAGTTGCTTCTCATGTAGGATATATAGAAGAGGAGAAAAAAGATGGATTACTTTAAAAAATATGGTTTAAATGATGAAGATATTAAAGAAATAGAAGAATATATAGAAGATGATGATATAAATAATTATTATGTTAATGAACTTGAAATAATTGAAATATTGGATTATTTAAATGAAATAGGAATCAAAAATATAAAAGATATATTAAAATATAAAACAAATATATTTTATGAGAAAATAAATAATATTAAAAAGTCTTTTGAAGATAGAAAAGATATAGTAAAACTTATTAATGAAGATATTACTAATTTTGAATTAATAGGGTATTAAAACTAATTTATTTCTAAATTAGTTTTTTTGTAAATTTGACTTTTTATCTAATATATATTAAAATATACAAAGTTTTATAGGAGGTGTATGAATGAAAAGATATTTTAAACTTGAACTTGATAAGTGTAACTTTTGGCAAAGTGAAGTTAAAGATGGATCTAAAGTATATGTAAAAAGAGATTTTAAGAGAAGAGATGAAATACCACTTAATGAAGTCTTTTTTAGACAAGATATAGATGGAAAATTTACTGAAGTTACTACGGGTAAAAGAATGAAGGTTGCTGCTATAAATAATATTTTATTTATAGATGAACCTCAAGGAGTTGATATAGTTGAAGGTGCTTTTAGTTCTGCAACTCCAAGGGAAATTTCTTCATTTTTATCAGAAATTAGATCTAAAAAATTAGGTCATGAATATATAAATATACTTAATGATTTCTTTGTCAATAGTCCATTATGTGAAAGAGCATCTTTCTTAAAGAAGGAAAGACAAGAAGAAAATACTTTTTTAAGAAGATTAATATCTAAGTTTCATAAAGAGAAATAGTTCCATAATATGGAACTTTTTATTTGATAAAAATTATAAAAATGTTATACTTATTATAGTAGGTGAGTTATGAAAGTAAAAAAAGGTTTTACATTAGTAGAGTTACTAGCGGTTATAGCGATACTTGCTATACTAGTAATTATAGCGCTTCCTAATGTAATAAATATGTATAATAAAGCGCAGAAACAAACATTTTTAACTGAAGCTAGAAACGTTTATAGTGAGGCAGAAAAGAAATTCTTAGCAAATTCAATAAGTGGAAAGAATACTAGAGTAATTAATTCTGAAGATAGTTCTAAACTTGATATGAATGGAAAGAAACTTCAATATTGCGTTATTTTAAACAATAGTGGAAAAGTAACTGATATGAAAGTATCTAATGGTAAGTGGGTTGCTAGTTTAAATGGTAAATCTATTGATGAACTTACTATAGATGATTTAGAAGATGGTAATTTAGACGATTATGAATGTGTAAATGCTACTGCTGAATCTTGTTTTACTTATGAGGATTCTTTTGAATTTGATGGAGAGATTGTCCCAGTAGTTAATGTTGAAGATGTAGATAAATGTAAGAATTATTTAGTATCAGAAAAAACTCATTACTTTTCTGAAAAAAAGGCCACTTCTTTATGTACTAATGGTCTTTATTATTCTGATAATATTACACTTCAAGATTTAATTATAAATGGTTTTGTTTCAAAAAAAGATTATGGTACAGCCGGATTAAATGTTAAATATGCGGAAGATAAAAGTATAAAAGTTAATGATGTAAATAAATGTAAAAGCTATTTTACGTCAAATTATAGTGATTTATCTGATGAATATATTACAAATTTATGTAGTGGTAATAAAATGGATGATGAATTTACTTTGAAAGATGCTATTGTGAATGGTATTATTCCTGCAAGTGAATATGATAATATAGGCTTAAGTATATCGTTTGTTTCTGAAAGTAATTTAAATAGAGGCATATCAATTACTAGGTATAATGCTAGCTGTGGTACTGATGTTGTTATTCCGTCAAAAATCAGTGGAAAAAAAGTTGTTAGTATTGGAAAGGTTGCTTTTATGAATTGTATTATTGATAGATCAATGTCTAATTCTTTTTCAAACGATTATAAAATTAAATTTTTAGATTATAATGCTAGTGAAAATCATTCTATTAATAAAGTTGGTGCCCCTTCTTCTTGTGCCGGAATTACATCTTTAACGATTCCAAATACGGTTCGTGTTATAAGTTTTGCTGCTTTTTATCGAAATGAATTAAGTGAGGTTATTATTCCTTCTTCAGTTAAATATATAGGCGCGCTTTCATTTGGATTTAATGAAATCAACACCGTAATATATAATGGAAATGAATCTAATATTAGTTTTGGTAATTGTCCTTTTTATAAAAATTATAACTATGATGGTATGAATAAATATTGTCGTACTATAAATACTTAAGTTTTGTGGTGAATTATAAATAGCTGTCTTCATAAAGTTAGGTTTATCGTTATAATATTTTATTTATAAAATTAAAATTATTATTAAAAAATAGAAAAGATATTAAAAATAATATCTTTTTATTTGAAATAATGGTATAATCTTAGTAGATTTTTTGGAGGAACTTATGAAATTAACAAGAACTGAAGCTAGAGAAAAGATTATGGTTATCTTATATCAAATAGATTTTTATAAAAAAGAAAACATTGAATACAATTTAGAAGATGTTTTTCATGAAAATTTAGAGATGGATAATAAATATGTTAAAGATATTGTAAATGGTGTTTTAGAAAACCAAGATAAGATAGATGAAACTATTAGTAAATATTTAGATAATTGGGATTTAGATAGACTTGGTAAAACAGATAGAGCAATACTTAGGTTATCTACTTATGAAATGATGTATTATGATACTCCTAAAGTAGTAGTTATTAATGAAGCTGTTGAACTTGCTAAAAAGTATAGTGATGATAAAGTTGTTAAATTAATAAATGCTGTTTTAGATAAAGTTCGTGATAATGAGGAAGTAAATGAATAGAGAATATATTTCTATTAGCGATATTAATAGAATTATTAAATTTACTATTGATAATAATGAAAGTCTTCGAAGTGTATATATTAAGGGTGAAATAAGTAACCTTAAGTTTCATAGTAGAGGACATTTATATTTTTCACTTAAGGATGAAGGCAGTAAAATAAATGCTGTTATGTTTAATTATAATAGATATCTTAATTTTGTTCCTAAGGATGGAGATTCTGTTTTAGTACATGGTAAAGTTAGTGTTTATGAGGCTACTGGAAGTTATCAAATATATGTTGATGATATGCAGCAGGATGGTCTTGGAAATTTATACCAATTATTTGAAGAACTTAAGAAGAAATTATCAAGTGAAGGATTATTTAATCCTGAACATAAAAAGAAAATTAATAGACTTCCACGTAAGATTGGTGTTATAACTGCACCTACTGGTGCTGCTGTTAGGGATGTAATATCTACTATTAATAAGCGTTATCCTTTGGTAGAAATATATGTGTTTCCAACTCTTGTTCAAGGAGAAGATGCTGGTAAGAATATAGTTCGTATGATCGAACTTGCTAATACTTTTCCACTTGATACAATTATTCTTGGGCGTGGTGGTGGATCTATAGAGGATTTATGGGCTTTTAATGAAGAGATAGTTGCAAGAGCAATATACAAGTCAGAAATACCAATAATAAGTGGTGTAGGGCATGAAATAGACTTTACAATAAGTGATTTTGTAGCAGACCTTAGAGCTCCAACTCCTACTGGTGCTGCAATACTAGCAACTAGTGATAAAGAAGATATAGTTAAATATTTAAAAACTACGAGAGAAAGAGTTAATAATGCTATATTAAATAGACTTTATTCTTATAATGAACTTATTAAGAAATATAAAAGTAATTATATACTTAATAATCCGATGAGATTATATGATATTAAAGAACAAAAGTTAGATATTTTATATGATAGATTAAATACTAATATAAAAATTAAACTTGATAATAGTTATAAATTGGTAGATAAATATAAAAGTAATTATATTCTTAATAATCCTAAAGTATTATATGAAAGTAAGGCTGATAAACTTGAAAGCCTTAGTGAAGACGTGAACTCTAGTATTAAAAGAGTTATTGAAAATAATAGTAAGAGACTTGATACTTTAAAAATAAAACTAGAGTTATTAAATCCTAAGAATGTACTTGATAAAGGATATTCAATAATATATAAAGATGGTAAGATAGTTAAGAATACTAAAGATATAAATATTAATGATGACTTAAACGTTATAATTAGTGATGGTAATATAGATGTAACAGTTAAAGGAGTAAATAAATGAAAGAAAAAACATTTGAACAATCTATAAAAGAACTTGAAAAAATTGTTAATGAACTTGAAAGTGGAGAACTTGATTTAGACAAATCAATTACTAAATATACAGAGGCTATGAAATTAATAGAATTTTGTGAAACTAAGCTTAATAATGCTACTGAAACTATTAATAAATTAGTTAATGAAAATGGTAGCGAAACTAAGTTTGAAGTAGAAGAAAATTAGTAATTATTTCCATAGAAATAAGTGGTTATATATTAAAAATATTAAAGTTAATAATAATAAAGAGGTGAAAGTATGAAAAAAGTATTATTCACGTTCTTTATTATTTTTTTATTTCCATTAGGAGTATTTGCATATTCTAAATATATTATACCGGGAGGAGAAAGTATTGGAATTAAAATTAATACTGAAGGACTTATAGTTGTAGGATTTTATAAAGTTGATGGTGAATATATAGCTAAAAGTAACTTTAAAATAGGAGATAAAATAATAAATGTTAATGGTAAGCAGGTAAACACTATTGATGAACTAAGTAGTGCTGTTAGTGAAAATGAAATGTCTTCTTTAAATGTTAGAGTTACTGTTAAAAGAAATGATAGAGAAGTGGATACATATTTAAAACTTATTATGGATGAAGGAACATATAAAACAGGTCTTTATGTCAAAGATTCTTTAGTTGGACTTGGAACTTTAAGTTATATAGATCCAGTAACTAAAATATATGGAGCTTTAGGTCATGAAATAACTATGAATGAAACAGGTAATAAAGTAGATGTTAGAGATGGCAACATCCTTTATAGTAAGGTTACTGGTATTGATAAAAGTAGAAATGGTAGAGTAGGAAGTAAAAATGCTAATATAGTTTTTGATAGAAAGATTGGTACAATACAAAAAAATACTAATAAAGGAATATATGGAGTTTATACTGATAAATTACCTAATAAAGATACATATCAAATAACTGAATTTTCTAATATTGAAAAGGGGGACGCGTACATTTTAACAGTTACTAAAGACAATAAAATAGAAAAATATAGTATTAATATATTAGATAAATATCCTAGTAAAAAAGATACTCAAAAAGCATTTAGTTTTGAAATAACAGATAAATCTCTTTTAAATAAAACTGGTGGTATAGTTCAAGGAATGAGTGGTTCTCCAATAATTCAAGATGACAAAATAATAGGAGCTGTTACTAATGTACTAGTAGATAATGTTACTTTAGGATATGGTATATCTATTATAACTATGTTATCTGAGGGTGAAAAATAAATATACTTCGTTAAAAAACGACTACATAGTTCTTACAAAGAAAATGTAGTCTTTTTATTGAAATAAAAATATTTTTTTGATAAAATTTATATATACTAGGAGGCTGTTATGGAAGAAGTTAATAATAAATTAGAGGTTACTATTGAAGATGGTACAACTGTAACTGTCAATGTTTTAGATTTTGTAGATTCTTTGGAATTTGGAAAAACATTTATAATTTATACAGTTAATAATGAGTCAGATACTATCTTTGCTTCTATTTTAAATGAAACAGAGGATTCTTATTCTCTTGATACTATAACTGATCAAAAAGAGTTAGATTTTATTAATAATGAAATTGATAGAGTTGTTAGTGAAGTAAGTGAAGAAGGTGAATAATAATGACTATACAGGAAGCTATTAGTAGAGGTAGGTTACCTAATGTTGATTCTAAAAGATTAATAGGTATTTGTTCTAGACTTGGAATACCAGCTCGTGATTTAAATTTTTCTCTTACTGATGAACAATTAAGAAGACTTCAATATGATCCAGCTCTTCATAGATCAATGGTTACTGCTCAAGTTAAAGGTGCTCATAATACATTAATTTCTAAATATGATGAATTAATTAGTAAATATCAAAATTTAGCTGCAAGGATGGCTAATAATCCAGATTTATCTTCTAAAAAGGGTGAAATTGATAAGATCTTATCTGATTTAGTTACTGCTAGAGATGAATATAATGGAGTAGTTAAGAATGTCTTTATTTCAAGAGAAAATATGGGATTTGATCAAAATGTTATGAATCCTATTAATAAGACTATTATGGGTGTTTTTGATAGTAGATTACAAAAGCAAGGTGCTAAGTTGAGTGCTGAATATGCTAAATTAGATAAGTTACAAGCTAATAAATTTAAAACTAAATTTAAGCAAAAGAGAAATGCTAAGAGAATTCAAAAAGTAGCAGAGAAGATTGCTAAATTACAGGGTAAACAAGGTAAACTTCAAACTACTCAAAGAAAAATTGTTAATAAGGGTTCTAAAAAGTATGCAAGAATTAAATCAAAAGATTTCTTAGAGTATGATAATGATTTAAAGAGATATACTGCTTATGCTGATGCTAAAGAGATGAATGTTCAAGCTCAAAAAGATTATGCTAATGATTTAGCTAAAACTAGGTTAGAATTACAAGATTTAGAAAGACAAGTTGGTGTCGGAAATGTAATTGATAGAGCTAAAAATACTGTTGCTAGAACAAGATTACAATTTGAACAAAGAAAACTTAAATCTGATTTAGGTAAATATCAAAGACAAGAAAAAATGATTGAAAGACTTAAAAATAAAAAGGGTATGTGTAGACTTTCTGAACAAATATATAGACAAGTTACTATGTCTTATGCAATGTAAAATAAAAACACTTTCGTTTGAAAGTATTTTTTTATAGTCCTAATAAATGTGTTGCGATTTGGAAGTAAACTATTAATGATATAGCATCTACTATTGTTGTTATGAATGGACTTGCCATTACTGCTGGGTCAAAGCCTATTTTTTTAGCTAGTATTGGAAGAGAGCAACCGATTATTTTTGCAATTATTACTGTTACTACAAGTGTTAAGCAAACTACTAAGGCTACGCTTGTTGTTACTTTGTCTATTAATAGTAGTTTTGCAAAGTTTGCCATAGCTAGTGTTAATCCTGCAAGTACAGCAACTCTTATTTCTTTCCAAATAACTTTTAATGTATCTTTATATTCTATATCATTAAGTGAAAGTCCACGAATTATAGTAACAGATGATTGACCACCTGCATTACCACCTGTATCCATAAGCATTGGTATAAATGATGTAAGAACTACATATGATGCTAAAGCTGCTTCATAATGTTGAATAATTTTCCCAGTGAATGTTGCTGATATCATAAGAAGTAATAACCATGGAATTCTACTTTTATATAAATCAAAAACGTTTAATTTTAGATATGGTTTTTCAGTTGGAGTAATTGCTGCCATTTTCTCGATATCTTCAGTTGCTTCTTCTTCAATGATATCGATTACATCATCGATAGTGATAATACCAACTAGTTTATTTTCTGAGTCAACTACTGGTATTGAGGTAAGGTCATAGTCTTGGATGATTTGAGCTACTTCTTCTTGATCCATTAATGTGTTAACTGACATTATATCATCATCCATTATGTCTTTTATAAGTTTATCTTCATCATTTAAAACTAAATCTTTTAATTTTACTGTTCCGATTAGCTTTCTTGATTTATCAGTTACAAAACATATATCAATTGTTTCTTTATCATCATATTCTCTTTTAATTTTTTTAATAGCATCTTCGATTGTATTTTCTTCTTTTAGGTCCATGTATTCAGTAGTCATGATACTACCTGCAGAATCATCAGGATAATTTAATAACCCATTTATATCACGTCTTGCTTCTGGATCAACTTTATTTAAGAGTCTACTTACTACATTTGCTGGTATTTCATCCATTAAGTCAGCCGCATCGTCACTTGCCATATCATTTATAATATCAACTGCTTCTTTTTCACTAAGTAGAGTAATTAATTTACTTTGAGTATCTGTTTCCATATATGAAAATACGTCTGCTGCTATGTCTTTTTGTAATAATCTAAATATTTTTAATTGTTCTGTGGTCGGTAAGTCTTCAAATATCTCTGCTATGTCATAATCATTCATTTCATTTAAGATTTGTTTGATTTCTGCATACTTCTTTTCTTCAATTAGATTTTCAATATTTTTTAACATAATAACACCACCTTTTTTTCTCGTTAATTATACTATAATTGTATTAAAAAGTCACTTAAAAGTCATCAAAAAATGTAAAAAGAGCTAAAAATATATAAAAACACATGTTTTTTTAGTATAATAATTGTTAGTTGTAAGAAAGAGGAATAATTATGAGAAATGATATACCAAATCATGTGGCTATTATAATGGATGGAAACGGAAGATGGGCTACAAGACAAGGAAAGAAAAGAACTGAAGGACATTATGCAGGATATAAAACTCTTAAAAAGACTGCTCTTTATATATTAAGTAAGGGTGTTAAAATTCTTAGTGTTTTTGCATTTTCTACTGAAAATTTTAAAAGAAGTGTAGAAGAAGTAGGGTATTTAATGAATTTATTTGTATCTGCTTTTAAGAGTGATATGCATTTCTTTTTAGAAAATAATATCAGAGTAGTTTTTTCAGGAAGAAAAGAACCACTTAGTGATGAAGTTTATGATGTTATGAAGACACTTGAAAAAGAAACAATGAATTGTACTGGCGGAATCTTTAATATATGTTTAAATTATGGTGGACAATTTGAGATCGTTGATGCTGCTAAAAAGTTAGCTACTATGTATAAAGATGGAGAAGTTAATTTAGATGATGTTACACCTGAAAACTTTTATAGTTATTTATATAATGATTTACCTCCAGTAGATTTAATGATTAGAACTAGTGGTGAACTTAGAATTAGTAATTTTATGTTATATAGTATTGCTTATGCTGAACTTTATTTTACAGATAAATGTTTCCCAGACTTTACTGAAGAAGAATTTGACAAAGCTCTTGAATCATATTTCAATAGAAATATTTCAAAAGGAGCAGTTAACGATAGAAAGAAATAGTTTTGTAAAATAATGTTGAATCTTAATATTTATTTTGATATTATATGTGTGTATTAATTACTTGCCATGTTAATATGACAATTTATACGATAACGTATGTTTCTTAGGCAAGAAGAAATGTACATGATGCGGAGATATACCTTTTAGGAGGTATGTCTCTTTTTTGTTATTGTTCTAATGATTATTTTACTATAAAAGGGGGAGATTAAATGAGAGAAATAGTAGAATATACCGAGAAGATATTTGAAGATATCAAACATGTTGATGAGGATGGTCATGAGTATTGGTTTGCTCGTGAGCTGCAGATTGTTCTTCAATATAAAGAATGGAGAAAATTTTTGAGAGCTTTAGAAAAAGCAAGTACAGCATGTGATAGGAGTAAAAATAAGGTTCGTGACCATTTTGTCCAAGTCGACAAAATGGTAGAGATAGGTTCTGGTGCCAAAAGAAAACAAGTGGATTATATGCTATCTAGATATGCTTGTTACTTAATTGTACAAAACTCAGATCCTAGAAAAGAAGTGGTTGCTTTAGGTCAAACCTACTTTGCAGTACAGACTAGGAAGCAAGAATTGAGTGAGAAAGAATATAATAGTCTTACTGAAGATGAGAAAAGATTTTATCAAAGAGATTTAACAAGAAAAGGTAATTATTCTTTAAATATTGCTGCTAGAAATGCCGGAGTTAGGAATTTTGATAAGTTTCATAATGCAGGATATAAAGGACTATACAATGGTGAGACTGCGGATGATATTGCTAAAAGAAAAGGTTTAAGATATAGGGAAGATATACTTGATAATATGTGTAGTGAAGAATTAGCAGCTAATCTTTTTAGAATTACTCAAACCGAATCGAAATTAAAAAGAGATAATGTAACTAGTGAAGAAAAAGCAAATGAAACACATTATGAAGTAGGAAAAAAGGTTAGAATAACAATAGAAGAACTCGGTGGAATTATGCCTGAAGATATGCCTACACCAAAAAAGAGCTTGAAAGAAACTAAAAGAGGTAATAAAAAAATAGTATCTATGTGATACTATTTTTCTCTTAATCTTAAGAATAATATTAATCCTAAAAGTATATTTTTTGTGTATTCTTTTATATCCATTGATTTGATATTTGTATAAACTTCGTTGAACATTTCATTCATTTTATTAGTAGCATATTCTAATGCACCTGAGTTTTCAAATAACTCTTGAACTTTTTTAGATTCTTCTTCAGTTATACTTTTTCCATAATATTTAAGTAATTCACCAAGCAAATCATTTCTATTAATTTTAATATAAGAATAAAGTATAGTTTGTTTAAATTCTTCGATATCTGAGTAAACTGATTTACCAAGTATTTCTTTACTACTGTAGATTCCTAAAATATCATCTTTTATTTGAAAAGCTATGCCAAGAGGTTCTAATACTTTTTCAAATGTTTCTATGTCTTTTGCTTTAGAGTTACCTAGGATCAAACCAAGTACGAATGGACCAACTACTGTATACCAAGATGTTTTAAGTCTATATATTTCCATTATATCTTCTTCATGAAGAGTATGCTCTTTATCATTTTTCTCTATGAATGGAAGAGCAACGTCTATTATTTCACCTTTGATAGTTTTGATAACTATATTATTATAATAACTTAATAGTTTAGCAAAATTTTTATCATTTTTGTATTTTTTAGTTATCATTTCATTTGTATAAAAGAATCCAAGATCTCCAATACATAAAGCTAGTGATGTGTTAGTGTTATCATTTTCTACATTATATTTTTTAAATTCATCTTTATATGTTTCATGTATTGTTTCTTTATTACGCCTTAGATGTGCATTATCAATGATATCATCATGAATAAGTATTGAAGTTTCAAATGTTTCATAAGCAAGTGATAGTGTTTTAGCATAATCATCACTTTTAGTAAGTTTGTATCCTAAATCAATTAAGCATCCTCTTAAGAATTTACCATCACCGTTCATATTAATAAATTTATTTATTGCATCTATTACGATTGGGTTATCATTTTCTAAGAATGATTTATTTATTTTCTTTAGTTCTATTTCGAATTCTTTTAATTTAGTTTTGTAATAAATAAAGAATTCTAAAAGATTTGCATATTCTTTAATTTGTTCTTTAGGAGTAGAAGCTCCGCCAGTGAATCCTATTTTAGTATTTAGTGTATACTTTTCTTTCTTTATGAAATTAAAGAAGTCTTTTATATTTGAAAAGTAGTATGTTTTAGTAACTTCATTACAAAGATTATATAATTCTTTTGTATTTGAACTTTCTTTGCCACCAATTACAAACATTATATCCATTTGTTCTGCTAAAGTGATGCTTGAAGTTTGAATTAGTTTTTGAGCATTACATATAGTGTTTTCTACTTCATAACTAATGTTATTTTCATTCATATAATTTAATAATTCTTGTAATTTTTTATGACTTACTGTTGTTTGACAAACTATAAAGTATTTATCATTTTTATTTAAGTTTTTATAATCATCTTTTGTTTCAATAATTATTCCTTCGTTATTAATCCATCCATTTGTACCAATAACTTCTGGATGTGTTTTTTTACCGACTATTATAACTTTATAGCCATTTTTTTGTTTTTCTATAGCAATATTATGTACTTTTAAAACATTAGTACAAGTAGCATCATAATATTCAATATTGTTTTCTTCTAAGTAGTCATATGTTTCTTTTGGCTCTCCATGAGCTCTAATTATTAAAATATCATCTTTAGTAAGTATTTTTAAATCATCAATACACTTTATATTATCTTTTTCTAATTCTTTAATAATATAAGGATTATGTAATATTTCTTTATAAATATAAATATTCTTATTAGTGTTTTCTTTTTTTAATTTATATGCTGCTTCGATTGCTTTATTAGCTCCAGCACATGTTCCATATATTTTAGGGTAGTATATCATTTTTTGCCTCCATAAATATTATAACAAGTATGAGTATTAAATCCTAGAAAAATATAGTTTCTTTGCGTATAATATCTATATAAATATTGTTTAGAAATTAAAAATTTGTTAGAATATATTTGAGGAGTTGAGTTTTATGAATAATATGGAAACAACAGTAGTAGATACTGATACTATAATTGATCATAATACAAGAAGTACTTTACTTAAAATTTGTGATGATTTAAAAGAAAGAGGATATAATCCAATTAAACAAATTGTTGCTTACTTGATTAGTGGAGATCCTGGTTATATTTCTAGTTATAAGGAATGTAGAAATAGAATTTTAGAATTTAAAAGAGAGGATATATTAGAATTAATGTTAGTTAATTTTATTAATAAGAAATGACATATTTAGGATTAGATTTAGGTAGTAAAACTTGTGGTATTGCGATTAGTGATAGAACTGGTCTTATTGCATCTTCTTTAGAAGTAATTAGATATCAAGATTATGAAGAACTTATTAATAAACTTAATAATATTGTTATAAGTAGAAATGTTGATGCTTTTGTACTTGGAAATCCTAAGAATTTAGATGGTAGTCTTTCTAAGAGAAGTGAAATAACTTTAGAATTTAAAAAATTACTTGAAGAGAAATTTAAATTAGAAGTTATTATGCAGGATGAGAGATTATCTACAGTTGAAGCTGAACGTATGCTTATAAGCAATGATACTAAACGTAAAAATAGAAAGAAAGTAATAGATAAGATTGCAGCTACAATTATATTGCAAAGTTACTTAGATAGGAGAAATCATGAAAGATAATACTCTTGTACTTAAAAATTCTTCTGGAGAAAAACAGGAATATAGAATACTTTTAGATATAGAAGATACAACTAATAATGTTAATTATGTTATATATACTGATGATGAAGTAAATAAAGATGGAGATGCTGTTTGTTATGCATCAACGTATGTTTTGAGTCCTAAAGGTAATATGACTAAATTAAAACCAGTTGAGACAAAAGAAGAATTTGATTTTATTAGTAAAATATTAGACTCTTTAGAAGGTGGAAAATAATGAAAAAGAAGGTTTTTAGTGTGAAAAAATTTATAGCATTTTTGTTTTTTTTATGTTTAATTATTTGTGGTGTTTTGGTTGGTAGTTATTTTTATTTAATTACTGGTGGTAAAGATAATGAAACAGTAAATATTTATGTTAATGAGGGAGATACATATAGTACAATATCAAAAACACTTAAAGATAATGATTTAATTAAATCAGAACTAGCATACAAAATATATATTAAATTAAATAAACCAGGTAATTTAGAATATGGAGATTATGTACTTAAAAAATCATATAGTGTTGAAGAGTTAGTTAATACTTTAGAAAAGGGAAGTGTTGATTTAAGAAA
The DNA here is from genome assembly GCA_902492325.1 of uncultured Clostridium sp. Classification (GTDB taxonomy): domain Bacteria; phylum Bacillota_I; class Bacilli_A; order RF39; family UBA660; genus CAG-1000. The sequence continues at coordinate 103,514 of CABULC010000001.1, forward strand.
AACTAAAACAGTTACTTTTGTTGAAGGCAAAAATATGAGATATGTTATCTCTAGAATAACTAGTAACTTTAATATTTCTGAGAAAGAAATACTTGATAAATTAAGTGATACTAAATATTTAGATAGTTTAATAGAAGATTATTGGTTCTTAACTGATGACATTAAAAATAAAGATATTTATTATTCACTTGAAGGATATTTATTTCCAGATACATATGAGTTTTATGAAAGTGCTGATATAGATGATATATTTAGAACTATGCTTAATAATATGGAGAAAAAACTTGAAAAATATAAGAGTGAAATAGAAAAGAGTAAATATAGTATTCATGAAATGATGACACTTGCATCTATTATAGAACTTGAAGCTGGTAAAGCTGATGATAGAAAGGGTGTGGCTGGTGTATTTTATAATAGGCTTAATAAGGGTTGGAGTCTTGGTAGTGATGTAACTACATATTATGCTGAAAAAATAGATAATTGGACTAGAGACTTAAAAACTAGTGAATTAAATAGTTGTAATGCTTATAATACTCGTAGTAGTTGTATGGCTGGTAAGCTTCCAGTTAGTCCAATTTGTAATCCAAGTGTAGGTTCAATAGAAGCTGCAATAGAACCAACAAGTCATAAATATTATTACTTTGTAGCAGATAAGAATGGTAAAACATACTTTACCAAGAGTGATAGTGAACATACTAGCAAAGTTAGAGAGTTAAAGAGAAACGGGTTATGGATAGAATATCAAAGTTAATTAAAGAAATAGAAGAATATGGTATTAAAAATAATGTACCAATAATGAGTGAAGATACAATTGAAACAATTAAAAATATAATAACTGTTAATGAATTTCATACTATACTTGAAGTTGGGACAGCAATAGGGTACTCTACAATATGTTTTGCGAGTACTCCTGGTGTTACCAATATAACAAGTATAGAAAGAGATCCTATTAGAAGTGCTATTGCAGTTAATAATGTTAAAGAAAGTGGACTTAAGAATATTACTCTTAGACATACAGATGCATTAGAAATTGAACTTAATGATAAATATGATTTAATAATTATAGATGCAGCTAAGAGTCAAAACATGAAATTTTTTAATAAATTCAAAGAAAATTTAAATGAAGATGGTATAATCATAATCGATAATTTAAGTTTTCATGGATATGTTAATCAAAAAGAAAGAATTAAAAGTAGAAACTTAAGACAAATGGTAAACAAAATTAGAAAGTTCTTAGACTTTTTAAATAATAATGAAGAGTTTACTGTAAAATATATAGAAGTAGGTGATACTTTAGGAGTATGCAAAAGAAAGAATATTTAATAATACCTAATAAAAAAGAATTAGATTTATATACTAGTTATAATTTTAATACATTTATATTACCACTTGATGGGTATAGTATAGGATTTAATGTATACTATACTATAGAAGAAATAAATGAGTTAAGTCTAAAGTATAATGTGTATGTTATGATGAATAAGTTCTTACATAAAAAAATAGAAGAATTTAGAAAAATATATAATAAATTTAATTCTAATATTAAGTTTATAGTAGAAGATATAGGTCTTACTGATGTAATAGAAAAAGATAGACTAGTACTATATGAAAATCATATACTTTCTAATTATAAAGCAATTAATTTTTTAGGAAGTTTAGATATTAAGAATGTAGTAATTAATAATGATTTAACTATTACTGAACTTTTAGAAATACAAGATAAGACTAATAGTAACTTATATTATTTTTATGTTGGTAAGAATAGTTTAATGTATTCTAGACGTAACTTAGTAAGTAACTATAATAAATATTATAATTTAGATAATACTAATAGTTATAAACTTACTGAGAAAGTTAGCAAGAAGGTTCTTGATATATATGAAGAAGTAGACGGAAGTGTAGTATATTTTGATAAGATATTCTGTGCTTCTAAATATATAGATAAATTAAATATGAATTTAATAATTAATTTTACTAATATAGATAGTGTTAGTGAAAAAATAATACTTGAAGAATATAATAAAGCTAATTTATGTGATTTAATAGATAGTGATTATTATTTCTTAGAGAATGATATTAAGTATAAGGTAGGTGATATAAAGTGAAATATGAATTATTATTACCTGCTGGTGATTTAGCTCGTCTAAAGTTTGCTTTTATGTATGGGGCTGATGCTGTATATATTGGAGGATATAATTATAGTCTTAGAGCTAATGCTAATAATTTTAGTTTAGATGAAATAAGAGAAGGCGTTGAATTTGCTCATAAATTAAATAAAAAAGTATATGTAACTGTTAATATGGTATTTCATAATGAAGATTTAGATGGATTAGATGAATATTTAAAAGCTTTAGATGAAATAGGAATAGATAGTTATATTATTAGTGATTTTGCAGTTATAGAGGCTATTAAACGTCTTAAAATTAAAACTCCATTCTTTATATCTACTCAAAAGTCTATAACTAATTTAGAAGCAGTTAAATTTTATAAATCTTTAGGTGCTTATAGAGTTGTTATGGCTCGTGAGTGCAGTCGTGAAGATATAAAGAGAATAAAAGAAAATATTGATACTGAAGTAGAAGTATTTATTCATGGAGCTATGTGTACTAGTTATAGTGGAAGATGTGTTATGAGTAATTATGTAACACTACGTGATTCTAATCGTGGAGGATGTAGTCAAGTATGTAGATTTACTTTCGATTGTGGTAAAAATGAAGAGTATGCATTTTCTTCTAAAGATTTAAATATGATAGATTATCTAGGTGATATGATGGATTTAGGTATTGAGTCATATAAAATAGAAGGCCGTATGAAGAGTCTTTATTATATTGCGACAGTAGCTAATGCATATAGAACTATAATGGATAAAAAAATAGATGGAACACTTACAGAAGAAGATATTATTTATTATAAAAAAGTATTAAATAGAGTATCTAATCGTGAGAATATACCTCAATTTTATAATGGTATTGTTGGAGTAGAAGGTCAATACTATACTGGGCGTCAAGAAGTGAGTAACAAAGACTTCTTAGGACTTATAAAATCATATGATGAAACTACTTCGGAAGCAGTAGTTGAACAAAGAAATAAGTTTAGTGTAGGAGACACAGTTGAAGTTTTTGGACCTAATACTGTGACTAAAAAATTTAAAGTTGAATATATTATAAACAGTGATGATGAAAAGGTAGAATCTGCTAGTCATGCACAAGAAATTATAAAGATAAAAATACCATTTAAGGTATATGAAAATGATATTATAAGGGTCAATATTGCTTGACAAAATGTACATTTTATAGTATCATTTTTTGGTAATGAGAAAGAGGTGGCAATTTGCTATGAAAAAGAAGGAAATTTTTCTAACAAGTGAAGGTTATTTAGAACTTGAAAATGAATTACATTATTTAAAAACAGAAAAGAGAAAAGAAGTAACTCAAACTCTAAAAGAAGCAAGAGCTTTAGGTGATTTGTCAGAGAACTCTGAATATGAACAAGCAAGAGAAGATCAAGCAAATTTAGAAAAGAGAATAATTGAAGTTGAATATGCTTTAGAGCATGCAACTGTAATAGATAACGCTGAGAGTGATGGAACTGTAGGTATTGGATGCCAAGTAGAACTTAAGTATGAAGATGATGATGATGTTGAAAGTTATAAAATAGTTGGTAGTCAAGAAGCAGATCCATTTAATAACAAAATATCTAACGAAAGCCCTATAGCTGCTGCTATAATGGGTAAAAAAGTTGGAGATACTGTTGAAGTTTCATCACCTGATGGTGTATATAGCGTTCAAATAGTAGCAATAGGATAGTAAAATATCCTTTTTTGTACATTTAATATATAACGAGGGAGGGAATTTATGAAAGAAAGTTATACATTAAAATTAGAGGGAAAAGAATGGAAAGATTGCTTAAAAGAAGCATTTGAAAAGAAAAGAAAAGATATCAAAATGGATGGATTTAGAAAAGGTCAAGTTCCATATGATATTTATGTTAAAAAAGCAGGAGTAGAAACATTATATATGGATGCTGTTGATATGGCAGTAGATATGTTATATGCTAAATTACTTAGTGATCCTAAGACTATTACTCCAGCAGCTACACCAGCTATCGATATTAAAGATATCGGACATGATCATATTGAAGTAGAATTTACTTTAGTAGAAGCTCCAAAAGTAGAACTTGGAAAATATAAAAAATTAGGAATTAAAAAAGATAAAGTAGAAGTAACTGATGATGAAGTTGAACATGAACTTGGTCACTTAAAAGAACAATTCGTAGAAGTTAAATCATTAGATGATGATGCTGCAGCTCGTGAAGGCGATGTTGTTGTTATTGACTTCGAAGGATTTAAAGATGGAGTAGCATTCAAAGGTGGAAAAGGAGAAAATTATTCATTAGAAATAGGTTCTCATACATTTATTCCTGGATTTGAAGAAGCATTAATCGGTCTTAAAAAAGGTGATAAGAAAGATGTTAATGTAGTTTTCCCTGAAAATTATCATAGTGAAGAATTAAAAGGACAACCAGTTGTATTTAAAGTAGAAGTTAAAGAAGTTAAAGAAAGAGTATTCCCTGAATTCGATAAAGATTTCTTTGCTGACTTAAATGTTGGCGGAGTTGAATCTCTAGATGATTTAAAGAAATATATTAAAGAAAACAAAGAAGCAGAAAAATCTAAGCAATTAGAAGATGAATATTTATTTAAATGTTTAGATAAAGTGGTTGAAGGCTCTAAATTCGAAATTCCTGAAGAAATGACTGAAGATGAAACTAATAGATTAGTTAGAGAATTCTCAGAAAAATTACAATATCAAGGGTTAAAATTAGAAGATTACTTAAAATATTGCAATACTAATTTAGATGATTTCAAAGCTACACTTAAAGATGAAGCTAATAAGAGAATCGGTTATAGATTAATTATGGATGCAGTAGTAGATGCTGAAAAATTAGAAGTAACTGATGAAGAATTAGAAGCTGGTCTTGATGAAACTAGTAAACAATATGGAATGACTCGCGAAGAATTTGAAAAACAAATCGGTTCTAAAGAATTATTCAAATATGATTTATTAATGAAAAAAGCTATGAAAGTTGTTACTGAATAGTAAAGTTTATTAAAACGTTCTTATATGGAACGTTTTTTTATGATATAATTTTGTTATGAAAAAAATTATTAGAAAAGTTTTAGGAATTGTTTTTATAGTTTGTGCAGTTTTACTATTTATATGGAATGAAAATAATTTTATTAATAAACTATCTCAAAAAGATGATATAAGTGATAGATGTATTTTTATTAAGTCTACTAGTATTGATGAAAAGAATGATGGTAAGTTAGTTGCTACGAATGGATACATTATACTAAATGATGATTTAGTAGATTCTTTATTTAATGTAAGTGTTAGAACTTCTAAATTAGAAAGAATAGTTGAGATGTATCAATATAATGAAATACAAGGAGATCCAACTGATGAAACATATACTTATGAAATGGATTGGTATACTAAAATAATTGATTCTAGTAAATTTAAAAATTCTGAATATAAAAATCCTACTAGTATGAAATATGAAAATAAAACTTATTATAATGATACTTATTTAGGAGCATTTAAACTTACAAATAATCAAATAGATATGCTTGGTACTAAAAGTAGATATCTTGATTTAGATAGTGATTTTGCTAGTAAAAATAACTTAAATATATCAAATGAATATTATACAACTAGTAAAGACATTGATTTACCTGAAGTAGGAGATATTAGAATAAGTTTTAGATACAATAGTAGTTCTTCTGTTAGTGTTCTTGCGATGCAGAAAGGAAATACTTTTGATGAATATAAGCTTGATAATCAGCTTATAAATAAAATATATAGTGAAAAATTAACTAAAGAAGAAATAATAAATAAATCTTATGATATTAATATTTTATCTAGTTTAATTTTTAGAGTCATTTCTTTGATATTATGTTTAATTGGAGTAATATTATTATCTTTTAATATTATTAATAGTTTAATTATTTTATTGTTATGTACTTCGATAATGTATTTTAAATATAATATTTTAATTACTGTGGTTTCTTTTATAGTTTCTTTGATACTTATATTTATTGAATATAAATATATATACAAGAATAGTAAGAATGTTATATAATTAGAGTGGTGAATGATATGGAAAAGATATTAGTTGGAATAATTATTATTTTAGTTATAGTTGGAATTATATTTTTTATTGCTGTTAGAAAACAATTTAGTTCAAATGATGAAAATATTAATATTACACCATTAGAAGACGATAGTACTAGTAATTATAACCAAAATGATATTAATATGCTTAATAGCCTTAATGATAATGTAATTACTAGGAAACAGAAAGAAACAAAGATTGATATACCTGACTTTGATAAAAGCAAACCTATTGGATATAAAGATTTAAGTCATATAAATAATACTTTTGGTGATAGGGTTGCTCAAAGTAATAATCAAAATAATAAATAAAAAGTTCTCAAAAATGAGAACTTTTTTAGTTGTTTGGATCAATTAGTGATAAAGATACTTTTTCTTTATCCTTATTTATATCAATTACATAGCAAGTTACGATATCTCCAACGCTTAATACTTCACTTGGATGTTTTATAAATTTATTTGTTATTTTTGATATATGTACAAGACCATCATTATGAAGTCCGATATCAATGAATGCTCCGAAGTCAACAACGTTTCTTACTGTTCCTTCTAGTTTCATTCCTAATTTTAAATTATCTATTGTAAGTATATCACTTTTTAAAAGTGGCATATCATAATCATCTCTAAAATCACGATTTGGTTGTTTTAGTGAGTCAATAATATCATTTAGTGTAAATATATCAATGCCTAATAATTTAGATGTATCTGATACGTTTAATTTATCTAATTCACTTATTAATTTTTCAGTACCTAAGTCATTAGTAGTTAGTCCTAAGTGTGATAGAAGTTTTAATGTTTTATCATAACTTTCAGTATGTATATTTGTTTTATCAAGAGGGTTATCTCCATCTATTACTCTCATGAAGCCTATTGATTGCTCATATACTTTATCATTTAATAGTTTTTTCTTTTTAATTTCATCACGAGATTTAATTTTACCATTAGTTTCTCTATATTTAATTATTTTATCTATTGATGTTTTAGTAAGTCCTGAAATATATTTTAATATAGAAGGGGATGCAGTGTTGATGTTAACTCCTACATTGTTTACACATTTAGTAACTGTAAAATCTAATGATTCACTTAATTTCTTTTGAGATACATCATGTTGATATTGACCAACTCCTATAGATTTAGGATCTATTTTAACTAGTTCATTAAGAGGATCTTGTAGTCTTCTTGCGATAGATATTGCGCTTCTTTTTTCAACTGTTAAATCTGGGAATTCTTGTATAGCAAGAGGGCTTGCTGAATATACACTTGCTCCTGCTTCTGAAACAATAGCATATTTACAATCATTTAATTCTTTTAATGTTTCACTTACTAGTTTTTCACTTTCCCTTGAAGCAGTTCCATTACCTATAGCTATAATATCTACATGATATTTTTTTATTAAATCTTTTAATACAGCTTTTGATTCTTCCCATTTATTATGTGGTTCATGAGGATATATAACTGAAATATTTAATACTTTTGAAGTAGGGTCAACTATAGCAAGTTTACAACCTGTTCTAAATGCAGGGTCAAAACCTAATACTGTTTTTTCTTTCATAGGGGCGATTAATAATAGATTTTCTAAATTTCCTTTAAATACTTCTATAGAGGCATCTTCACTTTGAAGAGTTAGTTCGTTTCTAATTTCACGTTCCATAGAAGGTTTTATTAATCTTTTATAGCTATCTTTTATAGCATCTATTACATAAGGTTTAACTGGGCTTTCTTTCTTTATAAGTTTAGATTCTAAGTAAGATAAAATATCTTCATCATTTACATCTATACTTATAGATAATACTTTTTCATTTTCACCTCTGTTAATAGCAAGAACTCTATGTGGTTTAATATGCTTAACACTTTCACTAAAATCATAATACATTTCATATACTTTATTTTCATCTTCAGCGTTCTTTTTAATTTTAGAAGTGATACTTGCATTTTTAAAATAATAACTTCTTATCCATTTTCTATAATATGCATTATCACTTATCCATTCTGCGATTATATATTTTGCTCCAGTTATAGCATCATCTACTGTTTTAACATTTTCATTTAAGAATTTTTTAACTGAGTCATCATTAAAAGTAGGTGGGAAACTCATTATTATTTTAGCAAGTGGTTCAAGTCCATTTTTAATAGCTTCAGTTGCTTTAGTTTTTTTCTTTTCTTTATATGGTGCATATATATCTTCAACTTCAACTAGCTTTTTAGCATTCATAATATTTTGTTTTATTTCATCAGTTAGAAGTCCTTTTTCATCAATTAATCTTATAACATCTTCTTTTCTTTTTAAAAGATTCACTTCGTATTCATATACTTCATTAATTCTTCTTATTTGTTCTTCATCAAGTGCACCTGTTGCTTCTTTTCTATATCTTGCGATAAATGGAATTGTATTTCCTTCACTTAATAAATTAAGTACTGAAGTAGCTTGTTCTGCTTTTATATTTAATTCAGTACTAATATCTTTAATAATATTTTCGTTCATAAATTATCTCCTTTTAGTACCTTATAATTGTATCAAAAATATATGTTTTTGTAATTAATTAAAACATTTTGTTTACATTGACTAATAATATAAATTATTGTAAAATTAATATGAAAATAGGTGAGGTATGAAGAAACTTTTTAATAAATTTTTTATTTCTATTTTTGTACTATTTTCTATGTTTGGTTTTGTATTTGCTGAAGTTAATCCTGCATATACTAAATACGAAAATTTAAATGAAGAAAGTAAATCTAAGTATGGACTTATTCCTGATGAGTTCATTTCTTATTATGATATAAAACCATCTAGTATTTTTACATATAAAAGGTCATATAAAGCTAGTACTATATTACCATCTGTTTATGATCTTAGAAATGTAAATAATACGAGACTTATAACAGAAGTTAAAGATCAAAATCCTTTAGGTTTATGTTGGGCTTTTAGTACTAATAGTATGCTTGAAAGTTATCATTTAGTTAATGGAGACTACTATAATTTTTCTGAGAATGCTCCTGATTATCAAGCACAATATTACGGTGATACGACTAGTTCTAATAGTGGTAATAGTTTAGAAAATGCTGTTAAATATTGGTTTTTAGGTAATGGTCCTGTAACTGAAGATCATTTTGGAAGTTATTTTACTAATAGTGTAGAAAAAGAAAAAATAGATTTTTTAGATGCTACTAATGTACCTGTAGATGTTTTAGATGTAACTTTTTTTAAAGCACTTGATATGTCTAATTTAAAGAATAATTATACTGGTGCTAATATACAAAATATTATAACTGAATTTAATAAAACTATTAAAAATCATATTATGAAAAATGGAGCTATAGCTGCTGGAATATTTATGGATTATATGAATTATAATGCTAACTTTTTATATAATCCTAATTATGCTGGTAGTGGTAATGCTGCTCATGCTATAACTATTATTGGATGGGATGATAATTTTGGTAGTGTAACAATAAATGGTACAACTTTAAAAGGTTCATGGTTGGCAATGAATTCTTGGGGAAAAAATAATTATGATTACTTTTATATTTCATATTATGATGCTGATGTTGTTACTAATATGGTTGGAACTACTAATTCAAAAGTTAAAGGTTGGGATAATGTTTATTTTAGTAGTAATTCTTTAAATTCATCATATGATTATGATACTAATACAGTTAATTATGTTATGAGTAAAGGAGCAAATACCGAAACTATAGATTCAGTTAAATTATATTATAGACATAGTAAAGAACTTACTTTAAATGTTACTGTAAGTGATGGAAATAATACATATGATTTAGGCAAGAAAACGATTTCTAAAGGACTTTATAGTTTTGATATTGAAGATGGGTATTTAGATACAAATAATATATATGTTACATTATCAGGTGAAGGTTTATTAAATGTTTATCCATATATTTATGTTGGAATTTATACTTATGGATATGATGAAAATCCATCATTAGAACTATATGGTAAAAATAGTAATTCATTTCAAAATAGTACTAGTAATACAATGCATTTTAATGTTATTACTAAGAATGTTGATTCTATAACTAAATATAATGTAAAAATATATGATTCTAATAATAAAGATGTTACTAGTTCATTTGATATAAATATAAAAAAAGAATTAATAAATGGATTTTCATATTTTACTATAAAACAAAATAAAACAATTACTGGAAATATGATAAGTATTAAAGCAAATATATCTTCACTTGATGATACTATTAACTATTATATGCAGGGAAATGGTTCAATGAATAATCCATATATAATATCTAGTTCAAATGATATGTATTTACTAAGAAATTATAATAGTTCATACTTTAAGCTTGGTAATGATATTGATATGCTTTATGATACATGTAATAGTAATGGAAAATATTATAATAATGGGGATGGTTGGATAGGTGAAGAATTTACTGGTTCTTTAGATGGAGATGGTCATGAAATTTATGGATTATTTTCATTAGATGGTGGACTATTTGGTAATGTTAAAGATGCTGTTATACAAAATCTTCATTTGAGAGGGGTTTCTATTTCTTCTATTAATGATAGTGGATTACTTGGGTATTCACTTTCTGGAAGCAGTCTTGTTTCTAATATTTATATTCAAGACTCTAATGCTATAAATAATGCAAATACTGGTGGATTATTTGGAAGTTTAGATGGAGGAACAATCAAAAATGTACATATAAAATCTAGTGCATTCTTTTCAGAAAGTAATGTAGGTGGTGTTGCTGCTAATATATCTAATCCAAATTCTAATATAACAATTAACAATGTTTTTCTTGATGATACAATAATATGTACTAATACAAATGGTGTAGTTGGACAAATTATCGGTAATGTAGAAATAAATTCTAAAATAACTAGTAAATTAACAATTAAATATTCTAGAATTAATATTTCTAATGTTGAAGAAAATATTAATGCTACAGATATATTTGGTAAAAAAACATATAATAGTTCAAATGTTATTTTAACTGATAATATTGTTTTAAGTGATACAGATAAAGTAGTAAAAGATAAATTTAATAATTATGATTTTGATAGTGTTTGGGGTTATGATAAAGAAATATATTTAAAGTTATTTCATGATGAAGTAGTTTCTAAACCTATACCTGAAATTAATGTTTCATTTAATAAATATTTACTAACTGATAATATAATTTATAATATAATGGCTACTACAACAAAAAATGATTTTATAGAGAATATGATTATTAATGATGAATTAACCTACAAAATATATAATATGAGTGGTAAAATATTATCTAGCGACGAATTAATAGGAACAGGAAGTTATATAATGATTAGTAATGGTATAAAAACAAAAACATATAACATATCTGTGTATGGTGATGTTAGTGGAGACGGGAAAGTATCTATAAAAGATGTTTATATGATTGCAGATTATGCTATTGCTAATGAAGGAACTAAAGGATTAATATTATCTAGTGATGTACAGTTGTTAGCTGCAGATGTAAATAAAGATGGAAAAATAAGCATTACAGATGTATTTAGAGTAGCTGATTTCGCTATAAATCCTAGTAAAGGTTTCTAAGGAGGAAAAATAATGAAAAAAAGGGTTGTATTTCTAATATTAATGTTATTTAGTTTTAATATTGTTAATGCTGCTAGTGATTTAAAATTAGATTGTCCAAAGAAGGCAAATGCTATTTCTACTGTTGAATGTACTTTGTCAGCAAAACCTGATAATTATGAATTAAGAGGAGTTCAAATGAATTATAGTGTTTCTGGTGGAACATATTTGGACTTCACACCTAATAATAGTAATTATACGCCTTATTCACTTAGTAGTGCAGGTACTATATTAAATAGAAAAACAAATTATACAGGAAGTTCTTATGATAATTTAGGTACTTTAAAAATAAAGATGCCTAGCAGTGGTAATGCAACTGTATCAGTTAGTAATATTATTTTACTTGATAAGAATAATGATGAACATAATGTAAGTAATGTAAGTAAGACTATAAAAGTAGCAGATGGTAATAATTATTTAAGTAGTATTACATTAAGTGAAGGAACTATTGATTTTGAAAAATCTAAAACTACTTATGAAATTAAAAATATAAATGGTTCTACTATTGAGATAAAAGCTACTTCAGAATCTTCTTATGCTAAATTAAGTGGCGATATTGGTAAAAAGAATCTTAAATTAGGGCGTAATACTTTTAAGATTACTGTTATTAGTGAATCTGGAGTAAATAGAATATATACTTTAAATATTTATAGAAATGATAATAGAGATAAAACCAATTTTTTATCTTCATTGGAAGTAGAAAATAACAAGATTACGCCAGTGTTTAATAAAAATACAATTAATTATACTCTTACAGTAAAAAAAGATGTTACAAGTGTTAAAATTAATGCTACATTAGAAAGTGATAAATCTTCATTTAATAAAGGATATGGTCCTAGAACTGTTAATCTTAATTATGGATTAAATAGTGTACTTATTAAAGTAACTAGTGAGAGTGGAGCAACTAAAACATATACTATTAAAATTACTAGGGAAGATGATAGAAGTTCTAATAATTATTTAAAATCTTTAAATGTTAGTAGTGGAGACTTTATATTCAATAAAAAGACTCTTAATTATTCATTTACAGTACAAAATGATGTAACATCACTTAAAGTAATTGCTGTTGCTGAAGATGGTAAAAGTACTGTAAGTGGTGCTAAAACTTATAATCTAAAAGAAGGACTTAATAAAATAAATATAACAGTAACTGCTGAAAATAAACAAAAAAGAACTTATTCTTTACAAGTAACAAGAATAGTTAAAAATATAAGTAAAGAAGTTAATAATAAATTAAAATCTTTAGAAATAACTAATTATCAAATTAACTTTGATCCTGAAACAACTATATATAATTTAACTATTGAAAATGAAAAAAGTTTAGATATAGTACCAAAAGTTCAAGATTCAACTTCATCTGTAGTTATAAACGGTAATGAAAACTTAAAAGATGGAAGTGTTATTAAATTAGTTGTTACTGCTGTAGATGGAAGTACTAAAGAATATATTATAAATATTTCTAAAAATGAAGAAATAAACAATAATGATAAAAATGAAAATGATCAAAACAAAGAAGATAACAATGTAGTTAAAGTTAATGAAAACAGAAAACTTCAAATAATTATTGGAGTAGCTTCACTTTTAGTTATTATAATTGTTGTTATATTATTTAGTGTTATTAGTATTAAAAGATCTTTAAAGAAAAGAGCAGAGTTATGGAAATAAAAAGATTGGTTAGTATTTTATTAGTATTAGTTCTTATGACTGGCTGTACTAAAGAATATGTTTGTTCTAAAGAAGAGAAATCCAACAAATTTGATTATTCTATAAAAATGAATTTAGTATTTGATGGAAGTAAGATTAAAAATATAAAATCAGATATTAAATATAATCTTACTGATAAAGGTATGGAAAGCATTGATAATCTTAAAGAAAATTTAAGTAAAAAAGCTATGGAATATAGTTTATATGATGAAATTAATTTTGATTATAAGATTACTGAAAAATTAATTGAGGTAACTGAAGAAGTTAGTTTTGAAAATAAGAATAAAACTGATAGAGAAAAATTGTTCAATCATAAAGATTTATCTATAGTGTATTTTGATTCTAAATATAAACTTGATGATGTGACTAAATCACTTAAAGATAATAATTTCAAATGTAATATAAATGAGTAGGGTAAAACCTACTTTTTAAATGCAATAAAAAAACTCAAGATAAACTTGAGTTAATTTCTTATGGCGGAGACAGAGAGATTTGAACTCTCGCGCCAGTTTCCCGACCTACACCCTTAGCAGGGGCGCCTCTTCAGCCTCTTGAGTATGTCTCCATAAGGCACATATAAATAATACCTTAATATTTTAAAGAAGTCAAGAAAAAAACTTGTAATATGTGTCAAATTTTGATATTATTGTCTTATAAAGATAGAGGAAGTGATATAGATGGAAAACGAAGCTATGTTTCAAACTACTGCTATTATAGATATAGATGAACAAATAAGAAAAGAAGAAGAATTATTAAATACAATAAAAATGGAACCAATTATAGAAAAAACAGTTATAGAAGAAGAACCAGTTGTTACTAAAAAGAGAAAAATGATGAAGATAACTGATTACTGTTTACTTTCATTAATTGTTGTCTTAAGTGTTGTATTCATCTTAGTTATAATAAATGTAAGATAAATTATTGTAGACAATATATTATTTAATATTGTCTTTTTTATTAATGATATTTATTTTCTCTATGAGTAATGGTTGAAGTCATGACTGTGCTTATGTTTCTTATGATGTTTTGCCAGGATTTAGAATAAGGTAATTAAATACTAGTTTGGATTATAACTAGTTTTTTATTGCTGTTGATATTATTTGAATAGAAATTGTTGTCTTAAACAGCAAAATAGTATATAATTTAATTTATTAAAGAGGTGGAATTATGACAAATAAAGATTTAGCTGATTTGATATTCCCTAATATAACTAAAACTATTAAGGATTATGAAAATATGTATCCTAATAGAAGAGATAGAGTAGTTACTAGATTTGCTCCTAGTCCTACTGGATATGTTCATATTGGCGGAATATATCAAGCTATAATTGACTATTTAATTGCTAAAAATAATAATGGAGTATTCGTTCTTAGAATAGAAGATACTGATCAAAAAAGAGAGGTTAAAGAAGCAGTTGAATTAATAAAAAAAGCTCTTAATTATTATGGACTTCTTCCAGATGAATATGAACTTGATGGTAAAATTGTTGGTGAATATGGACCTTATGTACAAAGTGAAAGAAAAGAAATATATCATGCATTTATTAAATATTTAATAGAAATAGGTCGTGCTTATCCATGTTTTTGTACTAAAGAAACATTAGATGAATTAAGAGTAATGCAAGAACATAAGAAGCAAAGAACTGGATATTATGGAAAATATGCTAAATGTAGAAATCTATCAGTAGATGAAATGATTCAAAATATTAAAGATGGTAAAGAATATGTAATTAGATTTAGATCTAATGGTGACTTTGAACGTAAATTTAAATTTAAAGATTTAGTTAAAGGTGACTTAGAATTATCTGAAAATGATGAAGATTTAGTTATTATGAAGAGTGATAACTTACTTCCTACATATCATTTTGCTCATGTAGTTGATGATTATTTAATGGGAACAAGTCATATTATTCGTGGTGAAGAATGGTTAAGTAGTGCTCCTAAACATGTAGAACTATTTGATGCTTTTGGATTTGATAGACCTAGATATGATTATATTCATACACCATTAATTATTAAAAAAGAAGGAAATAGTATTAGAAAGATTAGTAAACGTAAAGACCCAGAAGCTTCTATGAGTTACTATACTGATCTTGGATATCCTAGACTTGCTGTTATAGAATCATTAATGACTATAATAAATTCTAATTATGAAGAATGGCATAGAGAAAATCCAAATCTTGCTTGGACTGATTTTCAATATAATCCTGAAAAAATGTCTTCAAGTGGGGCATTATATGACTTAGAAAAACTTAATAATATTTCTAAAGATATAATATCTAAAATGAGTGCTCATGAATTATATCTTGATAGTTATGAATGGTCTAAAGAACATAGTGAATCATTAAAAGAATTAATTGAAAAGAATCCTGAATACTATGAAAGTATTTTAAATATTGAAAGAGAACAAGAAAAGCCTCGTAAAGATATAGTATATTATAGTATGATTGAAAGTTTAATTTGGTATATGTATAATGATTTATTCGATTCTAGAGATAAAGAATATGAATGGAAGAATATAACAGATAAAGATACTATTAAAGAAATATTAAATACTTATATGAATAAATATTATGATGTTAATGATGACAAGGATACATGGTTTAATAAAGTTAAAGCTATGTGTGATGAGTTAGGTTATGCATCAAATATTAAAGATTATAAAAAGAATCCTGAAAACTATAAAGGTAATGTTGCTGATATAAGTACAATTATTAGAGTTGCTGTTACTACTAAATCTAATACGCCAGATTTATATGAAATATTAAAACTTTTAGGAAAAGAAGAAATCTTAAGAAGAATTAATTTAATATAATAGACTGTTTATGCAGTCTTTTCTTTTAATTTTAATAATAACTAGAAGTTATATCAAAATAACTAATTATTATTTGACATTATATCAAAACGATAATATTATATAGATAGTTAAGGAAGTGATGCCATGAAGGATGTTAATTTAAACTCTTTGAAAATCTTTTTAGTAGTTGCTACGTCTAATAGTTTTTTAGAAGCATCTAATAAACTTTATATTTCTCAGCCTGCTATAAGTAAAAGTATAAATAAATTAGAAGAAGATTTAGGAGTATCTTTATTTTATAGAGCTAATAAAGGTGTAACACTAACTTCTGATGGCGAAATTTTATTAAAGTATGTTAAAGATTCTAGAAAATTGTTATTAGCATGTGAAAGAATGTTATCTTCAAATAATAGTTTAGATTCAGGAAGTATTGTTATTGGAGCACAATCTCATATAGTTCGTAATTATTTGCTTGAAAAAATAAATAATTTTAGAAGTTTATTTCCAAATGTAATGTTTAGAATAGTAGATTTATCTACATTAGAACTTATAGAAGGTTTGGAAAAACACGAATTAGATTTTGTGGTTGATGCATCTCCGATAAATACTCCGTATAATAATTTAAGAATACAGCCTATATATAAATTAGATACATGTTTTATAAAATCTAAATAAAATAATAAAACTTATAATAAAATCACTGATTTAGAAGATGAATGTATTGTTATGCCAATATCTAGAAGTTCTCTTAGAAAAAATTTATTTAAATCACTTGAAAATATCATTGATATAAAACCTCAATTAGAATATGGAACAGAAGAGTTAATTATTGAATCTGTTAAAAGAAATATGGGAGTAGGGTATGTTGTTAAAGGTGAAACTTTGAAGATTGATAAAAATAAATTGGATATAATCGATTTGAATATTCCACTTCCAACTGTTGAGATTAATCTTGTGTATATAGATAGTTATTTAACTCCACTAGCTCGTGAATTTATTAAGAAAGAATTTAATGTTAAAGAGGTTGCCACTAATGAATGATAGTTTTATGTTATATAAAAGTTTGTATAAACTAGATAATGTTAAAATAAAAAATATAAAAGATAATACAATTAACTTTATATTATTTGATTCTGAATTAAATTTTTATATGATATGTGATAATAGTATTCCAAGTTATTCTTTTGATTTAAATCTTGGAATTATAGATTTGATTAAAAATATAGAACAAACATATAAAGTTAAAGTTTTAAATTATTTACCTGTTTGTTATGCGAATGGAAAGTCATTAATAATGACTTGTAAAATTTCAACTAATAATAGTAGATACTTGAAAGAAATTGATAATGATATATATAATAATGTAACTCTAATAATTAAAAATAAGGCTGATTATTATTCTGAAGAATATGATGATGAGAGTGTACTTATTGAAAAATATCATCGTAGATATAAGATATATAATAAATATATAAAAAAGATATTTTTAACTGAGAAAAAAAGAAAGAAGAAGGAATTTCAATCTTTAATTAAACGGTTATGTGGAGAGTATAATTCTATAATAGATATTTCTTGTGGTGATAATTTAGATATTTATAAAATATCTAATGAAAATAATGTTGTTGTTTGTAATGATATAAGTTTATATCAGTTAAGATGTTGTGAAGAGAGAAGTAATAATGTTTTATATACGAATGATAATATATTAGATTTAAGTTTTAAAAATAATATTTTTGATGTATCTTATTGTAAAAATACACTTCACCATATGAACAATGATGAAGAAATAAATACTCTTTTAAATAATATGTATAATATTTCTAATAAATTAGTTATTGTAGAAATTGAAGATCCTAAAAAAGTAGGTGGGTTCTCTAAAATATTGAATAAATATTTATATATTGATTATTTAAAAGATGCCGGAAAATATTTTTTAAGTTTTTGTAAGTTTAAGAGAATGATAGATAATAATTTCAAAGATAAATGTAATATAAGCTATTTATCATTTGAAAACGTTCTAGGCAATTATATGATTGCAGTTGTAGAAAAGAGGTAGTTATGGGTAGTAGAATTGAAACTGAAAAGAAATATTTTTGTATTA
Source organism: uncultured Clostridium sp. (assembly GCA_902492325.1). GTDB lineage: Bacteria > Bacillota_I > Bacilli_A > RF39 > UBA660 > CAG-1000. Next base: position 121,879 of record CABULC010000001.1, read on the forward strand.
ATAATAGAGAATTACTTGAAAAAATAAATATGCTTGATTATAGACTTGTTAGTGAAGGTAATGAAATTGATGAATATTTTACTGATATAAATAGTGAATATATTAAAAAGAGAACTTGTCTTAGAATAAGAAAAAGTAATAATAATATGGAAATAACATTCAAAGGTAAATCTAAAGATTTTAGTAGTTCTTTTACTAAGCTAGAATCAAATTTTAAAATGGAACCAGAAAATTACGATAATTTCATTAATTTGTTTTCTATGTTAGGCTATTATAGTTATACAATTGTTAATAAGAATAGATACACATATCAATTAAAAGATAATGAATATACTTATAGTATTATGGTTGATAATATTGAAGATTTGGGTGGCTTTGTTGAGTTTGAAATAGTTTCAGAAAATAAGATTATTGACGAGGATGTTTTAAGAGGTAAACTTAACCAGTTTGTATCTTTGTTCTCTAGTTTGAATTTAGAAGAAGCTAAACTTCCTTATAGAGATTTTGTTGCTATAAAAAAATATAATGATATGTTACCTTTGAAAAATGTTAAAGGTATTCATATTAACTTAGATGAATTCTTAAAAAGTTACGAGAAGGATTTTTATAGTTATTATAAATTAGTTATGAAGAAAGAATTTAATACATCACTTAAATGGAAAGAATTCAAAGATGATATTTATAATTCTATGATAAATCCTGATATTGATCGTAAGTTTAATACATATTTTGATAATTTAAGTATTCAAGATGGAATGTTTATGGTCCTTTTTGAATTATTAAAACAAATAAAAAATATGGGTTTAGAAATAGTATTGTCAACTAATACTAATGAAACATTTATTAATAGTTTAGTCGCAAAAATGTCTAAAAATACCATAGATAAAATTATTTATTTAAATAATAACAAAGCAATTTATAATGTATTGTTAAAAAATAATATAGATATTAAAGAATATTTTAATATTTCTAAACATAGTTTAAAAGAAACTGATTCATTACTTTTAATTATATTAAATAATTTTGGTATAACTAAATAATAACTTAATATAAATATATTTTTGAATAATTATTAATTATAGTGAAATAACTAAAACTTATTAGAAGTTTTAGTTATTTTTATTATGAAAATTATGTATTTTTCTTTTTAATTAATTGGTCATATACTTGAATTAGAAAGGAGAAAAACATTTATGAGAAAGAAAACAAATTTAGAATATTCAAAGTATTTTTTGATAGTTTTATCTATCTCTATTGCATCTATATTAATATCTAATGTAACTTCAATTAAAGTATTTAGTATAGGTAAAATAATGTTACCAGCTTCAGCTTTGTTGTTTCCGATTACTTATATTTTTGGTGATGTTATTGCAGAAGTTTATGGATTTAAAAAAGCTAAACTTGTTATATTGATTGGCTTCTTATGTAATGCGTTTATGGTTTTATATTTTCAAATAGCTATTAAATTGCCTTCTGCTGATACATGGACATTACAAGAGTGCTTTTCATCTATTTTATCTACTACTCCAAGAATGTTTATTGCTTCATTAAGTGCTTATTTGGTTGGTAGTTTATCAAATGCTTATGTAATGCAAGTATTAAAGAAACTTACAAAAGGCAAACATTTATGGGTAAGAACAATTGGTTCAACTATAGTAGGAGAATTTTTAGACACTGTTATTTTTTCTACAATTGCTTTTATAGGTAATATACCTGTTAATGCTTTATTAATTATGATGCTTTGTCAATTCTTATGGAAAGTTTTATATGAAACTATTTCGACTCCATTTACATATTATGTGATTGGTAAATTTAAAAGATTAGAAAATTGTGATAATTAAAAGGAGGGAATTATATGATTGTTGCATTTGAGGGAATGGATGGTTGTGGTAAAAGTACAACTGCTCATGAGGTAGCAAATAAATTAGGCTTTAAACATGAAGCACAGAGATTAATTAGTTTACTTGATATTGATAAAAATAAATTTAATAATTTTGTTAAAGTAATTCGAACTTCTAAAAATTCCAAACTTTCGTTTTTCTTTTATGCATTTAGATGTATGCTTGATAATGATATAAGTGAAGATACTATAATAGAAAGAACAATGATGTCAACTTATTATTTTGAAAAAGATAAAGTATCTTGGGAAGAATGGGATATTATTATGAAAAATCATATAGTTCCTGATATAACTTTCTTATTATATGCTTCATCTAATACAAGATATCAAAGAATTTATGAACGTGATAAAAATGATACTGATTTAACTAATAAAGAAGCACTTAATGACGGATACTCAGATATGATTGAGTTTGCTAAAAGATATAATATTCCTTATATAGGTATAAATACTGAAAAATATAGTAGAGAACAAATAATTGAAATATGTAGTGATACTATATTATACTATTCTAGTTTAGAATCTAAAGAAGATAAAAAAGAATTTGTTAGAAAAATGAATGAAAATTATGGCGTTGATGATTTATATTTATTAGGAGGCGATGATGTTTATGAAAGAAAAATACGATTTAATAATAGTTGGAATGGGGCCTAGTTCAATATTTTGTGTATATGAACTTTTAAAAAATAATTGTAAAAAGAAAATATTAATGATTGAAAAAGGTCATCCTATTGAAAAAAGAATATGCCCTATTAAGGGAACTGGTAAATGTAAAAAGTGTAAGCCAATATGTAATATAATAGGTGGATTTAGTGGTGCGGGAGCTTTTTCAGATGGTAAGTTATTGTCGTATCATTTATCATCATATAATGAGTCTACAAATGATATTTATATTGGTGGTAAAGATAATACTTTTATAAAAGAATATTATACTTCTGATGAAATTAAAAAATATATGAAATATACTGATGATATTTATTTAAGCTTTGGTGCTAGTGATAAATTAGAAGGTATTGAAAGAAAAGAAGAAATATTTAAACTTCAAAAAAAAGCAGAAAAGTCAAATATTAAATTGATAGATGTTCCAGTAAGACATTTAGGTACTGAAAAATCACATGAGTTATATAAAAAGTTAGAAGATTATATTAGGGATAAAGTAGATATGTTATTTGAAACTGAAGTTGATGATTTAATAATAGAAGATAATATGATTGTTGGTGTCAGAACAAATGTCAAAAATATTTATTCTAATAAAGTGATACTTGCTGTTGGTGTTGATGGAGCTTCATGGCTAGAAAAATTATGTGATAAATATAATATAGCATATAGAAATGGTTATATGGATATAGGAATAAGATATGAACTTAGTGATAAAACAATGTCTTATGTTAATGAACTTTTATACGAAGGAAAATTTATTTCTAATGTAGAGCCTTATAAAGATAAAGTTAGAACATATTGTCAGAATCCTAGTGGATTTGTTACTCCTGAAACTTATGATAATGGTTTTACTTTAGTTAATGGACACTCATATAAAGATAAAAAAAGTAATAATACTAATTTAGCTATATTAGTATCTGAAAAATTTGGTAGTCCTTTTGATAGTCCTATAAAGTATGGATTTAATATCGCAGAAAAAGCAAATCTAATATCTGATGGTAAACCAATTGTTCAAAGATTAGGAGATTTATTAAATCATGAAAGTACTACGTTAGATAAAATAAATAGTAATACAGTTATTCCAACTATGAAATGTGGTTATTATGGTGATTTATCTTATGTTTTAGATTATAGAACATTAACGGATATAATAAATTTCATTAAACAAATGGATAAAGTAATTCCTGGATTTATGAGTGATGATAATTTGCTATATGGACCTGAAATAAAATTTTATGGTAAAGAATTGATTCTTAATAAAAATTTTGAGACGTCTATTAAAAATTTGTATTCTATAGGTACCGGTGGAGGATTAACTATAGGTTTGATGAATGCATCGCTTTCTGGGGTACTGATGGCTCATAATTTACTAAAAAATAATGAAGGAGGTGTTATATGAAAAGGTGCTTATCAAAAGATATAATAATGAATAATGGAGATCCAAATATAAAAATTAGATTTGGTGAAAAAGAGTTTTTAGATGCGGTTGATCTAATAAGTAAAGATATTGAAAATAAATATTTAAAAGAAGGTAAAAATATTGGCTTAATTGGTCTTGCTAGAGGAGGGTTACCACTATTAGTAGCTGTTTCTCATAGAACTGGTATAAGAAAAATAAATGTTGTTCAAATAAAAATGACTGAATCCAATAAAAGATGGGATTATGGTAAACCTGAATGGGTAAATGGATTTATCGATGAAGATATAGATGAATTTATTATATTTGAAGATATGGTAAGTCATGGCAGAAGTGTTAACTTATTAGTTAATGAACTTACTAAGAAAAATAAAAAAGTGTTAGCCATTTATACATTATTTATGAATAATGATATGAAAGAGTTAAGCTTAGATAATGAATACATGGATATTAACTATGTTAATCTAATAACTCAAAAACAATGGGTATATTTCTTTTGGGAAAAGGGTTATATAGAATAAATTAAAGGAGTGATAATATGAAAGGACAACTTATTACTATCGAAGGCATTAGTGGTGTTGGAAAAACTTATTATTTTAATAAATTAAAAAAACTATGTGATAAAAATAAAATAATATTTAATTCTGAAATTAATGATTCAAGACAATTTGGGTATAACAAAAAAATATTTGATGTTTTGACTTCAACTAATAATAGATTTTTTGATACTGGTAATCCTAAGATGGAGACTTTATTGATTGCAGCAAAACAAGCAAATGACGAAGAAAGATTTATTAATCCTACGATAGAAAAGGGGCTAACTGTTATAAGCGATAGAGGATATGATACTGTTTGCATTTTAGAAGGTATTATGTATTCTCTAAAGTATAATACTAAATTAGAAAAAGATATTGATGACTTGTATCTTACATTAACAAAATATTGTAAAGTGCCAGATAAGACAATTTTACTAGTAGATGATTATGATAAGTGTATTTCAAGAGCTACAAAAAGAGATAAAATGGACTATAATGACAAAGAAAAATATATTTTAAATAAGTCATATGAATACTTTATAAAAATGTCATTGAAATATAATGAACGTTTCTATATAATAAACTTAAATAAACTATCTGAAGATGAAGTATTAAATAGAATGATTGAAATTATTAATGTGTAAGGAGGAATATATATGAAAATAACATTAGTAACTGGTAATTGGGCTAAGATAGCTCAAGCAAAAGGATTTTTAGAACCAAAGGGGATTATTGTAGATAATGTGAAGATGGATACTATAGAGATACAAGCTGATTCAGTAGAGGAGGTTGCTAGATATTCTGCTAAATGGGCAAGTGATGAACTTAAAGCAAATGTTGTTAAGAATGATACTGGTATTATGATTGATGCATTAGGTGGATTTCCAGCAGCGTATACTCATTATGTTCAAGATACTATTGGAGAAGATGGGATTTTAAAATTAATGAAGGGTGTTAAAAATAGAAAAGCTAAATTTGTTCAAGCACTTGCTTTTTGTGAATATGGAAAAGAGCCTGTTTCTTTTGTTTCTGTAACTGAAGGAGAAATATCTTTAAAGAAAGAAGGAGAACATGGATGGTGTTGGGATTTTATATTTATTCCTAAAGGAAAAGATAAAACACTAGCTTGTTTTGAAGATGAAGAACGTCTTAAATTATGGAATGATACTGGATATAATCAATTAATTAAATATCTAGAGGATAATAATAAGTTGGAGGATTAGTGGAAAAGAGAGTTAGTTCAAGAGCAATTATTATAGAAGATGGTAAATTACTTACGATGTTTAGAAGAAAGATAAAGAAAGATGGTAGCGTTAAAGAATATTATGTAATACCTGGTGGGGGTCTTGAAGAAGGTGAAACACTTGAAGAAAACGTTATTCGTGAACTTAAGGAAGAATTTAATGTTGATATAGAAATTGTTAAGTTTTTGAGTACTGAAGAATATGAAGACACCATAGCAAATTATTTCTTATGTAAAATAATTAATGGCACACCTAAATTAGGTGGAGAAGAGTTAGAGAGAATGACTTCTGAAAACTATTATGAAATTAGGTATATTGATTTAAAAGATATAGATAATTATGATATAAATGCTAAAGATATAATTAAGAATCTTTAATAGGGGGCATTTATAATGAACGATATTAAAATAGTTGATAGTTTAAGTGCTGAAGATTTATATTTTTTGAGAGAATCTTTAGGTTGGAAATTACTTTCAATAGAACAATTAGAAAGAGCTCTTAAAAATACTATGTGTATGGTATCTATCATGAAAGATGATAAATGTATTGCATGTGGCAGAGTAGTAGGTGACTATAGTGCTAAAGGAGTACTTTCTGATATATTAGTGCATCCTAGTTATCAAAAACATGGTTATGGTAAACTAGTAGTAACTCATTTATTAAAAAGAATTGGAGATGTATTAAGTTTTGGAGAACAATTTCAATTAGAAGCAACTCCTACTCATGGTAATAGAGAATTTTATGTTAAATGTGGAATGAAATATAAACCTGAAAATCAAGATGGAGTATATGTTTGGATTAAAAAATAAAGACTGTTAAATTTTTAACAGTCTTTATTCTCCTTTTTCTTCTTTTTATTAACTTTTTCAATTTTAAGAGTGTATCCTAAAGGTCCTAAGATATCAATCATAGCTTTAATAGTAGGACTATGCATATCACTTTCTATACGAGCTATTTTGACTCTATTTACTTTAGAATATAAACTTAATAATTCTTGGGTTAGATTATTTTCCTTTCTGAAAGATACAAAATCTTTAATAAAATCTTTATATAATTCTTCAGGTGTTTTATCTACCTCAATATAGTTAATATAGTCATACATCTTCTTCATATGACTAATATTGTAACAAAGTTGATACATTTTGTCAATATAAATCTTTAAATTAAGTATCAAAAGTGTTATACTCTAGGCAAATAAAGGGGTGTATGTATGAAAAAAAATAATACAGGTTATCCACATATAGATAAACCTTGGATGAAGTTTTATGATGAAAAAAGAGTAAAACAACCTTTTCCTGAAATGACAATTTATGATTATTTTAAATGGATGAATAGAAATCATCTTGATTTAACAGCAACATCGTTTTATGGAAATGATATTACTTATGGTAAAATGATTGAAAACATTGATAATACGGCTAATGGTTTATATTCTATTGGTATAAGAGATGGTGAAAGGGTATTAGAATTACTTCCAACTTTGGCTCCTACTGCAAATATGTTTTATGCTAATTCTAAAATTGGTGCTATTTCTGATTTTTATGATCCTAGACCAGATAGTGTAAATCCTAAAGTAAATGGTGAAAAATTATTAAGCATCATTGATAGAGAAAAAATCAAACATTTGGTAATATTTGATCAAACTTATATACCTTTAATAAGCGAGGTAGAAGACCAGTTGATTGAAAGAGGAATAACTGATTTAGTAGTTGTATCAATAGATGATGCTTTAAATCTTAAATCAAAGGTTAATTATTTTCTTGATGGCTGTGATAAATATGGTTTAAAAGATAACACAAAAAAAATAATGGAAATGAAGAAGAATTCACAAGAAGTGAAAGAATTTCTAAAAAGATCTAAATTAAATATTATTTCATATTCTGATTTGATAAATAATAGCAAATATACTAGAGCAAAGAAGAAGGAATATGTACCTAATAACTTAGAGCTAATAGTTCATACTTCTGGTACAAGTGGTGCATTTCCAAAACCATTACCTTTGACTAATGATAATATGAATACTCATATTCATCAATTGTTTGCTGCTGATTACCAGTATGAACCTGGAACTAAAATTTATCAACTATTGCCATATTTCGCATCATTTGGTATTTCGGATTGTGCACATTTTGGATTTTGCTGCGGTGCTAATATGATTCAAGTGCCTATGTTTACTCCAAGTGAACTTCCTAGAGATGTAATTAAATCGAAGGCTGAAGTTTTAACTGTTGCACCTGAAATGCTAACGCCTTTCTTAAAATCGAAGGATTTAGAAAATGTTGATTTATCTTTCCTAAAGCGTGTTACAGTTGGTGGAGGTACATTTGATAGAGAAAAAGATTTTATCGAATTTTTAAAACAACATGGCGCTGATAAATGTGATGTTGATACAGGACATGGTATGAGTGAATTTGCAGGAAGTGGTTCAGTTAATTATGGGAATCACAAAGTTATAGGTGGTATGGGGGCACCTCTTCCTTATACTACGTATATGATAGTCGATCCTAAAACAAAAAAACCTATTAAGTTTGATAAAGATTGTAATACCATAACTGGTGAAGCTATGGTTTCCGGGCCTTGCGTTACTTCAGGGACTTTAGATGGGAAAGAAATAGTACCACATTATAATATAGATGGTATTGATTGTATTGCAACTGGTGACTCTATTGTTATGGATAAGAGCGGTAATATGTTTTTTAATTCTAGAATAGATAGAACCTTTTCAAGATGGGATGGTTATAAATATAAGCCATATGTTATTGAGAATTTACTAAAACAAGATCCTAGAGTTGAAAATTGTGTTATTGTTGAGTATTATGATGAAACTAGAATGGGTAATATGCCAATTGCTCATATTACACTAAAAAATAATGATATTTCTAGTGATGAAAAAGAACATATTATTGATGAGTTAATGCAAACATATTTCTTTAATAATCCTTCTGTTTCTACTAGACAAATTCCAACTAAAATAAAATTTAGAGAGTCTATTCCTTTGACACCTAATAATAAAATTGGTTATAAGATATTGAGAGACGAGGGATTAGATGGTTCTGAATATACAATAAGTTTTACTGAAAGTAACTTAGGAATTGATGATTTAGAAATTTTAAAACCTGATGAAAAGAAGTTGATATTAAAATAATGAAAATTAAGTCATATTAAGTTAATATGACTTTTTTTAATATTTTTTTTGTGTTATAATTTGTTTAGAGTAGGATGATGTTTATGGGAATAGAAATTGCTAAACAAATGCTTGTTATAAACATATTTGCATTTATAATGATATTAATTTTAAATATAACTTATTTTTCAAAAGAAAGAGTAAAGAAGTTTGAACATAGAATTTTTTCTTATAGCTTAATATCTTCACTCTTGATAAGTTTATTAGGTATAATATTTGGTTGTATTTCACTTCTTTGTGATACTATAAATTTTATTGTAGTTTTTTTTGCTAAAGCATATTCTGTTTCACTGGTTTTGAATATTCTTTTATTTACTTTATATGTATATGTAATTAGTTCGAAAAATAGTGGTGTGGAAAAATATTTTAATAATATTATTTGTGTAATTTTTATATTATGTGCTTTATTGTTTTTTATGCCTATTAATGTTCAAATGAATGATTATATTTTGAGTGTAAGCGGATTATTATGCGATGAATGTTATTTATTATATTCTTTATCTTTATTTATTCAATTTATTTTAGTTTTAATTAACTATAAGGAATCATTTACAAAAAAATATATACCAGTTATATTTTTAATTTTATTTTCTGTGATTTTTGTTGTTCTTCAGTCTTTATTCAATAATTTAAATTATCTTAATTCTATTTTAAGTATAATAGTTTCGTTTTTGATGTATTTTACTATCGAAAATCCTGATGTTAAGATGATTGAACAATTAAATCAAGCTAAAGATGCTGCTGGTAAAGCTAATCAAGCTAAGAGTGATTTCTTAAGTAGTATGAGTCATGAGATTAGAACTCCTTTAAATGCTATATGTGGTTTTAGTAATAGTTTACTTGAAAATCCTGGTGTTAGTGAAGAAGCTAAGGGAGACGTTAAAAATATTATTATGGCAAGTGATTCATTGCTTGACTTAGTAAATGGTATTCTTGATATATCTAAGATTGAAGCTAATAAACTTGAAATAATAGATACAAATTATAACTTCTATAAAATGTTTGATGAACTTGTGTTACTTACTAAAGCTAGAATAGGGGATAAATCATTAGAATTTAAATATAGCTATGATGAGAGTATTCCTAAATATTTATATGGAGATGGGATGAGAGTTAAACAAGTAATACTTAATTTACTTACTAACTCTGTTAAATATACTAAAGAAGGATTTGTTGAATTTAGAGTAAGAAGCGTTGTTAAAAATGATATAATTCGTTTAATAATAAGCGTTGAAGATTCAGGTATTGGAATAAAGAAAGAAAATATAGAAAAACTATTTACCAAATTCGAAAGACTAGGTGTTGAAAGAGAAACCACAACTGAAGGAACTGGACTTGGTCTTGCGATAACTAAAAAATTAGTTGAAATGATGGGTGGTAATGTTGCTGTTCAAAGTATATATGGAAAAGGTAGTATATTCACTTTATCAATAGATCAAAAAATTGTTAGTGGTGAAGAGTTAAATAAATTAATTACTGAAGAAGAAAAAGAAGAGAAACCTAGTGCTGAAGTAGTTGATGCTTCTGGTAAAAAAGTATTAGTAGTTGATGATAATCAATTAAATTTAAGAGTTGCTGAACGTTTATTAAAGGCATATAAATGTGACATAGTGTGCGTTAGTAGTGGTAGTGAGTGCATCACTAAAATTGTTAATGGAGAAAAATATGATTTAATATTACTTGATGATATGATGCCTAAGATGAGTGGTAGTGAAACCTTAGTAAAACTTAAAGAAATAGATAACTTTGACACGCCAGTATGTGTTTTAACAGCTAATGCGATAACTGGTATGAGAGAAGAATATCTTGGTAAAGGCTTTAATGATTATTTAAGTAAGCCAATAGTTAAAGAAGAACTTAATAGAGTTATTAAAAAATATTTGAAGAAATAATAAATTATGTTATAATAAATTTAGTTAGGTAGGAGACGAAAATATGAGAGATGTGAATTTATTAACTAGTAATGGGGTAAATGTAGAAAAAGCTTTAGAGTTATTTGGAGATATGGATATGTATGATGCTACTATGTCTGATTTCTTAGAAATGGTAGATCAAAAATTAGCTAATCTTAGAAAGTATAGAGAAACTGGCGATATGCCAAATTATGCAATTGAGGTACATTCTTTAAAGAGCGATGCTCGTTATTTAGGATTTGTAAGTTTAGCTGATCTTGCATATCAATTTGAATTAAAAAGTAAAGCTAATGATTTAATGTTTGTTTATGATAATTATAAGACTTTACTTGATGAAGCTCATAGGGTAATTAATTTATCAAAGAAATATTTAGGACGTGAAGTTACTGAGAATGTTATTAGTGATATGGTAAATGGACCTAAAAGTGGAGCTATTTTAGTAGTAGATGATTCTAATTTAGTAGCAAACTTCATTAAAAAAATATTTGATGACAAGTATGAAGTATTTATTGCTAGCGATGGAGCTCGTGCAATTGAGATGGTTACTGGACCAAATGCTGATAAAATTAAAGCATGTTTACTTGATTTAAATATGCCAAATGTAAATGGATTTGAAGTATTAGAATACTTTAAAAAGAATAATTTATTTATTAAGATACCTGTATCTGTTATAACTGGTAATGATACTCGTGATCAAGTAGATGAAGCATTTAATTATCCTATAGTTGATTTGCTATCAAAACCATTTAATGAAAGAGATATTAAGAGAATTATAGAAAAAACAATATCAAGTTATAATTAAGAGTTGAAACTCTTTTTTATTTGGTTTATTATAGTTATAAGGAGATGATGAGATGGAGGTACCATTTAAAAGATGTAACATATTAATTCCAAAAAAGAATATTGATTATAATTTATGGAGTGTAATTGCTTGTGATCAATATACTTCTCAAATAGAGTATTGGAATAAAGTTAGAGATTTAGTAGGAGATAAACCTTCTACATATAAGATTACTTTACCTGAAGTATATCTTGAAGATGAGAATGTTAATGAAAGAATTGAAAATATTAATAAGACTATGAATGAATACTTGGATAATGATATTTTTGATACTTTAGAAGATACAATGATTTATTTAGAAAGAACTGATTCAACTGGTAAAGTTCGTGAAGGTCTTATCGGTATGATAGATTTAGAAAGTTATGATTATAACTTTGGTAGTAAGAGTTTAGTTAGAGCTACTGAGAGAACTGTTATAGAAAGAATACCACCTAGAAAGAAAGTTAGAATTAATGCTCCGTTAGAGCTTCCTCATATTATGATTCTTATTGATGATGAAAAGAAGGAGATAATTGAATCATTAAAGAATAAAGTGACTAGTGAGGATGTTATATATGACTTTGATTTAATGCTTAATGGTGGACACTCTAAAGGATATAAATTAAGTGGTCCAGTTATTGATGAAGTAACTAAAAAACTTGAAGCTTTAGGAGAAATTAATTACTTTAATAATAAATATGGTGTTAATGAAGAATATCCATGTGTTTATGCGATGGGAGATGGGAATCACAGTTTAGCTACAGCTAAATCTTGTTATGAAGAAGTTAAAAAAGAATTAGGCGTTGAAGAAGCTTTAAAACATCCTAGTAGATATGCATTAGTAGAGCTAGTTAATATTCATAGTGATGCTTTAGATTTTGAACCAATTCATAGAGTAGTATTTGATTGTGATGTAGAGCATTTATTAACTCAAATGTATAAAAGATTTGCAATTAATACTGATGGCAATGGACAAAAACTTACATATATTACTTCTGCTGGTGAAAAGACTATTTATATAGAAGATGCAACTAATAATTTGGCAGTTGGAACGCTTCAAAGTTTCTTAGATGATTATTTACAAGAGTTTGCTGGTAAAATTGATTATATTCATGGAGAAGATGCGACTCGTGAACTTGCTAGTAAACAAGATAATATAGGATTCTTACTTCCTAAGATGGAAAAGAGTGATTTATTTAAATCAGTTATATTAGATGGTGCACTTCCAAGAAAAACATTTAGTATGGGACACTCTGATGATAAGAGATTTTATTTCGAATGTAGAAAGATTAAGTAATTCTTAATCTTTTTTTGTGTTATAATTTTTTTATATTTTGATGCAATAATTTTGAAATTTAAAACGTTATTATTATGAGAGGTAGATTTATGGAATATGTTTTAAAACTAGATAATATTTCTTTAGATGATTATATTCTAGGCATTGCTGATGGTGATACTAAATATTTAGAGAAGTTATATGGCGCCACAAAAACTTATGTTTTTGGATATGCTTTTTCTATATTGAAGAATATAAATGATAGTGAAGATGTAATGCAAGATGTATTTTTAAATATATATAAAAATGCTCAATTTTATTCATCTAAGAATAAGCCTATGGCTTGGATAATCACAATAACAAGAAATTTATGTTTAGAAAAAATAAGACGTAAAAATAAACTTGTGTTTGATGATATAAGTACAGTTGAACACTTACTTTCTAAAAAAGATGTATCTTATGATAAAGTACTTTTAAAAACTATTTTAGAAGAGTTATCTGATGAAGAAAGGCAAATAGTAGTATTAAATTCTCTATGTGGATTTACGTTTTTAGAAATAAGTAGGATGTTAGAACTTAAATTATCTACAGTACTCTCAAAATATAATAGAACTATTAAAAAAGTTCGTAGTAAATATAAGGAGGCAATAAATGAATAAAAATATTAAAGATGAATTATATAATGTATTTGATAATATGATATCTTCTGATTATAATGACGTTGCCAAGAAAATTAAAAATAATAAAGGAGTAGTATTAAATATGGAAAAGAAAAGTAAAAGTAAATTCTTTGTAACTGGTGGTTTTGGTTTAGCTTTTGCTGTTATGTTATTTTTTGTGGGGTTAATATATTTTAAAAATGACAATAGTGTAGCTGTTATAGGCATTGATGTTAACCCAAGTTTAGAGCTTAGTATTAATTCTAAGAATAAAGTAATTGGTGTTAATACAAATAATGAAGATGGTAAAAAGGTATTAGGGGATATGGATTTAAAAGGTAGCAATGTAGATGTAGCAGTTAATGCTATATTTGGTTCTATGGTTAAAAATGGATATATAAATGAAAATGATAATTCTATTTTAATAAGTATGGTAGAAGGAAATTATGATGTAGATAAACTTGCTAATAATGTATATAGTTATTTAAAAAATGAAAAGTTAGATTCATCAATATTAATCCAAAATGTAGATACTACATCTTATGATGAAGAACTATCTAAAAAATATAATATTTCCGTATCCAAGGTTAAATTAATAAGAAGTATCCTTAATAAGAATTCTTTATATAATTTTGAAGAATTATCTAAATTAAGTACTAATGAATTAAATATTTTAGCTAATACGACTTATAATAAGACAGAAGAAGTAAGTACTGTTGGTACTGCTAGTAAGAGTAATTATATAAGTATAGAGGAAGCTAAAAAAATAGTATTTGATGACTCTAAAGTAAGTAGTAATACTGTTAAAAATTTAGAAATTGAATATGACTATGATGATGGCATTATGGTTTATGATATAGAATTTATTTCTAATAATATTAAATACGATTATGAAATAGATGCCAAAACTGGTAAAATAATTGAAAAAGAAATAGAAAATAAAAAGCTAAGTACAAGTACATCTAAAAATTATTTATCTAAAGAAAAGATAAAAGAGATTGTGTTTAATAAAACTAAGGTTAAAGATTATTATGATTATGAAATAGAGTTTGAATTTAAGAGTGGAAAAGCTATTTATGAAGTTGAATTTGAAACTAAAGATAAAGAATATGATTTTGAACTTGATGCATTAAATGGTAATATAATTAAGTATGAAACTAAGAATAAGAAAGTAGATACAACTAAATATATAACTAAAAATAAAGCTAAAAGTATTGCACTAAATGATGCTAAGGTTACTAATTACTTTGATTATGAAATAGAATTTGAAAGCGATGATGAAACTTATGAAATTAGTTTTGATACTAAAGACAGTGAATACGAATATGTGATAGATGCTAAAACTGGTAAAATAATTGAAAGAGAAATTGATAGAGATTAATTTCTCTTTTTTTTGTGATAAATTTTTCTTTCATAAATATACTTTATTAGAGGTGGATAAATGAATAGACAAAATTTATGGTTTGTAACATTATTTTCGTTAATTCTTATTTTAGGTGTTTATTATATTACTCTTCCTAGTGATATATTTAGTAAGTCAGCTTTAGAAAACGTAAATAAGAATGTTGATGTAGTTGTAACTGAGAATGATAAATTAGTGGCTCTTAGAGTGGAAAGAGATGAAGAAATAAGTTCTGTTATGAGTGAACTTCAAAATAAGATTACTTCACCTTCATCATCTACTGAAGTAAAGAATGCTGCTTTTGAAGAACTTCAAATACTTAATTTAGCTAAAGGAAAAGAAACTTACTTAGAAGATAAAATACTTAATAATTTTAAAATTAAATCATTCGTTGAAATAAATAATGATAATATTAAAATTACTATTGCTTCTAGTGAGCATAATACTAAGCTTGCGAATGATATTATGAGAAGCGTTCAAGAAGAATTTAAAGATAAGAAGAATATAACAATTAAGTTTGAAAAATAGGCATATCTCTTTCACATTATTTAAAAGTGTGTCATAAATTATCTTAGAAACATAGGTAAATGTTGAAAGAGGTGTTTATGACAGGAAATATATTAACTAAAAGAGAAAAAGATGTGTTTGAACTTCTAGTACTTAATAAAACTACTAAAGAGATTGCTCTTGAACTTGGGATTAGTGAGAAAACTGTTAGAAATCATGTGAGTAATGCTATGCAGAAGTTAGGATGTAAGGGAAGAGCAGGGGCTGTAATTGAACTATTGAAATTAGGAGAAATTTCATTATAATTCACTTTAAAAAGTGAATTTTTTATTTTTAAGTGCATAGTATTTAGTAATATGATAAAAAAATATGCGATGAATAAAATTTTTGTTAGTACTTTGATTTTTGGACTTTTATTACTTTTTTATTTAGTACCTAGTCCTTCTTTTGAAGTAGAAATTGATGAGAAAGATAAAAAGAAGGAATTTCAAAATGTTGTTTATTTACTTGATGATGATAATTATGTATCTAGAGTTATTAGTTATTATGATGAAACTGATATTGAGAAGGTGATTAGAAGTAAAATTAATATTTTAATTAATGGGGATGAGAACTTAGAAAATTTTTATTCTTTGATACCTAAAAAAACTATATTAAAGGATGTAAGTGTTAAAAAGGATAGTGTATATTTGAATTTTAGTAAAGAGTTATTAAGTGTTAATAAATATATAGAAGAATCTATGGTTGAAGCAATAGTTTATACTCTTACAGAAATAAATGGAATTAATAATGTATATATAAATGTAGATGGTGAAAAGTTTATAGAACTTCCTAATTCTAAAAAGAGTATACCATATCCTTTAACAAGAGGTTTTGGAATAAATAAGAAGTATGATTTAGATAGTTTAAATGATATTGATAAAACAACTGTTTATTTTGTTAAAAAAGATAATTCTAGTGAGTATTATGTTCCGATTACTAAGGTTAGTAATATGTCTAGTTCTAAAATAGATATTATAATAGATGAACTCAAAAGTACTGTTAATGCTCAAGATAATTTAAGTAGTTTTGTATCTGATAATGTTATTCTTGAAGAAAGTAAAATAACAGATGATAAAATAGATTTGGTATTTAATGAATATATCTTTAGCGATTCATCAAAAAAGACTATATTAGAAGAAGTAAAATATGTTGTTTCTCAAAGTATTTTTGATAATTTGGATGTAAACGAGGTTATTTTTAGTACAAAAGATCATAATAATATTGTAAGTGTTAAAAAAAATTAAAAAAGTACTTGAAAACTGGAAAATAGTGTTGTATAATTTAGTAGTAATTTCCAGATGTCCTCGTAGCTCAGCTGGATAGAGCAACGGCCTTCTAAGCCGTCGGTCACACGTTCGAATCGTGCCGAGGACACCATATTTAAAAATAATCGCTTATGCGATTTTTTTATTGTCATTTTATATTTGAAATGCTATACTACTTTGTACGTATGGAGGAGTTATGGGTTTGGTTTCATATATTAATATTTGTAAAGAGATTAGAAATATTTTAGATTATTTAAGAGTTAATTCTGATAGTCTTACAATGGATGAAATTAGAAAGTTATATATTAGATATTTATATTTGTCTACTAAAGTTAGTACTAATAATCCTAAATATAAAGATTTTGATGTGGATTATTCAGGTGGTAATTGTTATTGTTATGCTCTTGGATTTTTAACTCCTGAAGAATTTAATATTCCATATCATAGAATAACTTCTAAGCATATGACTCATAATATTGGTTTTATTAGTGGTAATGTAACTGATATAGCTAGCAAAGAAGAAATAGTGGATAATTTCTTATTAGATTTAGATTGTCTTGGTATTAAACATTTTGAAACTAGTGTTAATGATAAGAATAGACATGGTGGATACAAGGTTTCTTTATATAATTGTTATGATGACTTTCATTTTTCAAGACAAAATAAGGATGGTAGTTGGTCTCAAAAGATTGGTTATACTAGTACAATATTAAAATGTAGTGACCCTCTAGATAACTTATATTATCGTTATATAACTACTTTTGAAATAGTTAAACCTGTCGTTAGAAAATTAATATAATTAAGATTTAGTGTTGAATTTTTTTGTACTAAATAAGTAGATAATTTGACATCTTGTATCATTTGTGATATAATATGTACATATTTAAGGGGTGGATGGTATGTTATTATATATATTATGGTTAAATGGTTTAGTTTTAAGTTCTTGCATAAATATTCCTATGTCTTTTCTTGCTTATATGAGATATAGACTTAAAGATAAAGAATTTTATAATCACTTAAAAAATAGAAGTTTAAAGGATAAAATATTATTCAATGTTAAAAATGCTGTTAGATTTTTATTACCAATTTATAATATTGTTTATCCAATTAAATTATTATTAAGTGGTGGACCTAAGAGTGTATCAGAAAAATGGAAAGAAGAAATATTAACTGCCGAAAAAAATAAAGGAAAATTTGGAAAAAGTGTTAAAGGATTTTTTGAAAAAGCTAAATCTGAAATTAAAGGATTTAAAGATGAATTCTTCCCAAGTAAAAATAAAAATAAATCTAAAGAAAAAGAAAAAAATACTTCAGTAACTACTACTCAAAATAAAGCAGAGACAAAACCAGTTGTACATACAGTTGAGAAAAAAAGTGAACCAGTTAAAACTGCTACTAAGAAACAACAAACTGTTCCTGATAAAAAAGAAGTTTCTGGTACAAGAGAATTAACTCCAGAGAGAATAAACTTCTATTTAGATCAATATAGAAAAGAATATAATAGATTAAGAGTAGAATATGAAACTCTTAAAGCAAAGAAAGCACCTATTGATGAACTTAATAAAGTTGTAAAAAATATGAATGCTTTAGCTTTAAGAAGTCAACAATTAATGGATTTACGTAAGGGTATGACTCAAGAGAAAACTCAAGGTGGTACTCAAATGAAATTAAGAAGATAATCATTAGATTATCTTTTTTTTAATTTAAATTATGTTATAATTGTATTGAGGTAATAATATGAGAGGCGTATATATACATATTCCTTTTTGTAAGAATATTTGTAGTTATTGTGATTTCTGCAAGTTCTTATATAATGAGGAATGGGCAAATACTTATTTAGATTTTTTAAATCAAGAAATTAATGAATATTATGAAGGGGATAAAGTAAAAAGTATTTATATTGGTGGTGGTACTCCTTCTAGTTTAAGTGTAAGTAACTTAAATAAATTATTTGAAATAATTAGTCATATAAGAACTATTGAGGATGCTGAAATTACTTTTGAGTGTAATATCAATGATATAAATCCTGAACTTTTAGAAATATTAAAAGCTAATAATGTTAATAGACTTAGTATAGGTGTAGAAAGTTTCAATAAAAAGAATCTTAAATTAATGAATAGAAATCATAATAAAAAAGAAATATATGAAAAGATTAATTTATGTAAGAAAAGTGGATTTCTTAATATAAATGTTGATTTAATATATGCTCTTCCCGGAGAAAGTCTTTTTACACTTAAAAATGATCTTAATAATATGCTTAAACTTGGTATAACTCATGTAAGTACATACTCTTTAATAATTGAAGAACATACAATGTTATATAATAATAAGACTATGCCTATAGATGAACTTCTTGATTATAAAATGTATAAACATATATGTAGAAAACTTAAGAAAAAAGGATTTCATCATTATGAAGTTAGTAATTTCTCATTACCTGGATATGAAAGCAAACATAATTTAATATATTGGGATAATAATGAATATTATGGTTTTGGACTTGGAGCTCATGGATATATAAATGAAATGAGATATGAAAATACAAGAAACTTTAATAAATATTTAAATGGTCAATATAGATTAAATGAATTACTTGTGTCTACTCAAGAAGAAATGGAAAATGAAGTAATACTTGGACTTCGTAAGTTAGATGGTATAAGTATTAGTGAGTTTCATAAAAGATTTAAAAAAGATATATTTAAAGTATTTAAGATAGAAGATGCTGTTAATAAAAAGTATCTTATTGTTAAAGATGATAAAATATATATACCAGAAGATAAAATTTATGTTATGAATGAAATAATTAATATGATTATATAGAGAGGAAAAAAGATGAAAATATTAAAGTTAATAGGGGACTTAAAGAAATATATTTTTATAATGATTGTTTTTTCTATTACTCAAGTATTTTGTGAATTATATTTACCTAATATTATGAGTAATATTGTTGACATAGGTATAGCTAATGCTGATAAAGCATTTATTACTAAAGAAGCTATCATTATGTTTATTACAACTATTGTATGTTTAATATCACATACTTTAGTTGTTTATAGTACTGCAAAGTTTTCAAATAATTATGGATATAAAATTAGAAAGGCATTATATTCTAAAATCACATCTTTTAGTAAGAAAGAGATTGATGAGTTTGGTGCTTCTACTTTAATAACAAGAAGTACTAATAATGTTAGTAATATCACTTCTACATTTAGTTTTGGGCTTAGACTTATTATATTTGCTCCAATAATGGGAATAGGGGCAGCGATAATGGGATATAAAACGGCTCCTAGTTTAGCACCTATAGTACTAGTAGCAGTATGTATATTGGTACTTGGACTTGCAACAATATTTGTTCTAGTGTTTCCTAAATTTGAAGTTCTTCAAAAATTACTTGATAAACTTAATGCATCAACAAGGGAGATATTATCAGGGTTAAGAGTAATAAAAGCATTTAATAAGCAAGATTATTTTAAAAAGAGATTTGATAAAGTAAATACTGAAAATAAGAAACTTAATATATTCTTAAATAAAGTGTTATATTTAGTAGAGCCTATGATGTCTCTCATAATAAATATAGCTACGATTGTTATAGTTTATGTATCATGTGACTATTTAAGTCTTGGAACTCTTGAGATTGGTTCTATGATGGCATTCATTCAATATATGTCTACTGTGTTATTAAGTTTTATGATGCTACTTGTTATTATATTAAATATACCTAGAGTAATAGTATCATTTAAAAGAATAAATGAAGTATTAAGTGTTGAACCTAGTATAAGTAATACAGGTAAAATTAAGCTTTCTAGTTTAGAAAGTATTGAGTTTAAAAATGTGTATTTTAGATATGATAAAGCACATGAAGATATGCTTAAAAATATATCATTTAGAATAGAAAAGAGAGAAAATATTGGTATTATAGGAAGTTCTGGAAGTGGTAAAACTACTATAGTTAATTTGCTTTTAAGACATATTGATCCTACTAGTGGAAATATATTAATAAATGGTATTGATATTAAAGAATATGATATAGAATCTCTTAGAAATATATTTGCATATACTCCTCAAAAAACATTATTATTTAAAGGCTCTATTCGTGAAAACTTAACATTTGATAAAAATCTTGCAAATAATGTACTTGATAATGCATTAGATGAAGCAGCTATTAAAGATTTTATTGATAATAATGTTGAAGGATATGATTTTAAAATTGAACAGGCTGCTGTTAATTTAAGTGGTGGTCAAAAACAAAGAATGTCTATTGCTCGTGCTTTACTTAGTGGTGGTGAATGTTTACTTTTTGATGATTCATTTAGTGCAGTTGACTATATAACTGATAAAAAGATAAGAAATTCGATAAATAAAAATTATAGTGATAAAATGGTTATACTTGTTACTCAAAGAGTAGGTACTATAAAAGATGCTGATAAAATTATAGTAATAGATGAAGGAAAAGTAGAATCTATAGGGGACTATGATACTCTTGAAAAGACAAGTAAAGTATTTAAAGAATTTGTTGATTCTCAAAAAAGGGAGGTTGCATAAATGAAAAAGCCAAATAAAGCTCCTTCTTTTAAAGAAATGGTTTCTAAGACATTTAAAATAATTAAAGACTATAAAAATCATTACATACTTATAATATTATTCTGTTTACTTGCTGCATTATTTAGTGCTCTTGCTCCTTATTTTTTAGGATATGCGACAGATAGTTTATATGATTCTATCAAGAATGGGGTAGAGTTTAATTATCCATATATTATAAAAGTATTAATAATAGTTCTTGCTTGTTATATAATAGATGCATTATGTACATATTTCAAAAGCTATATGTCATCTAAATTAGGTCAGGAAATTGGGTATGATCTAAGACGTAAGCTTATTAATAAAATAAATGTTACTAAACTTAGAAAATTAGATAGTATGAAGAAAGGAGATATTATTAGTAAAATAACTAATGATGTAGAAAGACTTACTGATAATATTACTGAAATTATTCCAGAACTCGTATATAATATTTCATTAATAATTGGCGTTATTATAATGATGTTTGTACTTAATGTTAAGCTTGCTCTTCTTACTATATTGGCTATTCCAATTACATATTTATTACTATCATTTGTTGTAAGAAAAACTCAAAATTATTTTGAACTTAATCAAAAGGCTATAGGAAATGTTAACTCTTTTGTAGAAGAGAGTGTTACTAATAATGATATAATAAAGTCATTTAATAAAGAGAAATACTTTAATAAGAAGTTTGATAAGGAAAGTAAAACTTTAGCTGAATTTGGTTTTAAAAGTAGCTTCTATAGTAGTTTAGCTGTTCCATTTAATAAAGCTATTGGAAATTTAAATTATATTATTATTGTATGTGTTGGTAGTATTAGTGTTATTAAAGGTAATATGAGACTTGGAGCTATACAATCATTTATACAATATATGAAAGACTTTAATAGACCAATGAATGTTATAGCTCAAGTTATTAGTAATTTACAAATGGCTATTGCTAGTGTTGATAGAGTATATGAAATACTTGATTTAGAAGAGGAAACTAACGGTAAGATAAAAGAATTTACTTTTAATGATTCAATTGAATTTAAGGATGTAACTTTTAGTTATGTTGAAGGAAAAACAGTACTTAAAAATTTTAATCTTAAGATTCATAAAGGTGAAAAGATTGCATTAGTTGGTAAAACTGGTGCTGGTAAAACTACTATAGTTAATCTTTTAATGAATTTTCATGCTCATTATACTGGACAAATATTAATTGACGGAGTAGACATTAGAGATATAGACAAAACTTCATATAGAAAATTAATAAGTATGGTTCTTCAAGATACTTGGTTATTTGAAGGAACTATAAAAGATAATATAGTATTTGACAAGCGAATTAGTGATGATAAGTTATCAAAAGCTCTTTCTAAATCTAAGATACTTCATATGATTGAAGGACTTCCAAATGGGCTTTTATATCAAATTAATGAAGAAACTAATAATATGTCTGCTGGTGAAAAACAATTACTTACAATAGCACGTGCTTTAGTTGCAGATCCAGAGATACTTATACTTGATGAAGCAACTTCTAATGTAGATACTCGTCTTGAATATTTAATAAATCATTCTATGAATAGTTTAATGAAAGATAGAACATCTATAGTAATTGCTCATAGACTTTCAACTATAGTAGAGAGTGATAAAATAGTTGTTATTAAAAATGGGCAAATATTAGAAGTAGGAACTCATAAAGAGTTACTTAAGAATAAAGGGTACTATTATGACCTTTATAGTAGTCAATTTGATCTTAATGAGTAGTTATAAATTAACTACTTTTTTTGTGAAGTTTTATTGCTTGCGTATGATTTTAATGATATAATTATGTATATAAAATAGATGTGGAGGAAAATTATGAAAAATAAAAAAGGTTTTACATTAATTGAATTACTTGCTGTAATTGCAATAATTTCAATACTTGTTTTAATAGCAATACCTGGCGTTATTGGAATATTTATTAAGTCTAAGAAAAATATATTTTTATCTGAATCTAAGATTGCTATTACTAAATCTGAAGACAAATATGCTTATGAAAATGCTAATGGTAATATAATTAATCATGTTAGTTCACTAGATGAAACAAACTTAAATTTAAGTGGAACTAAATTAAGTTATAATATCAAGTTAAATGATGATGGATATGTTTTATCTTATGTAATAAGTGATGGAGAATATTGTTTAGATTCAAGTAAAGAAGTTACTGATTTAACTATTGATGATGTACTTGAAGGTCCTTGTAATAGTAATAAGGATTTAAATGATATCTTAGGAAGAGAAGACTTAAAAGATGGAATTTATTTAACTGATAAGATATTAGAAGATAATAAGATTTTAGATGATGATGAAATAGATTTCAATGTTAAAAATTATTCTACAGATAAATATACTATTAATATTGATTCTGAAGCTATAAGTTATGAGATGGTATCAGGTACTAAGTATTTTTATGGTAATTATTTTAAGGTTGATAGTGATAATGGCAATCTTTTACCATTAAATAGTGGTGAATATACTAAAGTGTCTACTACTGATATGGTTACTGCTTTTAATTCTGGATATGATTTCTTTTGCTCTAATAGTGATGCATGTAGTGTAATGTATAAAATAGATAGTGTTAATGGAAATACTTTGACTGTTAAAAAGATTACAACTATTGCTAATACAAGAACTGATAATGGAAATGGTATGTTTGTTAATGATGATGATGCTAAGATTTATTATTTTAGAGGCGATGTTGAGAATAACTACGTAAACTTTATGGGCCAAACATGGAGAATAATTAGATTTAATGATGATTATTCTATTAAAATGATAACTGTTGGTCCTATTACTACTTCTGCATTTAATGAAAAAAATAATGATAATGCTTATGTAGGATTTATGTATGGTACTCCTGGAAGTAGTACTTATGATAAAACGCATGCTAATATACATAGTAGTACTATAAAGAAAACTCTTGAAGGTATATGGGAATCTGCTGATGAGACTTCTAAAAAATATGTTGCTGATTCTGGATTTTGTGGAGACAGAACAGTTGCTTTACCTCAATACACTAAATTTGATTCTACTGCTTACGGTTTAACTAGTGAATCTGAAAAAGTTATAGATACTGGTCTTGGTTATGGAGGCAATTTCACTTTATATTCATTATTCTATAATTATCAAGAAAGAAATAAACCTTCATTTAAGTGTAATAGTAAAGATGACCTTTATACTGTTTCAAATGACAAAGGTAATCAAGCTTTAACTTATCCAATTGGTTTATTAACTAGTGATGAAGCAAGATTTGCTGGTTCTCAACAAGGAACATTAAATACTGATTATTATTTATTTAATAGAGATCAATCATGGTGGCTTATGGATGCTGCTGGAAGTTACTATAATCCAAATGATACTGAACATACAGCTACTTTAGTAGCTGCAGGAAGTGGTGGATTATATGCAAGCGATGTTACACAAAACTTAAATGTAAGACCTGTTTTAAGTCTTAAAAATAATGTAATTTATAAATCTGGTAATGGTACTTCAAGTAATCCATATAAAATAGTAATGGAGTAGGTGATAATATGAAGAAAATATGTAATGTAATTTTAATAATCGCAATATCTATCATTTATTTGTTAATTGTTGGTAATCATATAATCAATAAGAATTTATATCCTATGATAAGTGATACATTTACAGGAAAAAGAATTGCTTCGAATATAGTTACTGCTGTGTTTAATAAAGTTCCTGGAGTAGATATAGATAAACTAGCTGATATTCAAGCTAAAATAGAACAATCTCCATATATTGATTCAATATCTAAAAAATATATTGATGCGATGGTAGTAGATATTAAAACTGGAAAACCTAGTAGAGTAGATATTAGCTATGAAATTGAAGAGCTAGTTTCATCTCTTAGTGATGATTTTACAAAACTTGAACTATTTAAAATAAGACATGAATTAGAAGGCATTGATTTTAATACAGTTTATGAGTATTCTTTCAATAGTTTGATTTCTAATAATGGTTCTTTTGTTAAGAATGTACTTACTATATATAATATAACAAGTACTCGTACTTATGTATTTTATATTTTATTAGCTGTTTTAGCTATTATATTATTTGTACTAAATATTCATAATTGTTTAAGAATTTTTGGTATAACATTCGGAAGTTTAGCGTTATCTAGTATTTTATTTATTATTATTGATAAATTAGTATTAGAAAAGAAATTAATGGCAATCTTAAGAGAAGAAACTACTATATTGAATATTGATATTTTTAATATATTAACTCCAATGCTTGTAATTATTTCAGTTGTATTTATTACAATGTCAATTAAGTTTAAAAAATAACCTCTTGGTTATTTTTTAATTATTTAAGATGAAGATTATATATGTTTTATGAAGAACTAGCAATAGTTCTTTTTTAATTTGACAATAATTTTACAAAGTATTTTTGAAAAGGTATTTACAAAAGCGAACAAAAATAGTAATATAGTGGTAGGAAGTGAAACAAAGTGGTAGAAAGTGGGGTGCTTTGAGATGCTTATGGGTGAATTTCATCATAATCTTGATGAAAAGAGTAGATTAATCATTCCAAGTAAGTTTAGAAATGAGCTTGGAGAAAAAGCTATTATCACTAAAGGTCTTGATAAGTGCTTATTTGTTTATTCAGAAAGTGAATGGAACAAATTAGTACAAAAAGTAAGTAACCTACAATTTACTAAAAAGAATGTTAGAGCCTTTGAAAGGTCCTTCATTGGTGGAGCTTCTTTAATTGAATTCGATAAACAAGGTCGAATTAATATTACCTCACCGTTAGTTCATTACGCCAATATTGATAAAGAATGTGTAATTATTGGCGTAAATGAACGACTTGAAATTTGGAGTCTAGAAGAATTTAATAATTATATGAAAGAGAATGAAGAAAATCTAAGTGAAATAGCTGAAGATATCTTCGAAATGAATTATGAAGCATAAAAGTGTATTATTAGAAGAGGTAATAAATTATTTAAATGTTAAACAGGGTGGAATATATGTGGATGCTACTGTAGGATATGCAGGACATTCAAGTGTAATATTAAAGAAAATTGGAAAAGAAGGGGTTCTTTTCGCCTTTGATCAAGATGATGAAGCAATAGAATATTCAAACAAAAGATTATCTGAAATAGGTAATAACTTCACAATCTTTAAAAGTAATTTTGTTAACATGAAGAAATATATTAATGAAAGTGTTGATGGAATACTTTTTGATTTAGGAGTTTCAAGTCCTCAATTAGATGAGGCAGAAAGAGGATTTAGCTTTCATAAAGATGCTCCTCTTGATATGAGAATGGATCAAAGTAATCCATTAAATGCTAAGATAGTAGTAAATGAATATAGCTATCAAAAACTTACTGAAATTTTATTTAAGTTTGGTGAAGAAAAATATGCTAAAAGCATTGCTAAAGCAATTATAGAAGCAAGACCAATTGAAACAACTCTTGAACTTGCTGAAGTAATTAAAAATAGTGTGCCAATTAGTTATAGAAATAAAAGCCATCCGGCTAGAAAAACTTTCCAGGCTATTAGAATTGAAGTAAATCATGAACTTGATATATTAGAAAGTTCACTTAGAGATGCATTTGATTTATTAAAAGTTGGTGGAAGACTTGAAGTAATATCATTTCATTCACTAGAAGATAAAATAGTTGCTAAAGTATTTAAAGATTTATGCAGTGATGATATTAGTACTAGAAAACTTCCAGTTGTTCCAGTTGAATTAAGTGCAAGAGCTAAAAAAATAGTGAAGATAACACCTAGCGATGATGAGCTAGATGATAATAATAGAAGTAGAAGTTCTAAACTAAGAGTAATTGAAAGGATAAGATAAATGAAACAAAAAAGATATGTAAAAACTAAGGGGGAAGGGTTACTAAAAACATTGACAGTAATTTTCTTCATTGGATTTTTACTATCAACGTTTGTTTTGAGTGCTAAAGTTCAATCAAGTAACTCTGAACTTCAAAGATTAAAAAGTAAAATTGAATCTCAAGAAAAGATGAATTTAAGCATGCAAATGAAAATAAATGAACTTGCATCATTAGATAATGCTTTAGAAGTTGCAGATGCCAATGATTTGAAGTATAATAATAGTAATATTAGAGTAATTTCAAAGTAGAGGTGGCATAATGAAGAAAACAAGAGTAATTAAGATTAATACAATATTCATAATTATTGTTGTTTTTATTTTTGCTGCAATAATTTTTAAATTGTTATGGATTGGTCTTGGAAACGTTAAAGTTAATGATAAAACTTTAGCAGAATTTGCTAATAATCGTGATACTAGAAAGAAAACTCTTACTGCAAAAAGGGGAACTATATATTCTAGTAAAGGAGAAGTTTTAGCAAAAGATGTTAATAGTTATACAGTTATTGCTTATTTAGATCCTAGTAGAACTAAAGATGAAAAAAGACCTTATCATGTTGTAGACAAAGAAAAAACAGCTGAACTTTTAAGCCCTTTAATAAATATGACTAAAGAGAGAATATTAAAACTATTAAATACTAAAATTAAATCATGTAATGAAGATAAAACTGAGTGTACAGAAAGAGTTCCATATCAAGTAGAATTAGGCCCTGGAGGACGTGGTATTACTGAACTTGTTAAAGATCAAATAGATGACCTAGATTTACCTGGAATTGATTTTATTGCTAGTACCAAGAGATATTATCCTAATGGGGACTTTTTATCTTATACTTTAGGTTATGCTAAAAATAATGATGATAATAAATATGTTGGTGAAATGGGTCTTGAACTTTATTATAATGATGAATTAACTGGTACTGATGGTTATAAAGAGTATCAATCTGATTTATATGGATATCAAATTACTAGTACACCTGCTGTTGAACAAAAAAGTATTAGTGGGGATGATATATATTTAACTATAGATGACAATATCCAAATGTTTACTGAGCAGGCAATGAACACTTTAGAGGGTGGTAAGCCTGAATGGGCTACTATATCTGTTATAAATGCTAAAACTGGAGAAATATTAGGCGTTTCGTCAAGTCCGAGTTTTAATAATAATACTTTAGAAATAAAATCATATTATGATCCATTTGTTGCTTATGAATATGAACCTGGTTCAACTATGAAAATATTTAGTTTTATGGCTGCGATGGAAAATGGAATATATGATGGAAGTAAAAAATATAAGAGTGGTACTATTAAAGTAGACGAAGCTAATATTAAAGACTGGAACAATAAAGGATGGGGTATGGTTACTTTTGATGATGGATTTATGGCTTCGTCAAATGTGGCTGCTGTAAATCTTGCGATGGAGCTCGGACGTGCTAAACTTAAAGATTTTTATTCTTCTCTAGGTTTCGGAAAGAAAACTGGTATTCCTCTTCCAAATGAAAGTAAAGGAATAGTTAATTTTAGATATAATACAGAAGTTGCTGCTGCATCTTATGGTCAAGGTATGACAGTTAGTGCTATTCAAATGGTTCAAGCACTTACAACTATTGCTAATGATGGAGTTATGATAAAACCATATTTGGTTTCTAAAATTGTTAGTGGTGAAACTGGAGAAGTGGTTCTTGAAAATAAGAGAATAGAGGTTGCTAAAGTAGCAAGTACTGAAACTGTTGAAAAAATGAAAACATTAATGCGTGGTGTTGTTCAAAATGGATGCAAAATTGCTACTGGTAGTGGCTATAATGTTCCTGGATATGATGTTATAGGTAAAACAGGTACTGCTCAAATTGCATCATCAAGTGGAGGATACTTGAAGGGTAGTAGAAACTACGTTAAAAGTTTTGCTGCTTTATTTCCTGGAGATGACCCTCAAATAATTATATATGTTGCTGCTAGTAAAATAACTGATGCTAAATATTTAAAGAATTCTGTTAAAGCACTTGTTAAAGATGTTGGGACATACCTTAATATAGTAGGAAATAAAGAAGTAGAAGAGACTGGAACATACACAACTAAGAGTTATATTAATTTAGATACAACAACTGTTAAAACAGCATTAGAAGCTTCATCAATGGAAGCAGTTGTTATCGGAGAAGGAACTAAAATAATAAAACAATATCCAGAAGAAAATACTAAATTAAATGCTCATAATAAGATATTCTTGCTTACTAATGATACAAACTATAAGATGATTAATATAAAAGGTTGGTCTAGAAATGATGTTTCGACATTTGCCAAAATGGTTAATTTAGATGTAAACTATGACGGGTATGGTTATGTTAAAACATATTCAATAAAAGAAGGAACACTATTAGATAAATCTAGCAAGTTAGATGTTACATTAGAACCAGTGTTTAAAGAAGAAGAAATTAAAAAGGATAATAAAAATTAATTATCCTTTTTTAATTCGACAAAATTTTTAATTATTATGTTATAGAATATACTTGAGGTGAAACATGAGAACATTTTATTTATTTGAAGTGAAAGATAATATTATTAAAAATTATAGAAATAATTATGAAGAGTTATATTCTATGCTTGAAAATATACATCACTTAAAAACTGAAGATATAGTACTAGGGTATAGTATATTTAATTCTATTGTGATGCCACTTAAGAAGGATGATTATAATCAATATATTAAGCAAAATAATTTAGATAATGAAAACTATATTTGTTATAATTATACTCATACTATTAATGATTTTTATAATGATGAAACTACTAAAATGGTTATAAATAATTCACATATAAAGATAAGAACTAATAAGAATGCTCCATCATTTTTCTATAACATTCGTACATTTAAAAATATATTTGTTTGTGATTTTGATAATCATGATTATTTTCTTTTAGATAATAATATATATTCTTGCATAAACTCTTAATTCTTGATAGAATTGTCATAAGGAGATGAAATTATGTTAATATTAGAAACAGTTAAATGTACTGGTAATATATGGATGGATATATTATATTTAGTAATTGGACTTGTTGTTGGTGTTTTAGCTGGTTTCTTTATATCTAAGAAATTAGTATCTAAACAATTAAAAGAAAATCCACCTGTTAGTGAAGAAATGATTAAAACTTTGATGAGAGGTATGGGAAGAAATCCTAGTCAAAAACAAGTTAATCAACTTATGAAACAAATGCAAAAGTTCCAATAGGAACTTTTTTTGTGGTATAATTTGTATGGTGAATAATATGAGTAGATTTTTTAAGCATTTACATACAGTAAATAATCATAGATTTGAAGTGTTTAAGTTATGTTGCAAAGTTGGTATTCCTTTTAGGGGACTTGTTCATGACTTATCTAAATATTCTTATGAAGAGTTTTCAGAATCTGTTAAATATTATACAGATGGTACTATTAGTCCATTACTTACTAGTAAAAAAGAGAATGGCTATAGTAGGGCATGGCTTCATCATTTTGGTCGTAATAAACATCATTTTGAATATTGGTATGATTATGCAGCACCTGTTAAAACTCCTATAATACCATTTAAATATATGCTTGAAATGATATGTGATAGAATTGCTGCTAGTAAAATATATTATAAAAAGGATTATAAAAATAGTACTCCATATGAATATTATATGGCACGTAAAGATAACTATCAGTTAAATCCAAAACTTAAAGATTTCTTAGAAGAAGTATTTTATGATTTAAGTAAAAAAGGAGAAAAGATACTTAATAAGAAATATATTTATAATTTATATTTAAAACATACTAAATAAAAAGATTCTACTTTGATGTAGAATCTTTTTTAAATGTTACTTCAAATATTTCTTTGTTATCTTTTAAGAATAGGTAACCACCTAAATATTTATAATCTCCTTCAAATTCATTCAATAACTCTTTATCTTTATAAACTCTCAATTTTTCATCGTCTGATATATAAAAGTTATAACCATTACTGAAAAATTCTTTCTTTGCTGTGTATTCATCTATTTGTTTTGAATTGATTAAATCTATATAATATGCTTTATCAAGTTCATCTACATTAGTATATGTGTATATTTGGTAATAACCTTTTGTTTTATTTAATTTATATATTTCATAACTTGTTTTGATATTTTTATTTCTATCAAATTCTGTTTTAAAGTATTCATATAAATCGTAGTCATAAAATGTTAATGTTTCTTTATTATTATTTTCTTCGAAAGTGAAAATATATTCTTCTTCACTAAGATCATATAAATCTTTAAATGTTGTTGTTGTACTTATTTTTCTTTCTATATCTTTTGAATTTATTAAATATATTGATGTTTTTCCATTATAATACGTTCTTAAATATAATTTATTATTATATGATTTAGAACCAAATGGTCCGTCAAAATATTCTTCTTCGAATTCTCTTCCATATTCGTTATCTATTTTACTATCTATATATATTTTCATATTACTATTAGCAATACTTATTTTATTATCTTTTTGTAATATTATGAAATTT
The DNA here is from genome assembly GCA_902492325.1 of uncultured Clostridium sp. Lineage (GTDB taxonomy): Bacteria > Bacillota_I > Bacilli_A > RF39 > UBA660 > CAG-1000. The sequence goes on from CABULC010000001.1 coordinate 153,655, forward strand.
CCAACTGAATATATGTATGTGTACTCAAATGGAATTATTTCTTCATTTTTAAGATTTATAACTCCGTATTTATTATTTTTAGATGCGAATATGTATTTATCATTAAATACTTTTATATCATCGTATATTAAGTCTATAATTACTTTTCCATTATGATCAATTAAACCAACTTTATTTGTTGTGTTAGTAATTGTAAAATAGTTGAGTGAATTTACTTCAACGTCAAAAGTACTTGCTGCATCAAAATATATTGCTCCGATAGTAGTATCTATATTAGTTATTGTTCCATCATTAGTGTTTAATATTTCTTGATAACGTTTATCTGTTTTTTCATCATATGTTTCTAATAATATGTATGTTCCATATAACTCTTTCATATGTGGCACTGTTATTGTATCGTAATCTTTTGATTTCTTTTTAGTTTTATTGTTTACATAATAACAGTAATCTCCATTAGAATAAAAACTATAATTTTTAGATGTTGCGTATGGTTTATCATCATTATTATCATTACGTGAATCATCTAAAATTTTATCATTAAATATCTTTCCATTATTACCAATTATATAATAAATACTATTCTGATTTTCAACTATATTTTTAGTATCATCATCAAAATATATTCTTCCATCAGTAGTTAGTTTTGAAACCAATTCTACTTCTTTAAAATCTTCAGTTATTTTAGGTATTTCTGGTTCTTTAGGTTTTTCAGGAGTTTTAGGAGAGGATGAGAGAATACCTATAACAGAAGCACTAATACAAAGTAATAATGTTAATATGATTGCTATAACAGCAATTCTTTTTTTCTTATTCATTTATAACCACCTTTATTCTAAAAGTATTATAACATACAATTTAGTCTTTTAAAATATTCATTTATAATATATAATATTTAATGGAGAAGTAAAATATGGCAAAAGAAATACAAGAATATATAACATACTTATCACCTGAATTTATATATGTTCCATTTGATTCAGTTGATAAATTACAACTATCTAAAAATAAATTAGTAAATCATAATACATTATTAGGTGAAAGAGATAATGGTAAAAAAATATTTAGTCCAGTTAGTGGTAAAGTTATTGGTGCTAAAGAGATGATTTATAAAAGTGGTAAATGTAAAAGTTTAGTTATTGAAAATGATTTTATAGATAAAAAAGAGAGATTAAATCCTACTAGAAATTTAAGTAAAACTAAAAAGAGTGATATAGTTGAATCTTTAAAGAAATATGGACTAGATAATAAAATAAATAGTAAGACTACGCTAGTAGTTAATTCTTTATATGATAAAAATTATGATCTAAAAGATATGGTTATTAATTATGAATGTTATGAAGAGATACTTGAAGCTATAGATGAATTTATGAGTGCTTTTGGTATGAAGAATTGTTATATTTGTGTAGATAGAAATGATTTATATTCTATAGAAGCGTATAACAAGTATATTAATGCTTTTTTAAATATTTGTATGGTTCATAGTAATAAGAAGTTTAAGGATTCTACTTGTGTTTTTTATAATGTTGAAGAGATTCTTGCGATTCATAAAGCTATATCTTTAGACTATATGTATGATAACACTATTTTAACTATTAATAATGGTAAACCAACTATAGTTAAGGTAAAACTATATACTTCATTAGTAGAACTCTTAGAAGCCTTAAAAATAGCTTATAAGACTAAAAAAATATATGTTGATAATAATATAATAGATAATCCTTCTGACTTTATAATAGATGCTAGTGTTAGAAGTGTTATAGTAAAGGATAACTAATATGATATATGTATTTTTAGGAAATGAAATAAATATTATAAAGAAGAAAATAGATTCTTTAATAGATGAACTTAAAATAGATAATATTATTAAATATGATTATGATAGTGTAAGTATTGATGATATATTAAATGAAGTAAATTATGTAGATTTATTTAATGAAAAGAAATTACTTATAGTATCAAATTTTACTTTTAAGAAAATGAAAGATAAAGAAGAAAAAGCACTTAGTAATTATATTAATCATATGAATGATAATGTTATTATTTTAAAGTGCATTGATGAAAAGTTAGATAATAAAAAAGAATTAATTAAATTAGTAAATGATAAATGTAAAGTTATAGAACTTAAAAAGATGGATTATAAAACATTACATGAATATGTTACGAAGATATTTAGTGATAATAATAAAAGAATAACTTATAATCAAATTAAAAATATTTTAAGTTTATGTGAGAATGATACTGATAGTGTTTTAAATGAAGTAAATAAATTACTTTTATATAAAATGGATAGTGATACTATTACTGATGAAGATATAGAAAATGTAATTAGTAAGAATAGTGAAAAAGAAATGTTTAAGTTAAATGATGCGGTTATGGCTCATAATATACCTAATATGCTTGAAAGTACTAAGACTCTTGTTAGTAGTGGAGTAGATGAAGTAGTTATAATAGATTACTTATCTAAGCAATTTAGAACTCTTTATCAAATTAAAGTTATGTCTAAAGATACCGGTATACAAACTATAACAAGTAGACTTTCTTTAAATCCGTTTGTTACTAAAAAGATGCTTGATGTAGTAGGTAAATTTAGTGAAGAAAAATTACTTAATATAATATATAAATTAAGTGATGCAGATATTTCTATTAAAGTAGAGGGGCTTGATAAGAGTAAAGTTTTAGAGAACTTTTATTTATCTATATAATGTATATACTTTACATAGTAAACGTAAAATTATTATGTAAAACATTAAAATAAAAGTATAATATTATTGAAAGGTGTGATATTTTATGTTAATTCTAGCTAAAAGTATATTAGGATTAATGATAGGTTTCTTTTTATCTGTTATATTAGGTTTATTCTTAATACCGATGTTAAGAAAATTAAAATGTGGTCAAACAATTAGTTCATTTGTTGCGTTTAGACATGCTAGTAAGCAAGGAACTCCAACTATAGGTGGACTTATATTTATAATTCCAACTTTAATTACAATGCTTGTCTTATATTTGAGAGGAAGTTTAGAGATAACTCATAATTTGCTTATTATAATCTTTGTATTTGTGAGTTATGCATTACTTGGATTTGTTGATGATTATTTAAAAGTAAGAGATCATAATAATGATGGACTTTCAATAACTCAAAAGTTAGTAGTTCAAGTGTTAATAGCATTAGTATTTTTCTATATATATATGCAAGGTGGGGGAGATGCGTATTTAACTATAACTTCACTTGGTATTAATATTGATATGAAGTGGTTATATGGAATCTTTATATTATTCCTTCTAGTAGGAAGTTCTAATGCAGTTAATTTAACTGATGGACTTGATGGTCTTGCTGGTGGACTTTCACTAATAGCTTTCTTAAGTTTTGGTATCATTACTTGGGGAACTACTTGGATAGCAGGATATCAAGAAATAGCAATCTTCTGCTTTATACTTGTAGGGTCAATATTAGGATTCTTAGTTTATAATACACACCCAGCTAAAGTATTTATGGGAGATACTGGTTCTTTATCTTTGGGAGCAACACTAGCAGCTGTAGCTATAGTTACTAAGCATGAATTATCACTTGCTGTTATAGGTGGAGTATTCGTAATGGAAGTATTATCTTCTATAATACAATTAACTGCGATAAAAAAATTCAAAAGAAAAGTATTCTTAATGGCACCAATACATCATCATTTTGAAAAATTAGGTTGGGAAGAAACTGATATAGTAAAAATGTTTTATATAATTGGATTTATGCTTGGATGTGTAGCAATTTACTATGGAGTATGGATGTAATGAAAAAAGTAGAATTTGTTAGAGTTAGATCAAAAATAACTGGATTTAAATTATTAAAAGGGTATAAATTTAAATTTGAAGGACATCAAGAAATCATAAAAGAAATGTTAGAAAAAGGTTATGACTATAAGGGATGGATTCCTGTAGTTGAAACAGGTACTGGAGATACTGAAGAAATAGATTTAATATTTGTTCGTGAAAAGTAAATACATAAATAAAATCACTTATTCATATTATTAATGAATAGGTGATTTTTATTAAGAGGAATAAACTAATAATTATTACAACTATATTACTGGCTTTAATAGGTGTCATAATGATATATTCTAGTAGTTATATATGGGCATCTTTTAAATATAATAATCCATATAAGTATGTACTTAATCAAGGTATATTCTTTATAGTTGGTATTTTTATTATGTTTATGTTTTCTAAAATAGATGTTAATATTTATAAAAAACATTCAAATACTTTTTTAGGTATTTGCTTTTTATTGCTTATTCTAGTTTTAATACCAGGAATAGGTAGTGTTAGAAATGGAAGTAGAAGTTGGTTTGGTATTATGGGTCTTGGTTTTCAACCTAGCGAGCTTACTAAAATTGCTCTTATAATATTTACATCTAAGTATTTGAGTAATAATGATAAAATAAAAAGAAGTCCATTTAAGTTTATGGCTCCAGTACTTTTTATAATAATGCTATTTTTTGGACTTATAATGTTAGAACCTGATTTTGGTACTGGCATGGTTATTGTTTGCTCTTTGATTGGTCTTATATTTATAAGTGGAACAGATGTATCAATATTTATAAAACTTGGTATTCTTGGCATGGTTGGAATAGTTGTTCTTATTATAATTGCACCATATAGAATGGATAGAATTACTTCATTTTTAAATCCATGGAGTGACCCACTGGGCAGTGGATTTCAAATGATTCAAAGTTTATATGCAATAGGTCCTGGAGGACTACTTGGATTTGGATTTTTAAATTCAAGACAAAAACATTTTTATCTTCCAGAACCTCAAACAGATTTTATATTTTCAATAATTAGTGAAGAGTTTGGTTTCCTTGGAGACCTAGTTTTAATATTACTTTTTATAACATTATTTTATAATATTATTAAAAAAGCGATAGATACTGAAGACTTGTTTTCAAAATATTTAATATTTGGTTTAGTATTTTTAATGCTGTTTCAGACACTTCTTAATCTTTCAGTAGTAGTTGGTCTTGTTCCAATAACTGGTGTAACTCTTCCTTTTATTAGTTATGGTGGATCATCTTTATTAGTTAGTATGATGAGTATTGGTATAATTCTTAATGTTAAAGATAAGTAAAATTTATTGATAAAAAATTATAATATGTTTACATAGGTTTGATACGCTATGATTGATTTTAAATATATTTAATGATAGTATATTTATATGAAAAAGAAATGGTTTGTGCTAATAATTTTATTAGTGATTTGTGTTATAGTAAGTTGTTATATTTTTTTGAATAAAACTAATGATGTTAAAATAACTATAAATAATCAATCACATGATTTGAAAGATATTAATGAAGTTGTTGAATTAGCAGAAAAAGAATTTTATAACTGGAATATAAAAGGTAAATTACTCGAAATTGAATATTATGAAAAAGATGCTGTAGATTTAGAAGAACAACTAAAAAATGAATTTTCAGCTACTGATGCAGTAGTAATATATATTAAATTTAAAACATTTTTAATTACTAATCAATCTTTAAACAAAAATGAAGAATATACATATTCTATGGAATTTATTAAAAAAGATAATTTATGGAAAATGATTAATTTTGGACAAGGATAATTCTTATAAGAAAGTGCATATCATACTTACTCTTTGATTCTTGATAATTAAGAAATTTTTCTAAGGGAGAGTCAATGATGAAAATATTAATAAATAATTTAACTAAGAAATATAAAAAGAAGAGAAAAGATAATTTAATATTAGATGATATTAATGTTACTTTTGAAAGTAACAAATTATATATGATTGTTGGTAAATCAGGAGTAGGTAAAACTACATTTTTAAAGTGCATTTCTTTGCTCACAAATTTAGATTCTGGAACTGTTAAAATAAATAATAAAGATTTAACTAAACTAAATAATCAAGAATTATCTAATTTTAGAAATAAAAATATAGGATTTGTTTTTCAAGAATACAATTTGTTAGAATTTTTAACAACTAGAGAGAATGTTTTATTACCAACTTTAAAAAATAAGAATAATGCAAATAAAGAAGATAGATTAAAAACACTTTTAAACTTTGTTAATTTAACAGATAAAATAGATTATTATCCAGATGAACTTTCTGGTGGAGAAAAGCAAAGAGTTGCGATAACTCGAGCTTTAATAAATGATCCTGACATAATACTTGCTGATGAACCAACTGGAAATGTAGATAGTAAGAATAAAGAGAATATAATTAAGATTTTTAAAAATATTTCTAGAGATAATAAATGTGTAATAGTTGTTACTCATGATAATGAAATATTAAAATATGCAGATAAGATATATTTATTAGATGAAGGAAAATTAATTGATTATGAAAATAAATGATATATTAAAATTCTGTATAAAATCAAATAGGAAGTATTATAAACAATTCTGTGTATTTATAGTTTTATTATCTATTTTAGTTTTTGGTATATATACTTTTAAGGATTCACTAATTTCTTATTTATATAATGGTATAATGAAACAATATAATTATAATTATGTTTATTCTAATCCGTATAATTTAGATAGAGAAGAAGTTAAAAAGAATTTAAGAAAAATTAATCATGTAAAAGAAGTGTTTGAACCTTATCAAGATGTATTCTATATTAATTTGGAAAAGATTGATAATGATAAACATTATGGTAGTTTTATTTTGGCTGGAAAATCTGATTATGAAATGAAAGAATTATCAAAGAATAAATATATTAATGAAAGTGATATTATTTGTCCAAAGGACTTTTATTATAGTGATGATATTTCATCTAAAAGATTCGTTAATAGAAATGAAATAATAAAGTTATCTAATAATTCATTAAAGACATATTACTATAAAAGGGCAATTGATGATACTATTATTAAAAGAGTAGATGTTGACTTGAATGTAGTTAATACTTATGAAAATAATAAATATATAATTGATGAAAATATTTGCTATGCATCAAGAGAATTACTTACTAAGTTATTTAATGATTCTTATCCTGAAAATTATTTTGGTGATCAAATTGATTCAATTGTGTTTTCTATAGATAGTAATGATAATCATCAATATGTTAAGGAAGAAGTAGAGAAGTTAGGATATGAGTTTTCAGATGTATATTATGTAGATTATTCATTCTTAAACTTTATAAAAAAGGTGTCTAATATAATATTAATTTCTTCAATTATTTTTGTTATTCTATTGATTATTAATATAAATAAAAAAAGATTTTATGATAAGATTAATGAGTTTAATGTTCTTGTTAGTATTGGCTATTCAAATAAAGAGATTAAGAAAATATTTAAATATGATAGTATTCTTAGTGTGGGTAGTAGTGTTTTAATTTCATTTTTGATTGTTTGTTTAATTACTATATTATTAAAAATTATTACTTGTTTTTATCCATTTATTTTTGAAAAACTATTCTTAGAATTTAACTATAAATTTTTATTTACGTTCTATGCTTTTATAATTATTATTTTTATAATTTCTTTTGAGATATATTATTCTAGACTTGTTAAAGTAAAGGAAAAGTCACAATGATTAAATTGGGTTTAAGTTATGTTATTAAGAATAAAAATAATTATAATATGTATATAATTTTAAATGTTATTTTTCTAGTTGTATTTTTATCTTCTGTTTTGTTTTATAATTTCAATTCAAAAATAAAAAATAGTTATAAGTATTCAATTATAAATATAATAGTTGATAATGATAAGCTAAATCTTTTTGACGATATAAAATATTTAAAAGAATTTGAATGTATTAATAATAGTGATAATAAGAGTTGTAAAGTTAAATTATTAAATGATGATAGAGTTAATTTTATTAATTTATTAAATGAAAATAATATTCGTTATGAATTTGAGAGTACGGATAATTCTTTGAGTTTAATTAAAACTAGAAATCAATTATTTGCTTTTGTTATTTTCACTGATTTAATATTAACATGTATATTTGTTAATATATTAAGTATGCTTAATACTAAGGATTTAAAATTTATGAAGTGTTTATATAGTTTTGGATATAGTATTTATGAAATAAGAAAGATAAAAGTATTTTCTATAACCTTTGCTTTAATAATGTTATTAATTTTATTTGGAATAGTATCTATTTTATTATTAAATGTTGTGTATGTTTTATTTGATGTTTTAATTTTTATATATTTTGTTATTTTATCTTTGATTTTCAATATGTTTAAAGTTAAGAAAGGATTAATCTAATAATTGTTTATAATAAAAATACTAAAGATAAGAATATATATGAAGGCATTCATAAAGTTACTTTAAAGGATAATTATATGCATCTTGTTCAGGATGAAAAAGACAATTATGTTATTATATTAAGTGTAAGAGATTACACTTTTTATTTCATTGAAGAAAAGTGGTAAAAGTGTCAAAAATCTTCAATTGAATTTTATTTTATAAATAATTAGCACTCTCCATTGACAAGTGCTAAAAAATAATGTATAATATGCTCGTTGAATAGGAGGTATATATATGTTTAATATGAATAATGAAGAAAATGAAAACGTCTTAGAAAAGTATGGACGTAATATAAATGAAGATGTTAAGAATCATAAGATTGATCCTATCATCGGTCGTGATGATGAGATTCGTAGTATAACTAGAATTTTATCTAGAAAGACAAAAAATAATCCGGTTTTAATTGGAGAACCAGGTGTAGGTAAAACTGCGATAGTTGAAGGACTTGCTCAAAGAATAGTTAGAGGAGATGTACCAGAGAGTTTAAAAAATAAAATAGTATGGGAGTTAAATATGTCTTCTTTAATAGCAGGTGCTAAATATAGAGGTGAGTTTGAAGAAAGACTTAAAAAAGTACTTGATGAAGTTAAGAAGAGTGAAGGAAATATCATAATGTTTATTGATGAGATTCACTTAATAGTAGGTACTGGAGCAGTTGATGGAGCAATGGATACTGGCAATATATTAAAGCCAATGCTAGCACGTGGTGAAATACATGTAATAGGTGCTACTACTTTAAATGAATACAGAATGTATATTGAAAAAGATGGTGCTTTAGAACGTAGATTTCAAAAAGTTACTATTAGTGAACCAACTGTAGAAGACACTATAACAATACTTCGTGGACTTAAAGAAAGATTTGAAATATATCATGGAGTTACCATTCAAGATAAAGCTCTTGTAAGTGCAGCAACTCTTTCTAATAGATATATAACTGATAGATTTTTACCAGACAAAGCAATTGACTTGGTAGATGAAGCATGTGCTACTATAAGAGTACAAATGGATAGTGTACCAACTTCACTTGATGAGATTACTAGAAAAATATTAACTTTACAAGTAGAAAAAGAAGCATTAAAGAAAGAAAAAGATGAACTTTCTATTAAGAGACTTGAAAAAATTGATGATGAACTTTATACATTAAAGGGTAAAGAACAAGAATTAAGTACTAAATGGAAAGAAGAAAAAGAAATTAATGAAGATATAAAGAAGGTTAAATCTGATATATCTAGATATACTTTTGAATTTGAGGAAGCTAAAAATAATTATGATTTAGAAACTGCTGCTAGAATTAAGAATGGTACTTTACCAAAGTTAGAACAAAAGTTAAGTGAACTTACTAAGAAACGTAAAGATGGTATTTTATCCGATACTGTTACTAGTGAAGATATTGGAGATGTTATAAGTAAATGGACTAATATTCCATTATCTAAGTTAATGAGTAGTGAAAAAGAAAAGATACTTAATTTAGAGGAAAACTTAAAGAAACGTGTTAAGGGTCAAGATAATGCAATTAAGCTTGTGAGTGATGCTATAATTCGTTCTAGAAGTGGAATTAAAGATCCTGAAAGACCTATTGGTTCATTTATGTTTTTAGGTCCAACTGGAGTAGGTAAAACAGAAGTAGCTAGAAGTCTTGCATATGAATTATTTGATGATGAACATCATATGGTAAGAATAGATATGAGTGAATACATGGAAAAATATTCTGTGTCTAGATTAATTGGTGCTGCTCCTGGATATGTCGGATATGAAGAAGGTGGACAACTTACTGAAAAGGTAAGAAGAAATCCATATTCAATTGTATTATTTGATGAAATAGAAAAAGCACATCCAGATGTACTTAACTTATTACTTCAAATACTTGATGAAGGAAGACTAACTGATTCAAATGGTAGAACAGTTAACTTTAAAAATACTATTATAATTATGACATCTAATGTAGGAAGTGAGTACATTATAAATAATGAAGAAGATAAAGTAAGAAGTGAACTTAATAAATACTTTAGACCAGAATTTTTAAATAGACTTGATGAAATAGTTGTATTTAATAAGCTTTCTAAAGAAAATTTAAGTGAAATACTTGATAAGATAATTGGTGAGATAGAACATAGACTTGTTGATATTAATGTTAAAATTAGATTAACAGAAAATGCTAAAAAATATTTCATTGATAATGGGTATGATGAATATTATGGAGCTAGACCTTTAAAGAGACTTGTTAATAATAAACTTGAAACTATAATAGCTCGTAAGCTTATCAATAATGAAATAAGACAAAATACTGAAATAGTTGTAGACTACAAAGATAATGAAATTCAAATATCATAAGATTTAGTATATAGATTTTAGTAATAAAATTACTAGTTTCTATATACTTTTTTTATAGCAAAATAATTGTATATAGGTTTGTAAAAAATAGAAATATGTTTTTATATTTAGAGAATAAATGTTATAATAAACTTGGTGATGATATGAATAATAAAAAGGGTTTTACATTAGTAGAATTATTAGCTGTAATAGCAATCTTAGCTATAATAGTGATTTTGGCACTTCCTAATGTGATAAAATTATATACTGATGCTAGAAAGAATGCTTTTGTTAATGAAGCTAGAACTATTTATAAAGAAACAACAAATAAATTCATTAATGAATCAGTTAAAGGAAATAAAGTTAATACTATTAGTTCTAAAGATAATACTAAACTAGATATGACTGGAGAGGGACTTGATTATTGTGTTATTCTAGATAATAAAGGTAAAGTAAAAAAATTAGCAGTTGGAAATGGTTCTTATTATATAAAGCTTAGTGATGTAGGTGATGTTGAATCTATAACTAAAGAAGACGTACAAGAAGGTAAACTAGATGATATGAAATGTGATGCATCAGCATTTAAACCAAAACTTAATTGCAAGTTTGATGGAGAGATGGTGCAAGGAGCGGAATATGTTAATGGCCAATATACTTATAGATATATGCAAGAAGGAAAATGGAAAAGAGCTGAGGAAGGTATCGATTGGGTTAATATGGATGATGATGGTTGGGGTGTACAACTTACTGATAAAAGTAGTACTGATTTTGTAACAACTGAATTATGTACTACAATAAATGATAAACCTGTTATATCGATGGCTTATATGTTTGCTGATAGTCAAGCATCTTCAATAGATATGAGTAATTTTAATACATCTAACGTTACTGATATGCATGATATGTTTAATAGTTCTAAAACTAAAGCACTAAATTTAAGTAATTTCGATACTTCAAATGTTGTTGATATGTCTGGTATGTTTACTAATACTGATGTGAAATCTTTAGATTTAAGTAGTTTTAATACATCTAACGTTACTGATATGCATGATATGTTTTGTAGTTGTCGTGCAACAACTTTGAATTTAAGTAGTTTTGATACAAGTAAAGTTACTACCATGAATAATATGTTTAATGGATGCGAAGCAACATCGTTGAATTTAAGTAGTTTTAACACTAGCAATGTTACTGATATGCATACTATGTTTGCTCAAAGTTATGCAACATCAATATATTTAAGTAGTTTCAATACAGGTAATGTAACGAATATGGAGTCTATGTTTGATGGAAGTAAGGCAGTTTCACTTGATTTAAAAAGTTTTGATACAAGTAAGGTAACAAATATGGAGTATATGTTTTTGGGATGTGAAGCAAGAACTATAAATGTTAACAGTTTTAACACAAGTAAAGTTACTAATATGTCAAGTATGTTTGCAGAAACTGAAGCTGAATTATTAGATTTAAGTAGTTTTGATACATCAAGCGTTAGTAATATTAGTTATATGTTTTATAATGCTAAAGCTACTACTGGATATGCTAAGGATCAAACTAACGCAGATAAATTTAACAATAGCAGTAATAAACCTTCGGGATTAACATTTGTAGTTAAGTAATTAAGATATGAGCAGTGGTATTTAAGTACTACTACTTTTTATTTAGTAAAAATAAATAAATTATGGTATACTATTTATAGTGATGAATATGAAAAGTTTAATTTATAAAATAAAATGTTTTAAGAGTGGAACAATTAAAAGTATATTTAATATAGTAGGTAAGATACATAATAAGACTCATAAATGTAGATTATTCTTACTTATTGATATAGTATTTTGTTCTATTAAATATGGTGCTGGTCCTTATGATTATCAAGAGTTTGAATTTTATAATTTGAATTCTAAAGAGAGAAAGACATATTTAACTAGAGTTAAAAATAATGCTATTGTAAGGATGTTTAATGATAAAGAAATATCTAAGAAGTTTGATGATAAAGTAGAGTTTAATAAAATATTTAATGAATATTTAAAACGTGATTGGTTATATCTAGATAATAATTATGATGAGTTTGTTAAGTTTTGTGATGAGAAAGAAGACTTTATTGCTAAACCTGTAGGTGGTTCTGGTGGAGAAGGCATTGAACTTATAAAGATAGATAAAAAGAAATTAAAAAAGACTTATGAATATTTAGTTTCTAATAATAAGTTACTTGTTGAAGAAAAAATTATTCAAAATAAAAAGATAAGCATGCTTAATAAAACTAGTGTTAATACGTTTAGAATTGTTTCATTCTTTGATGGAAAAGAAACTCATATATTAAATGTTGTATTTAAGATAGGTAATGGTGGAGTTACAGATAACTTCTCTAGTGGAAGTATGTATACTTTTGTTCGTGATGGAAAAATTATAGTTCCAGCAATAGACAGAGATGATAATATTTTCTATGAACATCCAATTAGTAAGATTAAAATAGTAGGTTATGAAATTCCTAATTATGATAAAGCTATTAATTTAGTTAAAGAATGTGCTAAAAAAATTCCAGAAGTTAAATATGTTGGTTGGGATGTAGCTATTACTGATAAAGATGCAGTTATTATAGAAGGTAATTGTTTCCCTGGAGTATATCAAATAAAACCAAGCTTTGTAGAAGATAAAGTTGGTTTAATACCAATATTTGAAGATGCTATGAAAATAAGAATAGATAAGTTATAGGATACATGATATGAAAGAATTTGAAAATGAATTATATGAAAATGGAATAAAATATATTGCTGGTATAGATGAAGTAGGAAGAGGACCATTAGTAGGACCTGTTGTTACTGCTGCTGTAATACTTCCAAGAGATTTCTATGATGAGAGAATTAATGATTCTAAGAAACTAACTGAAAAGAAAAGAGAATTATTATATGATGTTATAATGGAAAATGCAGTTAGTGTTGGAATAGGGATTAGTAGTGAAGATGTGATAGATGAAATTAATATACTTGAAGCTACTAAGAAAGCAATGATAGAAGCAGTTAATAATCTAAGTGTTAAACCAGAACATTTATTGATAGATGCAGTTAAATTAAATATAGATATACCACAAACATCTATAATAAAGGGAGATGCTAAAAGTGAAAGTATTGCTGCTGCATCAATAGTTGCTAAAGTAACAAGAGATAGAATGATGGTGGAACTTGATAAAATGCATCCTGAATATGATTTTAAACATAATAAAGGTTATGGAACTAAAAAACATATAGAAGCAATAGAAAAATATGGAATTTTAAAAGAACATAGAAAAACTTTTGCTCCATGTAATAAATATGTATAAGAACATCTTTAATAGATGTTTTTTTATTAAAAAATTTTAGAAATAAATTGAATTTTTTTATATAAAATAATATACTTAAATTATGATAGGTAGGTAGTATTAATGAGTAAGAAAATAAATGAAGGATTAATACTTGACGATGATGACGTAGTTAAAGCAGGGGATAATGGTTTAACTGAAGTAACTGAAGAAAATTTGAAAGAACTTGCAGATCAGTTACAGTTTGATACTTTAGCACAAGAATGTATTGTAGAAGACTTATGTAAATCATATAATATAAGTCGTGAAGATATGTTTGTGCTTATTCATGAACTTAAAAAGAGAGGAAATAATGTAGTAACAATGAATACTTCAGCTTCTCTTGATGAAGGTAGTGAAGAGAAAACAACTGTTACATTAATTAGAAATTATGGACATGAACAGTTGATAAATGATCTATCATATGAGATAGAAAATAATGATAGTAGCATTAAATGTATGCTTATATCTGATACTAGATTTGGTAGTATATATCAACAAACTAGTATACTTAACGATATGTATTTAAAAGCTAAAGCAATGGGAGTTAAATATGTATTTCTTACAGGAGATGTAGTAGAAGGAGTATATAAAGGAGCTAAAAGTATATATAATTCAACTCTTCATAAAGATGGATATGATGATCAAGCTGATTATGTAGCTGCTTGCTTTCCTAGAGTTGATGGTATAACTACATATTTTGTTACTGGAGAACATGATTTATCATTTTTAAAAACTAAAGATAAAGTTGATATTGGAAACTTAATTGCTTCTAAAAGGCCTGATATGATTTATTTAGGCCCAAGACGTAAAAAAGTTACATTTGTAAATGGTAGTGGAAATGGAAGTATATCACTATACTTACAACATTCAAGTGGTAATGTTCCATATACTATAAGTTATAAGCCACAACAAAAAATAGCAGCACTTAGAAATGAAGATAAAACTGATATATTAGTAACAAGTCATTTTGCTGCGTGTGATTCATTTTTAAGACGTGGAGTTCGTTCTTATCAGGTTCCTACAGTAGTTGGAACAACAGATGAAATGAAAGATGCTAATACACCTGTATATAACACTGTTGGTAGTTGGGTAGTTACATTAAATAAAGATAAAAAAGGTAATTTAAAAAATACTTCTCAAATGTATATTCCATATTATCAGACAATTAGAGATGATTATAAAACATTTAAAACTTTACATTTAACAGACCATGAATCTATATATTTAAGTCAACCAACTATTAGAGATGAAAAAGATAAAATATATTCAGGTATTAAAAATGGTGAAAGTGTAGATGGAGTTTGTTCTAGACTTGGTATTTCCCCATTAAAGTTTGGAGGTATGCTTGAAGAATTTAAATTAAAAGGCTATGATATTGATTTGTCTGATAAAGGGGATGGAAAAATAATCATAAAGAAGAATAAAAGTAAAGTTGGTAAAGTTATAAAACCTCAAATGGATGAACTTACTCATATTAGACAAACTTGGATATCAGATACTCACTTTTGTAATGAAGCTCAACAACTTGGACTTGTAAATCAAATATATAAAGAAACTCGCGATAAAGGTATAACTACTGTATTACATTTTGGTGATGTGCTTGATGGAGATTATCATAATAGACCAGAACATCAATATGCATTATTTAGACAAGGTGCTTCAAGACAACTAGATTATATAGTTAATTATTATCCTAAAGTTGAAGGGGTTGATACATATTTTATAACAGGTACTCATGATCAAACACATGCTAAGAATGGTGGATTATTTATGGGACCAGCTATAGAAAGACTTAGACCAGACTTACACTTTATGGGAGATGATAAAGGAGTATTTAGTCCTAAAGAAAGTCCTAAGACTCTTGAAGAAATGTATCATCCAGGTGGTGGGTGTGCATCAAGCTTATCATATAAGATGCAAAAATATATAGACAAGATGGAACCAGGATTCAAACCAAATATACTTGGTAGTGGACACTTTCATCAAAGCCATATGATGGCATATAGAAATGTAATAGCATTCTTAATACCATGTTTAACAGCTAAAACTAATTTTGCTATAAGACAAGGACTTGAAAATACTATGGGAGCATACTTTATAGATATGTATGTTAACTCAAAAGGTGAAATTGAAATGTTAGAATTTGAAGAAAAAAGATTTACACCTAAAGATTGTAAGAAAGATGATTTTTTAAAAACAAAACAACTAGTATTGAAAACAAAATAATATTGTGTTAAAATACATTTATTGAGCGATGATAGTGTGATGGTAAAGCACTTAGGCTATAGATTTAAAGTGATTCTTCTAGAATAAGTAAGGTGGAACCGTCCTTGTAGGACCCTTACAATGTTTTAGAAGTTTTTTATTTATTGGAGGTAAGGCATGAAGATAGAGGGAATAAGACAATTAGATCAGAACTTTTATGAAACAATAACTGTTAGAGATGGCGTTATTAAAGTAAGCGGTAAAGTATTAGATACAGTTACACTTGGTAAAAGTTTTAGTGAATCATTACGAGGGAAAAGTGATGAAGAAATAAAAAATGCTGTTATAGAATATTTTCTAGAATATAATCGTATAAACTTTGTATCCAGTGATTTTAGTAGAATAAATGGTTCAATGTTCTATGTGGGCAGTCAAAGTGGAAAATTATTAATTATAGATAATGATGAAATGAGTGAAGGCAAAGCTAAAGTATTAAGAAGATATGTTAATGATAGAGATTCGTTTTTATATAATAGTTGTTCTGATACTTATAGTATAAATACTAATTATGGAAATACTAGTTCATATACTATTACAAGAGATGGTAATTTAAAATTTAATTTAGCTAGAGAAAGTACGGGAATACCTCAATATGAAAGCAAATTTTTAGAAAGATTTATTAACCATATTTTTGCAGATGAATATATAAGAGTTATACAAAGAGGTAATAAGGAATTAGAAGATGGAGTAGAACTTGTTAGTGATAAAAAAAGAGTTATTGCACGAGTTCTTACTAAAGATTTAATGAAGAAAGTAGAAGAACACAATCGAAAGTGTGATCTTGTTAGAAAAGAAAATGAAGATGCATTAAAAATGCAACTTAAAATGGAGGGATTTTAATGGAAAAGAAAATAACTATGGAAGAACTTACTAATTATTGTAAGAATTATGGATATATCTTCCAAGGAAGTGAAATATATGGAGGACTTGCTAATACTTGGGATTTTGGACCTTTAGGTGCAATTCTTAAAAATAATATAAAGATGGCTTGGACTAAAAAGTTTATTCAAGAGGATGTTAATAATGTAGCTTTAGATTCAGCAATACTTATGAATCCTAAGACTTGGGAAGCTAGTGGACACTTGAAAACTTTTAGTGACCCACTAATTGATTGTAAACATTGTAAAACTCGTCATAGAGCAGATAAATTACTTGAAGATTTAGGAGTAGAAGATGCAGGAAAATTCAGTAATGAAGAATTAATGAATTATATTAGAGAACATAAAGTAGTTTGTCCTAATTGTGGTAGTAGTGATTTTACAGATATTAGAAACTTTAACTTAATGTTTAAGACATTTCAAGGAGTTACTGAGGACGCTAAAAGTACTGTGTATTTAAGACCAGAAACTGCTCAAGGTATATTTGTTAACTTTAAGAATGTAGAACGTAGTATGAGACTTAAATTACCATTTGGTATAGCTCAAATAGGTAAATCATTTAGAAATGAAATTACACCTGGAAACTTTATATTTAGAGTACGTGAATTTGATCAAATGGAACTTGAATTTTTCTGTAAACCAGGAACTGAACTTGATTGGTTTAAACATTATAAAGAATATTGCAAAAACTTCTTATTAAGTCTTGGTATTAAAGAAGAAAACTTAAGACTTAGAGATCATGAAAAAGAAGAATTATGTTTTTATAGTAATGCTACTACTGATATAGAATATAAGTTTCCATTTGGATGGGGAGAACTTTGGGGAATCGCATCAAGAACTAATTATGATTTAACTCAACATATGAAAGTTAGTTGTCAAAGTTTAGAATATTTAGATCCTGAAACAAATGAAAAATATATTCCTTATGTAATAGAACCATCACTAGGAGTAGAAAGATTATTCTTAACTATATTATGCGATAGCTATGAAAAGGAAAAATTAAGTGATACTGATGAAAGAGAAGTATTAAGATTGCATCCTTTCTTAGCACCAATTAAAGTAACAGTACTTCCACTAGTTAAAAAATATCATAGTGAAAAAGCTATGGAAGTATATAAAGAAATGTCTAAATACTTTATGTGTAGTTATGATGAAACAGCATCTATTGGTAAACGTTATAGAAGAGCTGATGCAGTTGGAACACCATTCTGTGTTACTGTAGATGATGAAACTATTAATAATGGTACTGTAACTGTTAGAAATAGAGATACTATGGAACAAGAAACTATAAAATTAGAAGATTTAAGAAATTATATTGAAGAAAGAATAGAATTCTAGAAATTATATAATTTCTTTTTATGTAAAAATTTGTCATTTTTTCTTGTTA
The DNA here is from genome assembly GCA_902492325.1 of uncultured Clostridium sp. GTDB lineage: Bacteria > Bacillota_I > Bacilli_A > RF39 > UBA660 > CAG-1000. The sequence goes on from CABULC010000001.1 coordinate 172,085, forward strand.
AATTTATTAATTTAATTATTGATACATATTCGTTATTGTGTTAAAATGGTATTGTAGTACGAGAATAAGGAGGAACACTTATGGGATTTATTAATAATATATTTAAACCTGAAGATGGTGAAGAATATACAGAAGAGTATGATACTAAAGAAACAAATAAAAATAAAAAAGAAGAATATAGAAATAAAACTATTTTAGTTGAGCCAAGAGCATTTTCTGAAGCACAACAAATAGCTGATTATTTAAAAGCTAGAAATCAAGTTGTTGTTAACTTTAAGAGAGTTACTTCAGATGTATCAAAGAGAATCATGGATTTTCTTAATGGTATTATTTATGCAATTGAAGGAACTATGCAAAAGTTAGGTCCTGGTATTGTTATTTGTGCTCCTAAAGGGTTTGAAATCGAAGGAAATATAACAGAAGACGATACTAAAAAAACTAAAAAAACTGATACTGGAGAATGGTAGAATAAAGTTTTAAAATATTAGAGGTGGAGCTTATGAAAAAGTTCGATACTGTTTTTCGTGGCTATGATAAGTACCAAGTTCAAAAATGTTTAGATGAAATAATAAATAATTATGAAGAATTACTTAAAAAGAGTCAAAAGACAGAAGATGAAAATAAAAAATTAGTTGAACAAATTGCTTACTATCAAAGAATAGAAGATACTATGAATAGAGCAATTTATACTGCTGAAGCTGCTGGAGATCAAATCAAAAGCAGTGCTAGACGTGAAGCAGAGTCTTTGGTTACTGAAGCTAGACATAATGCTAGTAGAATAATAAATGATGCTTTATTAAAAGCAGAAAAAGCTCAAAACCATGCAGACCAATTAAAGAGAAATACTAATATTTTAAAACGTAGATTAAAACAAATTATTGAAAATCAACTAGAAGTAATAGAAGAAATGGATAAAGTTGATTTTAATGATGTAGATAGTAAATACTAAGAAATCACTTTCTTAGTATTTTTTTAAGGAGTATATATGAAAGCAAAAAATATAACATTAGTAGGTTTATTAGCAATTATAGTAATAGTTACAGTGTTTGTAATATTGTTACTTCCAGTTCTTTATAACTTAGTTAATGATTCTAAAAAAGAATTACTTGTTAGTGAGTGTAAGAGAGTATATAAAGAAGCTTCAATGAGATATGCAAGTGGAAACACTAATAAAATTGTTAGTTCTGAAAACGAAACTAAATTACAATCTTTTAAAGATAATTTAAAGTACTGTATTATTTTTAATGATAATGGTTATATTGTTCACTTTAAAGTATCTGATGGAAATTGGATAATAGATTTAGATGATGACTATTCAATTGATAAAGTAACTATAGAAGATTTAAAAGTAGGTAATTTAAATAATTATGAATGCAAGTAATAATTTTTAAAATTGTAAAATTATATATTATAGTATTTTTAATATGAATTATTATGTTATACTATTTAATGATAGGAGAATTGAAATTATGAAAAATAAAAAAGGTTTTACATTAGTAGAGTTACTAGCAGTAATAGCAATACTAGCAATACTTGTAATAATAGCGCTTCCTAATGTAATAAATATGTACAATAAAGCGCAAAAAGAAACATTTTTAACAGAAGCAAAGAAAGTGTATAGTGAATCAGAAAAGAAGTTTATATCAAATTCTATAAGTAACAAGCAAACAAAAATTATAAATTCAGAAGATAGTACTAAACTTGATATGACAGGAAAAAAACTTCAATATTGTGTTATTCTAAATAATAGTGGAAAAGTAACTAGTATGAAGGTATCTAATGGTAAATGAATAGCAAGTTTAGATGCTAACAAACAAATTGATGAATTAAGCATTGATGATCTAGTTGAAGGAAATCTTGATGGATATAACTGTAGTAATAGTAGTGGTCACCAATCTAATACTCCAAAAGCACTAAATTGTACATTTGATGGTGATATGACACAAGGTGCAGAATATGTAAATGGTCAGTATACTTATAGATATAAACAAGAACAAGATGGTGTAACTAATGAATCTAATAAAACAACTCTAGAATGGGTTAATATATCTACTGATGGTTGGGGAGTAAAACTTACTGATAAAGATAGTACTGTTGCAGTAACAAGTGATGTATGTACTACAATAAATAATAAGCCAGTAGTTTCTATGAGTTATGCATTTAATGGTAGTAAAGCTACTAGCATTAATTTAAGTAATTCTAATACAAGTAATGTTACAAACATGATAGGTATATTTAGTAATACTCAAGTTACTAATTTAAATATAAGTAATTTAAATACAAGCAAAGTAACGAATATGTTTGGCATGTTTTGGAATTGTCCTGCAACAACTTTGGATTTAAGTAGTTTTGATACAAGCAAAGTTATAGATATGGGTTATATGTTTAATGTTAGTAAAGCAACTACATTAGACCTTAGTAATTTTAATACTAGAAATGTTACGAATATGGCTTATATGCTTGCTAATACAAATGCATCTAAAATAGATGTAAGTAGTTTTGATACAAGAAATGTTACAAATATGGTTAGTTTATTTTTTCAAAGTAATTTTACTGCGATAACTGGTTTAGATAAGTTTAATACTTCTAATGTTACGACTATGAATGCAATGTTTTGGGGTACTAAAGTTTCTACTATAGATGCTAGTAGTTTTGATACGAGTAAAGTAATTGATATGGTTGGTATGTTTATAGAAAACCCTAATTTAACAACTATATATGTTAGTGATAAGTTTGTCACAAGTAGTCTTTATTCTGATCGTAAACGTACTATGTTTAATAATTCTACTAAATTAGTAGGTGGTGCTGGTACAGTGTATGATAGTACTAAGACTGATGCGACTTATGCTCACATAGATGAAGGAACAGCAAATCCAGGATATTTTACACCTAAAACTAGAAGCGAGAATAATACATCAGCAGAATCAAAAATTAGAGATACTGATTTAGCAAATTAATAAATAATAATTAAAAAGGTTCGTAAGAACCTTTTATTTATGATAAAATAATTATGAAAGGAAATGTTATGAATTATATACCACTTAATATTAAAACTGAATATGATTTAATGAATAGTCTAATTAAAATAGATGATTTACTTTTGTATGCTGAAAGTAGAGAAGTTAAAGCACTTGGAATTACAGATTCATCTATGTTTGGAACTATGGAATTTATAACTAAATGTAATTTATGTGGTATTAAACCAATCGTAGGTTGTGAGCTTATTATAGAAGATGCTTACGTTGTTTTGTATGCTAGAAACTATGATGGGTTAGTTTCGCTATTTAAATTAGTTTCTAAAAAAAATATAGATGGTAATATAACATTTGAAGACGTTAAACAATATATATCTAATTTAATAGTTGTAACAAGTATTAAACATTATGAAGTTGTATCTAAATATTTTCCTGATTGTTATTTAAAATTTCATAATGAGAAAACTAAAGAAGAAGCACTTAAACATACTACCAATATAGTATATATGGATTTAATTAGATATTTTGAACCTGATGATTTAGAGTATTTTAAATATATAAGATACATTGAAGAAGGTAAAACTAAAAATGAAAAAATAAATGTATATGAAAGTGGTTTTAAAAATAATATAGGAAGAGAATATACTAAAAGTACTTTTGATTTTGCAGAACTTATAAATATAGAACTTCCTAAAGTTAAAACACATATACCTGTATATAGAGAAGATTCAAAAGAATTTTTGTTTGCTCTTGCTAAAAAAGGATTAGAAAAAAGATTAAATGGAAATGTTCCAGATGTTTATAAAGAAAGATTAATGTATGAACTATCTGTTATTGAAAATATGAACTTTATTGATTATTTCTTAATTGTATATGATTTTGTACTTTTTGCTAAAAGAAATAATATATTAGTAGGTCCTGGAAGAGGAAGCGGTGCTGCATCACTTGTAAATTATAGTCTTGGAATAATAAATGTCGATCCATTAAAATATAATTTAATATTTGAAAGATTTTTAAATCCTGATAGAATTACTATGCCTGATATAGATATAGATTTTGATAGTTTAAAACGTGAAGAAGTAATAAAATACGTAAGTGATAAATATGGACATATGAATACTGCTAGAATAATATCATTTAATACATTACTTCCTAAACAAGTTATAAGAGATGTATCCAAAGTAATGGAGTTAAATCCAATACTTGTTGATAATATATGCAAAACTATTAAAGATGAAAAGAATTTTGATGAACTTAAAAATAATTTTGAATTTAATAATATAGTTAGAAGAAATAATGATGCTTTATATTTAATAAAAGTATGTGACAAATTATGTGGTTTAAAAAAGAATACTAGTATGCATGCAGCTGGTGTTGTTATAAGTGATATTTCACTTGATGAAGTTATGCCTTTATATAAAGTAGGGGATACTGTTTTAACTGGATACTCAATGGAATACATAGAAAGTCTTGGACTTTTAAAAATGGATTTCTTGTCAATTAAAAATTTAAATACTATTTCTAATATTCTTGATGATATTAGAAGTGATGGCAAAAATTTAGATATAAATAATATAGATTTAAATGATAAGAGAACTTTATATTTATTTAGTAAAGCTTATACTACTGGGGTATTTCAATTTGAAAGTAGTGGTATGAAATCATTCTTAAAAGAGTTAGAAGTAGATTCATTTAATACTTTAGTTGATGCGATTGCTTTATATAGACCAGGTCCTCGTGAGATGATACCTACATATATTAAAAGAAAAAAGGGTCTAGAGAAAGTAACATACTTAATACCTGAACTTGAGCCGATACTTAAAAGTACTTATGGAATTATAATATATCAAGAACAAGTTTTAGAAATACTTAGAAATATTGGTGGATATAGTTATGCTGAAGCAGACATAATAAGAAGAGCTATGTCTAAAAAGAAAGAGAGCATTATTGCTTCTAATAAAGATAAATTTATTAATGGGGTTATATCTCATGGACATACTAGAGAAGTTGGAGAAGAATTATACGATTTAATTATAAAATTCTCTTCTTATGGATTTAATAAATCACATTCAGTAGTGTATTCAGTAGTAGCTTTCCAAATGGCATATTTAAAGATAGATTATACTTTATATTTTATGAAGAATTTACTTAATATGAATAAGAGTAGTGAAAGTATAAAAGAATATATAGATGAAAGTAAACTTCTTGGAATAGAGTTTTTACCAATAGATATTAATAAATCATCTAAAGAATTTATAATATCTGATAATAAACTCGTGATACCTTTTACAATAATTAAAAGTATTGCATCTACTGTTAGTGAAGAGATAGAAAGTGAAAGAAGTAAGGGTTTATTTAAAGATTTCTATGACTTTATGATTAGGTGTTATAGTAAGAGTGTTAATAAAAGAGTAGTTATCTCATTAATAGAATGTGGAGCTTTTGATAAATTTGGAATTAATAAGAAGAGTTTAATAAATAGTTTTGATGAAGTACTTAATTATGTTACTTTGTGTAAAGATTTAAATATGGTTATCGATGAAAAGCCTATACTTGAAGATATGGATGACTATACGGATAAAGAAATAATAGATAATGAAATAATTAATTATGGTTTCTACTTATCATTTCATCCTGTTACTAAGTTTGATAGAAGTAATTCTATAACTCTTAGAGATTTTACTAAATATTTTGATAAAGTTATATCTTGTATTTTATATGTTGAAGGTGTTAAAACTATTAAGACTAAAAATGGTGATAAGATGTCATTTATTAAATTAAGTGATGAATTTAGAACTATTGAAGGTGTTGTTTTCCCTGATGCATATAAGAAGATTGGTGAAGCTAAAAAGAATTATGTATATAAAATTAATGCTAAAGTTGAAAAAAAAGATAACACTTATCAATTAATAGTGTATAATATGATTAATTTGGGTTAGGTGAAAAGTATGGATGAAGAAAAGAAGAAGACCACTACTAAGAAAAAAACAAATAGTACTAAGAAAACTACTGGAACTAAAAAGAAAACTAGTACTAGTAAAAAGAATAGTACTAAAAGTAGTAGTGTAAAAAGTAATACTAAGAAAAATACTTCTAAGAAAGCAAGTACTTCTAAAAGTAAAACTACTAGTGTTAAAAAGAAGAGTACTAATACTAAGAAAATTAGTAGCACTAAAAAGAAAACTACAAGTACCAAGAAAAAAGTAGTTAATAAAGAAATACCTAAAAAGCAAGAAGAAGTAAAAGCAGAAGAAAAGAAAGATAACAAAAAAACTAAGATTATTCTTGATATTATTATATATGTGTTTATTGTAGTTGTTATGGTGTGTTTAGTTCTTTTATATTTTAAGAGACAAGAAGACAATGAAACTATAAAGGAAATAGAAGAAACAGTTGTACCTAAAGAAATAGAAATAGTAGATGAGAAAACTGTTAAAGATTATATAAGTGACTTACAAACTAAATTTAATAATAATGATATTAAAGGTATTTTAAATGTTGAAGGGTTAGATGTGAGTATTCCGATTGTTAAAGGAAAAGATAATGATTATTATTTAAAACATGCTGTTACTAAAAAGAAAAGTGTAATAGGTAGTGTATTTATTGATTATAGAAATAATACTAATTCTAGACAAATAAATATATATGGACACAATAGTACTAAGTTTAATCCTCCATTTAAAGTATTAGAAGGATACTTAAATAAAGATTATTATAATGAACATAAATATTTTGAGTTTATGGTAAATGATGAAACTAGAAGGTACGAAATATTTAGTGTTATAGTTGCTAATAAGGATTCTAATGAGGAACATATGCAATTTAGTTATAAGAAGAATTCTGATTGGTTAAAACATTTCCAAAGACTTCAAAAGAAGAGTAAATATAAAATAAATGTTACTGTAAATAAAGATGATAAAATAATGGTACTTCAAACATGTATATTTGGTAGATATCATGATAAATTATTAGTTATAGTTGGAAGAGAAATAGAAAGAAAATAGCAATGATTAATTTCATTGCTATTTTTATGTATATAAAAAGCAGTAATTTTACTGCTTATTTTTAGTTAAATCTTTTTCTTAATATAATTGTAGTAATTAAAGTTATTAAACTAAATACTGTAATTATTTCTAATGCATTTGATGTGTTGATTCCAGTTTCTGGAACGTTATTTCCACCAGTTCCGCTAGTAAATTCATAGATATATGTAACTGTAATAGTTCCATCAATGTATTTACCTTTAGTTTCACCATCTACTTTTACTAAGCTGTAGTCTTCGAATTCTTTTTCAATTGTTGCATATTCTGTATCTACTTTTTCAGAATATGTTAATTCTTTATTTAATACATTTCCTTTAGTATCTACATATCTTACGATTAATTTTCCATAAATTCCGTGAGCAGCTTTAATTGATAAAGTTCCTTCGTAGGCATTTGCTGGTATTTCATCTACATGTTTATTTTCTTTATCATGTGCATTCCATCTTGAATTTTTAGAGTCATCATACCATCCATCAATTTTATCAGTGCAATCTTTTGATTCTCCAGTTTTATCTTTTTTGCCACCGTTTAGTGTCCAATCTGTTCCAGTTTTACCAAAATCAATTGATCCTTTTCCTGTAACATAGATATCATCGCCACCATTAGCAGCGTGGTTGTTATATATTTTAGCATCTTTTGGTAATACAACTTTACCAGTAGCATTAATTCCACCACCAAAGTTATCTTCATCTAAACCATAGAATGCTTCATTGTTTTGAATTGAAACTTTAACGCCTTCTTCAATTAATAACTCTCCGTTAGCTACTCCTGAGTATCCAACTTTAACAGTACTTACTCTAATACCATTTGCTTTGTTGTTATTTACTTCTAGAATTGCTCCTTTTTCAAATTTTATAGAAGAACCAATCCAAAAAGCTCCATATCTATATGCTGTTTTATTATTACCATTTATATATACTTTTGATTTACCATCTACTAGTGAAGGATTTTCACTTTTTCCTATGAATAAACCACTATATCCATTGTTATTTAAATTTAATGTAGAATTTTTAGCTGTTAATTCATTAGCACTTAATCCAAGTACATTATTATTTTCAAATGTAATGTTAGAATTAATAGCTGTGAATTTACCACCGTTAGAACCATTATTAGTACAATTGATTACTTTGAATGCAGAATTTTCAACATAAATAACTGGACTATTTACATAACCTCTATTTGTTCCATCAATGATAAATGTAGAACCATTAGTAACTTTTATTGTAGATTTACCTGATTTATCTAATTGAATTCCTTCTCCAGTAATTCCTTTAGTTTCATGTCCTATAATTTTAAATGTAGATGCGTTATCTACAACAATAGATGAACCTGAATTCATATAAAGAGCATTTTTAGTTCCTGTAGTTTTTGAGTTGAATTCCATTATCATAGTTGCTCCATCAAGTACTTTAATAGAACCAGATGCAGATAGCATTAGCCAATTTTCTTTTTCACCATTTGTCCAGTGTAATTTAACATTTTTTCCTTTTAATGTTAAATCTTTTTTATAACTATCTATAGTATAATTATTAATAGTTATAGTTCCATTACCAGTAAATGTTAAATTTTTATCTGGTAATGCTGTTAAATTACAATTATCAAGTAAAATTATTTCTTCACCATCTTGTACGTTTTTAACTGCTTCATCAAGTGTTTCATATTTTGTATCTCTTATTTGAGCTACATAACTTTTAACATCTTCATTTGATGCTAAAACTGTTTCGTTAGTAGATTCATCATTATTGATGTCTTCTACTATAGTAGTTGCTTCTTCATTATTTTCTAATACTTCTATTTCTTCTGCAAAAATTGTATTAAAAAGTAGAGTAGAGGCAACTATAGAAAGTAATACTTTCTTCATTTAAAACCCTCCTTAAAAATATATGCGATTTGTTAAGGGAAGAGTAGTTGTATTACTTCTTTTCCCAAAACCCCCTTATCGCTAACGAGTTGTTATTATAACATGTTTTCTATTTTTTTCAATACTTTTATATTCAAAATTTATGTTTTTTACTACAAAAACAGTATAAAAATTAATACTATCTTAATTTTTTAAATCTTTTTCTTAAAATGATTGCACTAACTAAAGTAATCATACTTAATGCAGTAGTTACTTCTAAAGCATTATTTGTATTGATTCCTGTATTAGGAACATCGTCTCCACCAGTTCCACCAACGAATTCATAGATGTATGTAACAACTATATCTTCACTAGTGTATAATCCAGTTTCAGATCCTTCTACTTTAATTAATTCATAATCTTTAAAAGATTTAGCGTTTGTTCTATAGTCATTATTAACCATACCTGTAGTTATAACGTCTTCTGAAATAACGTTTCCTTTAACGTCGATATATTTGGCAATAACTTTTCCTTTTTCAGCAGTGTAAGATAAATGAGCATGTCCAGTTATTCTATAATCTGCATAAGCATTTCCCATAAGTGGACCACTTAAATGCATATTTGTATTCATAGAATTTTCATTATTACTATTTAATTTACCTAAGTTCTTTTTAACTTTTTCTTCACCTTTAGATTCATTTCTCATGTATTCTCCAGGTGCATATTCATGTTGATTATTATCGTTTATTTCTTCATCATCTAATGAAACACCCATGGCATAGTTAAATAAGAAATCAAAGTGTAATGCTACTATTACTGGATTATCTTCTTTAACATAATCATCGCCATCTTCGATTGGATTATTATTTCCATTTAAGATTTCTGATATTTGCTTTTGTGTAAAATCTCTTAAATTAGCATGATTAGTTTCATATTTGTTATTATAGAAATCTAAATAATATTTATCTAATTCTTCAATTCCTTTATATCCTTTTGCTTTTAGTGATTCATCTAATGTTTCATTATTAGCTGGTAAATATTTTTTACCATTTCTAGTTAATTCTCTTAATGCTGCATTGTACATTCTATAGAATTGGTGTACTTCATTTACTTCTTCATCGTTGAATGTAACTTTTTCATCAGTTATTTTGTCAAATCCCATATCTTTTTCTAACTCATCTGAAGTATATGGATAAATTACAAATGAATTTTCATCATAATTATAATTATACTTAGACTTATTGATAATTGATAGATTTACTTTAACTGTATCACTTGGCATTAAGTATGGTGTGTTAGATTCTTTTTGTCCCCAAGCGATTACCTCAAAAATATCTGGATTAATAATTAGTGTTTCTTCTTCATAATCTTCTGGTATAGTATAAGTTAAGTTAAAATTAATTGTTCTTAATCCACCATTTTTTGTTATACCAGTATATTCCCAAGATACTGTAACACCATCACTTGTTTTTGTACTACCTGGTTGAATAGCAGCCCATTTGTAGTCATTGTTTTCTTTAGTACTTTTATTTTCTTCTTGTAATTCATTAGCTGTAGTTTCATTTGCATTAGCATTTAAAACTGTTTCAGTTACTTCTTTATTACTTTCTAATACTTCTGTTTCTTCTGCTCTAACAGTATTAAAAATCATAAGAAAAGCAACTAATGAAAGTAAAACTTTCTTCATTCCAAAACCTCCCATAAATTATATGCAATAAATATTATTGCTTTGTAAGTTCAATATTATAAAGCATAAAAAAGTTTTTGCAAGTAATAATTCATATATTTTTCACTTTTGTAAATAATAATAGTGGTGAAATTATGTTTTATATAAATTTTTTCTTATTTTTTTCAATATTTGGTTATTTATTTGAGACTATATGTGCTTATATTTTTAAGTCTGGATTTAATAGTGGTATATTATATGGACCTTGGACTCCATTATATGGATTTGGTGTTTTAATGGTTATGATACTTTCAAATAAACTATTTCAAAACTTACATTTAAATAGAATTTTAGAAACAATAATAGTATTTGTATGCGTTACTATTGTTCTTACTATATTAGAATGGTTAGGTGGAGTACTTATTGAAAAATTATTTTCTATTACTTTTTGGGATTATTCAAATTATAGATTTCATATAGGTAAATATATATCACTTGAAATGAGTTTACTTTGGGGAGTAGGCAGTATTATTCTTATATATTTAGTTATTCCATACGTTAGTGAATTTATTAAAAAAATTCCATTTTTTATTACAATGATTTTAAGTTCTTTATTTGTAATAGATTTAATTGTAACTATTATTAATAAGTTAAGGAAATAAATTATATAGTATGTTGAAAATGAATATACAAAATGCTATACTTATTTATAGTAGGAGATGAAGTTATGAATAATAGAAAAGGTTTTACATTAGTAGAGTTACTAGCAGTAATAGCAATACTAGCAATACTAGTAATAATAGCACTACCTAATGTAATAAATATGTATAATAAAGCGCAAAAGGAAATTTTTTTAACAGAAGCAAAGAAAGTGCATAGTGAAGCAGAGAAAAGATTTATATCTAATTCTATTAGTGCTAAACCAACAAAGGTTATAAATTCTGAAGATAATACTAAGCTTGATATGACTGGTGAAAAATTACAATATTGTGTTATTTTAGATAATAAGGGAAAAGTAACTAGTATGAAAGTATCTAATGGTAAATGGATTGCTAGTTTAGATAATGGTAAAACAGTTGATGATTTGTCTATAGATGACTTGGAAGAAGGCTCTTTAGATGGATATAAGTGTTCTTCAAAGACTGTTAGTACTCCCGAAGCTATTTACTGTACTTTTGATGGAAATATGGTGCAGGGTGCTGAATATGTAAATGGACAATATACATATAGATATAAGCAAGAAGGAAAATATGCAAGTTCAGGACTAGCATGGCAAAATATAACTTCTGATGGTTGGGGCGTGCAACTTACTGATAAAGCAAGTACTGACCCTGTAACTAGTAAACTTTGTTCTAGTATAAGTGGAAAACCTATAGTTTCCATGTCAAGTATGTTTTCTGAAAGTGAAGCAACAACACTGGACGTGAGCAGTTTTGATACAAGTAATGTTACTAATATGAGTTATATGTTTTATAATAGTCAAGCCACAACCTTAGATGTAAGTAATTTTGATACATCAAAAGTAACAGATATGGGTAATATGTTTTCTAATAGTAAAGCCACAACCTTAGATGTAAGTAATTTTGATACATCAAATGTTACAAATATGTATGGAATGTTTTCTGGTAGTAAAGCCACAACCTTAGATGTAAGCAATTTTGATACATCAAACGTAACAAATATGATTAGTATGTTTTATAATAGTAAAGCCACAACCTTAGACGTAAGTAATTTTGATACATCAAATGTAACAAGTATGAACGCTATGTTTAATAGTTCTATAAATCTTAAAACAATATATGTAAGTGATAAATTTAAAACTGGTAAAGTTACATCCAGTAATTATATGTTTTCTAGCTGTACAGCTTTAGTAGGTGGAGCAGGAACAAAATATAATAGTTCTCACGTTGATAAAGCCTACGCTCACATAGACGGCGGAACAAGTAATCCTGGATATTTTACAAAAAAATAATAATAAGCTATGTTAGTTCATAACATAGCTTTTTAAATATATAAAATATGGTTATTTATAATTGAATTTAGTTATTAAAAATGTTATATTTATATTAGTAAAAGTAGGTGGCTAGTATGGGTATGTCTGATAAATTATTTGGTAATTATACTAATCAAAATAAAAATAGAATTAAACGTATAGTTGAAAGAATAGATAGTAGTAGTATAAAAGATAAATATGCATCTTTAAGTGATGAAGAGTTAAAGGCTATGACTGCTAAATTTAAAGAAGAATTAAAAAGAGGTAAAACACTTGATGATGTTCTTGTTGATGCATTAGCTGTTTGTCGTGAAGTTACTAAAAGACAACTTGGAATGTTTCATTATAATGTTCAAGTAGAAGCTGCTGTTGCGATGCATGATAATGCTATTGCTGAAATGAAAACTGGAGAAGGTAAAACTCTAGTACAAATATTATCTGCATATTTAAATGCATTAGAAGGAAAAGGAGTACATGTTATTACATCTAATGATTATCTAGCTGGAAGAGATATGGAACAAAATATAAAAGTTTATGAAGCTTTAGGTTTATCTTGTGGAAATGTTCTTCCTAAATCTAAAATGAATACTAAGCAAAGACGTGCTGTGTATGATTGTGATATTGTTTATGGAACTGCATCTACTATAGCATTTGATTATTTAGATGATAATAGAGTAATGAATCCTGATGATAGAGTTAATAGAAAAGGATTTAATTATGCCATAATAGATGAAGTTGATAGTATTTTGCTTGATGATGGTATTACTCCACTTATAAGTGCTGAAACATTAAAGCCAAGAGAAGGGGAACCTTCAGATAAATATACTAGAATATATAAATGGGCTTGTGATTTTGTTGAAGACAATGGTATTACATGTCAAGGATATGATAAAGAAAGCTATTATGATTCTCATAAAGATGAAATGATTGCTAAAGAAAAAGAGTCTGATGGAAAGACTGCTGATGCTATAGTTTTCCATGATAATGTCAATGCTATTATGAGACCAAAATTAGAAAATAAAATAATTAAGAATTTATGGCCTGGTAAAAAGTGGGAAGATTTAACACCAGAAGAACAAGGAGAGTATCACTTAAGATGTGAAGCTGTAAGATGTTATTTACTTGCTAAGTTTCATTATAAGAGTGGAACTCATTATAGTGTAAGACCTAATAAAAATGGTGATAGGGATAAAAATGGTCTTCCAAAGTATGATGTTGAAATAATTGGCGAAAATACTGGTAGAATACTTCAAGGAAGAAGATTTATGAATGGTATTCATGAGTGCTTGGAAGCAAAAGAAGCAAGAATTGCGAGAACTGAAGGAAGAAATTATAGTGTTGAAATAAAAGAACCAACAGTAACAACTGCTATGTGTACATATCCTGATTTCTTTGGATTATATAAAAATGGTGTATGTGGTATGACTGGAACAAGTAATGAAGAAGATTTTATGGATATATATGGTCTTCCAACTTATAGTGTTCCTAGTAGAAAAACTAATATTAGAAGGGATATGCCTGATGAAGTATATGCAACTAAAAAGGCAAAATATAAAGCTATAGTTGATGAAGTAATTAAATGTCAAGAAACATTACAACCTGTATTGATAGGTGTTACTAGTGTTGAAGAGAGTATGCTTGTTTCTAAACTTTTAGCTGAACAAGGAATAAGACATTCTGTTTTAAATGCTGAACAAGATGCTAATGAAAACGGTATCATTGAAAATGCTGGACAACTTGGTAGAGTTACAATAGCAACAAATATGGCTGGACGTGGTACTGATATTAAACTTGGTGAAGGTGTACGTGAAGTTGGTGGTTTATATGTTATTGGAACTACTAGAAACAGAAGTGAAAGAGTTGATAATCAATTAAAAGGTAGAGCAGGTAGACAAGGAGATCCTGGACAAACAAAATTCTTCGCATCACTTGAAGATGAATTTGTTCGTAAACGTGCTGGTGAAACTCTTATTAAATGTATGTCTAAGTATTATAATAAAGCTAAAATAACGATTAAGAAGGTTGTTAAATTAGTAGTTGGTTGTCAAAAGAGTCAAGAAGCTGAAGATAAAAAATCTAGAGTAATTGGTGAAAAATATAATAGTGTTCTTACTAGTCAAAAGAATGGTGTGTATGAATATAGAAATGTAATACTTGATTCTAAAAGCGTTATGCCACTTTTAGATGATTCAGTAGATCGATATGTTGATGATTTATTTGATAGAAGTAGTGAAGAAGATATACAAGTTAAAATAGGACATTTAGTTGATTTGGAAAAGTATAGAGATATAAGAAAAAAGAAAGATATGAAGAGTGCGATTAGTGCAGATATAAAACATAAATTACATACAGTTAAAGCTACTCCAGAATATGAAAAAGGTATGAAAGAAAAGATGTTAAAGATTCTTGATGATTATTGGATTTCACAAATGGAATATTTAGAAGAAATGAAAAAAGGATCTGGATTATCTGTTTATGCTGAAAAAGATCCTTATGAAGAGTATAAAAGAAGTGCTACTTTGCAGTTTGCTGATATGATAAGTTATGTTAGAAATGAAATGCTTACTTATGCCTTGAATCCAAGTTTAAAATATGGACAATATCAAGTACCTGAAGTTGATTATAGAGAAAGTGAGATGATTAGATAATGAAAATTATATTTAATATATTTAGAGGTTTAATAATTGCTTACTTAATTATTCTTACTTTCTTATCTGTTATTTTCTATGTAAAAAAGAATTCATACCATGAAGATTATCCTGAAGTAAAAGGATATTCATACTTCAAGGTAGATAATGCTACTTTAGAACCAGATATTCGTAAAAATAATATTGTTATTCTTGAAAAGAGTGAAGACATTGATGTAGGCGATTATGTAACTTTTTTAGAGGGCGAAGAAAAAGAAATAGTACTTAGAAAAGTAGTTGAAAGAAATGAATATAGATTAGTTGTTAATATTACAAATAATTATGAAAATAAAAGTTATAAAACTGAAATTAATATAGATGATGTTAAAGCAAAGATGATATATAATAATGATACTTTTAGTAGTATTATGAATATTTTGTTAAATCCAGTTATATTAATTATATTATTATTTCTTGGCACTATTTTTCCAGAGTTTATATTTAATAAGTAGGTGATAAGATGAGTAAAAATATAATAAAATTATCTTTACTCTTTTCTTTTTTATTAGTTGTTATTTTAATATTTTATCCCAAGAATAATACTTTAGCTTTATTAGATGTTTCTAGTAAAAACGATGTTGTTCTTAAGAAAGATGTTGATTTAATTAGTAATTCTAAACTTGAAAAAGATATTAGAAATAATACTAAGATATTACAAAGTGCTATGGATAAAGTATCTGCTTTAGGTGGTGGAACTGTTTATTTGCCTGGTGGAACTTATTATTTTAAACAAGGTGGTACGAGTAATAGAAAAGAAAAGTTTGTTATTAAGTGTAAGGATAACGTTAGATTAAAAGGTAATGGTGTTAAGGGAAGCAGTGCTACTATTTTGAAACCTTTATATAGTAATACTAATTCATCTGTGAGTGGTGGACTTGATATGTTTTATTTTAATAATTATAGTGAGTCTGGTTTTAGTCATAAAGATAGTGATAGATTCAATATTACTTATACTGATATGGATGGGAAAACTCAAACTTTAACAAATCAAAAAATATATTTAGATAATGCAGATTTTGAAGACTTTATAATAGATGGTAATGATGCGTATAATAAATATAATTATGATACTACCGGAAAAGGTTTTATGATTAATTTGTTTCGTGATTCTGATTGGAATAATGTTGTTGTTATGAATACTGATGCTACTGGATTTGGAATGGATTGTCCAATTAACTCTACTGTGACAAATTGTGTTGCTATTAATTGTGGTAAAGCAGCTTCTGAATCAGATGGTGGTGCTTCAGGTTTTGGTATTGGTACGGGATACTCTAATAACGAATATATGATTATTAAGAATTCATATTCTTTTAATAATAAGAAGTTTGGTTTCTTTTTTGAACATCAAGGAAGATTTACAAATTCTAATCATTATTCTGCGACTACATCTAAAGGATTTGTTGTTTCAAATTCTGTTGCAGGTGGTAATTATGCAGACTTTGGTGGTTTAAAAGCACACAATGTGACATTTGAAGGATCTTCAGGAGTTACAGGTACTAGTAGTTATACAATTCCATCAACTGGAAATTCTATTTCGATTAAGAAGAGAGGGCCTGGTATTTCATTTGATTATTATTCTGTTAATTCTTCAGTAGTTAATATGAATATTAAAAATAATTTTATTGATAGTTCTAGAAGTGAAGTATTATGGGCTTTAAATAAAGGTATTACTAATGGTAACTCTTTAACTACATTTTCACCAGATAGTTATCTTACAAGAATTGAAGCGGTTACTTTATTATATAGATTATCTTTAATGCCTAATGGTATATTTGAAACTTGTTCTTATAATGATGGTACAAATTGTAATTTATCAAGTCAAATAGCTAGTTATAAGAAAGCTATTAATAATATTGGTTTTACTGATTTAACGAGTGGTAGCAAGTATAATTATAATTTAGATGCAGTTTATTGGGCTTATAAAGCTGGTGTTGTTAGTAAGGATACTGCGTTTAATCCAACTAACATTTGCACAAGAGCTCAGTTTATTACGATGTTATATAGACTTGCTGGAAGTCCAAATGTAAGCATTAATAATTCATTTAGTGATGTACCTTCTAACTCTTGGTATAGTAAAGCAGTTAGTTGGGCTGTGAGCACTGGCATTACTAATGGAACTTCTAGTACAACATTTTCTCCTAATAATTCAGTTACAAGAGAACAAGCTATAATATTTATGTATAGGTTTAATAATAGAAAAAATGTTAGTTATAAAATCATATATAATTTAATGGGTGGAAGTGCTAAAACAAATCCATCAAGTTATACATCAGGTAATTCATTTAAACTTAATAATCCTACTAAAAATGGATATACATTTAAAGGTTGGACTGGAAGTAATGGGAGTAGTCCTAGTACGTCTACTAGTGTATCCTCTTCTAGCACCGGCTCTTTAATATTTACCGCTAATTTTGAGAAAACTAAATATTCGATCACATATAAATTAGATGGAGGTAAGTTTAGTTCAAATCCTAGAACATATTATTATATAGATTCTACTGATTATGAATTATTGACTCCTTATAAAGATGGTTATACATTTATAGGTTGGACTGGAAGTAATGGTTCTAAACCATCACAAAATGTAAAGATTTCTAGAGGTAAAACTGGTGATTTAACTTATACTGTTAATTACAAAAAGATAAGTACTGGTGGAAATACTCCAACAGAGCCTACAAATCCTAGTAATCCTACTAATCCGACGCCGACTGAACCAACTAAACCAAGTGATCCAACAAAACCAACTCCAACAGAACCCACTAATCCGGAAAAACCTACTAATCCTGATAATCCTGGTACTGGTAATAAAAAAATATTGAGTAGTATTTCTATTAAAACTAAACCAAATAAGCTTACATATTTTGAAGGAGAAAAAATTAATACTAAAGGAATGGTATTGAAACTTACATATAATGATAGTTCTACTAAAACTGCCGATTGCTGCTTTTCAATTAGTCCTAGTACTGCTACTAATGTTGGTAAGCAAAATATTAAGGTTACTTATGAGAATAAAACAACTTCTTTTGATATAGAAGTTAAAAAAGTCGTAGTAAATAAAATTGCTATAAAAAGTCTTCCATATAGAACTACTTATTATGTTGGTGAAAAGTTTTCATCTAAAGGATTGAGTATTAATTTAGTTAAAAATAACAATTATGTAGATAATCTGACTACTGGATTTGATGTTTCTATAAAAGATGGTACTGTTCTTAATAAAGAAGGAAAGGTAAATGTTACTGTAAAATATCAAGATTATAAAGTTTCTTTCGATATAAATGTAATTTCTAAAAAACAGTCTGGATTAGTATTAAAATCTAGACCTACTAAGACTGATTATTTAGTAGGTGAAGGAATCAGTTATAAAGGATTAGAACTTGAATATATAGAAAATGGTAAGATTACTAATGTTTCTTCTAAATATAAAGCATCTTTATCCGAAGGAACTGTGTTAAATAGTTCTGGTTCTAAGAAGGTTAAATTAACTTATAATGGTAAATCAGTTGAATTTGATATAAATGTTCGAGAAGTAAAGGATATTTCTGTTAAAGAAGATACTTTAAAATTAAAATATAATATTCAAGAAACACTTAACCTAGATAATTTAATTCTTAATGTTTCTTATACTGATGGTACTTTTGAAGAAATTTCTTCTGGATATTTTAGTTCACTAAAGAGTGGTACGGTACTTGAAAAGAATAACAATAGAATTATATTTAAATATGGTGGAAAAGAAGTTACAGTAAATATTACAGTGGGTGAAGAAGAGGCTATTAAAGATAAAAAATTTAATTATAATTTAATATTTATACCTGTATTTATTGTAATTGTTATAATAGTTCTTATATTTGTGGTTAAGCCTAAAAGTTATTACTAGTTAATAACTTTTTTTATTTACACTTATAAAATATTTATCAAAGCTGGTATTTGCCTAAAAAGATTACTATCTATAAAGTAAAAACAAATTGTTACTTTTGTGAAAGAATATTAAAATTAATAATGTAAAGTGTTATGTTTATTTTATAAATTGCGTATATAATACATTCTACTATACATTAGGAAATAAATAAATTTAAAAGGCTCTAGTAAATCTAGAGTTTTTTTGTCATAAAAAAAGATTTATATCATATTTATTACTAAATGCTAGAAAGAAGGTAAATATGGATAAATCAGAAATTATAAAGAGTTTGGGTAAAAAAGGTAATGGTGAAATATACTTAGGAGTAGTAGGTGCCGTTCGTACAGGGAAAAGTACTTTTATTAAGAAATGTATCGAAAATTTGATTCTTCCATATATCGATGATGAAGTAGAAAAGAAAAGATGTATGGATGAAATACCTCAAACTGCTCAAGGCAAAACTATTATGACAATAGAACCTAAATTTGTTCCTAGTAGTGGTGCTAATATCAATATTGATGGGTTAGTTACTAATATTAAACTCGTTGATTGTGTTGGTTTTGTAACACCTAATTCTCTTGGATATGAAGATGAACTTGGAAATCCTCGTATGGTTAAAACTCCTTGGTTCACAGAAGAGCTTCCATTTGTTGAAGCTGCTGAAATTGGTACTGAAAAAGTCATTAAAGATCATGCTACTATAGGAATAGTAATAACTACTGATGGGAGTATATTAGACTTACCTAGAAGTAATTATGTACAAGCTGAAGATAAAGTTATAACAGAACTTAAAAGTATTAATAAACCATTTATAGTTATTATGAATAGTGTTCATCCAATGGCTAATGAAACTATAAGTATGAGTGAAGCTTTAAAAGAGAAATATGGTGTACCAGTAATACCAATAAGTGTTGAAAATATGACTGAAAGAGATATTACTGAAATATTAAAAGAAGCTTTATATGAGTTTCCAGTTGATCATATTGAATTTAATATACCAGATTGGGTAGGTGTATTAAAGAGTGAACATCCTTTAAAACAAAAATTTATAGAAAAAATGAAAGATTCTATTATTAATGTAGATAAACTTAGAGATGTTGAAAATATAAATTTAAATTTAGAAGATAATAGTGAAATTACAAAAGCATATATTTCTAAACTTGATACTGAAAACTCTGAAGTAACTATTACTATGGAAGCAAGTGATGAATTATTTAATGAAATACTTAAGAGTGTGGTTGGTACATCTGTTAATAGTAAAGGTGACTTATTAAAAGTATTTCAAGATGTTAGTGAAGGAAGAAGTGAATATGAAAGTATTAAGGGTGCTTTAAAGCAAGTATATCAAACTGGATATGGTATTGTTCTTCCTAGAATTACTGATATGAAATTAGAGAAACCTGAGATTATAAAACAAGGTGGTAGATTTGGAATTAAGCTTAAAGCTAAAGCATCAAGTGTACATATGATTAAAGTAGATGTTGAAAGTAGTTTTGAACCAATTATAGGTAGTGAAGTACAAAGTAAAGAATTAATAGATTACATAATGAAAGATAATGAAGATCCAGAGAAGATATGGCAAAGCGAGATATTCGGAAGAAGTTTAAATGAAATAGTTCAAGAAGGTATTCAAGCTAAGCTTTCGTTACTTCCAGATGCTGCTAAATATAAGTTATCTCAAACTATAACGAAAATGGTTAATAAAGGAAGTAATAATTTAATAGCTATAGTATTATAACACTCTAATGAGTGTTTTATTTTTGTGTATATTTTATTTAATAAATTTGGTATAATGTTTAATGTAAGGAGATAAGATATATGAATGATAGTACAAATAATAATATAGATACAAATACAAATATAAATAATACAAATAATGGTGTTGCACCTGTTTTACCTCAAGGAAATGCTTCAAATACACCTATAATGGCGCCTGAAGCTCCAGCACCGACTCCTATAGTTGAAACTGCAAATGCAGTTCCTGCAGCTTCAAATGTTTCTCAAACTGTTACTGAAACTCCTATTGTACAAGCAGTTAATAATAATGAAATGGTTCAAACACCAATTGAAAATGTAATGCCTCAAACTTTAATTAATGAAACTAAAAACGAAAATAGTGATTCTCAAAAACCTAAAAAGAAACACCATTTCTTAAGATCTTTTTTTAGCTTGATAATTACACTTGCATTTTTGGGATGGATTTGTGTACTCGGGTATGATTTTTATAATATTACTAATAAGAATGAACCAAAGTTTTGCATAGAAAAAGGTACTATTAAAAACGATGATGGTACTGTTGACTGGTGTTTAGGTGCTGGATATAAAACATATCATTATGATTATAAAGAATATGAAGCATTTGAATTCGGACCATTTTGGCAAGAAGCTAAGACTTTAGAAGAAATTAAAAATAAATAATTTCTTTTTTTTAAAGTGTTTTAAAAATCTACATCTTAATATATAATTAGGAGGTAAAAATGTATAAATATATTAAATCTTATGAACTTGGATATATAGAAGGAATAAAGGATGCTTTAGTGGATGATAATAAAAAATTTAAAAAAATAAATGAATTAGATATAATGTCTAAACTTTATGATGTAGGATATATTAAAGGCTATATAAAATGTATAAATTATCTTAAAAACAATCTTTAAAATATTTAAATTATAGTGTATAATGTTATTATAATCGAGGTGAATAGATGAAAAATGGTTTCACACTAGTAGAATTGCTGATTGTTATTGTTATTACTGTTACGGTTAGTGCTGGTTCAGCTATGCTTTTTGGTAAAAGTAATTCTGATACGAATGAAGAAGACTTAAGAGGTAGATATCGTGAAATACAAAGATCTGCGATTATATATACTGATTTAAATGATAATTATAGAAAAACTTTAAATGAGAGTAAAGAAGTTTATGTTAAATTAGGAGAACTTCAAAGTTCTAATTTTGTTGATAAAAATTTTTCTAATACTGTTACTAAAGAAGCTTTTCCAAAAAATTATATTGTTAAAATATATATTGCTTCTTCTGGTGATAATGAATATTTAGATTCTTGTGTTCTTAGATATTCTAATGGACAAGAAATTTGTATCGCAAATAGTAGAGGATATAGTTGTGGTTGTTGTGATGGCCCAAAGTCTTCATTTAATAAAGCATGTAATAGTTAGATAGAGGATGATAATATGGAAATCAAGAAAAAATATTTAATTTTAATGGTTATTACCTTGATAGTTAGCGTTGGAACTTTAACGTATGCTTATTTTGAAGGTACTGTTCTAAATGATGGGGTAAATAAAACTACTGTAACTACTGGTAGTATAAATGTAAATATATCTGATACTAGTGTAGTTGCGACTGATGTTAAACCATTAAGTACTGATTCGGATGATAGTGCTAACCAATTTGCTTATGAGCAAGCTTCTTTTGTTAAGAAGTTTACTGTTAGTAATGATGCTGATTCATTAAATGTATGTATTGGATTATATTTGAAAATTAATAGTGTAGATTCACAACTTGTTAGTCAATATTTTAGATATAAAATTGTTCAAGATGATACAGGTACTTCTATAGAGGGAAACTTTAGTGATATTAGTACATTAGACGATAAGTTTTTAGGTTCTTTATATTTCTTTAATTCAGGAGAATCTAAGTCTTATACTATGTATATTTGGATTGAGTATGATACAAATGCTAATCAAACTAGTATGTTAAATAAAACTATGAATGCAACTTTATATGTTAAAGCAGTTGATTGTAAGTTAAAAGAGAATTGTGATACTAGAACTACTTATAGTATTAATTATAAATTAAATGGTGGTAGTGGTTGCTATAAGACTTCTATTAATGCAAATAGTACATTAGGCTCTATTTGCGAACCATATAGAGATGGATACAATTTTGTTGGTTGGTATAGTGATGCAAAATTATCAACTGAGGCTAATGTAAGCAGTTCTAGGGTTATTAGTGATGATGTTATGTTCTATGCTAAGTGGTCAAAGATGGCTGATGAAATGATATCTTTATCAGTTTCTTCTATTGATTGTGAAAAATATAAGCCAATAGAGACAGTTGAGAAATATAAATGGAAGGTTACTTTAAAAACTAATATTAGTAATAATACTTCGTCTAACTATGTAGAGTATTGTATCGGAAATTTTAAAAGTACAGATGACTGTGTTTGGAATAAGATTAGTATTTTAAATAGTGATACTATTGTTGTAGATGGATATGATGTAGGTGCTAATAATTATATAGTTTCTGGATGGATTAAGATAGGAAACGTGGTTTCTGATGGTAAAATAATTAGTTGTCCTAGACTTAGTCCTGTTCCTGGTGGCGGAGGTGGAAGTAGTAGCGGGGGAAGTTCGTCTAAAAGTTAACTTGAGTGAATAGAAGCTTTTATAGCTTCTTTTAATTTATACAAAAATTTGTTTGTAAATTGTTGACTTTTTAAAATAAATTCATTATATTATTACTTGTGTATTAGTATATGAACAAATGTTTATGTTAATAATATAATGAGGTGGAATAATGGATAAGATAGTTATAAAGAATGCTCGTGAAAATAATTTAAAAAATATAAATTTAGAGTTACCTAAAAATAAATTAATAGTTATGACTGGTGTATCTGGTAGTGGTAAAAGTAGTCTTGCTTTTGATACTATATATGCTGAAGGTCAAAGACGTTATGTTGAAAGTCTTAGTGCTTATGCTCGTCAATTTTTAGGTAATATGAATAAACCTGAAGTTGATTCTATTGAAGGACTTAGTCCAAGTATTAGTATTGATCAAAAATCAACTAATAAAAATCCAAGAAGTACAGTAGGTACTATAACTGAAATTTATGATTATTTAAGACTTTTATTTGCTCGTGTTGGTATTCCTTATTGTCCTAAACATAATATTCCTGTAACTGAACAAAGTATAGAGGAAATGACTAATAAAGTTTTAGAATATGAAGTTGGTACTAGAATAGAAATAATGGCACCTGTTGTTCATGGTGAAAAAGGAACTCAAAAAGATTTATTAGAAGAACTAAGAAAAGAAGGATTTGTAAGAGCTAGAATAGATGGAGACACTAAAGATTTAAATGATGATATAGTTCTTGAAAAGAATAATAAACATAATATTGATGTTATAATTGATAGAATTGTTATTAAGGAAGACTCTAGAAGTAGAATATTTGAAGGAATAGAAACTGCTACTAAAATGGCTAATGGTAAAGTAGTAATAAATATACTAGGGGACAAAGAAATAGTAATGAGTGAAAATTATGCTTGTCCTTTATGTGATTTTAGTATTCCCGAACTTGAACCTAGATTATTTTCATTTAATAGTCCATATGGTGCTTGTCCTGTTTGTAAGGGACTTGGAGTTAATTTACATATAGATGAAGATATATTGATTCCTGATAAGAATTTATCTATTATGGATGGAGCGGTTGCATCTTTTCAAAGTGGTGAAACATTAAATATAGCGTTTAAAAAGCTTGCTTTAGTAGCTAAACATTATAATATTGATCTTTATAAGCCTGTTAAGGATTTAACTCGTGAAGAACTTAATATAATACTTTATAGAAGTCCTGATAGATTAGATTTATCACTTACTACTAGAAGTGGAAGTGTTCTTAAAAGTTATGACTATTTTGAAGGAATAATAACTAATTTAGAAAGACGTTATATGGAGACTACTAGTCCATCTATAAGAGATTGGATAGAAAGATATATGACTGAGCTTCCTTGTCCTAGTTGTCATCAAACAAGACTTAGAGACGAAGCGTTGAGTGTAAGAATTAATAATAAGAATATATATGAAGTAACCAATATGAGTATTAGAGATTTACTTAATTGGTTTGATAAACTTAAACTTACTAAAGAACAAACTGAAGTATCATTTTTAGTAGTTAAAGAGATTAAAGAAAGACTTACTTTCTTGAAAAATGTTGGTCTTGAATATTTAACTTTATCAAGAGAAGCTGCTACTTTAAGTGGTGGTGAAGCTCAAAGAATCAGACTTGCTACTCAAATAGGTAGTAGACTTTCTGGCATTTTATATGTACTTGATGAACCTAGTATTGGTCTTCATCAAAGAGATAATGCTAAACTTATAAATTCTTTAAAAGAAATGAGAGATTTAGGAAATACTTTAATAGTGGTAGAACATGATACTGATACTATGCTTGCTGCTGATTATTTAGTTGATATTGGTCCTAAAGCTGGTACCGAAGGTGGATATTTAGTAGCGTGTGGTACACCAGAAGAAGTTATGAAAAATGATAAATCATTAACTGGTAGATACTTAAGTGGGAAAGAAGTAATAGAGGTACCTAAGAAGAGACGTAAAGGAAATGGTAAATCTATTAAGATAACTGGATGTAAGGAAAATAACTTAAAAAATATTAATGTTGAATTTCCTCTTGGGAAGTTTATATGTGTAACTGGTGTATCTGGTAGTGGTAAGAGTACCTTAGTAAACGAGATATTATGTAAGGCACTTGCTAATAAAATTAATCGTTCTAAAGATAAACCTGGTAAATTTAAAGATATAAAAGGAATAGAAAATGTTGATAAAATAGTTAATATTACACAAGATCCAATTGGTAGAACACCTCGTAGTAATCCAGCAACTTATACTGGTGTATTTGATGCGATAAGAGATGTGTTTGCTGAGACTAAAGAATCTAAAATACATGGTTATGATAAGAGTAGATTTAGTTTTAATGTAAAGGGTGGAAGATGTGAAGCATGTTCAGGGGACGGAGTTAAAAAGATTGAAATGCACTTTTTACCTGATGTTTATGTTCCATGTGATGTGTGTAATGCTACTAGATATAATAAAGAAACACTTAAAATTAAATTTAAAGGGCTTAATATATCTGAAGTGTTGGATACTCGTGTAAGTGACGCACTAAAAATATTTGAGAATGTTCCTAAAGTATATAAAACATTAAAAATAATGGATGAAGTAGGTCTTGGCTATGTTGCTCTTGGTCAAAATGCTGTAACATTATCTGGTGGTGAAGCATCTCGTGTAAAACTTGCTAAAGAGCTTCAAAAGAAACCTACTGGTAAGAGTGTATTTATACTAGATGAACCATCAACTGGTCTTCATCAAGATGATATTAAAAGATTGCTTGTTATATTAAATAGAATAGTTGATAATGGAGATACTGTTATAGTTATTGAACATAATCTTGATATAATTAAACAAGCAGACTATATTATTGATTTAGGACCTGAAGGAGGAGATTTTGGTGGTACTATTGTTGCTAAAGGAACTCCTGAAGAGATAGTTAAAGTTAAAGAATCATATACTGGACAATATTTAAAAGATTACTTAAAATAAATTTAAATAGAAGTTTTTTACTTCTTTTTAAATTACGCAAAAGTATATATAAAATAATATAAATATGTTATAATTTATATATAGTTAGGAGTAGATATATGGAAAAAGTATTAGAAAAATTAATTGAAGGTGGAACTGATTTGTGTATCAAGTTAGTTGTATCAATTATTATATTGTTAATTGGTAATAAAATAATTAAAGCAGTTGAAAAAATGCTTAAAAAGGAGAAGAAGATTAGTAAGCTTGAAGATCCAAGTGTTAAGAGTTTTGTCATTAGTTTTATTACTATTTCATTAAAATTATTACTATTTGTTACAGTACTTAGTATTATTGGAATACCAATTACATCATTAATTACAATATTAGGTTCTTGTGCAGTTGCTGTTGGTTTAGCACTTCAAGGAGGACTATCTAATTTAGCTGGTGGAATTATGCTTCTTATATTTAAACCTTTTACTATTGGAGACTATATAGAAGCTAATGGAAAAGAAGGAACAGTAAAATCAATTTCATTATTTTATACAACTATAGTTGGTATAGATAATATTGTTACACAATTACCTAATGGAACATTATCAAATTCTAGTATTACAAACTATAATGCTTGTGAAAAAAGAATGCTAAATATCACTTATGATGTTAGTTATGATTCTGATATTGATAAAGTTAAGAAAGTACTTCAAGAAGTGATTGATGAAGAAGAAAAGATAATTAAAGATGATCCAATAAGAATAGCTGTTATATCTCATAAAGATTCATCAATTGGTATAGTCTTTAGAGCATGGACACTTACTAGTGATTATTGGGATGTATATTTTAGAATAATGGAAAATGTTAAGAAAAAATTTGATAAAAATGGTATTGAAATTCCATATCCTCAAATGGATGTTCATATGAAAAAATAGTACATGCAAATGTACTTTTTTTATTTGTAATAAGTTAATAAATATGATATGATAATAATAGATTAAAAATAGAGGTGGCTTATAATGCAAGAAAGTGTTATTATTGAACAATTTAATCGCGGTCTTTATGACAAATTAAAACCTTTATATGATAAATATGTATCACTTAAAGCAAGCATGTCTAAGCTACCTAAAGATTCTGCTGAAGCTAAAAAATTAAATTCTGAATATAGTGAAGTTATAAGAGAATATAATAGAATTTCTGCTTCTCATCAAGTTACTTCTAAATTTACAAGTTTAGAACAGCTAGAGCAATATAAAAAACAAATTCAAAGTGAAAGAAGTAAATTGCTTGCTGAATATGAAGAACTTAAAGTTAAGTATAATAATGGTGTTAAAAATAAAATAAGTACTGCTGAACTTAATAAAATTGCATTTAGAGCTAGTGAAATATTAAAAATTAATTCTTATTATAATGAATTACTTTCTATGATGGATAAGTCTTTATCTTTAAAGTCACAAGTTGTTTCTAGTACAGTTAAAGATAAAATGAAAAGTGTTCCTAAAAAGGAAGAAACAAAAACAGTAGTACATACAACTGAAAAAAAGAGTGAGCCAGTAAAAACTGCTAAGAAGAATTATGCAAGCGATCCTGATATCTTAGCTTTACATACTATGAATAGAAAAATACAAGGTTTAAAAGACATGTATTATAAAAAAGATGCTAAAACACAGGAAGCTAAAAAAATTAAGATGTTAATATATAAATTATGTGTTGAAAGAGAAGAAATGCTAACTAAATTATTAGGATATGACGCTGCTAATAAAATAGTTATGATTGAAAGTATGGAAGATGCTACTTTTTCAAAAGAAGATACTCCTGTGGCAAGTCCATTTGAAATAAAATCTGCAACTTTCAGTAATGATTTTACATCACTTGTTACGATGCTTGGTGATTTAGAGTTTAGTGGACTTGAATCAGAAACATTTAAAAAATATAGAGTATTAGAAGATAAAGCAGCACAAAATTTAAGAAAAAAGAATACTTTAACTCCAAATCAATCATATAAAAAATGTTATGATAGCTTGATTAAAAGATATAAAAATATTTTAAAGACTCTTGTCGGCAATGATGAAAAATTAACTTCTATGGGACAAGATTTGCTTGGAACTTTGCGTTTATTTAATATAAATGGTGGATATGCAAGTTTCAAAGCGAAACATAAAGATGGCAAAATAGGAAGTGAAGCAATATCAAAAGAAATGTATGCTGAAGGAGTAGATAGAATTAAAACTTTATTAAATGCTATTAATACATATGGAACTAAAACAATTGAAAGAAAAGGTGGAACTATTGTTGTTAGGGATACCGAGAAAACAAGAGAACAGAGAGTTGCAGAAATTAATTCTAAGTACTTTGAAATATATGATATGATACTTCAAACTCATAAGAAAACAGTTGTAAGTAATTTATAACTTAAATATCAATAGAGCATGTTAAATGCTCTTTTCTTTTTTATGTAATTATATTATAATTATTATGGTGAAGAAAATGAGTAAAGGAAAAATTTATAAGATTGATAATAATAGTTCTAGAAGAACTAATGGAAAGTATACTTATGATAAAGATGATTTAATTACTTTTGGTATAAGTATTTTAGTTTATGCGATTGTATTGGTACTTGCTAGTAATTTATTTAGAGGTATTTATGTAGAAAATTTCTTTTATGCAATTATTGCTGCTTTAATATTGAGTTTATTAAATTCAACTATAAAGCCAATACTTATATATTGGACATTACCTCTTAGTGTTCTTACTTTTGGAATAGCTTATCCTGTTGTTAATATGATAATTTTAAAATTATGTGATATTCTTATGGGAAATGCATTTGGTGTAAGTGGTTTCTTTAGTACGTTTATTATTGCTATATTTATTAGTGGTATGAGAATGTTGCTTGATCAAATGATTACTATGAAGGTGGGTAAAAGAAAATGAATCCAGTTATATTTAATATAGGAAATTTTGAACTTAGATGGTATAGCGTATTAATAGCTATTGCAGTTATTATTGGATACGCTATGATTATGAGTGAGAGTAAAAGATTTAAAATTAAAAAAGAATTTATGTTTAATATGATGTTTTGGACTTTGATATTTGCAATTATTGGAGCAAGACTTTATTTTGTTGTTTTTAATTTAGAATATTATAGTTCTAATATAGCTGAAATATTTCAAGTTTGGAAAGGTGGACTTGCTATTCATGGAGGCTTACTATTTGGAGCAATTACTATAATTATTTATTGTAAAAAATATAAGGTAAGAGTTGGAAAAATACTTGATATTATTGTTCCACCTTTATTACTTGGACAAGCTATTGGTAGATGGGGAAACTTCTTTAATTCTGAAGCATATGGATCAATAGTTACATATCAACAACTAGTAAATATGAAAATAATACCTCAATTTATAATAGATAATATGTTTATTAATGGTAGTTATCATTTGCCAATGTTCTATTTTGAATCATTATGGTGTTTATTAGGTTTCTTCATATCATTATTCTTAAGACGTAGAAAATATATTAAAGATGCTCAATTAGTTGCATTTTATATGATGTGGTATGGTGCTGCTAGATTTGTTATTGAAACATTTAGAACAGATGCATTATTATTTAATGGAATAAGGGTTGCTAGGGTAGTTAGTGTTCTTATGTTTATTGCTGGTTTAATTATTCAATTTATACAAAGTAGGAAACCTAAACTTGATGAATTATATAATAAAGCTGAAGAAGAAGTTAAATTTTAGGAGGAAATATGTTTGATGCTATAATTATTGGTGCTGGTCCTGCTGGAATGGGTGCTGCTGTGTATTCTGCTAGAAGTGGACTTAATACATTATTACTTGATGAAAGTGTACCAGGAGGTTTATTAAATAAAATTAGTATTGTTGAAAATTATTTAGGATATAAAAGTGTAACTGGTGCAGAGTTAGCAGTAGATATGTATAATCATGTGAAACATGAAAATGTTACTTTTAAACTTGAAAAAGTAGTTTCCATTAAAGAAGAAGATGGATATAAAGCAGTTACTACTACTAAGGGCGAATATAAAACTAAAGGTGTTATTATTGCGATTGGTAGAAAACCTCGTAAGAGCGGAATACCAAATGAAGAAGTATATGCTGGTAAAGGTATAAGTTATTGTGCTATATGCGATGCTCCTCTTTATAAAGGTAAAAAACTTATTGTTTTAGGTGGAGGAGATTCTGCATTTGAAGAAGCTATATATTTAAGTAATTTTGCTTCTTCAGTAACAATAGTTGTAAGAAATAAAATAAGTGCTAGTGATGCATTAGTAAGCGAAGCAAAAGAAAAAAATATAGAAGTCATTATTGGGAAAGAAGCCATTGACTTTCTTGGAGATGAAACAATAAAACAAGTTAAATTTAATGATGAGTCTACTATAGATTGTGATGGAGTATTTATCTATTATGGATATCAAGCAGATACAGCATTTATGAAAGACTTAAATATTACTGATGAAAAAGGTTATATTGAAGTAGATAATTCTATGAGAACAAAAGAACCATTTATATATGCTTGTGGAGATATTATTAAAAAAGATGTATATCAAATAGTAACTGCTGCTAGTGATGGATGTATAGCTGCATTATCACTTAAGAAAGATATAAATAAAAGTGAAAAGTAAATATATTGATATAGTATTATTAATTATAGAAAATATAATATCATTTGTGATGTTAGTATTGTTTTCTAATATGGAGTTAGCACTAACTATACAGATAATATTATTTTTTCTATTTTTTCTATATTTAGTTATTAAATATAAAAGAAGAAATATAGATTATAAAATAATTATTTCTTATGTTGTTATTGCTATTATTGAATTCTTAATAGTGTATTTATTCAGTAGTAAGTTTAATTTAATAATTAAAGAAGATTTTAGTAATTTAGAATCAAGTTTTGGTGTTTTCTCATATTTTATGATTAATGTGTTTTCAATCTTAATACTCTTATTTACTAATTTAATAAAATTATGTATTAAAAAGATTAAAGACTAGTTGACAATGAGTATTAATAAAATTAAAATAAAATAACTTTGTTGGAGGATTATATGTTAGTATATGGAAGAAATGTTGTAAATGAAATATTAAATGGTAAGACTAAAATATATAAAGTGTTTCTTGATAATAATTATAAAGATGAAGAAATACTTAATAAAATAGATAAACGTGGTCTTAAAAAATTTCATATTGATAAAAATAAATTAGATAAAATGTGTGGTAGTTCTACTAATCAAGGAATTGCGATGGATATTGAAGAATTTAGCTATTATGATATTAAAGCAATTGAAGAAGATGATAAAGCAAACTTTGTAGTTATGTTAGATTCTCTTGAGGATCCTCATAACTTTGGAGCAATAATTCGTACTTGTGAGTGTGCTGGTGTTGACTATATAATAATACCAAGAAATAGAAGTGTATCAGTTAATAGTACAGTATATAAGACATCTAGTGGTGCTTTATCAAATGTTAAAATAGTAGAAGTAGTTAATCTTCATAACACTATTAAAAAGCTTAAAGATTTAGGTTATTGGGTTTATGGAAGCGACGCTAAAGGAAAAGATTATAGAAGTATAGACTTTAGTGGTAAAACATGTTTAATAATTGGTAGTGAAGGACATGGCCTTAAACAAATAGTTAATAATTCTTGTGATGAGATTATTTCTTTACCAATGAAAGGAAAAATCAACTCATTAAATGCTTCTGTTGCTGCTGGTATATTTATTTATGAAATTATGAAATATAAATAGGTGAATAATGGACTATAGAGAGTTAAATGATAATGAATTAGTTTATTTATGTGCTGAAAATAATGAAGAAGCAATGAATTTAATAGTTAACAAATATAAAAATTGTATTCTTATGATATTGAAAGAATATTTAAAAGAATATAATATTATTGGTGTTGAAGTTGCTGATTTATATCAAGAAGGTTTAATTGGTTTAATGCATGCAATACATTCATATAATCCTACGCGTGATGTACTTTTTTATACATATGCGAATGCTTGTATTAGAACTAGTTTGATGTCAGCTATTAGACAAACATTTAGACAAAAGAATAGAATATTAAATTATTCATATTCATTAGATAAGATATTTGAAGACTCAGGTGATAACTTTTATGAAATACTTAAAGATGAAAGTTATGAACCTAATAAATTACTTTTAAGTAGTGAAGAAGAGAGTGAATTAATTAATAAACTTAAAGATAAATTAAGTAAAAGTGAACTTGCGATATTTGAACTTAGACTTAAAGGACTTAGTAATGGTGAGATAGCATCACTTATAGATAAAGATACTAAGTATATAGAAAATAGTTTATTTAGAATTAAAAGAAAATATAAAGAATTAAATAAAGTGGTTTCATAAATCACTTTTTATATGTTATAATTGTTAAGAGGATGATGTTATGTTTGAATATATTAAAGGAATGGTTACTCGTACAGTAGCTAATTATGTTGTAATAGATTGTAATGGAGTTGGATATAAAATATATACACCAAATCCATATAAATTTAAAGAAGGAGAAGAAGCTATTGCTTATGTTTACAATCATATAAGAGAAGAAGAAAATGTTTTATATGGTTTTACTACTGAAGATGAGAGAGAACTATTTTTAAAATTAATTAGTGTTAAAGGACTTGGCCCTAAGATGGCTATGCCAATACTAGCAACTGGATCAATAAATGGTATAGTTGATGCGATAGATAGAGAGAATGTTTTATATCTTAAGAAATTCCCTAAGATAGGTGAAAAAGTTGCAAGACAAATAATACTTGATTTAAAAGGAAAACTTGTTATGAGTGAGAATGACGTTAATAATAGTACTGATGAATTAGTACTTGCACTTGAAGCTTTAGGATACAAACCAGCTGATATTAAGAATGTTGTTATTAAAGTTGATAAGACTTTAAATATAGAAAGTCAAATTAAAGAAGCTTTAAAATTATTATTAAAATAAGGAGTAAGAATGAAAGATTTAGTAATTGGAATTGATATGGATGATACTATATGTTCTACTAATGAGAGAATTATAGTTGAAGCAGATAAATATGATAAAGAAGTATTAGGTGGAACTGGAGTTAAAGATGTAAAAGCATATGAATTTAATGATATGCTTGGATGGGAACCTGAAATGAAAGGTCAATTCTTTAAAGATAGACTTGAATATATTATGGGTGGTGCAGAAATAAAGGAAGACGCTAAAAGAGTAATAAATAAAATGCATGAATTAGGTGCTAAAATAGTTATTATATCTTTTAGAAAAGCTAAATATATACCTGACCCATATAAACTTACTAAAAATTGGTTAGATGCTGAAGGCGTTAAATACGATAAAATATATGTAGATACTGGAAGCAAAGTAGATGAATGTCAAAAAGAAAAAGTATCATTATTTATAGATGATAAAGAAAGTCATTGCGAAGAAGTAAGAGATGCTGGAATTGATGTATTACTATTTACTAATGAATACAATAAAGAAGAAAATAGATTTACAAGAGTAAATAATTGGAATGAAGTAGAAAAATATATAGAGGAAAAATATAATGGATGAGAGAATTGTAACTAATCATGAACTTGAAGCTGATGCATTTGAAAAAACGATTAGACCAGATTCTTTTGATGAGTATATTGGACAAAGTGATGTTAAAGAGAATATTAAAGTATTCGTAAAAGCTGCTAAGTTAAGAGGGACTAATTTAGATCATGTACTTTTATATGGTCCTCCTGGTTTAGGTAAAACAACTCTTGCTCATATAATTGCAAATGAACTTGGTACTAATATTAAGACTGCTAGTGGACCAACTATTGAAAAGAGTGGGGATCTTGCTGCTATACTTTCAACTCTTGAACCAAATGATGTGTTATTTATAGATGAAATACATAGAATTCCAAGATATATAGAAGAGATTTTATATAGTGCTATGGAAGACTTTAAACTGGATATAATCATCGGAGGAGAAGGACAAAGTCGTAGTATTAAGATAGATTTACCACCATTTACTTTAATTGGAGCTACTACTCGTAGTGGTGACTTAAGTGCTCCTTTAAGAGATAGATTTGGTATTATGTGTAAGCTTGAATTTTATAGTGATGAAGAACTTGCTGAGATTGTTAAGAGAAGTGCTAGAGTTCTTGATTTAGAAATAGAAGAAGATGCTGCTCACGAGATTGCTATTAGAAGTAGAAAGACTCCAAGAATTGCAAATAGATTACTTAAAAGAGTGGGCGATTTTGCTTTAGTTGAAGGTAATGGTGTAATAACATTAGAACTAGTTAAAAAAGCTCTTACAAGGCTTAAAATTAATGAATCAGGTTTAGATATAGCTGATGTTCAATACTTAATGAGTATTATTGAGAAATTTAATGGAGGTCCTGTAGGTATTGAAAGTATAGCTTCATCCATTGGTGAAGAAGCTACTACTATAGAAGATGTGATAGAACCATTCTTACTTCAAGAAGGATATGTTAAGAGAACTAGTAGAGGAAGAATAATAACAGAAAAAGCATATAGGGAATTTAAAATAAATAATCAAAGAACATTATTTGATATTGAGTAGGTAATAAGTATGAATAAAAATAAAACTATAATATTAGTTTTATTTGTTATGATTGTTGCATTAATTATAGTATACTCTAGTAGACCTATGTTTTCATTTGATAGAGATGATGATTTGGATTGTAGAGTAAATGGTACTAATTCTGATAAGATTTCTTTTTGTAGAATATACAGTTTAAGAATACTTGTTAATGATAATGGAATTCATTTCTTATCTACTGATCAGTTTAATGTAATTAAAAAGAACATAACTACTATTAAAGAAAATGAAGATAATAAACCTATTAATAAAAAGGATTATAAATGTAGTGGACTTGATAATGAATATCTATTCTATAACTTAGATGGTAAAACTTATCTTAGAACTAATTTATACGATCCTAATAGTGCGATTGATGCATTATATGATTTATGTATGGAAAGATGATTTAATAATTATTTAGGAGTATTTTACTCCTTTTAATTTAATATAAAATATGATATAATATGGCACATTAAGAGAGGAATATATGTTTAATAATGTTTCTATAACAAAAGATGGTAAAAAAGATATTATTGATATATCTGGTAAAAGATTTAATCAGGTAACTGAACTTAGTGATGATGATTTAGCTAGATTATTAAAAATTAATAGTGAACTATTTAAGTTTTATACTAATTGGTATCTTTTACATGGAAAACTATTTTATTTTAAAACTGATTTTATCTTTAATGAAATATTCTTAAGTGAACTCGCTCATGAGTTTAATGTAAGATGTGTTCAATTTATGCTTGCTAAAGATGGTAAGAATGTTGGTGTTATAAGTAGAAACTTTAGAAAAAAGACTTTTAATTATTATAATTATATTGAATTTTGTGAAAAGTTTTTTGGTGAGGTTCCTAGAGATATAGAATCATTTAAATCAAAACTATATAGTAAATTTGATAAAGAGAATGCTGATATGTTGATGGAACAAATATTTTCTTTAATTGCTTTTGATTTCTTTAGTGGTCAAAATGATAGAACACATATAAATGTAACTTTTGAAGAAAAAGGTGGTAGTGCTACTCTTGCTCCTATGTGTGATAATGGTGTTGCATTTCATTTAGGAGACTTTAATACATATGCTGCATGCTTTGATAAATTATTTTTTCCATATGACAATATGATTGATCCTAATCAATTATATTTATTAAAACTTATAAGAGAAAATGCCATTTTTTATGATAAGTTATCTAAAGCTTTAAATATAAATATTAAAGATGTACTTGAAAGAACATTAGAAAAGTATAAGATTAGAATGTCTACTCTTGAAAAAATTAAAGTTAATGATTTCTTTGGTGCTAAATGTGATGTTATTGAAAGGTCGCTTGTGTATTCTAAAAAGATATAAAATAAAAGTAATAGATTTTTCTATTACTTTTTGTATAGTTCTTTTTTATAACTATCAATTATTTCATTCATTAGTGCTATGTAGTCTTTATTATCTTTTCTTTCATCATCTGTTAATGTGAATAGGTTAGGTATTACTATTTTAGTTAGTGAATTATCTGATATGAATTTATTTTGTCTATCAGTTAATTCATCTCCACCTAAGTAATAAATATATTTGATTTTGTTAGAATTTATCATCTTTTTAGCATCTGCGTATGCTTTATCAAGTGTTTCATTTTTAGTATCTAATGATATAACATTTATATTATATTTTGTTAAGTATTTAAATACATCATTTGTAACTAATAGTGTATTAAAATTACCATTTTTACCAATATTGTAAAATAATACATCTAGTCCTGAAACTTTTTCATTTAACTTTTTGTAATTATCTTCGATTGCTTCTTTTACATATGGGTTATCATTGTAATCAATTAAGCTTGATTTAATATTACTACATAGCATTAAATAGTTTGATGGGTCTAACCAAGTACTTTCAAGTTTTGAGTTTACATCCATACCTTTAGTAGCATCTATTAATTTTAAATCTTGGTTTATATTTATCATATCTCTTGCTAAATAAGCTTCATTAGCAATTCCTGCATATATAAATATTTCACTATTTGCATATATTTCTTTTTTCTTTTGAGTTACTTCATATTTACTTGTAGCTCCATTTGGATAAACACTTTGTACTTTAGCATAATCACTATATAATTCATTAGCTGCATATTCAATTGGATACATAGTAGTGTATAAATATTTATCACTAAAATCATCACCAAATGTACATCCTGTCATAAATAATAAGCAGGTTAAAACTGCTAGAACTGTTTTTTTCATAAATCTTCTCCTTTAGTTACAGGGTCATATCCAAATTTTCCAAAGGGATGACACCTTAATATTCTTTTTATTCCTTTATTAATTCCTTTTAATCCATATAATTTCAAACATTCTTTCATATATTCACTACAAGTTGGTGTAAATCTACACATAGAGTGACAATGAAGAGGTGTAATTTGATATATATCAATTAGCTTAATTAAAAAATTCTTCATATAAACATTATATAATATTATTCATTAAAAATAAATATTAAAAGATTAAATTGTATGTTATACTAGACATAAGAGTAGATGTTGTTATGAGTTATAAATGTTATAATTGCGGTAAAAAGTTTGATGAAGATATTGAATCTTGTGATAGATGTGGAGCTAAAAAAGTAAAGTTTAGTTCTAATAAAGTAGAAAGTAATAATGATGAAATAAAATATTATAGTTTTTCATTACTTCCTGTATTTGTTATTGTAAATATTATTTCTTTAGTTTTAGCATCTGTTGATTTTCCAAATATTCAATATATTATATCTTTTACTGCTGTTGCCCTTGCTAGCGCAGGAATAGCTAGGTTAGTGTATCCTACAAGTAAATTGATATATTATATATTTTATGGTGAAGTATATATGTGCTTTTGAACAGTAATTGCGTTTTATCTTCTCATTAAAAACTTTGTAAAGCTATTAATTGGTAGATAATAGAAAATAGTTTGATTTTGTGTTATAATTTTTGGAGTGATTGTTATGAAAAATATATTTAAAAAATTTAATATTGAAATTAAGAATGAAGATTTATTAAGAGTTGCTTTAACTCATTCAAGTTATTCTAATGAACATAACTGTGAATGTTATGAAAGACTTGAATATTTAGGAGATGCTGTTTTAGAAATAGTATGTAGTGATTACTTATATAATAATACTAGTTATCCTGAAGGAGAGATGAGCAGACTTAGAAGTTTATATGTATGTGAAAATGCATTATATGAATATTCTAAAGAAATAAATTTAAAAGATTATATATATTTAGGTAATGGGATAAGTGAAGCTAATAAAACTATAATAGCTGATGTGTTTGAAGCATGCATGGCTGTTATATATTTAGAACAAGGACTTGATACAGTTAAAAAATTATTTCATGATATGATAGTTCCATATATTGAAAATCATGAAGACTTTTTAATGGATTATAAGAGTTTGCTTCAAGAAAGTGTTCAAACTGTTAAGAAGAGTGTTACATATAACTTAATTGAAGAAACTGGACCTGCTCATCATAAAGAATTTAAAGTAGAAGTAATAATAGATGGACTTGTATATGGAGTCGGAGTAGGTAACTCTAAAAAAGAAGCTGAACAAGATGCTGCTAAAAAGGCATATATGAAAAGAGCAAAGTAAGATAAAATGGTATAAAAGTTACCATTTTTCTTTTTAATGAAAAAAAATTATGATATAATGATTAGGAGATTAAAAATAGAAGTGGTGATATTATGTACATAAAAGAAATTAGACTACATGGATTTAAGAGTTTTGCTGATAAAACAGTTATTGAACTTGATCAATCATTTACTGGTATAGTTGGACCAAATGGATCAGGAAAAAGTAATATAGTTGATGCGATTAGATGGGTACTTGGAGAACAAAGCATTAAAACTCTTCGTGGTAGTAATAATATGGCTGATGTAGTATTTACTGGATCATCTTCTAGACCTGCTTCTAACTTTGCATCTGTTATGATTGTATTTGATAATAGTGATAGAACTTTAAATATAGATTATGCTGAAGTATCTGTTAAAAGAGTTGTATATAAAACTGGTGAAAATGAATACTATATAAATTCTGAAAAATGTAGACTTAAAGATATTACAAACTTATTTATGGATTCTAGAAGTAGTAAAGAATCATTTAATATCGTACCACAAAATAAGATAGATCAAATATTAAGTGAAAAACCAGAAGAGAGAAGAGTTATATTTGAGGATGCTGCTGGTGTGCTTAAATATAAGAAAAGAAAAGAAGAAAGTCTTTCTAAATTATCTAAAACACATGATAATATTGAAAGAATCAATTTAATAATTAGTGAAAACTCTGAAAATTTACTTCCACTTGAAGAAGCAGCAAGAAAAGCTCGTGAATATAAAGAAGCACTTAGTGAACTAGAAAGTGTTGAGATTGCTTTAATAGCTAAAGATATTACTACTTATAGTAGTGAAGTAGAAATTAAAAAGAGTAAAAAATTAAAGCTTGAAGAAGAATTATCTAAATTAAGTAGTAATTCTACTAGTGATAATACTGAAGTTGAAAAAATTAAACTTGATGTATTAAATCTTGATGAAAAGATTAAGAAAACAAGTAGTGAAATATTTAAAATTAATGAAACTTTGCTTGATTTAAGTAATAAAAAGACATTGATGACTGAACGTAATAAATATGATAAAACAAGTGAGGCTGTTAAAAATAATATTATTAAACTTAAAGATAGAGAAGGAGAACTTAAGAATAATATTTCTGTTATAAAGGTTGATATTGAGTCTTTAAATAATAATAAAGTTTCTACTAAAGATAAACTTGATAATTTAACTAAAGATTATAATACTATGAATACTACACGTGAAAAATATAATTTTGAGTTAAATCAAAAACGTAAAAATTTAATAGAAGTTAAGAATAAAATAGATGTACTTGAAACTAATATAGCAAGTATGAATAAAATACCATATAGTGTTAGAAGCATAATAGATAATCCAACTCTTAGAGGTATTCATAATATATTAGGTAATTTAGTTGATACTAAGGATGAATATGTATCTATGTTAGAAGTAGCTCTTGGAGCATCATCAAATAATATTGTTGTTAATGATGAAGCTTGTGCTAAAGAGGCAATTGAATATTTAAAGAGTCATAATAAAGGAAGAGCTACATTCTTTCCACTTAATGTTATAAAACCAAAAAGTGTAGATCCTGAAACATTAAGAGTAGTAGAAAATATAATTGGCTTTGTAGGTATTGCAAGTGACCTAGTTACATATGATTCAAAATATTATAATATAGTTATGAATCAACTTGGAAATATTATTGTTGCTAGTAATATTACCACTGCTATACAAATAAGCAAAAAAATAAATCATAGATATAGAGTAATATCACTTGATGGTGAACTTATACATGTTGGTGGTATTATGACTGGTGGTAGTTTAAAAACATCAAATTCATTTATAAGTGATAAGTATGAACTTGAAAAACTTAAACTTAGTACAGAAGCTTTAGTAAATGATATAAAGACAAGCGAAAAGAAAGTATTATCTTATGAAGATGAATTAAATATAATTAAAGATAGTATTTATAAACTTAATATAGAACTTGTAAGTAATAATGAAACAGTTAATTCTAAAAAAATACAACTTGATAATTTAACTAATGAATATAATATGGTATTAAATGAAATCAATAACTTAAGTGAAAATAGTTTAGATAAAGAGCTTAACAAAGTTATTGAAGACTATTATAACCATGAACAAGAAAAAACACTTCTTGAAAAGAATTTAGAAATTTATAATAAAGATAAACTTGAACTTAATAATACTCTTAATGAACTTGAAACTGCTATAAAGAAAATGAACGCTGAATATAATAGTTTAACTAATGAAATTAATAGTCTAGAGTTAGATATTACTAAACTTGATATGTCTTTAGATAGTTTACTTACTAGACTTAGTGAAGACTATAGCCTTGGTTATGAAAGAGCTAGTAAAGAATATGTTCTTGAAATTGATGAAGATGTTGCTCGTAGTAAAGTTTCATTGTTAAGACGTAAAATCAAATCACTTGGAGATGTTAATTTAGGAAGTATAGAAGAATATGAAAGAATATCTACGAGAGTTAATTTCTTAAATAAACAAAAAGAAGATTTAGAAAAGAGTGAAAACGATCTATTGACTATTATTGATGATATGGATGATGTGATGAAAGATAAATTTGAAGAATCATTTAATAATATAAATATAGAGTTTGGTAAAGTATTTAAGAAATTATTTAAAGGTGGTAGTGCTCACTTAGAGTTAACAGACCCTGATAATATTCTTGAAACTGGTATTGATATTATAGCTATACCTCCAGGAAAAAATCAAAAACCACTTAGTTTACTTTCTGGTGGTGAGAGAACTATGACTGCAATTAGTTTATTATTCTCAATTATGAATCTTGAAAAAGTACCATTTGTAATACTAGATGAAGTTGAAAGTGCACTTGATGAAAATAATGCTACTATATTTGGAGAATATTTACATAATTATAAAAATAGAACTCAGTTACTTGTTATAACACATAAAAAGAAAACAATGGAATTCTTAGATAGACTTTATGGTGTTACAATGCAAGAGAGTGGTGTAAGTAAATTAGTTAGTGTAAAACTTGATAATTAGTTTCACTAACTTTTTTATGCAATAAAAAAATAAGACTTAATGTCTTATTTAGTTATTACTATTTCAGTAACGTTTTCTTTAACCATTAATTTTTCAATAGATGTAACATCTTTATTAATAGTAACTTTTATATTTTCGAATTGTTGATTAGAATTTAAATCTTTAATGTTTGTATTAAATTTTAAAAGTGTTTCTTCGTTAGTTAACGTTTTAATTACATTTGATATTGAAGTATAATTATTATTCTTTTCATTAGTATCTACTATATATATTGTATATTCTTTATCATTTTCTGTTACATATAGAGTAACTGTATCTTTTTGAATTAATGATTCCTTTTGAGCTGTTAATTCATTTTTTAAAGAAACTAAGTCTTCTTCGGTAATTGTCGTACTTGTATTTTCTTGATTATTATTACTATTTTTAAGCCCATCTATAACTGATTTATTAATATCTATATATACTTCATTTCCATTTGTTACACTTTTGATTTGAACACCTTCTAATATAGTAGTGTTAAAGAAGTCTTCTAATTTATATTTGTTAAATACTTCACCTTCTTGATGACCATTTACTATTGAAACTGATTCAATCATTGATTTTATAATTAAGTTTGCTGTTGCTTCATCTGCTGTACTATATTTCATATATAATACTTTTTCAGTAGCTATATTTTGATAATCAAATGTAAATGCTGCTGATGAACCTGAAGTTTTATAATTAACTACTATTTGTGTATCTTTTATTTCGGCATTAATTTCAATTCCTGCTTTTTTGTAAGTTTCTAAACCTTTTAAATTATTAAATTTTTCAACTATTGGTTTTAAATTATGTCTAACTTCACCTTTGATTCCATGCCCGTTTAGAAAGGAGTAGTATCCAAATCCAGCAAGTGCTAGAACTATTATCCAGATAATTCCCCAAAATATTAATCTTGTTTTATTTCCCTTTTTCATATATCTTATCTCCTAGAATAATTATAAACAAAATAACAAGAAAAGTAAACAAATTATTTTATTATTATTTGCATCACTTCTTTTATTTTAGTTATTATCATCTCTATACATTCATCCATAATAATATCAAGTTCATTTTTAGTAAAAAGACAATATTTATGTTTAAATATTTTTTCATATAAACTTAATTTATTAAACTTAGTAAATTCATTATTTAAATAGTTAAATCTGTGATCAATAAGTTCATCAGTAAGAAAGTTATTTTTTAGATATTTAGAGTTTTCTTTTATTAATTCTTTATTTTTTGGAATAGAAACATAACTATCATTAAATAAGTACTTACCATATAATTCAAAGTCTTTATGTTTGTATTTTCTTTTTAATTTTTTTGTATCTTCTTTGTCAATTTTTAATATTTTATTATTAAATTTTATACCAATAATATTATTATTTTCATCTTGTATCCATTTAGTAGTATATACTTTTTCATTATAGAATTGATCTGTTAAAAGATGAGAGTAGTATCCTAGTATTAGTGGGTTATTTAATACATCATTATAAACATTCAAGAATTTATTAATATCGATCATCTTCTCTTGTGGAACAGTAGGAAAAGGTAAATTCTCATTATAATAATGTGCTTCATATCTCGTTATTTTAGTGCCTTTATCTACATCTGGTATTAAGTTTCCATATAAAAATAAGTCTTCGTTAAGTTTTAATTTTGCATTTACTTTTTTAGCAATAGCTAAATGTACTGACCAACTTGGCATATAATCAAGCTCCTTATTTACTATATATAATTATATCATTTATTTGCCAAAGTAAAAAACTCATAAAGAGTCTTTTACACAAAATATTTCTTATTATTTTTAATTCTTTCATTATTTGGATTTATTTTAAGTGCTTTGTTTAAATATTTAAGTCCTTCTTTTTTATTTCCGATCATATAGTAGTTTATACTCATTATATCGTATATTGTTTCGTTCCAACTATGTTCTGAGTTTATATATGTATAAGTTCTTATTTTAATTTTTAATGCTTTCTTTCCGTATTTAATACTTTCTTCATAGTTTTTAAGATTATATTCTAAGATCATTCTTTCAGTGAATGCATCTCTTAAGTATGGTGCTTCCATCATTGCTTTATCTAACCACATACGTGCTTCATCATATCTTTTTAAGTTAATGTATGAAGTAGCAATAAACCTCATAGATGCACATCTTTCGTCTTTCCATGTAGCAGAGGGAAGAGATAAATGTTTTATTAGAGTGTCTATACATTCATTCCATTTTCCATAGTACATATATTCTCTTCCTAAATAGTGCATATTTCTGTCATCGGTAGGATCTTCTTTAACAGAAAGTTCCAGAAGAGGAAGGTAGTTACTTCTTGATTTTGTTGAGTCTGGGTAGTGATTGATTATTATGTTATCTGTTGTCATAGAATGTTCTTCTTTTAATGGAGTTAGTATTTCATGAACTGGATGAGTCCATTTATAGTAACCATTCTTGTGTATTTTATTAGCATAAAAACTTATTATTGGTTTATTATTTTCATCAAGACTCCAGTTATATTTATAGTTTATTCTTGTTATTTTATCATTCCATATTTTATTCAGTTCTTCTTTCCATCCTGGAAGCATTATTTCATCTAAGTCTAAACATATACATATATCAGCATCTTTTGGTATTAATTTTATTGATTCGTTACGGGCTACGTCAAATCTCCATGGTTTTATTACTTTTTGTTTAACTTTTATATTTAA
Organism: uncultured Clostridium sp.; assembly: GCA_902492325.1. Taxonomy (GTDB): domain Bacteria; phylum Bacillota_I; class Bacilli_A; order RF39; family UBA660; genus CAG-1000. Next base: position 216,471 of record CABULC010000001.1, read on the forward strand.
TTTTTTTAATATTTCTAAGCTATCGTCTTCTGATCCTGTGTCTAGAACACATATATAGTCAGCTCCTTTTATTGATTCATACCATCTTTTAATGAACTTTGATTCATTTTTACAAATGGCATAAATACATACTTTATATTTTTTCATTATGCTGATGGTCCTGTAGGTCCTGTAGGTCCAGTAGGTCCTGTAGGTCCCGTAGGTCCTGTTTCTCCCGTAGCACCAGCAGCACCAGTAAGTCCAGTTGGTCCAGTAGGTCCTTGTGGTATAGTTAAATTAATCACATAATTTGGTGCTGTCCCCGTGATAGTTGCTGCTGCTTCAGTTCCTGGAGCTCCAGTAGTTACAGTGCCGATAGATAGAGTAGGTGTTTCCCCTGCAGGGCCTGCTTCACCAGTAGGTCCAGTAGGCCCCTGTATTCCTTGAAGACCTTGAATTCCTTGTGATCCGGTTGGACCAGTAGGCCCTGTAGGTCCCTGTATTCCTTGAAGGCCTTGAATTCCTTGTGGTCCAGTTGGACCAGTAGGCCCCGTAGGCCCCTGTATTCCTTGAGGACCTTGAATTCCTTGTGGTCCAGTAGGCCCTGTAGCACCACCACTAGGTCCAGTAGGTCCTGTTGGGCCAGTTGCACCATAACAAGTATAGAATGGCGGACATACTTTTATTTTATTATTGCAATTACAATTATTATTCATTTTACCTCCTATAATATTATATTTATATAATTATAGAAGGTATATTCTAAAAACCTAATTGAGTAACGTGTGAACTTTTTTTGCTTGACCGGAATAGGGGTACATATTATAATAATATAAAGGAGTTGAAGTTATGCCTTTATTAATGATTTTATCTAATTTTTTCTATGTAGTTTATTTTGTATTAGCAATATTTTTAGCTTTTTATGTTGTATCAAATAAAAATAAAGAAAAAGATAATCCAAGAATGATTAAGTGTCCTGATTGTGGGAAAAAAATATCTATTAATGCTAAAACGTGTCGCTATTGTAATAGTGAAATTTTACAAAATAAAAAGGTTGTAAATGAAAGTATAGAAAACAATTATAAAAAGAATAATTATTTAAAAAGAAAGTATTCTATAATTATTTATCAATTAATAGCTGGACTTGCAATAGTTTATGTTTATGAGAGAGTAAATGATGTATTACCTCAAGTATTAGTATTACTATCTTTAATTATAAATACAATGTCTATAATAATATTTATGTTTAAAAGTTCTTCTATAAGAAAAGAATTAAAGAAGAGATTTAGTGTTCTATCGGTATTGGCAGTTTTTTGTGGACTATTTTTTAGCGTTCTTTATTCGTATGCTCTTTATAATAATATTAATTTAGGATATGAAAATGATCTTAGAGAAATACTTTATTTAGGTGATTATGATAAAGAAGAAGCTAAAGAGTTTTTAAATAACATATATAGTGCATTAAATAAAGATGAGAAATTAAATGTAGGTTTTTGCTTATCATTATATGATATATGGAAAGATAGAGATAAAGAAAATACTTATGTCATTAATATAAATGAAACTTGCACGAGTTCTAACTTACCAGCTAATGCTACTAAAGTAGAAGTTTATGATAATGATAAAACTAAGATTAAAAAAATATATTGGGATTTTAATGACAATATAGATATAGTTTTATATGATGATGGAAAGCAAGTTAAAGATTTTAAATATTTATATAGTGCTATGCTTTATACTGATATGCCAGCACAAGAAATAAAAGAAAGATTTGAAAATGATGTTAAAGAACGTTTGAAGTCACCAAGTTCTGCAGTATTTACATATAATGATTTCAATTATTTAAAGAATGAAAATAGATTCTATTATGATGGTTGGGTTGAAGGTCAAAATTCATTTGGAGCTATGGTGAAGGAAGACTTTATATTAAAGTTAATCCCATGTAATAATAATTATTGTGATTATTATTCGTTAGATTATAAATGGAATTTTAATTAGAAAAGGAGTGAAAAATATGGCATTAGTAAAATGCAAGGAATGTGGAAAGAAAATAAGTAGTTCATCTAGCGTATGTCCTAATTGTGGAATTGAGCTTGAAAGTTTTAATAGGAGTAAAGTAATAGGAATTGCTCTTATAGTTTTAGGTGTTGTTTCTATTATATGGGGACTTGGACTTAATTATTCTGGCATATCATCTTCTGATAAATTATATGGTGGAGATGCTTATACTGGTATTCAAAATGCAGCTTCTACTACTGCAAATAATGTTAAAGAATTAGGTGAAACAGTTTGTTCTGGTTTAAAAGGAATATTAGTTGTAATGGGTGGAGTAATTATTATATATGGTGCATCTATAGTTATTAAAGATGGTGAATAATTATGACAATGATTAAATGCAAAGAATGTGGCAAAAAGATAAGTGATAAAGCAAAGTCTTGTCCTCATTGTGGTTATAGTTATGTTGACGATGAAGATAGAATAAACGAATCTAGTAAGAAAAATATTACTAAGATATGTGCTGTTATTGGTATTATTATTGCAATATTTATAATTGGTAAAATGATATATAAAAGTTCAAATAATAATAAGATTAGTGAAGTTGCTGGTAAATGGAGTAGTGTTAAAGCATCTAAATCTAATAGTGGAGTTTCTTATGATTTTTTAACACTTAATAATAATATGACTTGTGAATATAGTTTTTATTATTTTTTTGAAGGTAAAAAGATTTTACCATATTCTTACTATTGTATTTGGGAAATGAATGGCAGCGATATCACTATAAAAGATGATAATGATAGCGGAAGCATTCTTATGAAGTTTGAGTTTGATAAATCACATAATGTTTTATATGAACTTGATAAAGACACTCTTGAAAGAGAAAAAGATTATCATAAGTAGGGGTGAATTAGATGGCATTAGTAAAATGTAAAGGATGTAAAAAAGAAATAAATGATAAATTAAAAGAATGTCCTTATTGTGGTAAGGAAAATAATATAATGGTTTGTACTGAATGCAATAAAGAAATCTCTAAAAAAGCAAAAATATGTCCTTATTGTGGATATAAGCTTAGAAAAGGGAGTGGAAAAGTTACTACTATAGTACTTATTATATTATTAATAATTATTTCTATTATCTCTATACCTTTTATTGGTTATACTTCAAATGAGTACTATTTATATAATTATGATTGGTATAATTTTAATGATTATTTGTTATTACAAAATATTTTTTCTGTTTTGATTTTAGTTTTAACTATTGTATTTATAATATTTTGTATACTATTTTTTAAGAATAAAGATAAGCTTGTTAAAAAGATATTTTGTATTTTAGGAATTATAATTGGTTTATTTGATTTATGTTTTTATATTCCTAAACGTTTATATGCTAGGGGTCTTGATTATGATGGCTCTATTAAAACTATTGTTGACTTAGGTTATTCTAAAGACATAGCATTAGAAATTAGAAATAATATATTAGATGGTATATTTTCTTATCACAAAGAAGATTTTGACGTTCATTATGTGATATATTATGCTAGGGAAGAGAATGGTAAATATATTCTTACGATTGGAGATGATTCTAGTGCTGAAGGTACATTTCCACTAAGTATTAAAATTACTAATAATAAATTAGAAGAAGCTTATTGGGATTATAATAACGATTTTAAATTTTACTTTTTTAAGGATTATGAAAAAACATCTAAAATAGAATACTATTCTAAAGTATATTTAGGTTATCATTATATACCAGAATATAAATTAAAAGAAGAAATGAAAGACATGTTAAAGTCTCCGGGAACTGCTCAGTTTGGAGAATTCTCTATTAGATATAATGATAATAATGATACATTCTATTATCTAATAGATGTAGATGCTCAAAATACTTTTGGTGGTATGATGAGGGGTACTTTTAGAATAGATTTAAAATATTCTAAAGGAAAAGACTTAGATTATAAAATAAAATTCATTGGATAAAAATATATAAAAAAACAAGTAATTTCTTACTTGTTATATAGCTCTCATATTTTCTTGATTTTTAAATGGATTTTTAGGATCTATTTTATCTGTGAAAAGTATTCCATTTAAATGATCAATTTCATGTTGAAATGCTACTGCAATTTCTTCACGTACTCTTTTAGTTACTTTGTTTCCTTCTTCATCTTGATATTCAACTGTTACTCTTGCAAATCTTGGAACAATACCTTCAACGTATCTAGTAACGCTTAAACATCCTTCTCCTTCTTCTACATATACTTGTTCTTCGGAATGTGAAACAATTTTAGGATTAATAACTTTATATTCTTCAAATGTTCCGTCATCTTTTTTATATGAAATTACGAAAAATCTTTTTGAAACTCCAAGTTGTATAGCTGCAAGGCCCATACCAGCTCTTATATTATATTTTTTAGCATATTCTTCATCTTGACTTAATCTAAGATACATAATCATGTTATTAATTAAATATAAGTCTTCTTCTGATAGAGGAAATGTAACTTCTGTACTAACTTTTTTAAGTGTTTTTATATCTTTTTCATTTAATATATCAGACTCTTTTATCATATTCTTTTTCCTCCTCGGTAGTATTTTATCAAAAAAGTACAAATATTTCAAATTTTATTGAAAAAAAGAGTTAATAATTATATAATATTTTTAGTAGAAAATAGGAGTTGGGTATATGAATACGCATAAAATAAGTATGATATTTGCTAGTGTTGGTATCATTTTAGTTGTAATATTAATGATTACTGCTACGTATGCATACTTTTCATTAGAAATTGTTGGAGAAGGCAGTGACATAAGTATGACAACGTTTAATAAAAATGTTCAGATTACTTATGTTGATACAAGTAATGTATCTTTAACAAATGCTTATACAGGTGAGAGTATTAGTAAAACTTTTACTGTTGAAAATACTGGGGATGTAGTTGTTTATTATGATATTAAACTTAATGATTTAGTTAATAATTTTGCTAATCCTGATGATTTAGTTTTTACTCTTAGTGGAAGTAATGGTGGGGCTTATATTAAGAAAACTACTATGCCGGTATCAAATCCTATTATAGCTTCAAGCATTAAATTAGAACCTGGTATTAAACATTCTTATGTTATGGGTATTACTTTTTTAAAAACAGATGAAGATCAAAGCAATAATATGAATAAAACATTTTCAGCTAATATAAATATTACTTCTTCTACTAAATATAATCCATCTAAAGATATATATGAAAGTGGTACTTTAGGAAGTAAGATTGTAGCTAATGCATCTAGTGAACTTAATTTAAATTATTCTTCTATTGCTGGTGAAGGAGTTTATTATACAAATGATGCTATAAATGGTGAAACAATATATTTTTATAGAGGTACTAAATCGTTAAATAATAATGTTTTATTTGCTGGTAATTGTTTTAAAATAGTTAGAACTACTATTGATGGTGGTATTAGACTTGCATATAACGGAAAAGCTAATAATGGAGTATGTAGTGATACAGATACTGCTATATTAGATACAACAACTAAATATAATAATAATTCAAATTTCAATGCGTATGTTGGATATATGTATGGTTCTGCTGATAGTAGTACTTATGCAGATGAACATAATAATGTTAATTCTAGTGTTATTAAAACTGCTTTAGATAATTGGTTTACAACTAATATTAGTAATTATTCTTCATATTTAGAAGATTCTATATATTGTAATAATAGAAAAACTAGTAAGTTTATTTTAAATAATGTCACATATGGATTTAATGGATTTTCTAATAAAAATACGGGATATATTTCTTATAAGAATAATTTTGTTGATATGAAGCCAACATATAATTGCGTTAATAAAAAAGATAGATTATCTGTTAAGAATAGTAATGGTGTTAGTGTTCTTTCTAATTCTGTTGGTTTACTTACTAGTGATGAATTAACATTTGCTGGATTTAGTGGAAGCACTTCTAACACAACAAATTATTTATATACAAGTAGTGCTTATTGGACAATGTCTCCTGCATACTATAATGGATCTAAAGCATATAATTATATAGCAAATGGTGCTAAATTAGGAGTTTTAGCAGTTGATAGTGCAAGTGGTATTAGACCAGTAATAACTCTTAAAAAGGATACTAAAGTTATTAGTGGAGATGGAAGTTTAAGTAAACCATATAAGGTTACTGATTAGGAGGTTTTTTGTGAATATTTTAGATGCTGTTATTATAACAATATTAATTGTAGGTGTTCTTGGTGGAATGAGTAGAGGACTGATAAAACAAGCTGTCTTACTTATTGGACTAGTTGTTTGTTTGGTTCTTGCGTTTTCTCTTAGAACTCCTATTGCTACATTTATGTATGAATATTTACCATTCTTTAAGTTTGGGGGATTATTTAGTGGTGTATCAATAATAAATATATTACTTTATGAATTAATTGCATTCTTAATTATATTTTCATTATTATATCTAGTACTTAGAATCTTATTAAAGATTACTGGTATTATTGAAAAAATATTAGATATGACAATTATATTAGGATTCTTTTCTAAGATTGGCGGGGGAATAGTTGGTTTTATAGAAGCATATATTATTGTTTTTGTATTTTTGTTTGTGTGTAGTCAACCATTTATTAGAGTAACTGGACTTGAAACATCTAAAGTTGGTAATTTCATTTTAGATAAGACTCCAGTAATGAGTGGTGCTATAGAAGATACTAGAAAAGCTATTAATGAAGTATATACACTTACTACTAAATATAAAAATGATAAAAATAAATTAAATCAAGAAACTATTAAATTATTTATTAAGTATGATATAATTACTGAAGAAAACGTTCAAAAATTACGTGAGAAAGGAAAATTATAATGATATATCTTGATAAAGAAGAAAATTTTGATGATTTAATAAAAGAAGGAACTATACTTGTAGATTTTTATGCTACTTGGTGTGGACCTTGTAAAATGCTTGAAGGTGAACTTGAAAGTATAGAAGATAAAGTTAAAATAGTTAAAGTTGATATTGATAAGTTTCAAAAACTTACTATGAACTATAGAATAATGAGTGTACCTACGATGATATTTTTCAAAAATGGGGAAAAAATTGAAGAAGTTATCGGTTTTCATACAAGTGATGAACTTTTAAAAATAATTAATGGACTTAAATAAGTCCATTTTGTTTTATTATCTTTAATTCTTTGATATAATAAAATAGAGTAAAAGATACAGGAGTTTATATGATAGAATTAAAGAGTATTTGTAAAGAGTATAAGGCTAAGAATAGAGTTATAACTAAAGCACTTAATAATATTAATATTAGTTTACCTAGTACTGGCCTTATATTTATTTTAGGTAAAAGTGGTAGTGGAAAGAGTACACTTCTTAATTTAATAGGATGTATGGACAAAGTTACTTCTGGTAATATATTAATTAATGATAAAGACATTTCTAAATTAAGTGAAAGTAAACTTAATGATTATAGAAATTCTTGTTTTGGTTTTATATTTCAAGAACATAATTTAATTGAAAATTTTACTGTATATGATAATTTAAAACTTCCAAGTACCTTAAAAAGACTTAAATATAAAAAAGAAGATTATGATAAATATTTATCCTTAGTATCACTTAATGATTTAGGAAATAGAAGAGTTAATGAACTTTCCGGAGGACAAAAAGCGAGAGTATCAATAGCAAGAACATTAATTAAAAATCCAAATATTATACTTGCTGATGAACCTACTGGAAACTTGGATGTTACTAATTCAGTTCAAGTATTTGAGATACTTAAGAATATTTCTAAAGATAGATTAGTAATTGTAGTTAGTCACGATATAGAATATGCTTATAAATATGCTGATAGAGTTATTGAAATTGAAGATGGGAATATAGTTAAAGATAATACTATAAATCAAATTCAGGAAGTTAATAGTGAGATTAAAATTATTAAACCAAGATTATCATTCTTAAGTGCTATTAAATTTTCATCATTAAATTTAAGGAAGAAAACATTTAGATTAATAATTATTTCAATAATATTATCTATAACTCTAGCGTTATTTGGATATTCCTATTTAATGAGTGATATTGATATTATTAATACTCATGTTAAAACAATGATAGATAATAATGAAACTGAAATGACTCTTGTTAAAAAAATACCTGGTAAAAATCTTAGTGATATAAATCCTGCTCTTAATATAAGTGATGAAGAGATAAAATATATTCGTAATAATATAACTAATAATATTGAACTTACTTATAGATTAGTTCTTGATAATGAATTTATGGAATTAGAAAAGAATATGGATTTTGAAAATCCTAATCTAGAACTTAGTTATAATGCTTATTATAATCATACATACACTGAATCAACTTTTATAGAAAAATCTAAAGAAAGTTTTGAAAGTTTAAAACTTATTGGTAGTGCTCCTACTGGTAATAATGATATAGCTATATACAAGGTACTTGCAGATTATTTATTAATAAATGGAACTATTATATTAGATAATGACTCTAAAGGAAATTTAATACAAAAAACATGGTATCCTAAAGATTATAACGATTTAGTTAATTCTCATAAAAAAATACTTTTGACAAATGGAAACTTTAAAAATTCTAAGAAATATTATGTTGTTATAACTGGTATTATTGATGAAGAATTAAGTAAATTCGAAGTTCTTAAAACTATTGATAGAACTAAAGCAGAACATGAACAGAAAAGTTTACTAGATGAATTTAGTAATAAATATATGCCATTATTAAATTTAAGAATAGTCAGTGATAACTTTTATAAAGAAACAATAATAGATAAAAATAATATACTTGATAACAATTTATATGATTTAACCTATACTTATAATAATGAAAAATATTATACAAGTTTTAGTAGTAGTTTAATTAGTTCAGTTGAAATGAATATATATGATGGCAAAAAAACTAGAAAAATAAGTGATATTAAAGAAGATGAAATAGTCTTAGATATGTCTTTAATTTCTAAAATGAATGGTGGAGATAAATTCTATTCTGAACAGTTAGAAATATATACTAAAAAAATAGATAAAGAGTATGAAGACAAAGTAAAACAAAGAGAAAAGAAACTAAAAGAAGAACAAAAGAAGCTAGATGATGATCCTGAATATATAGTAAAAGAAATACCTGAAATAGTTAAACTTGATGAAAATAAGATACTAGATGATTTTAATAAGAAATTTATTAATGATTTTGGAATAATAGGAAAAACAGTAAGCGTTACTATAAATGATTTATATAAAGAAAATAATTCTAAATCATATGATTTAAAAGTAATCGGATACGTATATGGTAATAATGGAAATAATAGTGATAAATCTTTAGTTAATGAAAAAATAATTAGTGAATACATGAGAGGCAATAGGGAAACATATAGAATTAATATTAATGAAAAAGATGAAAATAAAATTAAAAATTTATTAGTTAAATATTCTGATGATAAAAATTATAATATAAGTACATTATATAGCTCGACTATTAAGTCATTAAAAACTAGTGTTAATAAGTTAAATGGATTATTTAAGAAAATATCATACGGTTTAATAGCGTTTTCTATAGTACTATTAACATTATATATATTAATGTGTATAAATAATAGTAAAAAAGAAATTGGTATTTTAAGAAGTTTAGGTACTAAAATAAGTGGAATATATAAGATATTCTATATAGAGGGTTTGATAATAGGAATAATATCTATAGTCCTTTCATCAGTTCTTATATATTTTGGAACTGGATTTATAAATAATTATATATCTAAAGATTTATTTTATAGTGTAAAACCAATAGTATTTAATCCTAACGTTATATTATATATTTCAGTAATTATATTTATTGCGGTAAGTATATCAAGTTTAATACCATTAATTAAAATATCTAGAAGTAAAGTTATTGATATTATATATAGTAAATAAAGGACTTTGGTCCTTTTTTATTGATTATTAGTAACATTTTTGGTATAATATACAGCCAATTAAGGGGAAATAATATGAAAAATAAATATGTTCAATGTAATGATGATGGTGATGTTTATGTTGGTGGTAAAAGAACTAAACTTGAAAAATTTGTTTCTAAGTTAGAAAAAGCAATTAGAAAAGGTGAATGTGATTATTTCACTAAAGACGATATAGGGTATAGATATTGTTTATTAAAACATATTTACAGATATTGTGATTATAAAGTAGATTTAAATGGTGATAATTCTAGTGATTTTAGAATCGAAATGGATAGATTATATAAACTTGCTAATAGTGAAGTTATGGTTAAAAGAAATAAAAAGAAATGGAAAGATATTAATACTAAACCTAAATATATTTTTCTTAGAAATTTACATGAAAGTCAGGATACAACAATAGGTATGTTTCGTTTTGCTTGCCCGATTGGATTTGGTATTTCAATATTAGTGGCTTTGATTGTTGCAGTGACACTCGGTACAATCGCTGGAAATCCTTTTATGCATATGTATGATTTAGCAGTAATTGGTAAGTTGTATGCTTTAACTACGTTGGCTGTTTTTCTTGCAAGTGATTTATATGTATTGTGTAGAACTGCTATTAAAAGTATTAAAGAAATTAAAAACGTTAAAAAAGAACAAGAAAAATTAAAAAGAGAAGAAAAATGTGTTGAGGCTAAAAAACAAACAGTTGAAAAAGAATTAGCAACATCAAAAACAAAAAAAGTTACTAAAGATGAGAGCATTGTTAAAAAGCATGGTTTAGTTCCAAATCAAGAAGAAAAGATAATTTTATATTTAAGAGAACAATATAAAAAATTAGAAATCGAGAGAAATCAATTGATAGCTTGTGGTGGAAGTAAGGATAAAATAATTGAGCTCGCTAATGAAATGAATGCAATAGTATATAAATATAATAGTATTGTTGGCTGTACTAAAGATGAGAATGAAGAAACTTATTCTTCTAGAGGTCCAGTTCATAAATTAAAAAAATAGAGTTTTAAAAACTCTTTTTATATGTTATAATTCTTAACTGAAAGAAGAGGTGAGTCGCTAGGCTGTATTCCTAGTAGATGTATGGATTATAAAGATATAAATACTTATGATTATCCTTTAGATGAATCTTTAATAGCTCAAGTGCCTATTAAAGAACGTGATCATTCAAAATTATTAGTGGTAAATAAGTATGATGGAAAATACAAAGATGAAATATTTTATAATATTAAGAATTATCTTCATAAGGGAGACACACTAGTTCTTAATAATACTAAGGTATTACCTAGTAGAATTATTGGTTATAAAGAAGAAACAAATGCTAAGATTGAAGTATTGTTACTTAAAGAAATTGATGGTGACGTTTGGGAATGTCTTGTTAGACCTCAAAAGAGAGTACACATTGGAACTGTTATAAAGTTTGATGATGAGTTTAAATGTGAAGTAGTAGAGGTATTTAAAGATGGTATAACGCATGTTAAATTAGTTTATAGTGGTATACTAGTAGAACATTTAGATAAAGTTGGGGCTATGCCACTTCCACCTTATATTCATGAGAAACTTAAAGATAATAGTCGTTATAATACAGTGTATGCTAAAAGAGAAGGTAGTGCTGCTGCTCCTACTGCTGGACTTCATTTTACTAAAGAATTATTAAGCGAACTTGAAAATATGGGAGTAAATATTTTATATGTTACACTTAATGTTGGACTTGGAACTTTTAGACCAGTTAGTGAAAGTGACATAACTCATCATGATATGCATCGTGAAAAGTATGAAATAACTGAAGAAGTTGCAGATAAGTTAAATGAATGCAAAAAGAATGGTAAGAGAATTATATGTGTTGGTACTACTAGTCTTAGAACTTTAGAAGCTAATATATCTAAATATGGAGAGTTTAAAGCAACAATTGAAGAAACAGGTATATTTATATATCCTCCATATGAATTTAAGTCAGCAGATGCTTTAATTACTAATTTCCATTTACCTAAGAGTACACTTGTTATGTTAGTATCTGCATTTAGTAGCGTAGATATAATTAAGAATGCTTATATGCATGCACAAAGTCTAAAATATAAATTCTTTAGTTTTGGAGATGCTATGTTTTTAACTAATGAGGAGGTAAAGTAATGGATTTAAAATTTAAATTAATAAAAGAATCATCTTGTGGAGCTAGACTTGGAGAGTTTGAGACAAGATGGGGAAAACATAAAACACCTATGTTTATGCCAGTAGGTACTCAAGCTACAGTAAAAACATTAAGCCCTGAAGAATTAAAAGATGCTGGAGCTGATATAATACTATCAAACACATATCATTTATGGTTAAGACCTGGAGAAGATGTAGTTGATAATGCTGGTGGTCTTCATGAATTTATGAATTATAAGACCGGACCAATTCTTACTGATTGTGGTGGATTTCAAGTATTTAGTTTAGCTAAACCAAAAGATATAAGTGAAGAAGGAGTTAAGTTTAAAAGTCATATAGATGGAGCTAATTTATTCTTAACACCTGAAAAAAGTATTGAGATTCAAAATAAACTTCATTCTGATATAATGATGAGTTTCGATGAATGTCCTCCTTATCCAGTAACACATGAATATATGAAAAATAGTATTGAAAGAACTCTTAGATGGATGAAGAGAAGTAAAGCTGCTCATAAGGACCCAGAACATCAAGCATTATTTGGTATAGTTCAAGGTGGAGAGTTTGAAGATTTAAGAAAGTTTTCTGCGATAGAAACTGCTAAACTTGATTTTGATGGATATAGTGTTGGTGGTGTTTCAGTTGGTGAAGATGATGAAACTAAACTTAAAATGATAGAATATGCTACTCCATATTTACCAAAAGATAAGATTCGTTATTTAATGGGTGTAGGTGAACCAATAGATCTAATTGATGGAGTCATTCGTGGAATAGATATATTTGACTGTGTTCTTCCTACAAGATTAGCTAGACATGGAAATGCATTAACTAGAAGTGGAAGAACTAATTTAAGAAATGCTAAATTCAAAATGGATTTAAGTCCAATCGAAGAAGAATGTGATTGTTATGCATGCAAACATTATACTAAATCATATATTAGACATTTATTAGTGGCTGATGAAACATTTGGTCAAAGACTCATATCAATTCATAACATAAGATTTTTAACTAAATTAATGGAAGATATAAGACTTCATATTGAAAATGATGATTTACTTGAGTTTAGAGAAGAATTTGTAAGTAAGTATAAAAAGAATAAGAGTGAAAAGTAACTCTTATTTTTTTATAGTATTATAACAATAAATTATATGTTAATTCTTTTTAATTGCTATTTATTATGTTATACTTAGTCTATAAAATAGGAGTGAGTAAAGTGAAAAGTAAAAAAGGTTTTACGTTAGTAGAGTTATTAGCAGTAATAGCAATTCTTGCTATCTTGGTAATTTTAGCATTACTAAATATTATTAATACATATAATCAAGCTAGAAAGCAAACATTTATAACAGAAGCAAAGAAAGTTTATACAGAGGCTGAAAAGAAATATATATCAAGTTCTATAACAGGAAATACTATAAAAACTATAAGTTCTGAAAATAGTTCTAAGCTTGATATGACTGGAGAAAAGCTTCAATATTGTATTATTTTAAATAATAATGGTAAAGTAAAATCTATGAAAGTATCTAATGGTAAATGGGTAGCTAGTTTAGATAATGATAAGAAAGTAGAAGATTTAACAACTGATGATTTAACTGATGGAAATTTAGATGGCTATAATTGTAGTAATAATACGCCAACAATTCCAGAACCATTAAATTGTACATTTGATGGAGAGTTAAACCAAGGTGCAAAGTATGTAAATGGACAGTATACTTATTCATATAAACAAGAAAACAGAGGAGGTGATTGGCTTAAAATAGAAAAAGATGGATGGGGAGTAACATTAACCGATAAAACAAGTACTTCTCCAATTACAAGTAAATTATGTACATATATAAATAATAAACCAATTGTATCTATGAGTTATATGTTTACTGGTTCTGCTGCTACATCAATAGATTTAAGTAGTTTTGATACAAGTAATGTAACTAATATGAGTTTAATGTTTGCTGATTCTAGTGCTACATCATTAGATTTAAGTAGTTTTGATACAAGCAAAGTAACTGATATGAGTTATATGTTATATAATATTGAAGCATCGAATATAGATTTAAGTGGATTTAATACATCAAACGTTACAAATATGGGTAGTATGTTCGCTCATACCAAAGCTATAAATTTAGATTTAAGTAGTTTTGATACTTCTAAAGTATTTGATATGAGTGGTATGTTTGCTAATAGCAAAGTTATAAATTTAAATTTAGGAAGTTTTAATACAAAGAATGTTACGAATATGAGTTCTATGTTTAGTGGTACGGAGTTGAGTTCTTTAAATATAAGTAGTTTTGATACTTCGAATGTAACTAACATGGAGCAATTGTTTTGGAATAGTGGACAATTAAAAACTATATATACAAGTAACAAATTCATCATTTCAAGTGTTAAGAAAGATACCGAAATGTTTAAAGGATGTAGTAATTTAATAGGAGAAAATGGTACTAAATATAGTGATGACAATATAGGTAAAGAATATGCTCGTATAGATACGTCATCTACGCCTGGATATTTTACATTAAAACAATAGTTATGTAGAAATACATAACTTTTTATTTTGAACTTTTTGTTACTCCTATAATACCACCAGTAACTGAAGATAATATTAATGATAAATAATATACTAGGGCACCAAACGAATACTTTGATATAAATAGAGTTATTAGTGAAAATAAAGTACAGATAGAAGCAGAAACTATAAAACCATTTAAGTATCCTTTTGATCTTTCTAGTGATGAAGTTTTAAATCCTAAAACAAAGAATAAAAGTAGAATAACTATATAATTTATTATACTTACTGTGTTATAACTAAAAATTTCTAAATAATAAATTAAAGATATAATTAATAGATATATTAAGAAAAGTATTATAAATAAAGATATACTTTTTAAATAATTAATAATTTTATTCATTTTATCACCTAATTAAGTATATTTGTGATTAAAAAATATATGAATTAAACATAATAATAGTAGGTGATATATATGGATTTAGTAATGGTAATAATTAGAACAGTGTTTTTCTATCTGTTTGTGCTTGTTATATTTAGACTTATGGGTAAACGTGAGATAGGAGAGTTATCTATTCAAGACTTAGTAGTTAGCTTATTGATTGCTGAACTAGTTGCGATTAGCATTGAAAACTATAAAGATTCTATGTTGCTTACAGTAATACCAATACTTATACTTTTATTCTTTGAAATAGCTGCTGGATATTTATCTTTAAGATTTAATAAGTTTAGGAATATTATGGATGGTAAACCTGCTCTTATAATAAATAGGGGAATAATAAACTATAAAGAGATGATGAAACAAAGATATTCTTTGGATGACTTATTATTAGAACTTAGAAATAATAATATTAAGAATCTTAAAGATGTAGAGTATGCAGTTTTAGAAAATAGTGGAAAACTTAATGTATTTAAATATAGCTTTTTAGGTTTTGATTCTGCGAATCCATTTCCATTAATATTAGATGGAGTTGTTCAAAAAGATACACTATGTTATATAGATAAAGATGAGAAGTGGTTACATGATTATTTGAGATGTAATGATCTTAAAAAAGAGGATATATTTTATGCATTTTATAAGAATAATAAGATTTATGTTATTAAGAGAAATGAATTAATTAGATAGTACTTTCTTTATTTCTTTTGTATAAAGATATGTACTTAAAAGAAGGTTAATTATTATTGATAGTATTAGGGAATACATACCTATTTTAAGAAAAGATAAAGTAGCTATTGAGATAAGTCTTATGATTGAAGATATTATAGTACATTTCATAGCACTTTTTGATTTACCTAGGGCTTGTAGTGCATTTATAAGAGGATACTCAATATAGAATAATATAGTAAATGGACTCAGTAGTCTTATATAATCTAAGCCTAGTGTTGTGTGATACAAGATATTTAAGAAGAACGTTGGAAATAAAGTTATTATAAGAGTGGATAGTCCACCTATAGAGCATGAGATTAAAACTATTTGTTTTATTCTTTTTTTACACATTTCATTGTTACCTAGACTATAATATTTAGAAAGTTCTGGTACTAAAGATGTAGCCATATTTTGAGTAAAAAATTGTGGCATTAAAAGTAATGACATTGCATAAGCGTTTATGACACCGTATTCATAAACTATAAAGTCTTTAGAGTATCCCACATACATAAGAACATTTGTAAGGACTATTGGTTCTAAAAAATAAGAAATTGATCCTATTATTTTACTTGAAGTAGAAGGTACACATATATCCATTACTTTTTTTATATCATTCTTATTAAAATCATTTATAGAAGGCCTGATATTTTTAGGAAAGAAATACATCATTACTAGTTGAGATACAACTTCACCGACTGCGTTTACTAAAATAATGAAACTAATTGCGTGTGTTAAACTAATACTTAAAAATTTATTTATAAATAATGTTATTAGTATTAATCTTGTAACTTGTTCTATAAAGTTAGATAACATATATGGAAACATATTTTGTTTTCCCCAAAAGTATCCTTTTATAATTGAAGAAATACTTATGAATGGAGTTACTAGTGAAAGACATATTATTGGAAAATATAAAGTTTCATTTTTAAGAAGCGTACTAAGTGTTGGAGCAAGTAATATAGTTATTCCTATTATGAAAATATTAATTATTATTGAAAGAGGAATAATTGATGTAAAAAGTGTTTTAGTTCTTGAACTTTTTTCTGATATTATTTTTGATAATGCAGTAGGGTAAGATAAAGTTGCAAGTACACTTAAAAGAGAGCTAGTCGGAGCAAGTAAACTATATAGTCCCATACCTTCAGCACCTAGTTTTCTAGTTACTATTATTCTTAATACGAAACCTACTAATTTACCAATTACTCCTCCGATAAGTAATACTAATGTTGATTTTAAAAATATATTATTCTTTATTTTATTTAACATAATAAAGTATATGAAGTAGTTGATAAAGATATTTATTTATGGTATTATTAATGTGTTCTTATAGAACAACAATTTTAAAAATTACCTTATAAAGAGTGACTGAGAGACTGGCTCTATGAAGTCACACCAACCTATTTGATTAGGTGGTAAACCCAGATGGATGAGGATAACTTATATATACCTAAGTTATCTTAGGTATTTTTTCTTTTTAAGGTAATTGTAATCTTGGAAGGAGGAAATATATATGAGATTATTTAGTAATGAAATTGTTTTTAGAGGTCATCCTGATAAAGTATGTGATCAAATAAGTGATGCTTTAGTGGATGAATTTATTAAAGGGGATAAGAAAAGCAGATGTGCGATTGAGACTATGGGTGGTAAAGGTAAAATATTTATCACTGGGGAGGTTACATCAAAAAGTAAAGTTGATATTCCTAAAGTTGTAAAAAATGTTTTATTGGATGTTGGGTATAGTAGTGACTATGAAATAATTAATAATATTGGTGTTCAAAGTAGTGATATTGCGATGGGTACTAATGATGAAGTAATGGGTGCTGGTGATCAAGGCATGATGTTTGGATATGCTTGTAATGATAATGATTCATATTTACCTACAGCTATGGTTATACTCCAAGAGTTAAGCAAAAAGTATGATGAACTTAGAAAAGTTGATTCTAGATTTAAAAGTGATGGTAAAGCTCAGATAACTGGATACTATGATGAAGATATGAAACTTTTAAGTATTAAAACATTTACTATAAGTTATCAGAATACTGAAAAAGAAAGAAGTAAAACTGATAAAATAATTAGAGATATTTGTGATAAGATTTGCTCTAAATATAATATTAAAGTAGAAGAATACTTGATAAATCCGACTGGTAAGTTTGAAATAGGCGGTTTCGAAGGTGATGCGGGTCTTACAGGTAGAAAAATAGTAGTTGACAGTTATCAAGGATTTGCTCCTGTAGGTGGTGGCGCTTTTAGTGGCAAAGATCCTACTAAGGTAGACAAAAGTGGTGCATATAAAGCTAGACTTATTGCAATACATTATCTTAAAAAATATAATCTTAAGTGGTGTAAAGTACAACTAAGTTATGCGATTGGTATTAGAAAGCCTTTAGCAATCTATATTGATAGTGATAAAGGTATTTTTAATGAAGAAGTGACTATTAATAAATATGAGAGTTTATATGAAGAATGTGAACCTAAGAATATAATAGATGATTTAAACTTATTAAATGAAAGATTTTATGAGAGAAGCAAATATGGGCATTTTTAAAAGTGTAAAGTTTTTACATAAACCTTGATATAAAAAATTAATATGATATAATTAAATTAACCTAGATGAAATATAGCTCAATAAACCGGCTATGTAATACTATAGGGGGACTAATTAGTATATGGTGTTGAATATTGTATTTAATACAAGATCCCGAGTATGTTATGTGTCCTACCACCTCGTGCGAAACGCGAGTTTTATTACACTATATTTACCTAGGTATTTTTTTATGGTATAATATAGGCACTTTTGAAGGAGTGAAAGATATGAATCTTTGTAGACTTGAAAGTCTAATTGGAAGTGAAAACTTAGAAAAAGTTAGAAAACTTAAAGTGCTTATTATAGGTCTTGGTGGAGTAGGAGGTTATGCTCTTGAATCTTTAGTCAGATGTGGAGTAGAAGACATAACTATAGTAGATGGAGATACTATTAAACCTAGTAATATAAATAGACAAATAATAGCAACTTCTCGTAATAATAATAAATATAAAACCAGAGAATGGAAGAAAAGAATTAAACTTATTAATAAAAATGCATGCGTAAATATAATAAATACTTACATAACTCCTGATAATATAGAATTGTTATTTGGTGAAAAGTATGATTATATGATTGATGCTTGTGATACTACTCGTGTTAAAGTTGAACTTGTTAGAAGATGTCATGAGAATGGTATTAAGCTTGTTTCCTCAATGGGAACAGCTAAAAAGTTAGATGCTACTAAGTTAATAATAACTACACTTGATAAAACTAATACAGATCCACTTGCTAAAAAAGTAAGACATGAACTTGGAAAAGATAAAGACTTAATGAAAGATGTAGTGGTTGTAACATCTACTGAAAAAGCAATTGATACTAAGAATATGCTTGGTTCTAGTGCATTTGTTCCAGCCGTTGCAGGACTTTATATAACAAACTATATAGTTAAAGATGTATGTAAGATGTAACTTAGGTTATATCTTTTTTTATGGAAATTTAAAAAAAGAAGTGTTTTAGTGATTTACTTCTAAAGATAATAATAGAGGATTAAAAATATCTTCTAGATAGGAGTTGTTTATGGAAGAAATAATCAAATACACTGAAAAGATTTTTGAAAACATCAAACATATTGATGAAGAATTGAATGAGTATTGGTTTGCTAGAGATTTACAGTTTATTCTTCAATATAAAGAATGGAGAAAATTTTTAGGAGTTTTAGAAAAAGCACGCACTGCATGTAATAAAAGTAAAAATAAGGCTCTTTATCATTTTGTCCAAGTCGACAAAATGATAAAATTGGGTAAGGGCGGAGAGAGAATTGTTGATGACTATAAGCTATCTAGGTATGCTTGTTATTTAATCGTGCAAAACTCTGATTCTAGAAAAGAAGTTGTTGCCTTAGGTCAAACTTATTTTGCTGTTCAAACTAGAAAACAAGAACTTAGTGAGAAAGAATATCTTGGTCTTACTGAAGATGAGAAAAGATTTTATCAAAGGGATTTAACAAGAAAAGGAAATTATTCTTTAAATATAACTGCTAGAAATGCTGGAGTTAAGAATTTTGATAAGTTTCATAATGCTGGATATAGGGGACTATATAATGGAGAAACTGCAGATGATATCGCAAAACGTAAGAATTTAAGATATAGAGAAGACATACTTGATAATATGTGTAGTGAAGAATTAATTGCAAATCTTTTTAGAATTAGTCAAACTGAATCAAAATTAAAAAGAGATAATATATCTAATGAAACTAAGGCTAATGAAACTCATTATATCGTAGGTAAAAATATAAGAGAAACTATTCTTAAAAATGGTGGAATTATGCCGGAAGATATGCCAACGCCTGATAAAAGTTTAAAAGAACTTGAAAAAGATAGAAATAAAAAACTACCTTTATAAGTAGTTTATAATGTCTTTTGACTTTGAGGTCTTATTCTTAAATCTTCACTTTCAAGTTCTTCTTTTGTTTTTGATAGTGGTTCATGACCTTTAGTGAATGAATTTAAATAAATACTTCCATTAATTGATTTAAAATCTTTTGTTGTGTATCCAGTTTTAGTGTTATAAAATGAGTCTCCATATGTCCTTGCCATGTTTTCATCTAATATATGGTATCCATCTATTAATAATTTTTCTACTTCACTTTTATCTTCATCTTTTATGAAATATCCAGGAGATGGAGTTTTTAATATCATACCATTATGTGTTAAATATTCACTTTTCTCATCAGTAAAGAATTGTCTATATGTTGGATCTATTAAATATGGAGTCAATGTTCCATTTACATTGAATCTTGCTACTATGAATGAGTGACCTTCAATATCATTTGTTATTACATTTTGTGTCATACATGGATGTGTTTCAACGCCTAAATCGTTTAAATAGTATGTTATGATAGCTTGTGCTTTATCACATTTAAATTCAAAGCTAAAATTATCAAAATCATCTGTGAATTTACATCTAGTTAGATAACAAATATTATCTAAAAACAAGTTTAATTCTTCTTCTGAAAGGGGAGTATTACTTTCGATTTTTCTTTCTAATTCAGCAATTACTTTAGAGTCGATGTTTACTGTTTTAGGAGTACTTTTCATTATAAATTTCATTTTTTCACCTTAATACTATTATTAAATTTATACATTTCAGTTTCATATTTATTTTTTCTTGGTGTATAGTATTTCCTTCCTTTTAGATTATCTGGCATATATTCTTGATCTACCCAATAGTTTGGATAGTTATGTGGATATTTATAGTTTGGACTAGTTGTTCTTATATGTGCTGGTATTCTTCCGACTGACATAGTATTTATGTCTTTAATAGCTTCTTTAATTGCCGTATCTGCTGAATTACTTTTAGGACTTAGTGCCATATCTATTACTGCACAAGAGAGTGGCTTAACTAATTCTGGATATCCAATTCTTTCACTTGCTTCAACTGCAGCAACTACTTTAGGACCAAT
This sequence comes from uncultured Clostridium sp., assembly GCA_902492325.1. Lineage (GTDB taxonomy): Bacteria > Bacillota_I > Bacilli_A > RF39 > UBA660 > CAG-1000. The sequence continues at coordinate 237,674 of CABULC010000001.1, forward strand.
CATTGGATTTGCAAGACCTATATCTTCATAAGCAATAACAATCATTCTTCTATAAATAGAATCATAGTCTCCACTTACTATTAATCTTGCTAAATAGTGAAGAGCAGCATCTACATCGCTTCCTCTAATACTTTTTTGAAATGCAGATAACATATCATAATGTCCATCTTCATCTTTATCAGTAAAGAATGATGGAATATTAGTTGTTTCTTTTATATTATCAATTGTTACTTCTTTATTATATCCATAATAATTAAATTCAATAAGATTATATGCAAATCTTATATCTCCATTAGATATTTTAGCAATATATTTTATAGTTTTATTATCCATCTTTATATCTGCAAGAACAGTTTTAACTCTTTTGATACCTGTTTCAATATCTTCCTCACTTAAAGCATGAAGTTCAATTAATTGGCATCTACTTCTAATGGCTGGATTAATTGAATGATATGGGTTAGAATTAGTAAGTCCAATTAGAACAATAAGACCACTTTCAATATATGAAAGTAATATATCTTGTTTATCTTTGTTCATTCTATGTATTTCATCTACGATAAGAATCATGTTTCCATACATTTTGGCTTCTTCAATAACTACTTCAAAATCTTTTTTAGAATTAATAGTAGCATTAAGCATTCTGTATCTAATACCAAGTTCATTTATTAAAGCAAGAGCAATAGTAGTTTTACCACAACCACTATTACCATAAAAAATTATATTAAATAAAACTTTGTTTTTTACTAAGTTTGTTAATACTTTACCTTTACCAATAAGATGCTTTTGACCAAGTACATCTTTTAAATTATTAGGTCTTAATTTGTTTTGTAATAATTCCATAGTACACCTCATAAGTATTTTATCAATTTTATTATTAAATTTAAAGTCATTTAAAAGTCATTTTAAACAAATATTATTGTTATTGATATATTTATTTGTTATAATGAGTATGCATTAATAAAAGAGGAAACTATGAAAAAGATAAGACTTAGAAGTATTTTATTAGCAATATTAACAATTGGGTTGTTTTGGTATATATTGAAAGATAATTTTAGTGAGTCAATCACTTTATTATTCTCATCTAATATATGGTATTTATTATTAGTTGTAATTACATATATTGTTTATTTTTTAGTAGAAGCGTATCTACTTTATTTATTAATTAATAAAGTAAATAATTCTTATTCTTATAAACAAACTTTAGAATTAAATTTAATGACAAAATTCTTTAATGGGATAACACCATTTTCATTAGGTGGTCAACCACTTCAAGTGTATGAACTAAGTAAAAGTAAAGTAAGAGTTACTGAGTCTTTATTGGTTATTGTTGAAAACTTTATAGTTTTACAAATATCTATGACAATTATGTCTCTTGTATCTTTGGGAGTTTGTTTATATAATGAATTTATTCCAACTAGAATATTATGGATTTTAACTATAATAGGTGTATTTATAACGATTATATCTTTCTTTATGGCAATATTTATGGGCTTGAAAATAAATTATGCTAAGAAGGCTGGAAAATGGTTTATAAATATTTTAGATAAATTCCATGTATTAAAGAATAAAGAAGAATCATATTTAAGATGGACTAATAAGTGTGATGAATATAATACTAGTTTTAGAATATTACTAAAAGATAAAATGTTTATTATAAAATGTATTTTTTTAAATATACTTTATATGGCAATATTTTGTATGATACCATTTTTTGTATTTAAAGCATTAGATGTAAATATTAATATGAATATGTTTTATGTAATAATACTTTCATGTTTTATTTATATTTCAGCATCATTTATACCAATTCCAGGTGCTAGTGTAGGTATGGAGTATGCATTTATTAATTATTTTAAATTGATAGTTAGTAGTCCTTTAGTAATGCCTGGTGTACTACTTTGGAGATTTGTTTCTTATTATATACCTATGATAATTGGTGGAATATTATTTAATGTTAAAGATTCTATAAAAAAATAGTTTGCTAATTGCAAACTTTTTAATTGCTTAGTTTTTCTATAAATGATATACTTAATAATAGGGTGAAGATATGAAAAATAGAAAAGGTTTTACATTAGTTGAGTTACTAGCAGTAATAGCAATACTAGCTATACTAGTAATTATAGCGCTTCCTAATGTAATAAATATGTATAATAAAGCGCAAAAAGAAACTTTTTTAACAGAAGCTAAGAAAGTATATACTGAAGCTGAAAATAAATTTATATCTAGTTCTATAACTGGAAATACTGTAAAAGTTATAAATTCTGAAGATAATTCTAAACTTGATATGACAGGAGAAAAACTTCAATATTGTATTATTTTAAATAATAGTGGTAAAGTAAGTAAAATGCAAGTATCTAATGGCAAATGGGTAGCAAGTTTAGATGGTAGTAAATCAGTTGATGAACTTACTATTGATGACTTAAAAGAAGGAGATTTAAGTAGTACTACATGTGAATCTAGTAGTAAAACTAAATCCTTTGTTGAAGATGATTGGAGTACTATTGTTGAAGCTGTAAAAAATGGTGATACTAGTAATTATAAAGTAGGAGATACAAAAGAAATTAACTTAGGTAACTTCGGAAAGCATACAGTTAGAATTGCTAATATGTCAACGCCAAGTGAATGCTCTAATAGTGGTTTTTCACAAACTGCATGTGGATTTGTACTTGAATTTACTGATGTTGTTGTTACAAGTGCATTAAATAGTACTGGCCTTTCTGATTGGACAAAATCTACATTATATTCATATTTAAATATAAATGTTTATAATGAACTTCCGGATGATATAAGAAATTCTGTAATAAGTACGACTGTAGTTTCTAGTCCTGGAATTGATAATGAAGAAAATGTTGTGTCAACAGATAAAATGTATTTACTTGCTCCAAAAGAAATATTTAGTGATTGGTCTGAACAATATGATATAGCAAAAAATCAAACAAGACAACTTGATTATTATAAATCAAAAGGTACTACTTTAAGGGCTAACTCTAGTGCTATTAAATCAAAAGGAAGTACTAACATAACATGGTGGACACGTTCTGCTGATCACATTGATAATGAACTTTTCTATGCTGTTAATGAACAAGGAAATTGTGCTAGTGATCGTATTACTTCTGAATATGGTGCTTCACCAGCATTTAGAATTGGTTAATAAATGGAGATGAAAATATGAATAGAGAAAATAAAATACTTTTTGGTGTATGTTTGGGAATAATATTTCTAATATCAGTATCTACTTCATATGGATATTTCAGTTCTACAATTAGAAACGATAGTGTAAAAGATCAAGTAGTTACAACTGGTACGTTAAGTTTAAGATATGTTGATGGTGATGAAATAAATATGCAAAATATAACTCCAGGAGCAACAGTTACAAAAACTGTTTATGTAGCAAATACTGGAACTTTAAATGCAACATATAATCTTGTATGGCAAGAATTAGTTAATGAAATTACTAATGATGAAATGTTAATTGAGGGAACATGTACTAGACTTGATGGTACTAGCGAGAGTGTAAGCGGTACATGTAATAATATATCTAGTACTTCTATTTCATCAAATATAATTAAGAGTGCTGTTTCTATTGAACCAAATATAATTCATAAATATGATTTGACTATAACATTTAAAGAAACTAATGCAAGTCAAAATTATAATCAAAGTAAGAAATTTAGTGGTGTTATCGGTGTAAAAGAATCAACAACTTTAGATTTTTCGAGTGATAGTTGGGATACAATTATTTCAAATGTTAAAGCAGGTAAGGGTTCTTCTTATGAAGTAGGAGCAACAAAAGAAGTAACTTTGAGTACACTTGGTACACATACTATTAGGGTTGCAAATAATACAACGCCAAGTGAATGTTCTACTAGTGGTTTTTCACAAACTGCTTGTGGCTTCGTGCTTGAATTTGCTGATATTATTACAACACATTCTATGGATAGCAGCTCTGTAGGTGGCTGGAATGAAACTGCACTTTATACATATTTAAATAATACTATTTATAATGAACTACCTAATAATTTAAAGAAATCTGTAATAAATACTACTGTTGTTTCTAGTCCTAGTATTGATAGCGAAGAAAATATAATATCAACAGATAAAATGTACTTACTTGCTCCAAAAGAAATATATAGTGATTGGAATGATGAATATGATATTTCAAAAAATCTAACAAGACAGTTAGACTATTATAAGCAAAAAGGAACTTCCACAAGTTCTAATTCTAGTGCTCTTAAATTATTAGGAAGCACTAATACTGCATGGTGGACTAGATCTGCTGATCATATAGATTCCGAATTTTTCTTTATGGTGTTTGCTGCGGGTAATTGTGCAAGTGATTCTGTTACTTCATCAGCAGGTGTTTCACCAGCATTTAGAATAGGATAATAAGAAATTTACATAAACTTTGTAAAAGAACTATGAAATATTAGTTCTTTTGTTGTATAATGATAATGGGTAAAAATTATGATAGAGATTGATAATAAAGAATATATTGATGATTTTAGTGATTATTTAAGAATAGACAAAAATTATAGTGCTAATACTATAGAGTCATATATTAGAGATATTAGAAACTTTTTAGAATATACTGATAAAGAAATTCTTGATATATCTAAAAAAGATATTGATAATTATATCTTACATGTGCTTCCTAAATATAACGAGAGTTCTATTAATAGAATAATTGCTAGTATTAAAAGTTTTTTTAAGTATTTATCTATATATAAAGGTTTTATTAATGTTAGCGAAGATGTTGAAAGTCTTAAAAGAAAGAAAGTACTTCCTAAATATTTAAGTATTGAAGAAGTAGATAAACTTCTAGATATAAAGTTAGTAACGCCTTTTGATTATAGAAATAAAACTATTCTTGAACTTTTATATGCGACTGGACTTAGAGCTACTGAACTTATAAATCTTGATTTAATTAATATAGATACTGCTAATATGGTTGTTAAAGTATATGGAAAAGGAAGTAAAGAGAGAATTGTTCCTTTGAGTAAAATAGCTGTTAATTATTTAGATTTATATATTAATAAATATAGGCCTATGATGTTTGTTAAGAATCAGAAACCAACTGATGCGTTATTTTTAAATAATCATGGTCAAAGGATGACAAGACAAGGTTTATATAAAATTATTGGTGAGATAGCTAAAACTAAAAAGATAGATAAAGAAATAACACCACATGTGTTAAGACATAGTTTTGCTACTCATATGATTGAATGTGGTGCTGATATACGTAGTGTTCAAGAACTGCTTGGTCATGAAAATGTTGTTACTACGGAAATATATACGCATCTTGCAAATAATTTTATAAAAGAAAATTATAATGAATATTTTAATAGAAGTACAAAGGAAGGTGGAAATAATGTTTAAAAGAGTATTTTTAGTTGTTATGGATAGTGTTGGAGTTGGATCAACAGAAGACTCAGATAAGTATGGTGATAAAGGTGCTAATACAGTTTTACATACTATAGGAGACGCATATAATTTAGATGTACTTGAAAAATTAGGGCTTACTAATTTAGTTGGGAAGAATGAAGAGAATGTTAAAGCTTTATATATGAGAGCTAAACCTGTTAATGTTGCAAAAGATACATTAAATGGTCATTATGAAATGATGGGAGCTGTAGCTAAAGTTCCGTATAAAACTTATCCTGATGGTTTTCCTCTTGAGCTAATATCTAAGATTCAACATGCTATTAATAGAGATGTAATTGGTAACTGTGTTGCAAGTGGAACACAAATTATTGAAGATTTAGGTGAAATGCATATGAAGACTGGGGCTATTATAGTTTATACTTCAGCAGATTCAGTTCTTCAAATAGCTGCACATGAAGATATTATTCCAGTAGAAGAATTATATAAAATATGTGAAACAGTTAGAGAATTAACTAAGGGAGACGAATATAAAATAGCTAGAGTTATTGCTCGTCCATTTGTTGGAAAACCTGGAAGTTTTACAAGGACTCCAAGAAGACATGATTATGCTTTAGACCCACCAATCAATGTACTTGATTTACTTGATAGAAATAATGTTGCTACTATAGCTGTTGGTAAAATATCAGATATATTTAATAATAAGAGTATAGCTGTTAAAGTTAGAACAAGAGACAATCTAGATGGAATAATGAAGTTAATTGATTTTGCTAAGGGAGACTTCAAAGGTTTCTTATTTGCAAATTTAAATGACTTTGATATGTTATATGGACATAGAAGAGATAGAGTTGGATATTTAAAAGCTTTAGAAGAATTAAATTATTATCTACCAACATTCTTAAAGAATCTTAAAAAAAATGATTTATTCATATTAACTGCTGATCATGGAAATGATCCTACATGGAAAGGTACAGATCATACTCGTGAATATATACCAATTATGATATATAGTCCAAGTTTTAAATATGGTAAACGTTTAGAAGATAGAAGTACATTTGCTGATATTGGTGCTACTATTCTTGATAATTTTGGTATTAAAAATGAACTTGGAATTGGTACTTCTATATTTGATGAAGTAAAAAAAGAAGAAGAATAGTAATTACTAAGTAACTTATGATATAATTAAGTTACTTTTTATATGGAGGAATCTATGAAAATAAATGATATATATGAAGTTACTATAAATGATGAAGATGATATTGGCAATGGTATTACTAGAATAGATAATTTTGTTGTTTTTGTTCCTTATGCATTAAAAGACGAAAAATTAAAAATAAAAATTACTAAAGTAAATAAGAGATTTGCGACTGCTAAAATAGAAAAAATTATTAATAAAAGTGATAGAAGACAGTGCGTTAAATGTAAGAGTTTTAATGAATGTGGTGGGTGCTCTTTTTTACATTTGAGTTTTGATGAAGAAAAGAAAAAGAAGATAGATTTTATATATAAATTATTTAATACTAATGTTAAAGAAATACTTACTAATAATGAATATAATTATAGAAATAAAGCTACTTTTCATGTTAAAGATGGAAGAATTGGATATTATAGTGAAAACACTAATGATATAGTAGAATTTGATAATTGTTTACTTTTAGATGAAAGAATTAATGAAGTGTATAATACTTTAAAGAATATTGATCTTAGTAATATTTTTGAAGTAATAGTTAGAACTTCTAAAAGTAGTGTTATGGTTATATTTAAAGGTGATACAAATGATTTTGACTATAACCCTTTAGTTAATAAAGTTAAAATAGATTCTTTATATTTAAATGATAAATTATTATATGGCAATGCTTATATTATTGAAGAACTTGGTAATATTAAATATAGTATTTATCCTAATGCATTCTTTCAAGTAAATACAGATAATATGAAAATTATGTATGATAAAGTTAAAGAGTATGCAGGAAATGGAAATAAACTCTTAGATTTATATTGTGGTACTGGTACAATTGGAATATATCTTAAAGAAAATTTTGAGGAAGTCACTGGTATTGAAGTGAATAAGGAAGCAATATTAAATGCTAATATTAATAAAAGTTTAAATAATTTAAGTAATATTAATTTTATTTGTGGGGATGCAAGTATTGCAAAAAATAATAATTATGATGTTATAGTAGTAGATCCTCCTAGAAGTGGTCTTTCTAATAAAGTAATAAGCTTTTTAAATAAAAGTGATGCTAAAACTATAGTTTATGTTTCTTGTAATCCTAAAACTTTAAAAAGAGATTTAAATTTATTAAATAAATACAATGTTCTTAAACTTGAATGTATAAATATGTTTAACAAAACTAAGCATTGTGAGGTAATCACTGCTTTAGATAGAAAATAAAAAAAGTTTCCTAATAAAATATCGTGGATAACAAATAATAATGAAACTGAAATTTTGTGGTCGCAAAATGCGACCGCAAATATTAGTTCTAAATCTAGAACTATTCCTAGAGAATTTACTGAGCAAGGTGTATATATGCTTGTTACAATATTAAAATCTAAAGAAGCAATCAGGACAAGTATTAGAATATTGTGGAGTATCGTTTAAAGATTTAGGCAATAAATGTTTTGGAATTAATGAAATAGAAAATAAGATTGAAATTGATAAGTTAGTAAATGAGGTTGTTAAAGATTGTTGTATAAATAATTAATATTGTGTGTGATAATATTGGTATGTAAATATATTTTATAGTGATATTTAATAATATCAAATAAAATATTTTTTCTTGAATGCGAAACAAATGCTTGATATTATAATTACATATATAAATATATTTCAGGAGGTTTAAAATGATATCATTAAATGAATATAAAGATTATTTAGCAAATACTTATAGTTGGTCTATAGATAATAGTAGTGAACTTGTTTTAAAAAGAAAAAAATTACTAGAACTTAAATATGGAGATAAATTTTTATCTAAAGTTATAGGTGATTCTTATAGTTTTGTTAGGAGTGTTTTGAATTCAAGTACAATAAATAATGGGTATTTTAGGAATGAACTTTCTGATGATACGACTATGTACATAAATTTAGAATTACATGGTGGATGGATGTCTGATATTTTATTTGTTGACTCTAAAGGAAGATATATTAGTAAATATATTATTAAAACAATTTTTGGTAGGAGTATTATAATTGAACTTAGAACTGAAGAAATAGAAAGAGAAGTAGAAGATGGAATGTTTACTTTTGATTACAATTATTATATTTATATGCAAGGATTCCCTAAAGATTTAAGTGTTATAAGAGATTCTATAACTCCTAGTGAAATGAAGCTTACTCAACATAATAATGGTTTTTCTAATTAAAATGTGTTATATTTAAAATATAATTATGGGAGTATATATGGTACTATTTGATATATTTAAATTTAAAAAAAATAAAGTAATGACGCCACAAAAATATTATAAATTTATAATAAAGGAAGATCAAAAGAAACTATATTCTTTTGAGGAAAAATATGCTAATCAGGAAGAAAAATTATTAAATATGTATGGTAATGCAAACGAATATAATAAGAATATTAAAATGATTGTTATAAGTGATACTCATAACTCTTTAGTTGAAGATGAATTTGAGAAGTTTATGGAAGAACATAAAGAATATGATGTTTGCTTGTTACTTGGTGATCATAATTTCAATGATATAACTGTTGTTTTAAAATATGTTGATAAAGATAAAACATATGGTTTACTTGGTAATCATGATTATAGTTATTTAAGTGAATTCAATATTAAAAATTTAAATGGAAATGTTATTAATATTAATGGAACTACTATACTTGGAATAGAAGGTAGTTTTAAATATAAACCTGCGAAGTTTCCATCTTTTACTCAAAGAGAAAGTATAATGTTTTTAAATGAAAAACCTGGTGTTGATATACTTGTAAGTCATGATAATAGTCTTGATAGTTCTATGTCTAATAATCCTGCTCATCAAGGTTTGTTTGGTATAACATATTATTTATTTAAAAATAATGTTTCTTATCATATACATGGACACTTACATAATCCATACAGAAAAGAATTATTAAATGGAACTAAAGAAATAAGTACGTTTATGTATGAATATATAGAATTAAAATAAAGGAGAATTTTATTATGATGGTAAGCGTTGAAGTGTGTAGAGATATGCTTGAAAATGAGAGTGTTGAAGTATTAAATAAAAAGAAAGAAGACCTTATTAAATTTATAGATGATTATGAAAATAATAGACTTTCAAGTCTTGCATTTATGATTGAACCTTCACCTCAAGTTAAATATGAAATGTATAAAAAATATTTAAAAGAAGTAGAAAAATTAATTAATGAAAAAAGATAAGGATGGTGAAGTGTGATTACATTTGATGAATTTATGAAAACTGATATAAGAGTTGGTACTATTATTGAAGCTAAACCTTTTTTAAAAGCTAAGAAACCTGCCTATCAATTAAGAATAGATTTTGGTGAAGAAATTGGAATTAAGAAAAGCAGTGCTCAAATAACAGAGTTATATAAGATAGAAGATTTAATTAATAAACAAATACTTGCTGTTGTTAATTTCCCACCTAGACAAATTGCTGATTTTATGAGTGAAGTATTGGTTCTTGGTACTTATAGTAAACAAGGAGTTGTTTTGATAAGGCCAGATATGGATGTTAAGAATGGAGATAAATTAGGGTAAAAAATAGAGGAAATTTTGAAGTTTCCTCTTTTAATTTGTAGTTATATATTACCATAAAATGACTATTTTTTCAGAACTGGTAATACACTCAAAATTATGATATTAAGTATTGGGTGTAAGAAACGAATGATATAATTTTATATGAAAATGATCAAGAAAATATTAATAATTTAGTTAGTATGAATGAAATAACTAAAGATAAAAAATTTAGTTTTGTCTCTAAAAGTAAATTATACAGTTGTTTTATGAACTTAAAAAAAGAATTTAAATTTAATGATGCAGTTAATGAATATTTAGATTGTATTATTTTAAAATTGTTAAAACTATTTTATATTTTGGCCTTAATAATAAATTGAAATTTTTAGTTGGAAGAGATGATACTATTATTGTATAATTGTTTATATATAGGAGATTTTATGAAGAAAATTATTATTATAGGTTGTCCTGGTTCTGGTAAAAGTTATTTTTCAAAGAAACTTAGAGATTTGACAGGATATCCTCTTTATCATTTAGATAATATTTATCATAATGAAGATGGTACTCATATACCACGTGAAGAATTTGATAATATTCTAAGAAAAATATTTAAAGAGAAAGAATGGATAATAGATGGTAATTATCAAAGAACTATTGAGATGAGGTTAAAGGAATGTGATACTTGTATTCTTTTAGATTTTCCAACTGAGATATGTGTTAAAGGAGCAGAAGAAAGAGTTGGAAAGAAACGAGATGATATGGCTTGGTTTGAAGATAGTTTAGATCCTACGTTTAAACAATATATTATGGATTTTTCTAAAACTTCACTTCCATATATTTATGAATTAATAGATAAATATAAAAATAAAGTAAATCTTTTAATATTTAAGAGTAGAGAAGAAACAAATAATTTTTTATTTGAATATAAAGGAGAATAATATGATTATATATAATGAACTTAGTATGGAAGAATACACTAAGCTTTTAAATTCTGTTGGTTGGAAGATTCCTTCTTTGAGACTTCTTAAAATATCATTAGAACGAGGTATTAATGTAAAGTGTGTAAAGGATGGAGAAACTATTGGTATGGCAAGATTTGTTACTGATGGAGGATATGCTGGGCTTTTAATGGATGTTGTGGTCCATCCTGATTACCAAGGTAATGGATATGGAAAAATGCTTATTAAATCGTTATTAGAATATATAAAAGATAATATTTTACCTGGTGAAGAAGTAATGATACAATTGTTATCAGCACCTAATAAACAATCTTTTTATTCAAAATTTGGATTTAAAGTTAAACATGAAGTTGCTGAAGATGGAATGTATATGTGGTTAAAAAAATAAAAGTGAATGTTTGCATATTCACTTTTATAATGTTAAAATATTTTTGTATTTTAGGAGTTGTTTATGGAAGAGTATAAAGAAATAGAAAGAAGCATAATTACTAAATATAGAAAAGATATATGGAGTAAATTTGTTAAAGCAGTTCAAGATTATAAATTAATAAATAAGAATGATAAAATAATGGTATGTATTAGTGGTGGGAAAGATTCTTTTTTACTTGCTAAATGTGTAGAAGAACTACAACGCCATGGCAAGGTAGATTTTGATGCTTATTACGTTGTTATGAATCCCGGGTATGCAGAAAAAAATAGAAATTTGATTTATAGTAATGCTAAACGTTTAAATATTCCAATTACTATGTTTGATAGTGATATATTCGATGTTGTAAATACTATAAGTTGTGAAAAACCATGTTATTTGTGTGCTCGTATGAGAAGAGGATTTTTATATAATAAAGCAAAAGAACTTGGATGTAATAAAATTGCTCTTGGTCATCACTTTGATGATGTTATAGAGACAACATTACTTTCAATGTTTTATGGTTCTGAAATTAAAACTATGATGCCTAAACTTCATTCTGATAATTATGAAGGACTTGAACTAATAAGACCACTTTATTTAGTCAAGGAAGACGCAATAATTTCGTGGAAGAACTATAATAAACTTACGTTTTTAAATTGTGCTTGTAAATTTACTGAAAGAGTTGAAATGAATGATGAAAATACAAGTAAAAGAAAAGAAATGAAAGAGTTAATAAAAACTCTTAGAAAAAATAATAAATCAGTTGATTATAATATATTTAAAGCGCTAGATAACATTAATTTAAATTGTGTGCTTGGAACTAAGAAAAATGGTGTTTATACAAGTTTCTTAGATAGTTATGATAAGGAGGAATTAAGTGAAGAAAAATAAAGTTTTAATATTTGGAATAATTTTAGTTTTAATAGTATGTGCATTTTTTGGATATCAAATATACACTCAAAAAAACATTTATACATTTGTTACTGATTATAAGTATCAAACTATGTTAAATGATGGAGGATCATATATAAGTCTTTATTATGAAGTTAATTTAAATAATAAAAAGATAGTTAAAAAGAGTGATTCTTATGTGGCTAATAAAGGATATGAATATAAGGGAAAAGTTATAAATACTTATGATATTAATGATGCTCAAGTTGATAGTATTAAAAAAATATTTAACGAGATAATTAGTAATAAAGATAAAGATGTAGATTATTCTTCTACTAATTATATGTATTATGTTTTGAAGACATCTAAATATAAAGATGGAATTATAACTAATGATTATGATTTAATAAATGAATTTGAAAGTTTAATAAAGTAGGTGAAAGTATGAATTTTTATGATTTAGCAAGTAAAAGGTTTTCTACTAGAAGTTTTGATAATAAAATGGTTAGTGATGAAGACATTAATAAAATAATTGAATGTGGTAGAATAAGCCCTACAGCTAAGAATTTACAGCCTGAAATAATATATGTTATTAAAAGTGAAGACGCGATGTCTAAACTTAAAAATGTATGTAAGATGACTTATAATGCTCCTGTTTGTTTGATGGTGTGTGCTGATAAAAATATATCATGGAAGAATGAATTAGAGGAAGGTTATGACTCATATGAAATGGATACTAGTATTGTAGCTACACATATGATACTTGAAGCAACTGATTTAGGTATTAATTCAGTATGGGTACGTATGTTTAATAGTGTGGAAGTTTCTAAAGAATTTGATTTACCTAGTAATATAGTTCCTGTATGTTTGATTATGCTTGGATATATTAAAGAAGGATTTGGACCTAGTAAACTTCATAATAATAGAAAAGATATTAGTGAAATTGTTAGATATTTATAGGAGTTTTTATGGAGAAAAAGAAAGAGAGAATTAGTGTACCTAGTTATACATTAAGTGAAGAATTAATTAACTCTATTTCTCATGGTATTGCGGCTGCTTTTAGTATTTGGGGTCTTGTAATGCTTATTATTAAAGCTAGCAAGGTTGGAGCTATGGCAGTAACAACAGTTACTTTGTTTGGTACTACTATGATACTTTTATATACTATATCTTGTATATACCATGCATTAAGTCCTAGGATTACTGGTAAAAAAGTTATGAGAGTAATTGATCATTGCAATGTGTTCTTACTTGTATTTGGTACAATTATTCCAATAGCACTTGTTGGTATGAAAGGCGTTTACGGTTGGATATATTTTGGAATAGTTGGTTTTGTAACATTACTTGGAATCATTTTTTCTGCCATAGACGTGGATAAAAATGAAAAGATAGAAGTTGTTTGTCATCTAGTTAATGGTTGGAGTGCAGTTTTCTTTATAAAGCCATTAATTGCTGGTGTTGGTAAAACGGGACTTTTATTAATTATATTAGGCGGTATTATGTATTCTATTGGAGCTTTTTTATATGCAATAGGCTCTAAAAAGAAATATATGCATTCTGTATTTCATTTCTTTTGTATATTAGGAACAATATTTCATTATTTTGCAATTTATTTATTTGTATTATAAAATAAAATTTAAATAAGTTATCAATAAAAGAAGCATATATAAATATATATACTTCTTTTATATAGTATAATTTTTAATTTATTATAAATATATTTTTGATTTTTGATTTATTTTTATTATAAAGTTTTACTATTTCTATAGTTATAATTCCGAAAAATATATTTGCTAGCACACACAATAGTAACATTAAAGGGTATGATATTGTGATTTTTAATTTTATTAACAATTCTTTCATTATATCTATTATTAACCATTGATATATATACATTGGTAAACTTAATTTTTCTAAATAATAGAATATTTTATTATTAGAAAATTTTGTTAATAATAAATCTTTATTTGTTGAAATCACTATACATATACTAAATATAATAACTATTAATATATCAAATTTTTGATGAGCTTTTGGTATGTTTACCAGATAAAATACACTTAGGTAGCCTAGTAATTCTATTATTAATAAAATTATTTTTGAAAATTTAGTATATTTAATACTATTGAATTTTTCGCTTAACACATATAAATACATTCCTAAGTTTATAAGCATAAATCCTCTTAGCAGACCTTTTATACCAAATGGTGTTGGAATCCATGGCCCTACTAAATGATCATAGTTTATTACTAAATAATTAGCAATTAATATTGTTATAATAGGACTTACTATATAAACAAAATTCTTTTTATATTTTATTAGGAAAGGAACTAAAATGCTTTCGGTTATTATAAGAACCATTAAATACCAATTAATTCCAAATATTTCATATTCGATGTTACCTTTAAAGTAGTTTGGTATTGCAAATAATCTGTAAAAAGCTCTTGTATAATCAGTTAAAGTATAATGGTATGCTATAAAACAGAAAGGACAAGCTACTAAAATTAATATTAAGATATATGGAAAAAATTTTAAAATTTTACTTTTTAGAAATTCAAATGTTTCTTCACCTAAATTTTTTGAATTTTTATAATAAATGAATTTTTTTGCAAAAAAATATCCTGATACTAAAAAGAAAAATTCTACGCCAATACTTCCGGCTTTAAAAATCCATGGAGATTCTGGATAAAGTTCTCCTACATGTAATGCAGTTATTAGTAAACAAAACATAAATTTCCAAAATGATATTTTTCCGTATCGTTGTTCTTTTTTCATATAAACCCTCCTTATTTTCTTGTACTGTTTATTTCATTATAAAACAAATTTAATTAAAATTATATATAAAATATTATTTATGGTATAATATTTTTGGTGATAACATGAAAAAAGAAGCAAAAACTAATGTTATGAGGATACTTGATCAAAAACATATAAAATATTTTGTACATGATTATAGTGATACAGATATGGTAAGTGGCCTTGAAGTTGCTTCTGTATTAAGTCAAGATCCTAATGTTGTTTTTAAAACTTTAGTTACTATAGGAAAAAGTAATAATCATTATGTTTTTTTAGTGCCAGTATCTAGTAATTTAGATTTAAAGAAAGCTGCTAAAAGCGTTAATGAGAAATCTATAGAAATGATTAAATCAAAAGATTTACTGGGTTTAACTGGATATATACATGGAGGATGTTCACCAGTTGGAATGAAGAAATTTTTTAAAACTACAATAGATATTAGTGCTAAAAATAATGATAGAATATACTTTAGTGCTGGTAAAATTGGTTATCAAATAGAAACGACATTAGAAGAACTTTCAAAAGTAATAGAATATAATTTAGATGATATATGCGAGGAAAAAGATGTTTAAAATTAGTAAATATGTAGATTCAGACAAAGAAAATGTAGAAATATATCCATTAGAAATTAAAATAAATGATAAAAAAAGTAAAACATTAGCTGTTGAAGTAAATGGAACTTTAGGGAATGATGATTATACTTTTAGATTTATATTTAATGATATTGAAAAAATATTTAATATTGAAGTTAATGATGAAGTTTGTTTAGATGAAAATTATTTATTTGAAGGCGAAACCATGTTTACATATAATGGTGTTACTGACTTAGATACAATTTGTGACATAGATCTTTTTAGAATAGATAATGATAACTATGAATTTAATATAAGTTTTAATGCTAGTGAGTATAATGGAATAATCTCTTTTGAGTGTAATTTAAAGAAGTATCTATGATATTTCTTTTTTGTCACTTGAAAGTCACTTTACTTTCATAAAATGTAGGTGTATTTGAAAGGAAGATATTTATGGAAATATTAAAAGTTGAGAATTTAACTAAAATATATGGAAAAGATAAAAATCAGGTTGTTGCACTTGATCATGTATCATTTTCTGTAGAAAAAGGAGAATTTGTAGCAATAGTTGGTGCTTCTGGTAGTGGAAAAAGTACACTTTTACATTTAATGGGAGGAGTAGATACTCCAACTAGTGGTAAAGTATATATAGATGGTAAAGATATATATAGTTTAAATAGTGATAACCTAGCTATATTTAGAAGAAGAGAAGTTGGGCTTATATATCAATTTTATAATTTAATACCTATTTTAAATGTAGAAGAAAATATATTACTTCCACTTGAACTTGATAATAGAAAAGTTGATAAATTTGAATTTAATGAACTATTAAAAATACTTGGTCTTCAAAATAGACGTAAACATTTACCTAATGAACTATCTGGTGGGCAGCAACAAAGAACATCTATAGGACGTGCATTAATTACTAAACCTGCGATTGTACTTGCTGATGAACCTACTGGTAACTTAGACTCTAAATCTAGTGAAGAAGTAGTAGAATTACTTAAAAAAATGAATAAAGAATATAAACAGACTATAATAATGATTACACATAACTTAGATATAGCAGCTGTAGCTGATAGAATTATTACTATAGAAGATGGAAAAATAGTTAAGGAGAAATAATTATGAGTATCCTTAATAAACTTACAATTAAAAATTTAAAACTTAATAAAAGAAGAACAATAGTAACAATTATTGGAATAATTTTATCTGTTGCTTTGATATGTGCTGTAGCAAGTATGGTATCTAGTTTTAGAGAAAGTTTAATTAGATTTGAAATAAATAGAGATGGCAACTTTCATTATGAATTTAGTAATGTAGATAGTAATACTTTAAGAGAAATAAAAAACAATAGAAATTTTGATAAAGTATATATAAGTAAAAATATTGGTTATTTAAAACTTAATAATAGTAAAAATGAAGATAAGCCTTATGCATATTTGATTGCTATGGATGATATAGCTATGTCTAATGTGTCACTTAATCTAATTGAAGGTAGATTTCCAACTAATGATAATGAAATAGTAATACCAAGACATTTAAAAACAAATGGTAGAGTTGATTATAAAATTGGCGAAACAATAACTTTAGATTATGGAGATAGAGTTAGTGATGAATATATACTTAATCAAAATAACCCATTTAATAAAGATGATGAAACATTTAAAATAAAAGATACTAAAACATTTAAAATTGTTGGTATTATAGAAAGGCCAAGTACTATAATAGAAAATTATTCTGCCCCAGGGTATACATTTATAACATATTTGAATGAAAGTGTTTATAGTGGCGAATATAATGTTTATTTAAGATATACTAAAGATGCGTTAAAAAATAGATATGAAGTAACTGCTAAATTATTAGATATAGACCCTATAAAGTATCAAAAATATATGACTGATTTAAGTTCTCTTAGTAAAAGCGAAATAGATGCTGTTGAAGAAAAAATTGTAAAAACACCACATATTATGAATGGATATTTAATTAGTCTTGAATCAATGAGCCTTAATGATGGTACTATGAAAGTACTTTATATGCTTGCGACAATTGTAATCATAATTATTATTGTTTCTTCAATATTTTGTATTAAAAATAGTTTTGATATATCTATAACTGAAAAAACTAAACAGTATGGAATGTTTAGAAGTATTGGTGCCACATCTAAACAAATAAAGAAGAATGTTTTATATGAAGCATTTATACTTGGAATAATCGGTATTCCTCTTGGTATATTAAGTGGATTATTTGCTTCATGGATACTTATTAAAGTATGTAATTATTATTTATATGGTACTCTTAATGGAATAACATTAGTCTTTAGTACAAGTTTTATAGCAATATTAATATCAATATTACTTGGAAGCATAACAATATATTTTTCAGCATTAAAGAGTGCTAGAAGAGCATCTAAGTTATCTCCAATGGTAGCTATAAGAAATAGTGAAGATATTAAAATAAAATCTAAGAAGTTAAGAACTCCTAAATATATAAAATCATTATTTGGAGTAGGTGGAGTTATATCATATAAGAATTTAAAAAGAAATAAAAAGAAATATAGAACAACAGTTATATCAATAGTAGTATCAGTTTCAGTATTTATTGGACTTTATTACTTCATGAATATGGCATTTAGTACACTAAATTTAGAAGTAGGCAAGTCTGATGTTAATATACAACTTATAATAGGTGATAATAGTAAAGATAAAGAAAACAACTTAAATAAAATAGAACAAATATTTAATCTTGATAATATAGAAAGAATAAGTTTTCAAAAAAGACTATTAGGTGAAATTATAGATAAAACACTTTACACAAAAGAATTTGATAAATTTGTTGGTACTAATGGTACAAAGATATTAATATATGCAATAGGTGATTCTGAATATAAGAACTACGTTAAATCACTAGGATTAAATTATAGTGATGTTAAAAATACAGGTATTCTTATCAATAATTCATTTGCTTATGATGAAGATAGTAAAAAAGATATAGAAATATCAGTGCTAAATATTAAAAAGAACGACAAAGTTGATATAAAAATAAATAACATAACTCATCAAATAAAAATATCTGAAGTTACTAAAGAAAGACCATTTGGATTTAGTAATACTTATAGTTCAGGATTTATAATAGTAAGTGATGAATATTTAAAAGAACTTGATAATAATTTTAATTATGGCTGGATATTGATAAGAAGCAATAATGCCGATTTATTACAAAGTAATATTGAAAAGATATTAGGAGATATAGATTATAATTTAGATAATATTGATAAAAATTATAGAATTGTTAAAGGAGTTTATACTTTAATGGCAATATTCTTATATGGATTTATTACAGTAATTACTTTAATTGGTATTACAAATATATTTAATACAATAACAACTAATATAAATTTAAGACGTGGAGAATTCGCAATATTAAAAAGTGTAGGAATGACATCACATGAATTTAATAGACTTATTAATTTAGAAACAGTATTCTATTCATTAAAATCATTATTAATAGGTATACCTTTAGGAGTAGGAATATCGTATTTAATATATATAGCGTTTTCAGAGGGAAGTAGAGAATTTCAATATGAATTTCCATTTGGTGGAGTATTTATAAGTATACTTGCTGTGTTTATATTAGTATTTATTATAATGAATTATTCCTTAAAGAAAGTGAATAATCAAAATATAATAGAAAGTATACGTAATGAGAACATTTAAAAGGACTTAATGTCCTTTTATTATGTTATAATGTTATAGAAAGGATTTATATGAAAATATTACTTGTTGAAGACAATTTAAATATAAGAGAAAGTTTAGAATATTCTTTTAAAGTTAAAAATATTAATTTAGTTAGTAAATCTAATATTAAAGATACATTAGATTATTTAGAAAATAATAAAGTTGATTTAATAATATTAGATGTTACTTTACCTGATGGTAATGGTTTTGATTTATATAAGAATCAAATTAAAAATATGAAAATACCTGTTATATTTTTAACTGCTAGAGATAGTGAAGAAGATATAGTTAATGCTTTAGATATGGGAGCAAGTGATTACTTAACTAAACCTTTTAGAACAGGTGAATTGATTGCTAGAATTAATAAAATATTAAATAAGAAGACTATTTGTATTAAAAATATAACTTATGATTTAAATAAAATGTGTGTTTACAAAGATGATAAAGTTATTAATTTAACTACGCTTGAGCTTAAAATATTAGGACTTTTATTTAGTAATATAAATAAAGTAGTTACTCGTGATAAAATAATTGATAGTATATGGGAATGGACAGGAAATGATGTTAATGATAATACAGTTACTGTTTATATGAAAAGAATACGTGAGAAACTTGATAGTGATATAATAATTACATTAAAAGGAATAGGATATAGAATAGATGAAGAATAAAATAAATAAGAAAGTTTTAATTTTTATAATAATAACTACTGTTATATCAGTTAGTTTTTTTAGCTTTGTTTTAAATTATCAATATAGAAGTTATACTAAAAATTATAATGAAAGTATTAATTCTATTATTTATGAAGTTACTCTTAAGTATCCTGATATTAATGAGTATGATTTAATTGAAGTATTAGATAGTAATAAAAATAGTGATGATATACTTAGTAAATATGGAATTAATGATAAAAACAGTTCTGTTATAGAAAATGATAAATTATTTAAGAAGTATATTATTATTGATTTATTAGTTTTAATGGTTATTATTCTTGTAATTTACTTATTCTTTATTATTAATAAATCTAAAAGAACTAAAAAGATTAATAAAATTATAGAGCTAATATCTAAAATAAATAGAAGAAACTTTGATATAGATATAGAAGATTATACTGAGGATGAATTATCTGCTTTAAAACAAGAAATATACAAAACATCTTTAATGCTTAGAAGTGAAGCTGATAATTCTTTAAAAGATAAACTTAATCTTAAAGATTCACTTAGTGATATTAGTCATCAATTAAAGACTCCTCTTACAAGTATTACTATTATGATTGATAATATTCTTGATAATGAAGAAATGGATAGTAAAACTAGACGTAAGTTCTTAATAAATATAAAAAGAGAGATAATAAATATTAATTTTTTAGTACAGAATCTTCTTAAAATTTCTAAGTTTGATGCGAATGTAATAAAATTTAATAAAGAAGAAGTATTTATTAAAGATATAGTTAATGAAGCTATTAAGAAAGTAAGTGCTTTAAGTGAATTAAAAGGTATTAGTATTAAAGTATCTGGTGATAAGAATGCTACTATAAATTGTGATTTTATGTGGGAAGTTGAGGCTATTTCTAATATAATTAAGAATTCTATTGAACATATAAATAGTGATGGATTTGTTGAAATAAATTATACTAAGAATAAAGTTTATTCTAGAATATTAATTAGAGATAATGGTATTGGTATAGATAGTGATGATTTACCATATATATTTGACAGATTTTATAAAGGAAAGAATACTAATCGAGATAGTGTAGGAATTGGACTTGCTTTATCAAAATCAATAATTGAAAAAGATAATGGAAGTATTAGTGTTAAAAGTACTCCTAATATAGGAACAATATTTACAATAAAATTTTTTGAGTGAGGAAGACATGAATAGATTTAAAAGTACAAAATTAGCAAGTATATTTGGTATATTAGGAAATATACTTTTAATGATAATAAAAGGAATTGTTGCTTTGCTTACTGGTAGTCAAGCAATGACAGCAGATGCATTTAATAGTGCTGGTGATATATTTTCATCATTAATGACTTATATGGGTAACAAGATATCAAGTAAACCATCTGATGAAGATCATAATCTAGGTCATGGTAAAGCTGAATACATATATTCAATGCTTATTAGTATATCAATGATACTTATGGCTATGTTTGTACTTAAAGATTCATTTATATCATTAGTTAAAGGAAAAACATATGATTTTTCAATATGGTTAATAGTAGTATGTTTAATTACAATAATAGTTAAATTATTCTTGTTTCTATATACTAATAAAGTATATAAGAAATATAATAATTTACTTGTTAAAGCTAATTCTAAAGATCATTTTAATGATATGATTATTACTAGTGTTAACTTAATATCATGTATATTATCAATATATGGAATATATTTTTTAGATGGAGTAGTTGGTATAATAATATCATTATGGATAATGTATACTTCTATAAAATTATTTATTGAAAGTTATAATGTTCTTATGGATAAATCAATATCTATTGAAACTAAGAATGAAGTATATGAAATAATAGATAGACATAAAGAAATTAAAAAGGTAATACATTTTAATTCAACTCCGGTTGGATATAAATATCAAATAAGTTTTACTATATATGTAGATGGGAACATGAGTACTTTTGATAGTCACGATATAGCAAATAAACTTGAAAAAGAAATAATAAAAGAAATTGATGAAATATATCTAGTTATAATACATGTTAATCCAATTTAGGGGGGAAAATTATGAGTTTTCTAGAAATATTATTAATTAGTGTATCGCTTGCTGCAGATGCTTTTGCGGTCAGTATATGTAAAGGACTTTCTTTAAAGAAAATAGACATTAAAAATGCTATTAAGATTGGTATATGGTTTGGAGTTTTTCAAGCTTTAATGCCTACGATTGGTTTCTTTTTAGGAGAAGCATCCCAACATATAGTTACAAGTGTGGATCATTGGATTGCATTTATTTTACTTGCTATTATTGGAGGAAAGATGATATTTGAATCATTCTCTCATGGTGAAGAAGTTAATTCCGATTTAAGTTTTAAAACAATGCTTGTATTATCTATTGCTACTAGTATTGATGCTTTAGTAGTAGGTATAGCTTATGTTTGCGCTTATGGTAGCAAGAATGCAGCTATTACTTTTCCAATGATAGGTATAATTACATTTATGTTATCTGTAATTGGCGTGTATGTTGGTAATAAATTTGGTAGTAAGTATAAAAATGTTGCTGAGTTTACTGGTGGTTTAATTTTAGTTTTACTTGGAGTAGAAGTTTTACTTGAACATTTAGGAATTTTATAAAAAATATTTAAAAATATATAAAATATAGTATAATAAAATTGAGGTGAAAGATATGAAAAAAATAAGTACTGTTATTGTTGGTATTGTGTTTATTGTTGTTGGTATTATAGTTGGCCTTAATTCATTTGGAATAACAAACATTAATATATTCTTTGATGGATGGTGGACATTATTTATTATAATTCCTGCGATTAATGGACTTGTTACTGATGAAGAAAAAACTGGAAGCATTATTTGGTTAATTATAGGTATTACATTGTTACTTGGATGTCAAGATTTAATTAGCTTTGACATTTTATGGAAACTTACATTACCTGTTATATTAGTATTTATTGGACTATCTATTATGTTTAATAATAATGGTAAAAAAAGTTCTAAGAATACTGATGATAATGAATATTGTGCTTGCTTTAACGGACAAACTATAAAGTATGATGGTAAAGATTTTAAAGGTGCTGAAGTAAATGCTATATTTGGTGGTATTACTATAGATCTTACTAATGCCAAAGTTAAGGATGGTGCAGTAATTGATGCTACTGCTGTATTTGGTGGAGTTACAATTTTAATTCCTGAAGACTTAAAAGTAGAAATTAAATCTACTTCAGTATTTGGTGGAGTTAGTGACAAAACTAAAAATAAAGAAAAGAAAGATAAAGTTACACTACATGTTAATGGATGCTCTATATTTGGCGGTGTAGATATTAAATGACAACAGGACAAAAAATAATTAAATATTTAGCAATATTATTTGCTATGATGATTATAATTAATATAATTGGTGGTATAGCAAGTGGTTTAATGGGTATTACTTCTTTATTTAATGGAAATAAAAATGCAAATGAAAATGTATATGTTTATACAGTTGAAGAGATAAATAAGGTTGATAACTTAAAGATTGATCTTAAAATGAGTAATTTAACTATTAAGAGTGGAGAAACATTTAGTATTCAAACTAATAATAGACATGTTAAACAAAATCTTAGTAATGAAACATTAACAATAAAAGAAAACAGACACTTTAATTTCAGTTCTAATAATGATGTTATTATTACTATACCAGTAGATAAAATATTTAATAAAATCGATATTTCAATGGGTGCTGGAAATATTAACTCTGAAGATTTAACTTCATTATATTTAGATATTGATGCTGGTGCTGGAAATATAACATTTAATAATTTAAGTGTTACTGAAGAATTTGAATTAGATGGTGGAGCTGGTAATATTACTATTAATAATTCTCAAGTTAATAATTTAGAATTAGATAATGGAGTAGGTGAATTTAAATTTAGCGGATATCTATTTGGAAAAAGTGAAATGGATATGGGAGTAGGGAACGCTAGTTTATATTTAAACTCTGATATTAAAGAATATAATTTTTATGTAGATAAAGGTATTGGAAATATTACTATTAATGATCTAAAAGTGTTAGATGGATATAAAGTTAGTAATGATGAAAATATTAAATCTATTAAGATTGATGGTGGTGTTGGTAATATCACTATTAGTAGTAAATAAGTAGGAAAAATCCTACTTTTTATTTTACTTATTTTATGTATTTTGATATAATTTTAACGTAATATTATTACGGAGGGATTTATATGCTTGAACTAAAGAACATTAAAAAGACTTATGAATTAAATGACTTTAAACAAAAAGCATTAGATGGTGTAAGTTTATCTTTTAGAGAATGTGAATTTGCATCTATATTAGGTCCTTCTGGTAGTGGTAAAACAACTCTTTTAAATATTATTGGTGGACTTGATAAATATACTAGTGGCGACTTAATAATAAATGATATTAGTACTAAATTATATAAAGATAGAGATTGGGATGCTTATAGAAATTACAGAGTTGGATTTGTATTTCAAAGTTATAATTTAATAAGTCATCAGTCAATACTTTCTAATGTAGAACTTGCGCTTACATTATCTGGTGTTTCATCAAAAGAAAGAACTAAAAGAGCAAAAGAAGTTTTAATTAAAGTTGGTCTTAAAGATCATATAAATAAAAAACCTAATCAATTAAGTGGTGGTCAAATGCAGAGAGTTGCGATAGCAAGAGCACTTGTAAATGACCCTGATATAATTCTTGCTGATGAGCCAACTGGAGCATTAGATTCTGAAACTTCTGTTCAAATAATGAATTTGTTAAAAGAAGTTTCTAAAGAAAAGTTAGTTATTATGGTTACACATAATCCTGAACTTGCTAAAGAATATAGTACTAGAATTATTAAATTAAAAGATGGTAAAGTAACAGATGACTCTAATCCATATAATCCAGGTAAAACAAGAACTATTAAAAAAGATGAAAGCAATCATAAAACATCTATGTCAATATTTACTGCTTTAGGTTTATCATTTAATAATTTAATGACTAAAAAAGGAAGAACAATACTTGTATCTTTTGCTGGTAGTATTGGTATTATTGGTATAGCTTTAATACTTGCTCTTTCAAATGGATTTCAAAATTATATAGATAGTATTCAAGAAGATACATTATCTTCGTATCCACTTACTATTACAAGTAGTTCTGCTGATATGACATCATTATTCTTATCTATGATGGATACTGATGAAGATGGAGAAAAAGGAATTATAAAAGAAAAACAATATATGACTTCTATGTTTGGAAGTATGTCTGTAAATGATCTTAAAAGTTTTAAAAATTATTATGAAAAAGAAGATAACTCTATTATGAAAGATATTTCTAGTATTAAATATGGATATAGTGTTAGTCCTAATATTTATACTATAGATTCAAGCAATAAACTTACTAAACTTAATCCTAGTTCTCTTATGAGCACTATGTATAGTTCTAATATGTCTATGTCTATTTCATCATTTTCAAGCGTATTTACTCAAATGATTGATGACATGGATAAACTTAATAGTCAATATGATGTTCTTGAAGGAAAATGGCCTTCAAAATATAATGAGATGGTAATAGTACTTCCAGATCAATACTCTATACCAGATTTACTTGTTTATTCTCTTGGACTTAGAGATATGGATGAACTTACTGATATGATTACTAAAGTAATGTCTGGAGAAGATGTTAAAATTAGTCATGAACCATATAACTTTACTTATAAAGATTTAATGAATATTAAACTTAAACTTATAAATCAATATGAAACATATAAATATAATTCTAAATACAATATATATGAGGATATGACAGATGATGAAGAATACATGATGGCTTTATATAATAAAAGTGAAGGCTTAAAAATAGTTGGTATTGTTGCTCCTAAAAAGGGAGTTACATCTAAATCATTAAATCCTGGTGTGGCATATAAAAAAGAACTAATACATCATGTTATAGATAATGCTAAAAATAGTAAGATAGTTAAAACTCAATTATATAGAGAAGATATAGATGTGTTTTCTAATAAGAAATTTGATTCTAATGATAAGAAATCTAATTTAAATTTTGAAGATATGATTAGTGTTGATGAAAAGATGCTTAAAGATGCATTTAATATTAAAATAGATCAAAATGATATTAAGAATTCTACTACTAATTATATGAATAAAATATCAAGTAATATAACAGTTGATACTACTACTGCTAAAGCTAACTTTATGAATGGACTTACTAATTTAATAAGTGGATTAATTAGTGATTATAAAAGTAATCCGAAGGATGAAAAAGATGGTAAAGTTATTTTATATATGAATGATATTGATTCAATAGTCAACTCTTATATTGGTACTAGTAGTGCATCTAAAATATTTAAGAATTTAGAAAGTTCTTATGTTGTTCCTAGTGATGTATTTAAAAGCACATATCAAAAATTATTGGTTGGGTACTTACAAATGTACGTTGGTGCTGCATCTAGTAGTGGTTTAACTACAGGGGATGCTACTAATATTGGAGTTTATATAGATGATACATTTGTTAATTCAGCAACTGAAAGTTATATGGCATCAAGTGCAATAATAGCTACTAGTGAAGGATTTGCTAGTAAAATGACAGAAGCAGCTATGCAAAAGAATATTTTAACTGAAGTTGGTAACTTAACTAATAGTTTAGTAAGTAAATTCTCTAATGCATTTAATGTAGATCAAAATAAAATAGCAAAAGCTTTCAAATTTAATTTAAATGAAGATGAGTTAAAAAGACTTATGACATCAATGATGACTAAAGAAGAGTCAAGTTATTCAAATAATCTTATTAATTTAGGATATCAAGATTTAGATGAACCTACCATGATATCATTTTACTTTAATTCATTTGATTCTAAAGAAAACTTTATTAAGTATTTAGATAATTATAATGATAAAATGAAAAATAGTGGTAAAGAAGATAAGGAAATTAAATATACAGATACTACTGGAATACTTATGTCTTCTGTTAAAAAAGTGGTAAATACCGTTAGTTATGTATTAATTGCTTTTGTTTCTATTTCACTTGTTGTTTCTAGTATTATGATAGCAATCATTACTTATATTAGTGTTCTTGAAAGAACTAAGGAAATAGGTATTTTAAGAGCAGTGGGTGCTAGTAAGAGTGATATTTCTCATGTGTTTAATGCTGAAACATTTATTGAAGGACTTATATCAGGTATATTTGGTATAGGAATTACATTATTATTATGTATACCAATAAATATAATAATAGAACACTTAATTAATGTAGGTGGACTTGCTAGTCTTCCATTTACTGGTGCAATTCTATTAATCATACTAAGTGTTATTCTTACTTTAGTTGCTGGAATAATACCTGCTAGAATGGCAAGCCGTAGAGATCCAGTAGAAGCACTTAGAACAGAATAGTTTGACAATTATAAAAATAAGATGTATAATTTAATCAGTTTTGTTGACGAAGAGGTTACCACAGTAGTGATATAGTACTCTATACAGAAAATAATAGCCACTGACTGAAAGCTATTTTAGAAAGCTATATTTATGAATTTCAATAACTGAGTCAAATCGTGATGAGCGTTATTCTATAGAGTGCTAAGTATTTAGAACAAAGGTGGTACCGCGGATTTAATAGTGATTCGTCCTTTATGGATGAACACTATTTTTTTATACAAGAAAGGAAGTTAATATGAAAGAAAAATTAGAGCAAATTAAAGAGAATAGTTTAAAAAAAATTAATGAATGTAAAACTACTCTTGAACTTCAAGAAGTTATGAAAGAATTAACTGGTAAAAAAAGTGAACTTACTGAAATAATGAAGTCTATGGGTTCTTTAGAACCAGATGAAAGAAGAGAGATTGGTATGATTACTACTGAAATTAAAAAAGTAGTAGCTGAGGCTAATCAAAAAAAACAAGATGAATTAGTTTCACTTCAAAGTGTACTTGATAGTCCTATGGATTTAACTTTACCAGGTACTGCAATAAGTGGAGGAGTATTACATCCTATAACTCAAATGTGTTATGACTTAAATCAAGCATTCTTATCACTTGGATTTGAAGTATACAGTGAAGATGATATAAGTAGTGAAAAATATGCATTTGATAATTTAAATTTTCCAGAAGATCATCCAGCTCGTCAATCAATGGATACTTTCTGGGTAGACGGAACTGAAGACAAAAGTGGTTGTGATAGACTTTGTTTAAGACCACATTTAACAGGTGGAAGTGTTAGGTATTTACTTAAACATGGAGCTCCAGCTAGATTTGTATATCCAGGTAGAGTTTATAGAAATGAAAATACTGATGCTAGACATGAACGTGCATTCTTCCAATATGAAGCTTTAATAGTAGATAAAAATATATCATTCTCTGAAGGAATTGTAATGATTCAAACTATACTTGAAAAAGTATTTGGAAGAAAAATTAATATTCGTATGAGAGAAGGATTCTTCCCATTTACTGAACCAGGATATGAAATAGATATGGAATGTTTAGTTTGTGGTGGTAAAGGATGCAAAGTATGTAATCACAATGGATGGATTGAAGTTATGCCAGGTGGTGTAATACATCCAAATGTACTTAAGAGTGCTAACTTAGATCCTGAGGAATGGACAGGATTCTATATTAATATAGGTCTTGATAGACTTGTTATGATGAGATATGGTGTAGATGATGTTAGACTATTCCATAGTGCAGACTTAAGATTCTTAAGTCAATTTAAGTAGGAGGTAAGAAAGTATGAAAGTATCATTAAATTGGGTAAAAAAATATGTAGATTTACCTGAAAATATAACTACAAAACAAATGGCTACTGATTTAACTTTAAGAACAGTTGAAGTTGAAGGATATGAAAACACTGAAGAAAAGTTTCATGATATTATAGTTGGTAAAGTTCTTGAAGTTAATGAACATCCCAATGCTGATAAATTAAAAGTTTGTAAGGTTGATATAGGTGAAGATGAACCAAAACAAATTGTATGTGGTGGATCTAATTTATATCCAAATGAAATGGTTGTTGTATGTAAACCAGGTGCTGAAGTTTATTGGCATGGTGAAGCTGAACTTATGAAAATTAAAGACTCTAAAGTTCGTGGAGTTGATTCATATGGTATGATTTGCGGAGCTGAAGAAGTTTACTTAGAAAATATATTCCCTGCTAAAGAAGAAGCTGAAATTGTTGATTTAGCTGGAATAGATTGTTATCCAGGACAAAGTATAACAGAAATTATAGATATGAAAGATGTTGTACTTGAAATAGATAATAAGTCACTTACTAATAGACCAGATTTATGGGGACATTATGGTATTGCTCGTGAACTTAGTGCAATTTATGATGTTGATCTAAAACCAATTGAAAAAGTTGAAATAGATAGTAAATTACCTAAATATGATGTAGAGATTGAAGACTCTTCTAAGTGTCAAAGATATGTTGCTGTAGAAATAGATAATGTATATGAAAAGAGAAGCCCATTATGGATGCAATCAGCGATAATTAAGGGTGGTATGAGACCGATTAATGCTATAGTTGATATTACTAATTATGTTATGATGGCTGTTGGTCAACCATTACATGCTTTTGATAAAACTCACGTAGATGGAAATAAAATTATAGTTAGAAATGCCCGTGAAGGCGAAGAATTATTGTTACTTGATAATAATTCTATAGAACTTACTACTGATGACTTAGTAATTAGTGATGTAAATGATGCGATGGCACTTGCTGGTATTCGTGGTGGTAAGAAAGATTCAATTCTTCCTGAAACTACAAGTGTAGTACTAGAAGTTGCTAACTTCACGGCTAAAACTATTCGTAAAACTGGTAAAAGATTTGATGAAAAAACTGATGCATCAATTCGTTATGAAAAAAATATTGATACACAAAGAGTTGATGAAGGGTTAAATTTAGCACTTGCTTTATTTAAAGAGATATTCCCAGAATCAAAAGTAGTTGCTTATAATGATGTTTATCCAGTTGAAACTAAAAATGAAAAGATTGATGTTACTGAAGAGTTCTTAGACACAAGACTTGGCAAAAAGATTGATAGAGAAACCATTACTCGTGTTCTTACTCGTTTAGGATACGAAGTTAATTATAAGAATGGTACATATAGTGTAGTAGTTCCAACTTATAGAAGTACTGGAGATGTGTCTTTAAAAGATGATGTAATGGGAGATATTGCTAGACTTTTAAGTTTTGAAAGTTTTGAAGCACAACCACTTACAATTAGTTTTGATCATGCTGTACTTCAAAATAATGTATTACTTGAAACTAGAATAAAAGAATATTTATCTAGTAGATGTGGATTCTATGAAATATTTACATATCCTTGGATTAATGAAAAATATATTAATGCAGCATCTATTGATAAAAATAATAGTGTTAAATTAGCTACACCACCTTCACCAGAAGAAGCATATTTAAGAAGTTCTTTAGTGCCTGGTATGTTAGAAGCTATAAGCAAAAACTTAAGATATTTTGATAACTTTAAGATGTTTGAAATGGCCCAAGTATTTATTAAAGGTGAATATCATGAATCGAGTGAAGATGAAACATTACCAATTCATAAAAAACTATTAACTGGATCTATAGTTGGAAATAATCCTAAAGATATATTCTATGAGTTAAAAGGAGTTATTGAAAATCTTTCTAGATATACTCATATGAAAGAATTGAGTTTTACTACTGAATGTGAGAAACCAAGTTGGGCTGATATTAATGCATATTTAGCTATTAAATTAGATGATGAAGTAGTTGGATATATGGGTCTTTTAAGTGTTAAAACTATGAATGATGCTAAAATCAAGAGAACAAATGTAGCAATATTTGAACTTGATAGTAATATGTTTGTTCCACTAGAATCAAGAACTAATAAGTTTAAACATATTCCAGTTCTTCCATCAGTAGAAAAAGATTTATCTTTAATAGTAGATGAAAATATTACTTGGGCTGAAATAACTAAATATATTAGATCTAAAGCTAGCAGTATTAAATTCATTGAAGAATATAGAGGTAATCAAATACCTGAAGGAAAGAAATCTATAATGCTTAGAGTTACTTTTGATTCAGGAGATACTACTTTAACTAGTGAAGAAATTAATACTAAGTTAGATGCTATTATTAGAACATTAAATAAAATGTGTGGAGCTGTTTTAAGAGAAGAATAAGATATAATAAAAGAGGAATTAAATCCTCTTTTTCGTTACCACATTTTTGTGTATTTGCCATCACTTTTATAATAATTATCCATAAGTACTACATGTGGGAATTTAGTAGGCATATATGATTTTGATACTTTTGTTACTGTAACTCCGTTATCATCATACCATATAGCTTGAGCTACATAATAATTATCATCATCGACTCCAATAATTATACCTATGTGACCGGTTGCTTCATAGTTATGTACTAAATCACCAGCTTTTATTTTATTTGATTTAATTAATGATGAAGTTACCTTTTTAAGGTTTCCTAAATCTGTTAAATTTTTTGCACTTGTAAATCCTGCTCCTAAGTCTCCGCTATTAAATCCTCCATTAAGTAATGCCCAACTTACAAAACCACTACAGTCAAGGCCGTTACTATCTTTTCTTTTAACTGGTGTACTATATAGGCTGCATCCCCATGCTTTAGGGCCATTTTTAGATTTACTAATTGATGAATATCTACTACTATTTAAATATAAACCCTTGTGATAATATCTTCCTTCGCCATCAATACCATTAGTTACAAGTCTACCATTTTCATAAAAATATTCAATTTTGTAAGGGAAGTGTAGAGTTAAAAATCTTGCTGCTTCTACAACTCCGGCTCTTGTTTTATATCCAACTTCTTCTATTTTACCTTTTAAAATTTTATCTAATAAATCATTTTCTTCTTTTGATACTTGATTACATGTTACTGCTTTTTTACCTGTTAGTTTAGTTGTATCTACGTAATACTTTGATGTTATTACTTCAATGGTATATTCTTTTTTTAATGCTTTAATTTTTATAGTAGAAGTACCACTTTTTATAGCTTTTACTTTTAAATTATTTAATGTTACATATTCATCATCTGTTGTGACTTTTATATTGTTTTCATTTCCAATATATGTTATTGGTAAATTATATTCTGTGTTATATGGTAAATATAATTTTGTTTTGTTTAGTTTAAAGTAACTTAAATAATAGTTTTTATATATTATTTTTTCATTATTTTTTATATATAATTTATTATAATCTTTATTATATTTAATTGTACATATATTATCTTTTGATTTAACCCAGTTTTTATCGTCTAATTCGGGTATTTTATCATTAGATGTAAGAATACATGAATAATCACTATTTTTCTTTAAAAGTATCTTAAATTCGTTATTTGTGACTGTTACTTCTTTAACATAATTTATTTTAAAGAATACGTTATTTTTAAGATCAGTTAATATATATATTGCTAATACAATTAATAGTATCATTAATATATAAAATGGTGGTTTAAACTTGTATTTTCTTTTTCTTTGTTTTGTATTCTTAGAATTATAATATCTCCTTATTTTCTTTCTTTTCTTCATTATTCACCTCAGTACCATAGTTTTGTAAGTTTTCCATCTTCTTTATAGTATGAATCCATAAGCATTACATAATAATATCTTTTAAATAAATTTTTTTTAGAGTAGGGTAATATAACAACTCCTACATTTGGTGAAGTCCATAGGCTTTCTGCGACATAATAGTATTCGCTATCTTCTCCAACTATCATTGCAATATGTCCACCGCCTGGGCCTGTTGAACTTAATAAATCTCCAACTTTTACTTTTCCAGATTCGATTACTTTCGCATTGAATATTGTTTTTTCTCCATAATCAGTTAAGTCTTTTATTCCCGGACTTACTCCAGCTCCAATATCTCCCGGATCAAAGCCTCCGTTTACTAATACCCATGTTATAAATCCACTACAGTCAAGCCCATTAGCACTTCTTTTATGTGAAACTCTATTATACATTGTGCATCCCCATGTTTTAGGGCCTTCTGCTTTATATTTTATATTTTTATATCTACTGCTGTGAAGATATAATCCTTCGTGATAATATCTTCCTTCACCATCTACTTTATATGTTCTTTCTCCCATACGTCCATTTTCTGAAAAATATTTAATTTTGTAAGGGAACTCTAAAGCTAAAAATCTTGCTGCTTCGACTGCACCAGCTCTTGTTTTATAACCAACGGTGTTAATTCTATCTTTAAGTATTTCATCTAATAAATTATTATCTTCTTCAGTATATTTATTACAACTTAAATATTTCTTTTTATTATTAAATGATTTTGGCCTAACTGTTATTAAATCTGTTACAACTACATCTATAGTTATTTCTTTATCCATTACTTTAGCAGTAACTTTTGTATTTCCTTTTTTAATACCTTTTATTGTACCATTTTCATCTACTATAGCTATTTTATCATCTTCGCTAGTCCAAGTTATTGTTTTATCTGCATATCCAACTGAACTAATCGTAAGAGTAGGCGTATGACTTCCATTAATTGGTAAATATATTTTTTCTTTATCTAAAGTTAATTTTAATATATTTCCTAAATCACTTGCTTCATTGATTTTTATTACTGTTCCATAATTATTTCTTAAATAAAAATTATATGTGTTATCATCTATAATAAAATTACATTTATTATTTTGGGCTTTTGTCCATGCATCATCATCTTTTATATTTTCGCCCGATAGTTTTTTAAGGCAAAACATATCTTTGTCTTTTTTATATTCTTCAACTTGATATTTGACCTCGACTACATTATCACTTATTTTTACTGCTGTTACGGTTGGTATAGCGGGTGTATAATGATTTCTATATTTAAAGCCATAATAAGAAGCAATAAAGCATATTAAAAACATAATAAGTAAAATATATGGTAATGTTTTCCTCATACGACACATCCTATCATATTGATTATATCACATAAAAAAAGATATTCAAAATAGAATATCTTTTTATGCATACTAGCGACTTCTAGAATTTGATTTACATCTAGAATTGCTTCTTGCATTACTTCTAGCGTTTGATCTTGCTCTAGAACTTGCATTGTTTCTAGCATTAGATTTACATCTAGAATTATTTCTAGCGTTAGCCACTTTAATCACCACCTGTTATTATTATGGCAAGTAAACTCTTTAATATGTATTTCTTTTATGGAAATAATTGGCTTAGAAGAATAAAAAAATATTATTAAAATATTATTAAATATGAATAGTAGCATATTTCCATTATTTTTATCTTTTATTGCTGGGCTTTCTACAGTGTTAGGAAGTATATTTATTTTTTTAAAAGTAAAGAAAGTAGGGGAGTTTATAGTTTTTTCTCTTTCTTTTTCATTAGGTATAATGGTACTTATTTCTATTTTTGATCTTATACCTTCTAGTTTTATAACTATTATTAATAATTATGGAGTATATTTTGGAATTACAATTTTTGTTTTAACCTTTTTTCTTGGCTATCAAACAGTAAGAATAATCAATGATAAAATTAAAAACAATGATTCATCTTTATATAAGATTGGTGTACTTAGTATGATATCTTTAATTTTACATAATTTTCCTGAGGGTATAGCAGTGTTTATTGGCGCTGTTACAAATGCTAATATCGGAATTAAGCTTTGTATTGCGATTATGCTTCATAATATACCTGAAGGAATTGCTATTAGTATACCATTATATTATAGTGGTGTAGGGAAGTGGAAGACATTTTTATACACCCTACTTTCTGGATTATCAGAACCGATAGGGGCTCTTATAGCTTATTTTATAATTAAAGACTATATTAATGAAAATATGTTAGCAATTGTACTTACTTTTGTTGCTGGATTAATGATTAGTTTGTCTTTAAATGATATATTAAAAGAAATAAAAAAATATAAGAAATTTAATTATATGATTTATGGATTAATAAGTTCTACTTTAATTTTTTGTATCGCCCTATTAATCTAAAAAAAAATAATAGGGGACCCCTATTCAAAATTTAAAATTGAATTTTAGTATATTTTAATGTTTATGTTATTATTAATTGATTTTTAATTTGCAATGAAATGAATCGAGGTGGAGAATTACTCATCTTTTATTTTCTCGATGCGTTCTGTGAATTCTAAATTTTTTATGTATAACACGTATATCTTATTTTAATTAAATATAATAAGGATATATATGTGTACGTGAAACTAATTTTTAATTTTTTAATTGAGGTGGAGAATTATATAGATTTTCAATTGTCGATGCGTTTTATGAAACATATTAATATATGAATGATTGATTATAATTGATTATATTAAAAAATAACTACATATTTGATTAATTATTTAAATTAATTAGAATTTAATTTATAAATTGATAAAAGAATATCGCGATATTTTTATTTGATAATGACTGCATTTAAAATAAAAAATAACTACATAATTTATAGTTATTTATATTCAAATATATTTTTTAATTATATAGAAGTTAACATAACATATATTATTAGAAGTTGATTTTTCTCTTGAGGAATGTTATAATTATATTAATATTATATCGTAGAATTATATGTTTTATCAAGAAATATTGGATATTTGATTGAGGTGTTTACAATGAAAGTTTCTATTGAATTATTTAGAATCAAAATTAATTTAAGAATTTCTTTTATAAGAAAAGCAAAATATTCAAAATACTAATTTTATAACCATTTATAAATTGAATTATTTTTTATTATGTAATTATAATTTTACAATTTCTATTGATATTACTCCTCTACTCTGCTTCTAATTACAACAAAAAAGCATCATTTAGATGCTCTTAATATCAAACTTTTCTAGATTCTATTTCAGCCATTCTATTTAGAACTTCTGATGCATTATCTTTATTAATTTCAGTATATCCTAGTTCTTTTAATGCTTGAATTTTAACTGTATTTAGTTGTTGAGTTCTACTAAGTTTTTCTTCTTTATCGTTTTCAATTTCTTGAACGAATCTATTGTGTGATTCAGTTAATTTAGACCTAGAAGCTCCACCATTATTATATAAGTTAAATGCAGTGAATATAATACTTTCTAATATGAATTGTTTGGTTTCATTAAATTTAAATTCATTTGGATTAGTAAATCCAGTTTTTTTAGAAAGATATGCAAAGATATATTTAATTTCTTGTACATTCTCAAGTGATTGAAGTACATGATATAAATATAAGAATGTATAATATGTATCCTTAGTTTTTTCTTCTGTGAATTTTTCTTTAATTAAGAATATTAAATCATTTAATAATTCTTGTTCTTCCTTAGTAAGATTCTTATAATTAAATACTTGATTATTTGGATCTTTTACATTTTGATTTAATCTTGCTTCTACATTCTCTAAATATTCACTTGTAACTTTAATACTTTTAATAGCTTTATCGCTACCATCTTCTATATCTAATAATTTTAATAATAATAATCTTTTTTCTTGCGGCCATTTATTTAGTGAATCTAATTCTAGGTAGTTATATATCATTTGTCTAGAAACACCTAAATATTTAGCTAATTTAACTTTAGAAATTCCTATTTCACCTAACAACTTGTTTAATTCTTTCATCTGTCTAATCACTCCTCTACTCTACACATTAATTGTATAACACTTTACACTTGATTGTCAATGATAGAATTAGATTATTTTGATTTTTTTATTATAAAACAAAAAACACTTTTATAGTGTTTTTTAAAATTCAATTAATAGTCCAACTACTATTACTATAATAGAAATACCTGTAAGTGCTAATAGCATTGGTAATACTCTGACTTTATATTTATTATAAATCTCTTGTATTTTCTCTCTATATGTTAAATTATTTACTTTATTTCCAATTAGTATATCACTTGTATTTACAAATGTATCTACATCATCTTTATAAACACTTTTATGATTAGTTGTATCATATCCAGCATATTTTTTATCTGGCATAAGAGGTTCATAATATTTATCTAGTTTTGCATTAGCAATGATACTTCCAATAAAATACATTAAGAATGCTGCTACTAATGGATAAACTACAATTCCTTTTAAAAATACTTTATTAACTTCAGGAATAAATAAGAATAATGCAGCTATTATAATTCCTGGTATTGCTCCTGTTGCTATAGCTACTGTATTTGTAATTTTGCTTTTGTTTCTTACTATAAAATCGTATTTTTCAGGTGCAGTTAATATTTTTTCTTTTATTTTATTATATACATTATCAAATTTTGGATCTTCACTTTTTAGATTTATTGATATATCCATCTTTTTATTATTTACATATATATTTATTGATTGACTATAACTTACTGCTCGCTCATTTTCTTTTTTAGTGTCATAAAATGCATACATTTTAATATCAATACTTTTTATTTCAGAAAGTCTACTATAATAAATACCTGAGAATGTTTCGTATCTATCTATATGTATATCAGTGTTATCATTAAAATTAATATTAAAAGTTAATTTGCTTGTAGTATATTTATATGTATATTCTTGATATTTACTTTCAAGCATTTGATTTTGAATTTTTTCTTGTTCTGCGATTTTTTCATATTTTTTTAATGTTTCATTCATCATTTGAATTATTTCCATTAATGCTTCGCTTGTTATTATTTTATTTTCGCATTTTATTGTGTCATAATACATGATTTTCCTCCATTATTTACTATAGAATATAGTATCTTGTATATTAAATCTATCTAATACTGATTTAATATATTGTTCTATTTGATCCATACTTTCGTCTTCACAGTTAGATTTTCTGGTGAAAGTTATGTTATATGGTTCAAATGATATTTTGAATGAATTTAAATGTTCTGTGTTTTCATATTCTTGTCCTCTTTTAAATGATAGATTTAAACTTATTTTTAATGAATTAAGTTTTGGTTTTCTATCCATATAATCTACAAATGTTTTATAATCTTTGAATGTAAACATTGTCCCTGTAAATTCACCTGCTTTTGCTCTTTCTTTAGAAATAATTTCAATTCCAGTTTCATAATGTTTTTTATATTCATAATTTTTATATTCTGGTTTTAATCTTTCATTTTTCTTTTCATTTTCTTCGAAAAGTTTTAATAATTGATTATAAACAGCAAAACAATATTGGACTAATATTTTAATATGCTCTTTATCTGGTACTATGTTTGAATAGTCATATTGTGGATTAATGATTTTCTTATTTTCATTTGTTGTTTCTTCTAACTTTATATCAGTAAATTCACTATTATCAAAGTTTGGTGTAATACTATCTAACGATGAATTTCTAACTTTTATTTCTTCTGAAATTTCTTGTATATCCATTTTATTACCTCTTCCTATTTTTTATACTACGAAAATTATATCATATTTTTATTAAAATTATAGTTATTTTTATTCTTCAATTCTTTTTATTGCATCTTTTATAACGTTTATAGAATTTTCAAGTTTTTCTTGTTCTTCATTATTTAATTCTATTTTCATTTTTTTAGTTGCTCCATCTCTACTAATAACGCTTGGAGTACTAAAGTATATATTATTTTCTTCATCATAGCTAGATACTGTTATAATTGTGTTTTCATTATTTAATATTGCATTTGTTATTCTTGTAAGACACATTGCGATTCCATAGTATGTAGCACCTTTTCTATCTATTATCTCGTATGCTGCATTTCTTACGTCATCTTCTATTTTTATCATTTCATCTTGTGTTAGATATTTATCTATTTTTTCACTACCTATTAATGCTGAACTCCATAATACGAATTCTGAGTCTCCATGTTCGCCAATAACGTATGTATGAATACTTTTTGGATTGATTCCTACTTTTTCACCAACTATATATCTTAGTCTTGCTGTATCTAAACTTGTACCTGATCCAATAACTTTATTTGGTGTCATTCCTGAATATTTATATGTTATATATGTCATTATATCAAGTGGGTTTGTTGCGACTAGAAAGTAACCTTTAAAATTATTTTTCATTACTTCTGTTATGATTGACTTAAATATTTTAGAGTTTTTATTTATTAAATCCATTCTTGTTTCACCTGGATTTTGATTAGCACCTGCGGCGATTACTATAAGTTTGGCATCTCTACAATCAGAATAATCTCCAACTCTTATATCTATTTTAGAAGGACTAAATGCTAAACAGTGATTTAA
The DNA here is from genome assembly GCA_902492325.1 of uncultured Clostridium sp. Lineage (GTDB taxonomy): Bacteria > Bacillota_I > Bacilli_A > RF39 > UBA660 > CAG-1000. Next base: position 276,935 of record CABULC010000001.1, read on the forward strand.
ATCCATTACTTCTCCAATGATTCTATCTTTATTAATATCAATTAATACGAGTTCATTTACATTTGTATTTTGGTTTAATAGTGAAAAAGCATAACTCATACCTACATTTCCACATCCTATAATTATTACTTTGTTCATATGTTCTCCTTTATTCTATAAACATTATATCACAAAGAAAAAAGATAACAAATGTTATCTTTCGGTATATTTTCTTTCTACTCTTGAACTTACATCACACATAACTTCATAATTAATGGTGTCTAAGTGATTAGCTATTTCATTTATATGATTGTTATCTTTTATAATTAAGACTTCATCATTTAGTTTTACTTTATTATCAATTAAAATAAATAGCATATCCATACATATATTACCAATTATTTGATATCTATTGTTATTTATATAAACATATCTTCCAGTATTTTTTCTTATTATTCCATCTGCATATCCGATAGGTACTATTCCGATTAGTTCATCTTTTGTTGTTTTATAGTTACCATCATAACCAACTGTATCTCCATCTTTGATATGTTTTATTTCAATTATTTTTGATTTTAAAGTGAAAATAGATTCTAAATTTAGATTATTACTAAATCCATACATTATAATACCCATTCTGCAACCATTTACATAATCTTTCTTTTTATAGTTAGTTATTGTTTCACTATTTGGAATATGAACTATTTCAAATTTATTTAAATCTATATCTTTTGTAATACTCTCAAAACATTTAAATTGTTTTTCAGTAAGTATTTTGTCACCACTTTTATATATATGAGTATATATTCCTTCTAATTTAATATTTGATTCTTTAATAATTTTATATACTTCATTTAATTCTTTATTACTACTGATACCAAGTCTATTCATACCAGTATTTATTTTTAAATGACAAGTAAATTCTTTATTTTTAACTTTATTTAGATATTCTAATGATGAGATAGTTAGTGTTATATTATTTTTATATGCTTTATCTATATATTTTGTATCTATTGGTTCTAAAACAAGTATTCTAGTGTTTGTTATCTTTCTTATTTTTAATGCTTCTTCTAAAGAAGAAACTGCTAGATAGTTTGCACCACCTAGCAATATACTTTTTACACATTTAATACCAAGTCCGTAGCAATTTGCTTTTACTACTGCGATATGGTATTTGTAATTTGAAGATGAATTAACTATTGTTTTTACGTTATTTTCTAGCTTTTTTAGATTAATTAATTCATATGTTTGTCTTATCACTATTTTAAATACCAAATATCTTTTCCATCTTTGAATACTTGTTTAATAATACCACCCATTAAGCATTGTTCTCCTAGATATATAACACATGCTTGTCCTGGAGTTACTGCTTTACCATCTACATATTTTACTCTTATTTGATTGTTTTCTAAGTATTCGATTGTTACTGGAATATCTTCACTTCTGTATCTAAATTTTGCTGTTGCGAATGTTGGATGTTTATCTGATATAAAGTTAACATCTTCTATTAGGGCTTCGTCAGAAAGTAAGTATTTAGAGTCACTTCCGTATGCAATATAAAGCGTATTTGTTTTAGAATCTTTACCGCATACATAGTGTCTTTCTTGATCTCCTGAAAGTCCTACATTACGTCTTTGACCAATTGTATAGTTCATAAGTCCATGATGAGTACCAACTTTTTTTCCTGTTTCTACATCTATAATATCTCCATCTTTTCCTTTTAAATAGTTAGAAACAAATTGTTGATAATGGCGTTCTCCGATGAAACAAATACCTGTTGAATCTTTTTTATCTGCGACTGGTAAATTATATTCTTTAGCAAGTTCACGTACTTCTGGTTTAGTTAAATGTCCTATTGGAAATAATACATCCTTTAATTGTTCAGGAGACACTTGACTTAAAAAATATGTTTGATCTTTATTATTGTCTACTCCTCTTAAAAGTCTATTACCTTTTATACGTGCGTAGTGACCAGTAGCTATTTTGTCTGCTCCTAGTTTTTTAGCTTCTTTTTTGAATAAATCAAACTTTATATATTTATTACACATAATATCAGGATTTGGAGTTCTACCTTTTTCTAATTCATCTAGAAAATATTTAAATACATCATCCCAGTATTCTTTAATAAAATCTACTCTATAAAGTGGTATACAAAGTTCATCACATACAGCTTTCGCATCTCTATAATCTAATTCTTGAGGGCAAACTCCATCCGTTATACCTTCTTTATCATTATTGATATTAGAGTCCCAATTTTTCATAAATAGACCAACTACTTCATATCCTTCTTGTTTTAATAATAATGCTGATACTGCTGAATCTACTCCTCCGCTTATTCCTACTACTACTTTCATAAATATACATCCCTTTCGATATCAACATTATACTACAAATTTAATGATATTTGAACATAAATATATCTCAATTAGGCTACTAATTATGAGCAATAGTGATAGTATTAGAAATATATAGAAATAATTTTTAATAAATGATCTTAAATTGATGTCTTTATTGTTTTTAATTGTATTAAAACATTTAATACTGAAGTTTATACTATAATAACTTAAGAATAAAAATATTATTTCATTTAATATAGTCGGAAATACTATTATTAAGGCATATAAAGCACCTTTTAATTTATAAGTATAAATAATAGTAGATATGGTTAAACTAAGTGATATACCTCTATAAATGATTATTAATGGTATAACTAGTGAACAAAAGAATATTATTCCTGATATCCATATAATACTACTATATTTTATATTAGATATTATTGATAAGATAAGTCCGTTGGTATAATTGTAGTTATCATTTTTTATTAGATTAATATAATTAATGATACTACTTTGTAATGAACTTTTATCCATAAATATAAAGCTAATTATTCCTATTACAAAACCTATTACTAGAGTTACTACTAATATTTTAAATATCTTACTATTTATTATTTTCATATTAAATTATATTTAAATCTTTATTTTTTATTACTTTTATATTATAATTTTAATGAGGTATTTAATTATGGCAAAGAAAAAAAGTAATAAAGGACTTGGAAAAAAGATAGTAGCATGGATTATGCTTTTAGTTATGGTAGGTAGTTTATTTTCTATCGTAATATCTGCTTTATTAAGTTAATTTAAAAAGAAGGTTTTATCCTTCTTTTATTTTATTTTTTATATTATTTATTATATCTTTGCTTTTTTTATGTATTTTCTTTAGTATCATTTAGTTCCTCCAATATATTATATTTATATTTTTAGGGAACATAAATTATATTTATCATTTGTAGTAATATGGATATTTACAGCTACAGCATATATCACAGTTTTTACAATCTCTGCATTCGCAGCAGTCTTCACTTTCAGTTTCTTTAATAAATCCTATAACACCAAATGAAACAGTTAGAATTGATAATACTATTATTAGTATTATTTTCTTTTTACTTTTCTTTAATTTTTTAAGTAATATTAGTGTTAATGCTAATAAGAATATAGATATACATATATAAACCATACTTTTCACCATATAAATTATACTATATTTTTAGCAAAATAAAAACCTGTAAAACAGGTTATATTCTAAATGGTGGACCGCTAGGGATTCGAACCCTAGACCCATCGATTAAGAGTCGATTGCTCTACCAGCTGAGCTAGCGGTCCAAGTGTTGACCATTAAATTAATGAATTAATCTTCCGGTTCAACGTTATTCATTATAACATACTATTTTTAAAAATGAAATACTTTTATTTTATTTTTCTAATAATTTCTCCATTTTTTAAGTCATAATTCTTATATTTTGCTAAATCTGATATACTTACTATCTCGTAACCCATACTATTTAGTTTAGGTATTAGCATTTTTACAGCTTCAATTGTTGTTGGATATAAGTCATGCATTAATACTATGCATCCATCACAAGCGTGCTTTAAAACTGAGTTATATACTTTTGTACTATCTTTTACTAACCAATCTTTTGGATCTATGTTCCATAATATAATTGGAAAATTAGTTGATTTAACAGTGTCGTTATAATTACCATATGGTGGTCTTATATATTTAATATTATCGTTTGTTATTTTATTAAATATTATAGAAGTTGAATTTATTTCTTTTAATATATCATCTTTACTTAATTTATTAAGATTCTTATGAGAATATGTGTGTGATGCGACTTCAGAAGATGATTTATATACTTCTTTTACAATCTCTTCATTATACTTCATTCTGTTTCCTAACATAAAGAATGTTGCAGTTGAATCATTTAATTCTAATGTTTTTAATAATTCTTTTGTATATTTACTTGGCCCATCATCAAAAGTAAATGCTATATATTTTTTATTTTCATCTGGTACTTCATCTTCATTAAATGTGTCTTCTGTTAGAGGTATTATTATATATGGTATATAATCTAGATTTTCAAAATTTATATTATTAAAATAAACTTCTATTTTGTTTTCATCTATTATATAAGTATTATTATTTATATTTGATTCTTTTATTTTTTCATATACATCTGTTTGATATTTGTAATAAACTATTTCATTTATTTCATTTTCCAGGTATTCTTTATCATATACACTTGATATATAAGAAATTTCTTTATTCTTTAGATTTAATAATATATTTTTATTCTTTGCTTTTTCTAATGTATTTTCAATATTAAATGTTATATTTACATAGTTATCAAAATAATATAATTTATAATCCATAATTAATGATTTTTGAACTGTATCAAATTTTTTGAATTCTTTTACATAATCATAAATTATATCTGTTATTAATTTATTTATTTTATCATCTTTAAATCTTGGGTATTCAACATTTACTTCAGTTAATTCATCTTTATATGTTATTGTTGATGTTTTTACATCTTTTAAATCTTTAGCTGGTTCTTTATAAAAAACATTTACTATTATAAAGAGAGTAACAAGCAAAGCTGAAATATATAGAAAGTACTTATATAATTGATTTTTATAGTTAAGAATTATCATAATCTACCTCTCTTTATGTTATTTATATATATAATATAACACAAATAATAGAATTTTAAACTATTTTTTAAAAAAAGTTATTGAAATTAAATTTCTTTTATGCTATTATTAAGTAGTCGTGGACCTCTAGCTCAATTGGTTAGAGCATCCGGCTCATAACCGGGCGGTTGTAGGTTCGAGTCCTACGAGGTCCACCACTAATGATGCAGGTGTGGCGAAATTGGCAGACGCACTAGACTTAGGATCTAGCGGAGCAATCCATGGGGGTTCAAGTCCCTTCACCTGCACCATTTTTTATTGCAATTAAAGAGAAATGAAATGTTTCTCTTTTTATATTGTGTAAAGTATGTAAAGTATTATACTTTTTTTGTTTTAATTATAGTATAATTTATTGTAGGTGATTTTAAATGATTTATTATTTTATAGGAATTAAAGGAAGCGGTATGAGCTCTCTTGCTCAAATAATGCATGATTTAGGATATAAAGTTACAGGAAGCGATAAACCAGATCATTTCTTTACTGAAGCTGGTCTTATTGAAAAAGGGATTCCTTTTCATGAATTTAATCCTGACATGATTACAAAGGATATGATTGTTGTTCAAGGAAATGCATTTAATGATGAACATCCTGAAGTTAAAAAAGCACACGAACTTGGACTTAAAATATTTACATATCAAGAAATGATAGCTGAAATAACTAATGATACTAAATTAGTTGCTGTATGTGGTTGTCATGGTAAGACTACTACAACTACTATGATGAAAACAGTATTAGAACCATTTGGAGTTAATTATCTAATTGGAGATGGAACTGGATTTGCTAAAAAGGGAAATAAATATTTTGCTCTTGAAGCATGTGAATATAAAAGACATTTCTTAGCTTATAATCCATATTACACTATTGTAACTAATATTGAACTTGATCATACAGATTATTATAAAGATTTAGATGATGTTATGGATGCATTTACTGAATTTGTAAGTAAGACTCGTAAGGCAGTTATAATGTGTGGCGATGACATTAATAATAGAAAAGTTAAAACTGATAAACCAGTTTACTATTATGGATTTAATGAAGATAATGATGTTGCTGTTAAAAATATTAGTCATGATGAAGAAACTACTAAGGCTGATGTGTATATCAAAGGAGAATTATATGATACATATACCTTCCCTTTTGTAGGAGATCATCTATTATTAAATGTTCTTGGTGTAATTACTGTATGCTATCTTGAAAATTTGCCTAAAGATGAAGTTAAAAAACAAGTACGTAAGATTGAACATGCTAAGAGAAGATTTATCGAAGAAAAATTTAGAAATAATATATTAATCGATGATTATGCTCATCATCCAACTGAAGTTAAAGTTACAATTGAAGCAGCACGTAAGAAATATCCAGATAGAGAGATAGTTGCTCTATTTAAAGCGCATACTAGATCAAGAGTTCAATATTTTCATAAAGAATTTGCTGATGCACTTAATCTTGCTGATAAAGCATTTGTACTTGATATTGGGGAAGATAGAAAAGAAAATGGATATGATGGCGTATCTTGTATGGATATAATAAAAGATCTTAAAAATGGTGAATATATTTCACTTGAAGAAGTAGATAAATTACTTCCATATAAGGATACTAATGCAGTACTTTTATTTATGAGTAGTAAAGACATATATGTACTTGAAAACAAATATAAAGAAATAGCTAGTAAATAGCTATTTCTTTTTTTAACAAATAAAAAAGAAGGACTACTCTCTTCCTTCTAATCTACATAATAAATCGATTTTGAACATTTCTTTTTGAGCATTTGCTTTAGAAATCATTATTCCTTTATAAGCAGTTAATTCTGATTTATGACCATCTAATAATATATCTTTAGGTTCTAAATTATTTAACATAACTATATTATTATTTTTATATACAGTATAGTTTAATTTAACTTCACCATATACTTTTACAAATAATGAGTCAGTTGGTAATCTTAAATCATAAGTTTCAGTTTGTTCATGTTTATTAATTGAAACTAATTCTCCAACGAATTCACCGCTTCTTAATTTAGGATAAAAATCAAACATTAATTTCTTATAAGCAACCATGTTGTATTTTTTTAAACTTCTTTCTAATTTCTTGAAGTTATTCTCATCCAAATAATCTAAAATAAATCTACCTTTCATAATCATCAAAACCCCCCTTAATGATTTGTATATAGATTATAGCATATTTTTTAGAAAAAGTCAAATATAAGTTATTTTAGGGACTTTTAATGATTTGTGATTAGTTAATTGTCTTTTTAATTTTTGCTTCTTATATGCCTTAAAAAGTATGTTATTTTACTAATTTATATATTAATATTTTATTATTAAATTTTAAATAATTTAAATAAAGAGTATTTCTACTCTTTATTTTTAATTTCATTATGTAGTTTTTCTATGAATTCATCTATTTTTAATGTATGAGTTTCATTAGAACCACGAAGACGATAACTGATAGTTTCAGCATCTCTTTCTTTATCTCCTAAAATTAGAGTATATGGAACTTTAGAAAGAACGCTTTCTCTCATTTTGTAATTTAATTTTTCATCTCTATCATCTAATTTAACTCTTATATTTTCATTATTTAATATATCAAATATTTTCTTACAATAATCTAGATGATATTCCATATTAACTGGAATAATATTTACTTGTTCTGGAGCTAACCATAATGGAAGTGCACCTTTAGTTTCTTCTAGGATGTATGCCATAAATCTATCTAGTGAGCCTAAGATAGCTCTATGAAGAACTACTGGTGTTTTCTTTTCTCCATCTTTATCTACGTATTTTAAATCAAATTTGGCTGGTAAGCAGAAGTCTAATTGGCAAGTAGATAATGTGTATTCGTTTCCTACTGCTGGACGTACATTAACGTCTAATTTAGGTCCATAGAATGCTGCTTCACCTATTTCTTCAGTATATTCAATTCCAAGTTCATTTAATACTTCACGTAGTTCATTTTCTGCTTTATTCCACATTTCATCATCTTGATGATATTTTTCTTTATCTTCTGGATCTCTTAGGGATAAAACGCATCTATAATCAGTGATACCGAAGTCTTTATATACATCAAATATTAAATCTACTACACTCTTGAATTCTGATTTGATTTGTTCTGGTGTTACGAATAAGTGAGCATCGTTTTGACAGAAGTGTCTTCCTCTTTCAATACCTTTTACAGCACCTGATGCTTCATATCTAAAGTCATGAGCTATTTCACCTATTCTAATTGGTAAATCTTTATATGAATGTAATTTATTTGAATAAATCATCATATGATGTGGACAGTTCATTGGTCTTAATACAAATGTTTCTTCATCTACTTGCATAGCTGGGAACATATTTTCTTTGTAGTGATCCCAGTGTCCAGAAGTTTTGTATAAATTTACTGTTCCAACACATGGAGTTAATACATGTAAGTAACCTAATTTTCTTTCTTTTGTTTTAATGTAATCTTCTAATTCTTGCCAAATAATATATCCATTTGGTAAGTACATAGGAAGGCCACGTCCTACTAGGTCATCAGACATGAATAGTTCCATTTCTTTTCCTATTTTTCTGTGATCTCTATTTTTACAATCTTCTAAGTATTCGATATATTCATTTAAATCTTCTTCATTTTCAAAGCATACTCCATATACTCTTTGAAGCATTTTATTTTTAGAGTCACCTTTCCAGTAAGCTCCACTAACTTTTAATAACTTAAAGTATTTAATTTCTTTAGTTGAGTTAACGTGTGGGCCTCTACATAAATCTATAAAGTCTTCTTGTCTATATGCAGATATTACTTGTTCATGTTCATCCATTCTGCTAATTAAATCTATTTTATATGGGTCATCTTTAAACATTTCAAGTGCTTCTTCTTTAGATAACTCAATTCTTTTGATTAGTTTATTATCTTTTGATATTTTTTTCATTTCTTTTTCAATTTTAGGTAAATCTTCATCAGTTAATGATACATCACCTAGATCTATATCATAATAGAATCCTTCATCAATAACTGGTCCAACCCAAAACTTTGCTTGTGGATATATATGTTTTACTGCATGTGCTAAAAGATGAGCACAGCTATGATTTAACATATTTAATCTTTCATCATTTTTAATTTCTTTCATTATTCTTCATCTTCCTTCATTCTTTTTATTTCGTTTCTATTGTATTTTTTTGTAAGAACTATTCCCCTTTTCTCTAGTTCTCTTCTTGCTTCTCTACTATTTCTATATGAATTAAATCTAGTATTTAATAATTGTTTTAATTCATATATACTCATTGCTGTATAGTCATATCTTTCATCATTTATTTTTCTTGGTTCTTCACGTTCTATTTTAACTTCGTAAAAATCAAGTTTTGTTTCTAAGGTTGGGACATAATAAGGTATCACAGTTCTACCATCACTAACCATCAATATTTTTCCACGGGTTATTTCTTCCGGATGCTTATTTACATATTCAAATGTACTTCTTTTTAGTTGTGGAAATAATATTTTAGCATCTAGATGTGATATTTTTTTTAAGTCAGACCCTCCTAGGCCTAGTGTTCTTGATAAAAACTTTGATAACGTTATTGTTTCATATTTCATATTAACCCTCCCTTATAAAACAAAAAAAGGAATAGTAAGGAGTCTTTAATAGACGGTACCATCCCTTTATTTAACTTGTTATGTTTTGTAACGAAAACAGCTCGTAGGTTATTAACCTCATATGATTGGTAGTAATTATTAATCTATTACTTAGTTTTCACCATCCACTAATTCTCTATGCTAATATAATTAATAATCTCGTCCAATTAATTAATTTATAAGTTAATGTTAACACAATTTTTTCACTTAAGCAACATCTTTTAATCTTAATGTTTTATTTCTTTTCTTTACTGCTGCTAAAGATTCAATTTTTTCTCCTAAAGTTTCTAGTTCAAATGCATCTAATTCTGCTATAGCTTTTGCTATATCACTTTTAGTTACTTCTTTTTCTATGTATTTAGGTTTTTCTACTTCTTTTGCCATATATGGTGTAATGTCTAATGTTTCATCAGTAGTTGTTTCACGTGTTATATATTCAATTGGTGTTTCATATGAATCATAAAGAGTGTAATCATTTTTACGAGCAACGTATTTTTCAGGTTTTTCAAATACAATTTGAGGTTCCATTGGTTTTGCTAATGATGCATTTTTTAAAAATTCTTCTCTTTCCTTGATTGCTTGTTTTTCTTCTCTTGTTATGTATTCACCATTTTCAATTTCATTTTTAACAGCTCTATCAATAGGGTCTTTTCCTTGAACTAATGATATTGCTTTTAAAGCATAATAGAAAGGTATAAATCCTCTAAAGAAGTTTCCTAATCCTTCATTAAATTTATACATACTATTTTTATTTTTTAAAACATATCCTTGATCTTCAAGTTTCTTCTCGATTATTGGCTTTACTGAACCTATTACTGCTAAGCCATATGCTGTTGATAATAACTGAGCAACAATTAATGCTATAATTACATTTTCCATCGATATCCCCCCTTAATGATGCACATATTATATCAAAAAATGGACATTTTGTCAATCTTCGTCTATTTTTTCAGCTAAAAAACGTCATAAATATATACTTTGACGTTCTTAATTTGTTTATTTTCTTTTATTTCCACTTATTAATGTTTGTTCTTCAGTTAAATACTTTATTCTTTCAATTATTCTTCTTGCTTTTATTTCATCAGTTCCTTTTGATGTTTCTGATAGGACACTTTCTAGTTCATCTATATTAAAATTTGAAGTGAAAAATGTTGTTAAATCATTATCCATTCTATATTGAAGAATGGTTCCTAATACTTCATCTCTTGCCCAAGCGCTATTATTTTCAGCTCCAATATCATCTATTAAAAGTATATCACTTGTCATTATTTCATCTAGCACGTCGTCATAGTTATATTCATTAAATGATGCTTTTAATCTTTTTAATAGTGATGGATAATAAACATTTACTGTTCTAAAACCTTTATTTGATAGTTCATTTAATAATGCACTTAGTATATATGATTTTCCACTTCCAAATGAACCACTTAAGTATAATCCTTTTACTGGTTCGTTATTCATCTTCTTTTTTAGAAAATCTTTTATATATTTTAATATACTTGCTCTTTCTTTTTCAGTAACTAAATCACTTAAAGATGCTGTCATAAGTACTTTTGGTGTTTCAAAGAATGTTGTTGTATTTTTGATCTTATTTTCTTTAAAATATTTGCATGCTTTATAACTAAATTCTATATAATCTTTTCTAACTGTTGGATAATATACATGTCCTTCTATTTCATTTTTACATTTATCTAAGCCTTTACATTTTGAACAATTTTTAAGTTCACATACTGTTGTTTCTAATTTAGAAGTGTATTTCATTAAAACTTTTTCATCACATTTTAATCTTGCACAAAGTTTAGTAAATGTTTCATCTTTACTAGCAAGAACAAATTCACGTCTTAAGTCATCTTGTATTGCTTTTTTACCTTTTTTAATAAAACTATTTCCTTTGATCATTTTCTAAACTCCTCTATAAAATTTTTAAATTCTGCATCACTTTCAGAGTCTGATGATTCTGATTCTATTTTTTCATTAAACCAACTTGGCATTACTTTGCTTTTTGGTTTGTCATCTTTCTTATATTTTTTCTTATGTTCTTTTTCGGCTAGGTTCATTGCTTCTTCAGCTGTCTCTACTCCACTTCTCTTCCATTGACCTGCGATAGTTTCCACATAGTTTTTAACTAATTTATTATTATTTGTTTTTAAAGTGTAGTCTATAAGAACATTTACTACTCCTGGATTAAGCTTCAAATCTATAAGTAGAGATTCTAATATTTTCATATCTCTATCAGTCGGTTTAGCACCTTTATATTTTGCTTTTAAAAATTCATACGGTGAATGGCTTTCAAATACTTTGATAATTCTACCTTTTTTACTATTGTCCCCACTAGCGCTTTTTAAGTATTCAGGTTGACTTTTGAATAATAAACTTGGAAGTCTATTATCATTATTAAATTGATAATATTTTCTTACATTTTTTCTTAATTCTTCTTTATCAATATTTCCTTTTTCATTAAGTGATGCTCTTACTAAATCAGCCATATTCACTGGATCTACTTCATAAAGAAAAGATAAATTTGTTATTAGTTCTTTCATTGATTTATTAAGGCATTTTTCGTTAAACATCTCTTTAGGCAAACTAGATACCATTAAATCAAAGTCGTAATCAAGTTCAAATTTAAGCATTAATTTATTTTTAGATACCACTTCATCTGTATCTATTTCCAATGCTGTATAATTTCTACTTTTAAATACTGAATCAAATGATACTGTAATGTCTTCATAATCTCTTAGTGACATATGTGGTAGTTTAAAATAGTCATAAAGTCTATTATATTCGTTTTTACCAACATTATTGTATAAGACTACATTAAATATTGGATGACTAAAGAATTCTTGGGCTGATACAGGACTATAAAGTTCATAAACATAACTTCCTATTTCACCTTCGTGATAGTATGTTTTTAAAAGACCTATTCCTTCTAAGCGAAGACGTGCTTCTTTAATATTATCAAGCGATAAAGTCATACTTGTCATTAAATGATGATGAGTAAGTTCACTTGATATAAAAGTATTTTTTGTTTCAGTTTGAAGTTTTAAGTATAAAGTAACCGCAGTATATCCAATTATAGGCATATAAAGCATGTTTAAAATTAGTTTATCATGTTCATTTAACAAACTTTTATCAACTACTTGATATATATCGGCTGGATATAATGATATTTTCTTCATACTAGTTTCTCCTCATGAAATATTATACATAAATTAAAAGATAAATAAAAGTTTATTTATCTTATTTTTTAGTTTTTTTATTGTGCGTACATCTTTTTGTTTAACTGCATTTGCTTATATGCATGAGTGTATCTTTCTGTTACTTTAGTTCCGAGTGGACCTAAACTTTTAACATCTACTGGTATTCTTTTTAAGATTTTATTTTCTCTTTCTGAGATCATACTTCTTATTGATGGTCTTGTTAGCCATTCTTTATCTACTGTTTTATTTGTATCGTTTTCCATACCTATTTTGTATGTGACACCATTTTCACTATCGTATGTTACTTCTACATTCATGTTTCCATCTGTAAACATAGATACTTCAGTACCTTGATATACATCAGTGAACTCATCTTTGTGACTCTTTAGATATCTTTCTGAATCGTCAAACAATCTATTAAATTCATCTAGGTATCTAGCTACAAATGCATAATTTAATTTCATTCCTGTCATAAACATTTCTTTTGATTCATTATGTCTACATATAAATGATTCACCTTTAGCTGTTTTAATTCTTATTCTAGATATTGTTTTACCAGTAAATACTTCTATTGATTCTATAAAATCAATTTCTCTTTTGATTTTATCCTTTCTATTCTCTCTTCTTTGAATTAATTCATATCCTCTATCAATTCTGTCCACTAAACTTTCAGATACACTTACTTTTTTAGATTTGTTATATTCTCTTCTAAGTAAATTAATGTAATCATATGCACTTATTACATCTTCAGTATTTGTCACTTCAACATAACTTAGAAAGTCATTTAACCTATCTAAAAGATGATCATATTCTTGCACTTATATTCCTCCCTACCTGTAACTTTATTATTACATTAAAGATAAAAATATGCAAGAAAAAAAGAACTGTTGAAGTTCTTAATTGTATTTTAGCTTATATATTCTTTTAAATTTAAAAGTTATATAGTTTACTCCATAAAGTATTACATCTATAAATATTAAAATTACTGGTATATTTAGTTTAAAAAATAATGATAGTGATATAACTATACTTAGTATTATTACTATTACATTGTTTTTAAATAAATTATCTAGTGTTATAGTTAATAGTGAGTATGTTAACGGATAAATTAATGTTATAAGTAAGTAAATAATTGATACTTTATATTCAAATTTACATATTATGGATATTAGTGTAAATAGTAATAATTTTATAAATATTACATATAAAATTATACTTAGTGTTTTTCTTGTAAACCAGTGTTTTTGATTCTCCCTTAAAACTATATTGTCAGAACAATACTCTAAATCATAATTAAAATAATTAATAGTAAAATAAACGAAATATATAATTAAATAAGTATTTAATAAAGTATAGATTGTGTCTGTTTCTTTTAAGGCAGGAAACCCAATAAGTATATAAAAGTAATTCATATCTTTGAAAAAACCATTAGCTGGGATACCTAGGTAATAATTAATGTATGAGATAATAGTTATTATTAGTAATATTATTAACCATGTTTTATCTTTTAGGATGGCTCTTTTTAGTGAATTAAATTCCATTTTCATGGTTTTCACCTTCTAGTTTTAAAGTACCATTATCTAATTGATAAATTACTGAAGCTAGAGAATTTAAATCTTCTTTTATATGAGTACTAAATATAATTAGTTTTCCTGACTCAGCTTCTTCTTTTAAATAATTTATTATTTTTACAATACTACTATCTTCAATTCCATTAAATGGTTCATCAAGTACTAGTATATTAGGATGTTCCATAATAGCTTGAGCTATAGCTAGTTTTTGTTTCATACCTAGAGAATACTTACTGTATTTTTTATCTTTCTCAGTTGTTAAGTTTACTATTTCTAATGATTTTAATATGTCTTCATCTGTTATTTTATTTTGTATCTTTGCTAGTTCTTTTAAGTTTTCAAAACCTGTTAAATCTGGATAGAAACTTGGCTTTTCTATTGAAGCTCTTAAAGAATCTGGGTATAGTCCTTTAAGATTTAAATTCACATCATTATAAAGTATCTCTCCTTTAGTAGGTTCATATAGTCCACATATTAGTTTCATAAGAACACTTTTACCACTACCATTTCTTCCATGTAAACCATAGATATTACCACTTTCAAATATTACACACACGTCTTTAATAATTTCTACATTATCAAATACTTTAGTTACGTTTTTTAGTTCTATTTTCATGTTTTCCTCCTAATTATTTTTATCACAATCTATTACTAATTTTTCTTTGCTTTTATACATATAATTCATTATAAATATAGTTAATATAAACATAAATAATGGATAAATAATATGTACTAAAGGATGAGTTAAATCATTTACAAATAAGTTATAAATAGAAATACTATTTGAAATATTAAGATTGAATACGCGATCTAATAATAAAGTACCTACGAAGTATCCTGATAAAAGCTCTATTCCATAAAATAGAAGTAATGATAAGATTAGTGAAATATATAATTTATGGTTTTGTCTTGCAACTATAAGTGAAATATTAACATATGTTAAACTTAAAACTAAGATTTTAAATGAATTTATTAATATAAAAGTATATGGATTTGATACATTATTTGGTATATATTCAGTACTTGCTATAAAACCATTACAATATATATATGAAGTAATAACTATAGTTAAATAAATAATTATCATTAATAGAGATGACTTATAAGAATTCATTAGCAATTTCTTTCTAAATGTTTTATAGTTTTGTCTAGTTAATTCATAGTTTACTACTCTACTTTTGAACATATTACATACATAATAAAGCACTGGAAATGAGATAAAAATAAATATAAATGGATATACTTTATTAAGACCACTTTCTAATTCACTTACTGTATAATAATAATCTTTATTGGTGTTTGCATTTTTAATAATATTTTCGCAGTATTCTTTTCTTTCAATACTAATGTTTTCACTTTTACATTCGTTTATTATTTCATTTATACTTTCTATATGTTTGTTATACCAATTATTATGATTTATAAAAGTTATGGTTAGAATTAGTAATAATATTATATATGGTATTAGATAAAATTTATATTTTTTAAAAAATAGTTTCATAGTGACTCCTAAATAAAAAGATTATAAGTTTATTCTTACAATCTTAATATAACATTTTAAGTATTAAATTACAATTATTTTAAGTATACAAGCGCTAATTAAAGTTCTTCATTTACTTTATAACTATTTATTCTTAATACTTTTCTTTGCTCTGTTTTAGCGGCAATTAACATCTTATGAAGATTTGTTATGATTGTATCTAGAGATTCAACTATTCCATTTAAATCATCGTTTGGTATGTCAACATTAAATGCGGGTTCTGGTCTAACACTATAACTTTTTAGTTCTTTTACTAATCTATTTATTTCTTTTAATAGAGTATTAACTATACTGCAATCTTTGAAATTACTTTTATAATGAGTTTCTAATATTCTAAAAAGTTCATAATTTACTTCTTCTTTTGTAATATTTTTAGAATCTAATTTTCTTAATACTTCATTTTTTTTATCAATTAAAACTTGCTTTTCTTCTTCAAGTGATAGTTGAAATATGCTTTCTAATATTGGATGTAATCTTATTCTAAAACTAGTCTCATATTCACTTAAAGTTTTAAATCCTAGATTTTTAGAAGTACTCAAAGTGATATCTTTACTTAATACATTTATATATTCTAAATATGATTTTACTTTGTCTCTATCACTTGTTAATTCTTTTAATATTCTTTTCTTTATTTCTTCTTGCTTTTTAGAATTATTACTTAATTTTGGTAATAATTCTGTGCTTATTTTTTGTATATCTTTTAAAAGCTCATTATTTGTTTCTTTTTGTTGTCCTTCTAAAGCAGTTATTGAGTCTTCTATAAGTTTCAATATATCACAATATTCTTTACTTGATTCTAATCCTCTTTTTAATTTATCAAGTATTCTATTTAAATCAGATAATAATTTTAAATATAGACCTTTTTCTGTATATAATGTAAGTCCACTTTTTGATTTTAGACTTTCTAAATCTTCATTGTATTTTTTGATTATATCTCTTATTATTTCATTAATATCTTCTGTACCATGATATTGTTCTTTATAAGTTCTTATTTCTTTTAATAACTTAGTTACTTCGTTTGTTTGTGGTGGAATTTTTTCTTCTTCTTTTATATGATTTAATATAGCTTCTTTTAAAAAGTTTTCTTCAAGGTATTTACGAACTAAACTATCGTTATAGGATACTTTTGTTATACCACAAAAGTCATTATATATAATGCCATTTACTGGTAGTGTTGTACACATTAATTCTCTTGTATCAGTATTTATATTCCATCTTAAAGGTTTTACTTTGAAAAAGTAAGATTTTTTCCCTCCCCATTCTCTATATTCTATATATCTCTCACCATCTATTTCATATTCAGGAAAGCTTTCTAAGTCCACAATACGCTTAGCTACAAACTTAAATTTATTTTCTTCTTCTACTTTTTTTCTGCCTTTGTAATAACTACTTATTGGAAGAGTATACCTATTTCCAGTAAATTTTCTTTTACATTGTCTTAATCTTTCTTCTTCATTTATGTTTATGACCATTTTTGATGGAAAATAGCCAAATTCAACTATATTATCATTATCAGCTGTTTTAGCAAGTCTTTCGAAATCTTCTTTTGATAACTTAAGTATTGGAAGCAAATATTCATACCATGTTTTGTATTCATCTATATCCAAGTAGCCTCTTGGATCTTTATAAAAACTTAAATTTCCTTTTGTTTTATAATTTGGATCTTCATAAATTAACATTATTGTATTATCATACAAACCATTAAACCTAAATCTATCTTTATCTAGTAAATGTGATAAATCAGTGCTTTCTGCTTCTGCCAATGCATATTTTTCATCTTCCACATATGGTAATCTTATACTGATTTTTTCCATAGATATCCCCCTTATCGAAATTGATTTGTATTATAGCATAGTTTAATACAAAATAAAAGAACTACGTAGAGTTCTTATTTTAGTTCTTTTAAGTATTCGTGAAGTTCTTCTGCGACAGTTTGTGGTATTATCTCTGATAGTTCATATACAGTTGCTTCTTTTATTTTAGAGACACTTCCATACTTTTTAATTAGTTTTTTACGTCTTACTTCACCTAAACCATTTATATTATCAAGTACACTTTGTATGCTTCCTTTACTTCTTATCTCTTTATGATAATTGATAGTAAATCTATGTACTTCTTCATCTATTCTACTAAGTAGTCTAAATACATTTGATCTTTTATCTATATTTATTATATCAAATGTATCTCCATCAACTATTGCTTCTGGGCTATGATGATCATCTTTTTTTACACCTATTACTTTTATATTAAGTCCTAGACTTTCTAGAGTATCAAGACAAGCATTTATTTGATTAGTACCACCATCTACGATTATTAAGTCTGGTTTAACTAATTTATCTTTTAAAACTCTAAAATAACGTCTATAAATTACTTCTTTCATAGATGCGACATCATCATTCTTATCAAAAGATAGTTTAAACTTTCTATAGTTCTTTTTAGAAGGAAGTCCATCAATAAATGTAACCATCCCTGATACTGTGAAAGTACCAAATAGGTTTGAGTTATCAAAAGCTTCGATTATATGAAGATTATCAAGTTTTAATAAATCTTTAAGTTCATCATTTGCTTTAGTAGTAAGTTCTTCATTACTATAGATAAGTCTTATTTCTTTATCATATTGTTCTTTAGCGTTATTATAAGCCATATCAAATAATTTCTTTTTAGGACCTTTTTTAACTACGATAGCTTTAGTATTTATTATATTACTAAGTAGTTCTGAATCTATTATTTCAGGAACTATTACTTCTTTTGGTACTATGTTTCTTTTACCATAGAAAGAAGCTATATAATACTCTAAAGTTTCTTTTATATCATTAATAACTGGTATTATTTTATAGTTATTGCCTACTAGTTTACCATTTCTAATAAAAAATATTACTATACTTATATAACCATTATCAAAGTAATAATTTATTACATCTCTATTTACATTATCATCAAGTTCTACGATAGATTGATTACTAAATACTGTTTTCATGTATCCTAATTCATCTACTAGTTCTTTACATACTTCGTAGTTTAGATTTTCAGAGTTTACTTTTATTTTTTCATTTATTTTATCAATAAGTAATTTATCATTTCCATTTAATATAGAAAGTATTTCATTTTTTAATGGTGTGATATCTATATCTTTATGCTCACAGTAACCAAGGCATTCACCTATGTGATAGTAAAGACATACTTTTTTAGGCATAGTATCACATTTCTTTAATGGATAAAGTCTATTAAGCAAATTAACTAGTCTACGAGCTGCATAAACATTCGGATAAGGTCCAAATAAATGACTAGACTTTTTATTAATATTTATCTCTCTTTTTACTAGTAAACGAGGATATTTTTCATTAGTGAATTCTATATATGGGTAACTCTTATCATCGCGTAATAGTATGTTATACTTTGGATCATACTTTTTAATTAGGTTTATTTCTAATATAAAAGCTTCTGTTTCAGAGTTAGTAACTATATACTCAAAATGATCTATTTCACTTACTAGTTTTTTAGTTTTACCTGTTACTCTACCAGTAAAATAACTTTTTAAACGATTAAATAATATTTTAGCTTTACCTACATATATAACAACATTATCTTTATTATACATAAGATAACATCCACTCTTTTTAGGTACGTTTGCTAGTTCTTTATTAAATTTAATAGCCATAATATGCCTCCTTTGTTATTTTACCAAATTTATTCTTAAAAATGAATGTTTGATTTTATTTTTAATTAATAATATAATTATGTCATGGAAAAGTTAAATGAAAGTTTTATTGAAGTTAAAAAATCTAAATTTATTGGATATATGTATAGTGTTGATTCTATAGATGAAGTTGAAAAAATAATTTCTAGTTTAAAAGAAGAACATAAAAAAGCTAGACATGTAGTCTATGCTTATAAAATTGGTGGTCAAGAAAAGAATTATGGTGACAAGGAACCTGGCGGTACGACTCGTGGACTCTTAGATTTAATACACTATAAGAATTTAGATAATACTTTAATAGTAGTAGTTAGATATTTTGGTGGGACACTTCTTGGAGCAGGACCACTTACTCGTACTTATACTAAAGCTGCTAGTATGTTAGTCTAGAAACAGTGAACTTAAAATTTTCACTGTTTTTTTAATTCCTTTATTCATAAACTTCTCAATTAATAGTCCTGTATTATATCCTGTATCACTTACTGGATTAGAATAATCTACTTTTTCTGTTTTAATATAGTTTTCTAATTTTACATTCTTTCCTTCACTAATATCTTTTTCAAATTTTTTTACTGCTTCTTCTGTGAGAATTGTTTTAGTATGAACTTTGTATTCATAATATCCTGCTTCACCACTTATATAAAGTATTAAAAATATAATAAATAGAAATATCATAACTATTAAAAAATAATTTCTACTTGATTGTTCTTCTTCCATTATATCTCCTTTATATAATCATTTATTACTTTACTAAACACCTCTATAGTATTATTTAATTCTTCTAATGTATTATCTATTCCACCTATTTTAACTAATATAATTCTTTCATTTAAATCTTGATTATATGTTGTGTCCTCTCTAATAGTTACTCCTCTACTTATTCCTTTATATTTACTATTTAATCTATTATTTAAGTTTTCTGCGACTTCTTTATTCTTTTTATAATTTTTATTAGAAGCGCCTATTATAAATAGTATTCTTGCATATTTTTTATTATCTTTTTCATATAAAGTGTATTTGTGTCTTAATGAATCTCTATGTATATCTATTATTAATTTATAATTTTTATTTAAATTCTTTTCTAAATAATATCTACTTGCTTCATAACTATCTGAATATTTTAATTTATTCTTTTTTAAATAGTCTTTTGTTTTAGAGGTTTCTATATAAGAATCAATATTATAACTCTTTAAATATTCTTTTAGCATCTTTGATACTAAAGTTACATCTGGAATAATAGAATAATCACTAGTAAAAGGAAGAGTATATTTTTCAGTATCATGTGTATTATAAATATATACTAAGTTATCACTACTTAAACTAATACTTTTTGATATATTAATATCTGTTAAATCAACTATTTTATTTAATGATTTATATACTATCTCAGTTTTAAGTTTTTCTATATTTATTTCAGAATTATTATATTTATTTTCAATTTTTTCTTTTATAATATCCAGAAAGTTTGTATTTTTTAAAATAAAATAATAGCTAAATATAATTAGTAAAACAATTAAATATTTTATTACTTTATTTTTAATATTTCTTGTATCAAATCTATTCATTTATCCTCCTTTTTAATAAATATATAATATTCTTAAGGTAAAAAATGTCGAAAAACTTTTAAATACATTGATTTTTTCTAAATTATTTGATAAACTTAAATAGATTTTTAAGGGAGGTGGAATTATGCCTAATATTAAGAGTGCTAAAAAAAGAGTATTAATTACAAAGAAAGAAACAGTACTAAATAATGATGTAAAAGCTAGTATGAAGACTGCTATTAAGAAAGTTGAAAAAGCACAAACTAAGGAAGAAGCTCAAGCTAAATTAAATGAAGCTATTAAAAGAATCGATAATGCTGCTTCTAAGGGAGTTATCAAAGCTAATACTAGAGATAGATATAAAACTAGATTAAATAAAATAGTAAATGAAAAATAATTAAGTAGATATTATCTACTTTTTTTGTTATACTAAATATGGTGGTAATAATGAATAGGACGTCTAGACTATTATTAATATTATGTGTTTTAATAATTAGCTTTGCTGTATATATGTTTTATATAAATTTTGATGTTATTATGAAAGGAATAGATATCTTTATAGATAGTCTTAAGGATCATGAAGTTGTTATTCCAGAAGATACTAAAAATCATAGAGTTTATAATTATAAAACAGTTAATGAGACGAATGACTTTAATCCTAAGAATATGGATGATTTAAAAAAGATATATTATACTATTTTAAATAATGGATGGAATGAATTTACATTTTATTGTGATGAGAAGATTTATCCTGGTTGTGCTAATGACGTAAAAATACTTGCTGATAATAATGATTATGTATCACTTATAAATAATTTTGTTAGTCCATACAATGCATATCAAAAGTTTAATACTTTAGTAACTAATGATGAGATTATTAATATAAAGATTGATAAACTATATACGGAAGATGAAATAAATATAACTGAGAGAAGTATAGATGAAATATTTAAAAAACTTAATATTAGTACTGGCAATCCTACTCGTGATGATATTAAATCATTACATAATTATTTGATTAAGAATATTACTTATGATACAGCTTATACACCACAAACTATTGATAAATCTCCAAGTAAAGCGTATTTTGCTCTTACTAATGGTAAAGCGATATGTAGTGGATACTCTGATAGTTTTGCTATTATGATGGATAAACTTCATATTCCTAATTTTAAAGTAAGCACATCTGATCATGTATGGAATGTAATATATTTTGAAAATAAATGGCAACATATAGATGTTACTTGGGATGATGATGAAGTAAATAATAATAACTATTATAACTTCTTTATGATAAGTACTAATGATTTATTAAAGAAAGATGCTACTAAACATTCATTTGATAGAACAGAATATCTTGAATTAAAATAAAAGAATTCAATTTTAAATGTTGAATTCTTTTATTATTTTTCTTTTGTTAGTTTTTTTATTAGATCTTGTTGTTGCTCACTTGATTTATCCATGATGTAAAGATTTGATACTGGTATTGTCATGGTTGAACCATCATTAAATTCTATTACTACGTGTGTACCACAATAAGATGGAGTTCCTACATGTTTTATATTTTCTATTTCTATGTATTCATCCCCTATTATCATATAGTAGGCTTTTTCTGGTTCTTTTGTTTCTTCATTATTTTTTTTAGAGCAACCACTCATTAATGTTAGAGTTGCTACGCTTGCTAATAATAAAGCTTTTAATTCTCTTCTTTTATTCATTTAATAAACTCCCATCTATATAGTCTTTAACTTCATTAATTGTGTTATCAAAGTTATCATAATCTACATCAAACCATGTAATATCTTTCATTTGATTATTAAACCATGTAAATTGTCTTTTAGCATACTTTCTTGTATTTTGTTTTATTAGTTCTTTTGCTTCATCAAAAGTGATGTTACCTTTAAAATAAAGTTCTAGTTCTTTATAACCTATAATATTGCTGAAGTTTTTAAGATTCATTTTATAAAGTTTTTCCGCTTCTTCTAAAAGTCCACTTTCAAACATTTTATCTACTCTTTTATTTGCTTTATCATATAGAGTAGCTCTGCCACATCTAAGACCTATTAAAGTAAAATCATAAACTCTTTTGTTGATTTCTTCTGTTTTATTTTGTACTTTTCCAGTTTCTTTAAATCTTTTAATGAATCTTTCTAATCTTTGTCTATTATTTACATGTATATCGCTGTCTTTATCTATCTCATTTGCCATTTCTTTTAGTTCTTCATTAGTGTAGTTACTCAAATCAATATCAGATTTTACTGTTTCTTCTAAGTTATAGTTATAAAGTAATGCTTTTATATAAAGTCCAGAACCACCTACAATAATTACATTTTTATTTTCTTTAATAAATTTATCTAGTAGTTTTCGTCCTTCTTTTTGATAATCAAATAATGTATAATCATCATTTAATGATACTAGATCTAACATATAGTGTGGAACGTTTTCTTTTTCTTCTTCAGTGACTTTTGCTGTTGCAATAAGAGGTTCTTTATAGATTGCTGTTGAGTCTGCATTTATAATAACTGCATCTAAGTAGTGAGCAAGACTTACTGATAATTTAGTTTTACCGGTTGCTGTAGGACCTACTATTGTTATTATTTTACTCATGATCATCACCTCCCATAACAAGTTTCTTAGTTTTAGAATCTATTATTTCACCATCATCATTTAATTCCCAACCATATTCTTTTAACATATTCATAAAGTCTTCTATAGCTTTTCTCATTTCTTTATATTCATCTAAGATACTTTTTTCTTCTTCACTCATGAGTTAACCCTCTTAAACATTTTTTCAAGTTCATATATTGGATATTTTATAACAGTTGGTCTTCCATGAGGACAAGTATATGGGAATTCACATTTAAATAGTCTATTTAATAGTTCTTCTTGTTCTTTATAACCAATATTTGTGTTTGCTTTAACACTCATCTTACAAGCTAGACGTATAGCTGCTTTTTCATTGAATTTAACTCTATCAAATTCACCTTTTATTTCAGAAACAAGTTCAAATATTCTTCTAATACTTTCTTCTTCATATCCTTCTTTTAACCATGATGGATGTTCTGTAACTCTAAAAGTATTAATACCAAATTCTTCTACTTTGAATCCTACATTTCTTAAAACATCTATATGATCATGTATTCTCATGAATTCATTTTTAGGATATTCAAGGGTTATTGGAAATAACATACTAGTCGTGTAAACATCCCTATTTCTTAATGCTTCCATATATCTTTCATAGTTGATTCTTTCGTTAGCTGCATGTATATCTATCATATACATAACATTCTCATCTTGAGCTATTAAGTATGTTCCAAGAGCTAAACCGACTGGTTTTATAAATACGTCTTCTTTTTTAACTGCTTCACTATCGTATTTTATTTCTTCTTGTTCATCATCAAATTGAAGTCTTACATCTTCGATTTTTCTTTCAGTGTATCTATAGTTATTTTCATGGTTATAATCTACTGGGGACTCTTTTACTTCTTCTTGATAACCTTTAAATGTGTTATCTGCTTCATTTAGAGCTGTTCTAATAGTACTAAAAAGTAAATCATCTAAGCTTTCTAATTTAGAAAATTTTATATCTTGTTTAGTTGGATGAATATTAACATCTATTAGAGTTGGATCTGTTTCAATATTAATAACTACGATTGGAAATTTATTTTCTGCTAAAACTGTATGATATGCATCTTTAATAGTTCTATTTACTGATTGATTACTAACTACTCTTCCATTTACTAAAGTAATCATAGAGTTTCTATTTGATTTTGAAAGATTTAAATTACTTATATATCCATTAATTATATAATCATAGTTTTCTGCTTCAATTTTAATCATGTTTTTAGATACATTAAGTCCAAATATTTCATGTATTACTTTATATATATCATTACTTCCAGATGTTTTTATCATTTCTTTTCCATCATTAAATAAAGCAATTGAAATATTCGGGTGTGAAAGTGCTATTTTTTCAATGTAATTTACTGTAAGAGCTAGTTCTGCATTTAGACTTTTCATAAATTTTAGTCTAGCTGGTGTATTATAAAATAATTCAGAAACTTCAATAATAGTACCTTTTCTCATACTACCAGTTTTTTCTGTTATGAATTTACCTGCTTTTAGATTTAGATACGTAGATTCATTGCCATCATAAGTATCTAATACAATATTACTTACTGATGATATTGCAGCAAGTGCTTCACCACGAAAACCTAAAGTATTTATGAAATATAAATCGTTTTCATTTTTGATTTTAGATGTTGCGTGTCTACTAAAACATAGTTTAGCATCATCTCTACTCATACCGCATCCATCATCAACTATCTTAATTAGTTTAGTACCTGAAAGCAATAATTCAATCTTTATGTTTTTACTTCCTGCATCTATACTATTTTCAACTAATTCTTTTACAACATTAGCTATTCTTTCTACTACTTCACCAGCAGCTATTTTATTAGCTAAGTTTTCACTCATTACATTAATTTTATTCATATTAAATCATACTCTTTCTAATGCTTACTAATTTAATATCTAAAGCATAAACTTTTATATTTCCTGGTTTTGTAACTCTAATAAAACCAAGACCATTTATTAATATATCAGATGGTTCTTTAATATCATAAGTTACGCTTTGTAGTATAGTTAATTTATCATTTTTAGATTTTACTTTTTCATATCTAAGTGAATCATTCATGTAAAAACTAAAACTATTAGATTTTTCTCCAATGTTTTCTATTCTCAGAATATCATTTACTACTATAGCGTATCCATTTCTAACTTGGAAAGTTTTAACTTTTAATTCTTTTTTAGGATATAATTTAACTACTTTAGAGTAGTCTACAAAGTTATATATAGCATTATTATCAATGAATCCTGGAGTGTCTACAATAACTAATCTTGGGTTTAATTTTATTGTTATATAAGATGCTGTTGTATTTGGAATACTACTTGTAGTTATAGTTGGGTTTTTACATACACTTGTAAGCAAATGATTTATAAAAGTACTTTTACCACTATTAGTAAATCCTACTATATAAAGTCTTTTAACGTTATCAGCTTCTATTTTTTTTAAGAAATTATCTATATTGTAGTTTTTAACTGAACTAATAAACATAATGTCTTCAGTATTAACTATATTTGCTTTGATATATTCAGTAAGTTTCTTTTCTTTTAGGCTTTTAGGAAGTACATCTCTTTTAGTAATAAGAATATACTTTTTATTTTTAAATCTATTTATATATTTTTTAACATTTTCATTTATATTAAGTGCATCTATTAAGAATGCTACACTAGCAAGATTATCACTATTGATATTTCTTATTATTCCATCAGTATCTATTTTCTTATCTAAAACACTATATTCACCATAATGTTTTATTTTAAAGCATCTTTCACAATACTCTGCTTTATCAAATACACTAGATTTAACAAATCCTTCGTCTTTAGCATTTTCACTTTGAAGTATACTTCCACATCCTAAACATTTTTTATTCATAGTATTTCCCCCTTAAAAATAATTCTTTTTTTTCTAAGCTTCCATATATTATTTTTTCTAACATTCTATTAATTAAAGTCATACTATAATCTTTTTCAGTAAGTGGATTTACTAATATACTAGTTATATCTAATTTATTAGCTCCCCATATATCTGTTATTAGTTGATCTCCTATAGCTGCTATTTCAGAACTTTTATATTTAAATCTTTCCATTATTTTATTATATTTATCTTTTCTAGGTTTTAAAGAGAATGCACAGGCATCTACCATTAAATAATCTTTAAAAGGTTCTACTCTATGTTTAGGTGCATTAGATATTATAATTACTTTAAATCCTTTATCTTTTAACTCATCAAATAATTTTTTAAGTCTTTTAGTTGGTTTATTTGAATGACTTGGTACGATTGTATTATCTAAGTCAAATAATAAACAACGTATCCCCTTTTTATAAAGTTTGTCATAATTTATATAATAAATGCTTTTTTGATAAATATCAGGCATAAATTTTTCTACCATATCACACTTCCTCATTTAACATTATATCAAGATTTAGAGTTAAAAAAAAGAAAAGTCTTATGTTTTATAAGATTTTCTTTTTTATTGATTATTTTTTTGTGAAATATCCTGGAGTAGTTGCTGTATCTATACGAGCATATGTTATATCATCACCATAGTCTTTATATTTAGTACCATTACCTCCAACTAAATTAGTAGAATAAGAAAACATATATGAACTACCAGTTACTTTATCAGTTACAAATTTATTACTAACATATATAGTTTTAACTTTACAATCATAGAACATCCAACCCATATTAGTTACTTTGCTTGTATCAAAACTACTTAAGTCTAATGAAGTTGCTTGACTATTTGCAAACATCCCACTCATATCAGTTACCTTACTTGTATCAAAATTGCTTAAATCTAATGTTGTTGCTTTACTACCTGCAAACATATACGTCATATTTGTTACATTGCTCGTATTGAAGTTACTTACATCTATTGCTGCGGCCTTTGAAAAAAAGAACATATTACTCATATTAATTACATTACTCGTATTAAATTTACTTACATTTATTGTTGTTGCTTTACTACCGGAGAACATAGCATACATGCTAGTTACTTTGCTTGTATTAAAACTACTTAAATCAATTGATGTAGCTTGACTATTTTTAAACATATAACTTATTGAAATAACATTCTTCGTATTAGATTTTGATAAATCTATTGAAGCTGCTTGACTATCATAAAACATATAATCCATTGAAACTACTGGTTTATCATTTATAAATGTACAAACTTTGCTTGTTACTGGGTCAGTACTTGTTTTATCAGTTAGTTGTACACCCCAACCATCAGTTCCAATATTATTCCAAGCCAAATCAGTAGTTGAGGAATAAGCACCTTGTTGTTTATATCTATAAGTATATTGTCCATTAACATATTCTGCTCCTTGTACCATTTCTCCATCAAATGTACAATATATTGGCTTTGGTACATTTGGTGCATTTTGTGTGCAATTATAATCATCCAAATTTCCTTCTTCTAAATCATCTATAGTTAAGTCTTCTATACTTTTGTTATTATCTAAACTTGCAATCCATTTACCATTAGATACTTTCATATTGTTTACTTTTCCATTATTATTTAAAATAATGCAATATTGAAGTTTCTTTCCTGTCATATCAAGTTTAGTACTATCTTCTGAATTTATAATTTTTGTTTGCTTGTTACTTATAGAATTTGATATAAACTTCTTTTCTGATTCACTATACACTTTCTTTGCTTCTGTTAAAAATGTTTCTTTTTGCGCTTTATTATACATATTAATTACATTAGGAAGTGCTATTATAACTAGTATTGCAAGTATTGCTATTACTGCTAATAATTCAACTAATGTAAAACCATTTCTATCTTTCATTTTCTACTCTCCTATCATTGAATAGTATAACATATAAAAATGAAATAAAGAATAATAATTAATAATTTTAAATAAAAAGAATGACTTTTAGTTAGTCATTCCAAGTATTGGTTCTTTATGTGGTATGCTTGATGATTTAATGTTTGACAATAATAAGTTTCTATTAAAGCTTACTAATTTCTTTTCTATATCGTATGTTCCATCTTTCTTTTCTTTTAATACATAGTAGCATGCCATATCTTTTGGATCATCTTTATATCCTATGCCTGTTGCTCTTAGTGTATGTACTTTAGTATCATCTAATTTATCTTCCATTTGAAAATGAACATGCCCTTGTATAATAGAATCATAATCAGTTACTTTTTTGCCATTAAATAATGGACTATTTTGAGCCTCTACTAACCCTCTTATATATTCAAGGTTTCTTCTATTACTTGTAATTATATCTTGAATTTTCTTTTTTGATTCAGGAGAGTTTGTATAAAGAAATTGTTTGCTTGAAGCTCCTTCTTTGAAATTATCTTGATATGTCCATGTACTATGATCTTTATAATCCCATCTAATATCGTTTGCAAAGTGACATAGTGCTATTTTTTTATCGCCAACAGTTATATCAATTGATGGAGTCCATAGTTTCATTCTTTCTATTTTATCTGTTCCGAGTCTACTTCTTGTCCATTCTTGATTTTCTTCTTTAATAGGATTGAAATAAGTAAATGGTTTTGTTCCAAGAGTATTATAGTATTCACTATTACCCATTATGGATGTTACTTTATAATAACTAAGCATATCTAATACTTCTGCTGGATTAGGTCCAAGACCGATGTTATCTCCAAGAGAATATATTTCTGTTATTCCATTTTTTCTCATATCTTCTAAGACTGCTAAAGTTGGTTCATATAATGCATGAGAATCAGTGAATAATCCTATTTCTCTTCCTGTATAAATATCATTTTCTTTCTTGATATTTATTTTAGGAGATAATATTTGAAGTACTTTTTCTAACTTTTTATTGCTTTCTATTTCTTCTTCATATTCAGTGTTTGGCTTAAATACTTCTTTTACATTTTCTATAACTTCTCTTGGTTCTTGTGTTATAACAAAAGGCAAATTATATTTTTTATGACATTCTAACTCTTCAGTATTTGGTTCTCTACCACCTGGAAGAGCTATACCTTTTGGAATTAAGCCTTCTCTATAAAGCAGTGCTTCTGCATTTTGTTTTGTTGCTGAACTTGTTTCAAGTATACCTTTTTGTCTAATGTTTGATATTGAAACTTCACTTGAATTATTTTTAATTAGTCTATTACTTCCGATATTCTCTTTCGAACTACATATAAAGCTTCCAGTTCTTATTTCATCATATAGAAGTATCATTTTTGAGTAATCATAGTAGTATTTTTGTCCTGCATAACTTATTGGACTTACTGATATAAAATTACTTTTTCCATTTGATTTTCCATTTATAACATCTTCTAATTTTTCTTTTCTACTTAGTATATGAGCATATAATATATAATTTTTATCACTAAAATCTAATACTTCTCCACCATATCTTTTGCTTAAATCTTCTGATAACACATTAGGAATTTTTTTAGCCTTTTCTAGCTTTGTTAGGTTCATTTGTGAATCTAATTCATATAATCTTTGTATTTTCTTTCCTAAGTCACTAAATTCGCCTTGTATGCATAAGAATTCTTCATAGCTACCACCAAATATATATTCTAAAGCTTCTATTAGACCTTTAGTGTCATTTGAATATTCTACTAGTTCTATAATAGATACGTATTTCATTAATTCATCTATGTATCTACATAAGAAATCATTATTTTTATTATAACTTTTTAAAGCTTCTAAACCATAACTTCCATCTATCTTCTTTATTTCTTCAATAGCATTGCTGAAGAGTATATCATTAAATATTTTTTTAATTTGATATATATTAAACGCTTTTATTTTTCCTGATTTAACTAAGGCAGAATATTCATTATATGTGCTTCTTCTAAGACCTTTAAGTTCATTTATATTTTTTATATCTTTAGTCGACTTAATATTAAATAAAAATCTTAAATCTTGTTTGTCTTCTTTAGATAAGCTTGGTTTTTCAGCAATTAGAGAAGCACATAATTCTGGATATATAGTATATATTTTTAATAATTCTAGCAAATTACTTATTACATAAACATTATTTTCTTTTTTGCTATCTTCGTCATAAAAATTCTTAAAGAAATAACTACTTACTTTTAAGAAATCTTCTGTTTTACCATTATCAATAATATTTAATACATCAGTTAACCATGTTTTATATGTTGTGCTTCCACTTCCATATTGAATAAATGATTTAATATTGATGCCTAGAAGTGACATAAAACTTTTTAATTCTTCATATCTATTTATAACAAAAATATTATTACTACTATTGATTAGTTCTATTATTCCTGATAAGTTTTCTTCATCTATGTTTATGTGTCTTAATAATAATTTTTTTATTTCTTCTGGGATATATTCCTTTTTTAATAAATATGCTACATCTGAGTATGATGGGTCTTCTTCTTGAATTAATTTCTCTATGATATCTTTATTTGCTTTTATTATTTCATTTTTAGTTGATTCTATTAAATCAATATTATTAACTGTTATTAAATCTATATAACTAAGTTTTGATAGTTTTTTTCTAATTATTTCATTTTTTAATTTTATTATTTTTTCGGCCTTTTCAGGATATCTATTATTAAATTTTAATAATTCAAAAATATTTTTTTCATTTACTCTTAGTTCAATTATCAAGTCTTCAAATTTAAAATAATATTTTGATGTTATGTAATACTTTAAGTAGTCTTCATCTATTTCTTTTATACATTTTTTAACTGTATTTGGGTTTAAATTTAATATTAATTCTTTAACTTCATTAGGAAAACTAGTGTTTTCCATATATGTTAAAATTCCAAAAGTAGAGATATCTGCTATTTGTGACTCTACATCTTTTTTTCTATATTGCAGTATTATTGATTTACTTAATGATGGAATATCTTTATTAGATAATATATTTAATAAATAAGTTGATTTTATTTCCTTTAAAGACTCATTAAAATCTGTTTTTCTTAATTTTATAATTAATTCTGATATTGGAGAATATCTTGCTCTACTTAATAAATTCCATAATTCACTTTTGGGAGTTTTATTAATTACATTAACTATTGTGTCTTTTCTTCTTTCAAATACCATATCTGCTAAATCATCTGATCTAAATATTGTGTCATAAAATTTAATTATTGTTTTTTCATTTAAATTATTGATTATTTCATTTATTATAGATGATTTCATTTCAAATACTTTTTCTTTTGATTCTTTATTAAGATATGATGCTAGTAAATCTTGAATGTTTGAAATATTTATTTGATATTTTATAATTTCTTCTTTTATACTTTCTGCAATTTTTGTTGAATTCAATACTTCTTTTATATCTTGATATCTATATTTTGGTTCTTTTATTATGAAATATAACAATTCTTTATCATCAGGATCTTCAAGTATTTTTACTATATCATTACTGTTAAATTTTAATATGATTAACATTTGCTTTGATTT
The DNA here is from genome assembly GCA_902492325.1 of uncultured Clostridium sp. Lineage (GTDB taxonomy): Bacteria > Bacillota_I > Bacilli_A > RF39 > UBA660 > CAG-1000. The sequence continues at coordinate 309,108 of CABULC010000001.1, forward strand.
AGTAGATATTGATTTATTCTTGACTATTTCACATAAACTATCTGGATATAATTTTTCGCTTAATAGAGTTGTAACACTATTTTTACCATAAATTTTATATAGTTTTTCTAATGTTTTGGGATCTATGTTCTTTGATGTGATTAGTTCTGTAATACTATCGATATCATCTTTTTCCCAAGTTCTTGAAAATATCTCTTCTATTCTTTCTATTATAAGCTTTTTAACATCTATATTTATTTGTGAATCAAAAAGATAGTAAACTAACTCTTTTATTTGTAGTTTACTTATCTCATTTTTTATTCTTTCTTGTTTTCTAGATATAATTTTATCTTTTTTTAAATCTGAATCTTTACTTTTATCTAGATATTCTAAAATAGTTTTATAGCTTAAAAGCCACCACATAACTCTCCCCCTGAATTATATATTAGTATAATCTTTCTTCGTATTCAAATTCTTGATTAAGTATTTGTACTGTATCTCCTTCTTTAGCTCCAAGTGTTTTTAATTCTTCATCTACTCCTAAAGCTTTTAGTTTAGATGCAAATCTTAGAGCTGATTCATCTGAATTAAATCTAGTCATTTTTAATAGTTTTTCTAATTCTGGACCAGTAACTCTCCATTTACTTTCTCCAATTCTTTCAATTTTATATGGTTTTTCATGTTTAAATTCATATAAAACGTAATCTTCAAATTCATTCTTTTCATAGATTTCTTCTTCTGGAAGACTTTCTAATAATTCTTTTAATTTAAATATTAATTCTTTTGTTCCTTCACTAGTAGCGGCGCTTACTTCTAATATTTCTGCATCTTTAAATTCTTTTTTAAATTTTTCTAAGTTTTCTTTAGCATTAGGTAAATCCATTTTGTTTGCCACTATAAGTTCTTTTTTATTATATAAGTTTTCATCGTATTTTTTTATTTCGCTTCTTATGATTTTGTAGTCTTCTATTACATCTCTTCCGTCTACTTCTCCCATATCAAGTACATGACATACAACTCTACAACGACTAGCATGACGTAAGAATTTATCTCCTAAACCTACTCCTTCGCTAGATCCTTCAATCATTCCTGGTAGGTCTGCTACTACGTAACTATAATCTCCTGCTTTTACTACTCCTAAGTTTGGTACTAATGTTGTGAAGTGATAGTCTGCTATTTTTGGTTTAGCTGCGCTAATAACACTAATAAGTGAACTTTTACCTACTGATGGAAATCCTACTAAACCGACATCAGCTAATAGTTTAAGTTCACAACATATATTTCTTTCTTCTCCTGGTTCTCCAAGTTCACTAGTATATGGTGCTTTATTTTTATTAGTCATAAATGCTGCATTTCCTTTACCACCACGGCCACCTTTAGCTACTACACATTCTTGATTATCACTTACTAAATCACAAATTATAAGGTTTGTATCTGTGTCTTTGATTGTTGTTCCAATTGGTACTACTATAACTAAGTCATCAGCTGAACTTCCTGTTTGATTACGTCCACGACCCATTTCTCCACTTTCACCTTTAATAACTTTTTTATATCTTAAATCTATTAGAGTACGAAGACCTTTATCTGCTTTGAAGATGATACTTCCACCTTTTCCACCATTTCCACCATCAGGTCCTCCAAGTGGTACATATTTTTCACGTAAAAAAGAAGTGCATCCATCTCCACCTTTTCCAGCTATTAATTTTAAATTAACTTCATCAATAAACATAGTATCCCCTCATTTCCTCTAGATTATAGCATATAATACTTATTTTAGCAATTAGATTTTCAGTAAATAAAAAGAATCATATTAATGATTCTTTAAATGATTTTTATTTTATAAGAGTTGTGCAATTAACTTCTAACCATGTTGTACTTGGATTTGTACATGTTCCATCAATAGTTGTATTTTCAAATGTTACATTCGAACCGCTTATTGATGACCATTTATTAGAAGATTTATTACCAGTTATTGTAGAATTTTTTATTATAATATTTCCCGCGCGAATGGCTCCTCCACCTGAAGTTGCACTATTGTTTTTTATATTACATTCGTCAATTATAGAACCCTCTGATACATCTATTGCTCCTCCCCATTCTCCTTTATTACCTATAAAGTCGCTTTTTTTAATATATGTTTTTCTTGCTAATATAATTATCGCTCCACCATTAACTGTGGTTGTATTTCCTTCAAAATAACAATTCTCTATATTAACATCGTTCTTAGAATCACTTCCACCATAAATAGCTCCTCCGCCATGATTGCTTGAATTATTATAAAATTTACTATTTTGGATTGAAAATTCTTTTAAAAATTCGATAGCTCCACCCATACCAGCTCTATTGTTTTGAAATGTTGAATTTTTTACTGTTAAATCACCTTTAGAATATATTGCTCCACCAGATGAAGATCCTCCACTTGCGGTATTACTATCAAATTGAACATTATTTACTGCTAGTTCACTTGTCTCATCTACATAAATTGCACCTGCTGATGATGTATGGGTATTATTTTTTATATTTCCACCCTCAACAAAAGCTTTTGCACCACGAGTTATACCAATTGCTCCTCCCCAATTTATGCTTCCAGTATTATTGTATATGTTACTATTATTTAAAATTAGGTTCCCACCACTTTGACTAATAGCACTATATGCTGCTGAACTGCAATCATGAATATTTGTGTTATTAAGCGTTATATTAGAATTATATCCACTTATACAAACTGAGCTTGCTTGATATGAGTAACCATTTTTAACTTCTGAATCGTTCATTGTTAATGTTGACTCATTAATTGAAATTCCACGTATCTTATTAGCGTCTAGTATAACATTTTTTATTTCTACTTTTGTTTTATTATAGATGTTTATTGATGCACCGGGTCTATAACCTTCGTCCTCTGATACTTCTCTTGAACGTTCATTAGTTATAGTTCTTGTTTCTCCGACACCAACTATTTGTATTCTTTTTCCATTATCAAATTTCATATTTTGTAATTTAATATCACTTAGTAAGTATATTATTCCATTATTTTTTCCAATCAACTGATATGCTTTCTCAATTGAAGCTAGTGGTACGTTTTTATTAGTACCCGTATTTTCATCGTTACCTTCTGAAGAAACATAAAACTCATATGTTACAAATTCACCACAGTCTTCATTTACTACGTCATCAGATGTTAATTTTTCATATGATTTTGATGAAGATAAACAATAATTAGAATTAGATATAGTATAGTTCTTTACTTTTCCCGTGTTATCAAGCTCAATATAATACTTTACATTTTTATTTGTTAAATTTAATGTATCGTCATCGCTACTTATTGTTATTATATTTTTGCCTTGCATGCTTCCTTCGATAAACTTATTTGATGCTGATTTAATGACATTTTGTGCTTCTGTTATAAATGCTTGCTTCTTTGCTTTTGTATACATATTAATTACATTAGGAAGAGCTATTATTACTAATATTGCTAAAATTGCAATAACTGCAAGTAATTCAACTAATGTAAAACCTTTTTTATCTTTCATAATTCAACTCCTTTATCCTTAATAATTTTATCATATTTTAATTCAATTCTAAAGAATATTTTTACTTAAAATTAAAAAGCCTAACATACGTTAGACTTTACTATTCAGTATCATTTATAAGATTGCAGTATTTTTTATTGCTTGAATATTCTTTTGCTGTTACATCTGTTGACTTTATATTTACATTATTTGATATTGTTATTTCGTCTATTTTAATAACTACATCCTTATCTTTAGCTAATCCTTCCTTTACTAAATCACAATATACTTCTCCATTAGACATTAAGTCTGTAATCACATAATATACTTTAAATGTATTATTAGATAAATCAATATTAGATATTCTTCCTGATTGAGCTAAACTATATATATTTTTGTTTGTTTCAGTATCATATTTTATATTTAATGCACTATCATATATTTTAAATGTTGTTTCATATGCATCGATTTCTGATTTATTTACATATTTAAATAAATATATGCCATTTATTTCTTTTGTTTCTGTTTGCTTTAAATAATCAGCATCTTCGCCATCAATATATTCTTCTTTTTCATATATTACTTTGTCATTCTTTGTAAATTTAACATCATAAATCTTTTGATCTGCATCTTTTAGACTTAGTGTTAATTTTGTACCATCTGTATAATCACAAGTACCTGTATTTTCGTTGTATTTACATTTTGTATAGTTGTTATAAATATTTATTATTTCACTTGAAATATTTGGCTTTTCTTGATTGCCTTCTTCTGGGTTGTTTGGAGTTGGTTCTACTATGTTGTCTTTTTTATCACTATTATTGTTATCATTCTTTAAAGTTTTAGAATAATATCCTACTAAAATTCCTATAATTGTCATTACTGATAATAATGCAATAAAAATTATTTGTTTTTTCTTTTTCATAATTTCACCTCTATTTTCTAAGTATACTCTAACATTATTTTAAGGTATATGCAATCGTTATATGAAAAAAAGAACCAATATATGTATAATTGGTTCTTTTAATTTTTTATAAATTTAATTAGACTTTTTTGTTAATGTTAGAGATGTTACTTTATCTGGACCCATTTCATCTTCATATTGAATAAAACCATTTGTATCTTTATTTAATCCATAGTATATTTTCCCATATTTAACATGTGTGTATCCTGCTTCAACTAATTCTTCTATACTCTTCATAGGTTCGCTTTTGACTACAGTTATTTTGCCTATGTTGTTTTTTACTAATTTGTAACCTATGAACATATGTGTTACTACTCTTGTATCTCCCGTTAGGCCAAAACATTCACTATCATTTGTGTAGTGATATTCTGTCACAAAACGATAACTATTTTTACCATCTCCATTACCATCTATTTCATAATACATTTTCATTTCTGTTGTTGAATACTCGTATTGCATATAATCATATAAAGATGACTCTAATTCTAAAAGTTTATCTATGTTATCATCTATTCTTATTAGTTTTGATTTATTTGCTTTTTTTAGTTCTTTTTCAGCTTCTTTACTTAGTTCTTGATATTCATCAGTTCTATAGAATGAACCAACTTTTTCTTTTTCACTTTCTACTTCTTTTTTGTATCCTTCTTCAGTTACATATGTATGAGAATGTTTTCCTTCTACATCACATGCTACTGTTTTAGCACAAGAACTCATAGTAAATAGTGTAGTTGCACTTAATATTCCTGCTAAAAATTGTTTTGCTTCTTTTGTCATTATTACCCCATTTCTTGATTGCGTATTTTAACATATGTTTGTGTTTTTGTCAATTTAAGGAGGTGTTAGTATAGATAAATAAAAGAGCCAACTATACAAACATTGGCTCTCTTTCAAACATTTTTTCTTCTTTGTATTCATATTCATTTAATAGTGTTACTTTTCCAGAAGAAAGTGTTTTTGGTATATCTATTAATCTTTGATTAGAAGATCCTCTAAACAATAGATTTAAATCTTTTTGTTCAAGTATGAATTTACCATCTACTAGTACGTCTATATAATGAATGAATTTATCGTATGCTGGATTTTTCTTTGACATTTCGATTAGTTCTTCGAATGTAAATCCAGTATATACCCAGATATCTAATCCTAAACTTTTTGCGTAAGCAGCTATTTTGGCACATTGTTCTGGTTGGAACATTGGATCTCCTCCACTAAAAGTTATTCCTGTATGATATTTTAGTTCGCTTATTGCTTCGCATACCATATCTATTGGAACAAGTCCACCACCATTAAAATCATGTGTCCCTGGATTTTGACATCCTTTGCAGTTATGTGAACACCCCTGAGTCCACACTACTGCTCTAAGACCTGGACCATCTACTATTGAATCAGTAGTAAGGTCTGCTGCTAATCGTATATAATCACTATTTTGTTGCATGAGTTACTCTATCGTTAACTTCTGCTTTTTTAGCATTGTTAAATCTATCTAATGTTCCTACTAGGTATCCAGTGATTCTTCTAATTCTTTCGAATCCTACTCCTTCTCCTACAGTTTTTTTACTTTTTTTAACTTCTTTATCCATAATATTTTATTCCTTTCCTTAAAAATTATTTTGTTATGCTTCCACAGCTATCATAGCAATCTAAGCAAGAAATTTTTTCCATTTCAACGCCTTCATTTTCATGTCTTCCGCATCTTGGGCAAACATCTTTTATAACTCCAACGTATCCACATACTGGATCTCTATCAACTGGGTGGTTAATAGCTCCATAGCCTACTCCTGTATCATGCATTATTCTAACAACTGTTTCGAATGCATCTACATTGTTTACTGTATCACCATCAAGTTCTATATAAGAAATATGTCCGGCATTTGTAAATGCGTGATATTTTCCTTCGACTTCTAATTTATGTTGAACTGATGTTTTATAATAAACTGGTACATGGAATGAGTTAGTATAGTAATCTCTATCTGTAACTCCTTTAATTTTTCCATATATTGATCTATCTATAGCAACAAATCTTCCTGAAAGTCCTTCAGCTGGTGTAGCTAAGCATGTAAAGTTTAGATTGTATTCTTCAGTATATTCATCACATTTCTTTCTCATATGACCAATTATTTCAAGTCCTAATTTTTGTGCTTTTTCGCTTTCTCCATGATGTTCACCGATTAATGCTTTTAATGTTTCAGCAAGACCTATGAATCCTATTGAAAGTGTTCCATGTTTAAGTACTGTTCTAAGTTTAGTAGTATTATCCATTTTTTCACTATTTAGCCATACACCTGAACCTAATAAGAATTTAAAGTTTGCTCTTGATTTAGAACATTGACATTCAAATCTTTGAAGTAATTGTCCTTTTACTAAATCCATAGTTTCATCTAATTCTTTGTAGAATCCTTTCATGTCAGCTTTATCTCTTTCACCTAAAGCAATACCATGTTTAATACCTAATCTTGGTAAGTTAATTGATGTGAAACTTAAATTTCCACGTCCTGGTGTTACTGATGGACCACAAACATTTGCTAAAACTCTTGTTCTGCATCCCATATATCCAACTTCTGTATTATAGTCGCCTTCTACATAATATTTTTTATTGTATGGTGCATCTATAAATGAGAAATTTGGGAATAATCTTTTAGCAGATACTCTACAAGATAATCTAAATAAATCATAGTTTTTATCTTCTTTGAAGTAGTTAACTCCTTCTTTAACTTTGAATATTGAAATTGGAAATATTGGTGTTTCTCCATGTCCTAAACCTGCTTCAGTTGCAAGTAAATAGTTTTTAATAACCATTCTTCCTTCTGGACTTGTATCAGTACCAAAATTAATTGAACTAAATGGAACTTGAGCTCCTGCTCTACTATGCATTGTATTTAAATTATGAATAAATGCTTCCATAGCTTGATATGTTGCTCTATCGGTTCTTTTCATAGCATTTTCATAAGCACCTTCAAATATTTCTTTTAATCTTGTACTTTTAGAAGTAAATTCATCAAATAATGCTAAATCTATTTCTATAGTATCTAATTTATCTATAATATCTGTTACTTTATTAAAATTAATTAATTCTTTGAATCCTTCAAATTCTAAATAATTATATATAGCTTGTTTAAATTCTTTTTTGAATGTTTTTAAAACTCCAGGAGCCATATAATAATCAAATGCTGGAATACTTTGCCCACCATGTTGTTCATTTTGATTAGCTTGGATTGCGATAGCAGCTAGTGCTGAATAACTTCCAATACTATTTGGTGTTCTTAAATATCCATGTCCTGTTGAGAATCCATTTTTAAATAATTTATTTAAATCAATTTGCATACAAGTAGTTGTACCCATAGCCCAGAAATCTAAATCATGAATATGAATTGCTCCCTCATCATGGGCTCTACTATATTTAGCATCCATTAAATATGCTTTAGCAAATTCTCTTGATACAGTTGATCCAAAGTGAAGCATAGTTCCCATTGGTCCATCGCCATCTACATTAGCATTTTCACGTTTAGCATTTTCCTCAGTGGCTGATTTTAATCCTAAAGATTCAATAGCTTTAACAAACTTATGTTGTTGTTTAACTACGAATGCTTCTCTTGATGCATCTCTTCTTTCTCTATAGTTTTTGAATGATTCATAAACTTCTTCATATTTAAGTTTCTTTAAAACTTCTTCTATAACATCAGAAACATCTTCTACTCCGATAGTCTTTCTATCTTTGTATTCTTTTCTGATTTGATCTAAAACTTTTTCTTTAACCTTATAAACGTTCTTTTCATCGTATTCTTCATATACGCTATCAAAACCTTTCTTAACAGCTAAAGCAATTTTAGCATCATTAAAACTAACCCTCTGACCACTTCTTTTGACAACAACAATGTCATCCAAAAAATCCTTTTCCATTAATTACCTCACCTTCACCGTTATATTTTTTATAACCATCTTAAGAATAGCATCAATCTATTTTTTTGTAAATGTTTTTTGATTAAAAAAATATAAAAAGTTGAAGTGATTTACATTCCTAAAAAATAATTTTTTTGAATAAAAAAACATTAAGCCTTTATTTACCTAGCATAAATACTATTTCATAATATTTGTTCGCTTTACATATCATTAATTAGGTGATTTTGATGTTTGAGAAAATTAAAAATTTTATTAAAAATATTATGATATTTACTACTAGTTACAGTCTTAATGTTTTTGAAGATCCTCTTTCTAGTGAGGAAGAAGAGTATTATATAAAGAAACATTTAGAAGGAGATAAAGATGCTCGTAGTAAATTAATTACACATAATTTAAGATTAGTTGCTCATATAGTTAAAAAGTACGAAACTAAAGGAACTAGTGCTGATGATCTTATTAGTATAGGCACTATTGGGCTTATTAAAGGGATTGACTCTTATAGTCCCAATAAAGGTGTTAAATTAACTACGTATGCTGCTAAATGTGCTGAAAATGAAATACTTATGTTTTTTAGAAGTAATAAAAAATATAATAATAATATTAGTCTTAATGATGTAATTGCTCATGATAAAGATGGAGGCGATATTACACTAATAGATGTACTTGAAGAGCATACTGAAAGTTTAGATAAAATAACTGAATATAAAGATAATATTAGAAACTTATCTAAATATTTAAATGTACTTAGTACTCGTGAACTAGAGATTATTAAAATGCGTTATGGGCTTTTAAATACAGCTCAAAAAACACAAAAAGAAATTGCTAAAAAATTACATATTTCAAGAAGTTATGTTTCAAGAATAGAAAAAAGAGCACTTATAAAAATGCTCCGTGAATTTATTCGTAATAATAATATTTAGAATATACAACTTATATCGTAGTCGAATAATCCAGCGATAACTTTTAATATAGTTGGGAATACACCTATTATTAATAATATAACTCCCATCCACATACATTTCTTTCCTGCTTTCTTTATAGCTTCCGGATCTTTACTTACAACTGCAGGTATCATTGCTATCATTCCATATACTATAGCTATAACTGCTCCTACTATCCTTAAAACCATTATAGATAACTTTACTAATTTACCCATATTTTCGCCTAGTATATCAGAACACAGCTCTCCACCTTCTCCGAATCCTGGAGCTGGTAAATCTCCGTCAAACTCTCCATCTTCACCTGATAAATTTCCGCCTCCATCACTGACGTTACCTGTGTCACTGTTTTCTTTACATTCTGTCATATCTGTTGATAAAGTGAATTCTGTTTGATCTGTTACATTACTCCAGTAAGAACATACTGTATCTTTAGCGGGACAAGCCCCTTTTTGAAAAATTTTCTTTAAAAAATCTCCAGTTAATCTAATATTTGAGTTAGCGTTTCTTATTATTACATCATTTCCATCTAAATCAACTATTTGTTCCGAACCACCAGTCTTATTATTTACAACATATACAGGTTGGTTATTCTGTGGATTTGTTCTTGTAATAAACTCTAATTTAACATTATTTACGTTTCTATTTTCAACATTAAACTCATATGAACAAGTTCTTTCATCTTTTGGTGTTGTTGGATTTGTTGGATTTGTTGGCGTTGTGCTAGGACTTTTCCATTCTCCATTCTCTGTTTCTTTTATTTTATAATCATTTGCAGATATTTGTTTGTTTGCATTTGGATTTGTTGGGTCATGCTGATAATTAGTTATAATTACACCATCTTGATATGCCATTTTATTTAAAGTTAATTTTGGACATGTTCCACTTTTTTTATAGTCTGATAAAAATGCTGTTTTACCGTCTCCTCCATCAAATATAACCCATTGCCTGTTTTCTATTATTGTGCCATTACTTTTCCATTTAGATTCTTTTGGATTATATATATATCCTGTGACTTTTGAACTACCATTACCATTGTTGTAATCAGTTACTTCAACTTTAAATTTTACTGTTACATTTTGATCATATAAATCTGCTGCACTATACTCACAATAGAAAGCCTTTATGTCAGCTGCATTTACATTTATAATGCAAAATAAGAATAATACAATTATAAAAGTCAATTTCTTTTTCATATTTTCACCTACTATATTAAGTATATTACATATGAAATTTTTATTCAATAAAAAATGGCTATAATAGCCATTATTTTTTTAATATTCTTCCGGTTGCTACACCATATTCTTTATCACTAAATTCTCCAGTGCTCTTGATTGCTTCAAAATTTCCAATTTTCTTACTTTTATAATTTCTTGTTAGACCAACTAATCCTCCAACAAATTCTTCAGCTTCTATTTCAGCAAATACATCAACTATTTTAAATTCAGATTCTTCTGCTAAACCAGCAACCCCTCCGACAAATGATTTACCTTCTACTGTTCCATTAAATAATGATTCTTTTACATCAAGTTTTCCATCTACATGTCCCGCTAAAATACCTACTTCATCATTACCTTTAACATTTGCATTATCAAATAGTAAATTTCTTACATATAAATTTTTCACTTCACTAAACATACCTACTGAATCTAAACTTGATTCAATATTCATATTATATATTGTATGTCCTGCACCATAAATAATTACACTTGTGTTTGGGATATTAATACTTCTAAAATTCTTAATATCTTTTAAATCTAAATCCCCTTTTAATATTACAGCAACCTTACCACTTTTTACTTCTCTTAACTTTTCTAAATCTTCTATAGTTTTTACAACTATAACTTTTAAATTCATTTCTTACCTTTCCTTTTTAATACAGTTTTTATTTAAAAAAATTATATAATTTTGGTAATCAATTTCTCCTTCTTAAAGATTAAATATTTTAAATATTTTCTTTCATATATCTCCTAATAACAAATATTAGTTATTAATCAATGATATATAGTCAAATTAATTCATTTGATTGGGTTTTATTATACCAAAAAACGTTATATAAGTCAATTTAGACATATTAAAAGCACTATTTCTAGTGCTTTAATTATTTAACTTGTTTAATTGATACTTTCATACTATAATCATTGATTTTTAACTCTTCAGAAGCACTTTCATCTTCTGTAAGTGTAAGAGCTAATACTTCATCCATAATATAGTCTTTGAATTCATTAATAGCATCTTTTATTTCCTTTGGAGCATTATATTTCATATCTATTCTGTCTGAAATATCAAATCCACTTGTTTTTCTTAAGTTTTGTACTTTAGATACTATTTCACGAGCTAAACCTTCATTAATTAAATCTTGGTCTAGTGTTGTATTTATAATAACTGTTTTATAATTTAGCATTACTGCTTTGTATCCATCAACTGCATTAACTGTTTTCAATACATAACTTGAGTCAACATTATATTCAGTATCATTTAATTTAATAGTTAATTTACCACTTTCTAGCTTCTTAGAATCTTCTTCACTAATATTATTTAAATATTCACCAAATGCCTTAATATTACTTCCAAATACTTTGCCAACTTCTTTGAAGTTTGGTTTATAACTAACAGTTAAATATTTAGATAAATCTTTAGTCCAATTAACCTCTTTAACATTAAGTTCTTCTTTAAATAGGCCTTCAAATTCACCAACTAATTCTTTATATTTTTCTTCGAATATTACTTCTTTGATTGGTTGACGTACTTTGATTTTAGCTTCTTCACGAATATTTCTAGTATAACTAATTAATTCTATTACTAAGTCCATTTTTTCTTCTAGTTTTTCATCTATTAGTTTGTCATCACATACTGGATAGTCTGCTAAATGAACACTTTCTTCTCCAGTTAATTTTTGATAGATTTCTTCACTTAGGAATGGACTAATTGGAGCGATTAACTTACATACACCAACTAAAACATCATATGTAGTTTTATATACTGCTTTCTTAGAATCAGTAAGTTCACTTTCCCAGAATCTACGTCTATTACGTCTAATATACCAGTTACTTAAGTCATCACATACGAAATCTTGAATTAGGTGAACTGTTTTATTTAGATCATATTTATCCATATAATTAGTTACATTTTTAACTAAGTTATTATATTTAGATAGTAACCAATAATCGATTTGTTCTAATTTATCATTACTTATGTCGAAGTCTTCAGTTGATAATTTATCTGCATTAGCATACATTGCAAAGAATGTATAAGTATTTTTAAGTGTACTAAATAATTTAGAATTTGCTTCTTTAACACCATCTTCGTCAAACTTAAGTGGAGTCCATACAGGTGAAGCATAAGCTATATACCATCTAATTGGATCAGCTCCATATTTATGAATTAATGAGAATGGTTCGATTGAATTTCCTTTTGATTTGTGCATCTTTTGTCCATTTTTATCTAGTAATAATTCATTAACTAATACATTTTTATATGGGCTCTTTCCTGTTAAGAATACACTTATTACGATTAGTGAATAGAACCAACCTCTTGTTTGATCAATTCCTTCTGAAATGAAGTCTGCTGGGAATTGACTCTTCCATAAAGTTTTATTTTCAAATGGATAATGGTATTGAGCAAATGGCATAGAACCACTATCAAACCAACAATCTATTACTTCTTCACATCTAGACATCTCTTTACCACAATCTGGGCATTTAATATGAATGTCATCTACGTATGGTCTATGTAAGTCTATTGTTTTTGGATCAACTTTAGTAGTTGCTTTTTCTGCTAGTTCTTCTCTACTTCCAATCATTTCCATATGACCGCATTCGCATCTCCATAATGGAAGTGGTGTTCCCCAATATCTATTTCTTGAAATAGCCCAATCATTTAAATTTTCTAACCAGTTTCCAAATCTCTTTTCACCAACGAATGATGGGAACCAATTAACTGTTTTATTTGCTTTAATGATTTTATCTTTGATTTTAGTTATTTCTAAATAATAACTTGGTCTTGAATAGTATAGTAATGGGTGATGACATCTCCAGCAATGTGGATAATCGTGATCCATTTTGATCTTCTTAAATAGTTTATCATTTTCTTTTAGCCATTTGATTACTTCTTCGTCTACTTCAAATACATTTTGTCCTTTCCATGGACCTTCTGTGTATTTTCCATCTTCACCTACTGGATTTACTACCGGGATTTGATATTTTTTACATACATTTGCATCATCTTGTCCAAAAGCAGGAGCAATATGTACTACACCAGTACCATCTTCAGTAGTAACGTATTCATCACAAAGTACAAAGAACGCTTTACCTTTAACATCTAAAAATGGCATTAATTGTTCATATTCAGTATATTCTAAATCTTTACCTTTATATTTTTCTAGGATTTCATAGTCTTCTCCTAAAACTGATGGGACTAATTTTTCAGCAAGAATAAATTTATATCCTTTACTTGATACAGTTACATAGTCTTCTTTAGGATTAACACAAAGTGCTAAGTTAGCCATTAATGTCCATGGAGTTGTTGTCCATACTAAGAAGTATTCATCACTATCTTTTTTCTTAAATGGAACTATCACAGTATTAGCAGTAACATTTTCATAACCTTGAGCCACTTCATGAGATGCAAGCCCTGTTCCACATCTAGGACACCAAGGTACAATTTTAACTCCTTCATAGAATAAACCTTCATCAAAGAATTTCTTTAAGATATACCATTCAGTTTCAATGTAATTATTATCATATGTTATATATGGATGCTCTAAATCAATTAGTTGTCCCATTTCATCAGTTAATCTATTAAATGCATCTACGTTAGTCCATACTGATTCTTTACATTTTTGATTAAATTTTTCAATACCATATTTTTCTATATCTTTTTTACCATCGAAGTGTAGTTCTTTTTCTACTTGTACTTCTACTGGTAAACCATGAGTATCCCAGCCTATTTTTCTAATTACTCTGTTACCCTTCATAGTTTGATACTTACAGAACGTATCTTTAAGGAACTTAGCTATCATATGATGAAGTCCTGGATTACCATTAGCTGTAGCTGGTCCATCATAGAAAACATAATTTGAATTTTTACTTCTGTTTTCTATTGATTTGTTTAAGATTTCATCTTTCTTCCAAAAATTAATAAGTTCTGCTTCGTTCTCTTCTACTGATTTGTTTCTTAAACTTTCAAAATCTTTCATACTTTTTCCCTCCTATAAAAAAAGAATGGTTACCAAGGAGTCTATAAATAGACGGTACCATCCCTCTTATTAACTTAATTATTTTAACGCAGTATTTGCGTACCTATCTTATCCATAGGTAACATCAGAAGTGATTTATATATAACTTCATTTCCTAGTTTCCACCAACCACTAGTTCTCTATAAAATCCATTATATAACGTCTTCCTCATTTGTTTTGAATGAGTTAATTATAACACTAGTGTTTTAGTTTGTAAAGTTTTATTTAAAATTATGTTTTCTATTTGATTATATCTGTTGCTGGAACGATTATGACTGGCCTCACGCCAAATGCAAAATCTATTGTTTTGTAATAATTCCAGTCCCCATCACTTGTTGCTAATATTCCATCCCCAAAATTTCCATTTTTAACTGCCCATGCAAATTCCGAAACTGATTCGTCTTCTCCACTAGATGCTTCAGTTTTTGTCCAATACATTGTACTGTATGTCCAACTATAATTTGAATTTGTGCATCTATAATGATAATCATCGTCGAAAGTATTTAAACTACACCCAAGTTCAACAAGTTCATCTTTAGTAATCATTGTAGCTTCTGCTTTGCTTGATAATTTATAATCTTTTAGCAGTTTTTCTTTATAATTGTTAACATACCCTTTTATTCCACTTTCTTCATAACTGTTATTATTTGAATCAAATGCAACAGTATATGTTGGCGTATTTGAGGTCTCTGTTGATTGTAATCCATAATTGTCATCACTACTACTTGCATTATTTCCAACTACCAATACATTTTTAGCAAGCATTCTTATATTGGTTCCATCATTTGAATATATATAAAACTCTTCTGTTCCACATTGAACTTCATCTCCAATATTTTCACCAGTACCTGCTAAAATAGTACAGCTTGTTCTTTCATCGATATTATCAGGTATATATTCTGCTTTAATATCTAGGTTTCCAACAAAATATGTTTTTTGAGCTTGATTAGGAGTTGTTTCATCTAAATATAACCATAAGAAGTATATAGCGTTATCTCCTGAAGATATCGGATCGTTTTCAAGTATTATTCCGTCAGTTAATTCGCTGAAAGAACTTATGTATGTTTTAGGAAGTATATCATTTGAATTAGCCCCATGAATCGACTGCAATAATAGCGTAGAATCCCTGGAACTTATTTCACCATCACCATTTACATCTGCAAGTAACAAATCCTTTTCAGTACTTGTGCCAGATGCAACCATTCTATTTAAACTAGTGACATCATCAGTGTTAACTATGCCATCCATGTTAACATCACCAATTTGATATTCAGTTCCTGTTGCTAAAACCCTTTTTCTAATTGCTACTTTTAAATGATTTGAATAAAGATCAGTTAATCTTTTATACTCTGCATAGTCTCCTGTTGGAAGAAAGTCTGTGTCTTCTTTTAATTTTATAGTTACTTTTGAATCTAAGTTTCCAGTGTTTTCTACTTTAAAAATGTAAGGTGTAGATGTTGAATATGTTCCATCATTTGGATAAGGATAAATTGACGTAGGAGTAGAAGCACCATCTACTTTAGTAGTACCTATTACTTGACCTATATTTGTGTATGTTGTATCACAATCAGCGTCACTACAGAACGATATTGCTAAATCACCTGTTTTAACAACATTGCTTTGGCCTTCCTTAATTGAGAAAAATGAAGCAAAGGAAATACCAATAAATATGATCAATAGTAATCCTACTGAAGTTAATAATGTAATTACTTCTTTTTTTATTATCTTGTCAATATACATATTACTCACCTATTCTCTATTTAAAATTATATAATATTTGGTTTTTTTAGTCAATTGAATGGTCTGTTAAATTTGACTTATTTTGTGAAAAATGATATAATTTATACGATTTTTAGAGGGGGATCAGTTATATGAATAAAGAATTAGTTTCAAAAATAAGAAGCGAAATTAATAAGTATGTAACTATGATAAATAATTTACGTGAAAAATATAATAGAATGCAAAAGGAAGGTGCTAGTGTTGCTGAACTTAATAAAGTAGCAACCGAGGCACAGTCTTTATATAATGAATATGGTGAACTAAAAAAAGAATTAGCTGACTATACTAATAAATATAATATTTATGCTTCTGAAGCTGGTAAAAGAGCATTAAAAACAAAAGATGTAGATGATAAAAAATATAAGGAAGCACATGATTCTTTTATAGCACTACAAATAAGTTTGCTTTTTAAATATCATTTGAATGCTGAAGTTAGTGAAACTCAAGATGAAGAAGTTGAGGTTATTTCTCATACTAAAGCTAAACCAAAATTACTTTCTAAGTTTCTAGCTGGTTCTTTAGTTTTAGCATCTATATTAGGTCTTGGATATGGTCTTACTTCTTGTCATAGTAAAGAGGTAAATAATTCTAATACTCCTTCAATTATACAAAATAATGATGATAATCATGAACCTAGTAATGAACCTGCATCTAGTGAGCCTACTACAAATGTTACAGAAGAAGTTAAAGTTCCTGAAACTACTGACTCTTCAACTGAGAAAGCTAATCCTATTAACGAAGAATATGAAACTTTAAATGATTTTGCATATTTAAAGGAAGATTCATCTTTATATGATAGTAATGAGGAAAATAAAACTGAAGTTGAAAAAATTGAAAAATATCAAAAGGTTTTAAGACTAAGTACTGATGGAAATTATGATTTTGTACAAACAGAAGATTTAAAATACGGATATATTGATTCAACTAAATTAGAGGTTTTACCCGATATGTATGTTGAAGTTGATATTAGTGATCAAACTGTAGAATTATATAAGGATAACGATATAATTTTAACTACTTTATGTGTTACTGGCAAAGATAGTACTCCTACTCGTGTTGGTTATTTCCCTATCAAATATAAAACTTATGATACATATTTAAAAGGTCCAGGGTATAGAAGTCATGTGTATTATTGGATGCCTTTTGATGGTGGCATTGGACTTCATGATGCAGCTTGGAGAGATGAGTTTGGTGGTGACATTCACTTTAAAGGTGGAAGTCATGGATGCGTTAATATGCCTCATGATGCTGCTAAAACTATATATGATAATGTAAGTGCTGGTACTAAAGTATTAGTGCATAATTAAAAAAGATATTCAAACTATGAATATCTTTTGTTTTAGAATATTAAATATTTTGTTATGAGTGGAGTTATTATATTTGAAAAATATAATGTCATGAGAGCTCCTATTAAAAGAAATGGCCCAAATGGAATAATTCCATCTTTGTTCTTTTTGCTTATTATAAGCGAGAATATTAATCCAACCACTGATCCTATAAATAATGCTACAAAGCTATTTATAGTTCCTATAGCTAATGCTATTATTGCCATTAATTTAATATCTCCATCTCCAAGAGATTCTTTTTTAAACATATAGTTTCCTAAAAGTTTTAATCCATACATTATTGCAAATAATAATGCTGAAGCAATTATGTGTTTAAATACTTCACTCATTTCTAAATGACAACATAATGTAATTATTATTGCTATACCTGATATAATTAATACTCTATCAGATATATAATAATAAAGAAAATCGCTTATTATTGTTACCATTAATGCACATGTTATTATTGTTGCTATCCAAAAATCAAATGTAAAACCATACATGATGTAGTTACATAAGAATAATAATGCACATACTATTTCTACAAAAGGATAAATGAAATTTATTGGCTTTTTACAATAAGCACATCTTCCTTTTAAGAATATATATGATAATATTGGAATGTTCATATACCATTTTAATGGTTTACCACATTCATTACAAAAGCTACTAGGATAGGTAGTTTTTATTTTGTTTGGAATTCTATATCCCATACATCCTAAAAAACTACCCATTATAGCACCTAGTACTGTTAAAAATACCATTATTTCTATTTTCATTTTACCTAACCCTCTTCTACTAACTAATTGTTGAGTACATTCCAAACATTGGAACTACTATTGCTATTAATATAAATCCAACTACTACTGCTAAGAAAATTATCATAATTGGCTCTATAAATGTTTTAATCATATTTACTGAGTTTCTTTGAAGTTTTTGATAATAATCTCCAACTTTGTCAAGCATTGTTGCAAGTTCGCCAGTTGATTCTCCGGTTAATATCATGTAGTATGCAACTTGTGGAACTGCCCAGTTATCTTTGAATGTTTCACTCATTTTTTCACCTTTTAATAGGTTATTTATTGTTCTATACATTAGTCCTTTATATATCTCATTTGATGTTATTTTACCTAAGATATCAATACTATCTGTAAGAAGTACATTGTTTTTATTTAATGTTGCAAATGTACGAGCAAATAATGAAATTTCTTTATATATGATTATATTTCCTACTACAGGTAGTTTCATAAATATTGTTTGCATCATTGCTCTAAATGCTTTAACTTTCTTATATAAATATATATAAATTACTATTACTGCAAGTACAACTTCTATAATTTTCATGTATTCGTTTTGTAAGAATGCTGATATATTTAATGTAACTACTGTTACTGGGTTTAATTCTGCGTTCATTGATTCATAAACATCTACGAATTGAGGAACTATATAAACAAGCATGAATATAACTATTCCTATTGCGAACACTAATACTATGCATGGATATGCAAGTGCACTAACGACTGCTCTTTTAGTATCTTCAACTTCTTGATAATACTCACTCATTTCATCAAGTGTTCCTTCTATATTACCAATCATTTCTGCACTCTTAATCATATTTATTAATAGTGCTGGGAATACATTTCCTTGTTTATTTAATGCTTCTGAGAATGTTTCACCCATTGTAAGTTCATATATTACGGCATCATATACTGCTTTATATTTTTTTCTTTTATCTTGTTCGGCTAAAACTTTAACTGCATCCGTTAGTGGAATACCAGCTTTTATATAAGTTGATAATTGAGCTAACCAGAATACTAAGTCTTTGTTTTTCATTTTACGTTTAATACTTGATGATTCAGTATGGAAGAAATTTATTGCCCAGTTTGTTACTATTTCGTAAACTGTCATTCCCTCATCTATTAAATATGAATAAACATCTAGTCTTGAAAGTGCCGAAAAGTATCCTTTTATAAGTTTTCCTTCTTTATTTCTTGCTAAGTATCTATATGTTTTTTTAACTTCTGTTCTAACAGCATCTTCTCCATTTGGATTTATTGTTAGAATTATAAGGCTTGCTTCTTTCTTCTCACGTGCAGCTTTTACAAATGAAAGATTTTCATATTTTTCTCTTATATAGTTTTCAAGTTTTTGACTTAGTGTTTGTGTCTCTTCTTTTTTCTCTTTTTCAATTTTTGCTTTAGCTTCATCTATATATCTTTTTACATAATTATAAGCATCATATACATATTTACTACATTTATTATATAAAAATAAAGGAAAATCATAAAATGCTATAGTCAGTATATATTTAGCACCTTCATATGTAGATACAGCTAATGTATATAATTCAAACCATATACTTTTGAAGCAAAAATTCCATATTGTTTCAACAATGTTTTTTACTCCCCATATGATGTAACTACAAAATGATACGATAAATGATATTATCATATCTACTACACCGAATACACCTATTCCTATGCTTTTTATAAGAATAGCTATTTCAGTGATTATATTTTTAGGTACTGCTAATATATTAAAAGATGACTTTTTTGACTTTTTAGTACTTTTATTTTTCTTAATTGTATCTTTTTTAGCCATACTAATCTTTCCTTCTTACTCTATTATATAAAGATTATAGCATATAATTTTTTAAATAAAAATACATTTTTAACTTTTTTTAATTAAATTAATATAATATTATTAGGTGATTATATGAATCAAGACTTTTTATCTATTTTTAAAAGTATTAATTTATCTAGTATTATGAGTGGAGCTAATAAGACTCTTGGTGTTATTAAGAAAACTATTCCTGTTTATAGAGAAGTTAAACCTTATTTATTAAGAGAAAAAAGTATTTTTAGTAAAAAGAAAACCACTGATGTGGTTGATGAAATAAAAGAAAGTAAACCTATCAAGGATGAAAACAGATCTGTTTCTTATAATGACACTCTTACTTTCTTTCAATAATTATTCTCTTTCGTCTGTACTAAGTATTGTTAAGAATGCTTCTTGAGGTATTGATACACTACCTACTTGTTTCATTCTCTTTTTACCTTCTTTTTGTTTTTCAAGAAGTTTTCTTTTTCTTGATACATCTCCTCCATAACATTTAGCAAGTACATTCTTTTTCATGGCTGAGATGTCTTCACGAGCTATTACTTTTGAACCAATGCAAGCTTGTATTGGTACTTGAAACATTTGTCTTGGTATAATCTTTTTTAAGTTTTCACATATTATTTTACCACGTTTATATGCAAAGTCTTTATGAACTATTAAACTTAATGCATCAATTATATCTCCATTTAGAAGTATATCCATTTTAACTAGTTTACTTTCTCTATTGCCAATAAATTCATAATCAAATGATGCATATCCTTTAGTGTAACTTTTTAATTTATCAAAGAAGTCATAAACTATTTCTGATAGAGGTAGTTCATAAGTTATATTTACTCTTGTTTCATCTAGATAAGACATATTTTTATAAATTCCTCTTTTATCTTGACATAATTCCATTATTGGACCAACGTATTCACTTGGTACGTAGATGTTTGCTCTTACGAATGGTTCTAATACTTTTGATATTTTTGATGGGTCTGGCATTTTAGATGGTGAATCTATTGATACACTGCTTCCATCATTTAAAATCACTTCATAAATAACTGAAGGACTTGTTGCAATTATATCTATTCCAAATTCTCTTTCTATTCTTTCTTGTATGATTTCCATATGTAGAAGTCCTAGGAAGCCGCATCTAAAGCCAAAACCTAATGCGATTGATGTTTCTGGTTCGAATGTTAGAGATGCATCACTTAGTTTTAGTTTTAATAATGCTTCTTTTAAGTCTGGATATTTTGATGATTCGATTGGATATATTCCTGAAAATACCATTGGTTTCATTGGTTTATAGCCAGGTAGTGCTTCAACAGTTTCTCCATCTAAGCATATTGTATCTCCTACTTCTACTTCAGTTATACTTTTAATAGATGCACTTAAGAATCCTACTTCACCAGCACTTAAACTATTCTTTTTAATTTCATGTGGTGTGTGTTTTCCGAGTTCTAGTACTTCGTAAGTTGCATTTGAATTTATAAATTTGATTTTATCTCCGACTTTAACAGTTCCATCCATTATTCTAATAAGTATTACTACACCTTTATATGGATCAAAGTAACTATCAAATATTAAGGCTCTTAATTTATTACTATCACTCTTTGGACTCGGTACTCTTTCAATTACTGCATCAAGTAGTTCATCTACTCCTTCGCCTGTTTTACCTGAACAACAAATTATTTCATCTCTATCAAATCCAATTGCTTTAACAAGTTCATCTTTTACTTTTTCAGGGTTTGCATTTGGTAAATCTATTTTATTAATAACTGGTATTATCTTTAAATCTGCTTCAAGTGCTAAATATAGATTTGCAAGCGTTTGTGCCTCTATTCCTTGAGTTGCATCTACTACTAGAATTGCTCCTTCACAAGCAGCCAGACTTCTACTTACTTCATAACTAAAGTCTACGTGCCCTGGAGTATCTATTAAATGAAGAGTATAGCCTTTATATTTAAGTTCTACAGCATTTAACTTGATAGTTATTCCTCTTTCTCTTTCAAGATCCATAGAGTCAAGTATTTGATCTTTCTTTTCTCTTTCTGTTACTGCATGACAAATATCAAGTATTCTATCAGCTAGAGTACTCTTGCCATGATCTATATGAGCTATTATACAAAAATTTTTAATCTTTTCTCTTTCCATAAGAAATATTTTAACAAATTAAGTAATAAAATACAATTATTTGGACAAGAAAAGAGAACTATTTTAGTTCTCTATCATTTCTTAATTATTTTAAATTAGGTTTTCTTACAAAATTATTTTCGTATTAATTTTAAATTATAATTAACATCTAGGCATTCTATACACTTTTTGTGTATATCCATATATACCTGCGTTTGCTAGAAAACTTTTTGCAACTCGTCTTTGTTGTTTTAACATTTCAATTTGAACATCTATATCTCTTCTTAATCTATTTGAAAATGTATCTTTCTTTTTAGTTTGTAACTCTTCTATTTGTTCGCCATATGAAAGATAATCTTTTGACTCTTTTGGCAATTTAGATAGTTCTACTTCTCTTCTTATGGTTCTTACTTTTGACTTTTTCTCTTCTAACAAATTTGCTGCTTCTTCATATAAAGCTTCTTGTTTTTTCTTTTCACTTGTATATTGTTCATATGAAGTAAAACTACTCACATTAGCTATTATTTGTTGCAATCTTTGTCTTATTCCTATAACTTTAGTTAGCTGTGTTCTTTCTTCTAATATTGCACTTTCTAGTTCTTTTACTAATTCTGGATCTGGTTCTACTAAATAATATGTAAATTGTCTTGGCTTATTGTCTGATGTTAAAGTATCTAAATCTGGTCTTTCATCATATATTGAATCTTTTTTTAAAGTTGATCTTTTTTTATATTTTTCTTCTCTTTGAACTTTTCTTCTTTTTAATTCATCTATTCTATTTACTATTTTAAGTACTTTTGCTCTTTTGCTTTCTAGTTCTTCTGATAATTTTTTATATCCGATTTCTCTTGCGTCTGAGTCAATATTTGGGCTGCTTAATAGTGCGTTTCTTCTACTTTCTAAAATTTCAATTTCTTTTTTTAGACGTTCTAATTCTAACTCATCATAATTTAGTTCTTCTGGTTCTAAATTAATTATTTCTATTTTATCGCTATGTTGTTCTCTTTGCTTTTGTTTTTTTCTTTCATTTACAATTTCTGTAGTATTTTCATCAAAACGAATTTCTTGTATTAGTTTTTCTCCGCCAACATAGAATAATGTTTCAATATAAGCTTTTTTTGCTTCTCTTATTCTTGCGATTTCTTCAAGTGGATCTTCAATTGTTCCTTGTAATCTAAAATAATCTAATAATACAAGTTTTTCTCTATCAGATAGATTTTCTGATTCTTCTATTCTTTTAAATAATTCGTCGTTAGCCACTTTGTTTGTTACAGCGTCTTCTAAATATTTTGGTCTTGAAAAACCATTTTCTTCTATATCACTATTTGATAATAATGTTTCTAATGATACAACTTTTTTATTTGATCTTTCTTCTAATTCTAGACTTTGTTCTTCTGTAAGTGTAGATAATACTTCTTTTTTGAAGTCATCATTTGTTATATTAGACATTAATTCTATATTAGATTTTATATATTTTATAATAGATTTTCTTATTTCTTTTCTTGCTACAAAAGTGAATCTTGTTTTTGAGTCACAGTTAGTATATATATTAATAGCTCTTACTAAGCCAATGTATCCTTCTTGAATTAAATCTTCAATTTGGGCGCCTTTTAGATAAGAAAATATTTCTTCTGAAGCACCTATTACTTCCATAGAATATCTTCTCACTAATTCATCAAGTGCATTTTTATCATTATTTTTTATTCTTCTAAATAAATCTTTTTCTTCAACAATTAAAGGTATTTCATAACCTTCTATATCCTTTAAATAATATTTCATTTCTTCTACTTTTTTCATATAACCCCCATAATTAGATGTATTATATCACAAATGATACAGAATGTCAATTTTGGTATAATAAAAGAGCAAACTTAATTTGCTCTTTTATTACTATTGTTAAGTGTTAATTTCATATGAGGTGTATTATCATTAGGATTAAATGCTTTGATTTGTCTATTATTTCTTAATTTTCTTAATGCTTTTGCTTCGATTTGTCTAACTCTCTCACGAGTTACATTTAATTTTTTTCCGACTTCTTCTAGTGTATGTGTTTTACCATCAACATAACCATATCTACATGCTATTACCATTTTTTCACGATCAGTTAATACATCGCCATTAAATACTGCATCTCTAAATTGTTCATAAAATACTCCATCTGAGAAATCTTTACCTTTAGTTTCAGGATCTTCAATAAAGTCACCAAGTTCGCTTTCATCTGAATCTTCACCATTTTTTACTGCTTGTGATAATGAAACAGTAGTTCCAGCTAATATTTTTTGACTTGATTTTACTTTTTCTACTGACATTCCAAGTATATCAGCAATCATTTCAACTGATGGTGTTTCTCCATGCTCTTTTTCATAATTTTCTATAGTTCTTTTAACTTTAAGCGCTGTTTCATGTAGATGAACAGGTACTCTAATAGTTCTTGATTGATCTGCAATATATCTTGTGATTGCTTGACGAATCCACCATGTAGCGTAAGTACTAAATCTATATCCTTTTGTATAATCAAATTTTTCAGCAGCTTTTATTAAACCTAGATTTCCTTCTTGAATTAAATCAAGAAGTGCTACACCTCTACCTGCATAATGTTTTGCATTTGAAACAACTAATCTTAAATTATGTTCTACTAATTCATTTTTAGCTTCTTCATTGCCTTCAGAAATAAGTCTTCCAAGTTCCATTTCTTCTTCTTGAGTTAATAGTGTTCCTCTTATATCATTTAAATATAATCTTTCATTTTCTGGTGTTATACTTGTATCATAATCATATGCTATAACTTCTTCTTTAGTTTGTGCTTCTTCTGTTTCTTTAACTTGTGCTCCTGTCATCATGCAATATGCTGTTAGCATAGCACTAATTGTACTGCTATTTACTAAATCATATGCATTTTCCATAGTTGCTACAGATGCAAGCATATCAGACAATTCAGTACTATCAATAACAACATTTTCAACATCATCAACATTTAACGAAATTTTATTAGTTACTAAAAACTTTGAAAGTTCTCTACAATTCTTCAATTGAACAGTAGCATTCCCTTTTTGAAATTGTTCTTTTGCAAACTTAGTTATTGCATCTATTTTTTCGGCTTTTCCTTTCATATTTTTTCACCCCTCAAATAAAAAAGTGCTAATATTATAGCACGATTTTGTTATTTTTGCAACTTATTTAGTCTCTTTATAACGATTTATAGAGTCTTCAATTACTTTTAAAGCTTCTTCTTTATTATAGTACTCTCCTACTTCAACTTTAATATTTTGCAGTGACTTATAATTTTCAAAGAAGTTTTTAATTTCTTCAAGTATAAACTCGGATAAATCTTTAAGTTCATTTATTTCATTATATCTAGGATCTACGTCTACTACTGATATAATTTTATAATCCTCAAAACCATTGTCTATTAATTTCAAACATCCAACTACTCTTGCCGGAATAATACATCCTGGATAAGTTGGTTCAGTTCCAATAACTAATATATCTAATGGATCTCCATCTTTAGCAAGAGTGTTATCTATAAATCCATATTCTGCTGGATAAGCCATTGCCGAATATAAAACTCTATCTAATTTAATTTTTCCGTCTTTTATTTCAAATTTGTTTCTACTTCTATAAGGAATTTCTATTATAGCTTCTACTACGTTATTCATATTTCACCATCCTAACGTAAGTATAACATAGACAACAAAAAAAGCCAACATTAGTTGACTACTTTGTTTCTTCTTTAGTAACTTTGATAGCTTCTTTACCTTTGTAATAACCACATTTTGTGCAAGCTCTATGAGGAGCAACTACAGCACCACAATTAGTACAAGTAGTAACTGTTGGAGCAGTTTTCTTTAAATGTGTTCTTCTTTGTCTTTTAGCAGTTTTACTAATTCTTCTAAATGGTAAAGCACCAAATAAAGTAATGTCTAATCTCATTTTTATTCCTCCTTTTATATCAGGTCGTAAAAATATCTTTTTCACTTCGCTAAAGTATTTTCTCATAAAAAGATAAAAATATCAAGTGAATTTTAGTATTTTCTTATAAAATTTGTATAAATACTACTATTTTGTTATAATTTACACGAGGGGATTACTTATGAAACTATTAGTTAGTGATTATGATGGTACATTTAATGAAGATAAAAATATATCTAAAATAAATAGTAATATAGATGCAGTTAAGAGATTTATGGATAATGGTAATCTGTTTGCATTCGCAACTGGTAGAAGTTTTGATTCGATTAAAGGAGAGACTTCTCATTATAAAATACCATATGATTATTTAATTTGTAATAATGGTTCTGCTATATTTGATAGAGATGATAATTTAATATTTCAAAATACTATTTTAATTGATACTGTTAAAAAGACTCTTAGATATTTAAATAAATTTGGTTTTATTAAAAGTATTGAACTTAAAGATGCATATGGTAGAGTTACAACGAATTATAATGAAACTACATCTATTACTTGTACTCTTAGATTTAGAAATACTTTGGATGCTCGTAAAGTTATGGAAGAAATATCATTTTTAAGTGCATTTTCTTTTATGAATATAGTTGTTTTCAAAGAAGAATTCGATAAGACGGACGGAATATATATAGTAAGTGATATTGAAGGGGTAAATAAAAATGATATTTATACTATAGGGGATGCATCTAATGATAAAGGAATGCTTTTAGAATTTAATGGATATAAAATGCCCTACTCTTATCCTGAAATAATATTTAGTAGAGCTAGATTAACTTCTTCAGTTAAAAGTTTAGTAAAAAAAATAGAAAGGAAAAGCCATGAATAAAGTTGTTGGTATTGTCGCAGAATATAATCCATTTCATAATGGACACAAGTATCAAATAGAAAAAATAAGAGAAAAATATAAAGATGCTACTATTGTAGTTGTATGTTCTTCATCATTTACTCAAAGAGGAGACACTTCAATACTTAATAAATTTGATAAAGCAAAAGTTGCTCTTAATAATGGGGTTAATTTAGTAGTTGAACTTCCTTATGTTTATAGTACTCAAAGTAGTGATATATTTGCTAGTGCTGCTATTAAAATACTTAACTATTTAAAAGTAGATACTATATGTTTTGGTACTGAAAGAGATAGTATTGGTGATATAAAGAAATGTGCTATTACACAGTTAGATGAACCAAAGTATAACGAAATAGTACGTGAAGAGTTAGAACTTGGCGTTAACTACCCTACTGCTTTAAATAAAGCATTAAAGAAACTTATAGATATAGAGATTACTGAGCCTAATGATTTACTTGCTCTTAGCTATGTAAAGGAGATTATCAAGAATCAGTATAATATTGAAATATTTAATATTAAAAGAACTAATGATTTTCATGATACAGATTCTAATGAAATGATAGTTTCTGCTTCTAATATTAGAAATAAATTAATTAATAATATTGATATTAAAGATAAAGTTCCTAGTGATGTTTATAAAATACTTAAAAATATTAAATTTAATGATAAATATTTTGAGTTCTTGAAATATAAAATAAACTCTGAAAATGATTTAGAAAAGTATTTGGATGTAGATGAAGGGCTAAGTACTAGAATTAGAAATTCTATAGATAAATCTAATAGTCTTGACGAATTAATTCAAAATATTAAGACTAAGAGATACACTTATAATAAAATATCTAGGATGCTTAACCATATACTTTGTTCATTTACTAAGGATGAAAGAGACAAGACTAAAGATATAGAATATATTAGAATACTTGGATTTGATGAAGTTGGTCAAAAATATTTAAATAGTATTAAGGATAATATGGACATAAAAATACTTAATAAGTTTGATACTAGTTATAAAGCTTTAGAAATTGAAAAGAGAGTTAGCGGTATTTACTCTATGATAATCTCAGACATAATGGATAAAGAAATTAAAAATATACCAGTTAAAAAGTGACTTTTTAGGTCACTTTTATTTTGCTTCATACCAGTCTTTACCATAGTTTATTTCTACTTTTAATGGTACGTCTAATTTATATATATTTTCCATTGTATCTCTTACGATTTCTTTTACTTCTTCTATTTCTTCTTCTGGTACATCGAATATTAATTCATCATGAACTTGCAATAACATTTTAGTTTTCAAGTTCTTTTCTTTTAATGTGTTATGAAGTTTAACCATGGCCATTTTTAGTATATCAGCTGCTGTTCCTTGTATTGGAGTATTAAGTGCCATTCTCTCACCCATAGCTCTAATCATATAGTTTGTATTCTTTAACTCTTCTATTTCTCTTTTTCTATTAAATAGAGTTCTTACTTCACCAGTTTTCTTTGCTTCTTCAACTATATTTTTCATATAATTATTTACTTCTGGATATAGTGTTAGATACTTATCTATATATTTTTTAGCTTCACTAGCACTTATATCAAGGTTTTCACCTAAGCCATAACCACTAATACCATAAACTATACCAAATATTACTGCTTTAGCTGTACGCCTTTGATTTGGTGTTACTTCACTTTCAGGAATACTAAAGATATCACTAGCTACGTGTGTATGTATATCTTCACCATGAATGAATGCATTTTTAAGGCTATTAGAAGAACTAATATGAGCAAGTACTCTTAGTTCGATTTGAGAATAATCACTTGATAGAAGGTATCCGTTTGTGCTTGGAATGAATGCTTTTCTAATCTTTTTTCCTTCTTCACTTCTAACAGGTATATTTTGAAGATTTGGTTCAACTGATGAAAGTCTTCCGGTACGTGTACCAGTTTGCTTATATATAGTATGTATTTTTCCATCTTCTAAGATATAACTATTAAATGTATCTAAGTATGTACTTACTAGTTTAGAAAGATTTCTATATTCTAGTATTTCATTAATAATTGGGAATCTATCTTTGTATTTAATTAATACATCATGAGCAGTAGATGTTGCATTCTTTCCTTTACCTTTAGGAAGACCAATCTTCTCATAAAGAATGTCTCCTAATTGTTTAGGACTTCCAATATTAAATGTTTCACCTGCAAGTTCATATATTTTATTTTCTATTATAGTTAATCTTTCTTTTAATTCTTTTGATAAATCTTCTATAACATTTGGAAGTACATTTATACCATTTATTTCCATAGTAGCTAGTACTTCAATTAAAGGATGTTCTATATTAGTATAAAGATCATAAAGGTTCTCATTCTTTAACTTGTTATTGAAGTCTTCATATGTATCATATAAGAACTTAGATTTTTTTACTATTGAAGTGATTATTTCTTCTTCACTAAGTGGATTCTTTTTAGAGATAATTGTGTCATAATAAGGTATTTCTATTCCATATGTAGTGCTTATGTATGAAACATCATCTTTAACATTGTATTCAAGTAAGTATGAAGCAATTAGTGTATCAAATGATGTATGTGTTTCGATACCTAGTTTATTTAGAAATACTATGTTCTTTTTATAGTCAAAAGTTACTAATATATCTTTTAATAAATCTCTATTTAGAAGTAAACTTGCTTCGTCAAAATAATATGCGTTCTTTCCATCATAGATAGAAGCTCCAATAAAGTTTGCTTTGTTATAGTTAGTGTTGTCTAATTCGATGTAAAGACTTTTCTTACCTTCAATTTCTATTTTTCCTTTTACTATTGTATAAGCTACATCTTTTTTATCTACTTTAGATGGAATAGATTTTAAAAATGAATTGAATTCTAACTCTTTATATTTTTCTATTAATGCTTCTGTGTTTGGTTTTAAGTATTTGATACTATCGAAAGTATATTCGAAATCTATTGTTTTATAGATAGTTGCTAGTTTATATGAGAAGTATGCGTTTTCTTTATCATTTTCTAGTTTTTCTTTTGTTTTACCACCTATGTCATCTAAATGATTATAGATTCCATCTAAAGTTTCATATTTTTGAAGTAGTGAAAGCGCTGTTTTCTCACCTATTCCTTTAACACCAGGTATATTATCACTAGCATCTCCCATTAATGATTTTAAATCTATCATTCTAATTGGTTTGATACCATATACTTCCATAAATTTATTTTCATCCATCATTATGTAGTCTTTTTGTTTTAGAAGTTTTACGTTTACTTCATCACTAATTAGTTGTAGTAAATCTTTATCACTACTTATAATAGTTGCATTATAGTTTTTATCTTCGTCTGCCATTCTTGCGAATGTACCAATTATGTCATCAGCTTCATAGTTATCACATTCAATATATTTAATGCCAAGAAGGGTACATATTTCT
Source organism: uncultured Clostridium sp. (assembly GCA_902492325.1). Classification (GTDB taxonomy): domain Bacteria; phylum Bacillota_I; class Bacilli_A; order RF39; family UBA660; genus CAG-1000. The sequence continues at coordinate 339,686 of CABULC010000001.1, forward strand.
TTAGCTTCTTTGAATTGTACTTTTAAATCTTGTGGTGTTTCGATACGACCATCTTTGTAGTTATCATACATATCTTGTCTAAAATTATGGCCTTTATCGAATGCTACCATTATATATTCAGGATTTTCTTCATTAATTATTTTATTTAACATATTAATAAATCCATATAATGCGTTTGTTGGGAATCCTTTACTATTTTTCATTAAGTTTCCATTGTATGCAGTTGCATAGTAACTTCTAAATAATAAGTTGTTTCCATCTATTAAAATTGCTCTTTTTTTCATAATCCTCACCTTTTATTATTGTACTATATTTTTTGAATTTTATAAACAATTAAAAAGAGATATTTTAGTTATACCTCTATAGTTTCACTTATTTTATCTTTATATGCTACATATATTGGAATATTTGGATCTATTGCTTCTCTATTTACTTCGTATGCTTTTTCATATGTGTTATCATTTTCACTAATGTGTACTAACATTATATATTTTGTATTAGGTCCTATAAAGTGATTTAAGTATTTAGCACAATCTTCATTTGATAAGTGGCCTTCATCACCTATATTTCTGTATTTAATATACTCAAACTTGTTACCATTCATTTCCATTTCTACATCATGATTACTTTCAAGTAGATATACTGTTTTATTTTTCATTTTCTCATGATATCTTGAATGTATCATACCAGTATCAGTCATATAAGCAAGTGATTTGCCATCTTTTTCAAATACGAAACCAAATCCTTTTTTATCATGACTTATTGGTATTTTAGTAAACTTTATTCCCATAATATTATCTAGTTCATCAAATAATTCATAGTTTTTTATATAATCTTTTTTATTATATTCATTTAATGTTTCGATTGATATATATATTTTAGTGTTATAAACTCTATTAAATGAATGTACACTTTTAACATGATCTGAGTGAGCATGTGTTACGATTATAAAATCTATATCTTCAGGACGTTCATTAATACTATAAAGTGCATCTTTTACTTTTCCAAATTGAAGTCCTGCATCTATTAAAAATTTAACATTATCAATATTAACAAAAGTAGAATTTCCACTACTACTGCTTCCTAAAACTACAATTTTCATATAACCACCAGGTAATATTATAGCATAAGTTTATATTTATTTTCTATTCTATTTTATTATTATCTACCTACTCATATTTTAATAAATTATTTTTATTAACTATATTTTCTCCTAGTCTTGATTCTATATCTTTTCTTGTATTGTTTGCAATGGTTCCACCTTCTTTGGCAATTATCCTGTTTTCTTCTAATCCGATAGGTTTATGCTTTTCAGCAAGTTTTCTTGTTGTAGTTTCGCCTATGTCCGCAAGTAATACTTCAAGTTCGTCCATATTATCTCTTAATGATTCTTTTCTTAAACCTTTAAATTCTTTATATTCGTTTGCTGTCATACCTGACCATTCTTTATAAATATCATTTGTTAATATGGCAAACTCTATTTCTTCAGTTACTCCTCCTTTTTTCCATACATCAGTTAATTTCTTTCTATCTTGTATTCCTTTGATTCTTTTAATAATCCATTCTTCATCATATCCTTTAGCTCGATATATATCAATTGCTCGCTGTACAGTTATTGATGGATCAAACACTTCGTCTATTCTTTCTTTTCCTAATCTTGCTAACCATAATTTTATAGGTTCTGCATTTTTACTTGGAATTGATTCAATTATTCTAAACATTCCTTCTATGTCAACAACATCAGTATTATAATATTTACCATCTGTTGATTTTAATTTCAGTTGGTGACAATTTGTCACCGACTCACTTCCTTCACTTCTTAATCTTTGTTTAAGTTTGTTCCAATATTTTCTTTTATCTTTACTTTCAGATAAAATACCAACTATATCGATGACACTGATATAGTACTTTTGTTCCTCCCTATTCCATACAGTTCTTATTGTTTCACTATTAAACATTTTGTTTATTAAGTGCATTTGATTTTCTTTCATTTATAACCTCCTATTTTTATAGTTAGCCATAAAAATTAAAAACACTTTTTTTCTTGCAAAATAAAAGAAGCGTTAAGCTTCTTAAAGGTCAAATAAACTAAGTTGTGAGCTTTCTGGTATTCCTTTGAATATTCCCATTGCTCTCATTTTATCTATTAGAGTTTGTGATACTTTACATCTACTTTGGAAGTCTTCAATACTTATGAATGGTCTCTTCTTAGCTTCTGCTTCTATATTTTTAGCAACTGTTTCACCAAGACCATCTATTGTTATGAATGGTGGAATGATTGTCTTATCATCTTCTACTCCGAATGTAAGGCCTTTTGATTTATAAAGGTCAAACTCTGATACTCTTATATGTCTTGCAGCCATTTCAAGAGCAACGTTTAAGCATTCTTGTTGTCCTGCTTCTTTATTAGTTGCATCGTATCCTTTATTTTTAATTTCGATTATTTTATTTTTAATAGCATCGTATCCTTTGATCATTGCTTCTATATCAAAGTCAGTTGCTTTAGTTGAAAACCATGAAGCATAGAAATATGCTGGCATATGTACTTTATACCAAGCTATTCTAAATGCACTTGTAACGTATGCTGCTGCGTGTGCTTTAGGGAACATGTACTTGATTTTTTGACATGAATCAATAAACCATTCTTCTATTCCTGCTTCTTCCATAGTTTTTCTATGATCTGCCCATGTTGTTGGATCTTTTGATGCTTTACCTTTACGAACAAATTCCATTATCTTAAATGCTTTGATTGGTTTCATTCCTTTATACATTAGATATACCATGATATCGTCACGACACCCAATAACATCTTTGAATGGAACTCTTATTTTTCCGGTTTCATCTGGTGTACATAAGTCTCTTGCGTTTCCTAACCAAACATCAGTACCATGAGAAAGTCCTGATATTTTAACAAGTTCTGCGAATGTTGTTGGTTTAGTTTCAGCAACCATTCCAATTGTAAATGGTGTACCAAACTCTGGTATACCAAGTGTACCTGTTGGGCACATTATTTCTTCGTTTGTAACACCTAGTACTTTAGTTGATGTAAATATACTCATTGTATCTTTATCATCTAATGGTACTTTTGATACATCTGTATGGCTTAAGTCTTGTATAAGTCTTAATTGTGTTGGGTCTGAGTGACCTAATATATCTAGTTTTAGTAGGTCTGCATCGATTGCATGGTAATCGAAGTGTGTTGTTCTCCATGCTGAATTAACATCATCTGCTGGGAATTGGAATGGCGTAAAGTCTGACACATCCATATAATCTGGTACAACTACTATACCACCTGGATGTTGTCCTGTTGTTCTCTTAACTCCAGTGCATCCCATAGCAAGTCTTTCTATTTCACAACTTCTTTTATCCATTATTCCTTTATCTTCAAAATAACCTTTTACGAAACCATATGCTGTTTTTTCTGCGACTGTACCTATTGTTCCTGCTCTATATACATTATCAACACCGAACAACACTTTCGTATATTCATGAGCTGATGCTTGGTTTAAATCTGAAAAGTTAAGATCTATATCTGGTACTTTGTCTGCATTAAATCCTAAGAATGTTGCAAATGGCATATCTTGTCCATCTTTAATCATTTTTTCGCCACAATTTGGACAAATTTTATCTGGAAGGTCAAAGCCACTTGAATAATCTGCTCCGTATGGTTTACCTTCTTCGTCTAGGAATAAACTTGTTTGACATTTTGAACATCTATAATGTGCTGGAAGTGGATTAACTTCTGTTATACCCATCATTGTTGCAACGAAACTACTACCTACAGAACCTCTTGATCCTACCAAATATCCTTCATCATTTGAGTGTTTAACAAGTCTTTGAGCAATTAAATATATCGGATCGAATCCACCACCAATTATACCACCGAGTTCTTTTTTGACTTTTTTTGCTAATGATTTTTCATTTAATTCTCCATCTTCTTCAGTCCATTTACTCTTAACACTTTCTCCGATTAGTTCTTTTACTCTGTCAAATCCTTGTAGTAATGTTTCATGTAAGTTTTTAAATGTTTCTTTTTCTAGTTCTTCATCTGTTATATTTGGATTTTGTGATTTTATTAAGTCATTCCAATATTTAAATATAGCATCACCATAAAGTTCTTTTGAAATACGTTCTTCTATATTATATGGTAATGGATCTCCATACCATTCTTTTGCTTTTTCAAATACTAGGTCTGTAACAACTCTTGGACAATCTAAATAGCTTTGCCCATCGTCTGCTTTAACTCTTGGACTAAATGGAATACCACCTGTATCTATGATAACTTCAAATTCTCCTACCATATCACAAATCTTATTTGTGTTTGTTACGACTATTTCATAAGCTAAATCTTTATCTAAGAAATCAAAATCATTTAGCATTTCATTAGTTGTTCTAAAGTGTTGCGATGGTATATTTGTAATGTTACTTTTAGCAAGTGGATGTCTTCCTCCACCTGGTACTTTTTGATTTACTATAATTTCTCTATATATTTTATCTTCTCTTGTAAAATGATGCACGTCTCCTGTGGCTACTATCATTTTACCAGCTGATTTTGTTGCTTCTATTACTTTCTTAATATGATTTTTTAATTCGAATGTATTAGCAAAGTCACCCGTTTGTATTAAATGATCATATACTTCTGGAGGTTGGACTTCTACATAATCATAGAAATTAATTATATTAGTTAATTCTTCACCATCTTTGCTTCTTGCTTCTTTAAATACTTCTGATTCATAACATCCACTACCTATAAGTAATCCTTCTCTTAATTCGTTTAGTTTACTTCTAAGTATTCTTGGTGTTTTATATAAATATGTAGTGTTTGCTAAAGAAATAATTTTAAACATATTTTTAAGGCCAGTTCTATTTAGTGCAATTGCATTAAAATGATATGTTCTACCAAATTTATATATTTCATCTTTGCTAATCAATCTTTCTAAATCACTTATTTTTTCATAGTTTTGACCTATTAGTTTTTGACACATTTTATGGAATACTAGTGCTGTTCCTTCAGCATCATAATCGGCTCTATGGTGACTTTCTTCATCAAATGGAACATTATATCTTTTAACTAATGCTGATAAGCTGTGTCTTGCGAACCCTTGATCTAATGCTCTTGATAATTCCAAAGTATCTATAACAGTGTTTTTAAATTCTCCTAGATTATATTTTCTCATAGCACTTTCGATGAATGAAATATCGAATTTAGCGTTATGAGCAACCATTGGTGCGTCTCCTGTCCACTCTAAGAATCTTTTTGTTACTTCTTCTTCAGTACCTGCATCTTTTACCATTTCATCTGTTATTTCAGTAAGTTCAGTAATCTTGTCTGGTATATGTCTTCCAGGATTAATGAATTCATCAAATCTATCTATTATTGCACCATTTTGTATCTTAACAGCACCGATTTCAATCATTTGATCTCCTGATGCTGCATTGAAACCTGTTGTTTCTGTATCGTATACTACGAATGTTGTATCTTCAAGTGTTTTATCTGATGGTCTTACTACTATTTCTACGGTATCATCTACTAAAGTAAGTTCTGTTCCATAGATTCCTTTAAATTTCTTACTAGGATCTTCTTGTTTTTTATTGTATCCTTGAATAATACCATATGCTATAGGGAAAGCTTGGCATCCATTATGATCTGTTATTGCCACACCTCTATAACCCATTTCTATTGCTCTACTTACTAGTTCACAAGTATGTGCTCCAAGGTCTAATTTAGTAACGCCATCCATTTGACTCATCATTGTATGAGCATGTAATTCTACTCTTTTAACTTCGGCATCATCTGTTAATTTTTGTTCTTTCTTTTCATATGTTTCTATATCATTAATACCAAATTCATAATCATTGCTTCTTTGATTATATTTAATATTTCCTCTAAATTTATACCATTTATCTTTTTTAATATTTGAAAGAAGATAATCAAATTCTTCTTGTTTCTTTGTGAAAATATTTGCCATTATACTATCAGTGTAATCAGTTAATTTAAGTGTAATTATAAACCATCCACTTTGAGTACTTTTAGAGTCAACTCCAAACACTTTAGCTATTAATACTACTCTATCTTCGTTAGTTATTAAATTCTTTATTTCTGATGCTTCTCCAGCTATTGGATTTCCTTTAATAGTTTTTCTTACTTCTTTGTTTACTATTTTTTCTGTAGTAGTATTTAATTCTTTTTTGAATTTTTCTCTTTCTTCTTCGTTTATATTAGGATTAACTTCTACATCATCAAATCCCATATCACTCATAAATATTTCTATTTTTTCTTTTATTTCTTCTATTTTGTTATATTCTGCTGGATTTAAAACTTCTATATTTATTTTATTATTTTCAAAAGTTATTTTACTTCTATCAATACAATTAAGCATTGGACATCTACTTACTAAAATATCAAAGTAATAATCAAAATATTCTTTAAATAATAGTGTATTATTTTCTACTATGAATTTAAATCTTACTTCGTCTGCTCCTTCTAATGTTTTTCCTTTTTCATATGTTTCTTTAAAAGTTTCTATTGGAGGAAGTGAATCTATATTAATAACCATAGTCATTCTATTTTCTTTGCGTCTTAAAAGTACTTCTTTTAAAGAAGCGTTTTCATAATATTTTAAATATTCTTTATTAAAATCTATCGCATTAAAAAATCTGATTAACTTATCGTCTTTCACTTACCTCACCTTCTTCAATTATACATAACAAAAAAAATTATATCAATAAAGTTTGACATAATTTTTATTATTTATTTCCAATCTTCAGCATTTATTAAGTTTTCATATTTATACATTTGATTGAATCTGTTTTTTATGAATGCTTGACTTTTATATACATCAATCATTTCCATTTTCATATCATAAATGTCTTCTGGTATTTCTCTTGCTCCTTTGTTTTTATGTATTCTTTTTTTAGAGAAATATTTACCAAAATATTTTAGTTTTCCATTTTGATTTTGATTATATACTTTTGTAACTATTTTATTTGTCATTTTATGATGAATATGTCCATATTCTCCCTCTGGATTATGTGTTACGATAGTATTCCAATTTTTCTTTTTCATTATATATTTTAATTCGTATTCTATTTGTTTTTTATAGTGTTTCCAGTCACTTCTTTTTCCTCTTACTTTGTCTGGCTTATCTAAAACTATTAATCTATCTTTTGATATTTTAAGCGCAGCTTCTATTTCTTTTTCACGTTTTTTATTAGTTCCACATGTAATGCAAACTACTAAGTATTTATTTTTTAATAATTCTTCGCTTCCCCATAATGTTTCATCATCTGGATGCGCAACTATCATTAAGTCATCAACACTATTCCAATCATGAAATCTAAGTAAGCCATTTTTTCGTAAATATGTTTTGCTGAAAAGTACTAAGCAAAAAGAAAATATTGCTAAAATAAAAAATATTATAACCTTTTTCATGAATCCCCTCTTTAACTACATATGATTATAATACTTTTTAATTTAATTTCAACTATTTTTCTTCTTTTACTTCTTCTTTAGTTGTGTTTTCATTAGCTTTTTCTTCTTTAGGTGCTTTTCTTAGTGTTAATTCTTCTCCGTTCTTAGCTTGATTTTTTAATGTTTTAAAGATTCCACTAACTCCTAAAACGGTAAATAATATTGCGAATATTAAATCTTGTGTAATTGCACCTACAAATTCTGAATTACTATATAATAATTTTATTACTTCAAAACTTGGTGTTACACCTTCTTTAATTACTAATAAAGCAGGTATTACATATAGAGTTGTAAAAATTATTACGACTAATGAAACTACTCCAATTATATATGGAACTTTGATATCCATTTTTCCTTTGAATAATTTGTATCCTAAAAATGCTCCGTATCCTATTAAGAATGCCATAAATGACCACATCATTTCTAGATATACATACATTATTATCCAAGGTAGGCTTGCTACTAGACCACCTAGAATAGCTCCTAAGATACCTAAAAGATAGCCATTATTGTTTTCTGGTTTTACACTATTTTCTGTTTCTACTATAACTTTAGCTTCCCTAGCCATTATTTTCTCTCCTTCATAGTTGGAAATAGAATAACGTCTCTAATTGATTCGTTTTCAGTAAAGAACATAACTGTTCTATCAATTCCATATCCTATACCACCGGCTGGAGGCATACCATACTCTAATGCTTCTACAAAATCCATATCAATATCATTTGCTTCATCATTTCCAAGTTCTTGCTCTTTTAATTGATTTTCAAATCTTTCTAATTGATCTACTGGGTCATTAAGTTCTGTATAAGCATTTGCCATTTCTTTTCCACCAACGAATAATTCAAATCTTTGAACAAATCTTGGATCTTTTGGATCTTTCTTAGTAAGTGGGCTTATTTCGATTGGATGTCCACATAAGAATGTTGGTTGAATTAATGTTTCTTCTACATATTTTTCGAAGAATTTATTAACTATATGGCCAAATACTTTTTCATGCTCTTCTAATTCGATATCATGTTCTTTACATAATTTTAATAGGTCTTCTAGTTCCCATTCTTTACTGAAGTCTATTCCAGTTTGTTCTTTAATGGCATCAACCATAGTTACTCTTCTAAAACTTGGACCTAAATCTATTTCATTGCCTCTCCAGTTGAATACTTCTTTATTGAATACTTCATGAGCTATTGTTTTGTATAATGCTTCTGTCATTTCCATCATGCCATCTAAGTTTGAATATGCTAAATATGCTTCCATAGATGTGAATTCTGGATTATGTGTTGTATCCATTCCTTCATTTCTAAATAATCTTCCGATTTCATATACAGCTTCAAGTCCACCAACTAATAATCTCTTAAGAGGTAACTCTAATGCTATACGAAGGTACATATCTAAATCTTGAGCATTATGATGTGTTACGAATGGTCTTGCACTTGCTCCAGTTAAAAGAGTACTTAGAACTGGTGTTTCAACCTCTAAGAATCCTCTACCATCCATAAATCTTCTCATACAACTAATTATTTTTGATCTATAAATTGCTGTTTTCTTAGATTCATCATTCATAATTAAATCAACATAACGTCTTCTATATCTTTCTTCTACATCAGTAAGTCCATGGAACTTTTCAGGTAGTGGTTTTAATGCTTTAACAAGTGGAGTGTACTTTAAACATTTAATAGTAAGTTCTCCAGTCTTAGTTTTCATTACTTTACCATATACACCTACGATATCACCAATGTCTGCGCTCTTAAATAATGTATATGATTCTTCACCTATATCATTAATTGAAATATATATTTGAATTGGTCCTGTTTTATCTTTAATACTAAAGAATGATGCTTTACCCATTTTACGGATAAACATAATTCTTCCCGCTACTGTAGCTGTGTCATCCATATTCTCAAATTCTTCATGACTAACTGTAGCATATTTTTCTTTTAAATCAGCAGCAAAACTGTCTCTATCAAATCTATCTCCAAATGGATCAAGTCCAGCTTCGCGAAGCTTTTCAGCTTTTTCACGTCTAATTAATTCTTGCTCTGTAAATTGTCTTTCCATATTTTCATCTCCTTTTTAATTTTAAACTATCATCTTGAGTTTTTAGATATTCCATAAATCCATCTAAGAATTCAAATGATAAGTCTTTGTTCTTTTCTTTTTCTTCTTTATACATTCTTTTTAAGATATTTAGTGCGTTATCATCATTTTCGTTTATAACTAATGATATATGTTTACTTGGTACTGGTGTATTACTTTTAGTATGCATATTAAATTCTTCTACATTTGAATTACTACTTACATATCCACAATACATTTTACCTATAAATTCTAGATCATTTGCTCTTTCTTTAGCTTCATCAGTGTCACTACTTATATAATGTTCATTTTCATTTATATCAAGTGATAAGATAACATTTTGTCCCATGAATCTTTCCATGTATTCAAATGATCTTTCAATATTTTCTTTTGTATGAATTTTTCCAGTTTTAAATATTCTTTTATATTCTTCTATAGATTCGCGAATTTTACTAGAATCTAGATTTTTTTTAGATACTAAATAGTCGTCCATTCCATATCCATATATAATCCAGTTAATCCATACATCACATATTCTTAAGAATCCTATGTTTCCTTTTGAAAAGAATACTTTTTTGGTTTTTTCTATTCCTTTAGCATTTTTACCTATCATAGGTATTAGACCTAACTCTTCTATTTGACTTATATTTTTTCTTTCTGTGAAATGATATAAAGTTTCTTTAGAGTCTAGGTCTTTTAACTCTATGGTTTTCATTTAATCTCTTACCTTAATATGTGTTTCTCTTAATTGTTTCTCAAACACTTCGTTTGGACATCCCATTAGAGCATCTGCTCCGTTAGCAGCCATTGGGAACGCTACCATTTCACGAATGTTTTCTTCATCTTTTAATAACATTAAGATTCTATCAAGTCCAGGAGCCATACCTGCATGAGGAGGTGCTCCAAATTGAAATGCTTGATATAATGATGGGAATTTACTTTCAACTACACTTTCATCATATCCAGCAATTTCAAATGCTTTTTTAAGAATAGTTGGACTATAGTTTCTTTCCCCTCCACTTGCCATTTCAAGGCCATTACATACGAAGTCATATTGGCAAGCAACTATATCTCCAGGGTTCATATTTAATAATGCGTCCATTCCACCATTTGGCATACTAAATGGATTATGTGTGAAATCCCATTTATTATCTTCTTCATTCCATTCATAGAATGGGAAGTCTACGATAATACAAAATTCATATTTATTTTTATCAACTAGATTTAATTCATTTCCTAGTTTTAATCTTAGTGAACCACAAAGTTTATCAAATTTTTCACCCTTAGTTCCACAAGATATAACTACTACATTACCATTTTCAAGTTTTAATGTTTTCTTTAGTTCTTCTTTTTCTGTGTCACTAAATAATTTAGCCATTGAACCAGTTATTTCATTATTATCAAGTTTTATAAATCCTAAAGAAGACATTCCTAAAGATTTATATTCTTCTTCTAGTTTTTTATACCATGAATTTGATTTATCACTACTAGGTAGTACACAAGCTTTTACTTCTTTATCTTTAAATACTACGCTTTCAGAATTACTAAGAATGCTTGTAATGTTTTCAATATCAAAAGGTATTCTTAAGTCTGGTTTATCACTACCATATTTTTCCATTGCTTCTTTAAATGGTATTCTTCTAAATGGTACACTTGATACTTCTTTGTTTCCAAATTTTTCAAATACATCATGGAACACTCTTTGACCAACTTCAAATACATCTTCTTGCGTTGCGAATGACATTTCAAAGTCTAATTGATAGAATTCTCCATAAAGTCTATCACTTCTTGGATCTTCATCTCTAAAACATGGTGCGATTTGAAAATATCTATCAAATCCACTACACATTAATAGTTGTTTGAATATTTGTGGTGCTTGAGGAAGAGCATAGAATTTACCTTTAAATTTTCTACTTGGTACTATAAAGTCTCTTGCTCCTTCTGGACTAGATGCTGTTAAGATTGGTGTTTGAATTTCAGTAAACTTCATATCTTTCATAGTATGTCTAATGAAATCAATTACTTCTGTTCTAAATTTAATACCATCATGAACACTTTTATTTCTTAAATCTAAATAACGATATTTAAGTCTTGTTTCTTCACTTGAAGATTTACTATTTTTAACTTCAAATGGAAGTGTTCTATATACATCTCCTAATACTTCAATAGTTTTAATTTCTACTTCTATTTCACCAGTTTTCATGTTTTTATTTACCATATCTGGTGTTCTAGGTTTTACTATTCCTGTTACAGTTGCGGTAGATTCACGATTTAGTTTAGCATATTCTACATTATTAGATATTAACTGAACGATACCAGTTTCATCTCTTAATGTAATAAATACTAAGCCACCAAGATTACGAACTGTTTCAATCCATCCGGCTAATCTTACTTCTTTACCTTCATATTCTTTTGTAACTTCTCCACAATATACGTTTCTGTATTTGTTTTCCATAAACTCAACTCCTTCTAATAAAAAAAGAATCTATTCGTAAGAGCGTTTTTGTACGCTGTACCATCTTACTTCATAGATTCTTGTGTTCTATCTTTTAGTCTTTATAGCAGACATGCATATTTGCTCCAGAAAATTGTCACGTTTTTTTCTTCATCATTTATTTATTATTAGTTTCCACCAGCCACTAACTCTCTATTAAGGGAAATAAATAATTACTACTTTCCTTCATCGCTTATGAGTAGATTATAGTTTATTCAGTAGTTTTTGTCAATATTTTATTTGTTTTTTAATAACATTCTAACTGAACTTGAACTATCTAGTTTTTCAAATGTATCAATGTCATATATTGGTACATCGTATCCAAATCTATCTAATGCTTTATTGATTGATTCTAAATCCATCATTATTTTAGCAATAGTTGCTCCCATACCTAATTCTTCATCTATAGATAAATGAGTTGGATAAGTAAGAGCTGACATACTCGTTAGTGGTACTTTATTTTTAACTTGTACCTCATCTGGCATATCAGTAAATCTTCTATCTCCTTTAATCTCACCAAACTTTTTCATTTTCATGAACCCTTCTTTATCAACGGGATACACATCACTTAAAATAGTTGGTTCAATTACTGATAGTTCATCTTTAGGAAAAACTAATGAAAGGGAATATCTTATATAAGTGTGAAAAGCGTTATACTTGCCGTCTTCACCTTTTTCAATATCTTTTTTGGCATAATCACACAATGAAATATAATCTCTACCATTGAAACCATCTGTTGAAAATTTTCTTTGTAATCTTGATGATAATAATGCCCTACACTTTAGTATTTTACAAAGTATATGATAAGTTTCAATAGTTGGATAAGTATCACCTAATGTTGCGTTTATTGCATGTAAATAGATATTCCTTTCCATGTATTCCCCCTAAACATTCTATTTTTTTAACTTTTTAATGTAATTGTTAACTCTAATAGACCATTTTGGATCACTTGCATATTTTGGTCCAATTTGTTCTGTTGTAGTTAATCCTTTTTTGTAGTAAGAGTTTAATTTATTTATAGCAAATTTAATTCCTTCTTCAATAGTATCAAATTTTCTATAACTTCCTCCATTACAACCAGGTTTACCCTTGTTGCCTCCTACATTATTACATACTCTAGTTAAATAGCTGCATTTCCAGTAGCAACCAGTTTCTTGTAACATTACTCCTGCTGCTAAATAAGGATCCATTCCGACAAAAACGGAATATTCAGTAATAAATTTACCTTTACCTTTTAATGTAGAATTTAGATATCTGTCTATTTTGCTTGCGATTACATCTATCTTTTCTCCATTAAAATAGTTTTCCTTTTTATAGTCTTCATGTTCACTTTGGAAATGCTTAACACTTAACTCTATTTGTTTATCTAGATAATTGTGATTTATTTCTATGTTGTCTTTAGTTGTACTAAATATACTACCAAATAAAGTGAGTGTTACTAATAATTTATATATCATATATTATATATTCACTCCTTAATGGGCAAGTGCTAACTATTATAGCACTTTTAACATTATTAATCAAATTTGCCCATTTTATGCACTCTGGAGCAATAAAAAAGCATCTATTGATGCTTTATTTTAAGAAATATTTTTCTTTTATATTTAAGTTATCATCTAGTTCATAAACATAAGGCACTCCAGTAGGAATCTCTACGCTCATAATATCTGCATCACTTATGTTTTCTAGGTATTTAATTATACTTCTAAGACTATTACCATGAGCAACTACTAAAACATTTTCTTTATTTTCTAAATGCTTTTTAATTTCATTATTATAATATGGTAGTACTCTTTCTAAAGTGTCTTTTAAGCATTCTGTTAGTGGTAGTTCTTCTTCTGTTAAATCTTTATATTTTGGATCATTTCCTGGATATCTTTCATCATCTTTAGTAAGTTTTGGTGGTCTTACATCATAACTACGTCTCCATATATGTACTTGTTCTTCACCAAACTTCTTTCTCATTTCATCTTTATTTAATCCTTGAAGTGCTCCATAATGTCTTTCATTTAATCTATAACTATAGTTTACTGGTATATCAAGATTCATTTCTTTTAATACAATTTCTAGTGTTCTATTAGCTCTTTTTAATACTGAAGTAAATGAAACATCAAAAGTAAATCCTTTTTCTTTTAGTAATTTTCCAGCATTTTCTGCTTCTTTAACACCATTTTCTGATAAATCTACATCAGTCCATCCAGTAAATCTATTTTCTTTGTTCCATACGCTTTCTCCATGTCTTAATAATACTAATCTCATTCTTATTTCTCCTTTAATAATTTATCTAATTTTTCTCCTATTTCATAACCTTTAATATAGAAATCTTTTAAGTTCATTTTATCTACATAATTCATTCTATAACATATTTCTAGTGTAGTGTATCCTTTATAATTTGCACTCTTTAATCCATTTATTACTTTATCATAATCTAAAGTTCCATCATATGGTAATAAATGGTCATCAATTTGCCCATAATTATCATGAATATGTACACAAAATATCTTATCTTTAAATAAACTAAAATCAAAGTCATCTTTAAAATGGCAATGATAATGTCCTGAATCAAAACAAATTCCTACATTATCATTTTTAATATTCTTAAGTAAAAATTCTAAATATCCTTTCATCTTTGTATTTTCAAATGCAACTTTAATGCCTAATTTTTCTGCATAATCGCATACTTTTCTAAATCTTTTAAGACCTAAGTTGTTTGGTTTTACTGCATCCCAGCCAATGCATGCATGCATTACGACCATATCAATGTTATTTTGTTTGCATTCATCTAGATTTCTTAAATATTTTTTTACTAGTTCTTCCCCTATTTCATTATCAAGCCAAATATTATTTAAGTCTTTATATCCTAAATGAGCAAATATAACATTTAAGTTTTTCTCTCTTATATATTTTAATTGATCTTCTTGTGAAACTTCGAAATCTTGATCATACCATTGTATAAAAACATTTTTAAATCCAGCGTTTACTACTGCATCTATAGTTTCATAAGGAGTTACTGTTTTATTATCATTGCTTATACAAACTGCTAAGTTATTCATATTTCCTACCTTTCTATGTAATATTATATCACTCTTAAATTAAATAAAAAAGACTAGTATACACTAGTTTTTACTGTACTTAATCGCAATTATGTTTTACAAATTAATTAAACAATAATGGAATATTACCATACATATATAGTCTTAATGCGCCTATTATTATTAGGTGCAATGGATAATATAAATAGAAGAACCATTTTAACCATTTTACTTTTCCACGTTCACCATTATAATTCTTTAGAAGTGGATAAACAAGGATTGCAGCTAGTGCGATTAAACCATAAGTTTTGCTTACAAATAAATAAGATATTAAAGCATATAAACCTAGCCATGCCATCATACTTATCATTTGGCTCTTTAAGTTACCTCTTCTATCATACATAAACAATATAGCCATTACTGCGATACTACTAAAGTCTGATGAGAAAGTTATTAAATTTATTAGAATTATTAGTAACCATTTTTGCCATTCTTTTAAATTATTTTTGCCATGTAATATATGAAGTGCTACTACTGCCCAAGCTAGTGTCCACATTATACTAGTTTGGTTAAATATATCCCCAGTACTAAAAGGTATAAAATTAATACCAAATGCAAAACAATAAGCAAAATGAGAAATTAGAGCAAATATAAATAATCTACTTATATACTTCTTTACATCTTTAGTATAAAAGTACCCTTCACAAATAAAGAAAAACATTATAGGAGCAGTAAGTCTACCAATTATATGCATTATGTTAGACATGAATATATTTGGCATACCTGGATATAGTAAATCAGCTATGTGATCTATTGTCATAGCTATAATAGCAATTATTTTTAAATGATTTGAATTTAATTTCTTCATAACTCACCTTTTTCTTTTATAATTATAACATTTAAAATAACTCATTTCTATAATGAATCTAACGTTTTATACCTAAATAACGATTAGTTTTATTTTTATAAGATATATATTCATCTTTAAAACTTTTTTCTAAATATTTTTCTTCTTCTAATATTTGTAAGTGAAGCATTGTGATTGCAAATATTGAGAATATTATAGTGAATGGATTACTATATAATAGAGTGACTCCTATATACATTAAATCAAATCCTAAGAATGCTGGATTTCTGCTTATTTTGTATATACCATTTGTGATAAGTTTTGTTTTATCATTTTTAGATATACCTACTCTCCAGCTATTTTTCATTGTAATTACTGATATCAAAAATATTATATCTCCAAAAGCACTGATAAGAAGACCAATATATCTTAAAGAGTCACTTGAAAAATTATAATCTAAAAATATTGAAATAATTTGTATTGGTACTATTAATAGAGTTGAAACTGACATTAATATTTCAATAATCCTTGTTCTCTTTTCTTTTATAGTACCTACTTGTCTTGTTTTAATACCCTCTCTTTTTTGAATTAACATTTTAATAAAGAATATACTATAAAATATTATAAGAACTAATAATGTATAAATTTTATATTTCATTTATTTCTCCTGTTTAAGTTTATTAAATAAAACTGTTTTATCTTTCATTGATATTTTTGTTACTTCATATCCATAACTAATTAATTTTTTTTATAAGTTAAAAATGAATGGTCTATAGGAAATCCTAAGATATTTTCTATTTCTTCATATCTTAATTTATAACTATCTTTATTATTGTCTTTTAAATAGTTCCATAATGGTTCATATTTACTCATATATTCTCCTTTTTATTTCTAATTATAAATAGAAAGATTGGTCTTAAAAAGCCTAGTGACAAAATACTTAATATTGTCATAATATCTTTATATTTACTTGAATATTTATTAAATATCTTATGCGATAAGATTATATCTAGTATAAAAGTGATAAGTGCACTTAATAGAAAAAATATTATTAATATAGATTGTGGTTCTTTAAATATAAAGAATAATATAATTGTAATTGTAGAAATTAATGTTGTTATAAGAAG
This sequence comes from uncultured Clostridium sp., assembly GCA_902492325.1. Classification (GTDB taxonomy): domain Bacteria; phylum Bacillota_I; class Bacilli_A; order RF39; family UBA660; genus CAG-1000. The sequence goes on from CABULC010000001.1 coordinate 356,730, forward strand.
AGTTATTCCTAATGGTTTACTATTTCCTATTTTACCTAGTATATATTTATTATAAAATGGTATCCATCCAGTATAAGCATTTCTATATTTTAATCTTTTACTCATAGATACAATAGATATACTTTCAAATATATAACTAACTAATACATAAAATATAATTATAGCTATAATACTTATTATAAAAAAATATATAAATGATAATAAACCCATTAAAAATAATACACTTATGCCACCCATAATTCACCTCATTTGATGAGATTATTATAGCATACAAATGTATTATTTTTTACATATATCAATTAGTTTCTTTATTGTATTAGACGTTCTTATAGTTATTTTATCTTTTATATCTGTACTTGCTGTTTTAACCCACCAAGTAGATTTTCTATAGTTTTTTAAATCAAATGACCAATATATATAGTTATTATATTCTTTAATTTAATCAATATTTTCTTTAGGTTCGCCTATTTTGCTATATACTTCATAATAACCTACTTTCAGTTTATACTTAATACTTTCTTTATTTTATTATATAATTTGCTAGATTTAATAATTTCAAGTTTCATATTTTTAAATTCATTTTTGACTATTTACTTCACTATAAATTTTTCCTTTAGAATCTAATTGTAATTGATGACCATAGTCAAATATATAATATATACATATTATAATCAAAACGTAGAATAGTTTTGCTACTTCATAATCAATTCCAAGATCTATTTTAGTTATTAGTGTGAATAGTGTCCCTGTGATATCAGGAAAAAATAAATAAGATATAAATAAGATTGTGATTAGTTTAATATACTTCATATTTTCTAATGTAAATGGTGTATCTTCAGCACTTATATTTTTAAATAGCTTAGAAATATAATGCATTATTAAAGTTATTAATGATATAGTGATTATCAAGCAAAAAATAATTGCTTCTGTATAAATAATTAGTTTTATATTTGAGTTGTTACTCATTATATTTGTAATCATATTTAATATTTCTTCATTTAGGTATTCATGTGTTAGTTCTAAATTAAATTCTTTGATTATCATTGGTACGAAGAACATACTTATAAATAATATCAAACTAAAAATTATAGTCAGTACTTCTAATGTTCTCGAACAATAATAGATGATACTGCTTGTTACTTTTAACCTTTTTTGTTTTTCTTTTGTGAATTTTACTGCATTCATTTTAACCTCTTCATCTAATGAATCTAAGTCTAAAAGATTTGCATTTACCAAATCATTAAGATTACATTTGAATATCTTGCATAATTCTAATATTCTATTCATTTCAGGATATGCGCTTCCATTTTCCCATTTAGATATACTTTGTCTTGATACATCTAGTTTTTCTGCTAAATCTTCTTGACTCATTTTTGATTTTTTTCTTAAATTATATAAATTTTCTCCGAACTTCATTAGACGTTCCTCCTTTATATTGAAGTTTAAAATAAAAATCCTCATTTTTCTAGCAACTTTTAGTTGCACATTTATTATAAGTTAATTTTATTAATAATAAAAAAAGAAATTAATCTCTTTTAAAATTCTTTATACATGAAACAATCTTTATCATGAGAATAAATGATGCCTATGGCTTGTAAGTATGAATATATAATAGTTGAGCCTACGAACTTCATACCTCTTTTAATTAAATCTTTAGATATCCTATCTGATAGTTCATTTGTTGTTTTACCTACTTCATAAAATGTTTTACCGCTTGTAAAACTCATTAAATATTTATAGAAACTTCCATATTCTTTTTCTATATTTTTAAATATTTTAGCATTATTAATGCTTGCTTTTACTTTTAGTTTATTTCTTATAATCTTAGGATTGGATAATAACTCATTTATTTTAGTTTCATCATAGTTAATTATTTTATCTATATCAAAGTTATCATAAGATGTTCTAAAGTCTTCCCTTTTATTTAGAACGCATTCCCAAGAAAGTCCTGCTTGAAAAGATTCAAGTATTAGCATTTCAAATAAGTATTTATCATCAGTGTTTGGTACACACCACTCTTTATCATGATATTCTACATATAATGGATTATCTAAATTACACCATTTACATCTTTTCATAGTTTTGTTCCTTTCTTTGGGATAAAGTTAATCATTAAATTGTAATTTTATATATAATTTATTTTTTATTTATCCACTCAATAGTATCCTTTATTGTATCTTTCATATTTCTGTTTTTAAATCCTAACTTTTTTTTAGCTTTTTCATTACTAAAATTAGCGTTAGAAGATAGTGTATATAGTGAATACTTTGTACAAAGTGGTGTTTGTTTTTTTAAATTATAATATACTTCAAATAAAGGTGCTATTAACTTTACAAGACCTATAGGTAATACCATTTTAATTTTTTTTCTTTCTTGCACATCACAAATTAAATCACACAATTCTTTAATTGTTATATATCTATTTGATAAGATATAGCATTCACCATTAGTACCGGATTTACAAGCACTAATAACACCCTCTGTTACATCTCTTACATCAACAAAATCATATCCACCTTTTACACAAGCAAATAATCTGCCATTTGCAACTTCTTTTACTAATTGTGTTAGGTGACTATTGCCAAAATCATTTGGACCTATAATACCTGATGGATGAATTATACAAGCATTCAAATTTTTACTCTTTACTGCATCAATTACATACTTTGTGGCTTCTGCTTTTGTTTTTGCATATAATCCCTCAACATTGTCAGGATTAAAATTAGTTATCTCTGTTATTAATCCATTATTAGGTTGTTCTGGAATTGCGTGAACACTACTAATATAGATAAGTTTTGCTTTTGTCTCTATTGCTTTATCTACTATATTTTTAGTTCCATTAACATTAACATTATAAACAAATGGATTGTATTTTGATTTTATATATACTACTGCGGCACAATGAATTACAAAAACTTCTTGATTTTCAGTATTTTCAAAAATTGATGATAAAGTGTATTTTTTAGTTACATCACCATAGTATATTTTACATTTTAATTTTTCTAATGATTTAATAGAATCACCTGTTAATACAAAGGCCCTAATTTCATTATCAGCATCTTGCTCCAACTTTCTTATAATATTATTACCTAAAAAACCATTTGCTCCTGTTATTATATAAATCTTTTTCACAATATTTATCACCTGCCACGGCATTTAAAAATAAATCTAATATCTTTCTTATGTAATTATATCACAAGTTCATAATTATTTTTAAGAAGTATATGAATAATAAAAGAAAGATGATATTTATTTACTTTTCGCATTTATCAACTTTTCAGTATATAATGTATGAAGAACCATATCAATAATTTTATCATTCGTAACATTTATAGTCTTTTTTATTGTTGTACCTGTAGTCCAATTACTAGATGATTCAAATATCTCCACTATCTTTACTTCATATAAACAAAAAAAGATTAGCTATATTTTAAACTAATCTCACTGATAAATTGTAATTTATCGAGATAGTTACTTTAAAAAATTTACTAAATTTATATAAACTTGATTTGTTAATACACAATCGTTCAATGCCCTATGTTCATTTCTTTTAGTTAAATTAAAATAATCTATTAAATTATCTAGTTTATGATGTTTTAATTCTGGTAATAATTTTCTTGATATTCTTAATGTATCAATATAGTCATTTGATAAATATTCTCCTAAATTATCTACCATACTATCATAAATAAAATCAATATCAAAATTAACATTATGACCAATAATAATGTCATTTCCTAAAAATTTCTTAAATTCATACAAAACATATACTAAATCTTTTCCTTCTTGTTCTATCATTTCGTTTGTAATGCCTGTTAATCTTGTTGTAAAGTAGCCTACTTCATTATTTATTTTTATTAATTCTGAAAAATATTCTATCTCTTTTTTATTTCTTACTTTTATTGCACTTATTTCAAGTATTTCTCCATAATAGGAATCCAAACTTGTTGTTTCTATATCTAATACTGTGTAATCATCTACATTTTCTACTAGGCTATGACCTTTATAAACTCTTTTTCTTACCATATTAAAGCTCCATTTATTCTAAAATCCATTTAATTCCTTTTGCCATTCTTAAGACTCCATCTTTAAAGTGATTTCCTTCATTTTCTTCGTATAATGTTTCAATATTTTTACTTAAAAATTCTTGAATTTCTCTTGTTTTATCTTCTACTGTTTGCAATATTTCTATTTTAGAATTTTTTTCTTTATTTCCAAGTGAAAAATATATTTTATCTATATTTTTACTTATTTCATTTTCCTTAACATATTTTTCAAAATTAGGATACCACATAGAACCTGAAGCTGATACAATTCTTTTGAATATATCTATTTTATAGCCTGAATATAGAGCAAATAACCCACCTAAAGAATACCCTGCTAAAACCCAATATTCTATTTCTTTTTGAAGTTCATTTGTAATAAAACCTTCTACTTTTGGTATAATCTCATCTTCTATTAGCTTTAAATATTCATCTGCATATCCTTTGCAATAACTATCTCCTTTATATAAAGGTGGACATTTCCAAGGGGTCATATCATTGCTCCAACTCATCTTTGAAATAGCTACTAAAATAAAATCTTTTGCATTTAATTTTTTACATTCTTCCCAAACCTTATTACCCTCTCCACTAAAAGTATTAAGTATTATCACAGGAATTTTCTTGTTTTCTGTTTCGTTATAAAATATTTCAATTTGTTTTTTATCAATTTCAAAATTCATAATTTTTCCTACTTCCAATTACATTTCCTACACCACTTGCAACCATTACAACTAAATCTTCTTTTGCAAGTTTTACATCTTGGCTGAATTTTTATATCTTTTTCTTTATAGATTAAAGGATTTTGTAGTTCTGATTTTAAAGCCATAACTCTTTGGTATGCTTTTGGAATGTTATATGTTTTTCCATCTTTTATAAAAACATTTCCAGTACCACAAAAATCAAACTTTATATTATACTTTACACATTCATCATATATTTTCTTTACCCAATCAAAATATAAAGGTCTATTTCCTTCATAGTTTTCACCATCAACTAATACAATTTCAAATTTTCCTGTACTTAAATATTGGTCTAATGTTATTTCTGAAATCATTGGAGCACACATTATTCCTTTATGTTTGAAAGGTAAATCTAATAGAATTGGTAATCTCTCATCTGCTCTTTTTTGATTTTCTGTTGTAAATACCATTATTACATTTTCTAATCCATCTCCCCACCAACTAGGCAAATTATCTAATACTCTTTCAGCTCTTTTGGTTTGTAACCAAAAAGTAATATCAGGACGAAGTTTAATCATTTCCCATACTTCTTTTCTCCACTCATCTGCTTCGGTCAAAAAGAAATCACTTGTCATACAAACTCTTAAAACTGATCCACTTGGTATTTTATATTCTCCATTTCGACTTTTTTTAAGTGGCAAATTAAAGTTAGTTTTTACTTTATAAATATCGCTTCCATCTTTATCTCTTTGGCTATCTAAATAATACATATAGCAATTTTCACAACCCTCGCTATACTTTTTGCAGCCATGCCAAGGATTCCATATATCATTCATTTTATTATCATTTCCTTACTACTTATAGGTTTAAGTCCTTACTTAATATATCTGTAAGACCTATAGGTCCTCTAACCCACTTAATTCCATACTTGTTTAATTTTTCAAAAGTAAATTCATCTTGCTTATACCTTTTTAATAACTTTATTTTCATTACTTTTTTCATTGCAACATTTTTATCTTTATATTTATAAGGTATATCTGTTTCTAAAACTTCACATTTATAAAGGATTGCTGAAATAGGTGCAGCTACATATAAGTAAACAATATCTCCAGCCCATATATTATTAGATTGTTTCCATATAATTGTGTCTGTTTTATTAAAAGCATTTATAATATCATAATATTTACCTCACTTTCAAATTACTATTTATCTAACAAATCACTAAATTGTAATTTAATTAACAATGACCATCATTATCTTCAAAATAAGATTCAATATATTTTACTAAAATTTTAACTTTGTTAAATTGTTTATCTTTAACAACATTTATAATATAATCACTACTACTTGCATCAATAATATTATCATCTTTAGCATATTCTATTAGATAAGTATACTTTTCACTATTCAGTTGACAATTAAGAAGAACAGTTTGATTTTCTTTTATAGTCATAGAATCTTTTTAGCACCAAACATAATATTTATATAAAATAGTAATAGCAAAAAATTATTCCCAAGATTTTTAGTATCTTAATTATTGTCTCTGCATTTTTTCAGTATTAATTAATTTTTCTACTAATGCTTGTTTGATGTCATTATTTAATAATTCACAATACTAACATTAAGTGCTTTAGATAATAGTTTTAACAATAATAATACGAATAAGTATTATTCTACATCACAAGACCAAAGTCCATGCTTATTACAATATGCATACAATTTTGATCCTTTTATATATTTGAATTTACATTCTGCATTTTGGTCTGGTACTAATTTAACTTTATAAATATCTTTATCATTAACTAGTGCAATCCATTCAATAAAATGTTCTTTTTCCATAACATGATTTACTTTTACAAGTATTTCATCACCTATAAGTTTAAAAGTTGGAATGTGTTTTTCAAGCGATGCATCAACACTATTTGGAATTAACTTTACCATAGTTTCTCCACAACAAGTTATTCCACAGTCACCACAGTTACAGTCATTGATTACCTCAACTAATGCACCACATTTTTGACATTTTTTAATTATTAATTCATTTTTCATTTATTTCCTCCTTCTATAACAAATTCATATATTTCATATAAACATTATATCAAATAATAGTTTTTTCGCATACAAAAAAACCAGTTCATAATCTGGTTTTTAACAAAATGGTGCCGAAAACAGGAATTGAACCCGTAACCTACTGATTACGATTCAGTTGCTCTACCAATTGAGCTATTTCGGCTTGGTTGCCTCAATAGGATTCGAACCTATGATGCTGGAGTCAGAGTCCAGAGCCTTACCACTTGGCCATGAGGCAATATTTGTATTAGTTATATGACAACATAATACTTTTCTTAGAATAAACTAAATCTAATAAATCTATATTTAAATATATATCATATAGATCTTTATTCTTAGCTATTTTAAAATCTATATCTTCTTTGCTTATATCACTTGGAATGTCGTTTACTTCATAGATTATTTCTTCTACTGAATCTCTTAGAGTTATTTCATCTTTTATATCGTCTAACTCATCTTTAGTTAATGTTGTTCTAAATTCTAGTTTAATGTCTCCTAAATCTTCTGAATAAGTTTCTATTCTTAAAGTAAATGTACTCATTATTCCACTTTCATTTTCCCATACAACTGTTGTTTTATCAGTTAGGCTTTCATTATCAATTTTTAACATAAGCACTCTCTTTCATTTAAAAAGACTTTATTAAGTCTATATTACATATTTGGTGGAGATGAGGAGTAGCGAACTCCTGTCCAAGATTCATCCCAATAGAATTTCTACAAGTTTAGTTGGTTTTTAACTTCAAATAATAATGTAGATTGCCAACTTCTCTTATTATTCTAAGTTTGCTAATCATTCGTTATAAACCACAAACAAATTTATAATATAGTTCACTTTATGACTCCCCTCTTAAAACTCGTGAACAAAAGTTAAAAGTGGAAGCTCCGTTTTACTTAATTAAGCAAAAGCTGGAGAGAAATTAAAATCGTTTCCGATTATTTTAGTTTTTGCATTTATAGTATGCCTACTACTTGCATTCTACCCAGACATAATCCTGTCGAATCAATGCATCCCCATATGCATTAATTATATCATATTATATGTTTTATTACTAGTTTTATTGACAAAATAAGCTTTTTTCCTTAAAATTGTAGATATGAAATATAGTGTGTTAAAAATTGTTGAGTTAGTAATAGTTAATGTTATAACGATGACTAGATTAGTAGGAGCTATAATATTACCTTTTATTTATGTTAAATATGGCGCTAGTATATGTGCTATATGGACAATAGTATTGTTTGCTACTGATGCTATCGATGGATTTCTTGCAAGAACTTTTAAGATTTCTACGTTCTTTGGAAGTGCTATGGATGGAATTAGTGATAAACTATTAAATGCTATTTCTTTTATTATTTTAGGGCTTCAATATAATATAATGATTCCTCCGCTTATTTTGGAATTAGCTATTATGTCAACGCTATACTCTACATATAGATTTGGTGGTAACATTCAATCCAGTAAAACTGGTAAAATGAAAACAATAATATTAGATGTTTGTGTTATACTTAGTTTTACTCTTATGAGTTTACCTGCTTTAAATATAGATAATGCTATTGTTAATCATTTAATACATTATACAAATGCATATATTATTTTCCTTGGTTGTATAATAACTATCGCATCTATTATTACTTTAATGGATTATAATAAGAAAAATAAAAGTACTAGAAATAATAAGAAATTAACTCATATAAAATATCAACATAGAATAAAGAAAAATGTAAAAGAAGTATTATCTGATCTATTTAATACTGAATATTATAGTAAACATAAAAATGAACCTATTATGAAACAATTCTATAAAACTAAAGTAGCTAAGTAAATTAGTTACTTTTTTCTTTATAAATGAGGAAATGTATGCTACAATTATAATCAAGGAAGTGATTAAATGAAAAGAAAGTTAAGTATATTTTTTATAATCGCTATAGCTGTTCTTGGAACTATAGTTATATATAAACATTTTGATAAACAGCAAACTAGTAATAAAAGTGATACTAAATTTTTTGATGAATATACTTTAGTAGATAAAAATAATGTATTTGTTTATTCTAATATTGATGAAGTAGCTAATATGTTAGAAAATGGTACTGGAATAGTATTTATGGCTTTTCCAGAATGTCCTTGGTGTCAGTATTATGCTAAATATTTAAATGAAGTTGCTCGTGAAAATAATATTAAAGAAATTTATTATTTGAACATTAAACATGATAGACAAATAAGTTCTAATAAGTATTCTAAGATTACTGAATTACTTGGTAATTATTTATATTCTGATGATAGTGGTAATTCTAAAGTATTTGCCCCTAACCTTACTTTTGTTAAAAATGGTAAGATAATTGCTAATGATAATGAAACAGCAATTACTGAAGGGAAAATTAAAGTAGAAAATTATTGGAATCAAGAAAAAATAAATGAATTTAAAGAAAAAATAGCAAGTTATATTAAAGATTATGATACAACTTGTTCAACGTGTAATTAGGAGGAAAAGAAAATGTATTGGCAATATTTAATTATTATATCTGTATTATTATTAATTTCATTAGTAATAATTAAAATGAGAAGAAAGGACTTTCATGTTGAGATTAATAAATTAATTCAATATCTTGGTGGTAAAGAAAATATTCTAGATGCTCAAATTAATTTATCAAGACTTAAAGTCACTTTAAAAGATACATCTGTAGTAAATAAAGAAGGTATTCAAAAATTAGGAGCTAAAGGTATTGTAGAAATTGATAATCAATTAAAAATAATACTTGGTCCTAATTCAAAGCAATTAAAAAAATATATGGCTGATTTAAAATAAAAATAGTAATTTAAAAATTACTATTTTTTATTTTCTTCTTAAAATTATTTGTGATTTTTTAGCTCTATTTATTCCCTTTTGACATATTTCAGGATATATTTCTGCTAAATCGTATAATAATGGCGCTATTTCTTTTCTTTCTCTATCTGATACGTATTCGAAGTTCCCCATAGTTACATCATAAAATAGATTTTCAATGTCTTCCCTTAATTTTTGTTCTACTGTTTTACCAGTTAATCTTTTTACCATTTTAGATAGTGTACTTTGATATCTTTCAAAGCCTTCTACTATTTTTAATGGCTCTTTATAAGGAAGACATTGATTTTCATAAGGTATCAAGTTTACCCCGCCTTTTGGTCTTTCTTCTATGCTGTATGAACATCCATCTTTAGTAAGCATAGAACATTCTGATTTTAATGATAATAGATCGACTACGTTTCTATTTTTGTTTCTTGCTCTTAAATATAAAAATGGTATTATAAATTTATTTCCGTTTTTACTTCTTTTTATATTTAGGGCTGCTACTATAGATATTTTTCCTTCACTAAGTATTTCTTCTAGTGCTTTCATACTTAGGTCTTGAAAGTTATCTGTACTATAGTCGCATCCACATTTCTTACAGCATTTTCCACCACATTTTTTACATATATCTTTGTTTTCAAATTTTATATTTTCCATATTCCCCTCATTCGAAGGTATATTATACTACTACGAATTATAAATATCAATAATATGGATAATAACCATATTGATATGGATTTTGATAATATACTGGTCTTGGTCTATATGGATTAAATACTCCTACTGCGACACCTCCAGTTAATGCTCCTAAAAGAAAAGGCGCTGCAAAACCAAATCTATCTTTACCATATTTAAAGTTTCCATACATAATCTTCACCTCTATTTTATACTATGAAAAAAGCACATTTAAGATTGTGCTTTTAAACGATATAAGTTAAATGATGGCTTATTAAATATTCTATATGGATATTTATTTGTACCAATACCACTTGATATATATATATCAGTTATTCCTTTACTATAGTGTTCTTGATAATATTTATATGAACCATCATCTATAAATACTCCACCATAATATGGTATAACAACACTACCATTAAGTGAGTGTCCACCTAGAACTAAGTCAACTTCGTAAGTACTTTCATCTAAAAATTTAATTGTTTTTCCATCATGAACTAGAACTATAATAAATTTTCTTTTTTCATCTTCTTTATAAAAAGCAAATGCTTCTTCTAATTTAACTTCTTCTTTTAGTGAACTTGGAAGTCCTACAATAAACATAGAATCATTATTTTTATAAAATATTTCATCATAACTATTATTTAATATTTTGAACTTTCCTTTTTCCATTATAGTTTTATAACTTTCTACACTATAGTCTTCGTCTCCATATATTGCATACTTTCCTATTTTCACTGAAATACTTTCTAGTTCTGTTTCTAAAAATTCTATATCTTCGTTAGTTATTTTTGCATTTTTATTGATTAAATCTCCTGTAAAAACTACTATATCTGGTTTTAATTCATTTATTCTTTTTACTAAATTTTTAACATCATCTTTGTCTACAGTAGACTTATATAATAGATCACTAAAATGTACTATTTTTAAGCCACTGAAGTTACTTGTAAGTATTTCACTTTCCACTCTATATTCTTTTACTATTAAGCCTTTTATGCCCCTATATTTAGCATATAGAAATATTGTTACTACTACGATTATTAAAAATAAAAAAATACTTAGTAGTTTCCCACCTTTCTTTTCTTCTGTTTCATTCTTTTCCATACTATAAAGCTCCTAGTTTAAATGTTATAAGTAGTAGTACTCCTGTCATAGTATTATGAATCATATGCATCATTATGCTTGTAAATGTCGTTTTAGTTTCTCTATCCATTAATGCGAATACAAATCCTAATGAACCATATGGTAATAAATATAATAAATTGATTAATTTAAATTCACCAGCGATTAAGTGGCATGCACCAAATAATAATCCACAGCTAAGTGCATAAATCCATTTATTTTTGAGTAATGGGTCCATACTCTTTCTAAAAGTTAACTCTTCACTTAATGGAGCGATTACTGCTATACTAAACATTGTATAAACTGGAAATTTAAATAACATCTCTCTTACAATATTTTCGTTTGCTGAAACGTCTTTAATAATAATAGCTATAAATAAATTAAACACTATCATAGATATTAATCCCGCAATATAATACTTAAATCCTGTTTTAAAGTTTGACTTAAAATTCTTTTTAAATGTTTTAAATTCTTTATCTAGATCTTTTTTATACATTAAATATAAAAGTAAAATAAATAATGCATTTCCAAGAATTGTGGCTACTTGCGTATTTTTAATTACTTTATTAATAGCAGATGCAAATTCACTTGGCATTATAAATGTACCTAAAAACGCTACTAAAAAGAAAAATAAATTAATATACATTGGTCTTTCTTTTGAATATTTAAATATCATTTTTATCACTACCTTCTATATAATAGTATATCATAAAAGAATATTATTTACTATTTAGTTTTATATTTTAATAATGATTTATAAAGTGTCATATCTTCTTAATAATAATTTGCATGCTTCTTCTTCGCTGTTTGTTATTGCTTCTGTAAAGAATTCTTTTTGAATTTCATAATATCTCTTACATAAATTATACCCTTTTGGAAATATAACTATGTAATTTTTTTCAAATTCTTCACAATCTTTTATTGGTACTGTTATAACGCTGTTTTGTTCTAAATCTTGATATAATCTGTATTCTGCATCTGGGTTATTATATCCTACTTTTATGTCACCATTGCAGTGAACTATATCAGATTCATATGATTCTCTATATGTACCTAAATATACAAATATTCCGTTTGTATCCTTTTTATCTATTCTATGTATATACCTATAATATATTTCTGAAGCAATTGTTTTATCATCAATTGTAGATTCTTTAAAGTCTGCTAATGTATCGATTCCTCTTAATTTAGTATATTCCTTTACTGATTCATCGTTTTCTAATTCTCTAATTCTATTTCTTCTTTTATTTCTCTCTTCGTTTGCTTTCTTTATATTTAATACTTCTTCTCTAATTTCTTTTAATAGCTCTTTCTTCATGTGCCCTCCACATATATTATAATATCATTTATATATTTTTCAAAATAAAAAGTTAACTTATTTAGCTAAGTTAACTTTAACGTGTGTTTTCTTTCCTTTTCCAATTATTAAATCTTTTATTTCTTCTTTTTTGAATACTCTTGATTCATTAGTTTCTTTTTCATTGTTGATACTAATACCATTCCCTTGTACTAGTCTTCTTGCTTCACTCTTTGATGGAGCTATAGTTGATTTAACTATTAAATCTAAAAGATTTATTTCATCTTCCATATCGATTAACACTTCTTCCATACCTTCTTCAGAGTATCCTTTAGTAAATAATTCTTCGCTAGTGTTTCTTGCTTTGATAGCTTCTTCTTCTCCATGTAAGTCTTTTACTACTTCGAATGCTAGTGCTTTTTGAGCAAGTCTCTTTTCTGGTTCATTTTTAACGCTTTCTTCTAGTTTATCTATTTCCTCTTTACTTAAGAATGTAAATACTTTTAAGTATTCTACTACTTTTGAATCATCTGAGTTAATTAAATATTGGTAAATCTTGTATGGACTAGTTTTTTCTTTATCAAGCCATAATGCGTTTCCTTCGCTTTTACCAAACTTTTTACCTGTACTATCAAGTATTAATGGCATTGTGAATCCATATGCTTCTTTTCCTTCTATTTTACGAATTAATTCTATACCTGTAGTAATATTACCCCATTGGTCTGATCCTGCTGCTTGAAGTGTACAATTTTTTTCATTAAATAAATGTAAGTAATCAAATCCTTGAAGTAATGTGTATGAGAACTCTGCATATGTAATACCAGTATCTAGTCTTCTTGCAATAATATCTTTGTTAAGCATGTAATTTACATTAATATATTTTCCAATGTCTCTTAAGAAATCTAGGAATGTTACATCTTTAGTCCAATCGTAGTTATTTACTACTTCTGCTTTACCATCTAATAATTTTGTTACTTGACGTTTTAATCCTTCTATATTTTTAGCAACTGTTTCTTTTGAAATTATTTCTCTTTCAGCTGTTGGTCTTGGATCTCCAATTAATCCTGTAGCTCCACCTACTAATATAATTGGATGATGTCCATGTTGTGCTAAACGTTTAGCTGTTACGAATGATGCGTAATGTCCAATATGTAATGAGTCTGCTGTTGGATCTGTTCCTAAGTAGAAAGTCATTTTCTCATTATTTAGTTTATCCTTTAAATCAGGACTACTTATATCTTTTACTACACCTCTCCATTCTAATTCTTCAAAAAATGTCATATTATTTTCCCTCCTTATTTGTGGAACCTAGTCCACCTTCTCTTTCATTTGTTATTTTTTCTTCATCATCAACGACTAAGTATTTCATAAATACACCTTGAGCTATTCTGTCTCCGACTTTAACTTCAAAATCTTTATCTCCGTGATTAATTAGTTTAACTCTAAAGTGTCCTTCATTATCTTTATTATTATAGAAATCACTATCTATAACACCTACACTATTTGAAAGTGAAACATCATATTTATATCCCATACTACTTCTACTATATAGATATAATACTTCATCTTCGTTCATAGAAACTTTAAGTCCTGTAGTGAATGCTTTAGATTCTCCGGGTTTTAAAGTATATTCTTCTAGACTTCTAATATCATATCCAGCACTTTTTTTAGTACTTCTTACTGGTAATAAATAGCTTTCATAAAGTTCTTTATCATCTTTGATATCTTTTTTAAATTGTCCAAAACTTATTTTCTCAAATTTTCTCATACTTTTTTCCTCCAATAAAAAAGGTACCAATTAAAGGACGAATTTCTCCGTGGTACCACCTTATTTCATAGTTAAACTATCTTAAAGATTATAAAGCATCACCTTTAAACTCAAAAATATGTAACTTCTTTATTAAAGATCTATTAGTTTCCATCAACCACTAACTTTCTATAAATAATCTTTATAAATACTATTATTTCGTCTTCGTTTAATGAGTAAAGTATATATTATTTTTTTTAATTTGTCAAATATTAAATTTTTTCCAAAAGAAAAAACTAAATTTCTTTAGTTCTTATCCTCTACTAAAATATTTACCATCACGAGTAGTTATAACAATTTCTTCTCCTTCAGAAATAAATAATGGAGCTTTTAAAGTATAGCCAGTTTCAATAGTAACATCTTTTTGTGCAGTACTTGTTGTATTTCCTTTAACTGCTTCTGGAGCACTGATAACTTTGTATGAAACTTTTTCAGGAAGTGTAATACCTACTACTTCACCTTCAATTACCATAGATTCAACATTCATTCCTTCTTTTAAGAATTTAGCTTCATTTTCTACTAAAGTAGCTGGTATTTCAATTTGATCATAAGTATTATTATCCATAAATACATAAGCATCTCCAGTAGAATATAAATATGAAAGTTGATTCTTTCTTACATCAGCTTTTTCCATTTTAATTCCTGCATTGAATGTAATTTCTTGAGTAGTACCTGCTCTTAAATTTTTAAGTTTTGTTTTAACAAAAGCACTACCTTTACCAGGTTTTACATGTTGAAATTCAACAACTTGGTAAATATTACCTTCATACTTAATAGTCATTCCGTTTTTAATATCATTTACATTAAACATAATATACTACGCCTTCTTTTCTTTATGAGCAGTAGTCTTATTACATCTTGAACAGAACTTATTAATTTCTAATTTGCCATCAGTATTCTTTTTATTTTTACTAGTTAAATAGTTGATTTCTTTACAAACAGTACATTGTAGTGCGATACCTTCTCTATTTTCTTTCTTTGCCATTTGGACTTCTCCTCCTTTTTTTATACACTCAAGATTATAGCAAATAAAAATGAAGTTGACAAGAGAAACTTATGAATTATTAAGCTAAGACTTCAAAAAAACTTGTTTTTATGTTAAAATATGCTCGTTAGCGAGGGAAAGTATGAATAGAAAGTGTGTTTTAGTGACGGGTTCAAGTATTGGACTTGGTTCATCAATAATAAGAAAATATGCTAGTAATAACTATGATGTTGTTATTACATATTTAACTCATGAAGATGAAGCAATTAAATTAAAAAATGAAGTTACTTCTAAATATGGAGTAAATGCTTTAATAGTTAAATGTGATATAAGTAATGAAAAAGATATAGAAAATTTAAAAAATGAAGTGTTAGATAATTATGGTAAATTAGATGTTCTTGTAAATAATGCTAGTATAGCAATAGATACTACAGTTAGTGATAAAACTAAAGATAATTTTATGAGAATATTAGAAGTAAACTTAGTTGGTACATTTTTAATATCTAGATGCTTCGGTAATATTATGAAAACTAAAGGTTATGGAAACATTATTAATATTAGTAGTACTAATGCGATAGATACTTATTATGAATATAGTATAGACTATGATGCATCTAAAGCTGGAGTAATAAATTTAAGTCATAATTTAGCTAATTATTATAGTCCATGTGTTAGAGTTAATACTATATGTCCTGGATGGATAGATACTCCTATGAATAAAAATATGGACAAGGATTTTAGAAAGTCTGAAGAAGATAAAATATTACTTAATAGATTCGCAAGTCCAGAAGAAATTGCAAACGTAGTATATTTTATATCTAGTGAAGAAGCAAGTTATATTAATGACTCAGTAATTAGAATAGATGGTGGTAAGAAATGTTAAAATTAAATGATAAATATATAAAGTTAGTAAATGAAACTGAAAAAGAATTAAGTGCTATATTTAGTTCTATAGATAAAAATACATATTTTAGTAGTAAAAAAGTTCTTGATGCTTTTCATGAAGTAAATATTAGTGAAAGTGATTTATTTGGTACTAGTGGGTACGGATATAATGATACTGGAAGAGATAAAATTGAAAAAATATTTTCATATGTACTTGATAGTGAGGATGCACTAGTTAGAACTCAAATTATATCTGGTACTCATGCGATAAGTACAGCATTATTTGCTATTTTAAGGCCTGGAGATACACTTTTAGCTATTAGTGGCACTCCTTATGATACATTACATGAAGTCATTGGAATTAAGCCTAATAACAGTTCACTTATTAGTTATGGAATTAATTATAAAGAAATAAATTTAATCAATAATGATTTTGATTATGAAAGGATTCAAGAAGAACTTAAAAATAATATAAAAGCTATACACATTCAAAGATCTAGAGGTTATTCTTTAAGAGAATCTCTTACTATTGAAAAGTTAGAAAAAGTTATTAAATTTATTAAAGAAATTAATAAAGATGTAATCATTTTCGTAGATAATTGTTATTGTGAATTTGTAGAAACTACTACCCCTACTTTAGTCGGAGCTGATTTAATGGCTGGAAGTTTAATTAAAAACTTAGGTGGTGGTATTGCTCGTAATGGCGGTTATATTGCTGGACGCCATGACTTAATAGAATTATGTGCTGAAAGACTTAATGTTCCTGGTGAAGGACGTGAAGTTGGACCTAGTGGAAATGCTAATCGTGAATTCTTACAAGGTTTATACTTTGCTCCTAGTGTTGTTTCTTCTGCTTTAAAAACTTCTATTCTTACAAGCAAAGTACTTGATAAACTTGGATATGAAGTTCACCCTACTTATAACGAGAAACGTGCTGATATAGTACAATTAATATATTTTAGAAATGAAAATAATATTATTAAATATGCTGAAGGTATGCAAGGTGCTGGAGCAATAGATGCAAATGTTTCACCAATACCTGCAGATATGCCAGGATATGATGATAAAATAATTATGGCTAGTGCTTCTTTTGTACAAGGAAGTTCTATAGAAATATCATGTGATGGTCCACTTAAAGAACCATATGTGTTATTTCAACAAGGAAGCCTTACTTATGACTATGGTAAAATAGCTTTAATTAATGCAATTTCTAAATTAAATGAATAAAAAATCCTCTTACTAATAAACTATATTAGTAGGAGGTTTTTATTTGAAAAAAGAACTATTAAAGGGGTATATAAATAGACTTACTAAACAAGATATCATAAATTATCTAAGTAAAGAATGTGTTACTGCATCTGATGAGGAAATAGATATGATTTATAATGCTATTAAAAATGATTATGAAGAAATACTAAATACTAATTTTATGAGTTATATTTCTAACTATAAATTAAATTTTAACCCTGAACTTTATAAGAAAATAATTGAAAAATATAATGAATATAAAAAGTTTATTGAATAAATCAATAAACTTTTATTTCACTATAAATTCTAAAGTATTCGGGTTTGCTGCGATAGAACCTAGCAATTTTTTAGTGTTTTCATCTTTTACATATATAGTTGTCGCCGATGTTAGATTAAACATTCCTGTTATTTTTGCATTTTCGTTTATTTCGAAGCTACTCAAATCTAATGTTTCTACATTGCTGCTTCCAAACATATAAGTCATATTTGTTACATTGCTTGTGTCAAATGATGTAAGACCATTTATTGTTATCTTTGATGTTGCTGATACACCTGCTCTTTCAAACATTGCTTGCATCGTTGTGACATTCTTTGTATTAAAGCCGGTTAAATCCAATGAAGATGCAACAATATTACTGAACATTCCGCTCATATCTGTAACATTTGATGTGTCCCATGATGTTAACCCTGAAATTGACGTTACTTTTGAGCCAGAAAATAGTGAACTCATATTTTTAACGCTTGAAGTGTTTAAATTCGCAAGTCCAATCATATTTTTAGCTTTTGCTCCTGAAAACATTCCTTCCATGCTTGTTACACTATTAGACCTAAAGTTTTTTATATTTATTGTATCATCTCT
The DNA here is from genome assembly GCA_902492325.1 of uncultured Clostridium sp. GTDB lineage: Bacteria > Bacillota_I > Bacilli_A > RF39 > UBA660 > CAG-1000. The sequence continues at coordinate 375,226 of CABULC010000001.1, forward strand.
TCTACTTGCATACATATATTGCATTGAAACAATAGGCATATCATCTATATATGAACATATTTTTCCATCTAATACATCAGTTATATTTTTTGGATTTACTGCTTGAACTCCCCATCCTGCTTCTTCAAGAAGATTACTATCCCATGTTGTAAAACCAGATCTTAAAGGTGTAGTAGCTCCATACCTGTATTTATATTCATATTGTCCACTTGAGTAAGTTAATCCATTTTTTAACAGTTTTCCAGTATAGCAAAAATAATACTTATCTGTTTCTGGCAATATTGCAGTGTATCCACTTGGTACAGTTATTGTTGAAACATCATTTATATCATATCCACCAATAGCTTTAAATGATATTGTTTGTTTAGTGGTTGCTTTATTTTCTACTTTTACTTTAACATTATTTGTTGTATTTAGTGCGATTGAATCAGCTGATTTTGAGTATGTTTTTACGACTCCAGCTGCATCTTCAGTAGTTGGATAATAAACAACATTTAAGTTAGGATTACTTTCGTAAACTAGTTTGTATTTTGTTGCAACATTATTTAAATTTTTAACATTTACCATAAAGAGATGTTCTCCTGGTGATATTGCTATTGAATTCGTGACGATACTATCCAATGTTACACTATATTTAAGTTCTCCGATATACATTTCTGCAGCTTTATGATTTTCACTCGTTACAAAAAAGTATGATAGTGAATAGCTTAATATAGCACTTATCATAATTATAACAGCGGTAATACCATAGTAATTTCTTATATAACTCATTACTTTCTGCATTCTTTTTCACCCTTTACTATTACTCTTTTATTATAACACATATTATTTATTAATAAAATCTATAAATTCTTTTTTTCTTATAGCTTCTATTTCCATTTTATATGGGGCATATGCATTGCTTTGATTTCTATTAATATATGGAGTTTCTAGAATAAATGGTATTCCTTCTAATCTCTTGTTATAAACAATATTTAGTAAGTTATTGAATCCTATTGTTCCATAACCAATATTAGCATGTCTATCTTTATGACTACCAATAGGATTCATACTATCATTTATATGAAAGCATTTTATTTTTTCTATTCCTATCTTCTTATCAAATTCATCTAGAAATTCATCTATTTTAGATATGTCTATTCCAGCATCATTCATATGACAAGAATCTAAGCATACACCTATTCTATCTTTATCTTCTATTTTATCAATAATACTTTTTAATTCGTCTATTGATGTACCTACTTCAGTACCTTTTCCAGCCATAAATTCTAAAAGAATAATAGTATCCTTTGTACTCTTATATACTAGATTAATACCATGAGCAATATTTTCTATTGCTTCTTCTTTAGTACATTTAGTAGCGCTTCCTGGATGTAATACTATTTTATCTAGTCCTAAAGTCTTACATCTTTCAAGTTCTTTTATAAAGAAATCTATATAAAAATCATATTTATTTTTATCACTTCTATTAGCTAAATTAACTATATATGGAGCATGTACTATAACATTTTTAGCATTTATATTATTTTCTAGCATTAGTTTATATCCTTCATATGTTAACTCATCATTTATAGCACTTCTCATAGTACTTTGAGCTCCACCAGTATAAATCATAAATGTATTAGCATTATAACTTAGTGCTTCTTCTACGCTTCCTAAAAGTTGCTTTTTATTATTGAAACTAACATGACTTCCAATTATTAAATTCATCTTTATCACCTTAGTAAATTATATAATATTTCATGCTAAAAAAAAAGACTTAAATAAGTCTTTTTTTATTACTTATCGCTTTTAACGTCACCAGTAAATTTAGCTCCGTCAGTTGTATCAGCAATTAGTCCAAATTCAGTAGATCCAGATTCTTCTACTTTATAAGTAGTTCCACCTAAGTCTTCAATGTTAATACCAGCACTGTTAGTAGCTGAAACTCTGTAAGTACCATTAGTAGCTAATAATTTAGTACATTTTCCATTAGCATCAAATACGATATAGTATTTCATGTTTTTATTACCGTTCATTTCAAGTGTCTTACTTCCTTTGATAGAAGTTATGCTTGAATAAACTACTTGTTTTCCTTGATTTAATAGGAAATTTTGTTCTCCAGCTCTATAGTAATCTCTTACTTCAGTAACAAATGTATTTTTTCTAGCTTCATTGTACATAGATAATACATTTGGAAGTGCGATAATTACTAAGATAGCTAAGATAGCAATAACTGCTAATAACTCTACTAATGTAAATCCTTTCTTTTTCATTTTACTAACCACAATCCTTTCTTTATTGAGATAGTTTCTCTATCCTTATGTTCTAATTATAGCATCAAATAAAAATATATGTCAACGTTATATTACATAAATTATACACATTTATTATTTTGATGCATCTAGGATTTTTGTGATTAAATCTACGCTATCAACAAAGTTATCAATTTTATCGATTGTTCTTAATTTATATTTTACTTTCATTGCTTTAACAAATTCATTATATTTGGTTGGATCCCTATTTAAAGTTTTATACCATAGTGAATTTTGTCTTAGATATTTTAGATATTTTGGATCTTGTTTTAATTTTTCTAGTACTTCTCTATTCATCTTTATCTCCATATAAGCTATTTATTTTTGATTCTTTTGGAGTACTTGATTCTTCTTTTTTTGTTTCTTTGGTTAGTTCTTCTACTAATGATACTGCTTTTTGTATTGAGTTTATATTTTCTTCTAATGAGGCTATATCTATACTTTTTATGGTGTTTAAGAGACCTTTCATACTGAAGGTATCTTTATGTGATGAAGTTAGATATTTGTTCCATATGCTTTCATTTTCACCATATATATCATATAATTCATATAAAGATTGCCAAGTTGTATTATTATTTCTAACCATATCTATAAAATCAGGATGAGAAGATATAAATTTTTTAAAATTATCTAATTTTGTCATATTAAATTATATTAAAAAAAGATATGTATAATGCATATCTATTTTTTTATTTCAAAGTAGTTACCACTATCTAAATATAATATTCCTTTTTTATTATCTAATTTAGTAACTATCTCTACATATTTATTTAATAAATTTGTTCTTGATACCGTAATATATACTTCGTTACCATCGTTCATATATAATAAGAATCTTTCACTATCATATGATGTTTTATTGTATTCTATTTCACTTATCATGTTTATTATGCTTGAATCTATTTCTTTAAATTTATTTACGAATTTCTTTTCTACTTCTTCAGGAACATAGTTGATTAGTGTTGGTACTCCAGTAATATTATCTAAACTATAATTTTTATTATCTGATACTTTGTATTCGTTATTACTTCTTATGTAATAAAGTACTTTCTTTTCTTTTATAGTTATTCTTAATACAAAACCAAATTCTTTTTTTATTTCTACATCTTCTATTAAATCTAGAGATGATAATTTATTTTTTATTTTTTTTCTACTTAAAGTTATGAACTCAGGGTAATCTTCAATTCCAGCTGTCTCAATTATTTCTTCATCACTATAATAGTTATTATTTACTATAATTATATTTTTGGTTTTTATACTACATAAGTATTTTATTCCAAAGTAAATAAGACATATTATTAATATGAATAATACAAACTTACCAAAATTAAATTTTCTTTTTACCCTTTTCTTCATTTTCTTCCTTTAATTCTTTATATATTTCTGTCATTATTAATGTACTTGATGACATATCCTTAATTTCACTTAAGTTTTTCTTTATTTCTTTGAATGTATTTTCTTCAAATATTTCATTTATTGCTTCTGTAAGTGAATCTTTATTTAAATCTTTTTCTTCTAATAGTATACTTATCTTTTTATTTACTAAGTCTAGTGCATTATAATATTGATGATTATTTGCTACATAAGGACTTGGTATTAATATTGATGGTGTTTTAGTTGCCATTATTTCTGCGATTGTTGATGCTCCAGCTCTTGATATGATTAAATCTGCTGATTTCATAAGGCTAGGAAGATTATCAAAGAATGGAACTATTTTTGTACTTTTTGGTACTATTAAGTTATTACTTAATTCAGGATAACTCTTTTTTCCTGTTATGAATAAAATTTCAGTATCTTCTCTTTCATATGTTCTTAAGAAATCTAGAAGTTTTTCATTTACTGATGTACTACCAAGGGAACCCATAACTATGATAATTAGTTTTTTATCTTTAGTAAATCCTAAGTCTGTTTTATCATATTTTTTGGTTTCAATCGCTCTTTGACTAACTGGATTTCCTGTGTAAATTATATTTTTACATTTTAGTTTTCTCGTTCCATCTTTAAATGATACAAATACTGCATCTACCTTTTTAGATAGGAATATATTTGTTTTTCCAGGAAGCATATTTTGCTCATGTAAGAATACTTTTACTCCTTTTTTCTTAGCAGCTAAACATACTGGAAGAGTTACATATCCACCAAATGCGATTACTGCATCAGGTTTGAATTCATCCATTATTTTTAAACATTTTTTGTATGAGTCTCTAATGCATTTTACATTTTTAATATTTTTAACCATATTTGTTTTTGAAAGTCCATATATTTCTAAACTTTCATATGGAATACCCATACTTGGAATTAATTCGTTTTCCATTCTATCTTTTGTACCTATGTACAAATATTCATTTTTCTTATCTTTCTTTATTTCTTCTAAAACTGATAATGCAGGATATATGTGTCCTCCTGTTCCACCAGCTGTTAAAATAAATTTCATAAGTTACACCTCACAATTTATATATTATATACTATTCTTCACTTTTTTGCATTAATTTAATCATTGTTTCTCTTAATAGTTTATTTGCATCTTCTAGTTCCATGCCACTAATATCAAGTGGTTTTCCAATTCTAGTTATTAATTGATCTTTTTCTCCATTATATAATCCTGTTGTTGCGAATGGAATTATAAGAGCATTTTCTTTCTTAGCAAGTGATACTGCTCCGAATTTAAATGGTAGAAGTAATGATTCATTATATTCTTCTTTAGTGATTATTTTTTTCTTAAGTAGTTTCAATAATGCATTATCTGCATCTAATACAAATTCTTTTAGTTCATCTTTTGTTATTTTGTTTTGTTTCTTTAAGTCTATAAGTAAGTTTACTTGTGTTGTTCTTATAGATTTATATTTAATCTTTTCTATTATTTCTTCTTTTGATATATTTAGTATTTTTTCTAGTTTTTCTAATTCTTCATCTTTACATGTTACTTCGTTTCTTGTTCCTTCCGGGAAAAGTCCAATGCAACCTTTACTATGAAGAATTGCCCTTGCTTCACTTTTTGCGTTTTCATCATGAATGCTTCTATCTACTGGAATGCATCCTGCTGCTCTATAGAACCATGCTGATTTTCCTTTAAAGTATTCATCTTTAGAAAGCATATGAATTACTCTTTTAGTTTCTAACATAACGTTATATTGATCATCTTTATGTCTATGGTTTCCACAGAAGACTAATGGACCTGATTTTGGAATATTTTCTCCACCTATTACGACTGGATGATATTTTCTTTTAAAATTCCATGAAACTATTGGTCTCATTAATTTATATCCTAGTTCATGTCTACATTCATCTGTTGCTTTAATCTCTTTCATCTTCATCTTCCTCATTCTTTGAATTTAATAGTTCTCTATATGCTACTTTTCCTAGTTTTGTTTTAGGAAGTTCTTTTCTATATCCATATGAATATGGTAGTGCATACTTAGCTATATTTTTTTCGCAGTGTTCTTTTATTGATTTTTTAACTTCACTATTTAGTACTATTCCTTCTTTTAATACTATATAAGCTTTCGCTACTTCTTTTTTATATGGATGTGGAACTCCTACTACTGAGCATGCTTGTACGTATGGATGCTCACATATAATTTGTTCTATTTGTCCTGGATAAATATTATATCCACTAGATACGATCATTCTTTTTAATCTAGATTTAAAATATACAAATCCATCTTCATCCATTGTACCAAGGTCACCACTATGTAACCAAGTAAGTCCGTCTTTATGTTTTTTAAGTGTATTTTTAGTTTCTTCAGGTTCATTAATGTACTCTTTCATAAGAGTTGGACCGCTTATACATATTTCTCCAACTTCACCATTTTTACATTCTTTATCTGTTCCTGGTTCACATATTTTAATTAAGCAGTCTGGACAAGGAATACCAATACTTTCTTTTCTAGTTGTTTCAAGTGGCATCATTGTTACACCTGCTGCACATTCAGTCATACCAAATGCTGTTCTTACATGTGTTTCACTTCCATGATCATATAAGAATTCATCTATTTTATCATTAAGTGTTCCAGTTAAAGAGTCTCCACCACAAATAATACATTTTATGAATGAAAGATCTTCATCTACTAATTTTTTGCTTAGTGTAAGTCCTTCTAATACACTTGGTACACAAGCTAAAATATTTGGTTTATATTTAAGTAGCGTTTCATCAAATTTTTTAGGGTTTACGCTTGGAAGTATGATTGCTGTTCCTCCCGATACCATACATGCATGGAAAGTACATCCAAGGCCAAATCCATGGAATATAGGCATTATTGCTAGAATACTTATCCCGTTTCCTAAGCACTTATTAATTTCTAGTTCACTTAGAACTAATGCATTAAAGTTTTTATTAGTAAGTACTATTCCTTTAGGCTTTCCTGTTGTTCCTCCACTATGAAGGATTACTGCAGTATCGTCTCCTTTTCCAGTATCTTTTACTTCTTCTTTTTCATATTTACTTCTTCCAATGAATCTATAATACGGAATTACATTACTTCCACTTGGCTTTACTGCTTTTCTTCCAGTAGTAAGTTTATATCCAATTTTCATCATAGTATCCATTGATTCACATATTGGTAAATAAATTATTTTCTTAAGATTTAATTCGTCTTTAATATTTTTTAATTTGCCAAATGCGATGTCTGCAACTATTACATATGTTGAAGAAGTAAGATTTATATCGTATTTAATTTCTTCTTCACTTGAAAGTGGATGTATCATGTTACATACAGCGCCTAATTTATTTAATGCATAAAAACATGTAATAGCTTCTGGAGTATTTGGCATTATAATGCTTACAACGTCTCCCTTTACTACTCCTAGTCTTACGAATGCTTTTGCTGCTTCATCTATATTTTTTATATATGTTTTATATGTTACTTTGTTTCCAAAATAAGTGTATGCAATATTACCTGGATATTTATCAGCACATCTTCTTACTAGTTCATACATTGAAACATCCGGATAGTCTATATGAGTTCTTACATCTTTATAATACTTAAACCATGGTTGTTCATAATTCTTAGTTGTTTCTTTTTTATTATTTTCTTTTTTCATACTCTTTGTCTCCCTCTTTCATTAATTTATATACTTTATTTCTTAAAATTTCATTTTCTTTTTCTAAATCTCCGGTAACTTTATATGGTTTTCCATAAGTTATTTTTATACTTTTTCTGAATAATTTGTATTTTCCATTAATTGCGAATGGTACTAAGTATGCTCCTGTTTTTTTAGCAAATGAAACTGCTCCGAATTTAAATGGCAATAAGTATTCTTCGTGATCAGTACCTTTTGTTTTATTTACTGTACCTTCTGGGAACAAACCTATAGCTTCTCCTCTTTCAAGATATTCTATTGCTTCATTTTTACATTCTTGATCATGTATACTTCTATCTACTGGAATACAAGCCATGCTTCTAAAGAACCAGTTGCTTAGTTTAGTTTTAAATAATTCCTTTTTAGCTATCATGTGTACAACTCTATTAGGACTTCCAACCATCATTGCTGCATCTAAATTATTAGTGTGATTTCCTGCTAAAATAACAGCTCCCTCTTTTGGTATGTTATCTACTCCATAATATCTTGGAAAAAATAAGATTTTATATATTGGTCTTCCTAGAGTTTTTACTATTTTATATAATGTATATTTCATTTACCTTATCTCCTATATTAGTATATCATAATTCTATTCGTTTTTCATTAAATTTATAATTACCACTTCTGCTCTGTTGAACACTCTTATTGGTATTTTGTATCCATAGCCTAGACCTCTTGAAATAACTAAGTTAGTGTCTCCTATTTTATTTACTCCTTTATAATACTTTGGAAAGAAAGTAAAATCAGGTGATAAAAGCCCACCAACAAATGGAATATTTATAATTCCACCATGCAAATGTCCACTTAATACCATATCAAAGCCATATTCGCTATATAAATTATATAATAATGGATCATGTGATATAAGTAAATTAAATTTATTAGTATCTATTTTACCAATCCTATCCTCTATATATTTAGAGTCTATTTTTTCTTTAGTACTTGCTAAATAATATTTAACTTGGTGACTAAATCCATAGATAGTAAAACTATCATCTAGTTCTACTTTATCATTATTAAGTAAAATTACATTTGTTTTTTCTTTTATTTTTTCTATAAATTCATTTTGTTTCTCATCTGACATATTTTCTTCGTGATTGCCAAAAACATAGTATACAGTTTTGTCTTTTAGTTCTTCACAAAGATTAAAGAAATTATCAAAGCCATCTACTTTTTCATTAATCATGTCACCACTCATAACTATAATATTTGGATTTTCTTCATTAACTATTTTTACTAGTTTTTCTGTTATATCTCTATTATGTAAATCTGTTAAAAGCATTATTTTATAATTATTATACTTTTGATTTAATTTGTCGCTTTTAATTTCATAATGACTTACATCAATGTTAATGTAACTATCTAATACAATTAAAACTGTACTTACTATCAATACACCTAAAATTATTAATATATTTCTTAATGTTTTTTTCATTTTGTTTTCCTTTTAATTACTATAAATGAAACAATTAGTACTATAATTAATGGAATACTTATATATTTATATACATTTAAAAAATTACTTTTATTTAGTTTGCTATTCTCTATATCTTTTATTAAATTTACTGCATTTATATTACTTTTTTTAGAGTCATTTATAGCTATTTTAAATATATCTTTATCATATAGTATTCTAATATTATAACTACTACCTCTTTTTAAATTATTTATTTTAGTTAAAACTATAGAATCTTTATCATCTTTTGAAACATTTATTTTATTATTGCCATGAGCATATACTTCAAATAAGCTTGAATTTTCTGGTAATCTTGTAATGATAACTGCTTCTTTTATATTTTGATTAGAGTTTCTTATATAAGAATAATATAATTCTGCTGAATCATTATGTTTAACTGATGTACAAAGCACTAAATATTCTAAATAATATATTTTATTCTTTTTTGTTTCTTCGAAAGTTATTTCTATGTTAGTTTTTGTATCATTTGTTTTATAGTCTTTATATTCAGTTACGTTCTTACTAAAGTCATCTTTGTATAAATCATTTATATCGTACTCAGTGTCAATTGTTCCGATTTTGTTTATTTGAATATTTTCAGCATCATATATAATGCTATCATCTTTTACTATATCGTTTTCTTTATATACTTTAGAATTCTGTGATTTGTAAGGAATTGATAGTATAAACTCATCAGTAGAATCTACTTCTATTATTTCTTTTACTATTAGGTTCCCGGCTATATCAACTTCTGAATCTATATACATTTTATTTATATCTGCTTTTACCATAAATGGTATTAATAGTAGCAAACTTATAATTATTTTTTTCATATTTCACCACATTAAAATTATATCATTATGGCAAAAAAAAAGAAACATATGTTTCTTAATTTAACTTTTCACGAACTATTTCATTAACAAGTTTCATATCAGCTTTACCTTTAAATATTGGATTTAATGCTTTCATTATAGCACCCATATCTTTCATACTTGTAGGTTTAATTTCTTCGAAAATTTTATCAATGTTTGCTCTGATTTCTTCTTCTGAAAGTTGTTCAGGTAAGTAAGTACTTAATAATTTAATTTCTTTTTCAAGACCATCTATTAAGTCTTGTCTATTACCTTTTTTGAATTCTTCAATACTTTCTTTATGAGTTTTTACTTGTTTACTTACCACATCTATTACGATATCATCTGAAGCATGATTTCTTTCTAATTTATTATTTACTAAATATAAATCAATTGCTGACTTTAGAAGTCTTAATGTACTTAAGGATTCTTTGTCATGATTCTTCATAGCTTCTTTCATATCATTTGATATTTTTTCATATAACATAGTATCACTCCTTAATAATTATATTAATATCTTTGTTTATTATGTTTTTTAGCGTTTCTAATGGCTTCTTTTTTAGCTTCTCTTCTAACGATGCCTGGTTTAGAATATTCTCTTCTTTTTTTCATTTCAGTAGGGACTCCGCTTCTTTGAACTTTCATCTTAAAACGTTTTAATGCACCCTCAACATTTCCGTCTTTTACTTCTACGTGTGTCATTATCTCTTCCCTCCCTTCATGACTACATTTGATTATAGTACAAAAAGTGCCAAATTTCAAGCAAATTCTACAATAAATTTTCACACTTTTACTTTTTTTTTATTTTTTTTATTTTATTATCTATTTTTTTATTAATTTTAACTCCGAAGATTTTCCATATATAAAGTCACTTGTTTCTTTTTTTAATGCTTGTATTTCATTTATTAACTCTTCACTTGGCGGCATTCCAGAACAATTTATTCTTACGAATAGCCATTGCCAACGTTCAAATAAATCTTGATTGTGTGCTTCTAATTTATTAAGTCTCTCATGACTTTTTTGTGTAAGCAAAGCACCATTTTCTTTTATTGTTCTTCCTGTTTTTCTTTTAACTATGTGATGAAATGTTAGAACGTTTTTCTTGCTGATTCTGCTTCCCATCCAGTCATAGCCATCTGGTTTATATATTTCAATCATTTCTTTTATTACTCTTTGCTCATCTACGTTCATAGTTTTCTCCTCGGTGCTTTATTATAAAATAAAAGTATGGACAAGTCCATACTTTATAGTTAATTACTTAATTTGACTCATAACTTCAGCAGCAAAGTCATCGTTTCTTTTTTCCATTCCTTCGCCTACTTCATATTTTACAAGTTTAACAAGTTTTGAATTATTGTTTTCTAAGTAAGTTTTTACTGTAATACCAGAATCTTTAATGAACGCTTGTTCTTCAAGAACAGTTTCTTCATAGAATTTTCTAAGTCTTCCTTCAACAATTTTATCAGCGAATTCAGGTTTCTTTCCTTCATTGATAACTTGTTCTTTGATTACAGCTTTTTCATGTTCTAAATCTTCTGTTGGTACTGATTCAATATTGATATAAAGTGGTCTCATAGCTGCTGCTTGCATTGCTACATCACGAGCTACGTCTTCTTTATCACCATCAACAACTGTTAATGAAGATATTTTACCACCCATATGTAAGTAAGAACCAAATACTTGAGAATCTTCTTTAGTAACTTTTTCAAATCTTCTTAGACTAATTTTTTCTCCTATTTTAGCTGTAGCGTTAACAATTAATTCATTAATAGTTTCATTACCACATTTAGCATTTAAAGCATCTTCCATAGTTTCAACTTTATTATCTAAAATAGTGTTTCCAATTTTATCTAATAATTCTTTAAATTCAGAGTTTTTAGCAACGAAATCAGTTTCTGAGTTTAATTCTACAACTACTGCATCATTACCTTTAATATAAATATTAGAAAGACCTTCTGCGGCGATTCTTTCAGCTTTTTTAGCAGCTTTAGAAATACCTTTTTCTCTTAAATAATCGATTGCTTTGTCCATATCTCCATTACATTCAACAAGGGCTTTTTTACAATCCATCATTCCTGCGCCTGTTTTTTCTCTTAGGTCTTTAACCATACTTGCACTAATATCCATAATTTCCTCCTAATTTAATGATGAAATTAATTCATCTTTTTTCATAGTTGAGTATCCAGCTACACCTTTATCTTTAGCAAGTTTTCTTAATTCTGAAACAGTCATATCTGTATAATTTGGTGTTTCTGTTTTTTCAGCTTTTTTATTTTCTTTCTTTTCTTCACTAAAATCATCAAATTCAACTACTTTAGTTTCAACTTTGATTTCTTTAGCTGGTTTACTAGAAACTTCTTCTTCAGTAACGTAATCAACTGTTGGTAGTCCATTAGCTTCACACACTGCATTAGCAAGTACACCTAAAACTACTTTAACACTTCTAACAGCATCATCGTTTGCTGGAATTGGGAAGTCTACATCATCTGGATCACAGTTTGTATCTACAATTCCGAATACTGGAATGTGTAATTTACGAGCTTCACGAATAGCATTGATTTCTACTCTTGGATCTACAACGATAATAGCTTTTGGAAGACGATCCATTTCTCTAATTCCGCCAAGAAGTTTGTTTAATCTGTCATATTCTTTTTGAATTTGAGCAACTTCTTTTTTAGGAAGTAATTCGAATTTACCATCTTTCTCCATTTTTTCGATTTCAACTAATCTTTTGATTCTTTCTCTTATTGTTCTGAAGTTTGTTAAGATTCCTCCTAACCATCTTTCAGTTACATAAAAACTATTACATCTTGTAGCTTCTTCGATACTAGCTTCTTTAGCTTGTTTCTTAGTACCTACAAATAGAACCTTACCACCATTTTCACATGCTTTAAGAAGTTCAGCGTAAGCTTCTTCAATTTTTTCAACAGTTTTTTGTAAATCAATAATATGAATGTCATCTCTAGTTGTGAAGATGTATTCCTTCATTTTTGGATTCCATCTTTTTGCTTGGTGTCCAAAGTGTACACCTGCTTCTAATAAATAACTTTTTGCAATTACTGCCATTTTCTTCTCTCCTTTCGTTAATTCTTCTACCTATCTTTTAATTAATATTCACTTAATGTTATTTAAGCACTAGAATATTAAATCAATAGGTATGTCTTTTTTTCTTAAAGCGTTATTATTTTAGCATATTTTTCCAGTAAAAAAAAGAGTTTTTTCACTCTTTTTTAGAATATACAACTTAAATCGTAACCAAATAGTCTTCCGATTACTCTTATTATTGTTGGGAATACTCCTATTACTAGTAATACAACTCCCATCTTCATACATTTTTCTCCGGCTTTTTTTATCATTCCTGGATCTTTTGATGTAACTGCTGAAACCATTGTCATCATACCATTTACTATTGCAATAATTGCTCCAGCTATTCTTAATATTGAAATTCCAAGTTTTATTACTTTTCCTAGGTTATCACCGATTAAATCTTTACATGTATCTCCTGTATCACCAAATCCTGGTGCTGGTAAATCTCCAGCTGTTGTGGATACATTTATTAAATTACTTGTTTTTATTTCTAATGCATCTAATGTTTCTATACTTATAAATGCGCAAATTATTATTAAAAAAATGATTATATACTTCTTTTTCATAATACCTAATACCCCTTTTTTTAAAACACTTGTATATTATACCATTTTTTTAATATTTTTTCAAGTCATCTAGAATATACAACTCATATCATATCCAAATATTCTAGCAATAACTTTTAATATTGTTGGGAATACTCCTATTACTAATAACACTCCTGCAAGTTTAACACATTTGTTTCCTGCTTTTTTAAGTGCTTCTGGATCTTTACTTACAACTGCTGGTATTAATGTCATCATACCATTTACTATTGCTATTACTGCACCTACTATTCTAAGTATATTTATTGCAAGCTTTATAAGTTTCGCTATATTTTCACCAACAATTTCTTTGCAAGTTTCTCCACCTTCTCCGAATCCTGGTGCTGGCAAATCCGCATCAAACTCAGTGTTTTCTATATTATTATATAGTTCTTCATTTTCTTGTAGCTTTTTTTCTACTTGTTTTTCAAATTGATCATCGATATCTTCTTTGATATTTGATATAGCATTTGTTTTTTGAACTTCAGTATCTAGCATACATTCTTTTTGTTCACTGTTTAGTCCTGCTTTTTTATATATGCTTTCAAGACATTCTAGACATGTATCTGTATCTGTAGTTCCTATACATTTATCTTTTGTTTTACTTTTTACTCTAGCACATGCTGCTGCAGGTTTTTCTGTCCAAACATAAGTACAACCGCTTGCACTTCCTCCACAACAATAGCATTGTGCATTTTCATCATTGCTTTGTTCTCTTAAAGTAACTGAACATCCTGTTGCACATTTAGAGCCTGTTTTTTCTTGCTTTATTTTCTCAGCTTGTGTTGAGGAAATTTTACATTTATCTAATTGACATGAATTTACTTTTTCTTCTGCTTTTGTTTTTAATCTATCAGAAAAATCTTTTGCATTATCATTAAGAAGTTTATTTGCATATAGTTTAGCAAGTTTGCTATCACATTGTTCTTGATATTTTTTCAAGTCATCTGATATTTTTGACATATCTGATATATTGCTTGGACATTTATATGAATCAATTTCTGCCATTGCATTATTGAAACAAGCTTCTGCTTCTTCATAACCTTCTCTATCTTCTATTGTGCATCCTGTTGCTCTTTCATACACTGCCCCAAATCCAAAAGCTATTTTTTTTCCATAGAGAATGCCTGATTCATCGTTCGTAAAAGTGTATTTATTCGAAGTTTTTGTCAACCACTTTGTGTTTTGAGTTAAACCAAACAATAGTGGACAATTGCCATCATTTTCAGCTATCCAACCAGTATATATAGCCATATCTGTTCCTATTCCATTAACACCATCATAGTCAGAGTCATCAATCCATGTTGAGTAACCCATTCCTTTGGATGGAACAATATCTGTATCTGTTGCCTTACATTTTCCGCCGTCTAGTTTTACAATCTTAAAAACATAATAATATCCATCGGTGAAATCATCATGCCCTGATACGTATGCTTTATAGCATCCTGCAAAAGCCAAATTCCCATCTGGGTCAGACGCTTGATATCCTCTTGTTAATTTAGCGTCTTTAATCTTTAATGATGTTGCTAAATTTCCATTTTTTACCGTTCCACTTAACGTGTATAGGGTATCATTTTCATCATATACACACCCTTTTTCCCCTACTGCATTTAAGCAAAAATTCTTAGTTTCTTCTATTCCTTTTTTAGTTTCTTCATCTAGATTTGCAGCATATCCAATTGTTAAAAAAGAAAATGTTAGAATCATTGCTAATAATAATTTAAAAATATTTTTCATAACTCACTCTTCCTACTATGATTTAATTTTATCATAAAATGTTAAATATGCAATAAAAAATTACTTTACATTTATAAATGTAATAGATAGAAAAAAATATATAAATATAGTATAATTAAAGTGGTGATTTTTGGTGGATACTAGTACTTATAAAAATAGAGGTATGTTTCTTGAAAATATATTAAATGATTCTAATACATATTATAATAGTATAGACAAATGTTTAATATATAAGAAGCCTACTCCTATTAAAGTATTAAATGTAAGTTATCCAACTAATAAATCGCATTTGATAAATAAAGCAGTTTATTCTAGTATTTCAACACTTGACTATAATGGAATTTACAAAGGTAAGTATATAGAATATGATGCTAAAGAATGTCATAACAAAACATCTTTTCCTTTATCAAATATAAAAGATCATCAAGTTCTACATATGAGAAAAGCTATAAAGCAAGGTGGTATTATATTTCTTATAATATTTATGAATAATGAGTTTTTTTTGATGAAAGGTGAAGATATATTAGACTTTATTGATAAAGGTACTAGAAAATCTATAGAATTTAATTATATTAAAGAAAAAGGATATAAGATTACTGAAAGTTATACTCCTAGACTTAAATATTTAGATGCTGTAGATAGTGCATACTTTAGAGAATAATAAAGAGAAGAAGGATGGAAAAAAAGTGAAAAGAAAAGTTAGAAACGATGAAAATGGTAAACCAAGAAAAAAATTCAGATTTTGGTACTGGTTCTTAGTTGTAATTATGTTTTTTGCTCTAGTTTGCTTTGTTGCCGGAATTGGATTTTGCTACTACATAGTTAAGAGTGCCCCTGAGTTTGATGCACAAAGAATGTTTGAAAAAGAAGCAACTAAAGTATTAGATTCTAAAGGAAACTTAATTGCATCACTTGGAGCAGAACAAAGAGAAAAAGTTACATATGATGAACTTCCTCAAGTACTGGTGGATGCAATAATTGCGACTGAAGACTCAAGATTTTTTCAACATAATGGATTTGATGCGCCAAGATTTATAAAGGCGTCTATAAGTCAAGTTTTAGGACGTGGTGGTGGTGGTGCCTCTACCCTAACAATGCAACTTTCAAAATTATCTTTTACTTCTATAGAAGCTGAAGGTATTAAAGGTATCATAAGAAAGTTTACTGATATATATATGTCAGTATTCAAGATTGAAAGAAACTTTACTAAATATGAAATACTTGAATATTATGTAAATACTCCTTGTATGGGTGGTAATATTTATGGAGTTCAACAAGCTAGCAAATATTATTTCAATAAAGACGTTAAGGATTTGAACTTAGTAGAAGCTGCTATGATAGCTGGTATGTTCCAATCACCTAACGGATATAACCCTTATAATAATCCTAATGATGCTAATAGTCGTAAGAATACAGTTTTATATCTTATGAAAAGACATGGTTATATAACTGATACTGAATATAAAGCAGCTACTTCTGTTAAAATTAAAGATTTCTTAGAAGGTGGAGTTACATCTACTAATCAATATCAAGGTTTTATAGATACAGTTGTTCAAGAAATAATTGATAAAACCGGTAATAACCCATATAATGTTTCTATGACAATATATACAACTATGGATAAAACAAGACAAGATGTTATTAATAATTTCTATAAGACACATAAATTTAAAGATAACAAAGTTGAAGTTGGTATTGGTGTTATAGATAATAATACTGGCGCTATAGTAGCTGTTGGTGCTGGACGTAATAAAACTGGTGCTCTTACATTGAATATGGCTACATTCTGGGGTCAAACAAAAAGACAACCTGGTTCAACAATTAAACCAATTATAGATTATGGTCCTGCTATTGAATATACTAACTTAAGTACTTATGGTCCATTTGTTGATGATGAGACTCCTTATGGTAGTGGTAAAATGAGAAACTATAATCATAAATATACTGGATTTATGAGTATGAGAGATTGCTTAGTTAAATCTATGAATACATGTGCTTTACAAGCATTTAAATTAACAAGTAATGATGAAAAAGTTAAGTTTATTACTTCAATCGGAATAAATCCACCGGAAGGTGTAACTACTCTTCCAGAGTCATATTCAATTGGAGCATTTAATGGAGTTAGTCCTGTTCAATTAGCAGCTGCTTATTCTGCATTTGGATCTGGTGGATATTATACAGCACCTTATTCATTTACTAAGATAGTTTATGCTGAAACAGGAGATGAATATGTTCAAGATGTGACTCGTGAAAGAGTTATGAAACCTCAAACGGCATATTTAATTTCTACAGTGTTACGAGGTGTTACTCCTTCTACAGTTAGAGTATCTGGTACTCAATTAGCAACTAAAACTGGTACTACTTCATATGATACAAGCTTACTTAAAAAGTTTAGGCTTAGTAGTTCTGTAATACCAGATGCATGGACAGCTACCTTCTCTGCTAATTATAGTGTTGCAATTTGGTATGGATATCCTGAATGGTTAACTGCCGAAGCTGTTAAAAGCAAACATTATTTAACAAATGGTCCTGCTGTTACTGAACGTAAAAAAATACAAGCTGAAATAAATAATAAAATTCATAATAAAAATGTTAAATTTAAAAATCCAGGTGGTATAAGTAGCGTTGAAGTAGAACTTGAAACTATACCTGCTCAAAAACCTAGTGCTTATACTCCTAAAGATTTAAGAAAGAGTTACTTATTTATAAATGGTACTGAACCTAGTGAAACATCAACAAGATTTAGCAAATTATCAAATCCTACAAATTATACATATTCACTTAATGGTAGATCATTAAATCTTTCTTGGGAATCTCCTGGAACACCTGATGCGATAAGTACTGATTACTTAACAAATTACTTTAATACTGGATATACAATTTGGGCTCAAAAATATTTAAATAAACGTATTAGTTATAATAATAGTAAGATTGGTAAATTTGGATTCCAAGTATACTTAACATCGGGTTCTTCATCAACTTATGTTGGATGGACAGAAAATACTAACTATACAATAGATTTAAATAAATATTCTGGTTCTTATGACGGAGTTATTATTAAGAGTGCTTACTCAATATTTAGAAGTAATGCATCAGATGGTATAAAGATATTATTTAGTTCTAGTCCTGATACCCCTGTTACTAATAACTATGAGGTTTCAATGAATGGTTTATCCGCTTCATTAAAAGTAAATGATACATATAGTGTTCTTGGAACGAGTGCTATTGAAAGTATTACACTTAATGGAACTAATATTAAATCTGGCGTTACTAATTTAAAAGTTGGTGTTACATCAATAACTAAGAATGGTGCTGGTACAAGTATTTCAACTAGCGATATAACTAAAGAAGCTGGTACATATAAAGTTACTTATACTATTACATTTACATATAATGGTGTTAATACTACTAAGACTAAAGTTCAAACTGTATTAGTACAATAAAAAAATTCCTATTTATTAGGAATTTTTTCTTTGCATATATCTTTTAATTTGCAAGACTCACAATTAGGATTTTTACTTTTGCAATGATATCTTCCAAAAAGTACTAGTTGTGAGTTTATTCTATTCCAATCTTTTTCGTCAAAGTACTTTTTAAGTTTCATTTCTGTTTTTAATACATCATCTTTACTATTTGTTATGCCTAATCTTTTAGAGACTCTATATACATGAGTATCTACTGCGAAAGATGGTATATTAAATAATTCTCCAAGTACAACACTTGCTGTCTTTCTACCTACTCCTTTTAATGATTCTAAGTATTCTCTATTATCTGGTACATAACCAATTTTTGATATTTCATCTACTATATATTTAAAGTTTGAAGCCTTTGTTTTATGAAAACCTAAACTTTTTATATAATTATCTATTTCTTGTACTGATAAAGTTTTTAGTTTATCTAATGAGTCATATTTCTTATATAATTCTTTTGTTGCTTTGTTTACACTTTTATCAGTTGTTTGTGCTGATAACATTACTGATAGTAATAATTCATAATCTTTAGTATATTCAAGTTCACATTTTGGATTTATAAATAGTTCATCTAAATAATTTATTATTTTTTCTTTATTCATTATCATCTAACCAATCATAATCAAATAATTCATTATTTGTTTTTTCTTCTTTTATTTGTTTTTTAACACCATTTTTAGACCATTCATAAACTATTTTATCAATATACTTAAAGTTCCTTACGTTATTTAGAATTGCTTCTTTTAAAGCTCCTTTTATTGTAGTTTCTGGTATTCCATTTTCTATCCATTTATTTATTATTTCATATTCAAATGATGAGAGAGTTCTTCCTAATTCTTTCTCAAATAGTGCATAAATATCACTACTTGGTTCTTCTGTCTTTTTATTAAGCGCTAATCTATCATATAAAGGATCTAAACTTATTTTTTCAATTACTTCTCCATTTTTGTTAGATACTATCATTTCTATATATTTTTTATTTATTAAACTAGTGAATGTGTTAAATGCTTTTTCTTCAGTAAATCCAAGTTTATCTTGAATATCTTTAGTATCTAAGTATGAAGAAACATTGATGAAATATAATACAAGCAAAAACTCATCTAATGTTATGTCTATATTACTTATACATTTAATAACATTAGAATTTATTATAAAATCTTTACTTGTAAATATATTTCTTAAATCACTCATAATATGTTTCCTTTAATATGTCTATTATTTTTATATTTTTTATATATTCTTTTATTGCTTTATTATCGTTTGATAACTCTCCAGCCATTATTTTTCTTTCTATATATTTATATACTTTTTTTACGTATTTTACTTCTACGTATTTAGCTATTTCTTGAGGTGTAATATTCATTTCAATTACACTATGAAGTTTGTTCATTTCTTCAAGTGAATTTATTGATTTATCTAAACCTAATATATAGCTTGCATTCTTAGTTATTTTATCATTATATATAACTAGCTCATTAGTGCTTATTGAACCTTTTTTTATTATATTTGAAATGTATGCGATAATTGTTTTTTCTTCATTAGAAAAAGGTAGTGTCGTCTCTATTTGAGCCCAAACTCCATATTTATCATATGAATCACGTATTTCATCAAATTTAATATTTAGATATTTTCCTAAATCATATTTTTTAACTAAATAAAAGAATTTATCATAATGATTAGATTCAAATATTTTATCTAGTTCTTTTTTTATGTATTCTTTAGGTATTTGATTTAATACTTTACCATTTTTTTCTAGAAATGATTTGATTTCATCATCTAGTTTAAAATCTAAAGTACAAGAGAATCTTATTGCTCTTATGATTCTAGTTTTATCTTCTAATAATTTTTCATTTGTGTTTCCTACTACTTTGATTGTTTTATTTTCTAAATCTTCCATTGCATTAAGTAAATCAATTAATTTCCCATCTTGATCTAATGCGAATGTATTAATGGTAAAATCTCTTCTTAATAGATCTGCTTTTAGGTTTTTAGCATATTCTAGTTTTACTGGTTTATTTTTTTTATACTCTAATTCTTTTCTATAGGAAGTAATATCATATGAATATTCTCCATCTTTGATATGATAACTAAAGTATTTTTTATTAGCCTTTCCACTCTCACCAAATATTTTAATTAAATCTTCTACTTTGGCGTTTGTACATATATCTATATCTTTGGAATTATATCCAAGTAAATAATCACGTACATAACCACCTACTATGTAACACTCAAAACCCTCTTTTGTTATTTTATCTATTATCTCTTTCATATATTTTATTTTATCACAATTAATATTTTTTTCCAATAAAAAAAGCCCTAAGGCTTTTTATTAATTTAAAGCTTCTTTTAATTTGCTTCCAGCTTTAAATGATGCTGCAACAGTTGCAGGAATTTTCATTGGTTCTTTAGTTAATGGATTGATTCCATCTCTTGCTGCTCTTTGTTTAGCAGTGAAAGTTCCAAATCCTACTAAGGCAACTTTTCCTTCTTTTTTTAGTCCAGTTGTGATTCCTTCAATTGTAGCTTCTAATGCTCTTTGTGCATCAGCTTTAGTTAATCCGGCTTTAGCAGCAACGAATTCTACTAATTCAGTTTTACTCATCGTAAATTACCTCCCATTTTTTCTACTTCGGCATCGCATATATTTTTCATACGATGCTTACATATTAATTGTAGCATAACTCATGTAAATTGCAAGCAAATTGATGCTTTTTTTACACAATTATCATAGAAAAAGGCTAAAAATCGTGTATTTCTAGCCTTTATATACTTTTATTCTTTGTTTTTCTTAATGTACTTACACTTTGGATAGTTAGAACACGCTATGAATTTACCATATCTTCCTTTTCTTTCAACTAGTTTATTTCCACATTCTGGACATGTTTCATCTAATTCTTTTGGTTCTTCTTGTTTGATATATTTACATTTTGGATAATTTGAACATGCAGTAAATTCACCATATTTGCCTTTTCTAACTACCATTTTGCTTCCACATTCAGGGCATGTCTCTCCAGTTTCAACTGGTTCTTCTTTTTCTTCTTTCTTGATGTATTTACATTCTGGATAGTTAGAACAAGCAGTAAACTTTCCATACTTTCCTTTTCTAATTACTAAAGAGCTTCCACACTCAGGACAAGTTTCTCCTGTTTCTTCTGGGGCTTCTTTTTCCATTTCTTTAAATGCTTTTTGAAGTAATGGTTCAAAGTCTTTATAGAATTTATCAAGTACTGTGTACCATACTAGTTTTCCATCAGCTATTTCATCTAGTTCAGTTTCCATATTAGCTGTGTAATTTACATTTATGATTGATGAAAAAAATTCTTGAAGTTTATCTGTAACTATAATACCTATTTCTGTTGGATAGAATTTTTTATCTTTTAAACTTACGTATTTTCTTTCTTCTAAGACACTAATTATTTTAGCATATGTACTTGGTCTTCCAATACCTAGTTTTTCTAACTCAGCGATTAGTTTAGCTTCTGTGTATCTAGATTTTGGTTCAGTGAAGTGTTGTATCTTATCTACTTTAGATGCAACTATTACTTTTGATTTGTAATTTGCAAAGTCTGGAAGAATTGTATCTTCTAAATCTTCGAAATCTTTATATACTTTTAAGTATCCATCAAATACTAATACTGATCCGTTTGCTCTAAAGATATAATCATTGTTTTCTAAGTCTACACTTGTTGCTTCTACTTTGGCATCAGCCATTAGAGAACTAAGTGTTCTTATATATATTAAATTATAAAGTTTAAATTCATCTGGCTTTAAGTATTTTTTTACTGATTCTGGTGTTCTTAAAATACTTGTTGGTCTAATTGCTTCGTGAGCATCTTGTACATTTTCTGTCTTCTTTAATTTTTTCTTGTATCCTACATATTCTTTACCATAATTCTTCTCTATATATTTTTCAGTATCATTTACAAATAAATCAGATAATCTTATTGAGTCTGTTCTCATATAAGAAATTAAACCTACTGTTTCATTTCCTAAAGATATTCCTTCATATAGCTTTTGAGCAATGCTCATTGTTTTTGATGCTGGATAACCTAGACGAGTTGATGCCATTTGAGTAAGCGTACTTGTTGTAAATGGTAACTTACTTTGTTTATTTTTTAGTTTTTTATCTACTGAAGCAATATTATAAGCATTTGAAAGTGACGCTATAATATCATCTGCTTCTTTTGAAGATTTTACTTCTATATCTTTTCCTTTATATTTTTTTAGTTCGGCTTTGAAATCTTTGAAGTCTGCTTCGATTGTATAATATTCTTCAGGGACAAATGCTTCGATTTCACGTTCTCTATCAACTATTAGTTTTAATGCTACACTTTGTACTCTACCAGCACTTTTACCATCTGTTTTAGATTGCATTAACTTACTTAATCTAAATCCTATAATTCTATCAAGTATTCTTCTTGATTCTTGACTATGAACTAGTTCTATATCTATTTTTCTTGGATGTGTGAATGCTTCTTTTATAGCAGGTTCTGTTATTTCATTAAATACTACTCTACTATAGTTATCATTTTTTATATCAAGAGCTTCTTTTAAATGCCAACTAATTGCTTCTCCTTCACGGTCTGGGTCGGTTGCCAATATAACATTATCACTAGATTTAACTTCTTTTTTAAGTTCTCCAACCAGTTTAGTTTTGCCTGGCATTAATTTATAATTTGGTTTAAAATTATCTTCTAAGTCTACACCTAGACCATATTTACCAGTTGTTGCTAAGTCACGGATATGGCCTTTTGAAGATAATACTTTATAATCTTTTCCTAAATATTTTTCTATTGTTTTACTTTTACTTGGACTTTCTACGATTACTAGATTCTTCATATTTCTCCTTTATTTTATATTATGTCTTTCCCTTTAAATAATATTATACATTTAAAATTAGTTTGTCAAGCCAAACAAAAAGAGTTCATTTAAGAACTCTATAAGCATTCTATGTATGTATCATTTAAACATCTTATTGCGCATAAGCAATTGCAATCCATAGTGAATAATGATTCTGTACTAACATATGGATAAAGTGATGTTGTATCTGGATTAGCAGCAAGTACTCTAAATGTACAACAGCATCCATCTATTTTTTCAACTCTAAATACACTACTATTAGTATCTGTTTCACTTCTACTTACTGGCATACTAAATGGTGTTCCATTTCCAGCACAAGTATATAACATTATTGGACGAGTATTACAAATAACGCAGTTTGTTCCTCCACCTAAAGCAGGTCTATCACATGAAAGTAAGCAACTATCAGGACAAGCATTAGATTGTAAAACATTGATAACTTGTAGGATTTCCATTATACAATTATCACATTTATTGCAATTGTTATTGTCGTTATTATTATTACACATATAATCCACTCCTTTATTTCTATTCATTAATATGGTATGAATTATAGTGTTTTTTAGTTACATTATTTACCTATTATTTTGTGTATATTGGAGTTAAATTCTTATATTTTTCTGGTACATTTAGAACAGTTACTAGTTTGTTATTCTTAATTATATAGATATAGTTATTATAAACTGTTATTCTATGCTTGTTTTTGTATGCTAAATAGTCTAAGAATTTTCTAAAGTCTCCATCATATTGATAGTTGTAGTTTCCTTTAATTCTAGCTTGTCTATAATTGTATCTTGTGTTTCTTACTCCTACCCTTTCTCTTATTCTTTTCTTTCCGTGCTTAGTTATTATTTTCATGAATTTAACTCCTTACTTTTAATATCCTAATTTTTGAATTTCTGCTACAATTTCATCATAACCTAATGATAAAATATCATCTACATTTTCACTTACTTCATTTAAAATATCGCTTATTTTGCTTATACCATATTCCTCTTTAAAAATCCTTCTTGTATCTAACCATAATTTTTCTAATGTTTCCATGAGAGGATATGCATTTTCTTTATTCTTAAGTGATAGAGAAAGACAATCATATTCGTATAATCTTGTGATATTATATCCACCCAATTTGTTTCTTAAATGTTTTAATTCTTTCTCATCAAGCTTTTCTATTTCAACTTCAACTTCTTCATAAAAAATATATTTTATTTTATCTAATATATTTATTTTTTCTTTTTTCATAGTTCTCCTTAATTATTATTTATTTCACTTAATAGTTCTATTATTGATAGCTTATATATTTCGTCTTTTCTATTTTTATATGTTTTTACAAGTCCTTTTACTAAATTATTAATAGTATATTTCATATTGAATCCATCTTCTAACCAAAGTATTAGTTTTATAAGTGTGTCTGTTAGTTTTAGTGAAATTTCTTTATCATTTGTTTCTTTCATGAGTGCAGAATATAGATATAAGTAAAGTATGTTTGAATCTCCTAGATCATCATAGTATTTTAGTAATTCTTCATTTTTTAGTTTGCTCTTGTTATCATATACTTTTTTTCCATTTATTGTAACGTATGTTATTTTGTTATTGATTTTCGCCATAGTTTCCTCCCTTTGATGGCAAAAGTATATCATGCGTTTTTCTCTATCTTGTGCCAAATTAAATTTTAATAATAAAAAAAGAACTATTTCTAGTCCTTATATACTTAATTTTAATTCTTTTATTTGTTCTTTTGATAGTTTATTAAATTCAAGACTTCTTATAAGTTCTAATATTTCTTCTGTTGTTCCTTCTTTTGAAAGTTCAACTATCATATTACTTTTTACAAAACCATTTTCTATTAAAGCATTTATAAATAACATTATTGATTTCTTTAAGTCATCAAAGTAACTATCTTCTAGTCTTTCAGTTGTTACTTCACTCTCATTTTCTTTTACTTCCAAAGCATATACACTAGCAAAATTCTTTAATATTCTTCTTTGTTCTAGTACGCTATAATCATCTTTTGTTTTTAAGAATAATTCCATTAATTTATCTAGTTCATCTAAAGTTATTTTTGTTTTTTCTTCACTATCAGTTACAAAGTGTGTTAAGTATTCTCTTTTTAATTCATCGAGTTTATCTGTTAGAGATGTATTTTCTCCTTTAGTAAACATTAGTTCAAACTCTAATTCTGCTTCTAGTTTTATAAGTTTCCCGATTGAAATATTACTTTTACTAAGTATATCTTCTTCACTTAAGGCTTTTTCATATTTTTTATTAAATTCTTCTGCTTTTTCTGAATTTACTTTTTTAAGTCTTTGTATTAAAAATTCAACATTTTCCATTGATTTAGTAATACTTGCTTGTTCTTCTCTTTCTTTTTTCTCTTTCTTTTTTGGGTTAATAGAAGATACCTCTACTTCATCTAATAAAGTGTTTGTTTTAGAAAATTCTGTTATTCTTCTTAGAAGTGCTGCCTTTTTCTTTTCGTGTCTAAAACCAGTGTCGTATTGAGTTCTATAATTATCTACTTCATTTGGAGATGCCACTCTATTACTTGTTGTTATTGTTGTTATTCTAGCAAAGTTTTGATGTTTATATCTTTGCCTAATAATTAATACGAAATCACTGCCATAATAGTAATTTGAACTTTTTTGTATTTCGTATTCTTTGTATCCACTTAATTTATCTGCTTCTTCGTCTAATGGAAATAAGGAGCCAGTTAATACTTCTTTTCCATATATGTTACCATCCTCATCTACTACTCTTTCATATATTATAGAACCATATGCTTCTTCAGCCCACCATTTACAAGATAAGTCCTTATATTCTTTATCTAATATCTTTATTATTGAAGGGTCTGTTATTTCAAAAAATTCTTTATTTTCTAATTTATCAAGTATACTTCCTAAGTATTTAGCTAATTGTCTATTACTTTTTGAATCTATATTATGAAATTCTTTTCCATTATCCTTTTCAATCTTCTCTTCTTGCCAACCATATCTTAATTTTACTCTTTCATCTAGTATTGAACTTAATGGTATTAGTTTCCCTTTGTATAGCATAATATCACCTACTAGGTTCGTATTATAACATAATGAACTAATAAAAAAAAGAACTATTACTAGTTCTCATAAACACTAACTTGTTTTTTATCTTTTCCTTTTCTTTCAAACTTTACGTTTCCGCTAACTTTAGCATATAAAGTATGATCTTTACCCATACCTACGTTAGTACCTGGATAAATTTTAGTTCCTCTTTGACGATAGATAATAGCTCCAGCTTTAGCAACTTGTCCATCACTAAGTTTAGCTCCTAATCTACGACCAGCAGAATCTCTACCATTCTTTGTAGAACCAACACCTTTTTTAGATGCGAATAATTGTATATTTAAATTCATTTTAAACATCTTGGTTTTCCTCCTTAACTTTAATATTTTTGTCATAATTTTCCCTTAGTTCATATATCATATTAACTAAGTTATTAAGTAGGCCATTTGTTATATTATCTTTCTTAATATTAATAATCTTTAAATCATTAGTATCAGTATAACTAATAGCTTCTTTGTCAAATTCAAGTATTGCATTTATTGTTGTAATGATCATTGTACTAAAAGATGCACAAACTATATCTTTTCCATAATTTGCATATCCTGCATGACCTATACAATGGATACTTTCAATGACATTATTTTTCTTATTTACCTCTACTCTAATCATTACTTAGTAATAGATTTGATAAGAATTTTAGTATAAGGTTGTCTATGTCCTTGAGTTTTTCTATATTTTTTCTTTGGTTTATATTTAAATACTAAAATCTTTTTTTGCTTTCCGTGTTTTAACACTTTAGCAACAACCTTAGCTCCTTTAACAGTAGGAGTACCTACTTTACCATCAACATATAAAACTTCATCAAAAACAACTTCTGATTCTACTTCATTGTCTAGTTTTTCAACATATAGTTCTTGTCCTTCTTCAACCATATATTGTTTTCCACCAGTTACGAATATTGCTTTCATTTTATTCCTCCTTCAATAAGACTCGCTCTTAAGGTAAGATTACTCTTTTTTGTTGACCTTCTCAATGCGGTTGTAGAGAAAGATTTCTACAAACATGGATATTTTAGCATATTTATTTATTTGTGTCAAATAATTTACACAATTTTAGTTATTTAAAGTAAGACTTCTTTTTATAGATGAGCATTTTATCATTTCTTTTTCTTTCTCACTAAATAATAAAGGGTATTCTTCAGTACTTTTTTCGCCTAATGACGATACTTTTTTTGAAACTATTTCAGTAAAATCTAGATTTCCTAAATACTCAGTTAATTTTTTATTTGTTTGTAACATACTAGATAAAGGAATGCTTATACCAGATACATTCATCACTTCACTATCCAATGTATACCCATCTTTTAATTTTAAAGTGCCATTATCTAGTTCTACTGATTTACCAAACCATTCACTTAATGGTTTATCTTTATAAGAGAATTTTCTTCTTGCTGCATCGTCCATTTTTAAAGCAGCAAGAGTAAAACTAAATAATAGAGGATCTACTCTATCAAATCCATTTCTAAATAATGATGTAACCATCGCTTCAGTATTAATTGTTTCCATAATATCACCTAAGGTTATATTATCATCTTGTACTTGAAATATCAAATATTTTTCTTAAATATGTCTTTTCTAAAGTATTATCTATTATATGTTTCTTATCTCTTTTAAACTTATATATACTTGATACTATTATTGTTCTTTTGAAATTATAATCGTTTATGTAACGTTCTAATATAAATTTGTTATATTTATATTTTAGATTTGTTATTTCTATAACAATACTTTTTATTAAAAATAAGGTTAAAACTGCTCCGAATATAGTTTTGTTTTTTATGATAAAAAAGCATATAAAAAATACACTTATTACTATACTAATAATATTAGAAAGCCTATATGAAAATATTTTATCAAATATTATATTTGTTAATTTTCCTCCGTCAAGTGGTAAGATTGGCATAAAGTTAAAAGATACTAATATCATGTTTATTCTTTTAATGATTGAAAAAGTATGTTCTGTTATATATGAGTGATTATAAAGTATATAAATCAACCATAAAAATATTAATTGAAAAGTTATTCCACCTAGTAAAACAAATAATTCTTTGTTTGAACTTACATTTAAGTCTTCATTATAAATAGTTATTCCACCAAATGGATAGAGAATTACTTTATCAAATTTAAAGCCTATTATTTTAGCAAATATCATGTGTCCACATTCATGTATTAAAATTGTTATTAAGAATAAATACACATATTCAAAATACCCTGCTAGAAAGGATAATAGTAAGCATACATAAGTAGAATTATTTATATTAATTTTCATTTATATCTATAGGTTTATCATCCTTTAAAAGAACATAATAATATTCATCAGTAGCAGTTCCTATAATAGTACCTTTTTCTACATAATCATATAATTTTACTTTTTCATTTACATTTCCATACCATGCATAATATCCATTACTTTGTTGTACTATTATAGTATTATTATATCCCTCTTTTTCTCCAATAAATGTCACTATTCCAGAATCATTTAAATATACATTCTCTTCTCCATTTAATATATATTTAATTCCATCTTTATACTTTTCACTATCTCGATAGACTTTAGAAACATTTTGCGTATTTTCTTTTGAATCGAATATTCCTGTTACATTACTTATAAGCTTATTAATCTTGCTAAAATCAAATGTTGAATTTAATACTTTATCAATTATAAATGATTTAAAAGATGGGTTGTTATTACTTATGATAACCACTAGTAGAGTAAATACTACTATCGTTAGAAATTTACTTAGTAAATTCTTAAAAAAATTATTTTCATTTGGATCTTTATGATTCTTATTATTTTTATATTCTTCGTATGTCATACTAAAGTTTATTCTTAAGTGTATTCATATATTCATAGAAACTATAGTATTTGTCTTTTCCTATTATTATATGGTCTATTACTGGTATTTTTATTATAGAACCTATTTTCATAAGTGATTCAGTTACTTCTATATCTTGAATGCTAGGACTTACATCTCCACTTGGATGATTATGAATTACTATAATGCTAGATGCACTTTCTAAAAATGCATATTTAAATATTTCTCTTGGATGAACAGTAGATGAGTTAAGAGTTCCTTTAAATAATAGTTTAAATGATATAAGTTTTGCTTTAGTATCTAAATATAATGCATAAAAATTCTCTTGTTTTTCGTATGTAAAAATATTCTTAAAATATTCAAATATCTTTCTTGAATTATTAAGAACTACTTCCTTTTGTTCATTAGCGTAATATACTCTTTTTCCTAGTTCTATCGCAGATAATAATTCTATTGCTTTTACTTTTCCTATTCCTTTTATTTTAGTTAACCTATTTATAGTCATATCTTTTAAAGATGTTATGTCATCTAGTTCGCTAAGAATATTTCTTGATAGTGTTTTTACAGAGTAACCACTAGTACCAGTTTTAAGTATTATAGAAATTAGTTCTTCGTTAGATAAGTTATTTGTTCCAAGTGACATCATTCTTTCTCTTGGTCGTTCACTTTCTAGCATTTCTTTAATAGTATTATCTTTCATTATTACCTCCCTATTATTATAGTTAGATAAAAACACATAAAACACTACAAAAAAACATAGTAATTCTACTATGTTATCTTGCTTTTAATTTTTCAATTACATTATGAAGAGTATCTGCTTCAATAATTTCTATATTATAATTATTTTTTTCTTTTTCATATAACGCTTCTTTATAATTACCAGTTGGTACTATAAATACTTTAGCTTTCTTTTTGACAGCTCCTGCTAGTTTATATTTAACTCCATCTATGCTGTCTACTACTCCGTTTTGATCTATTGAACCAGTACCTGAGATTATGTCTCCTTTAGTTAGATCAAATTTTGTAATTTTGTTATAAATATCAAGTGCACAAAGTAATCCTCTTGATGCTCCACTTTCATTATCTTTAAATATATATTCTACTTTTGGATCTGTTTTTATATTTTTAAGTTCTGAAAGAGTTGCTCCGATTATTACTCTTCCATCTTCTTCTACTAACTCTGCTTCACATTCTATTATTTTGTTATTCCTTTCTACATTTATTTTTAAAGAGTCACCTTTTTTATATTTGGCTATTTCTTCTTTTAACGAATTAAAGTCTTTTATAGTTGTACCATTTATATTTCTTATTATATCACCTGTTTTTATATCAGTTTTAGCGTACTCGTAAACATGTGTTACTGTTACATCAATACTTTCTACTTCATATGATATATTTGCTTCTGTGAATGCTGCTATTATAGCGTCATAGCTTGTTTCTTTTAAATATATTTTATTTCTTTCAACTATTTCGCTTTCACTTTCATCTTCTATTCTATTTTCTTCGTTACCTACTATATCCCAATTTTTGAAAAATTTAGATAATATAATATTTGGTAATGTTCCTTTTCTAGCAGTTACATAAGTAAGATTAAAACTTCCTTTAGATTCATAACTACTATCAACTTCTATTCTATCAGTTAAATCTATGAGTGATCCTGGTGAATAAATATTACAATCAAATGAAATAAATAAACATGGTACTATTAAAATAAAAGCTAAATAATTCTTCCAATAAGTTTTTATATCTTTTTTTATATATTTAAATAATTTTGTCATAAATTTCTCCTAACTATAATATTATATCACAGATGAATACAATTATTAAAAAACTAAAATATATAGTGTTAACCTTAATATTAATAGTATTTATTTTGAATATTAAAGTAGTAATTAATTCTACGTATGATGCAAGTATTTTATTCTTTAAGAAAATTTTTATTACTATATTTCCTTTTATTATATTATGTGACATACTTATATATTTTAATTATCATTTATTTATTAAAAGAATATTTGGTAAACTTATAAATAAAATATTTAATATAGATTCTAATACTAGTATTATTTTTATACTTAGTGTTCTTACTAGTCATCCTAGTAATGCTGTTTATATTAAGAATTTACTTGACAATAAATTAATAGATATTAAAACAGCTAATAGAATACTTATATATACATATTTTCCTTCAATAGCATTTGTTATTGGTGTTATAGGTATTTCTCTTTATAATAGTTTTAAAATTGGCTTATTGCTTTGGATTATTTGTTTTATTAATAATATATTTATTGGATTATATTTGAGAAAAGATAATTCTTATATAGAAAGTATTACTAATGAAACTAAAAATATAAGTTTTTTTGAATGTTTTAAATTATCTATTGTTAAAGCTATAAATACTTCTTTTATTATTCTTGGTAATTTAATAGTATTTACTATAATAATTAATTTATTGGTTAAATATGTTTCTATCAATTCCACTATATTGTCTATTCTTACAGGCTTTTTAGAACTTACTAGTGGTGTTATATCTATATCCAAGTTAAGTATACCTTTTAATATTAAATTTGCTTTAACGAGTCTTATATTAAACTTTAGCAGTTTATCTATATTATTTCAAAGTTTTAGTATTCTTTCTGATTATAAAATAAACATTAAAAAAACACTAACTATTAAGTTAATGTTTGGTATTATTATATTTTTATTACTTATTATATGTACCTGATGAATATAAATCTATATTATAATTTTCATCACTAAGGCCTATTGTTATATGAGTCATTTTATCAACTTTTGTACTGTCGTTTACATTTTCATATTTAAATGATTCTTGTGATAATGTTGTAAATTTATATCCAGTTGTTGTTACTCTATTACTATCACCTTGATTATTTGTTCTTGTAACTAGTTCTATAGTTTTTATTAGTATTGTTTTTACGTCTCCGGTTGTTGAGTCGCTATATCTTAATGTTGTTTTCTCATATTTTTTAGTACCAATTTCATCTCCATTTGATGTTATTGTTTCTGTATCTTTGTCTGTTTCGTTTCTTAATATTTCTAGAGTTCTTTTTTCGTTATTTCCCATTACTATTTCACATATATTTACTTTTCCATCATCACTACAATCTATTGTTTTGATTCCATTACTTGTAAGTAAATCATCGTTTATTACTTTTGAAATAGTTGCTCCATATATTCTAGCATCTGCATCTTCATATACTAGACTATATGTATCTTTTAATTTTACTAGTGTTCCAGTCATTGATACTAAGACTATACTTACTAATATGATACTTACTATAAGTTCTATAAGTGTAAATCCTTTTTTATTCATAGTTCACCTACCATTAATATTGACTATATAGAGGAATCGATGCATACCTGTAAGTGCCATTTTTATAAAATACACCTACTATGTAACCATTAGTTACTACTGTTGAATTATATTTATAAACATTTTTCTTTTTTAAGGTTTTTAGGTATTCTATTGTTCCACTATCATATTTTTTTGTTACATCTGATTTTGATAGTTCTTCTACTATATCATAGATAAAAATATAATATACAAGATTATTATCTATAAATACTTGTTTACAATCACTTAGCCTATCCGCTATTGGAGTTCCTTCGCAGCCATTTGGATTAGAGTTTTCATCATACTCTCTTCTATTTGCTATGAAGTTTGGTCCCCCTTGGATATTTATGTTTGATTTATTTCCACCTAATCGTGCGATATTAAATAATTGGTATCTATCACTTGGTAGATTATAATTTTCTTTTTCTTTTGCTTTTCGTACGTATAATGAATAACTGCTTAATAATAGTGTTATTGCTAGTAAAGCTACAACTAATACAGTTAAACTTTCCATAAATATAAAACCATTTTTCTTCATATTAATCCACCTTTATTATAAATGGAGAGTCTTTTGTACCGTCACCATATTTTATTAACGTTGTATTTTTCAATGATATTACTGGAATAACTTTATAGATATTTGTCACTGGAGATTCAACTAATTCACCGGACTCTTGCATACTTACAGCTCTTGCTTCACCATTAGTGAATGTACTTGGTGTCATAGTCCATATTTTCACTCCATAATTTAAAAAGAATGAACTGTTGCTACTCATAAATGATGTACCTGCTACTATTAATTCATCAGCTGTAAAAGTACCTACTGGATAATTTGATTTTAGGTTTCCTTTATTATTACTTACTGTAAACTTATCTTCTTGTCTTGAACAAGTAAATACTGGATATGAAGAAATCATGCTTAAAAATTCTCCATCTTTTCCTCCAGTTGCATTTCTTCTAAATGATTGAAATAGAGTATTATTAGTGCCAGTTCCATCTTCAGTATAAGTAAGGCCATTAAATGTGCCTCCCTGTCCAACTGTTCTATCATTACAGAAGATATTATCGTCTATATATTTTCTATATTTATTTGGAATCATATCTTTGTACCATAATTCTAATTCACTTTTTATTACACTATTATTTGTATTTTCGTGAGTAGTAGTATAGTCACTTGTGTCACTTCCATACATATAGCCAACGTACATATTACTATTTGATTTAGTATTATATGCAACTTCTGGTATTGTAGAGGTATTTAATGTGCAGCCATTATATGAATAGTCCCCGTAAAAAGCTAGTCTTGCTCCATCGTTTTCATTAGTTCTATATACTCTCCAACAAAGATCTGCGAACTCTACATAATTTTGTTCTGTTATTCCTCTTAAGAAATAAACTGTTTTATCATCTTCTGTCATATGGATTTTATTATTATCTTCATCTTCTACTACCTGTGTAAAATAAAGCCCATCTGTAGCAAATGTAGTATCTTGTAATAAACTTCCATTACGATAATAACTACCCTCAGAGTTTTTGGAATAATCTATAATTCCACCTTCTTCTGCTTTATATTTATTTAATAGTGCTTCTATTATAGTTAATCCATAATTAGTTGGTGTTTCAAAACTTAAATCTATTGTATTATTTATAGTTTCTAAAAATTTATTTTTTTCCGAATACGCATGCATTACACTAAGCATTAAAAATAAGAATAAAACTAAAAAAGTATATACTAATGTCATGGATATAAAACCTTTTTTATTCATTCTTTCACTCCCTTATTATGAATTAATTATATAACAAAATAAAATAAAAATCTACATAAGTAGATTATTTATTTTCATTAACAATTCCCATACCACTATATATATAATCATAAAATTCTTTTACATTTATAGTATTTAAGTATTCTTTTTTTATATTTATTAATTTTGGTGGTATGGATATAAGTATATAAAGTAGTTTTTTCTCTTCTTCTAGTAATTCTAAATTTTCATTATATATTTTCATTAAATATTTAAAATCTAATTTAAAGCCTTCTTTTTTATAAAAGTTATATATATCTAAAACTGGAGTATCAACCTTGTATTTATCCCAACTTATAAGATAATTTTTTTCTCCCCTGATAAAGTGTTTTAATGATAAATTATTATGTATTATAGATACTCTTTCTTTTGATTTATTTGATACCATGTTAAACCACTTTTTTAACTCTTTTTTTGCATAAACTAGTGAACTATCTAATGCTGTATAGTTTCTAGCAAAAAGATAATGAGATGGGCTCATATACTCTTCTTCTTCAATTTCACTTATCATGTTTTCATAATATTCTTTTAAGTAATCAATGTTATCAGATAATTTATCATATATCTTTCTATATTTATTTTTACTTACATCTTTAAAAAATAATGTTTTGTAGTGAAGCATAGATACAGTTTTAATAAATTCTACTCCACTAGTTACCTCATGATACTTTTTTTCTTCGATGTATTCATATTCTATATTTCTTTCATCTTTAGATATTATTTTAGGAAAATTATCAAAATTTCTAGTTTCTAAATAATCATATAATTCTATTACATCATCATTTCTTTTTTTAATAACTTTATCTTTATCAATTATTACTTTATTAATAAATTTTTTACTCATTTATTTGTGGAATTATTATTTTGTCTCCTACATTTATTTCATTTATATTATTGTATTCTTTAATATCATTTATATCGATGTTGTATTTTGAACATATAGTTTCAATTGTATCTCCTTCTCTAACTATATATACTTTGTATGTATAATATTTATTTTCACTATTTATTATATTTGTAATGTTATTAATATTGTTATTTAAATCTATATCATTTTTTTCTAAGTTTATATCAGTATCAATATTAATATTATTATCTTTTATTTCTTCGTTATGTTCTTCATTTAAAAGGTTTATATCTTTATCTTCAAAGTAGTTATCTATATAGTTATCAAGATCATATTCTTCTTTTATAGGTTCCTCCTCTCTTGTTTCTTCACATGATAATTCTAAATCAATATTAACTTTTAAAATATCCTTTTCAGTTGTATATTTAAAATCATCTATATCTATTTTTATTGTATCTTTATCTATTCTTTTTGATATAGCTACTTCAAATGGTATTGTGTAATAAAATTCTTCTTCTATAACGCTGGCTTCTGTCATTTTATAAGTACCACTTATTGCGACAGTACCTGTAACAACATCATCATTTATTTTATAATCATGATCTAAGCTTATATTATTTAACTCACCTATTTTTGTTTTAAATATAATATCTTTTTTAATTGGAATAATTTCTTTCATATATTCTCCTTTCAATAAAATATATGAAAAAAAATATTCTTTATGAGAATATTTTTTTAAATATGTCTTCGTAATTATTTATTGGTATAAATTCTATACTTTCTTTTAAATCTTTTTCTAACCATTCTATATCATTTTTATTATCTTCTGGTATATATAATGTTTTAATTTTATTTCTAAAACATGCGATTGATTTTTCTTTTATTCCGCCTACTTTTAGTATGTCACCTTTTAATGATATTTCCCCGGTCATTGAAATTTCATCGCTTATCTTTTGATTTTTTATATGAGATAAGATTGCTGTTGTTATTGCTACTCCTGCTGATGGTCCATCTTTTGGTGAAGAACCTTCAGTAAAATGAATATGTATATCGTTATTTACAAAGAAATCTTCATCAATATTTAAAAATTTACTATTACATTTAATATAACTAATCGCAACTTCAATGCTTTCTCTTGTAATATCTCCGAGTGACCCTGTGAATGTGTATTTACCATTTCCTTTAAATGATGAACACTCTATATCAAGTGTAGTTCCACCTGATTTATTGCAAGCAACTGCTCTTACTACACCAGTTGATGTTATTTTTTTAGCTTTCTTTGTACTATAAAGTTCTTGTTCTAAATAATGTGGTAAGTCTGCTTCTTTTATTCTTACACTAACTATTTTTCTAGATGCTTTTATATGTTCTGTTATAACCTTTCTTGTTATTTTACTTATGCATCTTTCTAGTTCTCTTACTCCTGCTTCGTTTGTATATTCTTCTATGATTTTTACTATCGCAGGTGTTTCAAATTTTATTACTGTATTTTTAAGTCCTGCTTTCTTTAAAATATTTGGTATTAAATAATTTTCACATATTAATAGTTTTTCACTATCCGTGTATCCTGTTAAATCTATTATTTCGAGTCTATCTAGTAAGGCTGCTGGTATTTGTGATATATCGTTTGCTGTTAATATAAATAGTATTTTACTTAAATCTATTTCTTCATCAATATAATTATCTACGAATCTTTTATTTTGACTTACGTCAAGTATATCTAGAAGGGTTGATGCGGGATCACCCTTATAATCCTTTTTTAGTTTATCTACTTCATCTAATAAGAATACTGGATTATTGCTTTCGCATCTTATAAGAGATGATACTATTTTACCTGGATTTGACCCTATGTATGCTCTTCTATGTCCTACTAATTCTGAAGAGTCACTCATACCACCTAAAGATATTTTTACGAAATTTCTATTTAATGCATATGATATTGATTCAGCAAATGTAGTTTTACCAACACCTGGAGGACCTACTAAACAAAGAATTGGACTATTTATTTCTGGAGATATGCTTTTTACTGCAATATATTCAATAATTCTTGTTTTGGCATTTTCCATTCCATAGTGAGATTCATTTAGTTTCTTTTCTATTTTTAATAAATCTTTTTCATCTTTTGTTTCTTTGTACCAAGGTACTGATAACAAATATTCAATATAATTTCTAATTACA
This sequence comes from uncultured Clostridium sp., assembly GCA_902492325.1. Classification (GTDB taxonomy): domain Bacteria; phylum Bacillota_I; class Bacilli_A; order RF39; family UBA660; genus CAG-1000. The sequence continues at coordinate 412,742 of CABULC010000001.1, forward strand.
CCAGCATCTGGACTTACTTCACTAGTTGCACTATATCTTTCTATTTCTGTTATAAGTTTTGTTTTTATTCTATCTGGAAATTCTTCACTATTTAACTTTTCTTTGAATTTTTCTACGTCTCCATCTTTTGTATCATTTTGACCTAATTCACTTTTAATTACTTTTAATTTTTCTTTTAGTATAAATTCTTTTTGAGTGTCATCTAAACCTTTTTTTATTTCTGTTTCTATATGACCTTCTAGATCCATTACCGCACTTTCAATAGCTAGTTCTTTAATTAATAATTTACTTCTACTTATTGATGATGCATCAAGCATTAAATTAAGTTTTTTCTCAAAACTAAGTGGTAAGAAATTACCTATTAAATCAGTTAATTTATCTAATGAAACATTACTTTTTATTTGAGACATTATTGAGTTTGTTATAAATGGATTTTTATTTACGTAACTTTCTAATTCTGACATTAATTTTCTTTGGTATGCTGAACATTCTATTTCACTATCTTGAACTTCTATACCTGTTATTATGCTATCTAAAATATCTTCTTCATTTGAATAATTTACATAACTTATAACTTTAACTCTATAAAGTCCATAAATAATTACCCTCATGTTTCCATTAGGTAAATCTATAATACTTTTTATTTTTCCTACTACTCCAATTCTAGGTAAATCTGAAGTATCAGGCTTTTCTTCAAGGGAATTTAGGGGGCACACGATTAATACTTCGTTATCATGATATAGTTTTGATATTTCAGTGACTTTTTTACTTACATCACTTTTTATTTCAACTCTAACCTCTTGATAAGGAAGTAATACAAGATTTTTTAATAAAATAACTGGTAAATTACTTTTAATCATGCTTCCTCCTGTGTACGAGTATTTATTATAAAAGTAATTTAAATAAATGTAAACCTTAAAATTAAAATTTCACAAAAAAAGAGTTACTACTCTTCTTTTTTCATAACTCTTTGATTTTCTAATTCTTTAATTTGTCTTTCTAATGTTGCTAAATATGATTTTTGATATAAAGCCAATCTATCCTTCTTTAATGGATATTCGATTGATTCTTTTTTATCTTTTTCTATTTCTTTAATTTCAGGAATGGTTACTTCTCTTCCTTCAGCTTTTACTTTTTTAATTGCATTATACATTCTAGCAATGTTATGTTGCTCATTAATTAAGTAAACTGGATTTTCAAACACAGCTTTGTTATCTAATTTTGCAATTGATAATATTGATAGCATTGATACTAATTTTGCATAGCCTACTTCGAATATATATTTATTTTGATTAATATATTCTATAGCTTGTTCTTCAGTAAAACCATTAGCAACAAATATCTTTTTTACTAGTGCAATTGTTTTTTTAGCACTTTCAATAGTATTTGTTCCATAACATATACTGTTTGCAACAACTTTTCCAGTTACTGAATTGCCAAGTTCTTGAGTGAATATTTTAAAATTCATTTCAAGATCTACTTTTGCGTAAGCATCCCTTCTGTCTCTTAAAGTTTGTCCCATAAAAATCAAAACCCCCTTTTGATTACGTGTACATTATATCATAGTTAAATATATAAGTCAATGACTATGTTACAATTTTGATACATATAAAAATTACACTCTATCGAATGTAATTCCTTTTATTTTTTCTTGCTTAATAGAATTTAATATTACTAAGCTAACTCTTTCATAATCTACTTCGCCATTCACCGGAATATTTTTATATTTAGATATTTTAGTGAAGCATTCTTCTACTTCATCATCGCTATAATAGTCTATTCCAAATTCTTTTTTTAATATCTCATTATAATATTTGTCTAGTTTCTTTAATATATGAATTGCTACTTCTTCTATTGTAAGAATTTCTTCTTTAATTATTGTCATTGATGCTAGATTAAGAGCAACATTTTGATTTTCAAATTTTGGCCAAAGTATTCCAGGAGTATCTAAAAGATCCATGAATTCATTAATCTTAATTGTGTTTATTTGTTTAGTGACACCTGGTTTATTTCCTACATTTACAATATTTCTTCCAGCTAATTTGTTAATAAGAGTGCTTTTCCCAACATTTGGAACCCCTATTACTAAACATTTTGCCTTTTTAGGAAGCATTCCTTTTGCTTCTCTTTTTTTATTAACATCTATCATTAATTTTCTTACTTCTTCAATAATTTTTTTATAATCATTTGAATTTTTAGAATCACATGTGACAGTTATATATCCTTCATCTTTATATTTATTAATCCATTTTTCAGTTTCAGTTTTATCACATAAATCATATTTATTAAATACTATTATATTTTGTTTTTCTCTTGTTAATTTTTTTAAATCTGGTATTCTACTTGAAAATGGTACCCTTGAATCTATTACTTCGATTACTATATCGACCATTCCCATTATGCTGCTTATTTCTCTTTTAGTTTTAGCCATATGTCCTGGATACCAGTTTATATTGTTTTTTCTAACCTCCCCATTATTTTCAATTTTTTCCATTACTATCACACCTTTCATGTTTTAAAATAAAACTTATTTAGGAACTATTATAACATATTATTTATTTTTAGGATAACTAAGCGCCTTATCTATTTACTAAGACCTTTTTCTTCACTTTCTTTTTGTCTTTCTATCATACTTTCAATTTCTATTTTTGGACCTTTTTTATGTTCTGGATAATAAATTAATGGGTTGGGTATTGTTGCGATAGCAAATTTATCTGGAGAAATATGGCCTGATTCTACAACATAACCTTCTCCATTGGCAACTTCAAAATGTTTAATGGCAAAAGTTGTAACATTTTTTAAAAACATATCTTTTATTGTTTGATCTAAGATAGCAGTTTCTCTAGAGCCTTGATATTTAGTATGCATATAATTAGCAAATATTTCTAATATTTCTACCCCCTTATCGCCATAATTTCTTAATGCTGTATCTGTTTTTTCATACATTGTCCTAAAAGTCTCATCGCTTTTTAACAAATCTTGATATTCATATTCATTAGAAAGAACATACATAAATGGTGAAATACTATCATCATATTCTCTTTTGTTATCACCTTCAATTACTGCTATACAGCTTTTGTCATTCGAAAAATAAAAATTGCTTATGTCAGTTAAGTAGTCTTTTATGGTTTCTAAGTTTTCTTCATCACATTCTTTTACTTCTAAATTTTCGATAACTCTGTGATAATATTCTAAACTTGTTTCACTATCTTCTTCTTTTAAATCTGTATGTGATGTAAGTACCATTCTAGCCCTTTCTGATGACTGAAGGGCATAGCCCATAGTTTGATACGATAATTCTGTTATATGTAGTTTTCCACGAGCGTATGGGGTTTTGAAACCAAAGTATGATAAGAAACGAAATTCATCTTTAAATTTTTCACTTTTAGCATCTAATCCTTTTTCTGAAATATCATTAAATAAGGCTCCAGAAAAAGAATGTGTAAAAAATTTATTACTGTTAGAATTCACAGACATTTCTTTATAAATATTATTATAATCAATTAATGATAGTGGTCCTTCTATTCCATGATCTTTTTTATATTTGTTTTCAATAAGTGGAAAAATATAATTACCAAAATATTTATCTAATGATAGTGGCTCATTTTTATGAATAACAAAATCATATAAAATAGTATTTAGACTTTCTTGAGATAAATCTCCTGTTGATGTTACGTAGGCGAAGATAAATCTGCTTAGATTACTAAGTTGTTCAAGTAGTTCAGCTCTACTTTTAGAATCTTGTGTTAACAGTTTTATATACTCGTTATCAAAAGCTCGTGAAATATATTCTGCTAATTCCTCTTTTTTTATTTTCATATTTTTCTCCTTTACTTTAATCAAATTATATCATACTTTATATTTTGATTGTATATAATTTATGTTAGTTTATAGAACTTATATGTTGTGTTATAGGAAAACTCTTTTTGTTTTTATAATTTTTTCACTTCTTAATTAATGATAAAAATATTTGTTTTTCTTGCTCATCTATTTTTATGTGTTTTTTTATAAACTTGTTTATAGCTTCTCTTACAGTTAGTGTTCTATCAAAATATGTTTCAATTATACTTAGGTTAAATTTAACACCTGTTTTAGTTCTTTCACAGTTAAAGAATTCTATTATCTTTCTTAGTAAATAGAAATCAACTTCATTATTATTAATGAATAATAATTCATCTAATAATTTATTAAGTTTATCATAATTCCACAATTCAATTATTTCTTTTTTATTGGTGGTATTTTGGCCTATAATCGTTAGGTATGAAATCAAATCTTTAATATCATTTAAAAAATAGTTGCCAGGATCTATTAGGTATAACTCACCATTAAAAATTGTATTTTCTAAGTTTATATCCATCAGTCTTATCAATGCTTTACTTAGCAATTTTATATCTTCATCTACGATGCGTAATTCATGAATTAAATCTTCCATTTTTGCATCTAGTATATTTGATTTCCCTTTTATATAAGGCATTTTGTATCCTCTTAGTTCGCCATCTTTTATAATTAATGAAGTTGGCATCAATATTCTTTTTGTTCTTATTGAAGACATGTATTCTAGTTCTTCTTTTGTTTTATGTTTTAACTTATAATCTTTTCTAAATAGTTTATATACATAATCTTCATCACTATAAACTATAAATTCTGATCCTTTGTCACTTAATAGTTTCATTTATTGATCCCCCTTCTAAAATTATAATGTATTAATAATTATTTTTATTTTCTTATTTCATTTCCTTTGAACAAATTTGATATGGTTTCTAGTTTGTTTTTAATATTATGTTCCTTCAATCAATGTACTTATATATTAAATTACAAACATGTGTTTGTCAATATAAATTTATATAATTTTTGATATTTTTTTGTATATAAAAAGTAGGCTTTAACCTACTATATTGTTCTTTCAGTTACTCATAAATTACTTCTGAGTGCATTGCATAAACTCCATTTTTATTGATTGCTTCTTTGTATCCATCTAAACTATTTATAGATTTAACTCCCTCATTAAAGTCATTTGTTGATGATAAAGTATATCTAGTTCCTTCCATTACAAGAAGTTCTTCAACAGTATTGTAGTGGTTTATATCAGTTATTCTTACTAATAGATGTTCTGCGTTTGAAGTAAAATCTATCATGTCATTTTCTTTTAATACTTTATAGTCAAATGAATCTTTTTCAAGTTTTGTTGCTCTTATTTCATATTCTTTTTGTTTTGTTTTTTATTGCATTGAATGCTCTTTTATTAATGTCTAATTCGTAAATCATATTTAATTTCTTCTATTAACTTAAAGCTCTATTTTTACTATTACGCCTTCTACGTCTTTACCTAACTTTTTCCAAGTTTGTTCTTTTACCACTTTAAAGCCTACTGATTCAAAGATTTTTAAAGTATTGTTTTCTCTATCTTTTTCAAAGTTATCGTATAATTCTTTTATTTCATTTTTTCGTGCTTCATCACAAAGTAGTTTTAATGCTTCTTTTGAGTAACCTTTTTTTCTATATTTAGCTTCAATTAGTACTCCGCACTCATATCTATTATCAAATTTATTATATTGATAGTTACAATAGCCTATAAATTCATTTAAGTCAATATCTTTGATATATGCAAAGAATTTATTTTCTTTTATTCTTTTATTATATGTTTCTTCCCATTTTTCTTTTGGAAAATCTATACATCCAGTATCATAATGATATCCATAATAAGATACATCATATCCCTTATTATAGCTCATTGTTTCAGGGTCGCTTTCTAGTTTTTCTTCATACCAATAATCTTCAAGTGCAGGAATGTAAAGACTTAAATTATGTTTTTGTATTTCTTTTTTCATTATTATTTCTTCTCCTGTTTTAACATTTATCATACTATATTTATAAAATGTTTTATATTTCTTTAGTTTTTCAACTATTTTATAAATATCTTTCCCACTTCTATCTTTATATATATTACATATTCCCGGGTTGTTAGGACTTATTAAATTTACTGAAAGAACTACATTATCATTTCTTTCAATATTGTTCTTTCTAAATAATTCTTCATACTTTTCGATACTATCTGATAGTAATTTTACTTGATTATATTTATATTTGCCTATCTATTCATTTGTTTTAAAGTTTCCGAGTCCGAAAAAACTCATTCCATCATTTAAAAGTATTTCACCTGATTTATCTAGCAGTTCTTTAAAGAATTTTTTGATATTCCATCTAAGTAATATATATCATAATAGAAACCATTTTTAATTTTATATTTTCTTTTTTTATCAAGTTCTTCGATATTTTTTTGAATTTCTTTATTGCTTGGTATTTCTAAGAATAGAAATAATGGTTCGTTGTCTTGCTGCATTTCAGTAAATTCATACATTAACTTTAGTATTTTACTTGCATTTACATTTGATTTTATCCAGTTACCACTTATTTTATATTCTTCTTTTAGATTATCTGAGTTTGGTATTTTGCATCCTTTTATGAATTCTATCATTATAACACCTTTATATTAAATCTTTCTTTATAATACTCTATCATATCATCTATAATAGTAGTACCTAACTCTCTAATTTCTTTATTATATTTCATTAATTCTTTAATATAAGAAATGCCATATTTTAAGTCTAAGTATTTAATTGCGAGTAAACTCATTTTGTATCCCTCAAATACTCCTTTTCTACTGAATATTAAATCATCTGGTATGCTATTATTTCCTTGTATTCTATCATTAAGATTATTTATTTCTTTATAATTTTGATAGAATTCTAAAAATACCTTTTTTAATTTTTCTTCATTATTTATCCATCCTTCAGCTTCACCAGATAAATATTGAGCAAGCCCTTCATCAAACCATACAATTCTGTCATCTTTATAGATATACTTTTTATAATATATATGAAATGCTTCATGTGCATTAACAGAAACTATATGAAACCATAGTGGTGTGTTATACAAGACTCCACTTTTTTGTACACTATATGATAAATTATTTTCACTTTCAAATGAGCCTCTACTATATTCTGGTGGTTCTCTATGATTTCTTGATACATAGTATTTTTTCCATTCATCATAATCATCAAAAAGTATAAATTCTATTTTATCTAGTTTTTCTATATTAAAAAGTTCTCTAAAAAATTGTAATTTTTCTTTTGTTTTATCTAGTATATATTCACTCAAACTTCTTTTATCTGGCGTATCATTATTTTCTATGAAACTTTTTGAAAGACTTATTTTCATTTCATCATTATCAATTATAGTTATCATTTCTATCTCCTACTTAAGCGTTCTACTTTCTTTTCTTGTTTTAGTAGCTCTTCTATATCTTTTAACGCAGGCTCAGGTGTATGTCCATATCCTTCATAAGTTTTGAATATTGCATTTACACCTAAAGATTTATAAATTCTTTGAAAATTTTCCCATCTATCAGGTAACATCTTTTTACCTATAAATTTATATAATTGCATGCTTTCTTCTTTTGTTATTGATGATGGACTTATTAGTTTTCCATCTTCTCTTTCGCCAAGTGGATCATTATCTTGTGGATCAAGTGTTCCCATATAATAAAATTGTTTGATACTTTTAAATTCTTCTTGTTTTTCTTCAGTTATTTCATCCATATTGCCAGTACCTATTGGATAAAGCAATTTTTCTCTATCTATTTCTTTTAATGGAAGTATTCCTGTACCACTACATGCTCCTGCGATAACTAGTTTAACTACTTCTGGATGAAGTAATGCAAATCTATTGACAAATTTAGCTGATGCTGAAAAACCATCTAATATAACTTTTGAATCAATATTAATATTTCTTTCTTTTAGCAACTGTTCTGCATTTTTTATCATTTTCACTAGTTGATTATCAATTCTCTCTAAACCAAAACGTTTATAATTTAATGATTCACTTGTTAGCATATGAGTGTATATTCCACCATCTTCTTTCGTATGGATTCTTGGGAAGCATGGGGTTAATATTGGAAATCTTGTATCTTTGTTTGCATCTATAATTGTTCTATCCATACTTCTTTCTATTACATCGCTAATAGCAGTTTTTATATCATTTCTAGATGTTCCAGTATTAGCTCCTTCGACTATTAAACTAGTACTTTCATCTACATTTTCTGGTATAAATAAAGTATATGGAAAGTTAAAACCTTCGCTTTGATTTGCTTCTATTAAAAATTGTTCTCCTTTTACACCAATTGATTTATAATCAATGTCTCCAATCTTAATCATAATACGTTCTCCTACTTCTTTTTAAATTCATTTTTATTATAACATAAAAGAATAGAATTTCTTTCTACTCTTTTGATTTCTTTCTATAAAATAATATTATAATTATTATAAATAAAATAAGTACTATATAACGAGAACATATATTTATTATATTTAGTATATTCTCCCAATTACTTCCCACTATCGAACCCATGACTATTAAAACTGTATTCCATATAACTGAACCAAGTATTGTACAAATTATAAACTTGCTTAAGTTCATTTTATTCATTCCAGCTGGAAGTGAAATCAAACTTCTAATTAATGGAATAAATCTACAAAAGAAAATAGTTTTTTGTCCTTTATTTGTAAACCATTTATCAGCATTATCTATATCACTGCTTTTAAGTTTTAATAATCTTCCGAATTTTCCTGTAATTAGCGTATTCAAATTTTCTTTATTAAATATTGTCCCTACTTTATATAGTAATAATGCACCAATTAAGGAACCTATAGTTGATGAAATAATCATCCCAAAAATATTTAACTTTGTATATGTTGTCATGAAACCACCAAATAATAAAATTAACTCTGATGGTATTGGTGGAAATATATTTTCTATTAATATTAGCAATAATACTCCTATATAACCATAGCTATTCATAATATTTATAATAAATTCTTGCATATTAATAATATGTTTCTTTGAAATTTTAATTCATTTATATCTTTTTTTCTCTAAGCTATTTAAAAACTGTATAAATATTCTATACAGTCATTTTTTCTTGATTGCTTTCAAGTATCATACCATTTGATAAATCTATGCATATTAATTCAGGTCTTGGGACATATGTAGAAACTGATGCATTTATTACTCCCCTATTGATACTTTCAAATCTTTCGATTATTTCTTCTGGGCTTATGTTTAAATTATCTAAATCATCAGAAGTGAATACTTTCTTTTTATCAAATGTATATGAATTAGGTATTAAATATAATACTCTACTTTTATCTTGATATTTTGCATTATATTTTGCCATTAATTCTTTCACATCTTTTTTTGCTTTATCTGTTTCATTTTCCATATATGTATCTAGCATACTTTTATTTTTATTTAATTCTCTAATCCATTCTGGTTCTCTACCATAACTTACTCTTAAATTTAATGTTCTAGAAAAGTATAATTTATTATAATCATCCTTTGCGAATGTAAATAAGTTATTTTCAGCTTGTTCACTCAATTCACTTCTTACTCTTTTTATATCTTCTTGTTCTTCTAAGTAGCCTGGATTTAAACCACATTCGTCAATTGATTCAACATTGGCTTTTGGTGTTAAATGAAATGCATAGCCCATATTAATAACATTATTTACATACATATTTCTAATTTGTTCCATATTTTGTTTAGGATCCAAATCATATCTTTTTGCTAGAAGATTTATAATTTCTTTTGTATCTATAAATCCTCTTGAATCAACTTTCTTTTTAAATTCTTCATATAGTTTAAGATTATCACTTCTAAAATATATTGCAAATTTTATTATACTTACAATTTCTTCTTTTCCATATAAGTATACTAAGTTACTTATTATTCTTTTTAATTCTTTGTCCATATTACCACCTACTATTTAATTATATCATATTTATTGTAAATATCATAATATTTTATTGTGATGTACTTATTCATTTGATAAAATTATTCTAGGAAGTGAAGTTATGAAAAAGAAATTGTTTTATTTAGGTGGATGTATTATTTTATTATTATGTATTTTGTTTGTATATAATAGATTCTTTAGAATTAAAATCAATAAATATGATATTAGTGATACTCTTGTTAAATATAAATATAATAATAATGATTATTATGTTATTAAAGGTGATTATAAAGGTGTTTATAATATAAAATATAGTCTATTTAATGATGAAGAAAGTATTCCTAGTGGTTTTAATATTAATGATGTATTAAGTTTTGAAGAATATAAAGAATATGCTAAAAATAACGATATAGCATTAAAGTATTTTGATGAAACTAAAAATTATATTGTTGTTAGTTATTGCAGAATTAATTCAGTTAGTATAGAAACCAGAGTTGCTGGATTAGAATTCAATAATGATAGTGCTAAACTTTATTTATGGGAGAATTCTCGTGGAGTTGTTTCTAATAGTGCTGCTTATACCTTAGTTATACCTGTTAGTAAAGATATTAAAAAATTAGATATAGTAACTGTTTATACAGAGGAAGAATTTGAAAATATCAAAAAGTATGGTACTTCTTATGACCCAAGTAGCGTAACAGTTGATAAACCTATCATATACTTATATCCTACAAAAGAAACTAATATTAGTGTTAAATTACTTAATGATAACTTAATAACTCATTCTTATCCAGAGTATGATAGCGAATGGAATGTAAGAGCTAATAGTAATGGTGATTTAGTTGATTTAAAAACTAATAGAAAATTATATGCATTATATTATGAAAGTAAAAATAATATTAATTTTAGTACTGATGATGGATTTGTTATTGAAGGAAAAGATACGGCTAAGTTCTTAGAAAAAAAATTAGAAATGCTAGGGCTTAGTGAAAGAGAAAGTGAAGAATTTATAATATATTGGTTACCAAAACTTGAAAACAACAAATATAATTACATTAGATTTGCTAGTATGAATGAAATAAATAAAAACATGCCTTTAGAAATTAATCCTAAACCCGAAACACTTATAAGAGTCCTTATGATATATAAAAAATTAGATAATAAAATAACTATTAAAGAACAAGAACTTACTAAAGTAAATAGAAATGGTTATACTGTCGTTGAATGGGGAGGAACAGAATTACAATAAAAAATGTAGAATTTAAATTCTACATTTTATTTTTGACTTTGAAATAAAGATAATATTTTTTCTTTTTGATCATTTATTATTTCAATATTTATTTCATTTCTTATGTCTTTCATAATACTTCATTATTTCATTCTTTCATTATTTCTTCTACTAGATCATTTAGTATTTTATTTCTATTATCTTCTCTACTAGTATTTACTAATCTAAAATTATATTTTTCACATTCTTCCTTTAATAGTTTGTTTCTCTCTAAAATATAGTTAATATTTCTTTTTATATCTTCTTTTGTAGCTGTTGTTGGCCAATCATATGTTTTTGAGTATTTCATCATATCACTTTCAATGTTGTTTTCATTGGCATCTAGATTTGCTAAAAAATATATTTTTACATTATTTATATTTTTTAATTTTAATATTTGTTTTGGTGTAAATATATATTCATATAGAGTGTTTATTCCATAATTTTTGGCATCTTCAAGACTTCTATTTATCATATTATCAAGTAATTCAATGTATTTATCATCATTTCCATCATCTAGGTCTTCAAATGTTGTTTCTATAGAATCTAATAACATATCAAAATTGTATTGATTAAAGTTATATTTATTATGTAATAAATTTGATAATGTTGTTTTGCCTGCTCTTTTATTTCCACCTATTATAATAACTTTACCATTCATTTTATCACCTTATAACTACTCCATCTAAATTTCTATATGTACCATGAAGTAATGTACCTTTTTCTAATTTTACTTGTTCTCCTATATTGTATTTTTGCTTTTCAATTTTAAAGTTTTCTTTTACTTTATAATGGTTGTTTATTTGTCTTATTACTATGGGTTGTGTATTCTTACTGAATTTTTGTTTGGCTATTTTTATATAATCTTCTTTATTCATGTTTACACCTACTATTTAGATTTTAACATAAAAAAAGTGATAATGCTATCATTATCACTTTACATATCCTACTTTATCAAATGGATAGAATCTTATTCCTACTCTTCCAACTATATCTTTCTTGTTAAAACTTCCAAGTATTCTACTATCTTTTGAGACAGGTCTATTATCTCCTAAAACAAAATATTCATCATCTTTAGTTTCAACTTTGAAGTCATCTGTATCTTTAAAATTTAGTTTTGTCTCTACTAATTCTCCATTTATATAAAGTTTATTATCTTTGTATTCAATTGTTTCATTTGGAAGACCAATTACTCTTTTGATTATTCTATCGTTATCTTCATCATTGTTTACTACAACTATATCAAATCTTTCAATTGATTTAATTCTATAAACTAATTTATTTATTATGACTAAATCATGATTATTAAGAGTACTTTCCATACTACTTCCTGAAACTGCTGCTGGTGTTACTAAAAATGTTCTAATTAGTACTACTATTAAAACTATATAAACATAGTCTTTTATTGAATACCATATTTTCTTCATTTAATCTCCTTTTTCTAATAAAAAATTAGGTGTAAAACCTAATTTCTTTCTTTAATTCTAAAGCTTCCTGTTAATCCTTTTAAGAAGTTAAGTTTAGCTCTTCTTACTTTTCCTTTTTTAACAACTGTAATCTTATCGATTAATGGGCTATTAACTGGGAAAATTCTATTAACTCCAACGCTTCCGCTTTTCTTTCTAACAGTGAATGTTTCAGATACGCTTCCACCTTTACGAGCAGTTACAATTCCTTCGAATGCTTGAATTCTTTCTCTTTTACCTTCTTTGATCTTAACATCAACTCTTACTGTGTCTCCAACTTGGAAATCAGGAACATTTGGGTTGATTTGTTTCTTATTGATCTTGTCAATTAGATTCATACTACATTTCCTCCTTTGTGCTTTATTTAATCATACATAGATGCAGCGGATTAAGCGATATAATAATAACACAATTTATACACATTGTCTAGTTTTTTGGTTGTTTTTCGATTAATTTTTCAATATAATCGTCTTTTCTAATTAGATTTAGCCCATTATTAGTTAAAACATATAATTTATTTACTACTTCTTCTATATATTTTCTATCATGAGATACTGAAATAATAGTACCTTTAAATTCTTTTAATACTTTTCTTATGACTGGATTTGAAAGTGGACTTACGTTTCTTGTTGGTTCATCTAGTATTAATACGTTACTTTTTTCTAATACCAGTTTCATTAATATTAGTTTTGCTTTACTTCCACCACTTAGATTATTTATTTTGCTTATCATTTCTTCACTAGTAAATTTCATATTACCTAAATACATTCTTGCTTTAGTTATTTCATCTTTATTTTTACTATTATTGGTTATATAGTCTAGAACGTTATCATATCCATCAAATGCTTCACTATAGTCTTGAGGCATATATCCAATTTTAATATCTTTTCTATCTTTTAGATTATCATATATTATTCTTATTAGAGTGGTTTTTCCTACTCCATTTTTACCTATGATACATATGTGTTCATTACCTCTTATATTTAGTTCTATATTTTTAGAAAGAATATTATTTTTTACTTTTAATATATCTAAGTTTAAACTCAGTATTTTCTTATCATTTGGAATATATACTTTTTCAAAAATAAAATTAATTGCTTCTTCTGGATCTGGTTTTTCAGTTATATCTAGATTTTCTATTTTTCTTTCTTGACTTTTAATATTGTGCATTTTCTTCTTTAATAATCTTCCGCCATGAGGATCGCTTCTTGATATATTGTTTTGTTCAAATTCTACTCTTTGCTTTTGCTTTTTTAATTTTTCTTCTCTCTTTTCTAATTCTTTTCTTTCGAAGTTATGAATTTGAGTTTGATTGTTAATTGTTCTAAGTCTTAAATCTACATATTCTTCATATCTAATTTTTAAAAGAGTGTGTTTACATTCTGTCTTTCTTTTTAAACTCTCTAAATGAAGTATCATATTAGCTGTTTTAGATAATAGTGTTTCATCATGAGATATATAGATAATTGGTATATCTATTCTATTTATAAAATTTTCTAGCCATAATAGTGTTTCAATATCTAAATCATTTGTTGGTTCATCTAATAAAAGCACATCGTTATCATTTAATAATAGCTTTAAAATTGCTATTTTTATTTTTTCACCACCTGATAAAGTATTCAAGTATTTATCTAAAATATTATCTTTTAAATTTAATATTTCTAGATATTTATAAAAACTATTTATTTTATTATAGTAGTCTATATCATTTATAAAAATATAATCATTAACTTTTTGATTTTTATATTCTTCTTTTATATTTTGCTCTAAATAACCTATTTTATTATTATTTAAATTTATTGTTCCAGTTATTTCCGCATAATCACATTTATCTATTATGCATTTTAATAGCGTTGATTTGCCATTTCCTTCTTCACCAATTATAGCTAACTTATCGTTTTTATTAAGATTAAGGGTTAAATCTTTAATTAAGTATCTATCATTTACTTTGATAGATAGGTTTTTTATTTCTATCATATTATGCCTCCTTTTTGGCATAATTAAAGTTTATGCCATACTTATATTAAATTTCTCATCTCTTTCACCTTCTTTGCTTATATTATAACATTTTTTAAATAAAAATAGAATTTCTTAGAAATTCTATTTATTGACTATTTTATTTATTTCTCTATTTTTCTTTTCTATTTTATTTTCAATATAAATCCTTTGTACTACTGTGAATGCTCCGATTGTTGCGAAGCATGAGCTACCACCATAGCTTAAGAATGGAAGTGGAACTCCTGTTAGTGGTATTATTCCTAGAACACCACCTAAATTAACAAATATATGAAGCATAAAGTATATTCCAATTCCATAACATATTATTGAGTTGGATAATTCATAAGTATTAGTTGCGACTTTAAATATTAAGTATGTAAGAGCCATATATAAAAGTATTATTATTATTCCAATTATTACTCCAAATTCTTCGACTATTATTGGAAATATAAAGTCTGTATGGCTTTCTGGTAAATATAAGTATTTTTGGATTGATTTACCTGCTCCTACTCCAAATAAACCACCATTATCTATTGCGATGTATCCATTACAAACTTGATAACCTGTTTGTTCTTCGTATCTATCACATGGATTTGTATAAATGAATCTACTAAGTCTTTGACTTTTATTTAACCAATCTTCTGGTATTATTTTATATCCAAATTTTAATAATATTATGCTTCCAATTAAACCTATTACTGCTATATATTTTAGTGCAGTCATTCCTTTTCTTAATATAATATCTGATTTATTTTCAGAGTTTATTATATCTTTTCTTAATGGTGTACTAACTATAATAAGTGCAAATAACGCAAGCATAATAGCGGCACTACCAAGATCTCCACCTACTACAACTAATCCTACTGCGTAAGCACACATAAAGAGTGGGAATAAAATTAACCATTTTCGCTTGCCTCCGTTACTCCACTTTCCTAAAAAGGAACCTAAATAAATCGTAAGAAACAATTTTAAAAATTCTGCTGGTTGAAGTTGAAAACCTGCAATATTGATTGTTAAAGTACTAATTCCACCAGTGATAGCACTACCAAATAATTTTGCAGTCGTTGCAATCATAAGGCCAAATGCTATCATTCCCGAGAATGGTTCATATGATTTTAGTTCAAACAACTTTAGTATTATGACTGCTGCAATAAAACCGAGTGTTACAAATAATAGTTGTTTTGAAAAAAAGAAATATGGAGATGATTTCCCATATGTTAAAGTAGCTGAAATAGATGATGCATCTAATATAAAAAACGCACCACCAAAAGCAAAGATTATAGTAAGAACTAAAATCCATTTATTTAAATTTCTTAATACTTTTACTTTCTTCTTTTTCATATTCTAATCATATTTATTATACAAAAAAATAATATAATTGTAAATTATATATGCTTTTAGTTGTGTCAATAAAATCTATATACCATAAAATAATATAGATAAGTTAGGAGGTAATATATGTATTATTATGGATATAATGGCGGATATGCCGGCGGTAATGCGATGAATTATGGAGCATATCCAGGTTATTATAATGGTGGATATGGTTATGGCTATGGAGCAGCAATTATATTAGTATTATTTATCTTATTAGTTATTATTTTTGGTGTTGGCTTTATAAATAATGGTTGCTCAAATAACTGCAATAGTTGTAACAACTAAAATTAAAAGGAAGATTAACTCTTCCTTTTAATTAATATTTAAATTATATTCTTTAGATAATTTTTTTAAATTTTCATTTGTTTTACCTAGTAAAACTTTTTTATTTTTTTCTTTTATTTTGTCTAATAATTTAATACTTGAATCTACTACTACAACAATTTTGTCTAAGTCTTTTGTATAAATTACAATTATGTCTAGTTTTTTATTTTTAGAATTACTTTTGTATGCGAATAATATATTTTCATATTTTACTAAACTTGTACCCATCGTATAATTTAATATATAGTTTTCAGTTACATATGTTTTATTGCTTTTTACTCCACTGTCTAGTTCTTTATTTATTTTTGATATTTCAGATTTACTTAATTTCTTCATTAGTTTATAATTTTTGTCATTATTTCTAACAAAAACTATTGATAGTGAAATTCCTAATGATACTAGTATTATTGAAATTATTATTGTTGTACTATTCATGTTTTCTATTTTGTCATTAACTTCTTTTTGTTCTAAATAATACTCTCCCATTTTTCTTTCATAGTCGGTTTCTTCTATTTTTAAATCTTTTGAAACTCTATTATATGTTGTTACAAATTGTTTTTTAACATCATCATTAACTTTTTTTATTTTTCCATATATTGTAACTTCTTTATTATTTTTAATATTTTCTCTAATGTCTTTAACTTCATTTAATGAGAGTCTTGCCACAAATAAATGTTTTTCTGCAAGTACCATATAATAGTTTTCATTTAAATAAATTAAATTTTCTACTTTAGATATTTTTGCTTTCGTGTTTTCACTATCATCAATAAATATTTTGTCTACATATTCTATATCAGTTTCTATTATCTTTTTTGTATATACTTGTGAGAATACACAAATTATTATGGTAACTACGATAAAAAAAGTAGATAAATATAATAAAACTGTACTTTTCTTTAATATTTTTTCTAACATATTATCACATCCTAATTACATTATAATATATTTTTTTGATAAAAAAAAGAAGTTATTTACTTCTTTTATAAAGAACATGCTTATATGATATTCCATTGTCTTCGTTTTCTTTTATAATTGTTCTCTCCCACTTGGATTTATCAAAAGTTGGAAAGTATGCATCTGCATCTTTACATTCACTATCAATTTCAGTTAAGTACATTTTATCTGCTATATCTATA
Source organism: uncultured Clostridium sp. (assembly GCA_902492325.1). Taxonomy (GTDB): domain Bacteria; phylum Bacillota_I; class Bacilli_A; order RF39; family UBA660; genus CAG-1000. The sequence goes on from CABULC010000001.1 coordinate 430,097, forward strand.
AATTCTTTATATATACTAGCTCCACCTATTATAAACATTTCTTCTTCTCTTTCTTTTAGTGATTCTAAAAGTTCTTTTAATGTTTTGTAGTGTTCAATAGATTCTTCAAAATCTTCTTTACTTGATAAAACTATATGATGTCTATTTGGAAGTAGTTTTGGAAGAGACTCTAGTGTTTTTCTTCCCATTATTATAGTGTGTCCAGTTGTTGTTTCTTTAAAAAACTTTAAGTCATTTGGTAAGTGCCAAATTAATTCATTGTTTCTTCCTAATTCATTATTTTTTCCTATTGCTGCTATAATTGTATAACTCATAATTCACACCTACTGAGCTATTGGAAAAGATATTTTACCATGATGTTTATAATCAATAACTTTTATATCTTTTAAGTCACTACTATTATCAAAATCATAGAAATCTTTTATTTCTGGGTTTAACCATAATTTTGGTGCTGGTAAATCTTCTAGTTCTTTTCCTCTTCTTATTTGTTCTTTAATCCCATCTATTTGATTTACATAAATATGTGCATCTTTAATGCTCCAGTAAAGTTTTCCTGGTTTAAGTCCTGTTACATGAGCAATCATATAAAGTAATACTGAATATTGTGTTACATTGAATGGAAGACCTAGAGGTACATCGCAACTTCTTTGATGAACATATGCATTTAAGTGTCCATCAGTGACATCCCATTCTGAAGACCATACACATGATGGAAGAACTGCTGTATCTAAGTGTTTATTTTGCCATAAATTAATTATCATTCTTCTATCAGTTGGATTAGTTTTGATAGTATTAATAAGTTTATTTACTTGATCATATTCTCTTACTATCCATCCATATGCTGTTCCAATTGTATGAGCCCAATCTTTTCCGAAATCTTTTACTATTTCTTTTTTAACAAGTTTACCATTTTCATCAGGTACCATTTGTGTTGCTTTCCACAACCCTTCATCATTTATTTCCCATTCATCCCAAATGTGTACATTTCTTTCTTGAAGCCATCTAACATCATTACTTTGTACTTGGAAAATCCATAACATTTCTAAAATAGCTTGTCTATAAAATAATTGTTTAGTTGTTAGAAATGGAAACTCTTTTTCAAGATCAAATTCAAAATTATATGCTGGTATTTTAATAGTATTTATTCCAGTTCTATTTTCTACTTCTTTTCCTTCCTTTAATATTTTTTTGCATAGTTTAAGATATTCTTTATCCCAACGTCCCATAATTACCTCACTTCCTTATATTAAAATCTTGTCATTCTTTTGATTTTACCTGGTTCTTCGTCTAGCTTACTATTAAGAGTGGCAATGATTTCTTCACTAATTTCATCAATTGACTTAATATCTTCAAGTTTCTCAAATTTTTCTGTTTTTAGACAATCTATATGTGTCCATCCATAACGAGCACTTATATCTAAATATGTTTGTTCAGCTTTTCTCAAATGTTCTTCACTGTTTTCATTTCCATCTCCTGCAGCTCTTCCTTTTCTTAACTCTTTTGCTGCTTCAAATGGCATATATAGAAATACAACAACATCTGGTCTTGGTAGTTCACATAAATCAAATTCTAACTTTTCTATAAATCTTAATATTTTGTCTTCTTCTTTTTTGCTTTTTGCTTTTCCTGCCTGATGTCCCATGTTTGATGTAGTATATCTATCAAGAATAACAATATCATTTTTATATAGTTCTTCTTCAATAAACTTTAAAAAATTATAACGTCTATCGGCTGCATAGTAAAGACTACTTACTAGTGGGTCGACTTTAGCAGAAGTCTCTGGAAATACTGACTGGCCAAGTTCAGGTTTGCCTAAGTAAGAAGCGCCTACTATTTTACCAGTTGGTGTATCATATTGAGGAAAAGAATACTTTTTAACTCTTAATCCTTTAGAAGTGTAATATTCTTCTATCTTTTTACTTTGTGTTTCTTTTCCTGAACCATCAGTTCCTTCAATAACAATTATTTTTGCTCTTTCCATGTTTCCTCCAATAAAAAATAACATAGTAATATCCTATGTTAAAAATGCATTAATTTATCATTAACACTAATATTACCTCTATATTTAATATAACATATAAAATATCATTTTTAAATATAAAGACATAATAAGTGTAAATACTTTTATTGTTTTAGTTTTCTATAAAATCCATCATCTTCACTATTGAATGCATTAAGAACACTTTCAAAATATTCTTTAAATGCTACTGCAAGTTCTCCAATCATATTTGACACTTCTAAATCAACGCCATCAAATATTCCTTTTGTTTTATCATCTATAATATCGTTATTAGCATCAACAAATGATTCTAAACTGTATCTAGCATCATACTTTCCACCCTCGAGTTTTTTAACGATAATAATTTTATCAAAGCAGTCTATTGTTGTGTCATTTAAATTAGCTCTTACAAAGTTATTAAACATATTTATAAAATTATCATTAAGTTCAAATTTACCAAAAAACATACTTAAATCTAAAAAGAATATTCTTAAATATTTGTCTTTCATAGTTACCTCTTGGTTTTTTATTATATATTTTTTATTTAAAGATTTCAAGAATTATTAAAATATGTTAAAATATTCTTGGATGTGATTATATGGCAGAACAAAAAACTATCGTATTTAAAGTAAGTGATAATATTAAAGAAAAAATGATTGATTATTATGAATTACTTAGGAGAGATAAAAAACCACCATATTCAGTTTTTCAAGCAGAAGAAGGAGGAACTATTATAACTTTATATGAAAGTGGTAAAGTTATGTTTCAAGGTATTAGTGCTGATATTGATGCTAATATGTGGAAAGATTTAGAAAGACATTTTAACGATAGAGATATAGATAGTGAAATTAAAACTAAAGAAAATAAAGAAGATGATAAGACATATTACTATTATGATGCAATTGGTAGTGATGAAGTTGGTACTGGTGACTATTTTGGCCCTATTATTGTAACAGCTACATTAGTTGATAAATCTACTAGAAAGTTACTTGAAGATTTAAAGATAATGGACTCTAAGAAAATGACTGATGAAAAGATTCGCAGATGTGCCCCTATTCTTATGGATAAGATTCCTTATGTAACATTTACATTATCAAATGTTAAATATAATGAACTATCTAAAAAAGGGTTTAATATGAATAAGATTAAGGCAATACTTCATAATAGAGTTTTATATGAACTTTCTAATAAAGGAATTCCTTATCATAAAATCATAGTTGATCAATTTACTACTCCTAGAAGTTATTTTAGTTACTTAAAGCAAGAAAATATTACTGATAAAGTTACTAAGATAACATTCTTAACTAAAGGTGAAAGTAAACATTTAAGTGTAGCTGCTGCGAGTGTTATAAGTAGATATTTATTCTTAGTAGAAATGGATAAGTTATCAGAGAAGTATGGTGTTACAATACTAAAAGGTGCTAGTGATAAAGTTGACGAGCTTGGTAAGAAGATTGTTTCTAAATATGGAAAAATTGAACTAGAAAAGATAGCTAAACTTAACTTTAAAAATACAGAAAAGATTCTAAATGATTAGAATCTTTTCGTTTTCCATGAGTTTAATTTTATAAATACCTGTTTTAGGACATATATATTCAAATTTTACTTTTTCTAATATTTTCTCTTCAGTTTTTTCTTCGATTTTTTCTTCTTTTTTGGGTTCTTCTGTAATTTTTAATATTTTATATTCTTTAGATGTTGCGTCATTTAATATATTTTCTTTTTCTAAGTATGTGTATTTTAGTGGATCTACCTTTTCATTATTTATTTTTACTTCATAGTGACAGTGTGTACCTTTTGAATACCCAGTATTACCCATAACGCCTAGTACTTGTCCTTTTTTTACTTTATCGCCTTTCTTAACTCTTACTGTATTATATTTTAGATGTGCAACTACTGTTTCAATATTATTGCCATGATCTATTATTACGTAGTTTCCATATGTTTTATTAGTTTTGTCTGTTTTGTTATAGTTCTTTAATACTTTTTTTATTGTTCCATCTGCTGGGGCTAATATATTATGATTAGGTCCTCCATATTTAGAGTTCCATGCCATATCTAATCCTTTATGACTAGATGAGTATCCTCTTGTAAAACTTACGTATTTGCAAGGAAAATATAGTTTTATCATAAGTCTTTTCTTTCTATTTCTTTTACTTCATTTATTTTATTAAATGATTTAAATAGTTTATCTTCGAATGTTTTATAAAGAGAATCTGCTCCAATAAAACTAAATAGCCCTACCCATACAGAATCACTTAATGCATACTCAGTAAAAGATAACGTAAATAAAATACCAAAACTCATAGAAATTAAGAATGATATATATATCAAACATTCACTACATTTAATTAACGATGTACCTTTAATCTTTTGTACAAAAGCTGTGCTTATTATACTTGATGATACTGCTATTAAAAGTAGTTCTTTTATTAATTCAATATTCATATGTATCACCTATTGTATTTTATTATATATTAAATTTTATGAACATTAAAAAAGACTATATTTATGATATATTATATAGTCTTTAAATTATTCTTTATCCATTCATTAGCTTTCTTTTTAGATTCTTCTATATCGTTTTTAATTGGATATATTAAGTCTATCTTAGATACTATGTTGTTTCCTTTTAATATTTCCTCGTAGTTTTTCCATGTATTTCTTAAATTTCCACCGTTACATACAAGAAGATATATATTTTTATTTTAAAGTCTCATTCCTATTTCAGTGTCATTAGTTTGTTCCATTGCTTCTTTTTTCTGTCTACTTCTAAATATATTCAAGTTTCTTTTTTCAATAGTTTCTAATGTTCTTGTGTAGTAGTCTGTTGGAAAGTTTTCTGGTATATTTGCTTTACTTATTTCAGCTATTGTTTGTTCCATAACTCTAAATTCATTTACTTTTAATCCCATTCTATTTTCTCTATCTTCTACTCTTCCATGAACTTTCAACTCTAAATTGTCTCTGTCTCTAAATTCTGCATCACTAATTTTGAAATATTTAGGATTTCTACATACGAACCCTAATTCTCTATTTATTCTTTCAGCATGACTTATATTTGGAAATATATTTCTATAGTAGTTATCTAATTCTAGTTCAAACACTCTATCATCCGCCATATATCTAGCTAGTCGTGCATTGTCACATAGTTCGAAATGTTTTGAATTTAATTTGCTTAATTCTTCTCTATAGAAGTAATCGCTTAATTCTTCTCTATCTAATACTTCAAATAATGTTTGGTTATATATTTGGTGAAATCTAGTTTGTATATAATTTCTAAGTATACTTTTTGCATGCTCTAAATTTTTTTTCTCTTCACTTGTTTCAAAATCTTTTGTTATAGTTTTAGGTGTAACTGCATTTATTGCATCAATACAGCTTTGTAATTCTTCATCACTAAGTGTTTCAATTTCTTTTTCTGGTTTATTCATTCTTGAACTAAAATCAACTGAATAAAAGTATCTAAAAAAATCATGTCCGTATGGAGCTGGTACTTTTTCTTTTTTGTCTGTTATTCTTGTTTCAAAAAAAGGTGGTAAAATAATTTCTTTTTCACCATTAAAGACATCTCCCTCTTTTAATATATCGTTAATTTTTATAAAAGGTATCTTTCTTTCTCTTCTATCTTTTTCACTAAATGAAAATGTTATAATTGTTGAATCTGTTATTCTTCCGTTTCTACCTGTCGTATATGAGAATTGACTAACATCTCCCGTTGAACATGATAGCATTTTATCTGATAGCCAATTATTAGTACCATTTGATAACATTCTACGTGCAAATGGATCACCTCTTTTAATGCTTTCAGGAAGTTCATGAGTGAATCCATATTTGCAGGCAACTGAGAATAAATTATCTATATCTCTAAGCATTATTCTATAATCATCTAATGTTAATCCCTCAATTTCAACTGGTTGAACTGTTATATTTTTATTTGTTAAGTAAAGTAAAAAATTATTAATTTCATTATTGCTTATTAGTCCTAGATATTCTGATAAACTAGTGTTTTTTCTTTCTCTTCTTCCTCTTCCACCATATGCTGATAGTGAATCTAACTCACTTTTTGTGTACGATATTTCTTTTGACATAATTACTTCTCCTTATTTTATATTTTTATTTTATCATTATTAATATACTATATCAATTCTAATATATTAATTTAGCTCTTTACAATAATTAATTGCATAATCTAAAATAGTATCATTGCCTTTTATAAAGTCTTCTCTACTTTGTTCTACATATATATCCGGTTTAAAAATATGTGGTTTTAATATTTCATCTGTTTTTGTTTTTAAGAAATCATCTTTATTTCTTGATGAATAATTAATAGATGGATCAATATGTATTTTTTTATAACTATCAATAAATTTATTATAAATGTCTTTAAACTTAAAACTAATCATTTTTCCACCTTTCATGATAATTATATCATTTATTAAAAAAGATTGAAATCTAAGTTTAAATTTTCAACCTTTTATTATTTAAATTACTTATTATTGATTGCAGCTTGTACTGCAATCAAGTTTGGAACGGTGTAGGAACCGTACCTACGGACTAAAATGGCTTATTTTAACTTTTTTTGTTCAAATTTATTATATCACTAATCACTCTATTGTATTTTTTGCAATATTTTTTCAATTTCTTGTTTGTCCTAAATTTACTATAGTTATAGTTGCTGTTAGGGAAAAATAGACTTATCTTTTCTTAATCTCTTCTTTAATAAATTTAATAAATTCATCAATTGGCAATGAAATAGTTTCTTCACTACCATATTTTCTATAACTTACTAAATTATTATCTCTTTCATTATCTCCAATTATTAAAGTATATGGATTCTTCATTACATTACTATTCATAATCTTCTTATTGAATCTTTCTTCTGAATCATCATATCCTACTCTAATATTTTCATCAATTAATAATTGTTTTAATTTTTCACAATATTCACCTTGGTATTTAACATTGATTGGGACAATATTTACTTGAACTGGAGAAAGCCATACTGGTAATACACCTTTAAATTGTTCAAGCAATAATACTATAAATCTTTCATAAGAACCTAATACTGCTCTATGAACCATTACAGGATTTTGTTTATCACCATTTTCATCTATATATGATAATCCAAATCTTTTAGGCATAGCAAAATCTAATTGAACTGTTGGGATTTGTACATCTCTACCTAAAGCATCTTTAAACATAAAATCAATCTTAGGTCCATATAAAGCTGCTTCCCCTTCACATCTTTTTGCATTAAAACCTAATTCATTACATACTTCTTCAAGCATTTTTTCACAAATATCCCAATCTTTACTATCTCCAATATATTTTCCTGGATTACTATAATCTCTTACTGATAATGATACCCAGTAATTATTCCAAAGCCCCATTCTAGAATAGAAATCTCTAATCAAGTTACACATATTAATCACTTCTTGTTTAACTTGATCAACTCTACAAAATGAATGTCCATCTTCAACAGTTATAGCATATACCCTTGATAAACTATTTCCTACTGCTCCTTGTAATTCTGCTCTATATTGTTTATCACTTTCCATATATCTAATTGGTAAGTCTTTATAACTTCTTATTTTAGAAGCATATAATTGAGTATGATGCGGACATTGAACTGGCTTTAAAACAAATTTGTGTCCTTTTGGTGATTCAACTCTAAATAATTCATCATTAAACTTTTTAGCATGTCCTGAAGTTTCAAATAAAGATATATCAGCAAGTGATGGACAGCTAACTTTTTGAAATCCATACTTTCTACATACCCTTTCAATTTCTTTTTGTAATTCATCTTTAATTATAGTTCCTCTTGGAGTATATAATGGAAGTCCTGCACCTACATAATCAGAGAAACAGAATAAATCTAAATCTTGTCCTATCTTTCTATGATCTCTTTCTTTAGCCTCAGCAAGCATATCTTCATATATTTTTACATCTTCTTCACTTTTAAATGCTTTACCTACTATTCTTTGAATCATTTCATTATCGGAATTGCCTCCAAAGTATACACCACTTATTCTAAGTAGTTTTACATAAATATTGCCATCTAGTTTTCTAATTTCATTTTCTAATTTTTCAAAATCATTTTCACTAACTTGTTCATCAGATTTGAACTCATAGTAAAATTCATCATCATTATAAGACATATTATCTAATCTTATATTATGATAATTATTATTAATTACTTCTTTAAGTAATTCTACACATTTCTTATTCATATTTTTACCTTCTTTCTTTATTTGCTTTTGATGAGGGAGATAATCGTATCACTTTTCGTTTCCGTCATATCTATCATCTCCTTTAAAACAAAAAGAGAATGGATACCTAAGGAGTCTATAAAGACGGTACCATCCTCTTATTTAACTTAATTTTTATAACCGATATTCTCGGGCATTCTCTTTCGAGTGCAACTAATAGGTAGTAATTATTAAACTTGTTATTATCTTACACCAACCGATAACTCTCTTTGAAACTACATTTAATAATCATGTCCTATATCATAGTATTTCTAGTAATATTATATCATTAATTTATTATTTTTTATCAATAAATTTAAAAAGCCTATTACTTGATTGTAATAGACTTGCATTTAACAATATAATTTATTTATATTTTTAACTTAAGCAATGCTAAAACAACCAATGTAACTAATTGATTTTAATGTTGTTGTTTTAGTTGTCGTAGTTAATTGATTATTTAACATTTTACTCTCTCCCTTTCAAAAGCAATAAAATTATATCATATATTAATAAAAAAGTCAAAAAAGACTAAGTTTTATCTTAGTCCTTAATGCATTAATTATATAATTTTACTTGATGCCATTATGGCACAAAATATAATGATTTGTTCATTATTTTGATTGTTCTTTTGATTTAATTGCAGCTTGTGAACCATAATCAATTGGAAAACTCATTGGAACGATATGTCGTTCTATTTTGACTAAAATGACTATTTATATACGTTAATCTTCTAAATTATTCTTATTATTCTCTACACATTTTTTTATTTCTTCTTTAGTTCTATAATCACAAGAAAAAATGTTATTTCTTTCTAATACAGGCAATCCAAAATGCATATTATATTCTTTGTCTTCATATTCATTAAAAAAACTTGTAATATCCAATTCTGGATTAGCAAAATTATCTTTTGGATCAAATTCTAATACAAACCCAAATGGATATGCATCAATTGTAGCAATCACTCTAACTCCAAATCCACCAACATATTGTGCTTGTATTCCATTGTAACCTATTTTGTATAGATTTAATAAAAACATTGATAATTTATATTTTTTAGAATCTAGTCCAGTTATTTCTTTATTTAATAATAAATCTTTTACATGCTGATCTTGCTGAGTAATATTAGGACATATACTACAAAACATTGATAACACTTGTTTTGCAAATAACAATGGTTTCATTCCTTTTATTTCAATACCGACTATATTAGTTTGATTTTTTTTGCATTTATCAATTATCTCTGGGAATAACTTAGCAATTGTATATGCAAATTTAATATATTCTGTTCCATAGTATGTACCTGTAAGATTATTACAATTACTACATAGAGAATACAATCCCATTCCTCGTTGTTTTGATTTATATTTTAATCCTTCCATCTCCCACGGCATTCTATTATCATCTGTAATTAGCTTCATTACCTCATCACCTTCAATGGATTTTGCAGCATCCCAATTAAAAGCCTTACATGGAGGAATATGTTCATACGTTAATTCAGATTCTTTTTGACAAATATGACATTTACCAATTTTTTTACTCAATATTATCACTTCCGTTTCTTATAAGATTAATAATACTAAAGAAATTCATGTATAGAATATAATCTTTTAAAGCTTTCTCACTTCCAAGTAAATATTTTGAATTAGAATATTGTTGTAAAACATTATATTTAATTACCTCTTTTTTTGTAAGAAATATTTGTTTATTTTTATCTGGTTTAATACTACAAATTTTAAATTCATCTTTTGCGTTCTTTACTTGCATTATAATTGATAATTTTGGATTTACAGGGAAACATATGTCATTAAAACCAGTAAAAAAATATGACATAGAATTATCTGAAATTATAAAATCAATATTAGAATTATTAATACCAATATAAATATCATATACATCAAAAAAAGATAATGCTTTTTTATAAACTTTAGATAATGATAATAATTCTTTTATTTGATTTAATTTCGCTATATCTTTTGCTTCTAATTCAACTGGATAATCAATATTTTTAATATTAAGTTTTTGCAACCATTTTTTTGTTTGACTTGCTATATTTTCTAATCTATCCCTAAAACCTTTTGTACGAATTGATTGAGCATGTAAAAAAAGAAATAGTGTTCTCAAAAATTCTTCATCATTAATTATTGAATGATCCGTTTCAAATTTACTAAGTAATACTGAAAATTTATCTTCTAATCTAGATAAAGCTTTTTCAATAAATTGTATATCTTCGCATTCTTTTTCAAATACTTCATCCGGTATATTATATATTTCTTTATATTCTTTTAATCCTTCCTTTAATGAATCAGAATCTATATCATAAAAATAATTATTGCAGCCAATTTTATTTATATTAGTAGGAAATAGATTGTTATTTTCTAAATCATATGCATAAATTTTATTATTGTTTGCAAACTTATTCAAATAAAATCTCGGAACGTAATGTTCATTTTTTACCATAATTATCACCTATTACTATTTTATCATACATGTAGTATATTTTTATCATTCTATATGTTCTATTAAAAATCCATCTTTTTTGCTTGTACCATTTATTTCTAATTTTATTGTTTCATTCATAAAGTTTAATTTCCATTCAAAGTAATCTTTATGAACTATTATCTTTTCTACAAATTCTTCTATTACTTTTTCATTAACACCATTATAGTTAATATCAAGTAATCTTCTAATACTCTTTTTAATATTCTAAATTCTAACTTCCATTGGTTCTAATGAATTACATTTCTTTTCTAGTTCATTTATTTCTATCTTATATTTTTCTATTCTACTAGATAATTTCTTTTGAAACATATCATACATTGTTACATCTATAGTTTCATCTAGATAATTATCTATTAATCTATCTAACTTAGAAGATTCATTTTCAACTAATTTATTTAACTTATCAATTCTTTTTTTCATTTGTATCTCCGGATGTTCATCTACCTCTACTCCTTTCATTAATCTATCAAATAATTCTTTTCTATCTTCTGTGTTTCTTGTAAGATTTCTAAATATGGTCTCTGCCATATATTCTAATTTCCATTCTTGAACTTCTTTGACGTCACAAGTAGTTTTAAATCTAGTTTTAGGATGCATCTTTTTGTTATAGCAAACATAACAATATGTAGTACTATTTTTATTTTTGTGATATATCTTTCTATTAAAAGTAGACCCACATTCACATATCAGTTTTTTACTCCAAATATTCTTTGGAGTTCCTAATGCTTGTATTCTACCCAATTTAATTGGTTTTGAATGACTATCCATTATCTCTTGTACTTTTTTAAAATCTTCTTTTGAAATAATTGGTTCATGCCTTCCTTCAACTATTACTTGATCAACATCACCGTAATTCATTTTTGGTTTTTGTTCTAGATAATCCGGTATATAAGATTTCCTATAAACTATAGTACCTGAATAAAACGGATTTCTTAATACTCTAGATATATAAGCAGCTGACCAATTAGTTAATCCAGTTGAAGTTCTAGCTTCTTGTCTGGTTAGTTCGTCTGCAATAGCACATGTACCTTTACCACTTAGATATTCTGAATATATAAATCTTACTATCTCTGCTTGTTCTTCATTAACTACTAAATCTTTACCAACTTTATTGTAACCAAGTATATTACCTGTTCCATAGAATACTCCATTTTGAAATGATATTAATTGTCCTGCTTTTACTCTTTGAGATGTTTTCTTACTTTCATTTTGCGCAAGTGTTGCCATTATAGTAAGTTTTAACTCTCCATCTTCATCATTAAATGTCCAAATGTTATCATCAGTAAAATATACTTCTATTCCTATTTTCTTTAACTCTCTTGTTTTTTGAAGTGTATCAACTGTGTTTCTTGCAAATCTAGATACTTCACGAGTAACTATTAAATCGAATCTTCCAGACTTAGCATCCTCCATCATTCTCATAAAATTCTTTCTCTTCTTTATAGAAGTTCCAGATATACCTTCATCAATATATCTATCATATAAAATCCAATCAGGATGTTTATTCAATATATCATCATAATATTGAATTTGATTTTCTAATGCTGATAGTTGTGCTTCATGTTCTGTTGAAACTCTAGCATATATTGCAACTTTTCTTTTCATTTTCTTCACCTCTATAAAAAAATATCATTTTTATATAAATAAGTTTAGGATGCGATTCATAACAAAAGAAAAAGAAGTATTTCTACTTCTTTAAACTATTATGTATTGTTTTTGAACCTTTATGATTTGCACCTCTAAGTAAACTAGAAGCCATTGGTTCCCATTCATATCCGCATATCTTACATCTTGCTTTAATTGGATTATGTCTACCTCTATATTCACCAATTATTTCTACATCTGACTCAATTTTTTTTAATTCATTTTTAATCCATTCAGTATTCTTCATTACCTTTTCGTGTGCTTTTTTAGTTCCACATTTTCTGCAACCATCACCACTTAACATATTTGCTGGAACACCATTCCATTCATAACCACATATTTGACATTTTACATGAATTCTCCTACTTGAATTTTCATATGTACCTATTATTTTTATGTTAGGATTTATTAAATACATTTCATTTATAAAGTCTTCATGTGTTTTTGATTTGGATAGTAAATATGCTTGTGTTTCAATTTCATTCCAATCATTATCATTAAAATCACATTCTAGATTACATATTGTAAACAGTTTGTGTATTAATCCTTTTATTTCGGAGTGATCTGCTTTATTAAAATCATTTTCATTTACTATACAATCGCTTTTAAATGGAATAATTTCACTTTTAGGAAATCTATCATATATTGTTATCAACCTTATTCCTTTTTCTTTGCATTTTTTTCTCTTCTTATCGTCTCTCAATATATTTTTTTTATGTAATTGCCAATTTCCTGGTTCAAAAGCTATTTTTAATTTTGGTATAACAATGTATAATTCCATTCCAATTGTTTTTCTATCTCTTGAAATGACATCGTTTTCAGATATTTTTTTTATAAAGGACAATCTAATAAACTGTTCCATAAAACTAGTTCCGGATCTTGCACATCTTGGACAACCATGTCCTTGCAATAACGAATATGCTTTTGCTTCCCACCTATTACCACATCTTTTGCATAAACATTTTACATCGCCATGATGACTTATATACTGACTTTCTACTTTGATTGAATTATCAATTTTCTCTAGCTCTTCAATAAACTCATTGTTTGTTTTCTTTTTTGTTTTACCTCTATTATTTTCTACACCTCGTATTGTTCTACATTTTGGACAAGCTCTACCGGATAATAACGAATATGCTTTTGCTTCCCATTCGTTCCCACATCTTTTACACTTAACTTTTATATAGTCATGAGCTTTTGTATATTTACTAATTATTATTACTTTATCGTTCTTATTTTTAACTTCAGAAATAAATTGTTCATGTGTTTTTTTCATAAACATCACCACTAAATTAATTATATCATAAAATTTTGAATAATATTAAAGCTCTTTTAATTCATAATTCAACTTCCATTCTAGATACTCTTCATCTGATATTTCAAGATTTTCTCTTTTATCTCTCATCTCTTTCCATTCATTCATAGCTTTTTGAACAATATCATTATATTCTGTTTTTTCAAAACTATCTGAATCGAAGTTTATCTCAAAGTATGGAAACTCTTCTTCTAACCACATATGAAAATAAACTATATCAATGGGAGTATTAAAATCATATCTTTTTATTGCATTAACACTTACTTCATATAAATCTGCAATATCTATTAATCTTTCTTTACTAGGGCCTCTATCATTATTTTCATAATATCTAAAAGTCTTATGTGGATCCTCACCTCCAAATCCAAAATATTCTGCAACATCATCTGCATCCATATGTCTCAATCTTCTCACATACTCTAAACGAGCTCCTTGAGATAAATTTTTTAATGTTGGTTTTCTAAAATACATATATATCATTCCTTTCTTTTTTATATTTTTTCTTCCAACAAAAAAAGTAGTTCTAACCTTATTGCTACTTCTTTTTCAAAAATTTTTATATTCTAATATCACACTAGCTAACCCTTTTTTTATATTATAATAATTGTTGCATAACTACCAACTCCTTTTATTTCAACAAAAAAAGAACCTTTCGGTTCTTTCATATTTTTTTAGTTTCACGCTTTTGCGTTCTAATTTTTTCTCGCTTTGATTGCAGCTTGTGCAGCAGCTAATCTAGCAATTGGTACTCTATATGGACTACAAGATACATAGTCTAGTCCTACTCTATGACAGAAGTCAATTGTAGCAGGGTCTCCGCCATGTTCTCCACAAATTCCAAGGTGAATATCTTTTCTAGTTTTTCTACCTTTTTCAGCAGCCATTTTAACTAGTTGTCCTACACCTTTTTCATCAATTCTTGCGAATGGATCACTTTCAAGAATTTGTTTACTATAATAGTCGCCTAAGAATTTACCAGCATCATCACGACTAAATCCGAATGTCATTTGTGTTAAATCGTTTGTACCAAATGAGAAGAATTCAGCTTCTTCTGCGATTTCATCAGCAGTTAATGCAGCTCTTGGTATTTCAATCATAGTACCAATCTTATAATCTAGTTTATAATTTTGTTCTTCAAATACTTGATTAATTGTTTCTACTACAATGCTCTTTACATAAGCAAGTTCTTTCTTTTCTCCAACTAGTGGAATCATAATTTCTGGAACTACTTTAATTCCTGATTTATCTACATTGATAGCAGCTTCTATTACAGCTCTAGTTTGCATTTTAGCGATTTCTGGATATGTAACAGCAAGTCTACAACCACGATGTCCCATCATTGGGTTAAATTCATGTAATGTTGCAATTTTGTCTTTTAATGCCTCGAATGTCATTCCAAGTTCTTTAGCAAGTGGTTTAATTTCTTCATCAGTATGTGGAACGAATTCATGTAGAGGTGGGTCTAAGAATCTGATTGTTACTGGGTAACCTTTCATTTCTTTATATAATTCTTCGAAGTCTCCTCTTTGCATTGGTAATAATTTAGCTAATGCTTTTTCTCTTTGTTCTACTGTATCAGATACGATCATTTGACGGATAGCAAAGATTCTTTCTTCTTCAAAGAACATATGTTCTGTTCTACAAAGTCCGATTCCTTCAGCACCAAATTTTAATGCTTGTTTAGCATCTCTTGGAGTATCAGCATTTGTTCTAACTTGTAATTTACGAGTTTCATCTGCCCAACCCATAAATGTTTCGAAGTTACCACTGATTTCTGGTTCAACAGTTTTAATTTGTTCACCATATACTTTACCAGTACTTCCATCTACTGAAATGTAATCTCCTTCTTTGAATACTTTTCCATCTTTAGTAGTTAATGTTTTGTTTTCCTCACTTATCGTTAGTTCACCACATCCAGATACACAGCATCTACCCATACCACGAGCAACAACAGCTGCATGACTTGTCATACCACCACGAATAGTAAGTACACCTCTTGCAAGGTTCATACCTTCGATATCTTCTGGTGAAGTTTCAAGTCTAACAAGAATTGTATCTTCTCCTCTTTTAGCAGCTTCAGTTACTTCTTCAGCAGTAAAGTAAATCTTACCACATCCAGCACCTGGACTAGCAGCTAAACCTGTAGCAATTGGAGTTGCTTTCTTTAATGCGTCAGTATCAAAATTTGGGTGTAATAGTTGATCTAATTGTTTAGGTTCAACTTTTAATAATGCTTCTTCTTTAGTAAGCATTCCTTCATTATATAAATCTACTGCGATTTTTAATGCTGCAGCAGCAGTTCTTTTACCATTTCTAGTTTGAAGCATGAATAGCTTTCCATTTTCAATAGTAAATTCCATATCTTGCATATCTTTATAATGACTTTCTAAGATTTCACAAGTTTTAACGAATTCATTATATGCTTCTGGCATTGTTTCAGCTAGAGTATCAATTGTTTTTGGAGTACGTACACCAGCAACAACATCTTCTCCTTGAGCATTCATTAGGTATTCACCATAAAGTTTCTTTTCACCTGTAGCAGGGTTTCTTGTAAATGCAACACCTGTTCCACAGTCTTCTCCTTTATTTCCATATACCATTTCTTGAACGTTAACTGCAGTTCCCCAACTAGATGGAATGTCATTCATACGTCTATAGTAAATAGCTCTTTCATTATTCCAACTTCTAAATACAGCTGTAACTGCTTCGATTAATTGTTCTTTTGGATCTTGTGGGAATTCTACTCCTGAAAGTTCTTTATAAACATCTTTGAATTTCATTGCGATTTCATACATATCATCTTCGTTAAGATCTGTATCGTATTCTGCACCTTTTTCTTCTTTGATTTTATCTAAGATTCTTTCAAATGAGTTTTTGCTGTATCCTTTAACAACATCTGCGAACATCATTATAAATCTTCTATATGAGTCATAAACAAATCTCTTATTATTTGTAGTTTCTGCAAATGACTTACATACTTCATCATTTAGACCTAAGTTAAGTACTGTATCCATCATACCAGGCATACTAGCTCTAGCACCACTACGAACTGATACTAGTAATGGATTTTTAAGGTCTCCCATTTTCTTTCCAGTTAGTTTTTCTAACTCTTCTAATTTTTCATAGATTTCATCTATGATTTCTTTACTGATCTTTTTTCCTGCATCATAGTAAGCAGTACAAGCTTCAGTAGTAACAGTAAATCCTCTTGGAACTGGTAATCCGATACTAGTCATTTCGGCTAAGTTAGCACCTTTACCACCAAGTAGATTTTTCATGTCTTTGTTTCCTTCACTAAACATGTAAACATACTTCATATTTATTATCTCCCTCCTGTCATTTAAGACATATGCAACATATGTTACCGACTAATTTATTATATCATAGCATTATTTTTGAGAGAAGATATTTAAAGAAAATTTTACAAAAAAATCACTAATTATTAGTGATTTAATTTATTCATCTAGAGATGTTATTCCAAGTACTTTTTCAAGATAACATTTTCCACAAAGAGATTCATATTCAACATGATTTTCTCCATCTATTGCAACTTGTTCTCCGTTTGAAGTAAATTCTCCATTTACTATTCTTCCGTTAAATTTTGCTCTTTTACCGCATCTACAAATAGTTATTAATTCTTCCATAACGTCTGATACTTCAAATAATCTTAAACTTCCTGGAAATGCCATTGTTTTAAAGTCACTTCTAAGTCCATAACAGATAACTGGTATATTTTTAAGTTTAGTAAACATAAATAAGTCGTCTACCTGATCACGTGTTAAAAATTGCGCTTCATCTACTAATACGCAAACTATATCTAGTGGTAAAGTACATAAATAATTAATTAGTTTTTCATCGCTTTTAACTATGTGATCTACTTTTCTTTTAAGACCTATTCTTGTTACTATTTTATCATCACCCTTAGTATCAATTCCAGGCTTTAATATTACTACTTTCATTCCTCTTTCTTCATAGTTATGTGCTACTTGTAATAATAGCGTTGTTTTTCCACTATTCATAGCTCCATATCTAAAATATAATTTACTCATCTTTGTCCCTCCTTGGAAAACATTCATAATATACTTTTTTTAAGTGTTCATTTGTTACATGAGTATAAATCTCTGTTGCTTTTAGTGAACTGTGTCCAAGTAATTCTTGAACTACTTTTATATCACATCCATTATTTAACATATCTGTTGCGAATGTGTGTCTTAATACATGAGGTGTTACATGTGTTTTAACTGATAATTTAGACATGATATTATCTATTATGTATCTAACTCCCCTATCGGTAAGCTGTCCACCTTTTGAGTTTACAAATAGATAATTATGATTTTTTCTTTCATGCGTTTTCATGTATTCTTTTAACACTTCTTCTGCATATTCACCATAATAAACTATTCTCTCTTTATTTCCTTTTCCTAAAACTATAATTCTTCTATTATTAAAATCTATATCATTTACTTTAATATTAACAAGTTCACTTACTCTGACACCTGTCGCATAAAGCATCTCTATAATTAATCTATCCCTTACTCCATCTTTATCTTTAGTTGACTCGTTAATTATCTCAAGTAAATCATTATAATATATAAACTTAGGAAGTTTCTTTTCCATTTTAGGATAAGCAACTTTAGTAAGTGGATAATCTTTTTTATCCATATAATTATTTTTATATAAAAATTTATAAAATGATTTTAAAGAACTTATTTTTCTTCTTACCGAAGATGGTTTTTCTTTCTTTAAATTTAAATGTTCTAAATAATCTTTTACATCTTCAAAAGTTACTTTTGTTAAGTCCTTTTTTATAAAGATATAAAAATAATATAAGTCATTAATATAAGAAGTATATGTATTTATAGAATAATTTTTTTTACTTATATAACTTATAAAATCATTTATAACATTAATTTTAAGAAATTCTTCTTTATCCATAAGTTCATTATATTACATTTTTATTAAAATAAGAAGTGATTGTGTCTAGTTAGTGCAAACTAAAGGAACTATAAGAATAGTTCCTGATCTATATAAACACCACTTGGTGGCTCATTATATTTTATGGATTATATGTAATAAGTTGCATGTTTTTATAAAAGTTTTTTAGAGGATTATTATACATTATATTAAATAGTCTAGGAGCGGTTAAAATTTAGATATATTTTCTATATCTACTATATATTATGTTTTCTTTTGTAATTATTATAATTAATTAAACTATTAATTGATTGATTCATATGCTTTTTTTAGTATTTTTATGTATTCTTTTGGTAAGCCAGTTGTGGCACCTTTTATTTGTG
The DNA here is from genome assembly GCA_902492325.1 of uncultured Clostridium sp. Classification (GTDB taxonomy): domain Bacteria; phylum Bacillota_I; class Bacilli_A; order RF39; family UBA660; genus CAG-1000. The sequence goes on from CABULC010000001.1 coordinate 449,105, forward strand.
AAATATTCATACCATGCATTACTTCTGCGACAGACCCTACAATACAGCAATTAGTATCTGTATCTCCTCCCATTAAGAGTGTGTTTCTTATTGCTTCTTCAAATGATGTTGAATTATATAAAGCATAAAGACAATTATTTAATGTTTCACTACATGTTGTATTAAATTTCTTAAATGGTTCATATTTAACTAATAAGTTTAATTTATGAAATACTTCTTCTTTGCCTAACCCATTTCTAAAGTAATAAATCATTAATGCTATTATGGTTGCTGAGTCTATAGCTTCCTTAGAATTATGTGATGGTATTGTTACTAGCCTAGCTTGCTCTATTACATCTTCTTCTTTATCGAATAAATAACCTACTGGTGATATTCTCATCATTGCTCCATTACCAATGCTTGTATTCTTGCCTATTCCGTTTGCCCATTTCATTGTTCCTGGCGAAAAGGGATTTTTAAAGTATGGTTTAAAGTTAGGACTATAATCAATATTTTTTAATATATATTCTCTTAATGTTTCTTCATAATCTTTATTATTGATAATTGCATCTGCGACTGCGATTGTTTCTATTGTATCGTCACTATAAAAAGAATTTGATTGTATTAATACATCGGGACTAATACTTTTTATTCCTTTTAATTGTTCAAATTCATATATGCTTCCTGCTTTATCTCCATATATTGCTCCTAGCATAATATCACCTTTTTATTTTATTATATATTTATCTATGTATATTTAGTGATGACTCGACATCAGGACTATAGTATTTTAACGTGCTACCTTTTTCAACATATCCTACATAACCATTGTATCCATTTATTTTTCTTGCTACTCTTTGATTTGATAATAAATTATTTGTAACATTACTTCTTAGTTTCTGATCGTTTGTTAATAAATCCATTTCACTATATATTCTTGTGGCTTGGACTATTTGACTTGTAGGAATATATATTAAATATATATATTCTCTAATGCGATTATTTGATTTATTTGTTGGTATTATTATAAAACCGCTTCCATCAGTTCTAATGAATGTATTTGAAGGATTTCCATTTTGCAAATAAGGTATATTATTCTTAATAACTATAGGTTGCCCAACAATTGAGCATGTCTTTACACCATTACGATTTTCAACTGGTATTCTTTTTATTCTCTCTTGGCTTATCTTTCTTAAAGCATTTTGTAATACTGGAACCGGACATTCTTTTACATCAAATTCTTGTTCATCTTTTTCAGCACTTATATCATGATGTTTATTTGAATAAAATTTTTGTCTATCCTCTCTACAAAAATTTCTAAAGCCGCATTTATTATCTTTCTTATTATAAGTATCCCAAGTTAATTCAATTGCATATTGTTTTCCTTCTAATTCAACGATATTCCAGCCGTGATGGCCTTCTCTATTTTGATAGTAACATTTTATATTAATTCTATCCATAGCTTCTTTAAATATCATAGCATAACCAGCACAAACACTTTTTCCAGTTATTGCCCCTAATAGGTTTCTTGCAGCATCTCTTCCATTATATTCGCATTCATCATAATTTGAGTATTCGCAAATCTTTTGATATACAAACATACATTTTTCTAGTTCATTCCATAGTGGATTAAGTTGTCTTTCTATTTTTTCAAAGAAATTAATAATGCTAATTAACTCTTTTGGAGAATAGTATGTTCTTTTTTGATAGTGTTCATTATTGAACTTTTCTTTTTTAGTGTCTAACCCACCTATAATACTTATTGTGACATTTGAGTTAAGTTTCATTAAATCATCTGGCTTTAAACCTTTGGTATTATTAAAAACTATGATAATACGTTCTTTTTGTGCCATTCCATTTATTCTTTGTATTGTTTCATTAGTTAATGGAGAATTAATCTTTATTTTCTTCATATAAGTCTCCTAATTCATCATAATAATCATCTTTAACTACTAGTTCAATTTTATTTTTATATTCAGTAAAAATATTTTTTTGTGATGAATATTGTGATTTACTTACTATGAGTTTTTCATATTTCTCAAATTCTAACTTTTGAAAGTCAACTGTTGTTGCTTTACTTATATCTAGTTCAATACAATCTATATCATATACATGTGCTACATTTTTAGCTATTACTTTATTATATTTCTTTTTAATAGAATTAAAATTTATTTCAGTATTATCTATAACTAATTCTTCAATATCTATACTATTAAAATATGCATATAAATTATCATTAGAAAAATCACAATTATACAGCTTTAATACTTTTAAATTTTCTAGTTTTTCTAAAATTAATAAATCGTTTTCTCCGATAGTCATATTACATAAAGATAATCTTTCTAACTTCTGAAAATTATATAAATCATTTAAATCAATTGTTTGAATTTCTCCTGTAATACTCAACTTATTTATTGTTAATTCTTTACAATCTTTTGGATTTTCTAAAGAATAAATATACTCTTCAATACTCTTTGTATTCATCAAATATCACTCCTATAGTAATTATATCATACTAATTAATATTACTTAAATTATTCTTTTAAATTGGCGTACTTGTTATGGTGAATATGTGTTTATTAATGATTCATTTTTATTAATAGTTATTTTTATTGTACCTGCTTTATCTGTTCTTATTATTTTAGTATTTTTTAATGTTTCTAAAGTTTCAGTATTTGAATGACCAAATTTATTGTTTTTTCCAACTGAAATAATAGAATATTTGGGATTAATTTTGTTTATAAATGATACACTAGTACTTGTTTTAGAACCATGATGACCTACTTTTAAGAAATCTATATCTTTTAAGTTATATTTTTCTATTATAGTTTTTTCTACTTCTTTGTCTGCATCTGCCATGAATAAAAAATTCTTATTATATATTTTAATTAAAAGAACTAAACTATCTTTATTTTCATTATTATAAATATTGTTATTTAATGAATAAATTTCTATGTTATCAATACTCATATATTTTGTTTCTAAAGAATTAATATTTATTTTCTTTTCTAAAGTGTTTTTTCTTCCTTTATTTGTATATTTATTTATTACTTTAAAATTATTTAACAATTCTAAAGCGTACCCTGCATGATCTGCATCTCCGTGTGGTGACATACGTTTATGCATACGAATTTGAGCAAAAAAAAGATTGCAAATTGCAATCCAATTATTTTTTATAAAATTTTAATGTTTTAAATTAATTGTTTTTTGACTACCAATATAATAATAAATTCTTTCCCCATATCCATTTATTGCTTCTATATCTTCCAATCCTATTAATTCTTCTGAAGTATTAATATTCGGTAATATACATTTTGTTACTTGAGCTGTATCAATAATTTCAAAATTACCATTTGTTCTCTTAATAACATTGAAATTGTGAGCTTCTTCTTGTCCATTTTCTTTTTTTATTTTACCTCCAACCATATATACTTCATATCCAAGAAAACTTAAAATATTTTGTTCTAAAAATGCATATTCTGTACATGCAGCTAAACCAGCTCCTTTTATATCTGATAAATTTAATCTTATATTCCCTATCTCATCTAATTTATCCCAATCAATAGAATTTCTGTATCTTTCAGATTCCTGTCTGTATTTTTCATCTTTTGTATTATAAAAAGCAATATTGTATAAATAAGCTTTACCAAATTCTGTAATATCACCATCAAAGTTAGAACATTTATAATTCATTATAATATATGGCAGATTCTCTCTAAAAAAATATGGTTGATTAGGAAGTTTTTCTTTATAAAAATCATATAATTGTTTATATGGTGAATCTTCATTTATAGAAAAATAATTTCTAATTATTCTCATCATACAGTTTATACTAAATCCTTTTTTATCCATATTATCTCTAATTAAATTAATTATAGCATCATATATTTCTGTATTATCATGATAATAAACAATATCAACTATTCTATTTCCTGTAAAAGAAACATCCATGTTTTTGTTTATAAATCCTTCATGAAAAATAATCATATCTGTATCATTTTCCTTTATTGTTTCATGTTTAGATATACAATAATTATCTGAATTTAAATATTCAATTTGACTTTTTATGATTTCTTCGTTTGTTTTTCCCTGCTTAATTAAATCTCTCAACTCTTCAACATTTTTAAACATGTTATCACATCCTATAAATATTATATCATACTAATTCATATTCTCTAGCAATTATTCTATCATCTGAACAATATTTAATTACATATTCATTATCTTGCTTACAAATAATGACTCCAACTTAATTTGGCAGACAGTGTCTGCCACTTTTGAGAAACTTTATAGAATTGTCTCATATTTCTTAAATTTCTTTGACTATACCCTGAGCCTAAATCTTCAGTCAATCTTAATGAATACTCTTTAATAATACTTTCTCCATATTGATTACCTGCATCTAATAATAATTTGCCAACATTATAGTAAGTATTTAAATCACTTTTATTGATCGAATAACTTTTAACTTTTCTATTTATCTTATTATTTATTAATTCATTTTTTATCTCATTATAATAATTCATATCTACTCCTTTCTATGGACTACAAGTCTCAATTTTTAATTTATTATTTTTAATCTTAAAAATAATACTACCATCTTGATCTGTTCTATATATCTTTGAATCTTCTAAAGTATTTAATACTTCTTTATTCGGATGACCATATCTATTATTCTTGCCAACACTAATAACACTATATCTAGGATTAATTTCATTTATAAAGGTTTTGCTGCTACTTGTTTTAGAGCCATGGTGGCCTACTTTTAATACATCAATATCTGGTAAGTTATACTTATTTAATATTTCTTTTTCAGTAGTACTCGAAGCATCTCCCATAAACATAAATTTATAACCATTAAGTTCTGTATAAATAACATTACTATTATCATTTTCGTTATCATATTCTTTTGTGTTTAAAAAATATAATTTGTTATCATCTATATTTAACTCTTTAATACATGAATAATATTTTGTATTCTTTTTATCTAATACCTTGATTAATTTCTTTTCTAAATCATTGAACTCTCCACAATTAAAGATTACTTTCTCTACTTTAAAGTTTTTTACTAAATTAATCGCTTCTCCCATATGATCGTAGTCGCCATGAGTAATTAAAAGATAATCTATCTTTTTAAGACCTATACTTTTTAAAAATGGTATAACTGATGATGACATTAAATTAAATTCTTTATTCTTTTGTTTCCATGATTCAGTTTTATAACTTAATTTACCACCAGTATCTATTAATATACTTTTATTATTCTCTGTAACTATTAAAGTTGAGTCTCCTTGACCTACATCTATAAAATATACATATGTATTCTTATTGAGACTTGGTTTTATATATAATATGGATATAAAAATAAATAATAAAAATAATACTTTTTTATTTTTCTTTATCGATAATATCAAAAGTAAATAATATATAAATATTTCAATATAGCTTAATCTTTGAAAATATAATGTTATATTAAAAATGTTACTACTTAAAGATGATACGTTTTCCATAAATCTTGTTAAAATAAATAATATAAAGCTTAGTTTTGGTATTATTACAACTATTAATGAGAATGGGAAAATTATATTAGTAACTAATGGTATAAAAAATACATTATTTATAAAGCCTATTATATTTATTTCATAAGATAAATTTATTATTATTGGTAAGCTTGAAAAGAATGATAAAATACTTACCACCAATATAGATTTTATATTGCTATTAATAGTTAGAGCTTCATTTAAAAGCAATATAAAAAAAGTAATTGTAAATGATAAAATAAATCCAATATCAAATATATAAAATGGATTAATAAAAATTAGAATTGTAAATGTTAAATAAAGAAGATTTTTTGGTTTTATAAAAAAGTAATATATCTTATTAATACTAGATAATATGAAAAATATAGTAGCTCTTAAAATAGATGGCGTGAATGATGCTATAAAAGAAAATGATATTAAGAATATACTTGTTATAATAAATGTTACTTTCTCATTTAATTTTAATTTGTTTAGTATGTATAAAACTATTGATGAAAATAATGATACATGTAATCCAGATAAAGCAAATAGATGTGTCACTCCATTTATTTTATAATTATTATAACTTTCTATATCTATATAAGAAGATTTGCCCAATATAAAAGCATAAAGATAACTATTATATTTTATTCTTTCGATTCTTTTTAGTAGAAAGTTTTTTATTTTTAATAATATATTTTTATTTTCTTCTATTTTTTTAAAACTATCTATTTTTAAAATGTATTTTATTTTTTTATGGAATAAATATTCTTTATAATTAAATGTATTTGGTATAGTATTATTATTTGGGGTTTCAAGTGTTCCATTTATTTTCAGTGTGTCGCCTAGATTATAATTACTTTTAAATAAATCTATTTCTTCTTTAGTTTGAAAATAATAAGTACTTTTTAAATTATCAAAATCCATAGATAATTTATTTCCATCAATAATATAATTGTTAATTTTTAAATAAAATGTATTACCATTATAATTATTATTTATAGTAAAAGTTTTATTATAAATAAAAACATAAATTAAAGCTAAAATAACTAATATGTAATAAACGTAATCACACAGTAATATTTTCCTTAATTTTAGAGAATAATGTTTCACTTATACCTTTTATATTCATTATATCTTTTATGTCTTTAAACTTACCATTTTTTGTTCTATATTCAATTATTAATTTTGCTTTTGATTCACCAATTCCATTTAATTTAGTTAATTCATTCATAGTGGCAGTATTTATGTTTATTTTAGATGTTGTTTTGTTTTCTTCATCGTCTTTATAACAACTATCATTTTTTACTTCTTCGCATACGCATGGTGTCTCAACTACTATTCTTTCTTCCTTTTGAGCTTTCTTTATTTCTTCGTTTGAATACACAACTACAACATCTCCATCATTTAATACTTTTGATAGATTTGTGAATCTTGTATTTGCATTTTTAAGTAAGCCTCCTGAAGCTATTATAGCATCATTAGTTCTTGAATTTTCTTTTAACGTATAAACTCCTGGTTTTTTAACACTTCCTTTTATATCAACCTTAATCTCTTTCTTTTCAGTTTCTTTTGGTTCTTCTTCTATAATACTTATTTCACTTGTATTTTGTTCTTTATTTTTAGTATCTATTTTATTACTAAAATATATAAATATAGCTATGTATCCAGTTATTAATATAACTATTGTAAATATTCCGATTACATTTTTACTTGTAATATTTTTTATTTTATCTATTAACATTTATCTCCTTTCTTATATCCCCTCTATTATATAATTAGCTATATTTTAAAAAAACACTGCATAAAAAAAGAAGTTTTTCAACTTCTTATAATTCAACTGGTTGATTTTTATGACTTAATACTAGGTATCCAACTGTGAATGCTATTAAAGTTATGATAAATAACATTCCAACATCTTCAACTCCAGTACCTGGATTAAATAATAATTCAAAGTTTGCATTTACTGCTTTTGTTTCAATTTTTCCACCAGTAATAACGTTTTGAGTAGTTACACTATTTGCATAATATATTCTTCCTCTATTTCCTGTAGGAACAAATATTTTAGCATCTGGAGCACTTGCTTCAATAGTTATATTAGCAATTTTAGATTTTTTATTAGTTAATACAAAGAATTCTTCTCCTGAGTTTACTTCACTAACTGCATCTCCGGCTTTATTAACTAATTTAACTCCATTTTTATCTGCATCTTTAACTGTTAAGTAAATCTTACCAGTTTCTAGGAAACCACCATTTACTTTATATGGTCCATATTTATATACATCGTTTGTTTCTTCATAAATTTCTTTTTTAGATTCTGGTGTTACTATAGTTAAATCTTCAGTGTATTGACTTTGTCCATAGTTTGCATAGAAACCATTTCCTTTATCTTGAATTAAATATTTATAGAGTTTATTTAATTCTTCAGATCCTATTAATTCATTTCCTAAAGTTTTTCCATTATAGTCAACGCCATCATTTACTTTCCATACTGCATATTGAACAGTTGAATAAACATAATTTTCAACTAGGCTTGCTATATTGTTATCTGTTGCTGTACTATCTAGTGCTTTGATTTCAGTCACTAATTTATTGTAATCAGCTCCAGCTACTGTTAGTGATTCTTGCAAGCTTAATGTTGGATAACTATGTTCTATCATCCATAATGCTCTATTGTAATTTAGTGTTGTATCTAATGCTTCAGTTGTATAACGATTAAATATAATATTTGAATCTTCTACTGATGATGATACTTTTAATTTAAATGTACTTCCTGTAGTTCCTGCTGCTTCATTTAATTCAGCTGCATTAATTACAATTGGTGTGCTTGTTCCATTAGATGCTACTACACCTGTAATTTCTATTTCCATTGGTGTAGTTGATGAAGCTAACATTTTATTTCCTAATTCTTCATCAGTCATTTTTGTACCATCTTCTTTTAATGGCATTTCATAACTAACATCAATTCCTACAGCACCTCTTAATTGCCCTAATAATTCATACATTTTTTTGCTTGAATTTGATTGATTTAATAATGCTGTTTTAACCATGTTTTTAACAACTGCTGCTATATCTGTTTTTCCAGTAAATTGACTAAAATAGAACCCATCTTCTGGATATTTAAGTCTACCATCTAAACAGTATGCAGTAAACCAATCATCTTTTACTCCAAACTTTCCATTTGTTTTATCAAATTCAAATCCTTCTGAGAAAACTATTTTTCTCATACTAGAATATCCTGGTAATTCTTCGATGCCATTTGAGAACTTGATTTTTGAGAAATCAAATGCTTCTTGTACTGTCGCATATAGTTTTGATCCAGGTTCAGGTATTCTACTTGGTACTCTTGCTGCTTCATTTTTTGGTACAGATAATGCATCTACTCCAAATATAAATAGTATAGATACAAATAACACTGTAATCAATTTAATAATATTCTTTTTCATAACTATCTCCTTCTATTTTTATAAAATAATTGTAGCATCTTTTATTTAAAAGTTCAATATTTTAGATAAAAAAAATAAACTCTTTTGAGTTTATTAAAATTTTCTTTTTAATGAGTTTCCTTTGTCTCTAAATGTCTTTTTATCTTCGTCTTGATAATCAACTATTCTATCAAATAATTTTTTTCCTTCATGTACTTCTATATCTCCAAGTGCTTCTCCTGTTTGCAATATTAGTCTTAATGCTTCAGTAGACACTTCATCCATTTGAAGTAAGTTTGCTCTAATAAATGCACTACTTAATAGAATACTTCTTGCATTTAATGGAGAATTTATTGATTTTTCACTTAATTTATACATCTTTTTAGCATATTCGGAAACTTCAGTAGCATTTGTTAAGCCAGCAGCTGTATCAGCAAAAAAATCACTTTCTAGCTTTCTAGGTTTTCTTCTCTTATTTATAAATGCAACTTTATATTTTGCTCTTATAAGCATATTTTTATATGCTTTAAAATCTTTATCTTTTGACATAGAATCTAATATATCTACAAAATATTGATCTCTTTGTGCTTCATATTCATCATATAGTCTACGTTCTAATTCATTTTCATCGCTAATTCTATTATGTAGAAACACTTCAAATAGTTTATTTGTTATTCTCATAGGAACGACATCTTCACTTTTAAAATTATGAAAAATTATATATGATGGGTCACATATTTTCTTATCACTGCCAAAATTTGCATGTGACTCTAATGCTGTTATTGCATTTAATCTTAATACAAGGTCGTCATCTTTTTTGCCAAGTTCTTCCAACATATCATAATATTTATCTTCAAGAGTTGTATATATTTCTATAGCTCTTAAAGTTTCTTCATATTCTTTAGTTGCTTCTTTTCCATCAATTTCTAAGTTTGTTAGTTTTTGATATAAACTATATAATACATAAGTTGTACTTTTTATACTATTATAAATATCACTTTCATTCATAGTATCCCCTCTTTTATTTATGGCATATTATACCATAAATTAAAAGTTTGTCAATTATGACAAACTTTACTATTCAGAAATTTCTTCTTTTTCAGTATCTTTTTTAATTTCTTTTTTTGGTTCTTTCTTTTCTATTTTTGGTAGTAATTCTTTTCTTGATAGATTTAATTTACCTTTTCTATCATAACCAGTTGCTTTTACTACTATTTCGTCTCCTACTTTAAGAATATCACTTGGATGATTTACTCTCTTATTATCAAGTTGAGAAACGTGTACTAATCCTTCGCATCCTGGCCATAGTTCTACGAATGCACCGAAATCTTCAATTTTTACAACTTTTGCTGTATAAACTGCTCCGATTTCTACTTCTTTAACTATATCTTCAATCATCTTGATTGCTTTATCTAATACTTCTTTCTTCATATGATAACAAATTACATTTCCATCATCATCTATATCAATCTTAACAGCATCTTTATGATTTACTGAGTTTACATTACTTGATTCTAAAATAATCTTAGTAATCATATCTCCACCTTTTCCGATTACATCTTTAATCTTATCTGGTGAAATCTTCATTGTTCTAATCTTAGGAGCGTACTCTGATAATTCATGTCTTGGTTCTTTAATAGTTGCTTCCATTACATCTAAGATTTGCATTCTTGCTTTGTGAGCTTTATCTAATGCTTCTTTTAATACTTCTCTTGTTACTCCTTTGATTTTGATATCCATTTGAAGTGCTGTAATTCCTTTTCTAGTACCGGCTACTTTGAAGTCCATATCTCCCATATGATCTTCTAAGCCTTGGATATCAGTTAAAATTGTATATTTAGAGTCGCATGTTCCATCTTCTGTAATAAGTCCCATTGCGATACCAGCTACTGGTGCTTTAATTGGTACACCTGCTGACATAAGTGACATACATCCAGCACAAATACTTGCTTGACTTGATGAACCATTACTTTCTAATACTTCAGATACTACACGTACTGTGTATGGGAACTCTTCTTGACTAGGCATTACTTGTAATAATGCTCTTTCTGCTAAAGCTCCGTGTCCAATTTCTCTTCTACCAGGGCTTCCATATCTTCCTGTTTCACCTACACTGAATGCTGGGAAGTTATAATGGAAAATAAATTTTTTAGATTCTTCTAGACTAAGTCCATCTAAGATTTGTTCTTCATTTTGAGCACCTAAAGTAGTGATTGCTAATGCTTGAGTTTGACCTCTTGTAAATAATGCACTACCGTGTGTTCTTGGAAGTAAATCTACGTCTGCTGATAATTCACGAATTTCATCCATTCCACGTCCATCAGGTCTAATATGTTCATTAGTGATTAAACGTCTTACTTCAGCTCCTTCAATTTCGTCAGCTACTTTCTTAACTAGTTTAAGATTTGCTTCTAAGTCTTCTTCTCCTTCATGTCTTTCAGTGTATTTAGTAATTGCTTCTTCTTTTACTTCGTCTATTCTTGCATATTTTTCTAATTTATCTTTGATTTGAATTGCTTCAATCATATCTTCTTTGATATCATTATTTACTTCTTCTCTAAGTTCATTTGGAATATTAGCAAGTACTACTTCTATCTTTTCTTCTCCGATTTCACTAATGATATCATTTTGAATAGCACATAATTCTTTTACTGCTTCATGTCCAAACATAAGTGCTTCTAGCATTTCTTCTTCACTTACTTGTTTTGAACCACTTTCTACCATATTTATGGCATCCATTGTACCAGCAACTGTTAAGTTAATAGTACTTCTTTCCATTTCTTCGCAAGTTGGATTAATTTTTAATTCTCCATCTATTTTACCAACTATTACTCCGGCTACTGGGCCTTCGAATGGAATGGATGAAATACCTAAGCAAAGTGATGTACCAAATAATGCTGTCATTTCTGGTGTTCTATCAGGATCTACACTTAAAACAGTATTTACTACTTGTACCTCATTTCTAAAGTTTTCATCGAACATAGGTCTAATTGGTCTATCAATAACTCTTGCAGTTAATGTAGCCGCATCTGTTGGACGACCTTCTCTTTTAATAAACCCACCTGGGATTTTACCAACAGAATAAAGTTTTTCTTGATATAAAATTGTTAAAGGGAAAAAATCTGCTGTTGAAACGTTATTACTCATAACGCAAGTTGATAATATAACAGTGTCATCGTATCTTACAAGTACAGCTCCACTCGCTTGTTTAGCAAGTTCACCATGTTCTACAACTATCTTTCTACCTTGAAAATCATATTCAAAAACTCTTTTCATTTTTCCTCCTTCTCAAAAATAAAAGACACTTAAAATAAGTGCCTACTTTCTTAAATTTAATTTTTTGATTAACTCACGATATCTTTGAACGTCTTCACGTTTTAAATATTCTAATAAGTTCTTTCTTTTACCAACCATTTGAAGTAATCCACGATTAGTATGAAAATCATGTTTATGTTCTTTCATATGTTCAGTAAGATTATTGATTCTTTCTGTTAAAAGTGCTACTTGAACTTCAACGCTTCCAGTGTCACCTTTTGTTCTAGCGAAAGATTCAACGATACTAGTCTTTTTGTCTTTACTTAAAGCCATTTTAAAAATCCTCCTTTTTCTAAATTTATCCGTTAATTCTGAGTAAAGAAGTAAGAGGTACATCCAAACTAAGAATAAACTTCTAGTTAATAATACTATATTTTTTGATAAAATGCAACTATTTTTCTTATTTATCTCTTATTTTATCTAGGTTTAAAAACATTATTATTTGTAATATTGTAAATACAGAGGCACCTAAGAATAATGCTCTAAATGATATTTCTAACATATAGCCTGCTAAGTATACTCCAATACCTTCACCTAAACTAAGTATAAAATATCTAATATTTCCAAATAAGAATTGACTATTAGTGTCTATTCTAGCTAAATATGTACCAGTTACTTTGTCATCAAGTATTCTAGCTGAAATATGTGCTATTATCATTGCTATTACAAATGATAATGCATTTGGCATTAAAAATGCTATTAAGTAAGATATTACTCTTGAACCATATTTTATTAATGTACTTGCTTTAAATGTAAGATTTTCTCCATAACGATTAAATAATGAGCAAGCAATACTTCCTATTAGGTTACAAACTATTATGAAGATAGATGCTATACTAACACTAAAGCCTATATAATTAGTAAGTATAAGCATTGCAAGGCCAAATATCATTCCATAAGAAATATTCATAATAAATTGAGAAAATAAGAAATAATTGTTTACTCTAGATTTTATTAAATTCTTTAATGCTTTCTTTAAAGGAAGAACATTTCTTTTTTTATAGGTTTTATTTTCACTAAATAGTATTAAGAATAGTATTGATAATATAGTTGAAATCATTGCTAAGAAAAGACAACTATTATAGTCAAATACTATGTTACCAACAGTAACTCCAATTAAAAGTCCACATACTATAACACCCGCATCTTTTCCTAAGTAATTTATTAAAGCCTGTTTAGCAAAAGCACTTCTCTCTTTATTTATTGTTGTTAAGAGTGGATAAAATGCTATCGAGAATGTTGTTTCACACATAATACAAATAAGCATACACACTTTAATTATATAAGTATTACTATTTAGAAGAAGTACTAGCATAGCTAAAGCTCTAAGTGTTCCTGTAAGCATTATAACATTCTTAACCTTAACTCTTGTTGAGTAAATACTTATAATAAATGATATAATTGCACTGCATATTAAAGCAACTGATAAAACCTTACTTATGCTTTGAACATCAAATCCAATATTTTCAAGCCACAGTTGTCTATAGTTTCTCCATATACCTATTGAAAATGACATAAAAGCAAGTACTATCATTAATAAATCTTCTTCACTAATTTTAAAAAATTCTTTTATCTTTTTATTCATATTTTTCACTATGATAATTATAAGTGATTTGTTTCTTTTTTTCAATAATACTTTTTGTAAATTTTTGGATTAATTTATGATTTATAATTGACAAAGAAGGATATCTTTGCTATTATTTGGTTTATGCTGTTAATTTTTAAATGATGTGACACTTGAACTCTAGGGAGGTTATAATGAATTTAAGTGATGAAGAACTAAAAAAAGAACAAAAACATCTAGAATTAACTACCGAACTTTTAAGACAAAATATTTCTGATTTGGCTCAAGACTTGTATGATAATGAAGAAAAACAACAAGAATTTAAAAAGTATGTATGGGATACTAAAGCTGAGCTTGATCCTACTGAAATGAAAACTATTTTGTCAAATAACGATAAAGAAATTGAAGACTTAGAAATGAAAGCTAAGTACTATAAGAAACTTTATAAGATTCAAAATAGTCCTTATTTTGGTAAGATAACTTATGAAGATGATGAAGGAAAAAATGATATTTATATTGGACTTACCTATCTTACTAAGGGAGATGAAAATGTCATTTATGACTGGAGAAGTCCTATATCAAGTATATTTTATGATTATGAACAAGGTGATTGTCAGTATGAAGCACCTGGTGGAATAATGAAAGGTTATCTTCATAATAAAAGACAATTTACTATAGAAGACTCCAAGATAAAACATGTTTTTGATAGTAAACTTACTATTCAAGATGAAATGCTTCAGGAAGTTTTATCTAGAAAGAATAATGACTATATGAAAAATATAGTTAATACAATTCAAAGTGAACAAAATGCTATTATTAGAAACGTTAAAGATAAAAACTTAATAGTTCAAGGTATAGCTGGTTCAGGTAAAACTAGTGTTGCTCTTCATAGAATTGCGTTCTTACTTTATAAGATTAAAAATCTAACCAGTGATAAAGTATTAATATTCGCACCTAACCAAATCTTTAGCGAGTATATATCAAATGTACTTCCAGAATTAGGAGAAGAAAATACAAAAGAAACAACATTTAGTGATTTCTTAGAAACATATATTACTGAATATAAACATATTGAATCATTTACTTCTTTTATAGAAAGATATTATAAATATGAAGAAGCATATGTTGATTTGATAAAATTAAAACAATCAAATGAAATAATTCCTGTTATGGAAGAATATATAAAGAATTATACAAGTAAAGCTAAATTCACAAGTGAAATATTTAATAGAGATTTATATGTACCACTTGAAAAATTAAATTATTATCTTCATGAAAGATACTCAAGTATTCCATTACTTGAGAGAATTGATGAAATATCATTAAAGATTGCTGAAATAGAATTTAGAGGTAATAAATCAAAAGCTAAACAAATAAGAAAATGGTTAAAAGAAAGATTAAATATTTCAATAGACATGAGAGAAATATATAAAGATTTCTTTAGAAGCAAAGAATTTAAAAGTATTTATTCTAAAGAGTTACCTATCCAATACATAAATAAACTAGATTCAAAAGATATATCATATGAAGATGCATGTTTATTTGTATATATGAAAAGTTTACTTACTTTCTTGGGATATGATTACACTATTGAGCAAACAATAATTGATGAAGCTCAAGACTATAATATACTTCAATATATTTTATTAAAGAAAATACTTAAGAAAAGTAAATTCACTATTTTAGGAGATATTAATCAAACAATAAATCCATATTATGAATATAAGAGTCTTGAAGACTTGAAACAAGTATTTCCTGATTCAGTAAATTATATAGAACTTAATAAAACATATAGATCTAGTCCTGAAATTATAGAACATGCGAATAAAATACTTGGATTAAATTTGATATCGGCTATTAGAAGAGATACACATATTCCTGTAGAATTTAGACATGAAGAAAACTTAAAAGAACAACTTAGTAATGATATAAATACTTTAAAGAAAAATAATAGAAGTATTGCAATTATAACAAAGACTGATACTGAAGCAGCTACAATATATAAATTACTTAAAAGAGACTTCGAAGATCTTACACTTATTGCTAATAATTCTAAAGCATTCAGTCGTGAACTTGTAGTAATTCCTTCTTATATGGCTAAAGGTTTAGAATATGATGCTACTATAGTATATACTGATAAAAATAATTCATTTAATTATAAAGAAAGATATTTATATTATGTTGCTTGTACAAGAAGTCAACATCACTTAGTTATATATAATCAAAAAGAGGTTTAATTTTAAACCTCTTTATTTTTCTAATGTTTGTTTAATTATTCTTTCTTTGTGTTTTTGTTTTAATTTTTTACCTAATGTTTTTAATCCCAATGCTGCATAACATAAAGCAGTTAAACCAGTTACAGTATTTAATGCACCTGAAACAATTGTATCTACTGGAACATTTCTATAGTTATTTAAATCTACTTCCATTACTTCACTTGTTTCATCTTCTTTGTATCTATGTCCAAATATTTCTTCATCATATAGATAACTTACATCACAATGGTTCATACTATTGCCTGCTCCTGTATTAGTACATACATTTGTAACTTGTTGCATATCTACTGTGAAATTAGGAGTTGATTCACTCTTTTGTTCTTTTAATTCTTCTAAAGTTATTCCGGTATCAGAATGTTCATTTCCTGAATATTGAGGTCCTCCTGCTTTCCATACATAATAATCTGTATTTTTAAGAACAAGTCCATGTTTGCTTTGCATGTTTTCACAAATTAAATTTAATGTAGTTTCGTTTCCATAAATTCCAACTTTTTTATATCCATGTGAAGCACAAACTTTTTCAAATGTTTGCATTAATTCATAATAATCATTATTAGGACTATATACTTCAAAATCTAAGAATACTGGTACATTACTTTTTTCCATATTAACACTATTTTCTCTTAATTCATTATCTAACTCTGTTAAATATGATTTCATTCTCTCTTCATAAGTACTCTTATCCATATCTTTATAAACACAGAAATATAAACCTAAATCTAAATCTTGAGATTTAGTTCCTTTTATTTGTTCTATTGCTGATTCTAAATAATAACCATCATTATTTTTATAATCACTATCATCTCTTGCTACTTCTACTATTACATAATCTGAAGTTTCAGCTACTCTTTCCCAATCTATATTTGTTTGATAATTAGAAATATCTATACCTCTTGCGATAGCAAAGTTATATTTAACTTCTTTAGTTTGTTCATTAATAGTCATATATAAGTTAGGAATAAATAGTTCATCTCCTGCTTCTACTGTCTTTTTATTTCCATTATATTTTATTAAATCATTTTCACTTAAACCACATTTTAATGCGATTGAATGCATTGTTTCACCTTCAGAAACTATATAATTTGATGAGTATACTAGTGATGAAGCTGAATTTAGATTTGATTCTACTATTGTACTAGATAAATCTACAGTTGCACTTATATTACCTTCTAAGTCTTTAGTAATATTATGTGTTCCTTGATATCTAATAGTTTCATTATCTTGAACTAAGAATGTATCATATTCACTTATCTTTGTTATGAATTCATTACAATCGCTTAGATTAGTATCTGTTCCATATAATCCGACATATAAATTGCATCTAGTTGCTTTGTCTAAAAATGCTTCAATCAATGCAGTTTTTTCAGCATTATTTAAGTTTTTATTATTCATTATATTATCTATATTACAATATACTGGCATATCTATATTATATTGTTTTAATATAGCTTGTAAAAAATCTACATCTTTATACATTTTAGCTAAATTTTCAGCTTTTGTATCTAATACAATACTTACTGATATATTTCTATCTTTACATTGATTTAATGTATTTCTTAAACCTGTAATATCATTAAATGTCTTTTCACTTACATGTAAAACAACAAAGTTATTTGAATGTACCTTTGTATTAAATCTATTATTATATCCTTCATAACCAACTGTATTTTCTTCAGTTCCATCAGTTGTTCTTTCTACTCTACTTGAAATTACATATTTAGCTACATCAGCTACAGCGTTAGCAGTAGCAGCAGCACCAAGAATTATTCCTACTGCCTTCTTGCCATTTCTTGATTTTTTATTTTCATTTTCTAAAATGTTTTCATTTTCTTCCATAAGTACCCCCTCATAATATGGTACATTATATCATAAATGATACAATTAGTCAAATTTGTATATCATTCAGGCTATATTACTTATTTTAAAAGCATTAAAAACCAGTTATATCATTAGACATAACTGGCATTTTTGTTAGTCACCCTATTCTAAATGCAGGTGAAACTCCATTTAGTTCCGTTGATGAACAATTATACCATGGACCACCACTATTATTTACTCTAAAGAAATTGGTATTGTTTTTAGAATGTGCAGTTCGAAGCCACCAATAATCATTGTATTTACTTGCACTTTGAGTATTCAAACTGATTGATACATTTTTTTTAAAATAAAAATCCAATTGCCTTGTTGTATCACTTGCTGAATCATAAATGCCATTACTAGACCAATCACTGTAAATCTCACTTGGAGCTAATAAGTATAATTTATCAATTGATGTTAAATTATTATCGTTGCTAGATCCATGTCCACTAACTACTGTTGTGTCTATAATAACATTTTTTAGATCAGTTGGAAGTATATTATATAAATCAGTATTTACATAGGTGTACATAGCTGATGCAGGCCATCCACCATCATTAGTTTTTGTGCTATTCATGTTTCGATTAGTAATTATATCTTCAAACTCCAATACGAATCCACACGCTGTTTGAGAGAATCCTTCAGTAGAACATTCACTAGGTGTTGAAGTATTTGCAATTCTAACGTTATGCTTTCCTAGTCCTTCAAGAACTACCTCTTTTGTATCTCCTAAATTATAATTTGATATATTTCCATTTCTTACGTTAGTTGCTATAGTAGTCCAACTATCTTTTTCAAATTGAGTTGGTTTATATTCTTCTACTCCTAAAACACCGCTAAACTTTTTACCTTGATTATAATTTTGGTCGCCATTAGTATCTTTAAAAGTAATAGTTAAATCATATTTATG
Organism: uncultured Clostridium sp.; assembly: GCA_902492325.1. Taxonomy (GTDB): domain Bacteria; phylum Bacillota_I; class Bacilli_A; order RF39; family UBA660; genus CAG-1000. Next base: position 467,950 of record CABULC010000001.1, read on the forward strand.
GATTATATTTGGTTCTACAGTTATTCTCTTTTTAATTATGTTTTCACCTATTGATGAACTATCTACTCCATTACAAGTTCCATCTACTTCTTCTGTTGTACTATTAAGCCTAGTACATATTCCTTCAATTAATATTTCATCATTTGTAATTTCATTTGTTAATTCTTGCCATATAAGGTTGTAAACTGCATCAAGTGTTCCAGTATTAGCTACATAAACAGTTTTTGTAATGATATCTCCAGGCTTAATATTATTCATTACTATCTCTGCACCATCAACATATCTTAAACTTAATGTACCAGTTTCTACTACCTGGTCTTTCACTTCGCTTTGTGCGATTGCACTTGTAAAATAAGCATAAGAAAATCCTATACTTGCTAAAAATAGAAATACTATTCCTATTCCAAATAGCATCTTTTTATCTTTATCTTTCATATTTCTTACTCTCCTATAATAGAAGTATAACATCTTTTAAAACAAATTTAAATATTTATGCATAAAAAAACTCTAGATTTCTCTAGAGTTTAATGTTTCTAACTATTCGATGATTTCAGAAACTACACCAGCACCAACTGTTCTACCACCTTCACGGATTGAGAAGTTAGTTCCGTTTTCAATAGCAATTGGAGCAATTAACTCAACTGTCATATCAACGTTGTCACCTGGCATAACCATTTCAGTACCTTCTGGTAATGTAATTACACCTGTAACATCAGTTGTTCTGAAGTAGAATTGAGGTCTATAGTTACTAAAGAATGGAGTATGACGTCCACCTTCTTCTTTAGAAAGAACGTAAACGCTAGCTTTAAATTTCTTATGTGGTGTAATGCTTCCTGGTTTACATAAGATTTGTCCTCTTTCAACATCTTCTCTGTTAATACCACGAAGTAAAACTCCAGCGTTATCTCCAGCTTCAGCGTAATCTAATGATTTTCTGAACATTTCGATTCCTGTAACTACAGTTTTTCTAGTTGGTTTTAAACCAACGATTTCAACTTCATCGTTAAGATTTAATTTACCTCTTTCAACACGACCTGTAACAACAGTTCCACGTCCTGTGATAGTAAATACATCTTCAATGCTCATTAAGAATGGTTTATCAGTATCTCTTTGTGGAGTATCGATCCATGTATCAACTGCAGCCATAAGATCTTTAATAGGTTGTACCCATTTTTCATCACCCTCAAGAGCCTTAAGAGCAGATCCACGAATAACTGGAGTATTATCTCCATCATATCCGTATTCAGTAAGTAATTCTCTTACTTCCATTTCTACTAAGTCTAATAACTCAGGATCATCAACCATATCACATTTATTGATGAATACTACCATTTTTGGTACACCAACTTGACGTGATAATAAGATGTGTTCACGAGTTTGAGGCATAGGTCCATCTGTTGCACTAACAACTAGGATAGCACCATCCATTTGAGCAGCACCTGTGATCATGTTTTTAACGTAATCAGCATGTCCTGGACAGTCAACGTGAGCATAGTGACGTTTGTCAGTACTATATTCAACGTGAGCAGTATTAATAGTAATACCTCTTGCTTTTTCTTCTGGAGCTTTATCGATTTGGTCATAAGCCATAAATTCTCCGAAGTATTTAGTAATTGCAGCTGTTAATGTTGTTTTACCATGGTCAACGTGTCCAATAGTACCAATATTAACATGTTCTTTTGAACGATCAAATTTTTGTTTTGCCATTTTATTTTCCTCCTTTTTTACATCATAAATATATTTTATCTAATACTTGAAAATATTTCAAGTATAAATAAGCAAAACTTTTGAAAGTGTACTTAATTATTGTACACCATTTTTCTTAATAATATCTTCAGCTATACTTCTAGGTACTTCTTCATAGTGATCGAAGATCATTGTATAAGTACCACGTCCTTGAGTGTTACTTCTAAGAACTGTCATGTAACCGAACATTTCAGATAGTGGAACCATAGCTTTAATGCTTATGTCTCTACCACGAGATTCATTTCCAAGAGGTTTTCCTCTTCTAGAAGTTAAATCTCCCATTACTGTACCCATGAATTCTTCTGGAACAACTACTTCAACATCCATAATTGGTTCTAAAATACATGGATTACATTTATTTTTAGCTTCTTTTAAAGCCATAGAAGCTGCGATTTTGAATGCCATTTCGTTTGAGTCTACATCATGATAAGATCCATCGAATAGTGTACATTTTACATCGATCATTGGGAATCCAGCAAGTACACCACCAGCTAGAGCTTCTTGTAATCCTTTGTCAACTACAGGAATGTATTCACGAGGAACAACTCCACCTACTACTTCATCAACAAATTCATATCCCTTATCAGGATTTGGTTCAAATTTAACCCAAACATGTCCGTATTGTCCACGTCCACCTGATTGTTTAATATATTTACCTTCACATTCAGCAGTACTCTTAAGAGTTTCTCTATAAGCAACTTGTGGTTTACCAACATTTGCTTCTACACCGAATTCTCTTCTCATTCTATCTACTAATACGTCTAAGTGTAACTCACCCATACCAGCGATAATAGTTTGACCAGTTTCATGATCAGTTTTTGCTCTAAATGAAGGGTCTTCTTTAGCTAATTTTTGAAGAGCTAAGCTCATTTTTTCTTGATCAGCTTTTGATTTTGGTTCTATTGCAAGTTCGATAACTGGTTCTGGGAATACCATTTTTTCAAGAATAACTTGATTCTTTTCATCACAAAGTGTATCTCCAGTAGTAGTATCTTTAAGACCTACAGCAGCAGCAATTTCTCCTGCATATACTTCTGCTATTTCTTTTCTTTGATTAGCATGCATTTGAAGAATACGTCCGATTCTTTCTTTTTCTCCCTTAGTTGAGTTCATAACATAGCTTCCTGATTTAAGTACACCAGAGTATACACGGAAGAATGTTAAGTTTCCAACGAATGGGTCGTTCATAACTTTGAATGCAAGTGCACTAAATGGTTCACTATCACTAGCTTTTCTTTCGATTGGTTTACCATTTAAGTCTTCACCTTTAACAGCTGCAATATCAGTTGGAGCTGGTAAATAGTCAATAACTGCATCCATTAATGTACGAGTACCTTTGTCTCCTAGGGCATCAGCACATAATACTGGGAAGAATTTAACAGCTAATGTAGCTTTTCTTATAGCTGATTTTAATAAATCAACACTAACTTCATTTCCTTCTAAGTATGTTTCCATTAACTCATCAGAGAAATCAGCTACAGCTTCGATTAATTTTCCTCTTGCTTCTTCAGCTTTGTCTACCATGTCAGCTGGAATTTCAATTTCTTCTAGATTTTGAGCAGCTGTTCCATCGTATTTATAAGCTTTCATTGTAACTAAATCTACATATCCTGTGAAATGATCTTCAGCTCCGATTGGTAACATGATTGCTTCTGCTTTTTCAGATAGTCTGTGGTGAATTGATTCCATTGAGTAATCAAAATCAGCACCCATTTTTTCCATCTTGTTAGCACAAATCATTCTTGGAACCATATAATCATTTGCTTGTCTCCAAACTTGTTCAGTTTGAGTTTCTACTCCAGCTTGAGCATCGATTAATGCAACAGCACCATCAAGTACTCTTAAACTACGAGCAACTTCAATAGTGAAGTCTACGTGTCCCGGAGTATCTATTATATTGAATCTATAACCATTCCAGTGTACTGTAGTTGCAGCACTAGTAATTGTTATACCTCTTTCTTTTTCTTGATCCATCCAGTCCATTTGAGAAGCTCCATCATGAGTTTCACCAATTTTATGAATGTTTCCACCTAAATATAGAATTCTCTCAGTAGTTGTTGTTTTACCAGCATCTATGTGAGCCATGATTCCTATATTACGTGTTTTTTCTAACGATACATCACGTGCCATAAGTGTTCTCCCTTCTTACCATCTATAATGAGCATATGCTTTATTAGCTTCTGCCATTTTATGAGTATCTTCACGTTTCTTAACTGCTCCACCTATTCCGTTTGAAGCATCGATTATTTCAGCAGCTAAATTTTCTGCCATACCTTTTCCATTTCTACTTTTAGCATATTGGATTAACCAACGAAGTGTTAATGCGTTAGCTCTATCTTCACGAACTTCCATAGGTACAGAATAGTTACTTCCACCAACACGTCTACTCTTTATTTCTAAAGCTGGTTTAATATTTTCGAATGCTTTATTTAAAACTTCTAAAGGATCATTATTTGTTTTTTCTTTTACTATATCAAGAGCTTTGTATAGTATTTTTTGAGCAGTTCCTTTTTTACCATCTAACATAATTCCATTGATTAGTTTAGTAACCATTTTAGAATTGTATATTGGATCTGCTAAAACATCTCTTTTAATTGCTTGTTTCTTACGCATGTCATTATCTCCTTTCTTATTAGTAATTTATTTATTATTAATTTTTAGGTTTTTTAGTTCCGTATTTACTTCTTCCTTGACGTCTTTTATCAATACCAGCAGTATCTAAAGTACCACGAACAATATGATAACGAACACCGATAAGGTCTTTAACACGTCCACCTCTAATTAGAACAACGCTGTGTTCTTGTAAGTTATGTCCTTCTCCACCAATGTAGCAAGTAACTTCATATCCGTTACTTAATCTAACTCTAGCGATTTTTCTTAAAGCTGAGTTTGGTTTTTTAGGAGTCTTAGTAGATACACGAGTACAAACTCCACGTTTTTGTGGTGAAGTATTATTTGTTCTCTTCTTATCTTTTGAGTTGTATCCAACATTTAATACTGGACTTTTGCTCTTTTTAGTTTTGTCAGTTCTACTCTTTCTAACTAATTGATTAATTGTAGGCATTATTTTTCTCCTTTCTTAATACACATTTCCAGGTGTATCAAAATCACTATTTTTTTAAGTTTTCTGCACGAGAAAACCTGAAATCTAGATAATCATATCATTAAAAAAGCCTAATGTCAACGATATTTTCTAAGTTTTTATCGTTTTCATTAAGTTTATTCTTTGTTTTAATTATTTAGTATATTAAATTGCTAAATCTATCTTTCTTTTTGAAGTTACTTCAATTAATATTTTTGATATTAATGCTAGTACAGATATAAATAATAATGACATGCATATTTCAAATATAAATGTTTCATAATTATTTTTTATAAAGTATTCACCATAGTATAATGGCAATTTAAATACAGATGTTATCTTCTTTTCACTTATAAATGGAGTTAATGCAACTATACTTATCGGTAAAATACCTGATAATATTACTGCTATTTCTTCTTTTACTAGTTTATATAAACTAACTAGAATTACTACTAGCATATTTAAAATAAAGTAGCTTCTAATGATATGAAATATCAAATACACAAGATTATCAATATTATAAATACCATAACTATCTATTTGTAAGTTCATTCCTGTTCTTAGTACTGATATAATTAATAGTAAAAATAATACTATTAAATAAATTATTAAGTTAGATATAAATATAAACTTTATAATTTTAGAAATAAATTCTTTATAGTTTTTTATTCTTATTAAAAAGGAATAATTCTTTGATGTTTCTGTAATAATATTGTATGCATTAAATAGAAATAAAAATAGTAAGACCATTATAAAGAAATTCCAAGTAAGAATATTATATATACCATCAACCATCGTCATCTTGTTAGTAATACTTCCGAATGCCATAAATGACAATAAAGTAATAATTATAATAGTTACTTTAAATCTTGTGTTTTGAAGAAGAGATATAATTAATTTAAAATCATTTTTCATTTCACACGCTCTACTCTTCCATAATCAAATTTATATACTTCATCTGATAATACATCTATATCTTCTTTTATATGACTTGTTACTATAATAATTTTATTTTGATTTTTAAGTTCTAATAAAATATTTCTTATCTTCCCTACTGTTTTTTCTTCTATACCATTAAAGAGTTCATCAAATATCATTACATCTGGATTTTCCATTAATACTTGTGCTATCCCTAATTTTTGTTTCATTCCTAAAGAATATTCACTATATTTTTTATCTTTTTCACTTAGAAGATTTACTTGATCTAGTGTTTTTATTATTTCTTCATCACCAATTTTATTTTGTATACTTGAAAGCAATTTTAAATTTTCAAATCCTGTTAAATCAGGAAAGAATGTAGGATTTTCTATTAACGCTCTTACTGAAGGCGGAAAGTTATTATTAGAATTATAATTAACATTATCAAATAGTATTTCTCCGGTAGTAGGTTTATAGAATGAACAAAGTATTTTTAAGAATACACTTTTACCACTACCATTTCTTCCGACTATTCCATATATTTTTCCACTTTCAAATTTCATGTTTATATTTTCAAGTATTGTGACTTTCTTAAATTTTTTTGATAAGTCTTTTACTATTATTTCCATATAGCACCTCTACTTTTTCTCTAATTTAATTACTATTTTTTCTTTATTTCTATATTTTAGATATACTACTAATGAACTTATAAATGCAACTCCTAAACATAATAAATTGAATGGTATAAGTTCTCTATCATGGTACGTATACATATCGAAGAAATCAAAGTATTTTTCTCCTTTTTCGAAATCTTTTAATAAAAATCCAATGACAAAGAATGTATTAGCAAGAGTTATTCCAAAGTAAACCATTATTGTTTCTATTACTGTTACTAAGTAACTTCTATTTTCTGGTACTAAAAATAGTCCTATATTTATGTAGAAGATACTCATTAGTATCGTATTTATTAAATACGAAGTTATAAATAGTGCTGGATGACTCAATATTTCTGTATTAAATGTAGCCACATTTATAGGTGCTACTTCAAATGTACCACTTATGATATAAGAGAACAAAAACATATAAATGCTAATTAGTGGCCATATAATTATACTTTTGTATGAATCTTTAAATACTTCCTTTATATAACTATTATAGCTTTCTCTTGTTAACCTATTCTTTATTTCACCTGATTTAAATCTTTTACTTATTTCATACATAGATGACATAATTATTAAGAATGGTACTGATAAGAAATATATAAAGCTATACTCTGAATCATTAAGTATTTCATTAAATGTAGTTAGTGTATCTCTTTTAGTTTTTTCTTCGTTATCATTTATTTTTGCTAAGCATATTTCATTAGTGGGATCAGTCTTTAAAGTTTCTTTACACATTTCTTTTGCTTTTATACTAAAATTTTCAAAATGTTTATCATTAATAATTACTTTAATACCTAGAAATGTTGTAAATATAAATAATATCATGAATGATATAAGTAATATTTTATTATTTCGAATAAATTTTTTCATAATATTCTCCTATTTAAATGCTTTATTTACTACTTCTTCTACGTTTATACTTCTTTCTTTATCTCTTTTAAAATATGCTAGATACTCTATATTACCATTTCCACCTTTTATTGGAGACGATGTAAGATTATTTATATAATAGTTATTATCTTTAAATGATTTAATAACATTTTCTATAACACTTTTATGTACCTCTTTATTTAGCGGTACTCCTCTATATTTATCAGATATTTCTTTTCCACATTCAAATTGTGGTTTTATGAGACAGATTACTTCTTTTAGATTAGTTAATTCTTTTAATTTGCTAGTTAGTTTTGTTACTGAAATAAAGGATACATCAATAGATGCGATATTAGCATCATTAATAATATTATTATCTATATTTCTAAAGTCAGTGTTTTCATAAAGATTTATTTTATTATTAAGTCTTAAATTCTTATCAAATTGATCAGTACCTACGTCTATTGCATAAACTTTTTTAATTTCATTTTGAAGTGCACAATCACTAAATCCTCCTGTGGATGATCCTATATCAATGAGTGTTTTATCTTTTAAATCAATGTTAAATTCTTTGATTGCTTTTTCAAGTTTCAAGCCACCACGAGAAACATACTTTAGTTTTTCGCCTTTTATTTCAATTATGTCTATGTCTGTTACATCAAATGCTGGCTTGGTTATACATATATTATTACAATAAACAATCTTATTTTTTATTTCATTTTGGGCTTTGTTTCTTGTTTCAAAAATTCCTCTTTTTACTAGCTCTATATCAATTCTCGTCATTTTCTTCCTTTTGTAGTTCATTTTCATATAAAGTTCTATATATTTCGTTATTCTTATATAGTTCTTTATGACTACCTACTCCGCATATTTTTCCATCGTTTACTACTATTATTTTGTTACAATCTTTTATAGTTGAAAGTCTATGAGCTACGATTAACATTGTATATTCACTGCTTATATTATTTATTGCTTTTTGAATGTTTGCTTGTGTTTCATTATCTAGCGCACTTGTTGCTTCATCAAACAATATGATATTAGTTTTTCTTAGAAGTGCTCTTGCAATCGCAACTCTTTGACATTCGCCACCACTTAGTGTTACTCCACCTTCTCCAACTAAAGTATTATATTTTTTAGGAAGAGTCATTATATAATCATGAAGTTCACATATTTTACAAACATTTTCTATTTGTTTTTGTGATGCATCTGGATTTACTAAAAGTAAGTTTTCTTTAATAGTCATATTGAATAAATATGGTTTTTGACTTATAACTGCGATATTATTTCTAAGACTAAATTTATCTAAATCATTAACGTTATTTCCATCTATTAATATTTCACCTTCAGTAACTTCATAAACTTTACTTAATAAGTTAATAATAGTACTTTTACCACTACCACTCTTACCTACGACTGCGACAGTATCTTTTGGTTCTATAGAGAAGTTTACTCCTTTTAATACTTCATCTTTATCATATTTGAAGTGTACATTTTTAAATTCAATTTTTCCGTATAGCTCATTAACTCTTTTATTACCGTAGTGTTCTTTTTCATATTTAGTGTGATCTATTACTTCAAAGATACGTTCTGCTGATAAAGCAAATTCTTTTAATTGTCTTTCTGACCAAGCTAAATATAATACTGAAGTAAATAATCTATCTTTATATAAGAATACTGCGATTAGTGATGATACTGCTATAATATCAAACTTAACAAAATATATTGATAGTATGATTATTACTGCTGTAAAAACATAAACTGCTGCTGATCTTGCAAATGTATAATTACTATCTGTTTTCATACTTTTTATTGTATCAGTATAAAGTTCATCCAAATTACCATTTATTTTTGATTTAAAATGTTCAACTATATTTAAAAGTTTAATATCGTGTGAACCTCTTATTCCTTCATTAATTACAGTTACATTTCTATCTCTTAATTTATTTCTTCTTTTCTTATAAGCATTCCATTTATCCATAGCTCTTTTTTCTATTAAGTATACTGTTATAGTACCAAGAACTGTGATAACACCTAATACAAAGTTTATATAAAATATATATACAAATACAAATATATTCGAAAGTATTCTAGAAACGTTTGCTCTTAAAGCATTAAATGCATTTACTACATTATTAGGGTCTTCTGTAATTCTTGTTAAAAATATTCCGCTTGATGTTTTTAATAGTTCTTTATTGTCTATGTCAAAGTAACTACTTATTACATCTTTTTTAATATTATTTGTTACTGTTTCTTGTACTTTTACAAATGCTCTTGTAAAGATTATATTATCTATAAATTCCATAAATAATGCTAATAAGAATATTAAAAAAGTATATTTTATTGCTAAATCTAATTTACTACTAGTAGCATAATCTAATATATTTGCAAGCAATGCTGGAGTGAACGAATTAAATATACTTAGTACTAAACTTAATAATATTAGTGTAATTACTGCTTTCTTTTCTTTGGCAAAATATGGGGCACATTTCTTAATATATGTCCATATACTATTTTTAGTTTTTTTAGTTTTATCTTTTACTTCTTTTTTCATAAGTTTATTATACTAAAATAAATATTGTTTTAAAAGAAAAAGAACTATATTTCTATAATTCTTTTTCTCCTTTATTTTTAAATTGTATTATTATTGGTGTTCCACTAAAATCTATATTTTCTCTTATTTTGTTTTCTAAATATCTATAGTATGAAAAGTGTACTAATCCTTTTGAGTTTACTTCTATATCGAATCTTGGTGGTTTTGTACCTGATTGATGTGTGAAATATACTTTTAGTTTTTTACCTTTATATGATGCTGGTGGGGTTTCTATGAATGCATTTCTTATAATATCATTTATAATGCTTGTTTTAACTTCTTTGATAGAGTTTTCATAAGATGATAATACTTCTGGCATAAGAGTGTGTATTCTCTTTTTAGTTTGTGCACTTAAGAATACTATTTTAGCATAGTCCATAAATTGGAAATTGTGACTAATAGATTTCTTCCATTCTTTCATACTTTCATCTTTATTTTCTATTGTATCCCATTTATTAACTACGATTACTACTGGTTTTCCTGCTTCTAAAGCATAACCTGCAATATGTTTGTCATGTTCCACAATACCAGTTGTAGCATCAAGTACTAGTAAGCATACATCACTTCTATCTATTGCTTTCATGCTTCTTAATAGACTATATTTTTCTACCGCTTCAAATATCTTACCTTTTTTACGAAGCCCTGCTGTATCTATTAGCGTGTATTCTTCTTTATTATAAGTGAATTTTGTATCGATAGCATCTCTAGTAGTACCAGCTACATTACTAACAATTACTCTTTCTTCATTTAGAAGAGCATTTACTAAACTTGATTTACCTACGTTAGGTCTCCCAATAACAGCAATCTTAATATTATTATCTTCTTCTTCATATCCTGGCTCATAATCATCAGTTACAATCTTTAATAAATCATTAACTCCAGTACCATGTTCTGCTGAAATAGGAATATATTCATCAAAACCTAAACTATAAAATTCGTATATATTTTCTTGCCCAGTTTTGTTATCAACTTTATTAATAGCAACAATAACTTTCTTATCTTGTTTCTTTAACATATCACGAATAAGTAAGTCATTAGTAGTAAGTCCATCTTTAGCATCCACTACAAAAATGATAGTATCACTTTCTTCAATACCAACTTCTACTTGCATACGAATTTCTTCGTTGAAGTCTCCTTCACTTAAATCTATACCACCTGTATCTATTAAATAAAATGGTTTTTCTTTGTAGGATGCTTCACTATAAATTCTATCTCTTGTTACTCCTGGTTTGTCTTCAATAATAGCTACTTTTTTACCAACTATTCTATTAAATAAAGTACTTTTGCCAGTATTAGGTCTTCCAACTAAACATATTGTTTGTTTTGCCATATCCCCTTCACCTCGCATACATTATACAAAAAAATTAATTATTTTTCTAGTACTAATAAAAAAGATTAAGATTAATGAGTAATAACAACTTTATTAAGTTTAGAATTTATAGTATAATTTTCTTGTGATGTATATGAAAAAAATAGAATATAAACCTTTAATACTTACTGTAGCATTAATAGCATTTCAATCTTTATGCTATTTTATATCTAAATTATTTGGTAGTAATCCTAATTTAATTGGTGGTGTTATTGATAGTAAGATACCATTTAATGTATGGTTTATTATTCCTTATTGTATATGGTATTTATTAATATTTTTAATTCCGTATTATTTATATAAAAAAGATAAGAATATTTTTACTAAGTATTTTATCTCCTATGCACTTTCTACTGTGATTGCAAACATAATATTTATAATATATCCTACTTATGTAGATAGACCAATTGTTACTGGCACTAATATTCTTGAATTAATGGCTAGAATAGTATTTTGGGTAGATACTCCTGCTCAAAACTGTTTTCCAAGTTTACATTGTGCTGTTAGTATGTTATTTATCTTATATATGTTTGAATGTAAAAAAGCCCCTACTTATTTAAAAATTCTTACAACTATTATGTCTATTCTTATTATGATGGCTACATTATTTACTAAACAACATGTATTTATTGATTTAGTAAGTGGTGATATCTTAGCAATAATTTCATATATAATTGTAGGTAAACTTAAAAATACTAATAAAAAAATAAAAGAACTATTAGCTTTATAATAGTTCTTTTTTATTCACTTCTAAGTGCATCTATAGGGTTTAATGATGATGCTTTGTATGCTGGGAATATTCCAAATATTAATCCTATAAATAATGAGATTGTAACTGACAATATTATTATTGTAGTTGATAAAGTAAATGAAATATTAAATATCGATATTATGTAGCCTATAAGTACACTAAAGATAATACCAAGTATTCCTCCTGTTATGCAAAGCATTAATGATTCTATTAAGAATTGATACATTATATCTTTTCTTTTAGCACCTAAACTTTTTCTAATACCTATCTCTTTTGTTCTTTCACTTACACTTACAAGCATTACATTCATAACACCTATTCCACCTACTATAAGAGAAATACTTGCGATTCCACCTAATAATAAAGTTAAAGTATTTGTTATATTATCCATAGATTCTAAAATACTACTACTTGATGTCACAGTGAAATAATCGGTTGAAATTTGAAATTCACTTCTTACATTGTTTTCTACATTTAATATACTTTTATTTATATTACTTGTATCCTCTACTTTTAATAAAATACTATTAACTTTAGTGTCTGTATTTAAATATTTTATTGTTGTTATTGGTACTAATATACTGTTATCAGTACTACTTCCAAACGATGAACCTGATTCTTCTAATACACCTATTACGGTATAATTATCATTATTAATTTTTATAGTTTCATTTATTGGGTTTGAAAGATTAAAATATTCTTCTGCAGCACTACTACCTAAAATACATACTTTATTTTTATTTTCAATATCTATTATTGAAATATTTCTACCTTTTTCTAGTTTAAGAGAAGAAATGTCTATATAGTTATTATCTGTTCCTATTATTGATGTTTTACTACTAGTTTCATTATTTCTAGATACTGTAGCACTAACGCTTTTATATGCTGAAGTTGATTCTATATTATCAATTTTAGATAATTTGCTTACATCTTCATATTTAATACTATAGTCACTACTTGTAATATTTAAAGATAGTATATTGCTTCCAAGAGATGAAACTTCATTTATAACACTTGTAGTGCTTCCTTCTGCGATGCCTACTAATATAATTACAGATGAAATACCTACTATTAATCCTAACATTGTAAGAGTAGATCTTAATTTATTTGATTTTATGTTTTTATATGCTATTTTTATCAAATTATTTATTCTCATGATTCTCTCCTGTTATTTGTCCATCTTTAATATTTAATGTTCTTTTTGCTCTACTCGCTATATTTAAATCATGTGTTATAAGTATTATAGTTTGTCCATTCTTATTTAAATCTTCAAATATTTTTATTATTTCTTCTCCAGTTTTGGTATCTACTGCTCCTGTTGGTTCATCTGCTAAAATTAGTTTAGGCTTTGACACTATTGCTCTTGCTATTGATACTCTTTGCATTTGACCACCTGAAAGTTCATTTGGTAAATGATTTATTCTATGAGATAAGCCTACTTGTTTTAATGCTTCTTTTGAACGATTATAAGCTTCTTTTTCAGTGCATCCTTGATATAAAAGTGGTACCATTACATTTTCAATTGCAGTTAGTTTAGGAAGTAAGTTAAAGTGTTGAATTACAAAGCCTATACTTTTACTTCTAAGAAGAGACAATTCATCATCATTTGATTTTCCAACATCTTTATTATCTAAGTAATATTTTCCTTCCTTTCAATTTAATAATAGAAAGAATTTGTGTGAAAAATATGAATTTAAAGTGTCAATTTTTAAAAATATATTCTTAATTATTTTTTGTTATAGTATAATATAATTAAGGATGTGATATAGATGAAATTAAGAAGAAGACATCTTAAAGATAACGTTAAAGTTTTTATTAAAAGAACAACTATATTTATAATTAGTGCTCTTATGTTATGGGGTGCAATTATATGTATTAAAGATATAAATAATCCAGAAAATGATAAAGATACAAGTGGTGGAAAAGAAATAAATAAAGAAGAATATGTATATAAAGAAGAACTTTTAGATTTAGGATATGATGTTAAAGATGTAGAATTAATTTCTACTAAAATAAGTAATGTTGATGTTAAAAAGTATTTATTAACTGAAAAGTATAAAGATATATCTTTGTTTATATCTAGTCCATATTATAAAGTTGAAAATACTATGAGATATCAAAAGTATTATGATAAACATAGTGATTACACTACTGATAATGTTGTAATTTATGTAGAGATTGGGCTTGATAATGAATTTTATACAGACCCTGTTGAAATAACAAATTACAATGATGTAGATGCTTTAGTTAATAAATATCATAAATTACCTAATAAATATGAAGCTGACGATTTAATTACATTAAGTAAAGAATATAGTTCTCGTGGACATAAAATTAAAAGAGTTGCTTCTGAGCCACTTATGAAAATGATTAATGCTGCTCGTGAAGATGGAATTAACTTACTTGTAATATCTGGGTATAGAACAGAAGGTAAACAAAGTGGTTTATATAATAACTCAGTTAAAAAGAATGGTGTTGAACATGCTTTATTATATTCAGCTAAACCAGGTTATTCAGAACATCAATTAGGTTTAGCAGTTGACCTTAATGATACTGAAGAAAGGTTTGATCAAACTAAAGAATATAAATGGTTAAAAGCTAATTCATATAAATATGGTTTTATAGAAAGATACCCAAAAGGAAAAGAATTCATAACTGGTTATGGTTATGAACCTTGGCATTATAGATACTTAGGCGTTGATTTAGCTACTAAAGTATTTACAGAAAATGTTACTTATGAAGAGTATTTGGTAAAACATTCAAAGTAGTCTTTGAAATAAACACTAATTTATAAAATAAAAATATTAAAGTACAAGAAATAGTAATTATTATATATTTTACTATTTCTTTTTTTGCGTAACTCATTGTCTTAGTTTTAGTTACAGTATTCTCTATTTTTGAAACTTTTTGTGATTTAAAAACATTTATAGTGTATTCTTCTTCATTATCTAAAATTATTTTTATAACATTTTTTGTATTATTAAAGTTACCATTACCTATTACTTTAACATCTGTGTTTTCATTATTTAATTCATACGTTATATTTAAGTTTTCCTCATCTAAAATATTTAAATCATATTCATGAATATCTTTATTAAAATTTAAATTATATCCTTCAATATCTAAAGATAGAAGTTCACCTTTATTTTTTGTTTCTCTATAGTTTTTAAATACAGTTATTATAAAGTCTCCATATTTATCTGATGAAACTATAAATGTACTTTCTTTATCAATTAACTCAAATATCCCATCTCCACTTATTATTTCATCTTTTGAACTCTTTACATTTATATTTATTTCATCTTCATTAGTAAAATAGTTATACTTTTTAATTTTGTTATCAAAGTAAGGAGATAAATCTTCATTATTAATTTTTATTTTTTCTATAGCGTTTATACTGAATGGTAGTAGTAATAAAATACTTAATATTATTTTTTTCATATTAATAGTATTTACATAATAAAAAAATAAATTCATTTAGAATTTATTTTATAGTTTTAATTATTATTTTTTTAGGTCTTTTCTTTTTCTTTTCTATTTTGAATGATTCTTCTAGTATATTAGCCATATCATCTACTTTTTTATTATAGTATATTGTTCCTAAAATATCGCCTTTTCTTACTTTGTCTCCAAGTACTTTATTTAGTACAACACCCACACTATAGTCTATTTTATCAGTCTTTTTATGTCTTCCAGCACCTAAATCAAATACTAATTGAGATAATTTTAACGAATCAATATTATTTATATATCCTTCTTTAGTAGAAACTACAATGTATTTCTTAGATTTTCCTTTTAATTTTTTGATGTCTCCACCTTGTGCTTTAATCCATTCATAGAATTTATTTTTAGCATGACCACTTTCTAGTAGATTTATAACTAACTTTTTAGCTTCTCTTTGACTTATACCTTTAGCACTACTTATCATTAAACTAGATATATATACAGCTAGCTCATAAAGTCTTTTATCATATATTCCATTAAAGAAGTCTATTGTTTCTTTTACTTCAAGAGCGTTTCCTATATTTTTGCCTAATGGTATGTTCATATCACTTAAAGTGCAAATTACTTTTTTATTATAATAGTTTCCTAGTTTTACCATTGTTTTAGCAAGTGAAGTTGCACTTTTTATGTTTTTCATAAATGCACCTTTACCTACTTTTAGGTCTATAACTATTACATCGCTTCCACTAGCAATCTTTTTTGACATTATAGAACTTGCGATAAGTGGTATTGAGTCTACTGCTCCGATTTCGTTTCTAAGAGCATATATTTTTTTATCTGCGACAGCTATTTTTTCACTTTGACTTATTACTGCACAACCTACTGTGTCTAACATTTTTAAGAAATCTTTTTTACTTAGTTTTAATTTATAGCCAGTGATGCTTTCTAATTTATCTACTGTTCCTCCAGTAAGTCCTAAACCTCTTCCACTCATTTTTGGAACTGCTACTCCTGCACATGCAACTATCGGAGAAACGATTAAGGTGATTTTGTCTCCTACTCCACCAGTTGAATGTTTGTCCACTACTTTTTTATTTATTGATGATAAATCTATTGTTTCGCCACTTTTAATCATTACATCAGTAAGATAATATGTTTCGTCCATAGAAAGTCCATTATTGTATATAGCCCATACAAAATTACTCATGGTTTCATCATTAATTCTACCTTTTACATAGCTATTAACCATATATTCTATTTCTTTATATTCTAATTTTACTTTATTATTTATTTTTTCTGTAATTTCAACTGCTTTCATATTTCACCTATCCTATAGAATATTATACTATAAAATACGTTCATTTAAAATATGTTTTTTAAAAATAAGAACGTTAATTATTACACCAAATTATATTATTTAATCATTAGTAATTTGTTTAAGATTTTGCTTTATACAATCTTATATTAGTTTGTATTCCCTTGCAATAATTCTTTTATCACTGCAATATTTAATTACATATTCATTGTCTTGTTTGCAAATAATAATACCTACTGTATCATTATCTTCAATAGTTTTAATATTATTATTAATATAATTCATATAAGTCATAATTTGTCCAGTATGCTCTTTCTTGAGTTCATTAGTTTTAAGTTCTACAACTACATAGCATTTGTATTTGATATTATATAAAAGTAAATCTATATAATTATATCTATCTCCTAATTTTATTTTGTATTCATTGCCTAAGTATGCAAATCCAACTCCTAACTGTCTTAAAAAATTATCTATATCATTTAATACTACTTGTTTTAATGCATATTCTGATAAATTTTCTTTTAAAGAGTTTGATTTTATGATAATAGGATTTGGAATTAAATCGTCTACTTTTAATTCTTTTGATTCTATAAGTTTAATTTTTGTTTCATAACTTAATCTATCATATTCGTGGCACTTTATTTTTTCTTGTAATTCTCTTTTTGATAAACCATTCTTTTCACAAATATCTATATAATATATAATTGCATCAATATTCTTAATCGTTAATAATTCTCTATAATGACTCCAACTTAATTTTGAACCCAATGGGTTCAATTTTTCATTACTAAATACTACAAAAAATTTTCTCATTCCATAAAGAGTTCATTCATTATATTTCTTTCCAACTTCAATTATTAATTTTTCCGCATATTGCTTTATTATATTTTTTCCGTACTCTTTTCCTGCTTCATTTAAAAGTTTTCCAATTTCATAATATACTTTAACTTTATATTTATCTTTTGAATATTCTTTAACCTTATCATATATTTCTTTTTTTATTAATTGTTCTTTTATTTCATCATAATAATTCATATTTATTTTTTATATATGTTTGAAACATAATAGTTATACATTATTTTATTCATTAAGAAATAAAAGCAGAATTAATCTGCTTTCTTACTACTTAAGAATGAAACTTTTTCTGCGACTACTTCCATACTATATTTCTTTTCGTTATCTTTTTCATAACTATTTACTTGGATACGACCTTTTACACCAACAATATCACCTTTTTTACAATATTCGCATGTTGTTTCTGCGATTCCAGCCCATAGAACACATTTTATGAAGTCTGTATCATAAGATCCTTCCATATTTTTATATGCTCTTGGAACGGCAACTGTTATAATAGTCATTTTTTTATTATTTTCAGTTGTTGTTATTTCTGGGTCTGCAACTAAACGACCTGCTAAAACTACTTGATTTAACATATTTCCTCCTTTCGTAAGAGGAATATAACATAATAAATTTTTAATAACAAACAGCTATAATTTGATTATTGAGTAGTGTTTTCACTATAAAATTTATTTTTTATTTTAGAAATTTTATAATTATTTAGTATGTTTTTTATATTAAAATTTAAAAACCAGCAAAATTATAAATTTCTTGTTTTTTCTTTAATGCATCTATTAAAATATCTATTTCTTCATAAGTATTATAAAAATATAAACTTATTCTAACTGTATCTTCTTTATTATCTCCCATTTTAGCACAGTGTTTTCCACTTCTAACACATATACCTTTTGTATTAAGATAAAGCCCTAAGTCTCCTGACATTATTCCATCTATATTAATAATTACAGTGCTTCCTTCATTATATTTATTATATATTTTTATATATGGTATTTTCTCTAATTCTTCTATTAAGTATTTTCTTAAATATTTTTCTTTTCTTTCTATTGTATCCATTCCAATTTCATTTAAGAATTTTATTGATTCAGAAAATCCTACTATGTCTGCTATATTTGGTGTTCCTGCTTCAAAACGATATGGGATTTCTACTAGTTCTAAGTGTTCTTCATTGTAGTTTTCATTCATGCCACCACCAAATGTATATGGTAACATTTTCTTTAATAATTCCATTTTACCATAAAGTACTCCTACTCCTGTTGGTCCACACATTTTGTGGGCTGAAAAAGCTATGAAATCAACTTCAGTATCCTGAACATCTATCTTTATATGAGGAGCACTTTGAGCAGCGTCTACTACAACAAGTATTCCATATTTATGTGCTAACGCACAGATACTTTTAATATCTCTTTTGTCTCCACTTACATTCGTTATTTCAGCTACTGAAATTAGTTTCGTTCTTGAAGTTATTTTGTCTTTTATATCTTCAATATTTAATTTTTCATCTTTAGAGTCAACAAATACTATTTTTATCTTCTTTTTAGCAGATAATATTAACCAAGGAAGTATATTTGATGCATGCTCACTACTTGATAGTATTATCTCGTCTCCATCGCTTAAATAATTTAAAAAGAATCCAAAGGCTACTAAGTTTAATGATTCTGTTGTGTTTTTAGTAAATATTATTTCATCTTTACGTTTTGCATTTATAAACATTTTTACTAAATCTCTAGTATAGTCTATTTCATCATCTACTTTAAAACTAATATCATAGTCTCCTCTATGTGAATTTGCATTATAGTCTAAATAGTATTCATTTATTTTATCAATAACTCTATATGGTTTAAATGTAGTTGCTGCGTTATCAAAATATACTATATTTTTATCTTTCATAGGAAAATCATTTTTATCTTTCATACTACCACCTATTATAATATACACATATAATATTATCCTGAGCATAATAAATATAATAATTGAAGTTAAAGTTTATTTAATATATAATAATATTGGTGAAGAGAAATGGATTGTATATTTTGTAAAATTATTAATGGAGATATTCCATCATACACAGTGTATGAAAATGATTATGTTAAATGTTTTTTAGATGTTAACCCTATTAGTATGGGACACACATTAATTATTCCAAAGAAACATTTTAAAGATGCTTATGATATTACCGAAGAATATATAAGTGAAGTTCATAAAGCAAGTAAAATACTATTAGAACTTTTAGATTCTAAACTTAAACCTAATGGATATAGACTTGTTCAAAACAATGGTAATTTACAAGAGGTTAAGCATTATCACTTACATATTATTCCTAATTATATTTCTAAAAAAGATAATAAAAGTGTAGAAGAAATATTTAATATTTTAATGAATAAGTAATTGTTTAAAGATGAGTTATATTGTATAATTATTTTATAAAAAGGATGTGTATTTAAATGTTAGAATCAATGAATAAGAAGACTATAGTAATTATAGGTTCTTCGATTGTAGGTTTAATTGTACTTTTACTTATTGTAGTATGGATAATATCTGTTGTTAAACCTCATTATTATACTTATGAAGTATTTGAAACAAAAGTAACTGAAGCAGCTAAAAGTTATTATAAGAGTAATCCTACTGCGTTACCTACAGCTGATGGAGAATATAATATGAGTTATAGTACATTAGTTGAAGGCAATTATATTAAACCATTAAATGAAATGCTTAAAGATGGTGATAAGTGTACTATTCAAATAGTTGTTACAAAGTATGCCGATAACTATTCTTATATTCCTTATCTAAATTGTCCTGGAAGCTATGAAACTAAAGAGTTCTATAAAGTAGTTAGTGAAAATAATCCTGTTGTGGAAACTGGTTCAGGATTATATTCTGATGGAAATGGCGGTTATTACTTTAGAGGTGAAATTAATAATAACTATGTTCAATTTGGTACTTATGGTAAAAACAAAAAAGATCAAAAACCATATTTATGGCAAATCGTTAGTATTGAAAGTGATGGAAGTGTAAAAATTAAAAGTACTGTTGGTACTGATGATAGATATGCTTGGGATGATAGATATAATGAAGAAAAACATTCAAGCTATGGATATAATGATTTTGAAATAAGTAGACTTAAAGATACTCTTGTTGCTCTTGCTGGTAATGATAAAGTTTTAAGTGATACATATAAAAATAAATTAGTCGCTAAAGAATTATGTGTAGCAAAAAGAACTACTGCTGATACAACAAAAGATGGTTCTACTGAATGTTCTATAAAATCTACTAATAAATACTTATTTGGTACTTTAACTCCTTACGAAGTTATGAGAGCAAGTTTAGATGAAAATTGCAAGGTTGCTGGTAATTATTCTTGTAGTAATTATAATTTCTTGGCTTCTAAATTAGAAACAACTGGATGGTCTATAACAGGAGTTGATGGAACATCAGATTCATCATTTTATTCAATTAAAGGATATTTTGTTTCATCTAAATGTAGTGGTCAAAGAAAGTTATATGTAACAACTCATATTAATAAAAGAGCTTTCTATAAATCAGGTACTGGTACTTCAGCTGATCCATATATTATAAGATAAAGATAAAATAAAAATACTATTGAGTAATATCAATAGTATTTTTTTGTGCTTGTAATTGTCTATCTCTTAGTATTTCTGTTGGTTCTTTAAACCATTCAGTACCTATATGAGCATTATTTGAATCAGGTGTAGGATCAGGTTTATCTATTTTTACAAATACTGGAATATTAAATGCATTTCCAAAGCATAACGCTACGCCTGGTCTTAAAGCTTTTAATTTTTCTATATCTTCTTCTGCGATACTGTGAGTCATACTTTTTATAATTTTTAAGTCTTCTGGGTGGAACATACGAAGTACTATGTAATTGGAACATTGACTTAAAGCTGTATTAGAAAGTTCACTTGGTCTTTGTGTAATAAGTCCTAAAACAATTCCATATTTTCTACCCTCTTTTGTTATTCTATCAAATATGTTATATCCTATATTTCTAATATCATCATCATTTTGAACATATCTATGTGCTTCTTCTAAGATTATTTGTAATGGGAAGCCACCACGGGCTTCAAGAGATATCGCGTAATTTAAGAATAATTTAGAATATATTTTAGTAAGTGTTTTAGCAAATCTTTCATCTACATAATTTAAGTTAAAGTTTATTATTTGTGCTTTTTCCCCTCTTCTTGTTGTAAATAAATCTCTTATATATCTTTCTTTTGGAATATATCCATCAACTTCAAAATATCTTCCATAATCACTATTAATTATTGCATCTAATCTTACCTTTAAGATATTATTCATATCATAAACTTTATCACTTTTTAATACACCTTCACTTATTAAAGCGAATTCAAATGCATTATATAAATCTTTTAAATTATATTGTTGTGGTTTCATAGAATTTTCTAGTTTTAATTCAGTATCAGTGAATTTATCTAAGTATTCCATAACTAATTGTATTGTATTAATTTTACCTGTTTGATCTACATTTAAGCATTGTCTTAATGTTCTTGTATAACCTGGTTGTACTATCTTACTTTCTAGGTTTATATCTTTAGTATGAAACGTAGATAATACAGCAATAACTTGATCTCTTATTTGAGTTGATTCTTTTCCACCTGTTAGAATATCTAATATTGCTTTAGCAATTATATTATTTTTATGAGCTATTACTTTATCTTCATCTTCAGTAAATAGATAAACTAGTTTTAAAGCTTTTTCTATTATTGGTATTTGTGAAGGAGTATCAACATTAAGTAGTAATGCTAAATCGTCAACTTCTAAATAATATGGTGGTATTTTAACTATATCTGCATTTACCGTATCTCTTACGTCTGTTGTTACATGTTTGCATCTACAGTATTTAGTTTGATTAATTCTATCTAATGCTGGTTTATATTCGCCATATACATCAAATAATACTATATTTGAATTTATTGGTACATATTTTTGTCTATAATATAGATTTTGGAATAGTCTTGCGACACTACAACTCTTTCCGCTACCAGTGTTTCCGATTATTGCGAAGTGATTTGAAAAGAAATTATCTATGTTTGCTGAAACGTTAAAACCATCATATATTAGTGACTTGCCAACATATAAATCAGTTTTAGTATCAACATCTTGTTTACCTACTAAAGCTATTACTTCTTCCGAATTAATTATTCTTACCTTTGAATCATGACTAGGTTTATGAACTATACCACTATTAAATACATTATTAATAAATTCTCCTACCATGATACATTCTATTTCTTCACGAGTAATAGATGTTATTTCTGCTACTATTTTATACTTATTTTCAAAAACAATATGAACTCCTAGTAAAGATGTCTCTACTCTTTTTGAAGTATTTTCTAATTTAATTGTTAAATCACTTACTGATATTACATTTCCAAACATATAAAAACTCCTTATTATTCTATTAATCATTATATCATAATAAGGAGTATCTATTCAATCATTAAAATAATATTTTACTTGATAGTTCTTATGATAGAAACATTATCGTAATTTATCAATTTCATTATTCTATTTGCTTCTTTATAATTTAGATTAACTAGTTTATCATACTCATTATAGTCTATTTTACCATCCATCATTAATGATAAACTTATTAGATATTCAACGTCTTCAATATTATCAAAATCTAGTATATAGCTCTTTAAATATTTCTTTTTCTTGCGTTCAAATTCTTCTTCATTTAGTTTTAATTTCTTTATATCTTTTTCTATATTTTCAATAAATTTGTTTCCATCATTAGTAAGAGCATTTATATTTATAATTAGATAATCATCTATTACGTTTATTCCGTAGTTCATACCTATTACTATTTCATTATCTTTATATCTTTCAAAGAGTTCTGAAGTTGCTGAAAAGTTATTAGATAATATTATTCCTAAGTAATCTTTTAGTATATTATCATCTTTTATACCAAAGATATTCTTTTTCATTTTAATAGCATATTTTACTCTTGTGTTTTCCATATCTTTCTTTATTTCTTCGTATGGAATGCTTACTGTTTCAACTTCTTTTTCTTTTATTCTTTTAGGTAATTCTTTTGGTTTTTGATTTAGTTTTTTCATGTATTCTTTTATTGTTGTCATTACTTCTTCCGTGTCAAAGTTACCTGTCACTACTATAAATGTATTGTTAGGTACATAGTAGTCATTATAAACATTATTTAATGATTTAGCTGTTATCTTTTCAATGTCTTCTCTTTCACCTACAACAGTATGTTTACAATAAGCTTTATTAAATAGATTATCAAATAGTTTAGTGTACATAAGGCTATCTATTTGATCTTTATACATATCTATTTCTTCTCCTATAATACCTTTTTCTTCTTCAACTGATTTTTCAGTTATATTTGTATTATAGAATATATCTAAAAGTAATTTTAAGTTTTCTATTAAATTAATGCTTCCGAAGATATTATAATTTGTTCCATAGTAACTAGTCCATGCATTTGCAAGGCTTCCTAAATCATTTATTCTTTTTGATATTTCTTTATTTTCTGATAAAGCCATTACTTTATGTTCTAAGAAGTGTGCTGAGCCTGGAATAACATCTACTACTTTATTACCTTTTTTGTATTTTGTAATTCTAGCGCCATATTTAACTGAAATAGTAATATAGAAATTCTTTGTTTTATCAGTCTTATATAAATATACTTCTAAACCATTATCTAGTTTTTCTGTATATATTTTTTCATCTACTTTTTTGAATGTTTTTACTATCATTAGTTATCCCCCTTTAATAAGTAAATAGTACTTAATGATATCTTTTCATTTAGTTTGATTACTTCGTCTATTGTTACAGCATTTATATTTTCTCTTAGTGTTTCTATATCTTCTAAAGTATCAAATTCTCTTTGATAATAAAGATTTATTTGAGAAGTTAAATCATCATAGAAGTTATTTAAGTATGTATTTATTGTTTTTTTAGCTGAATCAAATAGTCTTTCTAATACTTTTTTGTCTTTCATAGATTCTACGCATTCTTTTATTAATTCTACTGATTTTTCATAATTCACTTTATTTATACCAGCATATATAGTTAGAGATGGATTATATTTTGAATAATATGAACCAATTGAGTAACATAATGAATGTTCTTCTCTTACTACATTAAATAGTATAGAATCATTCATAGTACCCAATATTGTATTATAAACTCTAAGTACATGATTTAATTCATGAGTAGTTAAATCTTTTAATCTATATCCAATATAAAGTTTTGACTGATTAAATGGAAGAGAATCTACTTTTTCATTTACTTCACTACTATAATTATGTTTAATGTACATTTCTAGTTTATTATTATTGCCTTTAACATTCTTAAATTTCTTATTTATAATATCTTTAACTCTATCATCAAGTTCTCCATATACTGCGATATCTATTTTATAGTCTCCATTAAATAATTTAGTATATTCTTTATATAAATCTTTTTCAGTTATCTTTTCTAAATCTTTTAGAATAGGAATACTACTATAAGCTGTTTCTGTTCCTTTATACATTAATGCTGAATACTCTATTCTAGCATATAGATTTGGTTTGTCTTTTACAGATAATACACTACTTATTGCATCTTTTTTTGTTATATTGAAATAATTAGGTTCGAATGCATTATCTTTTACATTAGGATTAAATAGTATTTCACATAA
Organism: uncultured Clostridium sp.; assembly: GCA_902492325.1. Classification (GTDB taxonomy): domain Bacteria; phylum Bacillota_I; class Bacilli_A; order RF39; family UBA660; genus CAG-1000. Next base: position 493,239 of record CABULC010000001.1, read on the forward strand.
GAAATCTATTGATTTATCTAAATAGTCATTGTCTGTATATTTAGGATTTAAAAAATCAAGTGAGAATACATATGATTCAGTTTTCCCTGATATTCCGAATGATGCGCTTACTGAAGCACCATAAAGTTCTTCTCCAATTATTGCCATTTTATTTTTAGTATTATATTTTTTTGAAGTATAAACCATATTCTTACATAATAAATTACCAAAGGGTATATCATTCTTATCAAATTTCTTTGTTAAGAATACTACTATATTCATTGATTTAAATCTATCTGTATTTATTAAATGTAAGGTATAGTTGTTTTCTACTATTTTTTTGTATTCCATGTTAACCTCTTTCTTAGTTTCTCTATTATATCATAAATTATAAAAAGAAGACTATATATCTTCTTTTATATTATTTACAATTATTGATTTTTTATTATTGATTCTAAAGCTAAGAATATCATTTCATCTAATTTTTGTTCACGTGCTTTTGGATCAATTTCTTCATGTGTTATTAAATTATCACTAATAGTTAGTATAGCAGTTGCTTTTTTTAAGAATTTTTTAGCATTATATAGTAATGCATATGTTTCCATTTCTACTGCTTTGCATCCCATATCAGTAAATTTCTTATAGTCTTTATTTTCAGTATAGAATGCTTCGGTTGTATGTACTCTTCCAAGTCTTGCATTGATTCTTTTAAGTGCTGCTGTTTCCATTATAATACCGTTTAAGTCACCTGAAGAATTAATTATTTCTATATCTTCTCTTCCCGCTTCTTCATCAAAGTATGTTTTTGAATAAGAAGAGTCTGCTACAAGGATATCATATAATTTGAATTCTTCAGTATAACTTCCTGCTGTACCTATTCTTATAATTGATTCAACATCATAATCATTAAATAATTCATAACTATATATTCCCATGCTTCCGATTCCCATACCACTTGAGAATACTGTTACAGGTACTCCTTTATAAGTTCCAGTAAATGCAAGTTCACCTCTTAGTTTATTTACACAAACTGGATTTTCTAAATATTTTTTAGCAATATATTCTGCTCTATTTGGATCTCCAGGCATTAATACTCTTTTTGCTATTTGTCCTTTTTCTGCTTCTATATGTACTGTCATTTTAACCTCCTAATTATCGTAGTTAGTATTATAATTTTTAATACTATTTTCAAACATTTCTTCAGTAACTTTATAGTTTAAGAATTGCGAAGCGCATATTTTTAATTTCTTTCTATATGGTTCACATTCAGTTCTTGTATAAAATTCGTTGTAATAAGGTAACTCTACTGTTATTTTTCTTTCTGATGATGATTTACCTACAATGTCATTAACAAGGTATAAATGTTTTGACCCTGGTTCTAAATCTTCAATAATTACTGTTTCTTCACTATTTCCTTTTAATTTTTCAGTATCTTTTCCATACTCTTTTACATATAAATTACTTTTTACGTTTGTAAAAATTATAGTGAATTTATCTTTTGATTTACTATATTTTTGATCTACTTTTATATTATAAATATTATTATCTTTTGTAGGTGTTTCATCTATTTTTTCTTCTTTATTTTTTAAAGTAATTATTACACATATTATTATTGCAGCTAGTATTACCACAGATAATATTATTAATTCTTTTTTATTCATATTTACTCCTTAGGTTCTTCTAGTTTTACTAATACATCTCTAGGTTTTGAACCTTTAGCTGGACCAACTATTCCTTTTTCCTCAAATTGATCCATTATACGAGCTGCTCTATTGTAACCGATACTATATTTTCTTTGAATTAGTGACGCACTTATTTGTCCCATACGAATTGCATAATTTAATATTTCATCATATAGTACATCTTTTTGTTCTCCACCACCATTACCTCCTGAAGTTTCTCCTCCAGTACTAGTATTTGCTTCAAGATTTGTAAATTTATCACTATATTTTGGTGGATGACATCTTTTCTTAACGAATTCTACTACTCTTGCAATTTCATCATCTGAAACGAAACTACCTTGAATTCTTGTCGGAGTGTTTTCATCCATTGGTTTATAAAGCATATCACCTTTACCAAGTAGTTTTTCTGCTCCTGTCATATCAAGAATAGTACGTGAGTCTATCGAAGAAGAAACAGCAAATGATATACGTGTTGGGATATTTGATTTTACTACACCTGTAATTATATCAGTTGATGGTCTTTGAGTTGCAACTATTAAGTGAATTCCTGCTGCTCTTGCTAGTTGTGTTATTCTCATGATTGACTCTTCTACTTCTTTCGCTGCTACTAACATTAAGTCTGCAAGCTCATCTATTATTACTAATATAAATGGCATTTTCTTAAGTCCACAATCTGGATTCTTTTTAAGTTCTCTTTCAATATAGTCATTATATGTTTGAATATTTTTAGTTCCACTATTTTTGAATGTTTCATATCTATCATCCATTTCTACAACTATTTTTTGAAGTGCTGCGCTTGCCTTTTTAGGGTCTGTAACAACTGGTGTAAGTAGATGTGGAATTCCTTCATAAACATTAAATTCTACTTTCTTAGGATCTACTAATACCATTTTAACTTCATCTGGTGTAGCTCTCATGATTATTGAAACAATAATATTATTTATACATACAGATTTACCACTACCAGTAGCACCTGCTACTAACATATGTGGTGTTTTATTTATTTCTACACATTTTACTTTACCCATTATATCTCTACCAAGAGGAGCTGCTAGTTTAGAATCTTTATATTTAGGGTTCTTTTCTAAATCTTCCATTATTTCTCTCATTGATACAGCCATAATTGTTTGATTAGGTATTTCTACACCAATTGTATTCTTTCCAGGTATTGGTGCTTCAATTCTCACTTCTTTTGCTGCTAAAGCTAATGCAATTTCTCTTGAGATACTTAGAACTTTATTAACTTTAGTTCCTCTATCTAAGTCCATTTCATATTGAGTTACAGCAGGTCCTACATGAACTTCTATTACTTTAGCTCTCATACCGAAGTCACTAAATACTCTTTCTAGTATCTTAGTATTTGAAGCTATAAATTCTGTTGAATTAACTTTACCCTTACTTTTATTAGGATTTAATAAAGCTACAGGTGGTTTAATATATACTTCATTTGTTGGTTCTTCTTCAGGTTCAGGTACTTTTGGTACTTCTATATTTCCAACTGTTGCTTCTTTCTTTGGCTCTAAATCTTCAACACTTGTAATAACAACTCTCTTATCAATAGGTGTTTCATCTTCAACAATTTCATTTGTATTAAGCACTTGTTTCTTAGAAGTTTTTTCTTCTTCATCTTTTTCACTTCTATCAAATAGTTTCTTAAATGGTGAAATAATTGCTCTAAATATATCTGCAAGTGTTATATCAAATAACATTATTAATCCAAATCCTGCGATTATTACTAATACGAATGTTGTTCCTTCTACATCGAATAATGAAACGAATGCCCATGAAGTTGTTGCTCCAATCATTCCTCCACCAGTGTTTCTTATTTCGCTTTCTGCGTTATATGAAGCACTTATATTATCAAATGTTGTTGTAAATATTTCTTTTCCTTTTACATTTGTATCTTTAATATAGTTGATATGTGAGAACAACAATAAAGATAAAATTATTGCATATACTCCAACTAATCTTGCAGAGAAGAAGTCTGGTTTACTTCTTTTTGCTAGTAGATATACTCCATAGCAAAGGCCTAATACTAATAATATAAAGTACCAAGTACCAAAAAGAAATATAGCGAATTTTTTCACTAGATTTCCTACTGCTCCGAATGCACCAAGACCAGTTATGCAAAACAATATAAGCACTAATCCTGTGAGTTCATTTGTATATCTAAATTTCTTTTTAGATTCTGATGATTTTTTCTTTTTTGCCATTAATTCCACCTAACTTTCCATTTTACTTAGAAGTTTTTTATGAATACCAGGTTCTACGATATTAAGTGTATTTAATATTATTTCAAGAGAATCTTTATATTCCCCCTTGTTAAATGCTTTTGATGATGCATTTAATCCTGTTTCTACTTCTCTATTGCTTGATCTATATCTATTACCATAAACTATAGCCATTTCTGCCATAGCTGCTGTTTTAGTAGTATTTGATGCTGTTTGATATAATTTTAATGCTAAGTCTCTTGCAGTATCTACTCTTAAATTTAATGTTTTTATTGATATAGGTTTTTTATCTATTTCAATTTGTATTTCTTTAATAGCGTCATATGCTTCTTTTAATTCCACATAAAATTTATCTGGTATAACTGGAAGATTATAATCTTTAATTTTATATTTAGAATTATTTATTATGTTTTTGATTTCATAAAGTTGATCTCTAGCTCTTGCTTCATCTTCTTTTAAGCTTCCTAGATTTTTAAGAGTAGTTTCTAGTTTATCTTCTACCTTTGATAGAGATACAGCTACCATTTCACATTCATTACTTAACTTTGAGTATGGCATTACTTTTGATAGAGTTCTATCATTTATAAGCTTAAAGCTATCTTTTACTTGTATTAATTCTTTATTTATTTCATCAATAACCATTATTTCATCATCACTTAAATCATAAGTATCTTTTAGGTTATCAATTTCAGCATAAAGGTTTCTAAGTATTGAACTTACTTTAACTATTCTATCATTTATATTAATGATTCCTCTTTCGTACTCTTTCTTTCCACGTTTTTCATTATCGAAATCACTATATATTGCTTCATAATAATCAACTAATGTTTTTAAATCAAATACTGAATCTTGTAGATTTAATACATTTAATCTATCCATTATTTCACTAATCTTTTTATTAGTTTCTTCTATGTTGTAATCTATATTTAAGTATTCTATATTATATCCATCTCTAGTCATTCTAGTAGCAATACTCTTAATATCTTTCATTTTCTTTGGAAGTATCATAGTAGCTATTAAAACTATTGTTGGAGCTTCTTCAATAACAATACTAATGTTATGTATCATATCATCAAGAGCTTTTACAATTTTACCTAATTCTTCATATTCGTGATTTTGAATTGACACTTCAAATGCACTAAATAATTTATCGATGTTTTCAAATTGTAATTCTATTGGAGAAGCAACTTCTTTATAATCATCTTTATTCTTATTATATTTAAATATAACTTCTCTATAAATACTTTTTAATTTAGTTATAGCTTCTCTATTTCTTTCTTCGCTTTCAGTTAAATCTTTAATTTCAGATAATAGTTTAATTGATTTAGCTTTAACATGGAATATATGTTTTTCAACAGTACCTATTTTTTCGTTTGCTTCGGCATATTCTTTATTCATACATAAAGTTTCTACCTCTACTAACTCGTCTGTTAGTTTAGGCATATCAACTTTTTCAATTTTATCTAATCTTTTTTTCCAATCTTCTACTTCTTCTTCTATTTTTTTATTGTTTGTTAGTTTGCTTGCTTTAGCTAACTCTGTTATTAAAGAAGAAGACATTATAAGATTCTTTTCAGTTGTTAATCTATCTATATTTGATAGTATGTCCTTTTTCCTTTTATTCTTAATAATTAATGTTAATATATATAAAAGTATAATTAAAAAAATAAAAATAAACGCTATAATAATTGTTGTCTTATTCATACTATCCTCCTTATACATTTTAACACATTTAATTTAGTTTTTGTAGTACTTTTAATTGTAATATATAAAAAATGTTAAGAGTTTAATCTTAACATTTCTTTTTGAATCTTCTTTGAAATTCTTGTTTATTAGTTTTTTCGTCTATTGCTTCAAAACTAGTTATAAAATATCTACCATCTTCAGTTCTTCTACTATCGATATCGTAAACCAAATCATCACTATAATCTCTCATATCAGCTTTTAAATTTTCTATTGCAACTTCGAATGCTAGTGATGGAATATCATCTAATGTTTTTCCTTTTTCCGGATAACATATTATTTTATCATCTTGTAATGATAATGTAGCTTTTAGTTCACCTATTTCAAATATTCTATGTCCTGGATTTGGTATATTTGGATAATCTAACATTGATTTTCCTCTTTTGTATGCTACCATTTCTCTTATTTGAGCTAATAAATAATCTATTTTTTTCTTTCTTTTATAGCCTTCTATTCTTTCTTCGGCTGTTTGAGGTCTTCCTAAAGTATCATCTGAACATATCATATCCCATTCTTCTTTTTTCAATCTTTCAATCATTTTTTCTAATTCTTCGATGCTATATGTATAAAGATCACCAAAGTCTGGAATTATTGTACTCTTTCTAATAAATTTTTTTGCTTTTTCTCCCTCGATTTTAATAAATTTTGTTAAACTTTTTACATGCGGCATTCCTTTAGTAGAAGCATAATACATATCTAACGGGAATGTCTTATCATTTTGTAATAATTGTTCTAAATCATTTCCTTGAATATATACATCATCATTACTTATAATCTTCATAATATATATCCTCCTTTGTATAATATATTATATATTAAATATTATTTTTTTCTAGTGTTTTATGTATTTTTCTAATTTTGTTTTTAATTCATCAGGAAATTCTATATAGTTTTTTGACAATATTTTTTCAATTAATTCTTTATCTTTAGAATTTATTAATTTAGTTGTTATTCTACTATAATTTGGACTATCTTGAATACTAATTAATTCTGCTAAATAGTATGAATCTTTAATATCTATAAAGTATGTTTCTATTTTATCCATATCAAATCTTCCATCATAATTTAATGCTAGTCTCCATGCATATTCTTTTTCACCATTTTCTACGCAAGCATCAACCATTTCGTCAAAAAATTCTTGATCTATGGCAGGAAGGCATTCAAGATAAAATAAATCTCCTATCATATTAGCTACGTCCATAGGACTCATAGTTTTTGCTGTTCCTATGTTATATTCACTTTTTAGTATAAGTTCTTCTATTTTAGAATCTCTTTCTATATCTAATAGCGATGAAGCTGTTATTTTATTAATTTCAGTTATGAATTCAGTTATTATCTTTTCGTCTTTTGGATATAATTCTATTAGTTCATTTAAATCTTTTAATAGTTCTTCTTTATTATGTTTTTTATTAATATATTTAAATACTACTGTTACTATATTTTTCTTCATAAGTGTACTCCTTAATTAAATTATATCTTATATTAATTTTTTTACAACATTTTTCGATTTTTTAAGTTTAAATACTTGATTATAGGAATTTTATTTGATATAATGAACTCACTTGTGAAAATTATTATCATGGCGATGTAGCTCAGTTGGCTAGAGCATCTGGTTCATACCCAGGGGGTCGTGGGTTCGAATCCCTCCGTCGCTACCATAAGTTATTAACTACTCTTATGAGTAGTTTTTTTATTTTTAAAAAAAGATTAAGTTTCCTTAATCCTCTAAATTATAATTTATGTTTTCTTTTGTTAGTTTTACTTTAACTATTTCATTTGGTGTTGCTTCTTTTAATTTAACTGGTATATAGTTTTCTGTAAATCCATGATAATAATCATTTTTGAATTCTTCAACTAAGACTTCTTCTTCAGTATTAATAAACTTTTTAAAGTATTCTTTTTCTAGTGAATCAGAAAGTTCTATAAGTTTTCTTGCTCTTTCTTTTACTATAGTTCTTGGTACATGATCCCTCATTCTTGATGCGACTGTACCATTTCTGTCTGAGTATGGGAATACATGTATTTTAGCGAATCCTATTTGTTTACAATAATTTAGTGTATCTTCAAAGTCTTCTTCAGTTTCTCCTGGGAATCCTACGATTACATCTGTTGTTAGAGATATATTTGGTCTTAAACTTCTAATAGTATTCACTTTATCAGTGAAGTATTCTAAATCATATCTTCTATTCATAGCTTTTAATGTTTTATCACATCCAGCTTGAAGTGGTATATGTAAGTGAGATACAAATTTTTTATTATTTTTGATTATATCCATCATTTTATCATCAAGTTCTACTATTTCTACTGATGAAAGTCTTATTCTTTTTATTTGATCAACTTTACTTATTTCATTTATTAAGTCTGCTAGTCTTTTATTATCAGAATTATATTGTCCTGTATGAATACCAGATAAAACTATTTCTTTGTGTCCTGAAAGAGCTAAATCATTTACTTCAATAATACATTTATTAAAGTCTTTACTTCTTACTCTTCCTCTTACATATGGAATTATACAATAACTACAAAAGTTATTACATCCATCTTCTATTTTAATGAATGCTCTATGATGATGTTCATATTTTTTGATTTCCATATCTTCAAAGACATCTTCTTTTGAATCATCAAATAATATGATTCTTTCATGATTCATTTCATAATCTTTGATACATTTTAATACTTTCGTTTTATTTTTTGTTCCTAATATAATTTCTGCATCTATTAAATCATTAATATTATCTTTTCTAAACTCACAAAAACATCCGAATGCTACTACTATTGCATTTGGATTGTTTTTTCTTATGTTATTAATAACTTGTTTGCTTTTATTGTCTGCTGTATTTGTTACAGTACATGTATTTACTAAGCATATATCAGCATTTTCTTCTACTTCTTTATAGTTTTCATTTAAAAGCAAATTTCTTACGAATTCACTTTCGTAAGAATTAACTTTGCAACCTAATGTTTTTATTAAAAATGTTTTCATTCTAGCGATAACCTGAACTCTTTAAGTATTTTTAAGTATTCTTCTTCTGCCACATAACTTACTGCTTGAGTTACTTCCTTTTCTTGTACTTCTATTTTGTTCACTTTTGGTGCGCCCTTTTTATTTGTTTCTTCTTTATATGTTAGAGTAATGTTAGAAGCATTTTTAAGTAGTTGTTCATAACTGATTATTGCTTTCTTTTCTTGCTCTTCTTCGTATTTTTGAATAGCTACTTGGTTATCATTCATACCAAGGTCTTCCATTCTTTGTCTTGTAACCTTTTCTAATTCTTCTGTTGATATTACTGCATTTTCTTCTTCACCATTTTCATAGTCTTCAATAATATCATCATAAGTTTTAACATTTGGTACATCTATTTGCTTTACTAAAGGTTTATTTTCATCTATCATATCTTCTTTAGATGTGGCCATTAGCTTATTTAGTTCATCTAGTAAGTCGGGTTCTTCTTCGGTAACCTTTTCTTCTTTCTTAACTTCAGCAATTGGTTTAACCTCTTCTACTTGTACCGGTTTTTTAAACTTGCTTTCTAAATCTATTTTTTCTTGTTCTCTTCTAACCATTTCTAGATATTCTGATCTAGTTTTAACTAGTGCCAAAACAAGAACTAATAATATAATTAGCATCAATATTAAAAATATTAGAAAAAAGTCTCCAGTCATAAAAGTTTCTAAAAATTTGTCAAAGTTTTCCATTATTACCACATTCCTTTAAGTATTTTAGGATAGATGCTATCATTAGTGGTACTGTTTCAGTTCTTAGTACATCACTTCCAAGTGAAGTTTTAATGAAGCCTTTTTTAGTAAGTTCTTCTTCTTCACTTTTTGATAGACCACCTTCCGGTCCAAATACTATACTAATTGTATCATTGCAATTATCGAGTGTTAATACCTTTACTATACTATTTACATTTTGCTTGTCAAGTGAACACATTATATTTACACTTTCGTTTGCTTCGATGTCTTTAACTTCAATGATTTTACTTATGCTTGGTTTATTGATTCTATAGCATTGTTCTGTCGCTTCTTTAAGTATTTTGGCCCATCTTTGAAGTTTTTTATCAAAGTCTTTTGATCTAAGTTTATATTTACAATGGCTATACATTACTACTACGTAATCTGTAATACCAAGTTCTGTTCCATGCTGTAATATAAAGCTCATTTTTTCTTCTGATAAGAGTGGCATATACAATTTTATTCTTGTTTCATTAGTATTTTCCTTAAATACTTCTTTTACATTTGCTGATAATAAATCTTTATTTAATGAACAAATATAACTCTTATTTTCATATGCAACTATTACTTCATCATTTTCTTTCATTCTCATTACATTCTTTATATGATTTAAGTCTTCACTATTTAAGTATATTGTATTATCATGTTTTTCTTTACCAAAGTATTGTTGCATATTATTCCTCCTATTTAAGTATTATTATTGTTTCTCCATCATTAAATATGTTTAGTTTGTATTCTAGTACTCTTCTATCAGTCTTTAAATATTCGTGTGTTGCTTGTCTTAGTATTCCTTCACCTTTTCCATGAACCACTATTAGTTTTTTAGTACCTATTCTCGATTCATTGTCTATGAAGTTTTTTATCATTGCAACTCCACCGTATCTATCAAAACCATGTATATCTAATGAAGGAGCATTATATAAGAATGGATCTATCCTTTTATTCATTTTCTTTTCCTCTTTTTTCACCTATATTATAAAGCAATTGTTTATTAATTACAATTAAAAAGCGTCCTTAACGGACACTTATTTATATTTTTAAATAAATTACTTATTTAAAGCAGCTACTAAATCAGCTTTTTTCATTGAAGAAGTAACTTCGATTCCTTTTTCAGCACAAGCAGCTTTTAATTCAGCTACTGTTAATTTAGAGTAATCAGTTTTAGCTTCTACAGTTTTTTCAACTTTTGCTTCTACTTCTTTAGCTTCTTTTTTTGGAGCTTTACCTTCTAAAGCATCTTTAGAAAGTTTTACTAATTTAGTGAATTCTTCTGGAGCGAATATAGCAAGTTCACTTAACATTTTTCTATTGATTTCGATATTAGCTTTCTTAAGTCCATTAATGAATTTAGAATATACTATATCGTTAGCTCTACAAGCTGCGTTAATTCTTGTAATCCATAATTTTCTGAAGTCGTTAGCTCTTTTCTTTCTATCATTAAAGCTGTAAGCTCCACTATGGAATAATTGTTCTTGAGCAGTCTTGTATAATCTATGTTTACTTCCAAAATATCCTTTAGCTCTTTTTAATACTTTTCTTCTTCTATTTTTAGAAACATTTCCGCCTTTAACTCTTGCCATTTATAACCCCTCCTTACTTAACAAGTCCTCTATATCTTTTAGCATCTCCGCTACTTAATACAGAACCCTTTCTTGATTTTCTATTGAAATCTGTTGATTTCTTTCCACTATTGTGATTAGCTCCTACATGTCCGATTTTTGTTGAACCAGAGTTTCTTACTTTGATTTTTTTACTGATTCCACCGTGTGATTTCATCTTTGGCATATTTAATTCTTCCTTTCTACTTTTTTGGTGTTAAGAATAGTTGCATACTTCTACCTTCCATTTTTGGCATTTGTTCTATGTCTGCAACATCATTTAATCTTTCTGCAAACTTCATTATTACGTCGCGTCCTAATTCTGGATGAGCCATTTGTCTTCCTTTGAATCTTACTGCAACTTTAATCTTATGACCTTTTTCAATATATGCTTTCGCATTTCTTAATTTTGTTTCAAAATCTCCAACATCGATAGTTACGCTTAAACGATACTCTTTAGTTTCAAGATTTTGTTCTCTTTGCTTTTTCTTTGCTTCCTTTTCTCTTTTTTGTTTTTCATAACGATACTTATTATAATCAATTATTTTACAAACTGGATTTTTAGGATCGTTATTTAATAAAACTAAATCAAGGCCAGCATATTTAGCAAGTGTCATGGCATCACTAATTTTTTTGATACCCATTTTTTCTCCATTAGGTCCAATTACCATAACGTTTTGAAAAGTTATTTGTTCATTAATTTGAACTTCGTTTTGCTTAGCTATTGCTAACACCTCCATATTATTATTTGAAAAAAAGTGGACATGAGAGTCCACTTTAAAAAAACGTATTCTTACAAATAAGCTTTTGTACCAATGTATCTATACATCTGGTGAAGAGTGGCTCTCTTTCTTTCTTTTTCAACAATGTTGATTATATATTAATATTATTATTTTGTCAAGAAATTATTATTATTTTGTGATATTTAAGATATAAAATACATTGTTTTAATTATAATAAAGAGATTTTTACTAAAAAAAGCACCATAAAGGTGCTTATTAACATCGTAATCGTTAACAGTTTTTAGTCTATACTTACCACCTACCTTATACATTCATTATATTTGTCAAATGTGAAAATTAGGTGTAATTAGTATTAAAACTTTGTAACTTTACAATTAGTATTGTATACCCCAAACTACATTATGTTTTGCTTTCTTACCACACACTACACATACTTCATCTTCGTAGTCTTTTGTTTCAATTATACATCTAGATTTAGTGCCTTTTATTTCTTTCATTTTAAGTTCGCAGTCTAAGTCTCCACACCAATGTGCTTTTACAAATCCTGGGTGTGTATTCATAATTTCTTCTACATCTTTTAATGTTTTAGCTTCGTATGTTCTGTTTTTCATATTTTCAAGTGCTTTATTATATAAATTTTCTTGTATATCAGTTAATAATTTTTGAACATTCTTAAGTACTTCATTTACATCTACTAGTTCTTTTTCACTTGTATCTCTTCTTACTAATGTTACTTTATTATTTTCTAAGTCTCTTGGTCCAACTTCTATTCTTACTGGAATACCATTAACTTCTGCTTCAGCAAATTTGAATCCCGCACTCTTATCAGATGCATCTATGTAAGAAGAAATATTATTCTTACGTAATTCGTCATTTATTTTGTTACATACACTAAGTAATTCATCATTCATTTTAATTGGAACAATACATACTTGATTTGGAGCTATTCTTGGTGGCAATACTAACCCTTTATCATCTCCATGAGCCATTATAATAGCACCTATCATTCTAGTAGTTGCTCCCCATGATGTTTGATAACAATAATCAAATTTATTATCTTTATTTACAAATTTAACATCATATGCTTTAGAGAATTTTTGTCCAAAGTAGTGACTTGTTGCTGATTGAAGACATACTCCATTTTGCATCATTGCTTCTACTGTTAGAGTGTATTCTGCTCCTGCAAATTTTTCTTTTTCAGTCTTTCTTCCAGTAACTACTGGTATAGCTAAATATTCTTCAAAGAATCTTTTGTATACATTTAGCATTCTATCAGTTTCTTCCATAGCTTCCTTTTCAGTAGCATGAACTGTATGTCCTTCTTGCCATAAGAATTCTCTACTTCTTAAAAATGGTCTTGTTTCTTTTTCCCATCTTATAACACTACACCATTGATTATATAATTTTGGTAAATCTCTATATGTTTTTACAATATTTTTATAATAGTCGCAGAATAAAGATTCACTAGTTGGTCGGAATGCTAATCTTTCTTCTAATTTATTGCTTCCACCTTCTGTTACCCATGCTACTTCAGGAGCAAATCCTTCTACAAGTTCTCCTTCTTTTTTAAGTAAGTTTTCTGGTATCATAACTGGTAAGTATACATTTTGATGTCCATATTCTTTGAACATTGCATCCATTTCTTTTTTGATATTTTCCCATATAGCATATCCATTTGGTTCAAATATAATAAATCCTTTAACATTTGAATATCTTGATAAATGAGCTGCAGCTACTACATCAGTATACCATGCTGCGAAGTCTTTACTTCTTTCAGTTATTTTTTCGTTTTTCATTTCATTCCTCCCTAAAATAAAAAGGATGGTAGCTAAGGAGTCTATTAGACGGTACCATCCTTTATTTATCTTTCTTTTTTAACGGCTTTTTAAGCCGATTTTGCATATATTAGAGGTAGGAGTAATTAAATATATTATCTAGTTTCCACTATCCTAGAATCACTGTAAAAAGGGATTTAATGACATTCCTCTTGCAAATTCATGAGAAGATTATAACACAAATTATTTTAATAATCAATTAATTTGTTTACACAATATATGTAAAATTTCAAAAAAACTCTTTTAATTACTTAAAGTTAACTTTCATATATGTTATATTAGTTTAACCTGCTCTTTTTCAGGTGGAAAGGATGATAATATGAAATATCTAGATAAATTAGTCTTATATTTATCAAATTTTACTTCTTTAAGTAACAAATATGTCTTGTCAATATGCCAATCATTAATAGTGGTATTCATAATAAAAATACTATCTAAATCTTTTGAAATATTGAATAATAAATTTAATACTGATGATAAGAAAAAATATATTCTTAATAAAAGAGTTAGATTAATATGTAGTATTATCATGATTTTTTGTTTGATTTTAGTATGGCAAGATTATTTTAAGGATTTATTAACTTTAATTAGTGTTGTAAGTGCTGCTTTAACTTTAGCAGTAAGAGATATTGTTGTAAACTTTTTCTCTGGTGTTTATATTAAGGTTGCTAAACCTTTTAAAGTTGAAGATAGAATCTCTATTGGTAACTATATTGGTGATGTTATCAATATTAGTACTTTATCTTTTGAAATATTAGAAGTAAGAGGAGAAGAAAATGCAGAACAAAGTACTGGTATTATTATTCAAGTACCTGCATCTAAAATTTTTACTGAATATTTAAAAAACTATTCTAAAGCATTTAAATACGTATGGAAAGAGATGTCTATAAAAGTTCCTATTGATAGTAATGTTGCTAAAGTAAAAAAAGAGTTATATAGAATTATTAGAAGTAATCAAGTCGTTTCTTCTATTCCAAATAAAATGGAAAGACAACTTGATAATGCTGCTGGTGAATATAGAATTTATTATAATAAGTTAGATCCAATCGTTTACACTGAAATAATTGATAATTATGTTTTACTTACTATTAGATTTTTGGTACATCCTAAAAAGGTTCGTAATGTAGAAAATGAAATTTGGAATCAAGTACTTAATTCAGTTAATAATGGTAAAATTAAACTATATTCTATAGAATAAAAAAATATTGCTTAACGCAATATTTTTATTTTAATTATTTATTCTTTTTAGAAGCTTTAGTATCTTCTTCTAATTTAGCTTGAATTTCTTTAACTACTTTTAATGCTTGTTTTCTTACTTCATCAGCGGCTTTTTCTACTACTGGAGTACTTTTTTCAATAGCATATTTATAAAGTTCTTCTGCTTTTTCTTTGATTTTTTGAGCTTGTTCTAAGGCTAAATCTTTTGCTTTTTCTTTATCTAAAGTAGCTAGTTCAGCTTGAAGTGTTTCAGCTTTGAATAATAATTCATCTTTTACTTCATCTAAGTCTACTTCTCTTAATCTATCAAGAAGTTCATCTACTTTCTTTTTTAATACTTTTCTTGTATTAGTTCCTTTGTCTGGAGCAAATAATAATCCAAGTCCTGCCCCGATAGCTAAGCCACCTATAAATTTTCCAAATCCACCTTTATTTTCTCTACTCATCGTCATCATCCTCTACTTTCTTAATTTTTCTTTTTTTAAATATTTTATTAATTGCACCTGATACGAAATTTATAACTGTATCGCTTACCATTGATACTCTATCAGTTGCGAAGTCTATGATATTAAATAGTTTATCTAGCGATTTTGCTTTATCTGATAAATCTTCTAATATATCATCTACTTTGTTCATTGTAAGTATTAATCTAATGCCAATAATTATTGCTACTACTAATAATACAATTAATAATAAGTATATTACTATAGGTAGTGCTTCACTTAGA
Organism: uncultured Clostridium sp.; assembly: GCA_902492325.1. Taxonomy (GTDB): domain Bacteria; phylum Bacillota_I; class Bacilli_A; order RF39; family UBA660; genus CAG-1000. The sequence continues at coordinate 508,730 of CABULC010000001.1, forward strand.
AATTCCATTTTTAATCCTCCTTATCATCATACATTGAATCTATTAAATTAAATAGATCGTGCTCTAAAGTACTATTTGTCATTGTTTTATCACTAACTGGTTCATCATCGTCATCATCGAAGTGTTCAAGTTCCATTTTATCTTCTAACTCTCCTACTGATACGTCTGATGTAGTACTTTCAATTTTACTGATTAAGTCTTCTATTTTGTTTGTTTTCTTATCAAGTTCATCAACTGACTTATCTATTTTGTTTACTTCGTTGCTAATTGCTTCTGGAGTTAATTTATTCATAGAATTTAATGTGTCCTCAAGTTCATCTTCAAGAGTACCATATGCTTTTCTTCTAACAGTATCATATGTTGTAGCTGAATCTTTTATTACAGGTTTTTCTTCTCTAACCGGTTTAGAAACAACTTCATCTTTTTTATAATCCTTATCTAAAATTCCGTATATTGGTGAAATTATTGGACTTGGTTTAAAGATTTTTGGTTGTTCTGGTATAGCTGGCTTTTGAACCTCTGTTCTCTTAGCTACTTTTGGTTCAGGACTCAAAACATTTCTTCTTGGTGGTAATTCTTCATCATCATCAAATTCTGTGAAATTGAATGTTCTTTCGCTTCTAAACAATTCCCTTTCACTGAAGTCGTTACTTGGTTTTGGTTCTTCTACAACTCTTTTTGCTTCTTCACGTTTTGGCTCTTCTCTAGTGATTTTTATTTCTTCAACCCTAGGTTTTGCTTCTTCAACTTCTTTTTTTACAACTTTATCTACTTTTTTAATTTCTGCTTCTGCTGGTTCGTCTACATATTCTTCATCATAGAATATATTTTTTAGTTTACTAAAAACTCCCACAATTGCACCTCTTTCTTCTATTCTTCATTCTCATTTATATATTCAAGAACATTTTTTGTTTCGTTTTTTTCTTTAGGTTCTGGAATTTTATATGCTGTTTCTTTTGATTCTAAATCCTTATCATTTAGTTTCTTTTCTATTACAGTATCATTATATTTTACTGAGTTTAGAATAGTGATTCCTCTTGAAACTGCATACTTTATCTCACTTTCTTTTACCTCTACTTCTATTATAGCATAATTATAACACAACTCAACAATAAATTTATCATTATTTTTTCTTATTCTTAAGTATCCGTCCTTACCATTTTTATTGAATTTATAGAAGTAATAATCATCTATTTCTTTTGTTTCTTCAGTACCTTTTTTATAGTAATAACTAACCACATCAATATTTAAATAATAGATATTATTATGTGATGTTAAAGTTTGATTGAAATTATCATCTTTGATTACACTAAACCCGGTTGGCAAATAATATTTAAATCCTTTATTATTTGTATTATGTAAGTCATTTTCTTCTATTGTTGCATAGTTTAATATTTCTTCATAAGAAAGACTATTCATATAATAGGTATTTGTACATCCAGTAAAAAGAAATAAACATAATACAATTATAATTTTCTTATACATTTCTTATCTCCTACTACATTAAAATTATAGCAAATAATTTATTTTTTAACAACACTAATATAATTTATGTTTTTACCTAAACCAATGAATTTGTCTTCATATTCAGTTCTTATAGTATCTAAATAATTAGTGTCTGTTTTTACTATATCGTATCCATTTTCTATGAATGACTCGCATGAATAATCATATAAGTCATCATTATCTGTTTTCATTTCAATGCGTTTTTCATTTTTAAATAAACTTTCATATTTATTTAAGAATACACTTGATGTTAATCTTCTCTTGGCATGTCTTTTTTTAGGCCATGGATCACTAAAATTCAAGTATATTTTATCAATCTCATGATCAAATATTTCTTCTATTCCAAGTGCATCTATGCAAACTAATTTTAAATTATTAAGTTCAAGCTCATCAAGTTTTTTAACTGCACTTACTAAAGGACTATCATATTTTTCAATACCTATAAAATTAATATTAGGATTTTGTATAGCCTTCTCGATTATGAATTTTCCCTTGCCCATTCCAATTTCTATTTCTATATTATTATCATTATTAAATACTTTATTCCATTTACCTTTATTTTCTCTTGGATTTTGTTCTAGATATTTTGATTTTGATATTATTTCTTCTGCATTTTTGATATGTTTTAATCGCAAAATACTCACCTCGCATTAATATTATACACTAAGAGTAATCTTTTGTCATATATTATTGTAGGTGAGTGTATGAATAATAGAGATATGTTTTATCAAAATTTAAATCAAGGTTATAGTAATCCTGGAGGTTTTATACCACCAAGTGGTTATAATATGAATAGTCAGTATCAAGCTTATGGACCTAATGTTATACCTGAACAAATGGGATATACAAGTAATGATGAATTTGGAAGTAGAATTAGTAAACTTGAAAGACAAATTAAAAATTTAGATACTAGACTTCAAAAGTTAGAATCTGCTTCGCTTGAAGTTAATGATAATAATTTATATATGATATAATTTTTCAAAATAAAAAAACTCCAACAGGAGTTTTTTTGTTTTTTTATTAAGAAAGTATAACTGATGCGAATGTTAAGATTACCATTGAAGCTAAACCGATAGTTACTATAACTTTAGTAGCCCATTTAACCCAAGTTGTGTAATTAACTTTAGCAAGAGCTAAACCACCCATAATTGCTCCGCATGTTGGAGTAATTAAGTTTACAAGTCCGTTTGCTGCAACGAAAGTCATAATTGTTGTTTCTACACTATAACCAAGTTGTGCTGCAAGTGGAGCCATGATTGGTGTTGAAATAGTTGCAAGTCCTGAACTAGATGGTACAAGTACTGAAAGTACTATATGTAATAAATAGTTACAAGGTGTAAATAATGCAACTGGAGTTCCTTTTAACATATCAGCAACATTATAAATAATGTAATTATCTAAATATGTTTGACTCATTAATGAGTAAACACCACGTGCTACTGCAACGATAAGTACAACTGATAAAATATCTCTTGCACCTGCAATAAATTCATCTATAATTTGATTAGCACTGAATCCATTAATAATGCCAATAATAATTGCCATTATGAAGAACCATGCTGCTGATTCATTAAAGTACCACTCACCAAGAGGTGTTCCTGTTAACCAGCCAGTCCATGACTTAAAGAATGTAATACCAAATTCACCCCATGGAATGAATCCTACAATCATAACTATGAATGTTATACCAAAAATCCATAAAGTAGCCTTTTGTCTTCCAGTAAGAGTAACTTCTTTTGATTCATCTGTTTCTTTGAATTTTTCCATTTTCTTTTGTTCTTGCAATGATAAGAAAGTTGATCCTTTATCTGCTTTTACTTTTTTAGCATATCTCATTACAAAGAACATTGAAACTCCTAAGGATACTAACCAAAGTACTGTACCTAAAGCAATAATAACGCCTTGATTAACAGCCATTCCCTCTGGTAGAGCTGCTACTGCTGCTCCTGTTGCAAATGGGTTAATAGTTGAACCTAAAACACCACTTCCAGCACCTAATAATACAGTTGCTGATGCAACAATTGTATCCATACCTGCAGCTACCATTGTAAATGCAAGTAATGCATAGAAACCAACTGTTTCTTCTAACATTCCATAAGTTGTTCCACCTATTGAGAATATTATCATTAGTATTGGAATTAATACTAATTCATTTCCTTTTAATTTTTTAACTAAGACCTTAATTCCATTTTCTAGAGCCCCTGATTTAGTTACTACTTGTAAGAATCCTCCAAGTATAAGAACGAATACACATACGTCTACAGCACTTCCAAAACCTAGTATTGGTGATAGTAAAACATTTGATATTTTTGCTTTAACTACTCCACTACCATTAATTATTGTTCCTGCTTCATCAAATGCAGCATTTGGAAGAATTAAAGTAATTAATGCAAGAGCAATAATAAGTAGGAAGATGATTGTAAAGGCTGACATTCTTTCTTTTTTTCTTGTTTTAGCCATTTTTTTGCCTCCCTTTTTCGTATTTCTAATTATTGTACCTGTTTCTTCATTGATAGCCTCTTTGGCACAATCAAGTGATGTGATAATACCAACGCCACCTTCTTTGTATTCACAAAAATCTATACAAGATTCTACTTTTGGAAGCATGCTTCCTTTAGCAAATTCACCAGATTTGATGTATTTTTTTGCTTCAGATACTTCTAAATTATGAATATTAATTTGGTCGACTGTGTTATATTTAAGTGAAACTTTTTCTACTGTAGTAAGTATTAACAAGATATCTGCATCTAGTTTTCTTGCTAAAAGCGAACTAGATCTATCTTTATCAATAACAGCTGCTACTCCTTTTAAAGAACCACCTTCCCTAACAACTGGTATTCCTCCTCCTCCTGATACTATAACAATATTCCCTTGATCTAAAAGGTCTTTGATTAAATCAAGTTCTACTATTTCTATAGGTTTAGGAGAAGGTACAACTCTCCTATAGCCTCTTCCAGCATCTTCTGTGAACGTATAACCTCTTTCAGAAGCAATTTTGTCTGCTTCTTTTTTGGTATAAAACGAACCAACAGGTTTATCTGGTTTATTAAAAGCTGGGTCTTTTTTATCAACAAGTACTTGTGTAACTACTGATGCACATCCTTTATTGATACCCCTTGCTTTCAATTCAGTTTGAATTGCTTGTTGTAAGTGATAACCTATGTATCCTTGACTCATTGCACCACATTCTGCGAATGGCATATTTGGTGTGTCTTTAGATTCCTCAAATGCTAGGTTAATCATTCCCACTTGAGGTCCATTTCCGTGGCTTACAACTACATTATATCCTTCACTAACTAAATCTACGATTGATTTAGCAGTGTTCTTAACTAGCTTTAGTTGCTCTTCAGGATTATTTCCAAGAGCATTTCCACCTAAAGCTACAACAATACTTCTATTTTTTTTCAAGGCTTATTAGCTCTTACTAAAGGCATTGACATACATCTTGGACCACCTCTACCTCTAGATAACTCTGCACTATGCATTTCAAGAACTTTAATTCCATTGTCTCTTAATAATTCATTAGTAATATTATTTCTATCATAAACAATAACTACTCCTGGAGCTATACATAATGTATTACTTCCATCGTTCCATTGCTCTCTTTCTGCACCAATCTTATCTCCTCCAGCACATGGTATTAAAGTTATTTTTCTATGAAGATAATCTTCTAATATCTTTTCAAGTGAAGCATTTCTTTCTTTAACATTAAGTCCTCCTTCACCATCACTAGTTATTTCAAATACTTTAAGTGTTCCCATGATTCCTGGGTGATATGTAAATTTATCTACATCTATTTGAGTAAATACAGTGTCTAAATGCATGAATGCACGACACTCTGGAATGGTAAATGCTAAGATAGTATCAATTTTAGCATCTTTATCAGCAAACACTTTATATGCTAATTCTTCTATAGCATCAGCACATGTTCTTTGACTAATTCCTATTGCTAAGATATGTTCATTTAAATTAAGAACATCTCCGCCTTCAATATGGTAAGCACTGTATCTATCAAAATACTTATCTACTTGTCCTTTATAATCTGGATGATACTCAAATATATATTCAGCATATATTGTTTCTCTATTACGAGTTACTGAGTACATTCTATTTAGTGATACACCATTTCCAATTGATGCAAATGGATCACGAGTAAAGTATAAGTTTGGCATAGGATCTACTACGAATTGAGTATCTTCTTTGATTGAGTCTACTAAACTTTTGCCTTTTTTAGCTTTGGCTTTAATTACTTCATTATTAATAATTCCTTCCATAGTTTTTAAAACTAGAAGTCTATTATTCTCTATTGATGATAAGTATTCATATACAAGTCCTCTATATTTTGGAGTACGAATACCTGCTTCATAAATAAATTGAGTAATAAATCTTTCTCTAATTTCAGGATCTTGGTCTAGTACTTCAGTCATTAAGTCTTCTAAATATACTACTTCTACTCCATTGTCTTTTAATATTCTTACGAATTCATCGTGTTCTTCTTGGGCAACTGGTAAGTATGGAATATCATCAAATAGTAATCTACTAAGACTATCCGGTGTAAGATTCAATAATTCTCTACCAGGTCTATGAACTAATACTTTTTTTAGTGGGTTTATCTCACTTGTTACATTTATTGGTTTCATTCAACTCTCCTTTATTATCTATTTTCTCTTTTATTATATCAAAGTAAAAATTTTAAGTAAATAATTTTTAAATAAATTAAAAAAAGAAATTAATTTTGTTTAATTTCTTCTATCTTTTTTTATTTTGGCCACCTATAAAAATGCCAAGGATCGTTATAACTTCCGGTTCCAGCTATGTATTTACTTTCTCTTAAGTATTCCGTTATTCTTGTTCCAGATGTTGAAGACATGTCTTCTAAAACTGATTGTTTAGCTGTGGCATTAGTTATTTTATATGCTTTAACTCCTGTTGTTGTCATAGTCCAATAATCATTACCGTTATATAAATATGTATTTCCTTGTCTATCTTTTGAAATGTTGAATTCATCAAGATTTAATAATCCTCCGCCATAAAAATAATCTTCTCCACTAAAGACTCCACTCTCATATCTAAATGGAACATTATTATTAGTTGATGAATTATTTTCAAAATCCTCTTCATCTAGTATATAATATGTATCATAACGAAGGTCAGACATTTCATCTAAATAATGAGCTGCACATGCTGATGAGTGTTCAAAATTATTTTTCATTTTAGCATCTATTATGAATGGTATGACTAATAAAAATATTGTTAATAATAATTTCTTTTTCATGATTTCCTTTCTATTTCTTTTTGTTTATTGTATCTATTATTGTTTTTATGATAACATCTCTATCAATGTCATGGCTGTGTTCTTCATCTCTTAATTTGAATTCAACCATACCTTCTTCTAGTTTTCTTCCTATTGTTATTCTAATTGGAATTCCCATTAAGTCCATATCATTAAACTTTATTCCTACAGTTTCTTTTCTATCGTCTAGTATTGTATCTATACCTAGTTGTTCTAGTTTTTTATAAAGATTACTTGCGTATTTGTATGTTTCTTTATCATTAACATTTATAATTACGATTGCTACTTTATATGGAGCTACTTCCATTGGCCAAATAATTCCTTTTTCATCGTTATGTTTTTCTACGATTGCTGAAATGCATCTATCAAGACCAATTCCGTATGATCCCATATGAACATAATTTAATTCATTTACTTCATCTAAGTATCTTAGATTATAAACTTCACTATAATTTGTTTCAAGTTTGAATATATGTCCTACTTCGATTCCCCTTATTATTTCACAATCACTTTTGCATTTTGGACATCTAGAGTTTTCATTAAATAATTTAATATCTACATATTTATTTACTCTAAAATCTATTCCTGGTGTTACGTTCTTATAATGATAATTTTCTCTATTGCTTCCACAAATTGCATTATACATACTTTTAACTTCGTTATCTGCGATTACTGTCATTGTTGTTTTAACAGGACCAATATAGCCAACTTTTGTACCTATTCTATCAAGTTCATACTCACTTGGTATTTCTATATTGTCACACTTTAATACTTTTTTTAGTTTATTTATATTAAGTTCAGCATCAGCTCTTAATAAAATCATTTTATATGTTTCATCTACTTTTATAATAAGTGATTTTATAATATTTTTTGCTGGTACTTGTAAAAATTCTGTTAAACTCTTTATTGACTTTTTGTTTGGTGTATATATTAATTGTCTGCTTTTTAAATGTTGATCTTCTTTTTTATATAAATCATATGAAGATGCATCTTCGATATTTGTACTATAACTACATTTTTTGCATCTTACTACTTCATTATCACCATAATCACAAATTACTTGAAATTCTTCGCTTGAAGTTCCTTTCATTGAATCTGGATCTGCTCTTACAACCATAGTATCTATATTTAATCTTTTGAAAACATTATTAAAAGTTTGATACATTTTGTCATAACTTATATCAAGACCACTTTCATCAGCATCAAAACTATAAGCATCTGCCATATAGAATTCTTTTTTTCTTATAAGCCCATATTCTGGATGAACTTCATCTCTAAATTTGTTGCTTAATTGAAACAATGTAAAATGAAGATCTTTATAACTTCTAATTTTATTTCTTACTAGTAATGCAAATAATTCTTCATGTGTTGGGCAAAGAGAATATTCTTTGTTATTTCTACCTTTTATATTAAATATTTCTTTTCCAAATATTTTTTCTCTATTAGTAAGTTCAAAAACGTTTCTATCTACTAGAGATGGCATTAATACTTCATCAGCATTATTTTTTTTCATTTCTTCTCTAATAATATTTTTAACATTTTCTAATACTTTTAATCCCATTGGTAAGTATGAGTAAATACCATTATCATTTTTATATATCATTCCACTTTTAATTAATAGTTTTGCTGATAAGCATTCTTCATCATTTGGAAATTCTTTACGTGTTATAAAAAAGTTATTAGACATTCTCATGTTACTCACCTACTATGTATGAAATTAAATCTCTTGTTTCTATATCATTTGTATCGTATCTTACACATACTAATAATTTATTCATTTCTTTTTTTGTTATCGGATTTGTAAGAGTCTTTTTTTCATTTTTATCTCCTGATAAATAACCTTCTGTTATAAGTTCTTGTATTGTTACACATACACAGTCATCATCACATGTATTTTGATCAGTATATTCTCTTGATACTGATGATGGAACACTAATTAGATTATTACTTCCCCATTCTTTAGCAGCTATTTTAACTTGATTAACTCTATTATCATAAGTTTGTTTTAGTGTTTTTTTTCTTAAAGATGAAACATTTGGAATAATTACTATTGCTAGTAATCCAAGTATTCCTAGTACTGCTAAAAGTTCTATCATTGTAAAACCATTTTCTTTCTTCATACATGCTCTCCTACTATAAAAAAGTATAACAAATTTTAAAAATAATAACAATAATTTTGTTGAAATAATATTAATTCTCATATATAATATATATTAGAATAGAAAGAGGTACGTTATGAAGGAATTTGACTTTGAGAAAATGCCTATAGTTGAAATCGTTAATGAGATAATTATGGACGCTGTTAAGAAGAACGTTAGTGATATTCACTTTGATCCTTCTAAAGAAAATATTAAAATTAGAATTCGTATAGATGGTATTTTGTCAGATTATTCTATTATACCTGGTAAATATAAACGTAATATGATTTCTCGTATTAAGATGATAGCTGGAATGAATATTATGGAGACTCGTTTACCTCAAGATGGTGCGATTAAAAGTAGAATTGGTAAAAAAATGCTTGATCTTCGTGTTTCTTCTCTTCCTACTAACTGTGGTGAAAAAGTGGTTATTCGTATCCTTGACTATTCAAAGAGTTTACAAGGACTTGATACATTAGGATTTTCTGAAGATAGTTTAAAAAAAATTGAAAAAATGGTTAAAGTACCAAATGGTATTATACTTGTAACTGGTGCTACTGGTTCAGGTAAATCTACTACAGTTTACTCTATTCTTCAAAAGATGAATACTCCTGATGTTAATATAATTACAGTTGAAGACCCAGTTGAAATGGATATAGCAGGTATTAACCAAGTACAAGCTCAAAGTGAGATTGGTCTTACATTTGCTAACGTTTTAAGAAGTATCTTGCGTCAAGACCCTGATATTATAATGATCGGAGAAATTCGTGACGATGAAACTGCTAGAATTGCTGTTCGTGCTTCTATTACTGGACACAAAGTATTATCAACAATACACACAAATAACTCACTTAATACAATTGAAAGACTTACTGATATGGATGTAGAACGTTATTTACTTGGTTCTGCTCTTACTGGAATCATATCTCAAAAATTAGCAAGACGTCTTTGTCCTCATTGTAAACAATTAAGAGATACTACTCCATATGAAAAAAGTGTATTTAAAAAAGTATTAAATAAAGATGTTAATCAAATGTTTGATGCTAATAAAGATGGCTGTGATAAATGTTTTAGAGGTTATACTGGACGTATTGGCCTTTATGAAGTATTAATTATCAATGAAGACATTAGAGATGCTATTACTAATGCAATGCCTAAACATGAACTTAGAAAACTTGTATATAAAAGTGATGTAGTTACTCTACTTCAAGATGGACTTGATAAAGTATTACTTGGAGAAACATCATTTAGTGAAATACTTAAGGCAGTTGATCTTGACAATGACTTATCTAATTATGATGATGATAATTTACAAAATAGTATAAATGATAGCCTAAATCATAATGAAAATAATAAACCCGAAATTGTTAATGTAGATCATCATGAAGATAAATTAGAAATTATGTCTAATGAGCCTGATATAGATTATGAATCATTGATTCCAAGTGATCCAGATAATCATAAAAATGAAATACCGCATGATAATGTTAAACCCGGAGAAATAGAATATTTCAATTTATAAGAAACTTCGGTTTCTTTTTTTTGTGTATTTAAAAAGTGATATTTCTATCACTTGTAGTCTGGTTCTGCACAAAGAGATAAATCTACATTTATACTTTTTAAGAATTCTTTTAAATGTTTATTGTCATCATCTGTTATAAAGTGTTGACCTTTCCCCGAATGTATTTCATATACTGGCATATTATCATTATTAAATTGTAATAGATTGGCATCACTACTATGTTTTATTATTTCCATTATATTATAATTATATGTTCCTTCTACTGATTTTGTATATCTTAGTTCCATTGTACACGTTTGATTTGGTTTGCATGCTTTGTATGCAGTACTTAATCTATACTTATTATTTTTATATATATCTAGACTTACTGTTACACATTTTTTTCTTTTAGTGATATTAAATATATGGTCCCCATAACTTATATCATCTATAGTAAGTTTTCCCATATCCATATTTAAGTAATTATAATATTTATTTTTCTTAGTACTCATCTCATTATAAAGTTTATTTATATTTTTTTCATTATCAAAATTTAATACTTGTTTTGCGATAGTTCTTGGGAATAATTTATATATAGAACTTGCATATTCATTACCATCTTTTGGATATTTTGCATTTATAACTTTATTATCTTTTAAAGTTATCTTTACAGGAGTTGAACTTCCAGTTGATATAGCAAGTGAATCTTTTTCTTCTAAGTAATCACTTTCACTATAAATCCACATATACATATATTTATAATTACCTTTCTTTTCTATACCAAAACTATGATAACTATAAAATACATTGAAGTCATCTTTTGATGAGTCAGGATTACTTTTAAATTCTTTATTTCTTAAATAATCTATAGCTCTATCGTATAAGTCATTTGATTCATTTATTAAATTTATTTTTAACGTATTACTATAAATAACTGAAAAAGTTATTATTAATAATATAAAGATACTAAGTATGATTATTTTCTTTTTAGATTTCTTTTCTACTTTATCTTTTTCTTCTAAAGATGCGATAATTGCTTTATCTTTTGATTCAGTACTTTTACTTTTTTCACCATTTATTAATTCTTCTATACTTATATCTAATTCACTACATAATTTTTTAAATAAAGAAACATCTGGAAAAGAAATCCCTCTTTCCCATTTGCTTACTGCATTTATACTTATACCTAGTTTCTCTGCTAATGCTTCTTGTGTTAAATTTTTATCTTTTCTATTTTTAGCAATAAACTTGCCTATTTTTTCTTGATTCATATATAACCTCTCTTAAGATAAATATAACATTTTATTTTTACTATTTACACATACTATTGGTTTAATTTCGAAATAAAAGTAGTATTTCTACTACTTAAAAACCTCTTGATGCTCCTCCTCCACTTGAGTGACCTCCACCTCCGGAACTGCTTCTGCCTCCTCCGAAGCCTCTTTTGCCACTAAATCTACCTCCGCCGTATCTTGAGCCTTCTAAAACAAGTGTCGTATTATATAAAGAAATAAAATATGTTAATAGATTTGTTACCTCAAGGAATTGTAATATAAAATCTATTTTATATTTGTTACATATAAAACGTATACCTATGAATATTAACACATATATAAAAGCAAATATTAATCTTTTCTTTGCACTTGAACCAAAAACTATAAAATTCATTATAATACCAAATATGAACCCGAAGAGAGCGCTATATGCAAAAGATTTAGCGTTACTATCTACTATGACATTCTCAGTTTTTTTATGTTCTTTTGGTTCATCGTAATCTAAATGTAAATTATATTCTTCTATTATTATTTTATAAATCGCATCATAGGTATTCTTAATTCCCTTATTCCACTCGTAATTTTTAAGATATGGTACTGCATAGTTATCAAGAATTCTTCCTGCTTTGCCATCAGGTATTATTCCACCAAGTCCATCTCCTACTTCAATTCGTATTTTTCTTTCATTTCTACAAAGTAATATTAAAATACCTTTACTTTCATATCCTATTCCAAAAGTATTATATACTTCATTTGCATACTCTTCGATAGATTTACCTTCCATATCTTTTATAGTAGCGACCACAATTTGTATCTTGCTTATTCTATCTAATTCTGCACTCCTAGTATTTATATAATTTTTTGTATTATAATTTAAAACATTATCATAATCATTTACATAAAAATCTTTAGTTGGCTTTATTAACGCATCAACTCTTATAAAACAAAATACTAATAAAAGAAGGATTAAATATTTTTTAATCCTAGAATTCAACATTTGGAACACCTTTGTCAGTTTCACTTACTTCAAAATATGTTTTTTTTTCAAACTTAAATATATTAGCAACTAAACTGCCTGGGAAAACACTAATTGTTTGATTATAACTTTTTACTGCTTCATTATATTCTCTTCTTGCATTAGATATTCTGTTTTCCGTACCAGCTAATTCATCTTGTAATTGTATAAAATTAGTATTTGATTTTAAATCCGGATAGTTTTCTACAATTATGTTAAGTGAATTTAATGATTCAGTTAACTTATCATTAGCTTTTACTTTATCAGTTAACGTTTTAGCATTTACTAAATTACTTCTTGCTTCAGTAATACTGTTAATTATCTTTTCTTCATGTGCCATATATCCTTTAACAGTATTAATAAGATTTGGTATTAAATCAGTTCTTCTTTTAAGTTGAACATCAATATTTGCATACTTAGAATCAACTTCTTCAATTAACTTGACCATATTGTTACGTAATGATATAAAACCACCTATTAAAGCAATAACAACAATAACAATTGCAAAGCCAATATAACTCTTTTTCATAAAACAACCTACTTTCTATAAATAGTATATAATATAAATTATATTATTTCAATTAAATCATATAATTTATTGGTGAATTTATGTTTCAAAGTATACAAAATAAAAGGATTAGAATAGTATTTCTTATATCATTAATAGTTTTCTTTTTTGTGCTTATTAAGGTTTTTTATATACAAGTAATAGAATATAAAAAACTTAATACTTTAGCAAGTGAGTTATGGAGTCGTGAGTTAACTGTTCAAGCTGATAGAGGTAAAATACTTGATAGAAATGGAAAAGTAATAGTTGATAATGTTACGACAGTTGGTCTTTATCTTGTACCTAATCAAATACTTAATAAAAAAGAAGTTGCTTCTACCCTAGCTAATATACTTGGTGTAAGTTATGATGAGATGTTTAGACATGTAAGTAAAAAAACTTCTATTGAAAGAGTGCATCCTGAAGGAAGAAATCTTGATTTTGAAATTGCTGATAAAATAAATAGTTATAATTATGATGGTGTTTATCTTTTAAAAGAATCTAAAAGAGACTATAAATATAAGAATTTACTCTCTCATGTTATTGGATATACTGGTATAGATAATCAAGGACTTAGTGGTCTTGAACTTTTATATGATAAAGAATTAACTGGTAAAAATGGAAGTATTAAATATTATAGTGATGGTAAAGGTAAAAGACTTTCTATGCCTGAAGTATACAGTGAACCTAAAAGTGGTAGTGATATAAAACTTACTATAGATTTAGATATACAACTATCTTTAGAAAATGAACTTTCAAATGCATATACTAAGTATGAAGCTGAAGGTGCAATTGGACTAGTTATGAATCCTAAAACTGGGGAAATTTTAGCAATGAGTAGCTATCCTTCTTTTGACCCTTCTAATTACAAAGAATATAGTGCTGAAGTAATCAATAGGAATCTTGCGATATGGGCTAATTTTGAACCTGGTTCTACGTTTAAAATAGTTACACTTGCAGCTGCTATTAATGAAGGAAAAGTTAATATATTTGAAGACCATTATTATGATTCAGGGAAAGTTAAAGTAGCTAACGCTACTCTACACTGTTGGAAAAGAAAGGGTCATGGAGATCAAACGTATGTGCAAGTTGTAGAAAACTCATGTAATCTCTGTATCAGTACAAGAACATTTTTCTGGATAAAAATTTGATAACTCAATTTTTTTTCTTTTGTTATCAATTTCTAATTCTCTATATATTGTATCGGCATTAAAATTGAAATAAATTATTAGCCTTACATGTTTTCTATCACCATTTATTTTTTCAACTTCTACTCTTTCTACTAATATTCTCATCAAATTAGGAAGTTGACCCTGTAAATCAACTTTTGAAGTAAGTGTATTTCTAACTTCTGTTATTTTTTCCTTTAATTTTGTAAGTTCTGCATCTGGATTATTAAGTCTATCAATTTTTGCTTTTAAAGAATTAATTTCATTATTAAACTTATCATTTCTTTTCTTAAATTCTAAGTCATCAATTAAACCTTTAATACTCAAATCTAATAATTTATCCTTTTGCTTTTCTATTTTTATAATTTGATTGTTTAAACTTTCTATATCATCAGAACTCTTATTACTGCTTATAATATTCTCATATTCATTTATTACCCCATTTAAATATTCTTTTTTATTATCTATAAAATCACTAAATATTTGTACAAATATCTTATCTAGATAATCTTCTCTTAAGATTGGTGAAGCACAAGCACCAACACCCTCAGTCTTATATTTCTTACAAGCCCAAGTGGGATTATTTGCTCTATTACTTCCTCCAGCTCTTATAAATACATTACCACAATCCTTACAATATAATAAACAGCTATATTTTGAATTTTCTAATGATTTTTCAGAATTTAGAATGTGCCTTGCCGATGATTTTTTTCTCATTTCGTGAAGTTCATTTGCTTTATTCCATAACTCTTCAGATACAATTGCTGGAACTCTATCATCTTTTTCAATTATTTGCCTTTCTTTTGGGACTTTTTTCTTTTTATGTGTTTTATAATTTTCAACCTCAGTTAACCTAGCAGTATAATATCCTTTATATCTAGGATTAGATAAAAACTTTGCCATTGTTGTTTGTGAATAAGGTTCGCCTTTTGAATTTAAATATCCCATTTTGGCAAGATCTTGTCCTATCTTTTTAAGTCCAACTTTTCCAGATGCATAAGTTTCAAAAAGATATGTAATTATTGGTGCTTCAGCTGGATTAATTTCATATCTTCCATCTTTTTTGAAATATCCAGTTAAATTACCACCAATAAGTTTTCTATCTTTAATCATTCTGTTAACACCAAATTTAACTCTTTCAGATAATTTTCTAACTTCATCTTGAGCCAAACTTGACATAATTGTAAGTCTAAACTCTGAATCTTCTTGAATTGTATTAAGATTATCAGATAGAAAATATACAATAACTCCCTGCTTTAATAAATACTCTGTATATTTTATACTATCAACAGTATTTCTTGAGAATCTTGATATTTCCTTTGTAACCACCATATCTATTTTCCCAAGAGTTGCATCCTCAATCATTTTTAGAAATTTATCTCTATTTTTTACAGCAGTTCCACTAATTCCTTCATCTATATAACCACCACAAAATACCCAGTTTTTATTTTCCGTTATCATTTCTTCAAAATAGTTTTGTTGATTTTCCAAACTATTTAACTGATCATCCTTATCTGTTGAAACACGAGCATAATATACTACTCTAAGTGGCATATCATAAATCGTTTTTCCTTTTCTTAAATCTTCTCTTGCTTTTTTTATATCCATTATTTACTCACTCTCCTCCCATGTTCTTAAAAAGCAAGATAACTAGGATGATGACATGCTACCATGATTTTTTCCTATTGTCAAACCATCATTAATCTTGTCTTTATATTCATTTTTTATTTTTGTCATCCTTCCAAGTATTGATTGCTCCATTAAACTAAAAACTTTTAAATCAATTACTTTACTCTCATATAATTCTCTATTTAAAATTAGTCGCCATTCTAATAATTTATATTCTAAAGGCAAATGTTTGGTACTACACTTTATTTCAATTTCATCTGTATTGTACATGTTATACCATCCTCATCAAACTATATGAGATAAAGATATAAATAATACTAAATAAAAAAACGACATTATTTATTCTTTTCCTTTCCTAGTTCTTGTTCTTGGTTGAATGAACTTTTTAAATGAATTTCAATAACATTTTTACCATTATCATTATTACTGATTTCAATATGATAAATTTTATTATCTAACTGTCCTTTTATTAATGACTTCTCCATTTCACCAATGTCTTTATTCAAACTAATAACAGAAAATGTTCTATTATTTTTAGTTTTATATTCAAAATTAATAATGTTATCTTTTATAATATCTTTAACTTGTTCTATTGCTTTTAAGAGTTCTTGTTCTTCTGCTTCTCTTTGTTCCTTGTAAAAATCTTTTGCACTCATATTTAATTCATCATCAACTTTTTTAAATCTACCACCTATTGGTGATTTAATTTGTTCTACTGTGAAATATGTATTATCTAGTTGCTTTAATGAATTAACTTTTCTTTCAATTTCACCTTTTTCATAACAAGAGAACTTATTATACATAACAGTATCTCTAAAGATTGGATAACCTATTATAGGGAATATTATAGTTTTATAATGAAGTTGTTTCACTTCATCTGGTGTAAGTAAATCTCTTGCCATTAAAGAAGTTGATTTATTACCATTGTAATCTAATAAACTAAGTGATTGGCTTATAGAACTACTTGATATTGTTGTCTTACCTAATCTTTTAGATATTTGTTCTGCCGTATCTTGTGTATTTGTTTTTAAATAAATAAGTCCACAGTTATCAAGTATTATTTGTGCTACTTCTTTACCATACACATTATCAAGCTGTGAGAATGATTGAATAAAGAAATGAAATCTCATTCCTCTACTTCTTGCAACTGATACTAATGCTTCAATATCTGCAAGTGGTGGGCAATTTGCAAACTCATCAAGTAACCAATCAATTTGAACTGGTAACTTTTTATTTTCTTTACTATTAGCAAGTTTTACTAACTCCTTATATAATAGTCCAACAATAATTGTAACTAATGTAAAATACACTTTATCTTCATCTGGTACTATTATAAATAATGCTGTTGCTTCTCTACCTAACAAATCAAAATCAAAGTCAGAATCAGATGTTACATTTGCTACATTGACATCATCAAACAATGACATCTTTTCACCAAAAACTGCTGTGATTGATTTATAAGTGTTATCACTTGCATTAAGTATTGATGTTAAAGAATCCTTACTTTTACTTCCATAATCTTTTCTATCAATATATGTTTTAAACTTATTAAAGTTTTTTTCTTGCATTGAACTATTTTGAAACTTACGAATAGAAGTCATAGTAATCTGATTTCTTTTTATATTATTTTTCTTATATTCTTCTAAAAAGAATCCTATTAATCCTTCTAATAAATTCCTTGCACTATTATTCCAAAATGGATCTTTTTGTTGAGTTTTCTCCTGCATTATCATCGTAGCAAGAGAAGTTATTAATCTATTCGTTTCAGCAAGTGAAGTCATTGCCAAATTATTATATTTAACTTTATCTTTTTTACTTATAATTGACTTTTTTTCATATTCAATATACTTTTCATATTCCTTAATAATTGGTTCTAATATATTAAAATG
The DNA here is from genome assembly GCA_902492325.1 of uncultured Clostridium sp. Taxonomy (GTDB): domain Bacteria; phylum Bacillota_I; class Bacilli_A; order RF39; family UBA660; genus CAG-1000. The sequence continues at coordinate 526,691 of CABULC010000001.1, forward strand.
ATTAGACTTTTCTGGATGTCTAAAATCAAGTGTTAATACATTATATCTATTGTCCTTAAACATTTTAGATGTTGTATTAAAAATTTCTCCTTTTGGATCAGTTATAAAAACACTCCTTTTATTCTTTGCAGTAGCAATAAAGGAACACATTGGAATAACAGCAGTAACTGATTTACCACTACCAGTTGATCCTAGATAAGTGTAGTGTGGTGTTTCTCTATCAAACCAAACATACTTATAATCTTTACTAAACCATATAGGTACTCCAGATTCTTTAATATTACTAATTTTTTCTTTTTTAAAGTTTTTCTTAATTTCATTAAAAGTTGAGAATCTTGCCGATCCATATTCATTATTATTTTTTACTTTATGCTTTGATATAGCTGGTTCTATAAACATAAATCCTACTATAAACAAAAGTAAAAGAGCTAACACAATGATTAGCTCTATAGACATATATCCTCATCAATAAGTTCTTCAATATTATAAATATCATAATTGCATATCATTTCATCAATTTGATCTTCAATATCTAAAACTATTTCATCTAAACTTTTATTATCATAAAATTTCACTTTATCCTTATTAGAATTTTCTAGTGCTACCCTTAAGCTTCCAAGTATGTTTCCTTTAATGGCACTATATAAATTATTAATTTCTAAATTGTCTAACTCATTATTTATTTCATCTAATGTCATAATCTTCATTCACCTCTTTTTCTTTTCCTACTTTTAACAGTTCTTGAGATTTGTTTAAAGAATCATTAAATATTTTTATTTCATTATCTAATAAATCACTATCATCAATTTTATATTTTGAATAATCATAATTACTTTTTCTTAAATACTCTAAAAAATCATTAAGAATAAGTGACTCATCTTTTAAGATTTTATTTTCTAAAAAATTATAATATTTTTTTATTTTTTTATAATGTCTAGTATTCTCATTAAAGACTAAATTGTTATATTTATAATTTTTATATTCATAAAGTGGAACAGGTGAAGATATAAATCTATCTCCAGCCCAAGAGCCAATACACTTTTTGTTTTGAAAATAATAATCTCCTCCACCTTGCTCATTACCACAAGCAGTTAATAATGCAAATGAATTTATTTTACAAGAGCCTATTTTCTTAGTATTTTTATCTATCCAAAAGTTTTGTATAGGTTGTTTTAACAAATCAACATATTCTTTCTTATCTAAATTATAAACATATCTAATGTTGTTATTGTTTTTACTCACAACATTTTTAAATCCTTCAACATAACTATATATAGTATGATTTATTCCTAATTCTTTACTTAATTTTTCAATTATATTAGCAGTATTGCTACTATCTGTTGATTCGGCATAATCACCAACATGAATAACTCTATCACCTTTCCATTCATCACTTAATAGTCTTAAAATATCATTACAATAATCATTACTAACATAAGAATGTTCCATCAACTTATATCCATGTCTATTCCTATCACAAATTTCCTTTTTATCTATATTTACAAACTTATAATACTGTCCCATCTTGTACCTCTTTTTCTTTCTTTTTGCTAAGTTCCTGTTCTAGTTCTCTTTGTTCAAGTGAAACAATAAAATGATTAGAATTATATTCTCCATTTTGATATAATATAAATTCATTTTCTTTTTCTTCAAACATCCAACGACCATCATAGTCTGAATTATTCAAATCTATATTATTTTCATATTTAATAGCATATAAATCATTAAAAACTAAATCATTTTTTATACTTTCAATTTCTTCCTTAAACAATTTTTTAGCATATGATAAAGAAGGTGTTACAGCTATTACATTATCAAATGATTCATCATTATAAACACAATTACTTGTGATAACATAAACAATGTTTTTTGATTTTTTTTCTATTTGTTTTATTTCATTATCTAACTTATTTAAAAAATGAACTCCATCACTGCTCATTCTATCTTCATCCCAATATAAATTATCTACATATTCTTTCAACTTTTTCCAACTATTCTTATCTATAATCATATATCATTCCTCCTTTATTTCTTTAATTCTTTTTAAAGATGTTTCATAAAAATTCTTATTAATTTCAAATCCTATATAATTTCTTTTTTCTTTGATACAGCAAACAGCTGTTGTACCACTTCCCATAAAACAATCTAAAACTAAATCGTTTTCATGAGAACTATTTCTAATTAACTTTCTTACAAGTTCCTCAGGTTTAATTGTAGGATGATTCCATCTTCTTTTATCCTTAATATTTATCGGATAATAAAATACTGTTTTAGCATCTTCGTAATTTTTCGGTGAACAATACCCACCTTTGCGAAAATATAAACAGTATTCTTTATCACTTAAATATTTATTATTAAATAATGGTAAAGCATTAGTCTTATTCCAAATAATAATATCCATTTTGCATTTCCTATCTAATACAAAATATTTTATATAAAATGGAATTTGCTCACCATTACAAAAAATATATATATTTATTTTTTTTAAAACTCTAATTATTTCTTCAAGAATATTATAATCATATCCACCAGTTAAATTTGATTTATATAGTTCATCATTATAATTATTAATACTTCTAGCTAAATCAGAATCATATTTAACATTATGATTATTTATTTGATATGGTGGATCTATAATAACCAAATCTATAATTTTATCAGGTATTTTTTTAACTCCTACCATACAATCTTCATTATAGATTTTATTAAACATTTATTATCCCCTTTTTTCTATAATAAGAAGCAAATCTATACTTAAGCATTTCTTCATAATCTAAATTCAATACTTTACTTAATCTATATAAAAAGACACTACATGGTTCTTTAATAAGACCATTTTCTAATTTATTCAGTTCTGATATTGATATATCAGTTAATTCAGAAAGCACTTTTAAAGTTAGATTATGTTCTTTTCTTGCTTGTTTTAGAATCATTCCTAGTACAAGAATAATAATTACTCCTTTCTTCCTCTCTTGAATATTTACTTGATATTTTTAATCCACAATATAAAAAAAGTGATAGTCCTATAACTAACACTAAAAATAAAATAAAAATTAACCATTTCCATAATGGCATATTTATCACCTCTTTCTTCCATAAAAAAAATTAGTTATATTTCAAACTAATCTCACTAATAAATTACTATTTATCTAATTAATCAATAAATTTAATTATTTATAAAATCTTAATACTTGATATTGATAATAATCATTGCTATCTAAATAACCAACAGAAATACCTTTTCCATTGTATGCTGTTTTGCCAGTAGTTGATTTAGTTTTTGCTTCTTCTAACAATGTATTAATTTCATCTTCTGTTGCTTCATTATAATTTGCTTTTATTAAATGTTTAGCATATGTAAGTGCATCATCACCATACTTACTAGTTTTTTCTACATAAATGAGCATATAATCTACAATGTCAGTTGCTTTATCTCCTGTATATTTTTCTGGAACAACTACTAATGAAACCCCATCAAGTAATCCATACCAATACTGATTATTATATTCAGTTAAATAATCAGTTGATGCTGGATTTAATGTACTATTATCAACAACTTCAGTATTAAATTTTGCAACTAAAACATCAGCGGTTTCTTTTTCTACAGAGCCATACTTTTCTTGACTTTCTTGTAATTCTTTTTTAGCATCCTCTACGCTAGACTTACCACATCCTGTTAATCCTAAAACCATAACCCCACATAATAAAATAGCAAATAATGTCTTTTTCATAATCAATCCTCCATTTCAACAAATTACCATTTATCTGTCACATCTATATACAATTATACCATAAAATTTAGTCTTCAAAAATAGAATCAAATAGATTTCCTTTGATATTTATAACATCAATCATAGAAATTATAGTATTATCAAATAATTTTATTGTGCCTTCTACAGAATCAATTTTTTTAACAATACCAGATTTTTCAATATACTTGCCACCATTTTTTAATGTATCCTTAACAAAATAAGTTATTGTTATTTCATTCATATCTTTTATATGCTCATTAATATAATTTAACTTACTATTAAGCATTTCTTTTAGGCCATCATCTATTTCTATTTTTTTATCAGTAAGTCTTGCAGTTTCTTTTATTGCACTATCATATCCTACAAGTGCAGCGAACGGAGCAAACTGAGATGCTCTTGATTCTATACTTTGGTGTGAGTGTTTTGATATAGGTCTATTCAAATTTATAATATCATCATAGTTATTCATCATCCTTTATGACCTCCAACTTCTTCATTTCTATCTTTTGCAGTTGCACCCTCTTCTAAATTCATTCCTCTTAAAATAGAGTTTTTTCCATATTTCTTTTTAATATCTAATAATGTTTTTTGAATCTTTTTCTCTTCTTCTTCATCTTTAAGATTCATTTCCTTTTGTTTATTTACAGCTTCATAATTTGTAAATAAATCCAATTGTTCCACAGATGGAGTTACTTCCTTATAATTTTCATCAACCACATTACAAGCTGTTAAGTTTATTCTTCTAACTAGTAAAATTGGATTAACTATTTTATCATACAATTCAACTACTTTCTTTGTAATTAATTTCGTAGATGAAGTTCTATGATCTATATTGACAGTGCCATGAGAATGCTTAGGTATCTTTCTTCCATATCCATCAATTGTTATTTCTCCATGATACTTATTTGCAATCTTAGAATTAGTTAAGTTTTCAATATCATATCCTATAGTTAAAACTAATTGATTAGTCTTTAAATGTTTAGCAACTAAATCTAAAACTAAATTATCAGTCATTTCTCTAACTATTAATTTAGTTTTTTCATAATCATAAGGACAATGCAAAACTTGACCTTGACTAATACTATTTGATACAGGTTTATAACTTTTAGCTTCCTTTATTGTACATGGTTCATATCCCCAAGCATGGTCAATAAGAAACTCAGCATTTACACCAAATAATTTAAACAACAAGTCTTCATTATTCAAAGACATTCTTGCTACATCACCCATTGTAAACATACCATTTTCTTCTAACTTTTTGGCGTATCCTTTTCCCACTCTCCAAAAATCAGTTAATGGTCTATGATTCCATAACTCTTTTTTATATTTCATTTCATCAAGCGTTGCCATTCTTACCCCAAATTCATTTGGTTTCATCTTTTTTGCAGTTATATCCATAGCAACTTTTGCTAAATACATATTAGTTCCAATTCCTGCTGTTGCTGTTATACCAGTAGTTTTATAAACATCTTCTATCATCTTAATAACAAGTTCTTCAGCAGTCATTTTATAAAAGGTTAAATAATTGGTTATATCACAAAATACTTCATCAATAGAATATACGAGTATATCTTCTGGAGCAATATATTTTAAATAGACATTGTAAATTTCTGTGCTGTACTTCATATATAATTTCATTCTAGGAACAGCTTTTATAAAATCTAATTCTAAAGAATTATCATTATTTAATTCTGATGCGATAAATGACTTCTTAATAAATGGTTTATAATGATTATTCTTTCTTCTTTGATAATTAACTTCTTTAACTTTTTGTTTTGCTTCAAATAATCTGCATCTTCCAGATAGCCCATAAGATTTTAAAGATGGTGATACAGCAAGGCAAATAGTTTTATCAGTTCTTGATTCATCGGCTACAACCAAGTTTGTATTAAGTGGATCAAGTCCTCTTTCTCTACATTCTACTGAAGCATAAAAACTCTTTAAATCAATACACATATATATCTTATTCACTATATCACCACCAATCATAAATAAAGAATCTATATACATTATTATAACATGAAATAACTATATTATTTTTCAAACATCTAGGTGATCATTTTCTTTTACATTATCTGGTAAAATAGTATCAATTATTTCTCCATTTATTTTTCTTAAAATATGAGTTCCATCATAATCTTCATCTTCATATTCCCAATAAAATTCTTCATCATTACAAAATTCACTATATTTTTCTACTATACCTGATGGTACACTCCAAGCTGTATCAAAAGTTATATCATATTCATCTGTATTTTTGTTATAACTAACATCTACATCATCTTCAACATTCCATTTAGTTCCCCAATTTTCAACACACCAATCATACCATTGAGGATAACCATACTTTTTTATGTTTTCTATATATTGTTTACCTAATTCGGCTAAACTATTAAAATGTTTTTTGTCATCAAAGTCAATTAATCCATTAAAATTATCTTTATTGTTTTTTAATTTATCAGGATTACTTTCATAATATTTAATATCTTTTTTATACTTGTTCCAATAATCATGATGAAAAAATATTTCTTTACTTTTTAAAAGCTTCATTAATTTATATTTCTCATCATCATTTAAAGATAAGTAATAACAAGATATAGAATCACTTTCTATTGACCCAGCATCTAATTTTAAATCTTCTGGCATAGGAATTAATTTATTAAAATCAAGTGAATATATATCATTTTTTATGGTTAATAGTTTATCTCCTATTTCTTTCTTACATTTAATTCTGTTATAAGTCCAATTTGGCATTACACCATCTCCTTTCTTTAATTTTTAGAATAACTATTATCAGTTTGAAATAATTTACTAAATTCTTTTTGTGCTTCTTCCATTTCAGCATTGATACTTTTTACAGCATTTATAATTTTGTATTTATTTTGATATTTTAACTTAGGAACAGTATTTGTTAAATAATTACTAAGTATTGTATATTTATTTTGATTCTTATTTTTCTTATATTCTTTTAGGATTATTTCCCTCAATATATCATCTGGATTCAATGTTTTATATTTTTTTGAATTAGTTTTAAATGTATAAACTGCATGATTAACAATTGCATTATATATATAATTATCAATGTAGTTTTCCTTACTTTCTGTTAAAGTTTTATCTACATTTATTTTTGATACATTGTTGTCTTCATTAACTTTATATAAGTATTCATTTATACTATTAATAGATTCTATAAAATTTTTATAATCATCATAAAACTCAGATTTAGAACAAAATAAATATTTTTTTATTCGTTTAGTTAAATCTTTAATCTCTTTATCCTTGATAGAGTTAAACTTAATTCTTTTAGAGTTATTATTTCTTTCATCATAAAGTAATTTACCAAGAGTAAGAATATCATCTTCAAGTAAAATATCTTTTTTATCATAAAGTATAAAATTCTTTTCTTTTGGATTAAAATGTTTTTTTAATTTATCAATTTCATCATTAGTTATTGTTATCATCGGATTAAGATATTTTTTCCTTTCAACAGCAAAAACTACTTCATTTTTCATAAAGTTTATTTCTTCTTGTGTAAGTTTACCTTTTCTTCTGTAACTCAATTTATTATTAGACAAAATGTAATTTGGTTTCTTTTCTATAAAACTAACATGAGCATGTAAATTATCAGTATCAGTGTGAAATGATAAATTATAGGCCATATTCTTTTTATCTTTAAATCCCATCTTTTTAAAAAATCTAGGAAGAACATTCTTTATAAGCTCTTGCTCTAAATCTTGCAGTGATATATTTTCATTTAAATAATCATTATTAAAACTAATTACACATTGCCATAAATTAGAGTTTTCAGCATACTTTACAAAGCGTTTTTTTCTTTTTTCTATTTCTTCTTTTGTTGCATAACTACCATCTTCAACAACTAAATTCATTCTTTCATTTTTGTTAAGTTCTCCAGTATAATAATTAAACAAATTCATTACTCTTTTATCTTCATTTGAAAAGTAATCAAATTTACGGGCAATCTTCTTTTTTAATCCCTCTATTTGCTTAGCAGTATAATTTTCTTCTCTACGATTAAATGCGTGAGTAAATTTACAATTAAATATAACCTTAGGGCTAGTCATCAAATTTATCCCTTTTCATTTTCTTCATAAACTCATTAACTGCATAACTTCTATTAGGATCTTTTATATTGGAAAAATCCATATCAGAATATATCTGCTTGACTAATTCAAATAATATATTCATTTTTCTAGCAACAAATTTCATATCCGAATCTAAAGATATTAATATTTTTTCCAATTCTTCTTTTTCTTTAAAATATTCATTAATTATAAAATTGAGTTCGTCTGAATATGACCTTTTACTTTTCTTTAATGACATTTTAATTTTATTATCTAAATCAGGAGAGATTGAAAAATGCTTATCAATCCTTCTCATTTTCAATCTCCTGCAACCTTTTTAAAACACATCTTAACAATTGTAATTTAAACTTATCAACTGGTTCTTCTTTAATTTCTTTCTTCTTAGAGCAATAAGGTTCAAATTCTGGCATGAAATACTTTATACCAAACTTTTTATAATTTTTAACCCATGATGATATTCTTCTATAAGGAAGATTATCATGTAAAATGCTTGTATCAAATCCAGCTCTTTCAAAGATTTGTTTACCAGTTAATTCTGGTAAATCCAATCTCATCATTACACACCACAACTTGAAAATTGTATCATATACAATTTCCCTTTTATATCTTATTTCTTTAACAAAGATATTATCATTTAGAATCTTTAATTCTTCATCTGTATAATATCTCAGTTTCATAAATCTATCTCCATCTTTTTATGATTTCTTATTTTTTCTTTGGTAAGATTTTTAAGTGAATCATCTAAAATCACATCCTCAGCAATTTCTCGTATATCTTCTAACACAAACCTATCTTTCTCACCTAAGTCATCAATTATATCAGCAACATACTTTTCTGTTGCATCCATTAAATTGCCCCAGTAAAAAACCATATCAAATTCTCTTTTGCTTTTATCATAATTTAAATCTGCAACATTTTCATTGTTAGTAATATCATCACAAATTTCTTCTAAATGATTATATATATAATTTTTAGATTCTACATCAAAGTCATCTATATAACTATCTAAACAAACAATATAATTAAAATTACTTGTTTGATCCATTCCATAGTTGACTATATCATTTGCAATCAACTTGCATATTGACATTTTCATCTTTTATCATTCCTCCTTTAAAATATAAAATTAATCCAAGTTCAATTAACTTTATTACCATTTTATTTATGCTTATTCCTTCTTGCTTAGCAAGTAGTCTTATTTGGTCCTTTAAATCTTTCAAACACCTTATGAATATAGTTACAATTATCTAAATCACCTCTTTCTTACATAAAAAAATTAGTTTTGCTTCAAACTAATTTTTATACATTTAATCTTAATTATTATCCAAGAAATATTTAATTTCTTTTGTTAATTTTTCATCTTCTGTATCTTCAAGTACTGTCCAATTACATCTGCCTTTATAATCTAGAATAGGTACAAGCTCAATTTCTCCATAATTATTAATAATTTCTAAGTTTTGTTCTACTACACCCAAACATAAGAAATAATCAAATTCCATAACTCTTTCAAGTAAACTTTTATCTGGATTTTTGTACATGATTTTATAGAATCTTTTTTCTTCTTTATTTCTTATAGAAAGTAGTACAGAATAAATATGTTTACAATAAAATTCACATGGGCAAGAACAATAAACTTGCATTTTTTTATTTTCATCAGTTTCAGTATATTTTATTATAACTAAATATTTTTCAGTTCCATTAACAATTGCAAAATACCTATCATCTATTTTTTCCAAAAATTCAATTCTAGATTCTTCATAATATTTTTTACCCCTTTGAATAATCTGATAACTAAAAATTTTATCAATATCATCATTAAAAAGGTCAAATTCAAATTCTTTTTTATATTCGTATTTTTCTGTTGTCTTAGTTAATTTTGCAACAAGTTCAAATAAAAACCCTTCAAATTTTTTAGGCATATTTCTAAATATAAAACACAACAAATCAAATAAATGAGCTAAAGATGTAGGTAAATATTTTTTAAAACATACATCAATATCACTATCTACTTTAGTACTGAGATGTGCTTTTAGTTCTACAATATCCTCATCATTTACCAAAGAATCTTTATATTCAGAACTTACTATAAATTTTGAAAATGCTTCTTTAATTGACTCTATACTTTCAGTAGGAATAGATGAACATGAAATGTATTTTTCAATTTTATCATCTATTATTAATGATAAATCAAACCAATACAATCTATAATATTTCATTTTTTTATTAAATGTTAAAATAATATATATATTATAGCTTTCATAATTTTTTAAACTTAATTCTAAAAATGTATAATCTTTTTTAAAATATTTTTTTATTAATTTAATCTTTTCATTATTGGTATATTTATCCATTTTCTAACACCCACTCACTACATACTACATGTTAATTATATCACAAAACTGGTAGATTTTAATGTAAATATAGAAAGCAGGATAAAGGGAATGATAGCACAGCACTAGTTTATTCCTTATAAATAAACGGATTATAGTGCTATCATTTCACTTTTTGCACTTGCAAAAATGAGTTAAAAATATGTAAGAACTCTTCCGTACTTTTGACTTAACCCTTTTAATTAAAGGGATTGTGAGGTTCATTTTTACTTCCAAGTATGGGATATGTACTAGGTAATGTTGGATGAATCTTGGATGATTCATTTTCTTTATTAAAATCTACCAAACTAAGGCCATCAATTACTTTTCCATTTTCAGAAACTTGATAATGTAAATGATTACCAGTTGAATATCCTGTTGTTCCCACACCAGCTATTTGTTGCCAACTTGAAACTTTATCACCTATTTTAACTTTAGATGAACTAGGATATAAATGACCATATAATACAATATATTCAATATCATCTACCATACATTTTAATTTAATATAATTACCTGCTCCTCCATTAGTATCTATTGTATTTGTAGAATATTTAAACGACACATCAGTAATCTCACCATCACAAGTTGAATATACTGGTGTTTCTGCTGATGCTCCAAAATCCCATGCTGAATGAGTATTAGGAGTGCCATAAACAATTCGTTCTTCCATAAAATAACTTGTAACAGATAAATTAGAAAAATCTAGTGGCGAGTTAAAAGGCTTATTTTGTATTTCATTTATTTGCTCAGAATCTTTAATTTCTTCACTATTACATACAGAATATATTTTATATCTATTCATTTTACACACTTCTGATATAGGTTTGACTTGTTTTAAATCTATATCTAAATTATCTGTGTATATTTGATCAAAAGTCAAATTATCATTTTCTAAATAAAAATACAAAATTCTATCAAGAGATACATAACCATTACCATTCATTATGTTTTTCCTAACAACAACTTTATACATATCAGCATATTGACTATTATTTTCTACATAACCATCAGTTATGTTTGCGCCAAAAAAGTCTAGTAACATAAGAACAGGGATTAGTATTACTAACCCCATTCCTATCATACCAATAGAAGAAGATATAATTAATTTAAATATCTTGCTCTTTTTCATGTTTCTTTTCCCTAAAATGATTACAATAGATATTTAAATCACAAGCAAGATCTATAAAAAAATTTAATCTTTCTTTTTCTTCTTTATTCTCTATATTTCCATAAAGTAGTATATCATTCACTGCTATTCCAACTTCCATAGCAACATTCGTTGGCTTGTTTGATAAAATATAATCATAATTTTTATAACAGTTTTCTTCTGTACCGTATACATCTTCAAATTCAAATGCTAAATGATGTTTTGAAAATTTAATCAATTCATTACACAATTCATCTTTGCTCTTCATTCCTCTTCACCCATCATTCTTCTTTCAGTAGCAGTTGCCTCTATCTTAATTCCGATTCTAGTTTTATTATCTATGCTGAGTAAAAACTCTCCTCTTTTAGCACCAAGTAAAAAATCTATTTGAGTATCTGTTAAGGGATTATTTTTAAATAGTTCCAAATATGCTTTTAAATCATCTTCTTTTAGCATACCAACCATAGTATATTGACAATTGTTAAATATAGCAGTTGCATGTCTTAGTACACTTGCATTACCTAAAAAATCGGATATACACTGACTAGATAAAATTAAATTAGTATTATATTTTCTACATCTTCTTGCAAGTTGTCCAAAGTTTTTTATTACTTCATTATTGTTTTCATCAATATATAAATGGAATTCATCTACAATAATACTAATATGTTGTTTATCACTAGATTCTCTTTTCTCATTTATAATTTTATTTGCAACTATACTATTATTTAAATAAGTTAGTAGATTTAATATTTGAGTATTTATAATTCTTTGATTACCACTATAAAGAAGTTCCTGTAAGTTAAATGCAATTAAATCATTATTTAAATCTATTGAAGTATGAGAATTAAACAAATAAGAATCTGTTCCAGTTAAAAATCTAGACAAAAGTATTTCTAATTGATCTACAATTCTTATTTTTTCTTCACTCTCTAAAGACTTTTTATATTCTGGTAAATAATTATATAAGTCAGTAAAAATTGGATAATCATTTGCATTTAATGTTTGAAGAGTATTTATTGAAGTGTTTTTATATATACCTTGTTTATTATATAAAGATTCTAATATTGCTAGTAACATAACTAATTCTTTTTCATTTATATTATCAAAAGCACTTTTAAAAAACGCTTCTAAGAATCCTAAATGTTTTGCTAAAGGACAATCAGTTTCTTTTGTTTCTTGATCCTCATCACTTGGTATATATCTTATTTGAAGTGGATTTATCATTCCACCTTTTTTAGAATATAAATCAATATACTCGCCATCATTTGCTTTTACTAATTTCTCATACTCATTTTCTGCATCGAAAATAAAAATTTTAGTTCCTCTAGCAAATTCATTTACTATTATTTTCTTCATAGTAAAACTTTTACCTCCACCTGTTGATGATACAATTGCCAGATTATGAGATGTCCTTTTATTGTTAAGTATAAATGGATCAAAAAACACTGGTAAAGAAGTATGAATATCTACTCCTAACATGTATCCTGTTGGATCAATGAAATTTGCTTTTGTAAATGGAAAACCTGCTCCTAATGTAATTGTAGGAAAATAGTTAGAATAATCTTTTAGAGAAGTTGTTGTTACATCAAATGATTGCCAAGTTTCTAATTGCCTTAATCTAGGTAGATCAAGTTTTATGTGATTCTTTTTTGCAATCTTTTTTAAATCTCTAATAGTATCTTCTCTTTCTTTTCTATCTCCTGTTACAAGTAAAATCAAAGATATTTCTTTAATTTTTTCATCACCACTTTTAATATCATTCATAAGAAGTTGATAGTTTTCTTTCTTTATATCTAACTCTGTTGCATCACTTAATTTCTTTGTTGTACTTCTATCTGATAACAAGAATTGGTACTGTGAATTAATCCATCTTATCAACTCATCTTGATCAATAGCATCTTTAATATTTAAACAGCTTCTAACATTTGGATAATTAAATATTTCTTCAAAAAATAATTCATCAACAAATGGAGCAATATTCTTGATTGTTAAAAGTTGTACTTCATTGTCATCAATTTTTAACATATTAGTTCTTTCAACTAAATTAAGTGGAACAATCAACTCTTCAATTTTACTCCACATCAACAAGTCTAGTGGATTATCACTTAAATATAAATTTGATAGAAACTTATATACTTCTAATCTATTTGTTATTATTTCAATATTTAATCTAGGCTGTATATTAGCAAATAAATCTTCTACCTCATCTAACTGTCTTTCTAAAGTATCTGTATTTTTTGCAATTAGAACAATATAATAAATACTAGAAACAGTAAAATTATTTTGTTCTAATTCATCTATTAAATTTCTACTTTCATTAAGTAAAAACAATCTTTTTAGATCATTTTTAAATTTTTTAATTAACCTATCCAGATTTAACTTGTTGTTATTCAAATTAATAGGTTCATCTAATTTATAAAACTTTAAATTTAAATTTTTAATATTAAATAAACTTCTATAATAATTAAAAAAGTTTATTTTTTCTTGTTTACTTGATAATGATAAATCAATGGCTTTAACTTCTATTAGTGAAGCATACTCTCCACTTTTAAGTTCTATTAATCCATCATCACCTACATCTTTTATATTAGAAAAAACTTTTGAATTTTTAATTCTTCTTTTCATTATGGAAGTTTTTAAATATTCAGATTTAGTTTTTTCTTTTAATTCATTTATTTTATTCAAAGATTTTAAATCTTTTTCTTCTTGACTCTTTTTTGGGAATAACCCTATATTAACCACCTTACCTTTCTTCCGTATAAATATAATTTTTACATTTAAAAATATATTTAAAAAATAATCCCAATACTTTATACATTCTATTCTTTTTAGATAAATTAATCGGAATCATTAAAAATACACAAATCGTTAAAAATATAATTGAAAACAATTTATGTGTAGAAAAGGCAAATAATGATAGAAATATCATAATCATAGGAATACCTATATATAAATCATTTAATTCTATATACTTGCCTAATGTCTTTTTTATGCTATTTATAGTTATATACAATTTCTATCACCTACTTTTATATCTATTTCTATACATTGCTCTTTGTGGCATTAAACTATTAACAGAGCCTCTAATATTTGACATACCACCATGTCTTAAATTTTTTCCTAATGCAGATGGTGTTTTTTGTTCTATTGATGCACCAGTTTTAGAAATAAAGTTTCCTATCTTACCCATTGCACTCTTTGGATTATTGGCATTATTAGAAATTTTATTACCAAAATTAGTAATTGCATTTCCTATACTTTTAACAGCTTTATTACCTCCAACTAATCCAACACCACTACTTGCAACACCTAATCCTAACATTCCAGCTCCAATACCTGCTCCGCCAACTGCTGATGTTGCTGTATTCATTGCTTGTCCGAATCCCATTAAACTCATAAGTTGCTCTCTTCCACTATTAGCAGATACATTACCACCTATGAATCTATTAACTACTTGTGATCCAGTTAGTAAGAATGTTCCAGCTCCAATATACATTAAAGATTTTACTAAAATATCTTTAAATGTATTATCAGTAAAGAATGTTGTACCAGCAATTTCTTTCATAACAATACCTGTTAAACTAATTATTAGCATTACAACAGCACCCTGAAGCATTAATGACACTAATTGCTCTATTACAGCACTTCTTCTTTGCTTATTTCCTATGGAAGTAGCAAACACAACAGGGCTAATTACAAATAAAAATAAGAACTCTAATTGCCTACGAGCTAACATCATTCCAGAAAAAAACAAAGCATATAAAAAGAATCCTCCAACTATTATTGCAAGGATCCAATTAATACTATATTTATAATCCTTTTCATCTGGTAATATCCATTTATCATTAGTAACAAATTTATCATTATATTTTTGAGCATTTGTAAAAGAATTATCTTTTATAAATTTTGTATAATCATCTGCTTTAAATTCATCACTAACTTTATATTGATCTGTATAATCTACAAACATAGTTAGCATATTATCAGATATAGTAACATCATTACTAGAAAATATACTCGCTGTCCAACTACTTAACTTAATTGAAAAGGTAGAAACTTCTGCAAATAAAAATACTGATAATAATACAAATAATGTTGACTTAAATATTTCTGTTACTAATTGTTGTATAGATAATCCTTCATCAGGTTCTATTATTTTCATAACAAACTTATATAATGCAAATAATCCTAAAAGAGTTATTGCTATTGCAATTATTCCTTTATGAAAATTTGAAAACATAGAATTATCTGCAACACTATCTATAATATTGTAAGCATTTAGAGATTTTAAAACTTCAAATAATGTATCTATTAGATTATAAATAAAATCAATTATTCCCCAACCTAATCTTCTTAAAAGGTCTAATGCTTTTAATAACATTTTTCCTCCTAAAATAAATCAATAATTAAATTAACAATAGATATTGCTAAAATAATACCAATTATACCAAACATAGTTTGAATTATTCTTTGCTTTACTCTTTGTTTTTGATCTACATCAGCAACTGCATATAATATAAATCCAATAATAAGTGAAACACCTGCAAGTGCTATACCAACTCTCAAAGCCCAATTTGAAAATGTTTGAATAGCCTTAATAATTGAATCTATATTATAATTACCACCATCTAATTTTTCTATTTTTAATAAACTTACACTACCACTAAGTTTTTCAACTATGGTATTTAGCATAAGTTTAGGCAATATTTACACCTCTATTTTTCTTTTTTAACATATATCATTCCTCCAATCTAATATATAAAGAGGTAGAAAAATCTACCCCTTATTCCATTTCAGGTTCAGAATCTTTAATTTCTTTTGTTTTAGAAGATAAGAAACTCACTCTATCAGCTACTACACTTGTTCTTTTGACTTTTTCACCATCATCTTTTTCATAGATACTTGTTTCAATTCTTCCTTTAATTCCAATCATATCACCTTTTTTACAATATTCAGAAGTTGATTGTGCTACATTATTCCAGATTGTGCAATCAATAAAATCTGTTTCATATTCTCCATCTGCATTTTTATAACTTCTTGGAACAGCAATTGTTATATTAGTAACTTTCTTACCATCTTCCAATTCTTTTACTTCTGGTTCATTTACAAGTCTTCCTACACAAAAATAATTATTCACTATAATATCACCTTACCTTTCTTAAATTTCATATTCATCGTGAATACCTAATTTTATTTTTACTATTTTTTCATAAGTCATTTCAATTGACTTCTCATTAAACATATCTTTAAACTTAGTTATTTGTTCATCAGTTAATGAAATATTATCACCAATATTTGCATCATCTCCTACAATTAAAAAAGGTCCGAAGATTATATCTCTCCCAACCTCTCTGTTTGGACCCATACCATTGTATTTTCCCTCCTCATTACATATTATAACTGCATCTTCTATTTCAGGCATATAGAAGTATTCTATATATCCTCCGACTTGCTTTTGTAAAGAAGTTAAATTATTTGGTATTTCTACTTCAACAGGTAGTTCATTTTCTTTAACTAATAATGCTCTAAGTTTTTTTGACATATAAATCACCCCTTTCAAATTTCATTTATCTCATATTCCTTAATTGGACTTACTCTTTCCATTTCTTCAATAACATAAGAATCATCAAATTCTCTATTCATTGATGGATATTCTAAATCCTGTTCTTCTTCATTTTCACTTTCATAACTATCTTCTTCATAGTCATCATAACTTTCACCAATTCTTGCAAAACGAAAAGACATATCCTTATCTCTTAAATGATTTAAACCAGATTCAATTGCATCAACACTATCATATCCATCGTACCATTTTAACCAATTCCAGCCAAAATAGACTGCATAATCATTTTCAGCTTTAAATTCTAAATTGTCTAATAAGTTGTATTCATCGTGATTTAATTTACTCAAATAATCTTTTACATACTTATTAAGTTCTTTAAATCCTTTTTTCGTAGTCATAATTCTAACATCTGATCTATAACCCATCTATATCACCTCTAAAATCTTTTAGTATTTCTTCCATTTCTCTTTGTTCTTCTTCCGTAGCTTTATTTGATTCACATCGTTGACCATTCCATACCATAACTCCATCTGGATCATATCTTATACGTGGCCCTTTTCTTCCGTAGATAATATCATCATAATTATCTGAGATCTTTGTTACGGTTATAAAATTTTGCATCCTATTATTCACAGAATAAGAATTTAAATATCCTTTAACAAATACTTTATTATTAACAAAAAAATAATCAAGATTTTCATAATAAAGTTCTCTAGGGATATTTAAACTTATATATACTTTACTATTAGAATTACTTGAATACTTTTTAGAAATAATACTAAATTTTACATATTTATCATTATCATTTATATCCCTAATAACATTTATATTTCCAGATATAATGACTTCGTTATAATCTACACCATTCATAATCAATTCCTTTCTGTATAAATATTTATATTAATTTAAATATTATTTATATTCTTGTTATATTAATTCTTTATATTATATTATTATATTATGTGTGACAAATTCATCACCCTTAGATGGACATTTGCATCACACCTTGATGGACAAAAACATCACCCCGTGACATTTACATCACACTCTGACAAAGGTAGAAATATTTTTCTAATATTACGGTTATATTCAATAACAATATAATTTTCTCTTTCAAGTTCACTTAACAATCTAATTATTGTTCTAGGAGTAACATTAAGATTTTCTGCAAGATATTTATTAGTTGCAAAACAAAATCCATTTTTATAACATAATAGTTGAATATCACCATATAACAATTTTGCATTACTACTTAAATTCTTATTATTTTTAATTGATAAAGGTATCTTAGAATATTTTTCATACACTAATACTCCACCTTATCAACTAAATATCCTATAAAAATAGTTTGCTTATCTTTAGTACCTTTTTTACAAGTAATAAGAGTTATCGTATTTTTGTATCTATTCCTTACAATTTCAACCTTACCATCTTTATCAGTATCATAAGAGTTATTTAATTTATAAATATATTTAATTCCATCATAATAAACATATATTAATGAATCTTCTTTCAATTTATATAAATTTCTAAAAAAAGAAACGCCACTTGTTCCATTATGTCCAGCTAGTATTAAATTACTATTTTCAACATTAGGCATTTGTGAATGTTCAATTATTTGAATATTATACTTAACATTATTATATCTACTATTATAATCAACAATACCTCTTTTCAAATCTATACTTGGTATTTCAAGAATAGCAATATAATTATAAGATGGTGAGGAAGATTTTTTATTATCTTCCTCTTTTAATTGCTCTTGAGGAATAACTTCCTCAGAGTATTCTTCTTCTATAAAGAAGTCATCTACCATCTTAACTTCTTGAACTTCCTTTTTTGTATTTTTATAAAAATCAAAAGTAAAAATAAAAATTGAAATTATTATTAGTATAAATCCTACAATTAATACTATCTTATTTTCTTTTTTTATTTTCATATAAGATTATCCCCAATCCTACTAATCCAATTGATAAAGAAATAATGTATTTAGTGTAATTTCTATTTAAATTAGTATTTGGTACTTCTACTTCTTCTAAATCATTAACTAAAGTAGAATTTATTATCTCACCATCTTTTTCTACTTTAAAATAGTTTTTATCATTATTTAAAACATAATGTTCAAGTGTAGAAATTTCTTTATAATAATAACTTCCGTATTCTAACTCTACTTCTATAATACCATTTTCATCAGTAGTATATTCACCAAGTAGATTATCATTTAAATCATAGATACCAATAACTACTCCAGCTAATGGATTATTATTAGAATCAACTTTATTAATTATCAATTTAGATTTGATTTTAGTATTAGTCATTTCAGATTTTACTATTTCTCCATTTTTCTTTATTTCAAACTCAATCTTTTCAGTGTTTAAAATATATCCCTCTGGAGCTTCTTTTTCTAAAATAAAATATTTATGACCAGCAGGTAAATTATCAATAATTACTTTACCACTCTTATCTGTTACATATTCACCAATAAGTTTTTCTTCATCATCATTTAAATAAATCTCAATTTTAGTATTTGGAATAGTATCGGATGTTGTAAAATCTTTTTTAGTAAATTCTAATTTTCCTTTGGATAATTTATTTGTGAAATTAAATATCTTAGATATTACTGCTGTGTATTGATCCTTATATTTTAGTTCTACCTCATATTCCTTAGAATCAATAACATGATTGCCATTTGTTTCTAATTCTTTCAAAAAGTATTTACCTAATTTTAAGTTTTCAATTTTAGCATATCCATTAGAATCTGTTGTTACCTCTGCAATTAATTGTTTATTCTCATCATAAAGTCCATATTTTACTTTTTCAAGCGGTATTTCTTCATAAGAATATTTATTATCATCTATAACAAATTTTTCACCCTTTTTATTAATTTCAATCTTTCCTTTAACTGCTTGGTTTTCAAATTTTGTTTCAAATAATACACCATATTTATTGTCAGTTATCAAATTAGATTTTTCTCCTATTTCAAATTCTTGTGATTCTTTATTCCATAAATAACCATCAATAACTTGATCTACCTCTTCTAATTTATATTTTCCAGATATTAAAGGATATGGTGTAATTAATAATCCATTATCATCAGTTTTAAATTCACATAAAGTTTCTGCTTTTGGATATGTAACTGTTTGACAAACATAATCATCACTTGCAAGTGATTTTATTTTAAATGTTATGCCACTTCTTGGAATAATCTCTCCTGTATCTTTATCAACTTTAATCACTTTTAATTTAGCAGTTATTTCAGCATTTGAAATTAATTTGTATGTATTTGAATCAGTATCATCTCCTACAACAAACTCAAAATCATCTACTTTTTCATAATTAGGTGTACTAGTTATTTGTTTAAATGTATAACTACCATAAGGAAGTTTTATTTCTGCATATCCGTTTTTATCAGTAGTAACTTTATCAATATAACAAACATTATTACCCATTTGTTTTTGAGTACTCTTGCTTTTTAAAAGTCTAGGAGTACAATTATTTAAAAATATTTCAAAAGTTACATTTGGCTCTGGAGTTAAAATACCTGTTTTAGAATTAGCAAATACTTTAAATATTGTTAAATCAGTTTCTTTTACTTTTTCATAAACATCTAAACTTTCAAGTAAAACATTTTCATTAAGTACAAATGAATATTTATTTTTGTCTAAAGTATAACCTTTACTTGGTGTTATTTCCTTGATATAAAATTCTCCCAAACTTGGTAAATAATCACTAATTGCATAGCCATTAGCATCAGTCTTTAATTCACCTATTCTCTCATTGCTAGTATTATAAATTCCATAGATGGCATTTTCTAAACTAGCATTACCTTGCGGATAATTGTCTTTTGTATCGCTATCCTTTTTGTTAATTTCAACTCTTCCTCCTATTACTTTCAAATTAAATAGTGCAGGAAGCGGATCATAATAACCTACCCTCATAACATTTTGAGAACCTTCTTTAAAATAAACAATTGGTGGTGCAGAATGTTTAGTTGCTTTTTTTACTAAATTAACTTTTGCATCACCAATACCAGTTGCAGTCAGAATTAAATTATTACCTTCAATTTTAGCACTAACATTTTCAGTTGATGCAATACTAAAATATTTTAAAACATTATTTGAATCTGTTAATGTTTTGCTTTGACCTAGCGGAATTGTTAAATTGTTAGTATTAAAATTTGGCCTTGTATAATGACTATTTACTAATGAATCCATTTCTGCTATTTCACTTGCAAACTTATTAGGGTTATCTGTTCCATTTAATGTATCAGTAAAAACAAATTTATTTTGTGGTTCAATTGTTCTCCATATCATTAATTGTGTTATAGCATACCATTTATTATTTGAATGGTCATATCCATTCTCATTATATTGATAACCATAATAAGCAAGTAAAGCTATTCTATTCCATTGTTCTTCGGTTATATTTAAAACACTAGCATAATCACTTCTAGCAATATTATAATAAGGCAAATTATTATCAATATCTACGAATGGTTGCAAACAATATACGAAAGCATTGTCTTCACTTCTTCTCATAAATCTAGATTGCATATACTTAATATATCCATCATTTCTATATTTTCTAACAAATATATTTGAAATATGTTCTGATGGCCATATTGCTTGACCAGTATAGGTTTCAGCATTTACTTTTTCAATACCTAAAAAAGTTAAAAATAAAAATACACCAATCATAGTGTATTTAAAAATTTTTCTTTTCAAATTATATCCCTCCTTCATAAAAAAAAGACATCACTTAAGATGTCAAAATGTTTTTAACATTTCACCTAAATAAGTACCAGCATAACTATTTACACTAGTACATGAATATCCAATTCCTTGTTTAAAATATTCGTCACCTTTAGATAAACATGCCTCTTTAGTTTTTTGTTCTGTTTTATATTCGTCAATAGAATAATCTATTCTTTGCCAACTCCACATTGGCTTATGATAATAATCATACTCACTAATTCCAAGTTCCTCCCAAGCTGTTTTTTCAACCTTTGAATTTTGTTCTTCTACCACTGTAGTATTCTGTATGGTATTATTGTTACCCTTATTACCATTATCAGACTTTTTTTCTTCATTTTTTTCTTCAGGTTGTTTTTGATTATTTTTAGATTCATTTTTATTTTCTTCGGTTGACTTGGAAGATTTATCAATAGATTGCTCTTTTATTTTATCCTTATTTGTTTCAGAGTCTTCACTAAATACTTCATTATCTTTAATATCTACTTTTTCATTAACAATACCTTTATTATGTGAATCATCTGGCTTTTTATCTTTTGAATAAAATATAAAACAGATAATACCAGAAGCAATAATTAAAATTGCTATTACTGATACAATTATTTTTTTCATATGATCTCACCTCATCCTGATGATAACATCATTTTTTTAAAAACACAAATCCTCTTTTTTTACAAAATAAAGGTCTTTTATTTACCTTATTAACTTGAACATAATTTCTAGTTTCTTCTTTAGTAAATAATTTTTCGTAATCTCCTTTTAGTACAATATCTTCAATACTTTTTAGTGCATCATCATTAGATGTTGACTGTACTGATATTTTTATTTCTTTTACTATTTTTAAACTTACTTCATAATTCTTTTCTTTCATAATCTTATCCTTTCTTTTTTATTACATTGTTGATATTTTACCTACTACCCTCAACAGGGATTATTACTAAACGATTGATAGTTAATCAATTCCACGAGTCTATGCTCTTCTGTGGTTCTCACAGAACTGCTTCCATTATTTGAGATTGTGGCTAAGCAGGAGTATCATTATACCTATTATTTGTCATGGCAGAAGATAGAACTACTATCCTTTTATAGTCAGATTTTTACCGACAAGCGAATCTACTAATGTGCTAACCGTTTCCAGTTATAATAGGAATGTATTTAGTAAATGCAATTAAATTTTCAAAGAACAAGTGAGAAAAGATATTTTTTATCCCTCTCACTTGTTTGGCACTTTGAAAGCAAAAAGTTAAGTCTAAAATTTAAATTTTTTTGAAATATTTTTAATTGCTATATCAATTGAGTATTTTACAGCTACTTTGGAACACTTTTCTTCATTAGCAATTTCTTCGTAAGTCTTATCGTAAAAGTAATATTTTATTATTCTTCTTTTTTGAACTTCATTTAATTCATTGATAACAGATTTTATTTCTTCACTTAAAATTTTGCTAGATACTTCCTCTTCTACAGATATAGTTTCAATAACACTTCTATGATAAAGTGTTTCTTCACATACTTCGTTATACTCAATATGTTTCCTTATCTTATGAATTTGAGATATGTCCTCTAATTCAAAACTATCAAAAGCATCATATACTTCTTTTGAAATAATTAGTTCCTGTAAGTTATTTCTACTATCTTTAAACTTTAATATATAACAATTATTTTCTTTTACTTCTAGAGTATAAGGATTATATTTATCCTTATTTCTTGTTTCATGTTTATTCATTTTTTCTCTCCTTATCAACTTAATTTTTTTAAATTGATAAAGGGGGGCCACGAATAAACAAGTAAACTTTTATTAAACAAAAAAAGGTGTCAAAAATATCCCTATTTAGAATATCTTTGACACCTTCAACAATTATATAAGTCCACACAACTTTATGAATTTTACGGCATTTTATCCTCATAAGCATCACCATAGCAATGTTAAATGCTGCTAATGTAATTAGTTGGTACTGCTTATGCTAATTACAAGTTATAAATAATAATGCTAAATTCAATGAGGATAAAAGTATACTTTTCCATGATGCATTACTGAGTATAACTTTCATTGCTTCCTTTTTTCTACATATTTTTTTCACTTCCTAAAAAATAAAACAGTAACAACAAAACAAGTCATTACTGCTTTAAAAATATTACTAACATCTGTTAGCTTACTACAATCTAATTATAACATTTATTTTTTCAAAAGAAAAGAACCACACTATGTGATTCTAAATATTTTTAATTGCATTTTCTAGTAAATTAATAAACCTTTTAATGTCATCTCTTTCTAGTGATACATTGAAATATTCTGTTGATCTATCAAAATGAAATTCTATTTCAACTAATTCATAGCAAGATTTATCTTTCCAAAATACAAACTGAACTGCTGAATCTAAGAAATCTATTTTTTCAAAAGATTCTTTTTTATCTTTTTTAGAATGAAAACATTTTTTAAATCTATCTAATAATTTATTAAATTCATTTTTTGTCATTATAAAATTATCTATTTTTGCAGAAAATGATGGATTTTGAACACCAAATTCAATTGTGTATTTATCATCCTCTTTATTTAAAATATTAAATAATATTGAACTACCATTCTCTCCTACAAAATAATTATCCCATTGGTTAAAAGTAAATCTTGTATTCCAATTTAAATTATAATAATCTGCTAAGCACCATTCCACCTGTAAAGCATAAAAATCATATTTATCTTCTTTTATATCACTCATAGATATAAAACAATTGAAGATATTATTTTTTCTTAAATATACTATTTTAGTAAATATTTTTTCTATCTCAAAAATGTCCTTATCATTATCAAAAACAAATTTAGATAACTCTTTATTTAACATTTTGGTATATATATTATCTTCATATAACTTAGAAAATAACAATACATTATTATAAAAATTATAAAGATACATTCTTATAAAACCTGCTGTATATTTTGCAATATTATTATATTGATTTTTGCCACTGTGAACATTATCCTTACATAATAATATTTTTGCATATTTATTAGATAAACTTTCTTCAAGAGTTAATAATTGTTCTGTGCTATTAAAATAAAAATTATCTTTAATATAAGTAATGTATCTATCTACATTCTCTAGGAATCTTTCTTCTAAAGTAATTGTATCTCTTCCAAACACTAATTTACTAGCATCAATATTACCCTTTTTAATTTTTTCTACTAATGAGTGCATCTCTTTTATACTTAGCAATTTACATAAATCACTACCATTTGAATACACATCACTTACTGCGTACTTCTTCATTCTTTTTGTTTGTTCCGTATCTGGAACAATCCATTCTTTTTCCATGTAATTCTCCTTCATTAAAACTAATTGATTTTGTACTGCTGTTACTATTATAACACATTTTTAGTCTATTTCCCCAAGAAATATGAATATACCCCAATTAAATGGGAAAATTATATTAGGTGATTAAATGTGAAGGTAAAAAGACTTAGGGAAACTAGAGAAAATTTAGATTTAAAACAGATTGATTTAACGGATTTATTTGGCGTTACATATTCAACTATTTCAGGATGGGAAACAGGAAAAGATACAATACCTTTAAAGCAATTAATTAAATATGCAAATAAATACAATTATAGTTTAGATTATCTTTTAGGTATAACTAATAATAACACAGAATATAGAAAACTTGATATAGATTTAAATATATTAGCGTCAAACTTAAAGAAAAAAAGAAAACAATACAAAAAGACTCAACAACAAGTTGCAGATATTATTAATACTAGTCAATCAAGTTACGCTCATTATGAAAATGCTAGATATTTAATGCCATTAAACTTTTTATACAATCTTAGTAAAATATATAATGATTTATCTGTAGATGAAATGTTGGGAAGAAAAAAGAAGTAGACTATTTTTAATCAAAAATACTACTTCGTTTTTTTTTAATAACCTTATCACTCTTCATCAGCAACTATTTAATTTTAATTATTTAATGATGTTAAAGCTCTCATTATTTTATCTATATCTGTGTTTTCTAATTCTTGTATAATATGCAAATATGTTTTTTGTGTAGTAGACATACTAGCATGTCCTAATCTATGTGCAACACTTGCAATTGAAACACCAGCATATAATAATATTGAAGCATGAGTATGTCTTAATCCATGTATAGTTATAATTGGTATTTCTACATTTAAACAATGTCTTCTCAATATATCATTAATTGTAGAATTATATATTTTTGAATTTATAAAAATTGGCTCTTCACTAGGTAGTCCTTTTATTAATTCAGAAAATTGTATTACTGTTTGCCAATCTAATTGTACTTTTCTCTCAGAAGACTTATTTTTAGTTGGTTCAAATCCTCCATTCTCCTTATAATTCCAAGTTTTTTCTATATTTAAAGTTTGATGTGGAAAGTCAAAATCATCTGGAGTAACTGCTAAAGCTTCAGAAAATCTTAGACCAGTTTTAGCAATTAAATAAATTAACCAGTCATAATTAATTTCACTACCTAAATTCAAGTCAGAGATAAGTTTTTGTAATTCAAATTGATTTAAATACTTTTCTTTCTTTGCTCTGGGTGTCTTTCCCTTTATAATTGCCTTTCTAGTAGGATCTCTATTTATTAGTCCCTCATCTACTGCATCTAATATAGATGCTTTTAATTGATGGTGAAAATCCATGGTACTTTGCCTTTCATGATTTTCAGCATATTTATTTAATATTTCTTGATACGTAATCCTATTTATTTCATTTATTTTTAAAGTCGGAGCTATTTCCTTTAGCCATTTTAAAGTTAATCTATATTTTTGCATTGTAGAATTTCTTATAGCACCATCTTTATATACCTCAATCCATTTCTCATAATATTTGTAAAATATCTCATTACCATCGTAAGTGTTCATTATTATCATTTCTCCTTTTTAATTCTTTATGCTGATGAAGAGTGATAAGGTTATCTAGATTAGTAAATAATTCACCTATTTTTTCTT
>CABULC010000002.1:0-456364 GCA_902492325.1 uncultured Clostridium sp.
TCTTCTAATGCCAAGGCATCCACCATGCGCCCTTATTAATTTAACCACTTACTTTTTCCTAATTTGATGAGTTTGATTTCTTAATATCTAACTTTCGTTAGATTACTCTTAAAAAATTTACTCCTGTATATATTGCTCGTTACAAATATATACAAATCACATTACCAAGTTTTCAAAGAACAATTATTGTATACACATCATATACAATAAATTGAGAAATCCATCTCTTAATGAATCAAGAGAAATGATCTCTCAAAGCTAAGTAAAATAACTTTTATGTCTTGTAGATAGGTTTCTACAGGCTGGTTTGTTTTTAAATATCTAAACCAGCGGAAACGATATTTTTTCTAATAGAAATACTCCATAGAAAGGAGGTGATCCATCCCCACCTTCCGGTAGGGATACCTTGTTACGACTTAAGCCCAGTCACCGGTCCTATCTTAGGCGGCCCCCTCCATTACTGGTTAGGCTACCGACTTCGGATATTACCGACTCCCATGCCTTGACGGGCGGTGTGTACAACACCCGAGAACGTATTCACCCTGGCATTCTGATCCAGGATTACTAGCGATTTCAGCTTCATGAAGTCGAGTTGCAGACTTCAATCCGAACTACGACTGGCTTTTTAGATTGGCTCCCCCTCGCGGGTTTGCAGCTCATTGTACCAGCCATTGTAGCACGCCTGTTGCCCAAGACGTAAGGGGCATGATGATTTGACGTCATCCCCACCTTCCTCCGGTTTGATACCGGCAGTCTCATTAGAGTTCTCAACTGAATGTTAGTAACTAATGACAAGGGTTGCGCTCGTTAGCGGACTTAACCGAACATCTCACGACACGAGCTGACGACAACCATGCACCACCTGTCACCTGGATAACCTCCACTATATTTCTATAGCTTTGCCAGGGATGTCAAGTCTTGGTAAGGTTCTTCGCGTATTTTCGAATTAAACGGCATGCTCCACCGCTTGTGCGGGTGCCCGTCAATTCCTTTGAGTTTCAGTCTTGCGACCGTACTACTCAGGCGGAGCACTTAATGTGTTAACTTCAGCACCGGTTGCCCGACACTTAGTGCTCATCGTTTACGGCGTGGACTACTAGGGTATCTAATCCTATTTGCTCCCCACGCTTTCGTGTCTCAGCGTCAGTAACAGCCCAGCAATTCGCCTTCGCCACTGATGTTCCTCATAATATCTACGCATTTTACCGCTACACTATGAATTCCAATTGCCTCTACTGCACTCTAGTCTACCAGTTTCCGAAACAAACTGAGGTTAAGCCTCAGCCTTTCATCTCGGACTTAATAAACCGCCTACACACGCTTTACGCCCAATAAATCCGGATAACGCTCGCCCCCTACGTATTACCGCGGCTGCTGGCACGTAGTTAGCCGGGGCTTATTCAAAAGGTACCGTCACGTAAGTAGCATTTCCTATACTTACCGTTCTTCCCTAATAAAAGTGATTTACAATCCAGAGGACCTTCATCTCACACGCGGCATTGCTCGGTCAGGCTTTCGCCCATTGCCGAATATTCCTAACTGCTGTCTCCCGTAGGAGTCTGGGCCGTGTCTCAGTCCCAGTGTGGCCGATCAACCTCTCAGTCCGGCTACGCATCGTTGACTTGGTAGGCCGTTACCCCACCAACTATCTAATACGCCGCAGGCCCATCTTCAAGTGAAGCTTTAAAGGCTTCTTTACTATTTCTAGCACATTCGGTATTAGCAATCATTTCTAA
Organism: uncultured Clostridium sp.; assembly: GCA_902492325.1. Classification (GTDB taxonomy): domain Bacteria; phylum Bacillota_I; class Bacilli_A; order RF39; family UBA660; genus CAG-1000. The sequence continues at coordinate 1,737 of CABULC010000002.1, forward strand.
CTGTTATCCCCAGCTTGAAGGCAGGTAACCCACGTGTTACTCACCCGTTCGCCACTGGACGCAGAATCCAAATCCTACTTATTTCCATCTTTGAGCAAGCTCTCCAACTTATTTCCGTTCTCAATGGGGCGTCCCGTTCGACTTGCATGTCTTAGGCATGCCGCCAGCGTTTATCCTGAGCCAGGATCAAACTCTCAATAAAAAATTCTTTTTATTGTTAAAGAATTGATTTCATTATTTAATCCTGTCTACAAAACTCATTATTTTACTTAGTTTTCAAAGATCATTTCAATCGCATTTCCTGCGGTTGCTCATATAATATAGCATTTTCATATTTCAATGTCAACAACTTTTTTTAAATTTTATATTTTTTTTGACATTTTTTATTTTTTAGCGATTTAATCAAGAAATAATCTTAATTTTAAACCGTTTATGCTATAATTTTTGCCGTTTCTTTTGAAACGACGGTATATATATTAACACAGTGTTTTTTAAAAGTAAATAGTTTTTTTAATTTTTTTATTTTCACTGAAATATACACATTATTATATGCTTTTATAAATAAAAAATCACATTATTTTGTGATTTTTCTAAATATATTATAGTAATATTCTATAACATGAGTATCAAATGGAAACTCACCTGCTTTTTTCATTTCTATTAAAGATGACAATTCCTCTTTAATAATATAATTGACCTCTCTAGGATATTTCATCAATTTTTTATGATAGTTATATTCATTTCTATCAAGAATTTTAAACGCACCATCATTAAATATCCTTAAGTCTAAATCATAATCAATATACTTCACAACATCACCATCTATAACATAAGGACTAGCGATATTACAATAATAAAATATACCATTACTTTTCAATTGTGCAATTATATTAAACCATCTTTTTTTATAGAAAAACATTATTGCTGGCTCTTTAGTATGCCAAGTTCTTCCATCTTGCTTTGTAACTAATACGTTTTCGTTCCCCAAAACAATAAAATCATCATTTACCTCTAACACAACAGCAGATTTCCAAGATTTATGTATCACACCATTATGCTTATAGCAATGAATAACAAGTGTGTCTCCGACCTTAATGTTCATAAGACACCTCTTTCTAAATATATTCTATCACACAATGAATAAAATTAAAATTCTTTCTTTATAAGAGTGTAAACAAAAAGAAGCAATTTACAATTACTCCTTATACATTTTAATAGCAGTATCTAATTGTTTATCTGAATTCTTTTCTTCAATATCTGGTGAAATACCTATAGTATTTATTGAATTTCCATTAGGACTTAACCAATATGCAGTAGTATATTTTACCATAGCGCCACTCGATAAAGTATCAGTTTCCTGAACAGTACCCTTACCATAAGACTTAATACCTATTGTAGTCGCATTTGCACTTTCTTTTAAGGCTAATGTAAGCACTTCCGAAGCAGATGCACTATATTCGTTTATAAGAACAGAAATACCTTTAAAATTTCTTAAAACACCGCTTTTTGCTTTGTAAGTTGTAACCTTACCTTCCTTATCTTTTAATTGATAAATTGGTTTACCTTTTGCAACAAAATAATCAGCAATTTCATATGCAGCACTTAAATATCCACCTGTATTATTTCTAACATCGATAACAATAGAATCTATATTTTTACTAAATCCATTTATCTTATCTTTTACTTGTTTGCTAGTAGTAGCAGAAAAAGTTTGTATCTGAATATAACCAACATTACCATATTCTTTAGATACAACAGAATCTATAAGAACATTCTTTTTCTTTAAAGTTACTTCGTACTCCTTTCCACCACGAATATACTTGATTTTAAAAGTATCCTTCTTACTACTTTTAATAGTATCAGAAACATATGTATACTCTTTATCACTTAATAAAACACCGTCTAAAGCAATCAACTCATCACCTGCCCTAAGACCAGCATCCATAGCAGAAGAATTACTAAAAACCTTATTAATAATTATTTTATTATCATTTTTATTTGCAGTAATTTCAATACCTACACCAGTATATTGTCCATCTAATCTTTCTTCTAAAGACTTAGTAGATTCTTCATCCATGTATATACTATATTCATCATTTAAATAAGTATACATTCCTTCAATAGCAGCCTCAATTAACTTATCTTTATCTACTTCTTTAACATAACTATTTACTATATGATTATAAGCTTTATTAAATTCAGAAAAATTAGTAGTAGAATCACTAGAAGCAACACTAGATAATTTATCATAATTTTTAAAAACTATTAATCCACTAGCTACACTAACAACAATTCCAGTGATTAAAATAATAACAATTACTTCAACCAAATTAAATTCTACTGATTTCTTTATATCTTTACTCATGTCTTCACCACTCTATCATCTATAAAGAATTATACAACATATTTTTTTAATTTTAAAGAACAAAATTTATATTTACGCAAATAAAAAAGATTGAATTTCTTCAATCTTATACTAATTCTAAACGAACGATTAAAGCATCGTCTCCGATTCTTTCTTTTAATTTAATTATTCTAGTATATCCACCTTTTCTATCAGCATATTTAGTAGCATATTCATCAAATAATTTTTTAACTAAATCTTTATCGTTATTTAAGAAAGCAAGTGCTTTTCTTCTAGAAACTAAATCACCTTTTTTAGCATATGTAATCATTTTTTCAACGAACTTACGAGCTTCTTTAGCTCTTTGTTCAGTAGTTTCTACATATCCAAATTCAAGTACACTTTTAGTTAAACCAGATAGAATACTTTTTCTAACACGAGTTTCTCTATTTAATTTTCTATATAATGCCATTGTATCCTCCTAATTAATCTTCATCACGGAACTTAAGTCCCATGTCTCTAACTTTATCTAAAACTTCCTTTAATGATTTTTTACCAAGATTTCTAATTTTCATCATTTCAGATTCACTCTTAGATGTTAAATCTTGTAAAGTATGAATAGCATCTCTCTTTAAGCAGTTATATGCTCTAACAGAAAGATCTAATTCTTCGATAGGAGTTTCTAATGTCTTTTGAACTGAGTTTTCTTCTTTATCAGCAAGAACACTTTCGATTCCTGTTAAATTATGTAAATCAGTGATAACTTCAAAATGATCAATGATTATCTTAGCAGCACGAGCAACAGCTTCTTCTGGTTTGATAGCTCCATTTGTCCATACATTTAAAGTTAATTTATCATAATTATCATTTTGTCCTACACGAGCAGGTTCAACTTCATAACTAACTCTTTCAATTGGACTATATAATGAATCTACACCAATAGCACCAACTACATCTCTAACAGCAACAGCATTGATTTTTCCATCAACATAACCACGACCATTTGATACAGTCATAGTCATATCTAAACTACCACCTTTTGATAATGTAGCTATTAATAGATCTGGATTAATAATTTCTACTTCAGAATTTTTATCTATATCAGAAGCATGAACTTCTCCTTCACTATTAGCTTTTAAATGTAATACTTGATCGTTTTCACTATGATTTTTTAATACTAATTTTTTTAGATTAAGAATAATTTCAGTAACATCTTCTACTACTCCATCCATTTTTTGAAATTCGTGCATAACACCTTCGATTTTAACATCTGTAATTGCACTACCTTCTAAGCTTGATAGCATAACTCTTCTAAGAGCATTTCCTATAGTAGTTCCAAAACCTCTTTCAAGTGGTTCTAAAACAAACTTTCCATAATAATTACTTTCAACATATTCGTTTACTTTATAATCTGGTTTAATAAATTTTAACATGGTATTTATTCCCCTTCCTTAACTCTTATATACGTCTTCTCTTAGGTGGTCTGCATCCATTATGTGGTACTGGTGTAACATCATTAATAGCTGTAATTTCTAAACCTGCAGTTTGTAAACTTCTAACAGCTGTTTCACGTCCTCCACCAATTCCTTTAACAAAAACTTCAACTTTTCTAATTCCAGCATCGAAAGCAGCTTTTCCAGCAGCTTCAGCACTCATACCTGCAGCGAAAGGAGTTTTCTTTTTACTTCCTTTGTATCCAACAGTTCCTGAAGAAGCCCAGCTAACAACTCCACCATTATTATCAGTAATTGTTACGATTGTGTTATTAAATGTAGAATGAATATGTGCTTGACCTTCAGTGATATCTCTCTTTGCTTTTCTTTTTCTTCTATTATAAGCCATAAGTTATCCCTCCTATTTCTTCTTATTAGCAATAGTCTTACCTTTACCTTTACGAGTTCTAGCATTTCTACTAGTATGTTGTCCTCTTACTGGTAAGCCTTTTTTATGTCTTGTACCTTGATATGAATTAATTTCCATTTTAGTTTTAATATTCATTTCAACGTCTCTTTTTAAATCACCAACTAATACATATTTATCAGCTTCTGCTCTTAAACGATTAATTTCTTCAACTGTTAAATTATCAGTTCTAGTATCTTCACTTACATTTGCAGCAGCGCAAATTTCATGTGCTCTAGTTGGACCAATTCCATAAATATAAGTAAGTGCTACTACTATTCTTTTATTTTTTGGTAAGTCAATATTTTTAATACGTGCCATATTTTCCTCCTACTTAACCTTGTCTTTGTTTATGTTTAGGATTTTCACAAATTACCCTAACTTTTCCGTTTCTTTTAATAATTTTGCATTTATCGCAAATCTTTTTTACTGATGGTCTTACTTTCACGTTCAATCCCTCCATTTACTTTCTATAAATTATACGCCCACGTGTTAAATCACAAATAGGTATTTCCATAAGCACAGTATCACCTGGGTAAATACGAATCATGTTCAAGCGCATTTTTCCAGAAACGCGAGCTTCTACTATGTGCCCATTATCTAATTTTACTTTGAAGTCTCCTCCAGGTAAAATTTCTAATACCTTTCCTTCAAGTTCAATATAACCGTCTTTATCTTTGGCCATTTTTCACTCTCCTGTTAATATCTCGTAACCATCTTTAGTTACAAGGACTGTATGTTCGAAGTGAGCTGCTAAACTTCCATCTTGAGTAACAATACCCCATTCATCAGGAAGAAGCCACACTTCTTTTGTACCCAAACTAAACATTGGCTCTATTGCTAAAGTCATACCTGCTTTAAGTATGATTCCTTCACTTTCATGATTACTAAGATTAGGAATATATGGATCTTCATGAAGATCTCGTCCAACACCATGTCCAGTTAAACAAGTAAATACTCCATAATGATTCTCTTTAGCAACCCTACCTATCGCAGAACAAACTTGGTTTAGTTTAATACCTTCTTTAATTACAGAAATGCCTTTATATAAAGCTTTCTGTGTATCACTTACAAATTTTTTGTTTTTCTTACTAGTTTTACCAACTATATAAGTATACGCTGAATCTGAGTGATATCCTTTATATATAGATCCTAAGTCAACTGATACTATATCTCCATCCTTAATGACAGTATCATCAGGGATTCCATGAACTACCATATCGTTAATGCTAACACAAGCAGTTGCAGGAAACCCTTCATAACCAAGAAAAGATGGAATAGCATCGTGACTAGTTATATAGTCATAACAATATTTGTCAATATCTTTTGTAGTTATACCAGGCTTAATAAAATCTTTTAAACTTGATAATGCACCATAAGTTATTTGACCAGATATTCTCATTAATTCTATTTCTTGTTCATTTTTAATACTAATCATTTAATTACTTCCTTATAATATTCTCAAACTCTTTCATTGTGTCATCAGCAGAACCATTAGCATTTAATTCAATTAAAATACCTTTGTTTCTATAATATTCAATAACTGGTGTACAATTTTCAATAAACATAGCGAAACCTTTTTTAAAAGTTTCTTCATTATCATCATTACGTTTTGTTAACTCAACACCACAGTCATTACATATACCTTCTTTTAATGGAGCATTAACTCCAGTTAAACTATTATATGTTTTTTTACATTTAGGGCAAATTTCTCTTCCTAAAGTTCTTTTTAATGCCATTTCATAATCAACATTAAGAAGTACTGCATAATCGATTTTTAAGTTAAGATCAGAACATATTTTCTCAGTAGCATCTACTTGAGGCATATGTCTTGGATAACCATCAAGAATAAATCCATTCTTAATATCATCTTTCATCAATCTTTCTCTCATTAATTGATTAGTTATTTCATCATTAACAAGTTCACGTCTTGATTGAATATCTCTAATTTGTTTTCCAAGTTCAGTTGTTGGATCAACACCCCTTAAAAGTTCACCGGCAGAAATACTTACAAGTCCATACTTCTCTGTTAACATTGAAGCAAGAGTTCCTTTACCTGCTGCTGGTGGTGCAATTAAAATTAAATTCATATTATCTCCTATTACTATAATTTCTTGATGCAACGGAACTTTCAAGTTGTTTATATGTTTCAAGAAGAACACCAACTGCAATTAACATTGATGTACCACCTAATTTAACAGTTTCTGGAAGTCCAGTTAAAGCTGTAAATATAGTTGGTATAGATGCAAGTAATGCTATGAAGAATGCTCCCATAAATGTTATTCTTCCTAAAACTTTTGATATATATTTTTTAGTTTCACTTCCAGGTCTAATACCAGGAATATAACCACCATTTTTATTTAAATTTTTACTCAATTCTTCAGGATTAATTGTTAAGAATGTATATATATAAGTAAATGCTACTATTAAAACTATATAAATTACAAAACCAACTGGTTTAGATGTTGATAAATAGTTATTTAAGAAAGATATTACTTTAGCATTCTTAATAAAATAAGCAAGAATTGATGGAATTCCCATTATAACACTTGCAATAATTACAGGCATTACATTTGCAGAATTCAACTTTAATGGTAAGAATGTTTGTTGTCCACCATAACTCGATGAACTTCTATTTGAATATTGAATTGGTATACGTCTTTCAGCTTGTTCAACCCATATAACTCCAACTACTATAAATACATATAATAGAACAAATATTACGAATTTAGCCCAAGCTAACACTTCATTATTTGCATTAGGAATTAATGATTGAAATGCAGTAACAAACATACTTGGTAAAGTATTAACAATACCAGCCATGATTATTAATGAAACACCATTACCGATTCCTTTATTTGTAATCTCATCACCTAACCATAACAAGAAGGCAGTACCAGCCGTTAAGATTATAGCAATTTTAAAATACATCATTGGTTCTTGAGTTTTACCTAAGAACATCATTGGATAGAAGAAACCTTGAATAAATGCAATGGCTAAACCAGAATATCTAGTTATTTTTGCAATCTTACGTCTTCCTTCTTCTCCCATTTCTTTTAATTCTTTAAAGTATGGAATAATATCCATTTGAAGAATTTGAATAATAATTGATGCAGTGATATAAGGCATAACACCTAACGCGAAGATTGAAAATTGTTTTAAACCTCCACCACTCATTGCATTAAATAATTCTAAAAATCCAATATCTCCAGTAATAACATTCATACCAGGAATAGTTATGGAATTACCTAAAGCAAAAATGAATAGTACACCTAATGTAAATAATATTCTTGCTCTTAAATCTTTGTTAGAAGATCTAAATATTTGCTTAAAAGTAGCAAACATCTTAAATCACCTCCGTAGTTCCACCCAATTCCTCAATTTTAGTAATAGCAGAATTAGTAAATACATTAGCTTTAACAGTTAATTTCTTTTCTAATTTACCATTTCCTAATACTTTGATTCCGCATAATTCTTTTTTCACTAATCCAGATTCTTTTAATACTTCAGGAGTAATTACATCTCCATCTTTAAATCTATTTAAATCTGAAACATTAATAATTGCATATTTCTTTTCAAATCTTGCATTTGAGAATCCACGTCTAGGTAGTCTCTTATATAAAGGAGTTTGACCACCTTCAAACCATGGATGAATTGATGCGCCACTTCTAGCTTTTTGTCCTTTTTCACCACGAGTTGATGTTTTACCATGTCCACTTCCTGGTCCACGTCCAACAACTTTTCTTCTATGAGTTGATCCTTCTAATCTATTTAATTCATGTAATTTCATTATTTTAAGACCTCCTCAACAGTTTTTCCACGAAGACTAGCAACATGTTCAATAGTTCTTTGAGATTCTAAAGCCTTAATAGTAGCTTTAGCAGTATTAATTTGTGTATTGCTTCCTAAAGATTTAGCAACAACATCTTTAACACCAGCAAGTTCTAAAACTATTCTTGATGCTCCACCAGCGATAATTCCACGACCAGCTTTAGCAGGTCTAATTAACACTTTTGCAGCTCCACAAACGCCAGTAACTTCATGAGATATAGTTCTATTATCAACTAAATCTACATGTACAATATTCTTTTCAGCTTCCTTAATTGCTTTACTTACAGCAACTGGAATTTCTTTAGATTTACCTGTACCAATTCCAACTTTTCCTTTTCTGTCTCCTACAGCAACTGTAGCTGAAAATCTAAAATTACGTCCACCTTGTGTAACCTTTGTAACTTTTCCGATAGATATAATTTTATCTTCATAAAGTTTCTTAGGTTCACGATCAGTTCTTCTTTTACCGTCCATACGTTTCCTCCCTAGAATTCTAGTCCATTTTCACGAGCTGCATCAGCTAATGCTTTAACACGTCCGTGATATAGATATCCGCCACGATCAAATACAACTGTTTTGATCTTTGCTTTTTTAGCTTTTTCTGCAATATCTTTTCCTACTGCAGCAGCTGCTTCAAGATTATTATTTTTAAGTTTAAGTTCTAAAGAAGATGAACTAGCTAATGTAACACCCTTAACATCATCTATTAATTGTGCATAAATAGCTGTATTACTTCTAAAAACACAAAGTCTAGGAGTTGATTCAGTACCAGACAATGTTTGTCTGATTTTTCTATGTCTTTTAATTCTTGTAACATTTTTTGATTCTTTTTTTATCATTCCCTTTTACCTCCTATGCAGCTTTCTTTCCTTCTTTACGACGGATATGTTCATCTTTATATTTAATACCTTTACCCTTATATGGTTCTGGTTGTCTTACTTTTCTAACATTAGCAGCAAATTCTGATACTAATTGTTTATCATATCCGCTTATAGTTAATTCAGTAGTAGATTTATCAGGCATTTCAACTTTTAATCCTTCTGGAACAACTAATTCAACAGGATGACTATATCCAGCAGAAATAATAACTTTATTTCCTTGTACTTGGAATCTATAACCAACACCATTGATTTCTAGTTCACGTTTAAATCCTTCACTAACACCGATTAACATATTGTTAATAATTGAATTTGTAGTTCCGTGTAATTGTTTAGAAACTTTTAAATCATTATTTCTAGTAGTTACTACTTTACCATCTTCAACTTTAACATTAACATTTTCATTCTTAAAATTGAATTCTAATGTTCCTTTTGGTCCTTTTGTTGTTACTTTATTTCCATCAACAGTAACTTCTACTCCAGATGGAATAGCTAATATTCTATTTCCGATTCTACTCATAACACACCTACCATACGTAAGCTAAAACTTCTCCGCCAAGTTTTTTAGCTCTAGCTTCCTTATCAGTCATAAGACCTTCTGATGTAGAAACAATAGCTATACCTAGTCCATTAAGAACTCTTGGCATTTCATCAGCTTTAGCATATACACGTAATCCTGGTTTACTAATTCTTTTTAAGCCAGTGATTACTCTTTCTTTAGTTTTTGAATATTTAAGGTTTAACACGATCATTTCACCAACAGCTAATTTATTAGTATCATAACCATCAATAAAACCTTCTTTAGTTAAAATATCTGCGATACCTTTAGTCATTTTAGTACCAGGTATTTCAACAGTTTTGTACTTCATAGCATTAGCATTACGAATTCTTGTAAGCATATCTGCTATAGTGTCATTAACCATTATAGGCCTCCCTTCTTATTAACACTCGCCTGTTAATGTTTGGTTTTACAGGAATCTCTCCTGTTAATATTTCATTGTAATATGCGATCTTGCTTTCACATTCACACATTTTTCTATCACATTCTCTTATTAAACTGTGATCATTATTATCACTCTCTAACAAAGATTGTTTCAAATAAGCATATTTAAAGTATCTGTTTGTCTCATTAGTAACGAGTACATCAATAGGCAAATCACCTATTAATGTAGTACTACCAACTTGATTTTTTAACACCAGGAATTTGTCCTTTGTATGCTAATTCTCTAAAGCAAATACGGCATAGACCAAATTTACTTAAAACACCATGTGGACGACCACATCTAGTACATCTAGTATAATTTCTAGTAGAGAATTTACTTCCTCTTTGTTGAGATATTAATTTACTTTTCTTTGCCATAAATATTTCCTTTCCTACTTTCTAAAAGGTAACCCAAATTCTGTTAATAAGGCTAAAGCTTCTTCATTAGTATTAGCAGTTGTAACAATAACAATATCTAATCCTCTAACTTTAATAACTTGATCATATTCTACTTCAGGAAATACTAATTGTTCTTTGATACCAAGAGTATAATTACCTCTTCCATCAAAACTATTTTTAGAAATACCTCTAAAGTCTCTAACTCTTGGAAGAGCAATTGTAATTAATTTATTTAAGAAGTTATACATATTATCTCCTCTTAAAGTAACCTTACAACCGATTTTATTTCCTTCTCTAAGTTTGAAACCAGCTATAGATTTTTTAGCAGTAGTTACTACTGGTTTTTGACCAGATATAGCTTCTAAGTCACGAACAGCAGCATCTAAAAACTTTTGATCATTAATAGCATCTCCAACACCCATATTTAGAACGATTTTTTCTAAACGTGGAACTTGCATTTTAGTAGTGTAGTTAAACTTTTTAGTTAAATTTGGAACTATTTCTTCTTCATATAATTTTTTTAATGTTTCCATAATTCACCTACTTACTTTCTTTTTCATCTTTTTTCTTAGAAGCTTTTTTTTCTTTAACTTCCTTTTTTACTTCTTTTTTAGTTTCTTTAGTTAATACTTTAACGTTAGAAATATGAATAGGAGCTTCTACTTCTAATATTCCACCAGATTCGTTAGTACGATTTGGTTTAACATGTTTTTTAACGATATTAACACCGTCAACAACTACTCTATTATCTTTTCTAAGTACGTTAAGTACTTTACCTTCTTTACCTTTATTACTTCCTGTAATAACACGTACGTTATCTCCAACTTTTATCTTCATGTTAGCCTCCTATAATACTTCTGGAGCTAGTGAAACAATTTTCATATAGTTCTTATCACGAAGTTCACGAGCTACAGGTCCTAGAACACGAGTTCCTACAGGACTATTATCATCTTTAATTAGTACGCAAGCATTGTCATCAAATTTAATATGACTTCCGTCTGCTCTACTAACACCTTGTACTGTTCTAACAATAACAGCTTTTACTACTTTTCCTTTTGGAGTGTTTGAATTTGGGATAGCTTTCTTTACTGTACCAACAACAACATCTCCTATATTACCGCTTTTAACTTTACTTCCACCAAGTACTCTGATTACTAAGATTTCACGAGCGCCTGAATTGTCAGCTACCTTTAAACGGCTTTCTGGTTGTATCATAACTCTCTCCTTTCTTAATTAAAGAATAACAGCTTCCTCAACGATACTATCTAAAACATATCTTTTAGTTTTTGATAGAGGACGAGAAGATACAACTTTAACTATATCTCCTACTTTAGCTTTATTCTCTTCATCATGTACTGCATACTTTTTAGTAGTTTTTACATTTTTATTGTAAAGTGGATGCTTTTTATAAGTTACAACAGCAATTGTAATTGTTTTATTATTAGCTGCACTAACAACTTTACCAACTAATTCTTGTTTTTTGTTTTCCATTACTTGCTATCCTCCTTACCTTCATTTAATTCTCTTTCTCTAATAACTGTTTTAATTTTAGCAACTTCATGTCTTAATTCTTTAATTCTATGAGGTTTTTCTAAATTTCCAGTTGATAGAGAAAACTTCAAATTAAATAATTCCTTTTTATTCTCTTCAAGTTTCTTATTTAATTCTTCAGTGGTTAATTTTCTAATTTCAGTCATCTTTATCATTATTTAGCCACTTCCTTTGCTACAAATTTTGTTTTAATTGGTAGTTTATGTGATGCTAAACGGAAAGCTTCACGAGCTATTTCTTCAGTAACATCAGTCATTTCGAACATGATTTTACCTTCTTTAACTACAGCTGCCCATTCTTCAACATTACCTTTTCCACTACCCATACGAACCTCAGCAGGTTTCTTAGTTCTTGCTAAGTGTGGGAAAATGTTAATATATACTTTTCCTCTTTTAAAATTCTTCATATGACGAGTCATAGCAATTCTTGCTGCTTCGATTTGTCTAGCAGTAATGTATGCTCCTTCTTTAGCCATTAGTCCGTATTCACCTTTAGTAAGTACTGTATTACCTTTAGCTTTTCCTTCGTAACTAATTCTATGAGGTTTTCTATATTTAGTTCTTTTTGGAATTAACATTTTCATTACCTCCCTTTATCTTTTTAGCAGGAAGTATTTCACCTTTGTAAATCCATACTTTAACACCGATTTTACCATAAATAGTATCAGCTTCTTTATGAGCATAATCTATATCTGCTCTTAAAGTATGTAGAGGTACAGTTCCTTCAGTATAGAATTCTGTTCTAGCCATTTCAGCTCCAGCTAAACGTCCAGAAACAGCAACTTTAATACCTACAGCTCCTGCTTTCATTGTATTTCTAATAGCTCTCTTTTGAACTGCTCTAAATGAAGCTCTATTTTGAATTTGAAGTGCAATTGATTCAGCTACTAATGCAGCATTTAAATCAGGATTCTTAACTTCAACTATTGATAAATAGATTTCTTCACCAGTTAGTTTTTGTAAAGCTTTTTTATGTCTTTCAATATCAGCTCCACCTTTACCAATAATGATACCAGGTTTAGATGTATTGATTGTAACATTTGTTCTTTTATTATTTCTTTCGATTATGATAGAAGCAACTGAACATCCTTTTAATTCTTTATCTAAATATTTTCTAATTTTTAAATCAGTATTTAAATATTTAGCGAAATCTTTAGTTGGTGCATACCATTTACTTTCCCAGTCTCTATTAACACCAATTCTAAGTCCGACTGGACTTACCTTTTGTCCCATGTTTAGTCCTCCTTCTTTTGCATATTATCTGTAACACATACATAAATATGACTTGTTCTATGATAATTCTTAGCAACTCTAGAGTGAGATGCTGCTTTTCTTCTCTTTAAAGTTCTTCCTTCGTTAATGTATGTTTCTTTGATAACTAAATCTTCTTTATTAGCTCCAAAATTATTAACTGCATTAGCTACAGCAGAATTTAAAACTTTAATGATTAATCTACTTGCTTTAGTATTTGTAGTAAGTAGAATTGCTTCAGCTTGAGATACATTCTTACCTCTGATAAGATCAAGAGTCATTCTAGCTTTTCTTGGTGCTATTTGAGCACCTTTATGTATACTATAAGTTTCCATTCAATTTACCTCCTACTTCTTACCGCTGCCAGCGTGGCCAGTAAACTTACGAGTTAATGAAAATTCTCCAAGTTTATGTCCTACCATATCTTCAGTTACATATACAGGAATGAACTCACGTCCATTGTGTACTGCAAATGTATGACCAACGAATTCTGGATAAATTGTAGAACGTCTTGACCAAGTTTTTATAACTTCTTTTTTACCTTTTTCATTTAATTCTCTAACTCTTTTTAAAAGTCTAGGGAATGTATAAGGTCCTTTTTTCAAACTTCTTGACATTTTAACGGTTCCTTTCTAATTATTTCTTACGACGAGTCATTATTAATTTCTCAGATGCTTTTTTAGTTTTTCTAGTCTTTAATCCTAGAGCTGGTTTACCCCAAGGAGTCATTGGTTGAGCACGTCCAACTGGAGCTCTACCTTCACCACCACCATGTGGGTGATCATTAGGGTTCATAACAGATCCACGAACTGTAGGTCTAATTCCCATATGTCTTTTTCTTCCTGCTTTTCCTAAGCTTACTAATTCATAGTCAGTATTTCCAACTTCTCCAATAGTAGCACGACAATTAGCAAGAATCTTTCTAGTTTCACCACTCTTAAGTCTTACGATAACATATTTACCTTCTCTACCTAAGATTTGAACACTACTACCTGCACTTCTTGCAAGTTTAGCTCCAGCACCTGGATTTAATTCAACATTGTGAACCATAGTTCCAACTGGAATATTTTCAAGTGGTAATGCATTACCAACTTTAATGTCAGCATTAGCTCCACTTTCAACTATATCTCCAACTTTTAAATTAAGTGGAGCAATTATATATCTTTTTTCACCATCAGCATAATTAATTAATGCGATGTTTGCACTTCTGTTTGGATCATATTCGATTGAAGCTACTCTTCCATCAATACCATCTTTAGTTCTTTTGAAATCTATAACACGGTATTTACGTCTAACTCCACCACCAATATGACGAACAGTTATCTTACCTTGATTATTTCTTCCGCCTGTTTTACTTTTTTTAACAAGAAGACTTTTTTCAGGAGTACTCTTAGTGATTTCATCATTAATTAATGTACTCATACCTCTTGTTCCAGGAGTATTAGGCTTATAATTCTTAATTGGCATATTATCCCTCCTAGTATTCTATAGAAGAGCCTTCTGCAAGTTTAACATATGCTTTCTTATAAGCAGTTGTTGTACCTGTATATCTTCCTACTCTTCTTTTCTTTTGTACAGCATTTACAGTATTAACATTTACAACTTTAACATTGAATTGTTTTTCAACTTCATTTTTGATTTGAGTTTTATTAGCCTTAGGGCTTACTTTAAATACATATACATTATTTGATTTTAATGATTCGCTTTTCTCAGTAATAACTGGTGCTAAGATAATATTCATTAGTTAAGCACCTCCTCAATTTTCTTAACTGAAGATTCGTCAATTAATAAGTAACTAGCTGCAACTAAATCTAAAACGTTAATTTCATTGAAAGCAACTACAGCAACTTTATTATTGTTACGAGAAGCTAAGAATAAATTTTCGTTTTCATCAGCATATACAACTAAAGCTTTACCATCAACTTTAAGATTTTTTAACATTTCATTAAATGTCTTAGTTTTGTTATCAGCTAAATTTAAGTTTTCAACAATTACTAATTCTTTATCTTGGAATTTAGATGTTAAAGCACTCTTTAATGCTAATCTTCTTTCTTTTCTATTTTGTTTTTTATCATATTTTCTTGGTTTTGGTCCAAAAACAATTCCACCACCTGGCCATTGTGGGCTTCTAGTAGATCCTTGTCTTGCATTACCTGTACCTTTTTGTTTGTATGGTTTACGTCCACCACCAGAAACTTCGCTTCTAGTTTTAGTTGAAGCAGTTCCTTGTCTTAAAGATGCTTGAGCAAGTACGATTGCATCATGCATAACTGGTTCATTTACTTCAATGTTCCAAACGCTATCTTTAAGTGTTATATCTTTAACTTTTTCACCTTTTTGGTTTAAAACTTGAGTCTTTGCCATTATTCAGAAACCTCCTTACTTTCAGTAGTTTCAGCTTCATTAGCTTCAGAACTTGTAACTTCACTATTAACGACTTCTTCAGTTACAACACTTTCTTCTACTTCTGGTTCGCTTACAACTTCCTCATATGAAACTAGTTCAACAGCAGGAGTATTTTTACTACCTTTAATAGCTTCTCTAATAAATACAAATGTGTTTTTAGCACCTGGAACATTACCACTTACTAAAATGTATTTATTTTCAGTATCAACATCTACTATCATTAAGTTTTGGATAGTAACTTGTTCACTACCCATATGTCCTGGTAACTTCTTACCCTTTAAAACACGCATAGGTCTCATAGTACCCATTGAACCTACTCTTCTATGATATGTAGATCCGTGAGTTTCAGGTCCACGAGATTGATTCCATCTCTTAATTACGCCTTGGAAACCTTTACCTTTTGATGTACCAGTTACATCAACTGTGTCTCCGCTTTGAAATACATCAGCACTAATAACTTGTCCAAGAGTATAAGAAGAAGCATCAATTCCTCTAATTTCTTTTAAGAAGCGCTTAGGTTGTGTATTTGCTTTTTTAACATGTCCCATTTCTGGTTTGTTAGATGATTTAACTTTTTTGTCAAATGCACCTACTTGAATTGCATCATACCCATCTTTATCAACAGTTTTAACTTGTGTTACTACATTTGGTTCAACTTCGATAACTGTAACAGGTATTAATTTTCCGTCAGTTGAGAATACTTCAGTCATTCCAACTTTACGTCCTAAGATTCCTTTCATTTTACTTTTCCTTTCCTAATTATTTTTTAATTTGAATATCTACACCACTAGGTAAATCTAAATGAGCAAGAGCATCAATAGTTTCTTTACTAGGATTTTCGATATCAATTAATCTTTTGTGAGTTCTAATTTCGAATTGTTCACGAGAATCTTTATATTTGTGAACAGCTCTTAGAATAGTGATTTTTTCAATCTCTGTTGGTAGTGGAACAGGTCCGCTAACAACTCCACCAGTTCTTTTAACAGTCTCAACAATTTTTGCAGCAGCTTGATCAACGCTTCTATGATCAAAAGATTTAAGTCTGATTCTAACTTTGTCTTTAGACATATTAATTTTCCTCCTTCGCCTATAATATTTTTTTATAGACTTGCTAAATGCAAATTACCTGATTTTGAAATTAAGCTAATTCAACTTAACCTGGTGTATCAGCAACCTTGCATATCATCGCCAGTCGTTCGATATAGATTATATTCTAAAAGTATAAAAAAATCAAGCATTTTTTCTTGATTTTCCTATATTTTTAACATTTAATTAGTTTTTTTATCAAATTTTTAAATTTATATACTTATTTTATATTTTTAATTAAATTTACTAAATCACGAGCAGAATAATTATTAATATATTTTTCTTGATATTTTACCATTTTTTCCTGCATATGCTTATTATTTAAAAGTTCATGAACTGTATCCAATATTTCCTCTTTTGTTTTACATTTTAAACTCATACCATGACCTTCAAAGAAATTAGTGTTGTATGTTTCAATACCAGGTATTGGATAAATATGTATTAAAGGTTTTCTCATACATGTTATTTCAGTTGAACTAAGTCCTCCTGGTTTAGACATAACTAAATTTGATGAATATATTAAATCATTAATATTATTTACAAATCCGAATACAATTAAATTTTCTCTATTCATAGAAGTTAACTCATCATATAATTTTTTATTGCTTCCACAAACAACCATTACTTTACATTTATTTTGATTTAACACATCATCTATAATCTCATAGATTTTACCAAATCCCATACTACCAAGCATTACTAGGATTACATCTTCATCTTCTTTAATACCATACATATTTCTTACACTCTTGGCATTAAATACAAATCTACTTGAAACTGGTATTCCACTATTAACAAGAATATCTTTATTACATCCCTTTTCAATATATCTATCTTCTTGGCCTTTCTGCATAATTAAATAATCAGGCATGGTCTCTTCTAAAAAAGGACATGGTTCATAATCAGTTGATATAGTTATAAACTTAATGTTTTTATCTCTATGCTTCTTAATAGCTGTAAGAGTTAGAGATGGAAACAAATGAGTAGCAACAACTAAATCAAAAGACCCATTTTTAATATAATTATAAAGCCTACGAGCGTGCATTTTATTAACTAGATAAACTGGACTAGTAACACCACTTTTACTGTATAATTCGCCTAATTTATATATATTCTTAAATGTATTACCATTTCCTTTCAAAGAATTTAAATATATTTTCTCAGTCATTCTATTACCAGAAGTATTTACAATATCATAAAAATTCTTAAATTCACATTCTATATTATTAAGTTTAAGTTCTTCTTCTATATATCTAGCGCATGAATTATGTCCGCCACCAGTACTACAAGACAATATTAAAACCTTCATACTTATATCTCCTTTTTCATACTTTCATATGCTCTGTCTCTTAAATCCTTTATTCTATCCCTATACTCAAGTTCCATATTAGGATATAAAGGATCTAATACAACAGCGCATATTCTTTTATTTCTTTTATATAATTTATATATTCCATCAGATTTAGTAAATACAAACTTAATTGGTTGTACACATACATTCGCATCAACAGCTATTTTAAATGCACCATATTTAAAATCTCTTATATCTTCATAATAAGGCCACATAGCCGCTTCAGGATACATATGTAATATAAACTTGCCCTTAAAAGCTTTATTTATTTGTGAATAAAATTTATCCTTCTTAGTTCTTTCTTTTGGAATAGGCATTGCATACAATAATCTAATCAATTTCCTTACAAAAGGTATTTTAAAATTCTCCTCAATAGTTGGATAATGTACTCTACTCGGATAATAAATAAGACCTATTAAAGTACAATCTAAATAATGAATATGATTAGATATAGAAACAAAACCCTTATCTTTAACAATTTTATCTTTATTTATAATATAAAACCCTAAAAATATTTTATCAATAATATATAAAATAATAAATATAGGTAAAGATAAAATATTAGATATTAATTTAAACAAAGGATTATTAAGCACATAATTATAATTATCTTTAATTTCAAAATTTAATGGCGTCCAATTATGAGTTACTTGTTCATCACCCTTAAGATTGGAATAATCATATTTTTTCATATCTCACCTAAAAGAATTATACCATATTAATATATAAAATAAAAAGAGGCTATGCCTCCTCTTCAAATCCACTAATATCATCAATTATTTTTGACTTTTCTTCATCACCTAATTTATCGAAATCTATAACATTAGTAGTATCAAACTCTTTAATCTCATTTACCCTTTCTAAGTCAATATTAGCATCTATGCAAAATAATTCTTTATCAGTATTATCAGGATCATAATATTTAAAACTAATTGTATATGATGATTTACTATCACTAGATGAATCAACTTTAAGTGTAATAGAACCTTTTATATCATCAAATTCTTTTAAGCCTTCATCATATACTCTAGACACATATTCTAAAGCAACTCTATTTTCCACTTTATTATATGTAATACTAATACTTAAATTCTCTTCATTAGCATTTTTATTTTCTAAAAGAACAACAACATCATTCTCATTAAATTTAATATTTAATTTTTCACTTCCATATTTAGTATTAAATTCTAATAATTTATTATTTAATATATCTAAATATACAACTATTTCTAAATCATCAGTTATATTCACATCTTTAACTTGTTCTTCTAATAACACTTTTAATTTTTCACTATCTTCACCATATCCTAAAGTAACTAACGCTTCTAAAGATTTTTGATCATTAATTATATTATTTAAAACAGCAGTTACTACTTTCTTAGTATTTTCTTTACTTGAAATATATTTAACTTCATAAGCAGGAATGCTCTTACCGTCAACTTTTAACATCATTGTTTTTTTACTCACTTTAGTATCTTCAACACTAGAAAGTATTGCTTCTTTATTAGAATCAAGTAAATATTTAATAGAATCTAAAACTTTACTATAATCAGAATCATCAATACTTAATGATTCATCATCCAATTCTATATTCTTTGTTTTATATAATTTATCTTGAGCACCTTCACTCATATCATTATAACCAAAATATATATTTTCTTTATCCATCCCAAGTTTTAAATTAAGAATATCAATGTTTAATAAAGAACCTCTTAAATCAGTAAATACAGAACCTTTTTCTTCATCAACTCCAACATATACATCAGTAGTAAGAGTATTAAATGCTATTAACTTTAAGTTTGATGATGTTAATATTGCTTTACCAGTCATTTCATACTTTTTATTTTCATTGGTTTTATCATTAAGCTTATTTATAGAATTAGATAAATAATCATAACCACTTTCGATAACATTATTAAACAAAGTAGATGGTTTAGTTAGAATATAGTAGTAATAATAGAATGCGCCACCTAAAACTAATAAAACTAATAAAAGTACTATAGGCCATTTTCTTCTATCTTTTTCTATAAAACTTATATTATCGTTATTAGAATGAGTAACACGCTTCTTTTCTTCCTTAGATTCCCTTTTTTCTTTAACTTCCTCTTCTACATTTACATTTTTCTTAGAATTTACTTCGTTTTCTATATTGTCTTCTTTTTTTACTTCCAATTTTTTATCATTTTCTACATTTTTATCAACTTTTTTCTTAGAATTATAAACTTTTACTTCGGGTTTAACTTCAGAGCTTTTTTCGGTTTTATTTACTTCATCACTCATTTTAACACTTCCTTACATTAACCTAGTATAACATTTTAATAAACTATTGTAAATAAAAACGCCCTAAGGCGTCTCTTTAATTATTAAACTTTCTCCAGTCATTTCTTTTGGTTTACTTATTTCATAAATATCCACTATAGTAGGGATAATATCCTTAATAGTACCATTCTTTTTAAGTTTATAATTTTTATCACAAATTATAAATGGTACTTTATTACACGTATGTGTAGTAATTACATTTCCATCAGCATCTTTCATATACTCAATATTTCCATGATCAGATGTTATAACTAATTCATAGAAGTTTTCTTGTGCTTTTTCAAATATATGTCCAATACAAACATCACAAGCTTCAAGAGCTCTTACACAAGCAGGAATATTGCCCGTATGAGCAACCATATCAGGATTAGCATAATTAACTAAAATAAAATCAAAATCATCATCCATCGCATCAAGAACTGCTTCGGTAACCTCAGATGCATTCATTTCAGGTTTCATATCATATCTTGCTACTTTAGGTGAAGGAACTAATATCTTAAATAAATTCTTATCACTTAACTCTTCAGTTCCATCAAAGAAATATGTAACATGAGGATACTTTTCACTCTCAGCAATTCTAGCTTGTTTAAAACCAAGATCAGCTAAATATCTACCAAATGTACCTGATATAGGCTCATTAGTATAAGCTCCATCAATATTATCACCAACACTATATAAAGAAGCAAATCTAACATTTTTAAATTTCTTTACATTAAACATATTAAATGATTCATCAGTAAACGCAGATATTAACTCTCTAATTCTCTCAGGTCTATAATTTAAGAATAATACTCCATCATTCTCTTTAATATTACTTCCTTTAGTGATTATACTAGGATTAATAAATTCATCTGTTATATCATTCTTATAATGAAGTTCCATACATCTATTATAATCACTAAAATTATTTCCAACGTTATATACTATAGCGTCATAAGCCTTTTTAACTCTATCATAATTACTATCCCTATCCATCGCATAATATCTACCACATATAGTTCCGATAGTTCCAAGGCCTAATTTATTTGCTTTAGCCATAAAATCATTTATTAATTTATTACCACTCATTGGAAGAGAATCTCTACCATCAGTTATAAAATGAAAAACAACACTTTTTACTTTTTTAATCTTAGCAAGTGCAAGCGCAGCATAGAAGTGTTCAATACTAGAATGAACATTACCACTAGATATTAACCCTATCATATGAAGTGTAGAATTATTATCATTAACAAAATCAATTAAATCAAGTAGAACATCATTCTCAAAAAAACTTTTATCTTTAATCTTATTATTTATTAGTGTTAAAGGTTGTTCTATAGTTCTACCACAACCAATTGTCATGTGACAAGCTTCAGAATTACCACTTTGTCCTTTAGGAAGTCCAACTACTTCACCACTTGCTTCTAGTTCGCAAACAGGATAATCAGACATTATTTTAGCTAAGTTAGGTAAATTTGCCATTTTAATAGCATTACCATTCTCACCTTCTCTAATTCCAAAGCCATCTAAAATTAATAAAATAATTTTCTTCATAAATTTCTCCTGTAAATATTTTAACACATATTATAAGATTATAAAAGAAAAAAACTTGAATGACTAATTCACATCAATCATTTCAAGTCTAAGTTTATCTGCAATTGTAACTATAAATTCGGAATTCGTAGGTTTAGCCCTATCTATATCAACACTATGTCCAAATATCTCTTCCATTAAATCAATGTCACCTCTTAGCCAAGAAACTTCAATAGCATGTCTAATTGCTCTTTCAACTCTTGGAATAGAAGTATTAAACTTAATAGATAAGTCAGGATATAACTCTTTTGTAATTCCTCCAATAAATCCAGGATTTTCATATACCATCAGTATAGCACTCCTTATAAACTGATAACCTTTTATATGAGAAGGAATACCAAGTGCATGTAATAGTTTAGTTACTTGTATCTGAATATCCCTATTATCAAGTTCTAAAATACTTTCATTCTTTTTCTTTATTTCAAATGTTTGTACAATTTTATCTCTTAAATCATCAAAATTAAATGGTTTTAAACAATAATATCTAACACCATATTCACTAATATCCCTAATAGTTTGTTCTTCACTATAAGAGGTCATAACAATAACTTTTTTCTTTATACTGTTAAATTTCATATATTCAAGAACTGCAACCCCATCTTTATTTGGCATAACCAAGTCAAGTAGCATTAAATCAAATTTTATATCAGAATTATTTAATACTTTAATAGCTTCTTCTCCATTTTTACAAGTACCTATAACTTCAACATTATCACTACTACTAAAATACTTACAAATTAAATTTACTAACCCTTCATTATCATCTACTACTAAGACCTTTATTTTCATCTTTTCTCCTTTTCTCTATTGTACGTCATAATTATACATATATCTACGGAGTAAAAAGTCTTAATTTGTCTAAAAAGCAATTTTTTTGTCATAAAAAAACAAATATTATTTTATTTAAATATTTGTTTCAAAATATATACACAACACACCAAATATTTGTGTATAAATTATTTATTTTTTAAGTCCATCAAGAATCTTAGTCAACTCATTTATATTAACACTAGCTTTACCAAGAACTATTCCATCAGACACATTAAATATGTCTTTAATATTGTTTTCATCAACACTACCGCCATAATATACTTCAATATTTATTTTATATCTTTTATAAATATATAATTTAATATCTTCAATAACGCTTTGTATTTTATCTATACATTGTATTTCTCCAGTACCAATTGCCCAGTTAGGTTCATAAGCTATACTTAAGTATTTTAATGTGGATGAATCAATACTACGTAGATAATAATTTAATTCTTTTTTAATATAATTGAATGGTTTTTTAGTTTTCTTTACTTCACCAACACAAAGAATAGTATTACATTTAGATCCTAAAGACTTAAATAATTTTTCTTTAGCCATTTCATAACTCTCAAAAACTATTTTTCTTCTTTCAAAATGCCCAACTAAAGTATAGTTAATACCAATTTTTTTAAGAGATTCTAGATTAAGTTCTCCAGTAAAAGAACCCATCTTATATCCAAAGAAATTTTGAGTACCCACTTTATACTTACTATCTTTAAACATTGATAAGTATAATATCGGGGGAAATATAATAAATTCATAATCATCTGTTTTCAATTTATCAAAAGACTTTTTAAAATTAACCATATCATCATAAAATAAATAACTTTTTTGATTAAGAATAACTTTTTTCATAAAACCCTCCTACTACTTTTTATTTTCACCTGTTAATCTTTCTAATGTTTTAAATCTTCTTCCTTCAAGGTATTCAAGAGTTGAACCACCACCAGTAGATACATAATGGAAATCAAATCCAAATTTATGTGATGCACTTATAATATCTCCACCAGCAAGTATAGATGGTATAGATTGATTATATAAGAATTTTAATATTTTCTTAGTACCATTCTCATAATCTTTTTCTTCGAACATACCAAGAGGTCCATTCCAAAGAACAAGTTTACTATCTATTAATATTTCATTATATTTAGTAATTGTTTTTGGTCCAATATCATAACCAATATCATCTTTCTCCATTTCATTAATGTTTTTAACTCCATTTTGAGTTACTACATCAACTGGCAAAAAAATTTTATTACCATGAGTTTCTAATAAGTTTTTAGCATATTCTAATCTATCAGCATTAACTATACTAGATCCAACATCAAACCCTTTAGCTTTAAGGAATGTAAAGCACATAGCTCCACCAAGTAATATGGCATCACTTGTATTTATTAAATTATCAATAACACCAATCTTATCATCGACTTTAGCTCCACCAAGAATTAAAGTTTTTCTTTGATGAAGAGCTCTATCTAACATATCTATTTCAGCATCTACTAAGAAACCAGAATATGATGGTAAATACTTACTAATACCATATGTAGATGCATGACATCTATGAGCAGTACCAAAAGCATCAAATACAAATATATCTCCAAGACTTGCCCAATACTTAGATAATGATTCGTCACAAGAACTCTCAAGCATACGAGGATAGTCTTCAAATCTAGTATTTTCAACTAATACTATTTCTCCTTCTTCCATACTTTCAACAGTCTTTGTTAATAAGTCACCTCTAGTAACAGGTACAAAATATATTGGTACATTTATTAATGTAGATAAATGTTTAGCAACTATTTCTAAACTTTTCTTTTCTTTATCTTCTTGTGAAGCAATTCTTCCTAAGTGAGATAACAATATAACTTTAGCATTATGACTCACTAAATATTTAATAGTTTTTAAACTTGAAACTATTCTAGTATCATCAGTAATTTTTCCATCTTTAATTGGAACATTAAAGTCAACTCTAACAATTACTTTCTTTCCTTCAACATTAGCCCTTCTTATACTTTCCATTTTATATACCTACCTTTCATTTTCTGTGTATATTTTTTCAGCACTTTTTTCTAATTCTTCTAATGTTGTATTTACAACTTCTATGTCAAACTCATTAAAGTCATCTAAATCTATTTCAGTTGGATGATTCTTTTGTTCTTCAGTAAGACCATTATCAAAGTCAGGTCTAACTATATGAATAACTTTAATATTTGGATAAGCTTTCTTTAAATCATATATTTCTTTTTTAAGTCTTACATCACTTATAATAATCGCATCATAGAAATAACTAAATATTTCTATATCATCTATCATACGTTTAATAAATAAATCATCTTTTTTAAGTTTTTGTCTTATTACTCCAGTACCAAGTTGTTGTAAGAACTCACGAGGTTTAGTTTCTTCGCTTAAATCCCAACCTGTCATCTCACGAGCATAATACTTAATATATTTAGCAAGTTGAGTAATAATTACTTTTTTACCATGACGTTCATAAACGTCTTTTAAATAAGCAGAAAATGTATCCTTTCCATGTTTTGCTTTACCACCAATAATATATATTGTTGGATTTCTAAATTCTACGTCCATATACCCTCCTAATTTGAATTATCACTTTTTTCTGGTAAAACCATCCATGCATTTGGTAAATATCTTTCACCAGAATATCCATATCCTACTGGATTATTTATAAGCCCACCTTTACCATTAACTATGGCATATAAAGCACTACTTCCACCACCATCTAAGTTAGCAGCATTATACGCTTTATATTTTTGGAAAACATCAGCAAGCTCTGGCATTGATATACCAACTGACTTAGATGAACGACCATCTATAGCAAGTAATAACACAATACCATCTTGTCTTTGACCAATAGCACTTCTATTAGCTATTCCCCATCCACCATTTCCTTTAAATTCAGCAGACTTTCCATTTACTACTAAGAATGGTCCAAACTCTACAGCTCTATCCATTCCATCTTTTATTGCTTCTTTAGCAGTTTTCTTAGTAAGCATTAATACATTATCTTTAGTAAATCCTATAAGTCCACCACCCTTATTAATCTTTTTACCAGTCGCATAAACTTTACCATCTAAAATAGTCGTACCAGTAACTCTATTTTGACCATTAGGATGATATACACCAGAAGCATTCATCGCAACTAATGCCTTTTTATTTTTAGCCATTGTTGATAAATATTCACCACGTTTACCATATTGTTTAGAGAACA
Organism: uncultured Clostridium sp.; assembly: GCA_902492325.1. Taxonomy (GTDB): domain Bacteria; phylum Bacillota_I; class Bacilli_A; order RF39; family UBA660; genus CAG-1000. The sequence continues at coordinate 27,647 of CABULC010000002.1, forward strand.
CTAATCTAAGTCTAGATGGATCATAAACAACAACCATCTTACCACTCCAATTGTCTCCACTTATATCAACAACTTTATATACATCATTTCCTTCATCCTTTTTAAGAACTTGTTCTTCATATATAGATTCATAAGTATCTTTACTAAAATCAGGATTAAAATTTATTTTAGATGTATCTGTTGGATCTTCAGATTCAATAATCTTATTATTATCAAGCGTTTCTTTAATCATATCTTCACTATATAAAGTATAAGCAAAATATTTATGAGTCATAGTAGTCATCGCAGTAGTTATAAACCAATCTCTAAAGAATGAAAAAGGTCCATAAACTACAAAGAAACAAACAACAGCTATAACATCTACAACTATTAAGAATACACTAAATTTACTAATCTTTTTATTCTTGTCCTTTTTCTTCATCACTTACTCCTAACTCATATGGTGCATCTAAAGTACCACTTCCTCCAGTAATCTTTAATTCTTTGTTTAAATATAACGCAGGTCTTACATTATATTTACTTGTAATAAAGTCTCCATAAAAATTACCTTCTTTATTTATAACGTTAATTATTTGATCAGATTCTATTCCTCTAGATAATGTTAATACATTGTTAACATCTCCAATAAACATATCTCCAAGTGAAAGCATACCAACACTAAGACTTACTTTAGTATTTTTTTCACTGTTGTAATCTAAGTTATCTAAGCTTAACGCTCCAATATACCAATTAGATTTAACAATATTTTTACTATCTAACGTTTTTAAGTATGTATTATTTAAATAATAACCAACTGTATTTTTAGTATTAGAGTATTTATTATTCTTACCACCAAATGTTTTAACAACTTCAGTATCATTTTCTTTTATAACACCATTTAATGCAACTTTAGTAGCATCTCCACTATTATCAATAATTTTAAATACTTGATTAGAGTAACTTATATAAGTATTTATTGTTGCTTCCTCTAACATAGTTGGTTTTACTTCTAATATTTTATATGGTTCATTCTCAGTACCTTTACCACTTAATAAAACTGATCCAGATGAAATAGTTATAACAGGTCTTACAGCATAAGTTTTAGTACTTATTTCATTAATACTAACTTCTCCATCAGAAGTTATATAGTAATTATGATTATCTTTATTAAGAGTACCTAAGTAGAAAGTTTCACCATTATTTAAGAAACTACTTTTTCCTCCAGCTTTATAATAATCATATAATGATAATAAACTAATTTTATAAGTAGTATTATTTTTATCACAAGTTATATTTTTAACATCATCAATCACATCTTCACAAAAATACGTATTAGTTAAAAAGTTAACATTTTCTTTAATATTATTTTCAAATACACCACTACCAGCAGTATCTTTATCATAGTTTAACCACTTATTAACATATGATTTTTCATACCCTTTTTCAAGCCCTGAATACATCATTGTAACACTCTTATCAGCAATAGCTTTTATATTTTTATCTTTATCTATTCCAATAATTCTATACATTATACCAGAATACTCAAGATAGTTATCACTAACTTCACCTAAATATCTATATTCATTTTTTTCTTCATCAAATATTAACCCTTTTGTTAAATCAACATAGCTTTGCTTTTTTAAAACGCTATCTACTAGAAGAACTGTATTATCTTTATTATTACTCTTACCATTTTCTTTTAAGTAATATTTAATCATTCTAGTACCATAAAAAGCTACAATAAGAAGTAACACTAATACATTTAGTGTTACTAATACAGGTGTAATTTTAAGTCTTCTTCTAGTCATAAGAACTCCTAACTACCAAAATCATTTTGATATGCTATTAAACTAGCATTTATAACTCCATCTATTCCATTGAATTGATCAACAAGATTAGTATCAATACCACCCTTACTATTTTCTTTAACATCTACTTCTAATGAAAGCTCCACTTCACTTCCAAATATAGCTTTACTTCTAATTTTAAATTTTTTAATATTTTTTAATTTCTTTAATACGTTTTCATGAGCATTTGCTTTATATTTAATTACTAAAAGATATCTATTAGATGTTTTAAATCCCATTAAATAACTTACAAAATATAAAACTCCAATACCAAGTGTAGCAACTATAGCTGGTATATATAATCCAGCTCCTGCCATAATTCCAGCAGCAATACCCCAGAACATAAATCCAGTATCAACAGGTTCTTTAACAGCTGTTCTAAAACGAACGATAGATAAAGCACCAACCATACCTAAAGATAAACTAATATTAGAATTAATTGTTCTAATAATCATCGCAGTAACCATCGCAAGCATTATTATACATAATGAGAATGCTTTTGAATAAACTACTCCAGTATATGTCTTTCTATATACATATACAATAAATAATCCAATTACAAATGAAACTACTAGTGAGATTAACATATCAACACTAGATACACTACCTGTAAATTGTTCTAAAAATGATTTTTTAAATATACTTAATATCATATTTCCATCTCCTACTTAATACTTCTACATATCGCAAATTTACTTACTGCTTCTCTACAAGCAGGTATATCATTTAATATATTTGCTATATGTAAAGGTAATATTTCATTAAATTTTACTTCTAATACTTGCTTACCAGGTTCATCAACTATATATCTTGGATAACTTGTATTAAATAAATCATAATTATATAAACTACTTTGTATATTAGAATCAAATGTAATTCTAACATCACTTATCGGATAAGTAAAAGCAGTTCTATGGTATTCAACTATAACACTAGGTACAAGACCTTTATTTTTATAGTTGGTAATAAACTCTAATAACAACCCTTCGGGATTTTCTATCTCATCTATTTTACCATTTAATATTTTACTATATATATCTTTTGAAATCAACATTTGTTCTTTAGCAGTATAATTATTATGTTTCATCTTTTTTTCAAGTCTTATAAATGTATCCACATCATTATACATCCTAATTCTATATTTCTTTCTATATAAGACTCCATCCATTTTTTCATAATATGAGTTTGAATCTCTATCATCAAAATACAAACTTTTTATTAAATAAGATCCATCTTCATAATATGCATTTTTATCTTTACCAAGTATTAATGATAACTTTTGTTTTAATACTTCAGCAGCACTATTGGATATTTTAAATTTTAATTCATGTCTATATTTATATTCTTTCATTCTACATCACCAAAATACTTTTTAACATCACTACTAGATAAATTAAAATATGATTTAGCATATTTTACTACATAAGAATTTCTATTTTTAGCAAATGTTTTCATAGATTTAATGGATTTCTCCCAATGCGAATATGAGTTACCCCAACGTTCAGCATTTTTTTTAAATTCATCTTTTCCTATTTCATCTATTACTTCATCTATTCTCTTTTCAACGTTTTTATAAGCCCAAGTATTATTTAAATTGTATGAAAGTCTTTCTAAGAATGTACTCTTAAATTCACTACTCTTCATCATATTTCTAAGTAATACAGTTGGAAAATTCCAAGAACCCATACCTCTAGGATTAGTATATTCATTAAACGTATTCTGAGTAGTTCTAAAGAATCCAGAATCTATATCATAGAAGATATATTTCCATTTTCCATTATCAACTAATGGATTACTAAAATAACGAGTATTTAATATATCATAATTAGCTGTATATATTTCTCCAATCCAGAAATCACTAAAACTTTGAATATCTATTTGTTCTTTAATCTTTTCATAGTTTTTACTATTACTAAGACTATTAGAATTTATAAAGTTAATCATAGAATTATATTTTTTATCAGTACCACTCTTTACTTCTCCATCTATTCTAAGAATACTAGTATCAGTCTTAGTAGCATTAACATTATAATGATTAGATACAAATGTTTCATCTACTTTTTCACGTATAAAGTATATTCCCCAATATTTACCATTAATATATAAAACAATCGGTACATAATCTTGAACATCAACATCAGTATACTGTCCCATCAAAGAAGTGGCTACTACATCTTTTATAACTGTTCTCTGATCATTATATTGAAATTCATCTTGACTACCAGTACGAAGTACTAAAGAATCAAAAACAGAACTATCTACATTCTTAAATACTTTATATTTTAATTTAGCATCTCCATATTTCTTTTTAAATTTAATTTCATAACTTTTCTTTTTATAACTTCTAGTTGATCCACCAAATAATTTAAGGCCAACATTAATACTAAATCCTTCGCCTTCTTTATCAAAATAATCAACGTATCCTCTTTCTTGAACTTTACTATTCAAACTTGTATTATTATTAACTTTATTTAGTTTTTTAGAATCAATTATTAATGACATAACAGAAGTTTTATGACTAGTATCAAGTATATATGAATAATTATTAACATCGCTTGATAACTTTCCAGCCTCTTTACTCATTATTCTTAAAACAGTAGTCTTCTTAATAGTAAGAGGACTACTGTAAACTTTAGAAGATGTCGTCGGTTCTGAGCCATCTAGCGTATAATAAATTTTTCCACCACCTGTAAGAGTTACTTTAAATTCTTTATTGCTATCATATATTCCAGATTTAATATCTGCATATGGTACATAACTTATAGCTTCGGTTCCTCCACCATTTTTACTTCCAGGTGTTGGCTTACTAAAGTAAAGTATCGAAGAACCGCTTCTACCCATTGAATATCCAAGTGGTACATTCGCAACCATAATAGAATCTACTATTTCATCACTCTTAGTTAAATATACAGCTTCAGTATCACCAAGTTTAAATGAAGCATGTTGATATTTACTATTAGATAGCTTAGTATCACCTGATGCCATTACTATATAATATTCTCCACTCTTAAGTTCTACTTTAGGTAACTTATAAGAACATAAAGTATTATCATTAGTAGTTAAGCAATAATTACTAAGATTAATTGTTTTACCACTATTATTATAAAGTTCTATCCAATCATAATAATTACCACCATTTTGAGCTAAATAAGAATAATTATTATTCATAACTTCACTAATTATTAATTCTTTAGGTGTGCTTAGATATTTCTTTTGGAATGATTTAATACCATCAACAGTATTATCAAATCCAGGACTAATCGCATTATTTTGTAAAAATTTTCCATCTTGCTTAATATAACCTATACCATTAGGTAAATTCTTATATTCAACTTTATCAACTATCTTACCTTTATTATTAGTAAGAACAGCAAATCCATTTTTACTATCAAGTTTAAATCCGGTACTTAACTCATCACAAGTTTTACAACTCTTACCAGAAGTAAACACAACAGCTACTTCACCAGGTTCTAAAACCTTACTTGGAAATTGCCATTTAAAACTTGCTACTTCACTATTAGAAAGTCCATAATTAGCAAGATTAACACTGTTCTTACTAATATTTTTAACTTCTATATATCCACTATATTCACCATTTTTATTTTTAAAGTTTCCTTTGTTATTTGCAAGTATTTCATTTATCTCTATAACTTTTTCATCATCACTTATTAATGATGCTAAGAACTCACTTCTTCCTTCTTTAGTATTTGCATGTCCTGGAGTAGCTTCAGTTTGAACAACCCATTTACCATTTAAATCACGAGCCATAACAGTATTTCCATCAAGAGCAACAGTTTCAACAGCATCAACAACCTTACCATTAGGTTTAAATAAAGTCATTACTTCTCCACCAGAAGATTTAAGCTTAAAGTTAGCATACAGCCCTTCACTTCTATTTCCACTTAAGAACACAACAATATATTCTTTAGGTCCAATTATAGTTTCAGGAAATACCCATTTAACTTTACTTTCTTCATCACTAAGACCATAATCTTTAAGATTAATATCTTTTTCATTTCCGTTATATATTTCTACATAATCATATATTTTACCATTTGGATCAGCATAAGCACCTTTATTAGAAGTCATAACTTCATTAATAACAAGTTTAGATATGTTAACTTCACCATCAGTAAGTTCTACTTTATCCAAAGAATTAGCCTTTTTATCAGATATATAATTTACTAAAGTTAAAACTACTATCATCATAATAGCAATAACAAAAAATCCTAAATTATTTTTAAGTTTCTTAAAATTAAATCCCATATCAAAAACTCCTATTATAATTATACTATAATAAGAATTATATTTCCATTGCTATAAAAATTTTTTATATAATTTTACACAAAAAAATCTAAGATTTATTCTTAGATTTTCTATTCTACTGTAACACTCTTAGCTAAGTTTCTAGGTTTATCTATATCACATTTATTAAGTTTAGCTACGTTATAAGCAAGTAATTGACATGCAACCATAACTACTAAGTTTTGACAATATTCACTTGTTAATGGTACAACTATATCATAATCACTAATATTTTTATCTATATTTATAGATTCTTTTCTAATAGTAATTATTTTAGCACCTCTTGATTTAGCTTCTATAATATTACTTATAGTTTTTTCGCTAACAGAGAATTCAGTTAATAATGATATAACTGGAGTATTTTTAGAAATTAATGCTATTGGTCCATGTTTAAGTTCACCAGCGGCAAAACATTCACTATGGATATAAGATATTTCTTTAAGTTTTAAACTTGCCTCATAACAGCTATAAATATCTACTCCACGTCCAATATAATACATATCTTTTTCTTTATATATTGATTTTGCTACTTTAAGATAATCTACTTTTCCAATTACATCTTTAATAAATTTAGGTAATTTCTTAAACTCTTCAAATATTCTAACTAATTCTTTTTTATCTATAATTCTATTTCTATACATTAGTTTAAGAACAAGTAAACTACATATATAGCTTTGGCTAAAATATCCTTTAGTAGTTGCAACACATATTTCTGGTCCAGCAAGCATAGGCATAACCATATCAGCTTCACGAGCTATTGTTGAAGATATAACGTTTACTATTGCAAGAGTATCCACTCCCTCACTCTTACACATACGAAGACTTGCAAGAGTATCAGCAGTCTCTCCACTTTGAGATAATACTACTACAAGAACATCTTTATCAAAATAATGATTACTATATCTATATTCACTAGCATTATAAACATTACAATAGAATTCTCTACTAGTAGCATATTTATCTATAAAATATTTTCCAATTAATGCAGCATGATAAGCACTACCACAACCAACAAAATCAATACGTTTATATTTGCTTAAATCTACTACAGTATCGCTAAATTCACTATCGTTAACTATATATTTAGCATATAATTTTTTAGCTACTTCTTCTTGTTCTTCTATTTCTTTAAGCATAAAATGTTCATATCCACCTTTTTGAGCACTTTCGATATCGTATGTAGCAGTCTCAGTTTTCTTAGGAATAATTATTCCATTGTAATATACGTTAAAACCGTCCCCAATCTCTACAATTTCATTATCTTCTAAGAATATATGTTCCTTAGTATATGCTAAAAATGCAGATATATCACTTGATAAAAAATATTCATTTTCTCCAACGCCAAGAACAAGCGGAGCATCTTTCTTAACACCATATAATTTATCTTTACCTTCAAACATTACACCTAAAGCATAGCTACCTTTTACTAATTCAATAGCTTTTTCGATAGACTCAAGTTCATTATCACCATTATAATATGAATCTATTAAAGCACATACTCTTTCAGTATCAGTTTCACTCTTAAATTCATATTTGCTTACTTGTTCTTCTATTTCTTTATAATTTTCTATAATTCCATTATGAACTAAAACAACTCTTCCTACTTTATGAGGATGACTATTTTCTTCACACACTTTACCATGAGTAGCCCATCTAGTATGAGCAATACCGCAAGTTGCTTTATCAAAATCATAACGTTTAGTTTTATCCCTTAAATTTTCTATTTTACCAACAGACTTTACTATTCTTATTTTATTATTATCAAGAACTGCTATACCTGCTGAATCATATCCCCTATATTCTAAAGTTTCAAGAGCATTTAGTAAAACTTCTTTTACATTTCTTTTTCCCTTATAACCTACTATTCCACACATATATATAATTCTCCTTATATAAATTATATATTATATTTTTATAAATTGATATCAATTTCACTTCTGCTTTACACTTAAAAAGTGAAGTAAAAACTTCACTTTTAATTTTTTTCATATTTATTTTACCGTAAATTTAAGAGTAGTCGGAATATTTGTAACACTACTATCATTAAATTTATTAGCACTTAACTGATCTTTGGCGTAACCAACTTTTGCAGTAGCATTTGAAAACATATACTTAAAATCTTTCACATTAGAAACGTCAAAACTACTTAAATCTAGCAAAGACGTTTTAGTTGAATTAAACATACGACTCATACTGGTCACTTTGGATGTTTTAAAATTATTTAATCCTTTTATTTCTTTGGCCTCAGCGCTACAAAACATCCATTCCATATTAGTAACCTTTGCAGTATTAAATTTACTTACATCTAATGTTTCAGCAGATGACCAACTAAACATACTTCCCATGGTTGTTACATTTGAAGTATTAAATTTATCTAATCCTTTTATTTCTTTGGCCTTACTATATGAAAACATTCCATACATATCAGTTACACTCCTTGTATCAAAAGAACTAACATCAATCACAGGTACTTCAGTTCTAGAAAACATATATCTCATATTTGTAACTTTTGAAGTTTTAAAATTACCTAAATTAAGAGTTTCTGCTTTAAAACCAGAAAACATATTTTCCATCTTTCTAACATTTGATACATTAAAGCTAGTTAAATTTAAAGTTTTTACTTCCGTTTCTCTAAACATTTCTTCCATATTAGTAACATTTGCCGTGTTAAAGCTACTTAAATCTAACAAATCCAAATTTAAACCATAAAACATAAAACTCATATCATTAACTTTGGAAGTATTAAAGTTGCTTAACCCATTAATTTCTAACATTTGGCCAAATCTAAACATATATGACATATAGGTGACATTGCTTGTATTAAAACTACTCAAATCTAAATTAGTAACATAACTATCATAAAACATTGATTGCATATTAGTTACTTTAGCAGTATCAAAATTTTCTAAACCATCAATTTTTATTGCTTTAGCATCTCTAAACATACCACTCATATTAGTAACGTTTGCGGTATTAAAAAAACGAATATCCAAGTGATCAGCTGCGCACCCTAAAAACATTGAACGCATATTAGTTACTTTAGAGGTATCAACTGTGTCATTAAAATCAATTTTTGTAAGATTACCTTTATAAAAACTCATATCATTAGGACCGCCTGTTAATCTAAAATCAGAAAAGGCAAATAATTGAGATGAATCTTCAGGTAAATATATCATACCATCAGCAACAATGGTTAAATCTATCAGCGAAGAACTATTCGTTTTGACATACATAATAATTGATTTATCTTGTGCTTCAGATACATCAAAGCTCCCATCAACATCATCAATAACTCTTCCATCATTGTAGAAAACTATAGAATTTACTATATCTCTTTTTGTTTTTCCAGAGACTTCATAAAACTTTTGTTTAAGCGTACCCACAATATTATGTAACTCATCATATGAACAATCTTCCTTAATATCATCGATAGCTAATTTATCATATTCTTTTTTTGACGAAATACAAAAGTTGTCATTTGATATTACATAATCTTTTATTTTTCCCTGATTATCAAGTTTGACATTATAATTGATTTTCTCACCAGTTAAGTTTAATGGATTTTTAGTATTACTAACAACATTTATTTTTTTACCACTAACGCTTTCTTCTATTACTTTGTTAGTTGTTGTCTTAAGAACATTTTGTGCCTCAGTTAAGAATGCACTTTTTCGCGCCCTATTATATAAATTTATTACATTAGGAAGCGCTATTATTACTAGTATAGCAAGTATAGCAATTACAGCAAGCAACTCTACCAATGTAAAACCATTTCTTCTTTTCATACTCCTATTCTCCTATCATCAACAAGTATAACATAATTAAAGCAAATTAAAAAGATTGAAAAATCAATCTTTCAATAATCATTTAACAACAAATGTTAAACCACTAGGTTTGTTATACGTGCTATTAAACTTTTCAGCATCTGCTTGTGTTCTAGCATAACCAGCTGTAGCTTCACATCCGACAAACATTCTATCTGTTCCAGTAAGACTATCAGTACTAAAACTGCTTAAATCTAAAACTTTTGCAGGCATATTCGCAAACATCCAATACATATAAGTAACTTTACTTGTATCAAAACTGCTAACATCTAAATTCTCAATTTCAGTATCATTAAACATATTACTCATATTAGTAACATTAGAAGTGTTAAAACATCTTAGGTCTAAAGACTTAACTTTGGCTCCTTTAAACATTCCATCCATATTGATTACTTTGCTTGTGTCTACGGAATTATTAAATTCAATAGTAGTTAAATTTGATGTAAATTCAGTACAACCGTATTGTTTAGAAAACGCAAATAAATTGCTAGAATCCTCAGGAAATGCAATCTTACCATTAGCAACAATATAAAGCTTTTCTAATGACGTATTAGCATCAGCAACTATATATAAATATAAAGAACCATCACCATTGTCAGAAATATCATATTTTTCTGCGCCATCAATCACTCTACCATCACTATAAAAAGCAATAGAACTTACTTGATTTTTATTTGTTCTTCCAGCTTTTTCATAAAAATTAGTTGGTAATGTTGCAACAATATTATTAAGACTGTTATAAGAGCAATCTTCTTTTATATCAGCTGCACTTAAATCTGTATAATTTTTAGTTGTAGAAATACAATATGTTCCATCACTTACTATTGTATTAACAACATTTCCTTTGGCATCTAATTCAAAAGTATACTCTAATTGTTTACCATTAGTATCTAAACTATTAGTACTATTACTAATTTTTCTAATTGAATTACCAGACATACTTTCTTGAATATATTTACTACTTGCACTCTTTGCTAAATTTTGTACTTCAGTTACAAATGTATTCTTTTTAGCAGTAGTATACATATTTATTACATTAGGTAGTGCTATTATTACTAGTATCGCAAGTATTGCTATTACAGCTAATAGTTCTACCAATGTAAATCCTTTTTTGCTTTTCATATATTCACCTCTATTATAAATTCATTATATAAAAATTATTTATTTTATTCAACAAATAATAAAACATTTACATTTTAAATAAAAAACAGAGTTTAAACTCCGTTATTTATTATAAGAACAATAGTCATTAAAGTTATCACAAATAAATTTCTTGTTTTCTTTTAAACCATATTTATCATTTGGCAGCCTTTTGCTTAATCTTTCTTTTTTTAACTTAAGGATTCTACTAACAGATTTATTTATTGTCTCTTCACTTATGTTACCATTATTAACTTCATTTTCTATTAAATCAATAACTCTTTTAGAACCATTTGGCATTATAAATATATCAACTCCAGCATTTATAGCAGTAGTATAAATATATTTTTCAGAATAATTACTTGCTAAAGCTCCCATATTAACAGCATCTATAATAACAACGCCATCATATCCTAATTTTGTTCTTAATATATCGCTAATAATTTTTGATGATAACGATGCCGGCAAATCATCTCCAGTTATTTTAGGATAACTAGAATGTCCAATCATAATCATAGAAACATTATTGTTAATGGCAGTAATAAAAGGTTGCAAATCCGTATTATATAATTCATCATAAGTTTTATTAACAACAGAAATTTCATTATCATGAGTATCATCAGAAGTACCACCAATTCCCGGAAAATGTTTAACAATAGAAATCAAGCCAGTATCTTCTATTCCTTTAAAAATTTCCAATCCATTAGAAATAACAACATTCTTATCATCTGATATTAATCTTTTACCCATCGCAGAAATATTATAATCGCCAATATCTAAAACAGGCCCAAAAACAGCATTACATCCAATACTTCCAGCTTCACTACCAATTATATTTCCAATCTTATATGAAATATCTTTATTATTTAATACACCTACATCGTGCATATTAGGTATAAATGTAGCCTTCTTATCAGAAATATCATATAGTCTTTGTACAGGACCACCTTCTTGATCTACAGCAATTATCATTGGAACATTACTATATTTGTTAAGAGACAATATAAGTTTTTTAATCTTATTATATTCAGTTAAATTATCACCGGTAACAATAAAACTCCCAGGCTGATTTTCTTTTAATGATTCTATTAAATCTGCATCAGCTTCATCAGAGTTATAATATACCATTAACATTTGACCAATTTTCTCCCTTAAAGTCATGTCTTCGATTGTCTTCACATTTGAACCTGAAAACAAAACACATAATATAACTATACAAAATACAATAATTATTAGAATAATTTTCTTTTTCATATTTACTCCATAACATACTAATATTAACACAAAAAAAGAAATTTAAAAATAAATTTCTTTTTAATCACTATTGCTTAACCATAAATTTAAGCGTATCAGGTATGCTGGTTTCTGATGAATTATTAAACATATTAACCGTTTTTGCATCTTTGGCATATCCAATTGTTGAAGTTGCACCAATAAACATTCCTCTAATGTTAGTCGAATCAGAAATATTAAAATTACTCAAATCCAATATTTGTGCTGTAACACCGCCAAACATCATATACATATTAGTAACATTACTTGTATCAAAACTACTTAAATCTAATTTAGTTGCAATACTATTCATAAACATTTGACTCATATCTGTAACATTTGTTGTATCAAAATTATTTAATCCTTCTATCTCTATTAAATAATTATCATCTTGAAACATACTACTCATATTTTTAACTTTTCCAGTCAAAAAATTTGAAACATTAATTTTTTCTAAGTTTGTGGCATAAAACATCCCTGCCATATTTGTTACATTTCCTGTGTCAAAGTTGCTTAAATCTAATTGTGTTACTGGAGAACCATAAAACATTCCTTCCATACTTATAACATTAGTAGTATTAAAACTACTTAAATCAATTGATGTTGGTTTTGAATATAAAAATGTATGTGCCAAAGAAAGTATTGGTTTTCCATTTATATATGTACATAATTTAGTAGTTACAGGTTCAGTGTTATCCTTATCAGTTAATTTAACTCCCCATCCATCATAATTAATGGTTTTCCACAAAACTTTTCCTCTATCAGGATAAGCTTCTTGCATATAAGAATAAGTATATTGCCCGTTTGTATACTCTACACCACTTTTCAATTCTCCTGAATAAGTACAATATATTGGCTCAGGCGAGTTTGATTTTACTATTTTTTTACATTTACCCTCACTTATATCATCTTTTGTTATTTGAGTATAATCTTTATCTGTAGATATACAATATGTACCATTAAATACCCACATACTTTTTATTTTACCCTGACTATCAAGTTCAAAATTATATTCTAATTTTTCCCCAGACATATCAAGTGGATTTTTTTCATTACTTATAACGTTTATATGATTGCCGTTCATATTTTCGCTCATAAATTTTGAAGCAACATTTTTTGCTATACCTTGTGCCTCTGTAACAAAAGAATTTTTCTTAGCAGTAGTATACATATTTATTACATTAGGTAGAGCTATTATTACTAGTATCGCCAATATTGCTATAACTGCTAACAACTCAACTAATGTGAAACCTTTCTTATTTTTCATATTATCACCATACCTATTGTAATATCATGCTATTATCACGGTCAATAATTTTATTAATAAGTTCAAAATTTTATATAAAATCCAATAAAAAAGTGATGTTTAAAATCACTCTTAATTACTTAACAATAACATTTAAAGTTGTTGGTATTCCTCGAATACTATTAATCTTGTTTGCAACAGTCGAATTTTTAACATAAACAGTAGTTGTTGATGCATTATTAAACATAAAAGACATATTATCTACGGTTATATTGTTTGGCACAAAACTACTTAAATCTAACGTTGGCACTTGACTCTTTTCAAACATATTACGCATATCTGTTACATTACTTATATCAAAATTACTTACATTTATTTTTATTGCTTTACAGCCAGAAAACATATTATACATTTTAGTTACCTTAGAAGTATTAAAACTGCTTAAATCTAAAGAGCTAACAGCAGCATTCATAAATACATAAGACATATCAGTTACATTAGATGTATTAAAGCTACTTAAATCTATAGTTATAGCAGCAGATTCGCGAAACATACTATTTATATTTGTTACATTAATTGTATTAAAATTGTTTAAATTTAAAGTGTTTGCAGAAGAATACATAAACATATAAGACATATCTATTACATTTCTAGTATCGAAACTGCTCAAATTTATTACTGTTGCGTCGCTTAAATAAAACATGCTATTCATATTAGTGACATTAGATGTATCAAAACTGCTTAAATCTAGTGATAATACTTGGGAACGAAAAAACATATTATTCATATCTGTTACATTAGCAGTATTAAAGTCACTCAAATCTAAAGTACTTGCTGCAAGTCCTCTAAACATATTACTCATATTTTTAACTTTTGAGGTATCAATTGCAGAATTAAATTCTAGTTTTGATAAATTAAATACCGATGGTGCACATGAATTAATTGAAGCAAAATCAAATAAATTACTTGAATCTTCAGGAAGCATTATTTTTCCATCAGCAACTATTGTTAAATCTAGCAAACTAGAATTTTCTTTAGAAAAACTAACATACATAATAATAGAATTATCTTGAGCTTCAGATACATCATATTTTTCTGAAGCATCTATTTTTCTACCATCATCATAAAAAGTTATAGAAGAAACAAGATCTTTTGAGGTTCTACCAGATTTTTGATAAAAGTTTTTAACTAATGTTCCAGCAATTTTAACTTCCTCTTCTAAACATTTATCGCTAATATCTTCTATAGATAATTTATCAATGTCTTTACTAGAAGAAATGCAAAAATTATCATTAGAAATAACATAACTTAAAATTTTACCTTGACTATCTAGTTTTACATTATAATTAATTTTTTCGCCAGATAAATCTAAGGAATTTTTAGTGTTACTAACAACATTTAATTTTTTTCCATTAACACTTTCTTGTATAAACTTATTAGATGTTGATTTTAATACATTTTGAGCTTCAGTTAAAAAAGCATTTTTTCTTGCTTTTGTATACATATTTATTACATTAGGTAGAGCTATTATTACTAGTATTGCCAATATTGCTATAACAGCAAGTAACTCAACTAATGTGAAACCTTTCTTATTTTTCATATTATCACTCCATTATCTTAAGATAATTATATAAAAATTTATATTTTTGGGTCAATAAAAAAGACAAATAATTATTTGTCTTTATATAATATTTACATAAATAATTTCATAGTTCTAATCATTTGAGCAGTATAACCTACTTCATTATCATACCAAGCAACTACTTTTAATAATTGCTTTCCATTTTCTTCTACTATATTAGTAAGAAGTCCATCTACTGTAGCTCCTACTTCTTCTCCAATGATATCACTACTTACTATTGGATCTTCAGTATATTTTAATGTTTCACTTTGATTAGATTTAAATAAGTTATTAACTTTTTCTACAGTTGTAACTTTTTCAAGTTCAAGAGTTACATCGATAACTGAACCATCCCCAGTAGGTACTCTAAATGCTAAACCATCAAGTTTATCTTTTAAATGAGGAATTACTTTTCCTATTTGAGAAGCAGCACCTGTGCTAGTTGGAATAATATTTAATGATGCGGCTCTTCCACGTCTAGCTTTAATACCTTTTTTATGTGGAATATCTAATGTTTCTTGATCATTAGTCATAGCATGTACTGTTGTCATAAATCCTTTTTTTATACCAAACTTATCATCAATAAGTTTAAGTACAGGAGCAAGACAGTTAGTAGTACAACTAGCTGCACTAATTACAACATCATCATGAGTTAATTCTTCATGATTAACTCCATATACTATAGTTTTTGCTTCATCTTTAGCAGGAGCACTAATAATTACATGTTTAGCACCAGCATCGATATGAGCTTGACATTTTTCTACTGAAGTAAACACACCAGTACATTCAAGTACTACATCTACTCCTAGTTCCTTCCAAGGAAGTTTTGATGGGTCACTTTCAGCATAAACTTTAATACGTCTATTCTTTACAAATAACTCATCTTCATCAAAACTAATTTTGCTTTTATTAGTTCTATGAACTGAATCATATTTATATAGATATGCAAGTTGTACTGGATCAGTTAGATCATTAATTGCTACTACCTCTATATCTTTATCATCCTCTAATAATCTCAAAGCTGTTCTACCTATTCTACCAAAACCATTAATTGCTACCTTTAACATTTATTTCATCTCCTATTCAAAATAACTATTTCCAATAAATTCTCTAAGTACACTAGTATAAGGTACATATTCACTAGGTATACTAATAAAACATTTTAAGAAATTTAATATTCTTATTGCTTCCTCATAATTAGTTGAAGTCTTACTAATTGAATATAGTAATGGCTCTGCATAAGTTCTAAGAACACCAATTTCATAAGCAAGTGACGTATTTAATATAACATCTGCTTCTTTTTGATATGGATAAACATAAGTTTCTTCACTTTCTCTCATGCCTATCCAACTATCAAGTGTATGTTGAGCAGAATAACCACGAGTTTTATAATCTCTAACCATACGTCTTAAAAGTCTTAAATCAGTTGTTGATATATGATTGTGTCTATCTAATCCAACTGGAGTAAATGGACTAATATATATTTTTAATTTATTTTTCTTTTCTATTGAAGAACTCATTTTTTCATTAATAGCATGTAATCCTTCAACTATTAATATTTGATTTTCTTTTAAAGTTATAGGTTTTCTCTTATATTCTTTCTCACCAGTAATAAAATTATACGTTGGAATTACTACATCCTTACCAGCAAGTAAACTCTTAACTTGCATATTAAATAATTTAGTATCTATTGCTTCTAAACATTCATATTCATAACTTCCATCAGCTTTTCTTGGACTATCAACTCTTTCTACAAAGTAATCATCTGTTGATAATACTAAACTATCTATTCCTTTACTTCTTAAATATAAAGCTAATTTTTTAGAAGTTGTTGTTTTACCACTTGATGAAGGCCCTGATATAAATATTGCTTTAATTGATCTATTATCAACTACTCTTTGAGCAATATTTTGCATATTTTCATCATATAATATTTCATTTGTTTGAATGAAATCAGCTATTTCACCTTTACATACTATTTTATTAAGTTCACCTGCGTATCTAACTCCTAAATCTGATAATTTCTTTTCATAACTCTTAAATGCATCTAAGACTAAAGGTAAATGATTATACTTAGGAACAACATTATTAATTGGGAAACTAAGTACTACTCCGTTAGGTGATACATAAGTTAAATCAAATCTTTTAAGTATTCCTGTAGATGCTGGCATAATGTAATAGAAGTAATCATACATATCTCCAAGTTCATATAATGTAACTGAATCATTTGTCATATATGTATAATTTAAGCATTTTTCTTTTTCACCTAAGCTATCACAATAATCATATGCATCCTTACGAGAAACACTAACATTCTTAAATGGTAAATCTTGATTAATAATTTTCTTCATTTGTTTCTTTATCTCATTTACCACAGTTCTATCAACTTGTCTTTTCATATATATTTCAGTATATATAGACTTGTCAATTGAATGTTTAATATTTACAGTTGCTTTATCTTCATATAATTCTTTAATTGCCATAATATACACATATTGTAATCCTTTTGTGTATATTTTTCTACCAGTTCTATCTGTAATAGTTATAAAGTTAATATATGCATCTTCCATAATCTCATAATCAGCATTTTGAGCATTACCATTAACTCTTAAAGCTATTACTTGATCATTACCTAAAAGTTTTAAAACCTCTCTAACAGTAACTCCTCTATTAAGAATCATTTCTTGCCCGTCTTCAAATATTAATTTAATATCATTTTTCACATTATCAACACCTTTACTATTATTGATAATTATATAATATCAAAATTTTAATAATTTGTGAATAAATATGGCTTTACTTTACTAAAATATTACTAGGAGGAATAATGCATACACCATATATTATAGAAAGAAATGAAGGATACGAAAGAGCATATGATATTTATTCTAAACTCTTAACTGATAGAATTATTTTTTTAGAAGGAGAAATTACTGATTCAACAGCAAACGCTATAGTAAGTGAATTATTATATTTAGATTCAATTAATAATGATGATATTTATTTATATATAAATTCTCCAGGTGGTTCAATAACTGCTGGTTTTGCTATATATGATACTATGAATTATATTAAAAGTAATGTTATAACAATAGGCATAGGTATGTGTGCTTCAATGGCTGCATTCTTACTTTCAAGCGGTAATAAAAGATGTGCATTAAAGAATACTGAAATAATGATTCATCAACCACTAGGTGGAGCACAAGGCCAAGCAACTGAAATACAAATAGTTGCTGAAAGAATAATAAAATTAAAAGAAAAGATTAATACTATTCTCTCAAAGAATACAAAAAAAACTCTTTCAAAAATCAAAAAAGATGTTGAAAGAGATTATTATATGTCTTCTAACGAAGCTCTTAACTATGGCCTTATAGATAAGATTATTTAAGCATTTCTTTAATTTTTCTAAATCTATGATTTATACAACTCTTAGTAATAGGTCTTTCTGTTTCACTACTAATTATCTCTGCAAGTTCAGCCATAGAACTTTCAGGGTATTTTTCTTTATATATACAAATATCCTTAATTCTTTCATCTAATAAATCAAAATCTCTAGTTTCTCTAAGTTTTCTTATTAATTCCAATTGTTCATTAGATGAAGCTATTATTTTATCAACATTAGCTTGTTCACAATTATTAAGTCTATTTGTCATATTTTTATGATCTCTATATATTCTAATATCTTCATAATAGAATAATGAATTAGTAGCATTAAGCATTTTAATAAAATCACTTATCTTTTCACTTTCTTTTATATATACCATATAATTTTTATCACGTTTAATAACTTTACTATTAAAATGCATTTCATTTAATAAAGAATTAACAAACCTAGCTGTTTCTTCACTTGATATTACAAATTCAGCATGATATCTACTTGTTTTAGGATCATTTATACTTCCACATATCATAAATACACCACGTAAATATGCTTGTTTATCTTTAAGTTCATCTACTAAATAATTGTGTGGTACATATAATCTTTTACCATCTAAAACTATTGATAAGTCACTAAGTATTAAATCAACTTTCTCATGAACAGTTAATAAAACTAATTTATTTTTTCTAAGTGAATTAACACCACTGTTATCCATTTCTATATCTACATGATATGTTTCTTTAATTAATGTGTATATTCTACGAGCTACACTAATATTTTCTGTATATATTTCAAATTTATCATCAAATATTTTACCACCAATATTAAGTATTGCAGATAGTTCAGCAAAGTTTTCTGATTCGCTATACTGTATACTTGATATTTCATTTTTAATATTACTTGTAAATGACATACTCATCACCCACTAAATTATAACAAATATAAGTAAAAATTGCATCTTAACAAAAAAAGATTTCAAAAATGAAATCTTTATTAATAGAATCTCGTGTTAAATCTAACACCTAATTTTGGGAATTTTACATAGTTACGAGGATTATAATAAGTATAACCACTCCATCCTTTCATTATACCAAAGTGAAGGTGTGCTCCTGTAGAACATCTATCATAGCTTTCACCACCACCAACTGTTCCTATAACACTTGTTATTGTAACTATATCTCCTACTTTAACTTTAATTGAATGTAAATGCATATAAACTGTTCTATATTTAACACCTTTAATTGTATGTTGAATATAAACCATATTTCCACCACATGATGCTTTACGAACTATACTAGTTACACGTCCAGCAGCTGATGCATAAACTTTCGTACCAGTTGGATTGCCACCTATATCAATTGCATTATGACTTGACCAATAATGTTTAGTTGGATGATAACGTTTACCAAACTCACTAGTTGGTCTTCCTTGATTTAAAGGTCTTGTAAATCCATCTGCATATGGAACTCCTAAACAATCCTCAATATCCATATCTTCCTTACATTTATTCTTTTTATATGTAGCTTCAAATCCTTGAATTTCTATTTTTCTAGCTTTAATTTTATCTTGAACAGTTTGTTGTTCATCATCAATATCATTCATATCTAAATCATACTTTTTTAAAGTAGCTTCTAGTTTGTCAATAGAATTTTCAGATTCCTTTATTTGTACACTTAATTGTGATTGAAGTTTTTTATTTTCTTCAATCATATTATGCATTTCATCAATCAAATCGTCATTATATTTACTTAGTTGTTCTACCACTGAACTTCTATATATGAAGTCAGTAAATGATGTAGCTTGGAATACATATTCTAGATATACATTTTCTCCATTAGATATTTGTAAAAATGATAATAATGAATCTATTTCTTGCTTTTTAGACTTAATATTTTCATTAAGCTCATCAATTTTTGTTTCAGATTCTTCTATTTGTTTTTGAAATTTTACTATATCATCATTTAAAGATGATGTTTCTTTATTAGCAGCATCTATTTTCTTTTGCGTTTCTTTTTCTTTTTTTATTAATGCAGCCATATTAGCTTCATCTTTAGCAAGTTGATTCTTAAGTGATTTTAACGATTTAGCATCTACATTATCAATAAGTAAAAATAAACTTATAACAATTAGAAACGTTTTTGTTATTTTTTTCATCATATTTTTAAATATTTCCTTACTGCTCTATAGCTTCCGAATGCCCCAACAAGTACTCCTACAGCAAGTAAAACTATTAATACTAAATATATAACTTGAACTGGTTTAACAAGTTTTATAATAGCTGTAAACAATTGACCACCAAGTTTATCATATACATAGTAGTAACCATAACAACATACCGTAATTGGTAATATTGAACCTAAAAATCCAAGTATAATTCCTTCAAAGAAGAATGGTTGTCTAATAAATGCATTACTTGCTCCTACTAATCTTCTTATTTCTATTTCTCTTCTTCTAGATTGTATAGTTATTTTAATAGTATTACTAATTAATAGTGCAGTAACAACTATTAAAGCAACAACTACAACATATGTAATTTTCTTAACTATTGCAAATATTTTTACAAGTTCTTCAACAGAACCTTCACCATATTTAACTATTTCAACTTTATCAATACTTTTTATTTCATCTGCTGTATCACCAATTGTTGTTAAATCATTTACTTTTACTAAGAATGTATCTTGTAAAGGATTTGTTTCAGGCGTGTATTGTGACATTATACTATTAAATACATCTGACTCCGCTTGCATTTCTTTTCTAACTGATTCTTTAGAATTGAATTTTACTTCAGTTACATTTTCTGTATTTTGTATTTTTGTCTTTATAGCCTCTGCTTCTGTTTCAGTAGTTTTTCTATCTAAGAACACTACTATAGTCATATCTTTTTCTATTTGCTTAGTAAAATTATTAACGTTATATGATAATAATATACTAAATCCAACAAGTATTAAGGTTATTGTAATACAAGAGATACTAGCAAGTGATAAAGAGAAATTACGAAATACACCTTTAAATGACTCTTGTATATTACTTTTTAATATTCTAAATGCCTTCACTCTTATATTTTCCTTTCTGACTATCTTTTGCTACTAGTCCTTTTTCTATAACTATTACTCTTTTTTTCATTCTATTTACTATTTCTTTATCATGAGTAGCCATTATAATAGTTGTTCCTAAATCTTGGTTAATTCCATCTATAACTTTCATTACTTCTAATGAAGTTTCAGGATCTAAGTTACCAGTAGGTTCATCACATATTAATACTTTTGGTTCGTTTACTATTGCTCTTGCTATTGATACTCTTTGTTGTTCACCACCTGAAAGTTCATCAGGATAACTTCTAAGTTTATCTTTAAGACCAACTTGTTCTATTGCTTTAATAGTTCTTTTTCTAACTTCACTTTCTTTAAGTCCATAAACTTCTAAAGCGAATGCTACGTTTTCATATACTGTTAATTTAGGTAATAATTTATAGTCTTGAAAAACTATTCCAAGCTTACGTCTAAGTTTATATACTTTTCCATTTCTCAGCTTAGAAACATTAACACCACCTACATAAACTTCACCACGAGTAGGTTTTTCTTGTCTATATAGTAATTTAATTAGTGTACTTTTTCCACTACCAGAACTACCAATAACGAAAACAAATTCACCCTTTGATATCTCTAAATTAACATCACATAATGCAGTTACACCATTAGGATATCTTTTATAAACATTCTTTAATTCTATTAGTTGCATTCTTACCTCCAATAACTTATTATAATATTTAGATAATAATTGTCAAAATACAATTTTTTCCTTTTATTTTATATAATGTTATAAAAATTAAATTATACTTTAAAACACACTATTTTATAGCATATTCCAATATAATTATAACAAAATTATGCTATTTTTACCACATTATCAAGAATATTAAAAAAAAGTGTAAACAAAAAATAGTAAATAATTTACTATTTTTTTAAATATTCTTCTAAGAATTCTTGTATATCACCATCTAAAACTTTGTCTACATTAGATGTTTCATAATTTGTTCTAGTATCTTTTACTAACGTATACGGACACATTACATAACTTCTAATAGCGCTTCCGAAGTTAACGTCCATTACATCCCCTTTTAAGTCCTTAATTTTATCATTAAATTCTTTTTGATTAAGAATATATAATTTATTTTTTAACATTTCTAGTGCTATTTCTTTATTTCTAAGTTGACTTCTTTCCATTTGAGATGAAGTAACTATACCAGTTGGTATATGTGTAATTCTAACAGCTGAATCTGTAGTATTTACTCCTTGACCACCACACCCACTAGATCGATACACATCTATTCTTAAATCACTTTCTTTTATTTCTACCTCTAATTTTTTATTTATTTCAGGTGTTACAAGCACAGATGCAAAAGAAGTATGACGACGACTATTACTATCAAATGGACTTATTCTTACTAAACGATGAACACCAGTTTCACCCTTTAAGTATCCAAAAGCATAATATCCTTTAACAAGCAATGTACACCCTTTAATTCCAACTTCTTCACCATCTTGTTTACTTATTATTTCATATTTATAATCATTCTTATCAAAATATCTAGTATACATTCTAAGAAGCATATTTGCCCAATCATTACTTTCAGTTCCACCAGCACCACTATGTATTTCAACATATGCATTATTAGAATCAAATTCGCCGCTTAACAAAGCAAATAATTTAATCTTCTCTAGTTCTTTTTCTATTTCGTTCACTTCATCAATAACACTTACTAAATCTTCTTCGCTTAATTCAAGTTCCAACATTTCAATTAATGTATTGATAGATGAGTAAAGACTATTATATTTAGTACAGACATCTTTAAGACCTTTTAATTCACTAAGTACATCTTTAGCACTTTCCATGTCATTCCAAAAAGATGAATCAGATGTAATACTCTCTAATTCATTAACTCTTTTATTTTTAGAATCCATCTCTAACTTTACACCAATATCGTTAAGTACTTCTAAATAATCAGTTAATTTTTTCTCTATATCTTTTGTTTCCATACATAAATTATATCATTTAAGTGTATTTTTTCAAACAAAATAAAAAGTAACAATGTTACTTTCTACCGATATTTTTAAAAATACTTAAGAATCTACTTCTTCCCACGCTTTTAGGTTCTATAGTTCCTACATATTGACTCTCTATACTTCTTACAATATCATCTACTTCTTCAGTAGTATACTTTAATCCTTTTAAATCAACTATAGCATTTGTTCCTTTCGAATCAAAATGTACAAATCCATCTTCATTAACCACAAATAATTTTTTACCAAGTCTTCTTTCCTCATCTACTACTATTTTTTTAAATAATCCAGATGGAACTATATAGCGAAGATGTTCACCATCTACACGTCTTACTAAATATAAATCATAATCTTTTTCATATTTGTAACCATATTGAATTACTTCTTCTATCATAATCTCACCCACCTTAAGCTGTATTATATATCATAAATGGTTAAATAACAAGTTTTAATGCTTATCAAATAGTAAATTTACATTTATATAAAGTCTTACACAAAGGGCTATATTCTACTTTAGATAAGTCTTTATTTTTACTTTCAGCAATAAATTTAGTTAAATACATAGCTTGTACTAACATCTGATAATCATCAAGTATCATATCTTTATATTTACCATCTATCACTATAACATTTTTATAGTATTTACTAATTTCTCTAAGTAATAATCTATCTAACTCTGTATTTCTATTTAAAAATATAGCTATACTATTACTATTTATAGACATTGTACTTCTTCCATGACAATAAGAGTATTTATCATGAACAACAGGTATACCTATACCTGACTCTACCATAGTACTTTCCAAATACTTACTTGTTGTACTTGTATCATAGCCACTAAATATTTCATAAACATCACATTCAGTATCAAATGAAAAAATATGTTCTTCTATATCATCTAAAAAAGAAACACTCCCATTTAAATAATAATTAATAAGAATACTAACGGGTATTAAAGTAGCTCCAAGTGATATAAAACTTCTTTCATTATCTATAGTTGTTCTATATTGTAAATTCACAACTTCTTCATTTCTATTTCTTGAAAGCAAATATTTTCTAAGTTCATTATTAAAGGATAAATCTACTCCAAAGTTATTACCACTATAACTACATGAAATTATATTAGAATAAATTCTACTATTCATGTAAAGCATATCTCTAGGTTCAATATTTCTAGTAACTATTGAATTCTTAGTACCTAACACTTTAGCTCCAAATTCACTTACAACACTACTACCACCAACACCACTAACAAGAGTAGGTTTATCCAACTTTGATAATTCATAGTTTATATACTCAATATCACTATTATTTAAAGCATCTACAACTCTTCCCTTCAAATATTCAAAATTAACTTTCATATTCTTTTCCATAAAAAATCCTCCTTAAGTAAAATTTACTACTTAAAGAGGAAATATTTCGTCTCTATTCATATTTTTCATCTAATAGTTCATATTCAATAATTCTTTTTAATTCAAAATGTCTTATGTCTTTTCTAAGTTCACAAAAAGCCGCACAATACCAACCATCCTGAAACAAAAACATATTCGCAGGATCAATTATTCTAGTATTTTCTCCTTTACCATAAGAATAATATTTTATTTTAACTTTTCTTTTTTCTTTAATAGCTCTAGTAAGAACATTATATTTTTTAAGAGTTTCATTTTTTAAATTAAGTTCATTTGCTTCTTGTTTACTTCCAATATAAACACCTTTGATTTTATCTTGAAGTATCAAAAGTTCATTTTTAAGTTTACCATCACTCTCTAGCTCTATATACTTATTAAGTAGTTCGGAATCACTTTTATTAAATTTTCTTAAAGGCATTCTAATACTTTGATTTAAAACATATCCCCCATAAGGACCTTTTATAGTATCAACATATATACCACATTTATCAAGTTCTTCTTTATAGACTCTTATCATTCTTTCACTCACTTCAAGTTCTTGCGATAACTCTTTAATACTATATTTACGTCCAGAGTTTAATAATTCTATCATTGTTAACACATTAGATACTTTAGACATATTAACCTCTTACTTCTTCTATAATATATTTTAAATCCTCTATTGCTTTAGGTGCATTAAAGCTTCCATTACCAACTGGATAATAAACAGAATAAAACTTATATTCTTTTCCTTTAATTTTTTTACTAAATAATTTGCGTCTACACTCAGACACAGATATCTTATTACCAAGTACTATAGAACTAACTTGATTACCAAATAAAACTATTACTTTAGGATTTATCATTTCAAATTCTTTATATAAAAGTTTTAAATATTCAAGATATACTTCATCTTTTAAAGGTCTTGCATCTACTTGAGTACATTTACCTAAATTAGTAATAAAGTATTTATGTTTACTAACACACTCATATACTTTATCAGCAAACTCATAATCCCAATCCATCGCTTTTTTACTTTTAATTTGATTATATATTTCTTCATCAAGAAGACCTATATTATAAAATAATGTCCAAATATTTTTAGTACCTATCCATGGACTCTTTCTTCCTTTCCATGTCTTTAAAGAAGCTACATTTTTACCAGTAGGATTCATAAATACAAAACATATATCCGGTGCTTTAGTACAGCCTCCATTATAAATAGAATCTAGCTCTTTAGATCCATATTTTAATTGTAACCTATCATATTTTTTATTTAATTCTTCTATCATAACCATCAACTCAAATTAAGATTATTATAACAAAAAGTTGTGACTACTGCCACAACTTATCTGGATATTCGCCCTTTTCAATCAAAGAATTAATACCTTCAACTAAACTCTCTTTATCTTCTTTATATGTTATTCCCATCCATTTAGAATTTGTTTTAAATATCTTAAAAACAATGTTTTCTTTTTTACTATTATTACAAACTACATTTGGTAAAAAATATTCACATTTTAACAAGTTATTAAAATTATTTTTATAGAATTCTAAAAAGTCATCTTCTAATAGTTCAAATATCTTAGGTGTAAACATAAACATATTCATAGAGACTAACACATCATCATTAACTTCAAAACTATTACGTCCATCAAGTGGAGAAGCAACTACTCTACCATTAATATTTTCAACAGAGCATTCAACTATATTAGTCACTATACCATTATTTTCTTCACAAACTCCTCTTTTAACAGAACCATTTTCTGTAAGAGTATTATTAACTAAGTAACCAACCATACCAAATTCATTAGTTGGATGATTACCTTTTAAATAATTACTAGCAACTTCAAAAGCATCTCTTCCATAAAAATCATCTGAGTTTATTACTAAAAAGTTATCTTTTACAACATCTTTGCAACACAATATCGCATGAGCTGTTCCCAATGGTTTAACCCTATCGCTAGGTACTTCAAAAGGCACATTATCATTTTTTTGAAAAACATATTCTACTTTTATTTTATCAGATATTCTATTACCAATAGTCTCTTTAAATACTTCATAATTTTCTTCTTTAATTATAAATACTACTTTATCAAATCCATACCTAACAGCATCATATATAGAATAATCTATAATAAATTCTCCATTCTTATGTACTGGTTCAATTTGTTTAAGTCCACCAAATCTACTACCCATACCAGCAGCCATAATAACTAATTCCATATTTCCTCCTAATATTAACTAGTATAAGTATATCACATTCAAAAGAAAAAACCCATTACTGGATTTTATCTAATTAATACTATAGTCCTCTAAATTTATATCTTCTTTCACCATCAGGAAAAGCATAAATATTTGGTGTAGAAGATGTAGCACCTTCAAAAGAAGGCATTGGATAATTAATTTTTTGATCACCTATATTTTTTACATCAACATCATAGCCTTTATATGGATCAACAATTAAAGGTTCTGTTTCCATAACACCCATAGAGCAATCAATAATTGAATATGGGATTTCTGCATGCTCTCTCATTAAATTATAACAATGTCCCGTACTCTCACCATCAAGACCAACAGTTCCAGATATTGTAAGAGTATCATACCCAACTAATGCAAGTAAATTATTAAGAGTACTATTTATCTCTACACACATTGCGTATCCATATAGATTCTTAAATTGTTTTTGATCAACAGTATATATACAAGGTTTTCCATTATGTAAATCAGCATTATTAGGTAAATTCATTGCATATATAAACCTTCTAGCAAGATTAAACTTTTCTTCTTCAGTAAGTCTGTTATCTTTAAACTCTGAAGACTCAGAGAAAAATTTATTAAAAAGCGCATCAAGTTTAGGACGTTTACTATCATCAGCTTTATAATAATCTAAAGTATACCTAAAAGCATAATCAGGTAAATTACGTTTCAAAGTATCTAATGGAAGTCCACAATTTCTAATTAATTTAATAAAACCTAAGTAAAAATTTTTATCATTAGGCAAGAATCTTGGATTCTCAGCGTTCTTTATTACATAGGTGCCTACAAATATTGGCTCATTTTTAATAAATCCACTATGAATAGCCCTAAATTCCAAAGAACCTGTATCTCTTCTATATGTTATTCCCTCAAATTTGCCAGCCACCTCATCAAAATTTTCAAATAGTTGTGAAGGTGTATAATGTTCATTCGTTAATAATTTAACCATTCCTTCTACTCTACTCATATTATCCCCCTTTTTTAATCCATTCATTGTATCATGTTTGTTACTTAAAGTCAATAAAATTTTATGTTATAATATATATAAGGAGATAGACTATGATATTAGATAAATACAATAATACATTTAATGAATTTATAACTAAATATGAAGAAATACATATAAATCCATGGCATAGTATTCAAAAAGAAAAATTAATGAAAAAGAAAAATGAATTATTAACTACTATGGATGTAACCGATGTTTATTCTTTTACCTATTTCATGAAATATTTAATTAAATTATTATGTGGTACAAAGGACACTCATACTATATTTGATATGACTTCAAGATTACCAATTAACTTTAAAATTATTGAAAATGAAGTATTAATTAATTATCCAACTAATCTAAAAGGAAATACTCTGATTTCTATAAATGATATAGATATAAAAACAATATTAAATGAACTAGATAAAGTTGTATCTTATGGTACTCTAGGTAAAAAACAATTTGAATTAGAAAAAGCTTTATTTAATGAGCTATTGCTTTTCAGTATTCCACAATTTAGAAATACAAATGAACTAATTTTTAAAATGAAGAGTCCTAATAATGAAATAATAACAAAAATATTCAAGAAAAATGAACAATATCAAGAATCATTTAATATGAATGAATACTTATATGGTAATAATAATGGAACATTCAAAATAGTAAACAATACACTCATTTATAATCATAGAAGTGTTCAACAAGAATATGAAAGTACCATAAAAAAATCAATAGAAAAACTAAATAAAATTGATTTAACTAGTATTAATAAAATAATAATAGATTTAAGAGGTAACCTAGGCGGTAACTCCGCTCTAAATAAACCACTCATAAACTTTCTTTCAAATCATAAAGATAAAGAGTTATTAACACTAACAGATAGAAGAATCTTTTCAGCCGGTAGATATGCTCTTATTGATTTAATTAATTTAGGCTCAATAACTATCGGAGAAGGTATTGGTACACCACTTAATTGTTATGGAAACTCAAATAGATTTACTCTTAATAAATATTACACTTTCGTAGTTTCAGAAATGTATTTTGATCCAACAAGAAAAATAGAAATAAAGACTAAAGAAGAATTCAAAAAAATAGATAAATCTCTTCTAGAAGACATAATATTTAAACCTAATTATTTTGTTACTCAAACTAAAGAAGATTTTATAAATAATAAAGATACCATTTTAGATTTTGCATTAAATCAAATATAAAATATATAGAATTTTTCTAATAATTTATTTTAAAATATTTAAAAAAATGTTAATATGTTCTTAGACTAAATAATGGAGGAAGTAATGATATTAAATATTTGTGATAACGGGGATGTTCTAAGTGTAATTAGAATTATTAATATTGCAATTCTAATCATTAAAATAGCAGTTCCTATTATATTAATTTTATCTTTGTTGATTAATTATCTTAAGGCAGTATATAATTCAGATGATGAGGCACTCGCTAAAGCAAATAAACAAGCTGTTAATAAAGCAATAGCAGCCATATTAATATTCTTTATACCAACATTTGTTAATGTACTTGTTAGAATTAGTACAAGTAATAATGGATATGCTTATTGCATGACAAACGCAACAGAAGAAAAAATAGCTGAAGCATATATAAATCAAGCACAAGAATCAGTAGACTATTCAAAGAAAAATCCAACAAGAGGAAATTATAGTTCAGCTAAACTAACTGTTTCTAAATTAAAAGATAAAAGTGAAAAAGAAAGATTAACTGCGGAGTTAGATGCAATATTAAAAGAAATAGAAGCAAAAGAAGAAGAAGAAAAAAAGAAAGAGAAAACACAATTTGGTAACTTAGACACTGATTTTTGGTTTCCAGTCGGAGGTAGTGAAGTCAAAGAAATCAACGGAGTTAAATTCGCACCAGGCACTCCAGTAGCAACAGTATTAACTGCCCACTTCGGAGGAAATGATTCAGTTCATCAAGGACTAGGAGGAGGTCATGGAGCAATTGATATAGGTGCTGGAAAATGGACATATGTAATTGCATCTAAATCAGGAACAGTTGTATACCCAGGGGCAAATGATAGAATTGATTACCCAGATAGTGCTATTAAACCAGATGCCAATGGAAAATATAATTGCAGAGGCCTAGTAGCAAACAGCGTAACAATAGATCACGGAGACGGAACAAAAACTTCCTATGCACACTTTACAGCAAATACCATAACTGTTAGAGCCGGAGATCATGTAACACAAGGACAAATTATTGGTCAAGTTGGAAGCTCAGGATGTTCAACAGCTCCCCATCTACATTTCTCAGTATCAGTAAATGGAAAAAGTGTAGACCCTGAAAAATACGTATCAGGAAGCAATCCAAGACCATAGAAAGGAATAAAAATGAATAAAAAGAATTTAATAATCATTATTTCCATAGTTATAACACTTTCAATAATACTATTTTTACTTTCATCAATACCAGAAAAAAAACAAGAAAATAATATAACAAGACTAACAGATGAAAAAATGTTTTATCAAATTCAAGATGCTATTACTAACTACATAAATAATAAAAATTATAATAATCCGGAATTTATTTTAAAAAAAGTATATTATAAAAAAGATGGTTTAGTTACATACTACTACACAAATGGATATATACTAGATATTATAATGGACAATCATAACTATCAAGATAATATTAATTACTTACTAATGGTTAAAGGTAACAGTTACACAATATTTGACTTAAAACAAAATCAAAACGAAAAATACTTAAATACATTAAACAAAGATAGTTATAAATTTAAAAATGGTAATGTATTTAATAATATTTCATACACAGAAAAAAACAAACTTATTTCTTATATTTCAGAATTCTCAGAATTATTATCAATAGATAGCTCTAAAGCATACCAAATGTTAAATACAACAACTAAAAACAAATATAACAGTTATTCAGATTTTTTAAGTAAGCGCTTAGAAATATATAAAAAACTTAATACAACAATTAAAACATATAAAAAAGAACAAAAAAATAACTTAACAATATATTCCATCATAGACTCAAATAATAACATTATAAAGATTTATGAAACATCTATAATGGATTATAAAATAGATTATTAAAATTCTAGAAAATCTCTAGAATTTTTTTACTATTCATTATAATTTACGAAAAAATATATAAAATTTATTAATTATAACTATTTAAAAATTAAATACGTTAATATGAAAATAGATAAGATTGGAGAATAAATATGTCTTATAATGCAAAAGAATTAAGAGAAAATCATGGAGTAAAAACAGGCAGAGAAGGATATGTAAACGAAGAAGAAAATAATAAATATTATGGAACATTAATTCCTAAAATGAGAAAGCTTTTAAAATCACAAAATAAACCTAAATAAACTAAAAAAGCAAAAACTAAGGAAACATTAGTAACGATACCAAATGAAACTCCAAATATTACAAGTAAACTAGAAGAACAAGTACTTCCAAAACAAACTGCAATTGATACTATTGAAAAAGATGATTATATTAAATTAATGGAATTATTAAGAACTCCAATATTCACAAAAATGTTAACTGTATATTCACCAAAAGAAATAATGATTTCATCACTAAAATTAGGTTACATAGACGGAAAATGCTTTTCAAATAAAGCAATATCAGAATTTCTAGGAATAGATACACAAGAAATTATTGATACAACAAAAAGAATATTACTAGACTATAAAGATAAAATAAATCAAGTTATAGATAGTACAATAAGTATAGTTGAAGAAGACACAAAAATAACTTATCCAATACTAGAAAAGGAAAAAGAAGAAAATAAAAACTAGAATGCAGCAACATTCTAGTTTTTAATTATTACAATTTAATATATTATCTCATTCCTGGACTACTTATTCCATCGCCATCTTTATCATAAAATGTAGTACCATATTGTTTTTCAAACAGCTGATTGAATAAAGGGCTAACATTTATATTAGCTTCCGCATTAATATATTTTAAATTGCCATCTACTATACCATCAAAAAGTATATTTAATGCTTCTTCTTTACTATGTGAATTTCTTACTCTAAAAGCTTCCCCAATTTGATAAACATCACACAATATTTGGTAATGTTTTACTAACTCTGTAATATCATCCACTTTTTCAATATTAGTAACTTGCTCTTTATCTTTTATATCAACTTCTTGTTCTGATACCCATTCTTCAGAAAAATCAAAAACAGCCTTCCCATCTTTATTCCTTTTTATAGTTACAACAGGTTTAAATCTTTGAGGATTAATACTATATATATAATTTGAATTTCTTAATTTAACAGTATTGTTTCCGTCTAAACCTTGTTGTACCTCAATGTTATCCCCACCATAAATATAAGTATTATCACCAATAAACACCATCCCAAACTTTGGATTTCTCGCTATATAAGGATTTTTACCATCTAATGGAGCAGATGAAGCAAATACCCAATCACCCTTTTCTGTTTCATAATTATTTAATCTATTAGAAGATTTTGATATTTTTCCACCTATCATTTGATTTGGAGAAACATCAGTTATATGTGTAATTGCTATTTTTTGACTTATAAATATTTGTTTAATATCATAAGCATATCTTTCAATTAAATCAAATATTTGTCCTATCTCTGTATTTAAAACATCATTTTCATATGATTCAGTAGGTAAATCCAATCGAAGATTTTCTTTTTTTTCCTGCAATATAGATAAGACTCTTTCAACACTTTTACTACCATATGTATTTAATTCCATATTATATCTACTTTGTAGTAAATCTAATTCATTTTGTATTTCTACTCTTTTATGAGACATATAACCCTCCGATTTTTAATAATACATAATTTTACAATAAAATTTTAATTTTTCAATCTATAATATATTTTATCATAACAATCATTATATATCTATTTTTTCAAATACATAATAACAATTAACAAAGCCACCAAATACATAATCTCCGCTTTTCCATTCAACTATTAAATAATCTTTATTTTCAATAGTTTTAATTTCATATGCACACATAGTATTTTTAACACATAAATCTTTAATAAAATCTTTAGTATAAGAAATACTTCTAGATGAGTCATTATTAAATGTTATATTACCCTTACCATCAGGAAAGAAAGAAACTCTATTTATCACACTATTTTTTATAATATCAGATAATTTAAAGTATTCTTTATTTTTTATTGTTCCAATAGATTTCCATAGTCCATTAATTTTTTTATCTTCAACAAATGGAACATCAGTATTATCTAATTTCATTATTTCATCTACCATATAATGTTTATCATTTACTCTTTCATATACTGCTATCTTTTCATCTTCATCATATAATCCTTTTAAATTAATAAACATCTTATTACCATCTATCTCATATGTATAAGGTTTATGATTGATATAAATAATATTCTTAGACCACGAAATAACCCAGTATTCTTTTCCTTCTTCCATCAAGTACAACTCTTTAATAGCAATATCATCATCTAATAGTTTACCATCTTCAAACTCCTTTTTATTCTTAGCAAGTCCTACTAGTAACCACTTTCCAATCGCATCTTCATCATTAACAAATGTTTTCATATTCTTTATTTTCTCCTCCCTTGAATCCAAAAGAGAATTTAAAGTAGATATATGTGATTTCATAATATTTATTTTCTTCTTATATTCAGATATTTTATTTTCTATTGATTCATCATCTAACTCTTTTATTTCACTTAATTCAAATCCTAAACTTTTATATACTAGGACTTTACTCATTTCATCAATATTCTTTTCGTCAAAATACCTATAGCCAGTATAAATATCAACATATGCAGGCTTTAATAAGTTCTTTTCTTCATAAAACCTAACTGTTTTTATAGATACCCCAAACATATTAGCAAAATCACCTATTCTAATCATACTTTTTCTCCTTTGTGAGTTAATCATATACCTACCCTTAAGGGAAGAGTCAATACTTTTTATTTAAAAGTATATTCTCTAACACTGATTTTACTATTTCTAACTCATCAAGTAAATCCATAAAGTATTTTTTACAGTTACATAAAATTTAAAATAATATATTAAAAGAGTTAACTAAGACCATATGTTAACTCTTTTTTCTTGATCAATATACATCAAATCATTAGAATCTATTTTATATATTTCATAGAATTTATTTGTTGATGATAATACACTATTTACCCTTATTACATTTATAGAATGAGTATCAATAAGACTTTGCATTACTTTAGTACTTTTACTATAATTATTAGCCCAAATTTTTGCAAAAGATTCATAAACCTTTTGATAATCTTTATCTTTAGCATTTTCATTGATTAAAATGTTAGTTATACATTCCATCGCACCTAAATCAGCAATATTCTCACCTATAGTACGCTTTCCATTATTAGAAATATTGTGTATTACTTCATAATTATTATAGTATTCTATAACTTTTTTTTGAATTTCATTATACTTTTTATTACTTGATTCTGTATACCAATTATTAAGCATACCATTTTCATCAAACTTAGAACCATTATTATCAAAAGCATGTGATATTTCATGAGCAATTATAAAACCAATACCACCTAAATTTTCATATCTATTGTTAATATCTTTTATTGACTTAGTTCCTCCAGTTAAAATGTTAATTGAATTTGAAGTAACATCATAATAAGCATTAAATGTATAATCAGGTAATGCATTATATGTATCAGTAGTATCTAACATTTCATATGACTTTGTTTTAATAACTTTATTAAGATTAATTATATTTCTTAATAATGATAAATTACTATCAAAAATATAAAAAGAAGAAAAATCTTTATTATAAGTAGATCCAATATTTATTTTAATACTATTTAATTTATTAATTGCTTTAACTTTAGTTTCTTCATCCATCCATGATTTATTTATCATACTTTCATATTCTTTATTTATTTCAGTTATAAGATTAGAAATATAATTTTTAGTATCATCTTTCAAATATTTACTATTATAATTTTTAGATATTTCATTTGGATAAATTTGTTTAATTTGTTCATAAGCTCTCTCTTCTTTTGTTAATTCTTTGTTTAAAAGAGATTTATTTAATTTATTAAATATTTTTTCATAACCTTCTGTAGTATAGTTAGCATATGTTTGAAGAATTTTAATAGTTGCTATATTCTTCCATAAAGATAAATTTTCATTTGTTAAGTATTCATTTAATTTTTTATAACAGTTTTCATCTACTAAACTAAATCTATTTACATTTGATAAATCTAATTCTTTAAAATAATTATTAACATCTAAATTAGTATATACTTTACTTAACTTTGTTTTATCTACAATATTATAATATTTTTCAGTATTTAATAAATCATCCTGTGTTAATGAATTCTTAGCAATATCAGTATAAAAATCATTTATTTGATTAGTTATATCTAATGCTTCACCAGCACTATAACCATATTCTCTTAAAAGTTTATTATTATATAGTTTAAAATTGTTCTTAACATTTACTAAATCTTCATTACTATAATAATCTGAAGAGTAACCAAAATCCATCGAGATTGTTGTAATATAAATAATATTTTTACCTGTCTTAAAGTCTTTCATAATTGACTTTGACATTAATAATTCAATTCCTAAATCTTTTTCCAAATTTATTGCTTCATTTATAAACTCTTTAATATTTGTTGTTTTACTAATTTTATTTAAGTATGGTTTTAAATCATTTATTCCATTTTTATTACGAGTATCAATATCTAAATATTCATCATAAAATTCTTTAATATTTTTTTCTTCATCATTATTAGGATTACTTACCTTTTCTTTTACAATATCATTTGCATCTTTAGATATCTCATCATTAACGTCCCCAATATAAGACCAGCCATCTTCTTTATCCTTAAGAGTTTCTTTATTAATGTATTCATAATAGTCATCAATATAATTTGTATTTAAGTAAAAGAATGAAGTTACCACTAATACAACAAATATAATAGCATAAATGCAATTTTTAATTTTCTTTTTATTTTTAATCACCGAACAACACCTTCTCTTGATTATATTTTTTTATTATTAAGAATATTGTTACTAATGATAACACTAGTGTACTTATAATTGTCATTAAAATATTCACTATATTAAAATTATTTGAGAATATATCCATAAGTGTTTGTATACTATTAACAATTGGAATAGCATAATATACCAAGCTACCAGTACTAATACTTAGCATATTAGTAAATACAGGAATCATTGATAAGTATTGTAAAAATCCAAGTTTAATACCTGCTTCTTTAGCAGTTTTAGCGTTTGCTACTAAAATTGTAGCTAATGCAGAAATTATAAGTGATGCTGTTAAGCAAACTATTAAACCAAGTGTAATATTTTTAGTTGAAACTGTAAAATTTAATTTACTAAATGATTCAAAATAATGACTTGAAATAACTAAAGTTAATAAAATTGATAAAAATTCAATTATAGACGCACACGCACTAGCAATATAATTAGCAATATATTTTCCAACTATTAATTCTTTCTGTGATATAGGGAAACTTAATATAGTTTCTAAAGTTCCACTTTCTTTTTCTGTAACAGTTGTTGATATAGCCATTGATTGAGATGTAGATATTACTCCACTAAATATAAGCATGAATAAACTAGAATAGATTATTATTAACATATAGTCACTACCTTCTAATTCTTTAAACTCATAATCATAATTAGCAGTTACCTCTTCATAATCAATACCTTCGCCAGTAATATATGTAATTAATTCATTATTTTTTAACGATTCAAAATAAGCAGTTATTAAGCTTTGAAGTTGATAACCATCTTGACTATTATCAGCATAGAAATAATATTTCATTTCTTCTTCATTATAATCTATATATGCACTAATATCATCATTTTCATAGGATTTTTTCATTTCCTCAAGATTATCATATTTAATTGTTTCCAGTTGATACTCACTACTTACAATATTTTCAATAGTATTTAGTTCGAAGTCAACACCTATTTTATAGGGTTCCAATATTTCACTTTGATCAAATGCTGCCCCATAAAATATAACAAAAAATATTCCAATTAAAGGCATAGCTAATAAAGTAATAAATGTTTTTTTATCTCTTACTATAGAACGAAGTTCTTTTTTTATTGTTATTTTTATATTATTCATTTGATTCACCTATTAACTTTAAAAAAGCTTCTCTAATATTATTTGTATTAGTTTCTTTTAATATTTCATCTCTTTTACCATATTTTATAACCTTACCTTTATTAATAAGTAAAAGATTATCACAAATATTTTCAGCTTCTTCCATATAATGTGTTGAATACAAAAAACATTTTCCTTTTGATTTTTCTTCATTAATAAAATCTAGAATAGTTTTACTAGAAATAACATCTAATCCACTAGTTGCTTCATCCAAAATATAATATTGAGGATTATGAACTAGACAACGTGCTATACAAGTTCTTTGATATTGACCCGTAGATAAATTTTCAATTCTTTGATATGCAAATGACTCCATATTAAATCTCTTAATAATTTTATCTATAATTTCTTCTAATTTGTCTTTTGGAACTTTATAATATTCACCACACATCTTTAATAATTCATATGGAGATATATCTTTATATAATTTCGTATTTCCTGACATGAATGCAATATTTTTTTTGATTTTTTCATTATTTTTTTGATAATCCATATTATCTATTAATATTTCACCACTATCAGGTTTCATAATTCCAGATATCATTCTAAGCAATGTTGTTTTTCCTGCTCCATTAGGTCCTAAAATTCCTAATACTTCTCCTTCACTAGCAGTAAAAGAAATATTGTCATCAGCAAGAAATGTTTCTATCTTTTTTTTATTGTTTTTCTTTTGAAAACTTTTAGTTACATTTTTAACCTCTATCATACTTGCTCCCTTTTTATTTTTACATATAAAGTATATCATTTTGATAATGAAATAACAACAAATAATAACCTTATAATCTTTGTCAATAACTTGTTATTTTCTTATATAAAAAGTGTTAGTAATTTGTTAATAACTAACACCCAATCATACTATTTATTAGTATTATATTTTTTTCTCTAATTTTTTATAACTTGATTTAAAATTAAGTAAAGTTTGCATAGCACTTACAACAGCTGAAGATTCAAATATATCTCTTCTATAATATCCATTTGTTAAATATCCAGTTATTCCATTATTTTTTTTATTATTACTATTATTAACAATACTTTCTATAACTTTATTTAAAGATTTTCCATCTCTAACATATTCAAACATTCTTTCAGTTATTTGAAGTCCATTTGATTTTCCTATGAATTCATCACCATTTAAATCAAGTATTGAAGCATACGTAACGATAAAATATGTATCATCAACTTTTTCATATCCTCCCTCAAGACTAACTAAAAAGTCAAATGGAATATTATTTTTTATACAATAATTATATAAGTTTTTATTTCTATTTCTTGCGCCTTTAAGAGTCTCATTATTTAAAGGTTTTGAACTAACCATAGATTCAACTGATATTCCATTAATATCAGCATCATCTATATTTAATTCTTCTAATGCAAGTTTAACAGATCTAATTTTAGACATATTTTCAGATCCAACTATTATTTTCATATACCCTCCTAAATATCAAAAATATAAAGATTTTCATCTAAATTAAGTTTTTCAAAAATATGAGTTTTAACATATTTTCCACCCATATGTTTATAAAATTCATTTGTTGAATTTTTATCTAAACAACCAATTACCATCTTATTATAACCCATTTTTTTAAGTTCTTCTTTTGCTTTATCTACAAGCATTCTACCAAAACCATAACCTTTATATTTACCCATTACATATAAAGCATACAATTCACCATATCCATCAAATCCATCTATAGAAGACTCCCCAATGTTAATAAAACCAACAATATTATCATTAACTTCTAAAACATATTGATTATTCTCTTCTTCAACATAATTATCATATGCTCTTTGAGCTCTTTCTTTTTCTGTTTTATACATATTATTTAATATATCATCTGAAACAATTCCTTTATAAGTTTCATTCCAAGCTATTGTAACTACATGAGCTATTTTACTAGAATCATCCCTAATAGACTTTCTTATATTAAACCTCATATCATATATATGCTTTTTATAAATACTTTTATATTTTTCTAAACATTCATCAACATTAAAACAATAAACACTAGTCATTATACCATCATATGGATCAATTTCGGTTCTTTCAAGTACACCACCAAGGGCTTCCATTGTTTTACTAGAGCCCAAATTACTAACATCACAATCTAACATTACTTTATCAAGTCCAAGCTTTTTAGCTTCAATTAAACCCAAATACAAATTAATTTTATTGTATCCTTTTCTTCTCTCTGTTGGTCTAATACCATAACCTATATTACCACCAAACACCTTCATTGCCTCAGTTAAATTCCAACGAACATTTATAGTTCCAACTATTTTATTATCGTTCTTTCTAATTAACAAAAAAGTCTTTGATTGACATCTATTTAAACTTTTAGCAAACTCTTCATTTTGCATATTCAAACATCTCTCTAATGCTTGCTCAAATGTATATCCCTCTAATATTTTATCTAATGAACCAGTACCATTAATATCTGAATTATAACTTACAAACTCATTAATATAATCAATTATCTCATCTTTTCTATCCAAAGAAGGTCTTTCTAAATAAAATTGTTCCATATTTACACGCCTTTCCATATCTAACTATAGAGTAACATCTCACAATTAAAAAGTCCATACAATTTAATCATATGGACATAACAACTATATATCTAACTTTTCAAAAACATAATAACAACTAACAAAGCCACCAAATACATAGTCTCATATAAAATTATATTAAAATAGTTATTTCGAATGAATCACATTTTAATTAACTTGATGAAATTGTACTATATTTTATTATTTTTTGAAAACTACATCACTTATTACAACCAAATATCACCTTTTAAGGTTTAAATTTATATCTTTGATTTGGTCTAAATCCATCGAATTCGATGGATTTAAAATTATTTATCTATGTATACCATTTTCACTAAATGCTATAATCTTTTACATTTTTAACTACTGTAATTTCTATAAGCCTATCAACAAGTTCTTTTAACATATTTTACCCCCATCTATCTAATAACCGTTATATCATACTTTAATTTAATCAAAATTTTTTCTAACAGTCTTCTTAAGATATGACTATTAAATATAATTAAAAAATCCATAACACAAAGTTACAGATTTATTTATCATAATACTTTATTACATTTTATTAGGGGCATCTACGCCTATAAGATTTAAACCATTATTTATAGTAATAGCTACCGCTTTTATTAAACTTAATCTTTGACTAGATAAGTCTAAATCATCAGTTAGTATTCTATGTTTAGCATAATAATTATGAAACATAGAAGCTAATTCATAAAGATAATTTGTAACTAAATGAGGTTCTTTCTTACTTGATGATACTTCCACAATGCCTGAAAAATCATATACTTTAAGAAGTAAAGCCTTATAAATTATTTCTCTCATTCTTTGTTTTAAATTCATTATAAATTTCTCCATTCTAATTTAAACTCAAAATTATCACTAAATTTATCATTCATATATAAATCATATTCTATACATATTCTATTATCTTGAATACTCAACTTTTTAGTTACAGTTTTTAAATCAACACTTGTATTCATATCTTTAATAATATATTTAGTTGTTAAAGATTGATCTTTTTTAAATTCTAAGTTTATTTTTACATTATTATTTTCTCTAATAACATATATTTTTTCATCATCAGATTTAACATCTATCTTAGTTTTACCATCTTCTAGTTGATATATTACTATATTATTATTTTTTCCAGTAAAAATCCCTTTTTTATTAAAAGGTGTCAACATTTTTTGTTCACACCCTTATTTAAATTTAATTATCTATTTACCACAACAGTTTTTGTACTTTTTTCCACTTCCACATGGACATGGATCATTTCTTCCAACTTTCTTTTCTGATTTCTTAGGTTGTTTCTTAGATGCTTTATCTCCATCATTAGTTTGAATATTCTTTACTTCTTCTCTTTCAAGATTTTGTCTAACTTCAGCATTAAGCAAGAATGTTGATATTTCAGCATTAATACTAGCCATCATATTATCAAACATTTGGAATCCTTCTAAAGCATAAACTTGAAGTGGATTACTTTGAGCATAACCACGAAGTCCTACACCTTCTTTTAATTCTTCCATCGCATCTAATTGATCCATCCAATATTTATCAATTATTCTAAGTGAAATAGATTTTTCAAAATCATTTTGAATATCTTCAGGAATATCTTCTAACTTTTTATTATAGTCAGTAACCACTATATCATAAATATGGTTAATTACTTCTTCAGTTGATTTACCTTCAAAATCTTTCTTAGTTAATTTCTTTCTCTTAAGTAAATGAGCATTAAACTGTTCCATAATATTATCTATATCATTATCAGTTAAATAGCCTTCTGGTTCAATATGTGAATTTACTTGATTAGAAACAAATTCTTTAAATGTTTCAAGTACTCTATCACGAATACTATCTTGGTCTAATATTTCATTACGTCTATTGTAAATAATTTCTCTTTGTTTAGATATTACATTATCAAAATCTAATAATCCTTTACGTCTATCAAAGTTAAATCCTTCAACTTTCTTTTGAGCAGATTCTATATTTTTAGAAATCATTTTATTTGAAATAGCTTGATCATCTTTAATTCCTAAACTTTCCATAACAGTTTTCATCTTTTCAGAACCAAACTTAAGCATTAAATCATCTTCCATTGATACAAAGAATCTTGTTGTACCCGGGTCTCCTTGACGTCCACTTCTACCACGTAATTGATTATCAATACGTCTTGAATCATGTCTCTCAGTACCTATTACATATAAACCACCAAGTTCACGAACACCTTCACCTAATTTAATATCAGTACCACGTCCAGCCATATTTGTTGCTATTGTTACAGCACCTTTTTTACCAGCATTTTCTATGATATGTGCTTCACGTTCATGATTCTTAGCATTTAATAACTCATGTTTAATTCCAGCTTTAGTTAACAATTGACTTATTACTTCACTTGTTTCTACTGAAGCAACACCAACTAATACTGGTCTTCCAGTTGAATGTATTTCCTTAACAGTTCTAACTATCGCAGCATATTTACCTTTAAGTGATGAATAAATTAAATCAACTTGATCATCACGAATTACAGGCTTATTTGTTGGAATACATACAACATATGTATTATATATATTTTGAAATTCTTCTTCTTCTGTTTTAGCAGTACCAGTCATACCAGCAAGCTTATTATACATTCTAAATAAGTTTTGGAATGTAATAGTAGCTAAAGTTTTGGTTTCTTCATTAATCTTAACTCCTTCTTTAGCTTCTAATGCTTGATGTAACCCTTCGCTAAATTGACGACCATGCATAAGTCTTCCTGTAAATGTATCAACTATAATTACTTGGTCATTCTCTACTACATAATCAACGTCTCTCTTGAATGCATAATTAGCAGCTAATGCTTTGTCTAAATTATGTACCATTACACTATTTTTAATATCATATAAGTTATCTAAATGAAGCATTTCTTCAGCATGATGCACACCTTCTTCAGTAAGAGTAACCTTTTTAGTTTTTTCATCCACAACATAATCATCTATAGACAAATTCTTAGCCACCCTATCTGCTTCTTTATACACATTAGCACTCTTTGCTACACCACCGCTAATAATTAACGGAGTACGAGCTTCATCGATTAATATTGAGTCAACTTCATCTATAATAGCAAAGTTAAGTCCTCTTTGAGTTCTATTTTCTTTATGAACAACCATATTATCTCTTAAGTAATCAAAACCTAATTCATTATTAGTTGTATATGTTATATCAGCATTATATGCTTCTCTCTTCTCTTGAGGATTTTTATCTCTAGTATTAATTCCTACTGTAACTCCTAATAAATCATATATTGGCCTCATCCATTCGGCATTACGAGTTGATAAGTATTCGTTAGTTGTAATAACATGAACACCTTTTCCCTCTAATGCATTTAAATATGCAGGAAGAACTGTTGTTAAGGTTTTACCTTCACCAGTTTTCATCTCAGCAATATTACCTCTATGAATAGCAATACCACCAATTACTTGTACTCTAAATGGTTTTTCACCTATAGCTCTAAAACAAGCTTCACGAGCAAGTGCTATAGCTTCTACTAATATATCATCAAGAGTTTCTCCATTTTGAATTCTCTTTTTAAATTCTTCTGTTTTAGCTTTAAATTCTATATCTTTGATTTTTTTCATATCTTCATCTAAAGCATCAACTTGATCAGCTAATTTATTTATCTTTTTAAGTTCTTTAGTTTCATAATCAAATAAATTTTTAAATAAACTCATGTCATCATCTCCATTAAAATTTATTATAACAAAGAAAAAAAGAAAAGTGAATATTACTTTTCTAATTAGCTTCGATTATACCGTAATCTCCATCATTTCTTTTATAAACAACATTTATTTTATCAGTATCTACATTTTTAAATACAAAGAATGTATGTCCTAATAATTCCATTTGTGTAATTGCTTCTTCTTCATCTATTGGTTTTAAGAATACTTCTTTTCTTCTTACTATTTGTTGTTCTTCTTCTTCAAATAAATCTTCTATCTCAGGCATAACAGCTAATTTAACTTTTTTACTAGCTATTTTACCTTTATACTTCTTGAATTGTCTTTCTAGCTTATCTATAACTAAATCTATAGCAGAATATAAATCTTCATTTGTTTCTTCTGCTCTTATATTATATTTACCACTCCATATTGTAACTTCTACTTTTTGATCTTTTCCTCTTGTAGAAATTACTGCTTTAGCTTCAACCTCATCATTATCATCTAGATATTTATCTAATCTAGATAACTTCTCCTTAATGTAATTATCAATTGCTTCGGTAACATCTATTTTATTACCACGGATATTATATTTCATATTATTCCTCCTATCTAAAGCATAACATAATTACAATATTTTATCTATAAATCTCTTAAAATTACACAAAAGTTTTACATTTAATAATAATTTCTAAATTCTTTTAAATATTTTTTAACATCAACATAAATTACAGTCAACAATAAAAAAATACACATTTGAGTGTATTTAAGCTACCGCAGATAATTTAACTTCTCTAACATTAATTGCTTGACAACCTTTTGCTGTTTCAATTAATGTAAATTCAACTATTTCACCTTCTTTAAGTGACTTATAGCCTTCTTGATCAATAGCTGAATAATGAACAAAGATATCTTCATTTACTAAACCTTCGTATTCAATAAATCCATATCCTTTATCATTGTTAAACCATTTAACACGACCTCTACTCATTTAACTCTGCCTCCTAACTATGATACTTTTTCTAACAAGTAGTTTGTATTCACGATTATAATCATATCAAAAATTAAAGTTAAAATTTGTTTTTGTCATGAAAGTATCATTTCTTGTCATAAACTCATAAAAATATAAATTTTCACCAACAAAATAATCAGT
Source organism: uncultured Clostridium sp. (assembly GCA_902492325.1). Taxonomy (GTDB): domain Bacteria; phylum Bacillota_I; class Bacilli_A; order RF39; family UBA660; genus CAG-1000. The sequence goes on from CABULC010000002.1 coordinate 72,533, forward strand.
TAAAACAATAAAATCGACATTTAATGACAAAAATAAATATTTTAAATTTAACGAGTTATAATGTAAGTGAAAAAAGGAGAGAGATGAAGAATTTAGTAGTAAATGGTATCATGAGTAACATTAATAAGTATTATAGTTACGATGATATAAAATTAAGTGAAATAAAATATGGTATTGAATCATTATATCTTACAATATCCAAAACAATAATAATATTAATAACTTGTACGATATTAAAAGTTATAAAGCCATTACTATTATTATTCATGTTTTACGGGATAATAAGATTAACTGGATTTGGTGTTCATGCTAAAAAATCTTGGCACTGTTGGGTATCATCATTAACAATGTTTATAGGAATACCTATATTAATAACAATAATAAATGTTAATGATAACTTAATTTTAATAACTTATCTAATATGTATGTTATTAATGCTAAAATATGCTCCAGCAGACACAGAAAAGAGACCTTTAATAAATAAAAAGAAAAGAATCATATATAAAGTATTAACTTTAGCAATAACATTTATATATCTTGTAATATCACTTATATTAAAAAATCAAACCATAATAAATGCTTTATACTTATCCACAATACTTGAAACAATACAAATACTTCCAGTCACTTATAAACTCTATGGAGTTAGATATAATAATTACAAAAATTATAAGAAAGGAGGTACAATATGAAATTATTTGCCACTATAGCTGCTACAGTAGGTGCATTCTTAGCTACAATTTCTACAGCTGGTTGTTTAATTATATACGTAGATGAACCTGAAATGCCTGAATCAATGTTATAATAAACACTTAAAAAATCTAGATAATTTCTAGATTTTTTATTTTATAGTAATTTTTGTTATAAACAAATTATTAATACATTCTTGTTTCATTTCTAAATGCTTACTGTTTTTAATTAACATTCTAGCTATATGCAAACCAAATCCTCGATTATTACCTTTACTAGAATAACCTTTCTTATATAAAGATGATATATCTATATTTTTCTCTTTACAAGAATTGGTAACTTCTATAACAATATCATCTTTTTCATTATATGCATCAATTATTAATAATTTATCTTTAGTTTTTTCACTTGCTTCTATCGCGTTGTCTATAATTATTCCAAGAATTTTACACAAAGATACATATTCTTTATAACTTTCTTTTTCTAATTTAATATTTACTTGTTTAGATATATTAACACTATAATTAATCTTTTTCTCACCAGCTATATTCATTTTATAGTAAACAATACCTTTTAATCCAGATGGTAATTTATATATATTTTTAACTCCAACTGATTTATTACTACATGTCATAATAAAATCATCTAATGTTTTATCAAATTCTTCACTATTTTTATCTTTAAAGCTTTTCAAAGTAAGCAAATTGTTTAACATTTCATGTCTAATTATTCTATCTTCATCAATCCTCTTTTCATATATAGTCATCATATCTAACAGTTCTTCAGTTCTATTAACCTCTTTAACAACCATATATTTATTATATATAATCAAATATACTAAAAAGATAAAGAACATTAATAAAAATACACTATCTACATATTCCTTTGTTGATAGATTGTTAATTGCTTTATATGAAATCATCGCAATAGATAATAAACAAAATATAAAAACAATACTAGTAATAACTGGTCTATTTAAATTATCTATAAATTTTTTAATAGTTTTATTTACACGTTTAATTGATAATATTCCATAAGGCAAAGCAACAGTTACAATAGAAAATAAAATCTTAACAATCAAATTTTTATCAATAATTTCAAGACTTAACATTTTTGTAGCTATAAGAACTACATACAATATAATTTCAAATACAAACGACAATAAATAACAAAATGTTCCTTTTATAATTGTTAAATTAAAATCATCACTAAATATAACATAACAGTTAATAATTGTAATCAAATAACCAATTAATGCTCTAGAATATCCAATATTGTATTTAGTATTAATAGTAATTAATATACCAAATATAAGCAAAGCAAAAACTGTTTTAAAATTTATTTTCAATTTATTTGCATTACTAATTTTACTATATGACATGCAAGTGAATAGTAAAGTTAATGATGAAAATATAGACGTTATAACATACTCAAACCATAACATATTCATCTATCTCCTTTTTATGACTACGAGATACCAAATATTCAGATTTACCATCTTTAAAATATACCATTTCTTTATTCCAATCTATTTTATCTACATTTTTAAAATTTATAAGAACACCTTTATTTGAATAAATAAAATACTCAGGAAGTAAAGCTTTAATATCTTTAATTGAAATATTTTGATAATAATCATTATCATATGTCACTATTTTAGTTTGTCTTCCATCTCTTATAACATAATCTATTGAATCTATAGGTAAAGTATAATCAACACTTTTATATGTATATCTATATACCTTTTCAACATTAAGCATTCTTAAACATATATCTATGTTCTCAGCAACATTTTCTTCAACAGAATTACACTTTCCAATAAAATCTAACAACTGTAATCTTTGTTTATATGCTTCATAATAAAGTGATGTATGAGCAATAACAATAATTATAGGACTTATCCAATTATTACATTCATTTCTAATATATCTAGCAATATCAATTCCATCACCACTAGGAAGTTCTAAATCTAAAATATATACAGTATTTCTTCTTTCATCTTTAATAGTTTTTAAGAGTCCAGGAGAATAATCATCAAATTCATTAATTTTAAAATCAATTTGATTACTCATCATTTTACTAACAATAGTATTAACTACTCTCTTCCTATGAGAAGCATTATCGTCTACAACCACAAAGTTAATCATGATAGTCTCCTTACTTATACATACATATTAATAATACCACTCCTACCTTACATTTTCAATGAAAAAGCCAATAAAAAATAGATATTGCTATCTATTCTATTGAAAATCACTTACTGATAAAGTATACATATTTTCAGGGTTTATTGCACTTTCTTTATAAAATACTTCAAAGTGTAACATTGATTCATAATCTGATTTTAGTTTCGGTTTAGCACTCATTGCAAATATCTCACCTTGATGTACTTTATAACCAACAGAAACTAAAACTCCATCTACATTACTATAAACAGATTTTAAGTTGTCATTATGTTTTATAGTTACAACTTTTCCATATACTTCGCTATCTTCTATTGAAATAACTTCTCCATCCAAAATAGCTACAACATCAAAGTTTTTACTATCTACATAATCAACACCATTATTTTGCATATAAGTATCTTCATATAGTATTAAAGAATTTTCTTGTTTCTTTTCATCAGATTCAAAATCATAAAAATATCTACCAACTTTTACTGATTCAGCAATGTATGGCTTTACTATTGTATTTGTTTCAGTCTTAACAACAGGTGTAGTATCTTCATCAAAAACATTATCAATAGTAAATTTCATTTCCTCTCTATTTGTTAAGTAAGTCTTTACTCCAGATACAACAAGCGTTGCACATAAAACCATTACTGCTATAATACCAATATAAAATGTTGGTAATAAAATCTTAGAATACTTATTCATATTTCACTCTCCTAATAATAGAGTGAACATTTTTAAAAATTTTATACATAAAAAGCATTGTTAACAACAACGCTTATTTGTTTTCTAATTGAGTTATTTCTTCAATTCTTCTAATGTGTCTTTCTTCAGTAGAATTTTTTGTATTAATAAATGCATCAATTATCTCTTCAACATTTTCAGTATATTCAGATAACGCAATTACATTAGCCATATTATGTTCTTTAGTAAGTTCTGCTTCACGAGGAGTTGTAACCTTTCCACATCTAATACCTTTTACTTTATTAGCAGCAATACTCATCCCAATACCAGTTCCACAAATTAATATACCTAAATCAACTTGTTTTTCATTTACTGCTGTACACAACTTTACAGCATATTCAACATAATCAACGCTTTCATTATCATTAGTGCCAAAATTTACACATTCAATATTCTTTTCGTGTAGATATTTTATTATTTTATTTTTTAAAACTACACCATGATGATCATTAGCTATACCTATTTTCATTACTCATCCTCTTTTTTATTTTTAGATTTTTTACTAGTTTTAACAATCTTAGCTTCTTTTACTTTTGACTCTTCTTCATTTACCTCAGATTCAAATACAACTTTTGTACCTGCAATCATATCATGAAGGCCTTTACCATCTTCTCTAAACATAATTAAAATAAATGAAGCAGCCATTATAGCCATATCAACCAATTCAACATATTGAGAACCAGTTAAATAAGCATTTTTTGAAAGAGTACTAATTAATACAGCTGATATAGCATTAGTAGCAATTTTATCTATTAATAAAGCCCTTATTAATACTTGATAAAATTTAAGTTTTTTATTTTCGGAATCAACTACTTGTATTTTAAATAGTTTCTTACCTAAAGTTTGACCTCTATTTATATATTGAAATCCTACAAAATATAATGTAGTAACAACTAATGTAATTATACTAGTTGCAAGACCTGTTTTAGATAAATTATAAGTTATATCATTTAAATTACTATCATTTACTTTTTCAGGATTATTAATTACTTCTGAAGTAAAATCAATATATTCTTTGTACGCTTTTTCATATTCATCATACTTTGGATTTAGAAATTCTATTCTCACAAACATTGAACTTATCATTGTTATTACTATTATATCAACAATATAAGCACCTATTCTTCTTAAAGTTGGTTTTTTCATTACTTATCTCCTTTTGGCTTTTTAAACAAGAATGAGAGAACTCCAGACTTTCTCTTCACAATTCCCGAATTATTATATTTACCATTTATATTATGAACTATCGCATTAAGTAAATCATTTGTTGTTCCTTCAGATAAAGAATAACTGCCACCAGGAAGGCCTTTATCATAAGCTACAACTGGAACTCTAACAGAGAAATTAACTTTATGTAGTTCATGTTTATTATTATACATCTCTCTTTCTATTCCGTAAAGAGAAGATATAAATAGTCCATAATTATTCGTTAAAGCATACTCTGATACTTTTCCTATAACAACATCTATCTTTCTTAGTCTTTCCTCTATATCATCTATCTTAACACATGTATCTATTTCATAATTAATAATAATTAACTCTTGAGGATAAGCTTTTAATGTTTGTATAACTTTATCAGCATCATATATAAAACCATCATCGGCTGATAAATATTTTAAATTATCACTTATTGTATTTCTAAGCCCTGTCATATAATAATTTATATATGGACATTTATCTTTATCCGCTACTATTATAGCTTTAGCTCCAATAGATTCTAAAGCTTGTAATGCATAAGTTGATGATACAGCAAAATTATACATAAACGGAATTGCCCTAACATCACATTTAACAGGAAATAACGAATAAGTTTTAATAGTAGACACATCTATTTTTCTATAACGTTGAACCTCAAACTCTTTAAAATACCTAGTTATATCTATATTAGAATAATTAAAGAATAAGAAAAAATCATTATCATTAACACCAAAGCCAGGGTTTACAGCAAATGTTCTACCTTTAGCAGGTATTGTTTTAGTTTGAAATAAAACTTCAACTTTCTTATTTAAATCCTTCCACTTTTCACCTGCTTCAGTAGCTAATGTTTTTATAAAATCTTTAAATGCTAATAAATTATCTAGATGTTGTTCCCCAGTTACAACTCCAAGTTTAACATTATCACCAAGTTCATAATTTAATGTTGTAAAATTTCTATCTATATCTTTATAATCATTTAATGATTGTTGAGTCATAATTAAATGAATAAATATTTTAGACTTTATATATAATTTCATTTCTTTAATAAAGTATAACAATTGCTCAATAGTTCTATTATTATCCCAATAACAAAATATATGTAATTTTTTTCCATTATCTTCATTTAATTGTGAATATAAATATCTCATTATTTGAGTAGTTTTATAATCACCCATTGATAAACTATTTTCAACAATACTATAAGATAATGGTTCTTTGATTCCTATACTAAAGCTTCTATAACCACTTTTATAATCCAAATCTTTACTTGATAAAGAAGAAAACAATCCTTCTTTAGTTAATCTATCCATATTTGGCATTAATTCAGCTGAATATATATCATACGAATCTCTTTGCTCTATACCAAAACCATTAATTAACAATAATATATTCTTCTTCATATCTTTTTTCTCCTATAATAATTATAACACACGTTTACTTGTTTTTATGTTTTTTTGCATACTTATACATTTCCATTATAAATATAATTGGAAGTGAAACTACAAATAAGATTATTAAGTGTAAATTTGGAACATCATATGTTTGTAAGAAGCTAGATAATACTGGAACTTCCATAACTATCATTTGTAATATTATTGTTCCAACTATTGTGAATAATACAAATTTATTTTGTTTAAATCCATTTTCAAATACACTTTTACTTTCACTTCTACAGTTAAGTACATGCATATTTTGAATGAATACCATAAGAGCTAAAACATATCCACGAGCATGAGCAACTTCCATATGTAAATTATTAATAAGTACATACCAAACAACAAACACAAGTATTCCAATAAATATACCACTTAAGAATATTTGTTTAACAAGTTCTTTTTCAAATAAACTTTCTTTAGTACTTCTTGGCTTTTCTTTCATTATTGTATCTGTTTCTCTTTCAAATGAAAGTGCCATATCTTGAAGACCATCTGTTACCAAATTTAACCATAATAACTGTATTGCTACTAAAGGCATTGGTAAATCAAATGCTATTGATAATACAAAGAATAAAACTTCAGCAAGTCCACAAGAAAGTAACATTAAACATATTTTTCTAATGTTTGAGTATGCATTACGTCCTTCTTCAATACCTGCAACTATTGATGAGAAATTATCATCTATTATAATCATTTTAGCAGTTTCTTTAGCTACATCAGTACCACTTCCCATAGCAACACCAATATTAGCAACTTTTATAGCAGGAGCATCATTTACCCCATCACCTGTAACAGCTACAAACTCGCCTTGACGTTGTAACGATTCAACAATTTTTAATTTTTGTATAGGTGTTACTCTAGCAAACACTTTTTTACCTTCAACAAATCTATCAAATTTTTCATCATTATCTGAATAAAAATCTAAATCACTTCCAGTAACAACTTCTTCTTTACTACTAACTATATTTAAATCTTTAGCAATAGCATAAGCAGTTAATGCATGATCTCCAGTAATCATTAATACTTTAATACCTGCTGTTTTACATTTTTTAATAGCACCTACTGCTTCTTTTCTAACTGGATCTATAAATCCAACTAATCCAATAAACGTTAAATTCTTAACATCTTTTTCAGAATATTTTACTTTTAATGGAACATCTCCATCACATATAGCAATTACTCTATATCCATTAGATGCCAATTCTTCATTTTGTTTTAATATTTTTTCTTTATTTAATTTTACTTTTTCTCCGTCTTCATATGAATATTTACAAAAGTCCAATATTACTTCTACTGAACCTTTCGCTGTACATAATACATCATTATCTATTTTGTAGAATACTGCACTGTATTTCTTTTCAGACTCATATGGAATATCAGATACTTTTTTAAATTCAGAACTTTTTATTCCTAGCTTTCTTCCTAATGCAAGAAAAGCAATATCAATTGAATCTCCGAACTTATCCCATTTACCTTTTACTTTTTCTAGCATTGACTCATTATTAACTACTCCAAGCGTAGCAATATATCTAGCATTCGCTATATTAGAGTCTCCTACTGGAATAACTTTGCCAACATCATTATAACCATTTCCATCTACTTCAAATGTTTCACCATTAGACATTACTATCTTTTTACCAGTTTGTTCATTAACTGTAAGGGTACCAGTTTTATCACTTGCAATTACTGTACAGCTTCCTAAACTCTCTACTGAATTTAGTTTTTTAACAATAACATTTCTTTTAGCCATTTTATTTGATCCAATAGTTAGTGCTAACGTTAAAGAAAGAGGCAACCCTTCAGGCATAGCAGATACAGCAAGAGCAACAACAGCAAGAAATATATCCATAAAATGATATTGTTTATAAATTAATACACAACCAATTAAAATTGAAATACCAACAATCATTAAAGTAATTTGTTTAGAGAATTTTTCCATTCTAATAGTTAATGGAGATTTACTTTCTTCAGTAGATGTAACCTTTTCAGCAATTTTTCCTACTTCTGTATCAATACCAGTTGCTGTAACAACCGCAATAGCTCTACCAGTTAAAACAGAAGTACCAGCATATATCATACATTTTTTAGAATCATCTCCAAGAGATGCAGGCTCACAGCTTTTAGCAACTCCAATACTTTCACCAGTAAGAACTGATTCATCAACAGTTAAATTATTTGAATTAATAATTCTAGCATCACTTGATACTTTAGTACCAGGTTCAACTATAATAATATCTCCAGGAACTAAATATGAAGAATCGATTTCATAATGTTTATTCTCACGAACAACTTTAACTTTCACTTTAATTAAATTCTTAAGCGCTTCAGAATTCTTTTCAGCCTTTATCTCTTGTACTGTAGAAACAACAGCATCAACCATAATTATAAATAATATCGCAAGTCCATCTAAAAATTCACCAACTATAAAAGATAAAATAGATGCCACTATTAATACATATATAATAGGATCATTAATCGAACTTAAAAATATTTGAAAAACACTTTTTTCTTTCTCTTTAGGAAGCTCATTCAAACCATAAGTTTTAATTCTACTTCTAACCTCTTTTTCACTTAAACCATTAAGTGAAGACTTTAATTCTTTTAATACTCTTTTAGAATCTAAATATTCAAAATCTTTTTTCATAATACCAACCCTTTATTATATAAATAATTATATAAAATTATATGATTTTTATCAAGAAAAAGGAGCAATTAATTTGCTCCCAAAGTTACATTAAATGTTTTCTCTGTTTTACCTCTCATAACTTTAATTTCAATCTTTTCTTTTGGTTTATATTTATATAAGTAATAACGTAGTTCTGCAACACTCGTGATATCATATTTACCTAATTTAGTAATTACATCACCTTTTTTAATTCCTGAATCAGCGCAAGGTCCACCTTTAACAGCTTCTACTACTATAACACCACTTGTTACACTACCATCAATTGTTATACCTTCTTGTCTTAGATATTGAGATGATGTAGTAAAATCAGTCATACTCACACCTAAATATGCCCTTTGAATCTTTTCACCTTTTAATATTAAGTTAGCGTATTCAATAGCATCTTCAATTGGTATCGCAAATCCAATACCTTCTATTTCAGATTTAACAACTTTCATAGAGTTAACGCCTATTACCTCACCACTAACATTACAAAGTGGACCTCCACTATTTCCAGGATTTATTGCTGCATCAGTTTGCATTACATTCATAATCCAATCATTAGTACTAGAATTACTTATAGAAACAGCAACCATTCTATCTTTTCCACTTAGTATTCCTCTAGTTACAGTTCCAGCATAATCAACACTTAATGGAGAACCAATTGTAAACACAGTATCTCCAACTTTCATCTTACTATTATCACCAATCTTAGCAACTCTTTTAACATGAGAAGCATCAATCTTAATAACAGCTATATCAGCATATTCGTCACTTCCAATAACTGTTGCTACTATGGTTTCACCATCCATTAATTTAACTTTAACTTCACTAGCATCCTCAATAACATGATGATTAGTTAATATATAACCTTTCGCATCATATATAAAACCAGATCCTATACCTGCTAACTTAGTTTTTTGATAATTTTCAACTACTACAACTGAATCGTATACATTCTCTATACCCGAAGATATTCCATTTTCAGTAACATTAACATTTTTAATAATAGAGTCACCTGTAGAAACTTGTTCTTGAACAATAGGATTTTTTTGTATATAAACATACATGCAAAACGCACCAACGAACAATGCAGCTACCATACTTAATAAATAAGAACTATTATTTTTCATTGTGCCTCCTAATCCATATATGATATTTGTTTATAATTATCTGGAAAACCCATTCTATATAAAACTTTTTGTACATCTATAGAATGTAATTTAGATGATAACCATTCAATTTCATAATCTATTTCATTCATCATCATTTTAAAATCTGTATGTGTTAACATTTGTTTTAATATAATTATTAAAGCAAATATATCATGTTTTCCATATATATATTCACCATCTACCTGTGGTATTTCTAATAATTCATGATACTTAGTATCCACAATTCCTTTTTGGGTTTCATGATTATAAAGTATATCTTCATGAGCACATAAATTTCTATAATTTGAAAGTATTGATAAATAATCTTCAAGCGCATCAGCTTCTATTCCATAATATGAAGCAATTTCTTCTCTATCTTCATCTTTTAATATAGAGAAAAGTTCACTCATAAGTCCAAAACTTAATACTTTAACACTAACCCACATTGGTATATAACCATAATTATTTATATAGTGACTAGTAGCCTGATGTTGATATCCATTAATTCTAATTTGTCTTTTTAACTTTCTAAGTAAATCATTAATTTGTCTACTAGTTTCTTTATTTCTATTAAAATTATTAACATTTAAATAATCTTTTTCTTTATAACCATATTTTTTACTTAAAACATAACTAAATATAGATTTATAGTTATTTTCTACTATTAAAAGATTTTTAAAAATTATATTTCTAAAATATCTATCAAAAGTAAATAATGAATATAATTCCTCAAAAGTAGAACCTTCTACAAATCTTTTAGTACCCGTTATTAAAAATGGTGATCTATATCCATTCAAAAAGAAATAATTTTCTCTAAGTAATATTTCTTTTGCTTTATCATAATCTTCAACTGTAAGACCTTTACTTATTAATATTTGAATTTGTTCTTCTATAGTTTTAAATACTTTTGCTGCCACTTACTTCACTCTCCTATTATGTAATAATTATAACATTAATAATATGAATTTGAAATCAATTTTTTAATAGTTTTAATTTTTTATGTAAAAGAAAAACTCAAATATAAATTTGAGTTTAACTTCATTACTATCTCTTACTGAATTGTGGTGCTCTACGTGCTTTCTTAAGTCCATATTTCTTTCTTTCCTTAATTCTAGCATCACGAGTAATCATGCCATTTGATTTTAATACTGGTCTATGTTCAGCATTAGCAAGCATTAAAGCTCTTGCAATACCTAATCTAATAGCTCCAGTTTGTCCAGAAAAACCTCCACCTTTAACTACGATATTGATATCATATTTTTCTTTAGAATCAGCAAGTTCTAATGGTTGTACTAAATCCATAACTAATGTTTCATAAGGCATGTAATCTTTTACATCTTTACCATTAACAGTAATATTACCTTTTCCTGGAACTAAAGTTACTTTAGCAACACTTCTTTTTCTTCTGCCTATTGCAGTATACTTATTTTTTTCTGCCATCTTACTTTACCTCTAATCTTTCTGGTTTTTGAGCTTCATGTTTATGTTCACTTCCAGCATAAACAAATAATTGTCTATAGATTTGTCTTCCAAGTCTATTTTTAGGAAGCATACCTTTAACAGCTCTTTCTACCATTTCAACTGGATATTTTTCTTTCATTGTTCTAGCATTTCTTTCTCTTAGACCACCTGGATAACCACTATGATTATAGTACATTTTATCATCTAATTTGTTTCCAGTTAAATTTACTTTTTCAGCATTGATAATAATAACGTTATCACCACAAGCAATATGTGGAGTATAAGTTGGTTTATGTTTACCTCTTAATACAGAAGCAGCTAAAGCAGCAACTTTACCTAAGTTTTGTCCTTCAGCATCAATAACATACCAATTATGTTTAACGTCTTCTTTTTTTAACATAAATGTTTTCATAATATATTATTTCCTTCCTTCAACTTTGATGCATACTATATTTGCAACTATAGCGATTTCTTTCCCACAGAAACTGCATCTCCATTAAAATGTACCGGGAATATTATATAAAAAGTATATTGAATTGTCAAATGTTTTTTGACATTTTTACAAATATATTAGCACATTTTAAGTAGTACAAACTTGACAATATATCATTGTATATTATAAAATTACTATATAATAGTGGAGGAAAAAATGAAAAATAAAGGAATGTTAGTAATACTAATTATTATGTTTATAGTTGCAGTAGCAGGAGGAGTAATTGGCTTTTTAGAAAGCAAAAAAAATAAGCCAGATACACCCGATGAAAACAAAACAGGTACCATTACATATAAATACTTTTTAGAAGACGAAGAAGTTAATGAAATACCAGTTAATGAAAAAACTATCGATGAAAATGGAATGGAAGTAACAAATGAAATATATGCATTCTCAAGATTTAACTGTACAAACAATCTTACAGGTGACTTCAATATAGAAGAATGGAAATTTGTTCCAGCACAAGAAATTGAAAGTACATGTGAATTATACTTTGTAAAAGCAAAATACGAAGTTACAATTACAGAGCCAATAAATGCAAAATTAGATGAAAACAATCCAAAATATATTAATAGAGAAGAAAATGGTACATTTATAATAGTTCCAAATGAAGGATATGAGTTCTCAAAAGCAACTTGTTCAGACAATAAACAAACTTCATGGGACGAAGAAAAAAATGCATTAATAATCAATTCAATAACAAAAGATGTATCTTGTAAAGTAGATTTTAAATTAAAAGAATTAACAGTAAATATTAAAGTTACAGATGGTGAAGGTTCAACAACAAAAACAATAACTTATGGAGAATCACTAAAAGAAGTTGTGACACCTAAAGATGGATACGAAAATCCAAAAGTTAAATGTTCAAATAATCAAAATGGAGTATTTAAAGAAAATACATTTAGTATCGATAAAGTTACAAATGATACTGATTGTACTATAGTTTTCAAAAAAACACCTGCAAAAAAATATACATTCAAAGTAGAAATACCAAGTTTAGTAACTATATTAAATGGGTCAACATCAAGTGAAGTTGAAGAAGGAAAAGATGCAGAAATAACTATGAAAGTAGAAGATGGATACACAATGACATTAGATTGTGGAAACATTCTTCCATCTAGTACGGAAGACGTTGATAACACAACCAAGAAATTCATATTTAAAGGCGTTAAAAGCAATATCAGTTGTAAAGTAACAGCAAAAGTAAGCGAGTAATCGCTTTTTTTATTGAAAAAATGTTGATAAAATGTTAAATTATCAATGAGGAAATTTTATGTGGAATATTGGAAATGTAAAAATTAAAAATAGAGTCGTTTGTGCACCTATGGCAGGAATATCTAATGAATCATATAGGACTATATTAAAAAGTATGAATCCTGGACTTATATATTCAGAAATGGTAAGCAACATGGGTATTATTTATAATAGTAAAAATACATTAAATATGTTAAAAATAAATGACGAAGAAAGACCTATATCACTTCAAATATTTGGAAGTGATGTTGACTCTTTCATTAAAGCAGCTAAATATGTAGAAGAAAATGCACATCCAGATATCATAGATATTAATATGGGATGTCCTGTTCCTAAAGTTGCTCTTAAATCACAAGCAGGCTCAGGATTACTTAAAAATCCAGAAAAAATATATGAGATAGTTTCAGCAGTGGTTAAAAATGTCAAAACTCCAGTTACAGTTAAAATAAGATCAGGATGGAACAAAGATAATATAAATTGCGTTGAAGTAGCGAAACTAATAGAAAAAGCAGGAGCATCAGCGATAGCTATACATCCAAGAACAAGAGAGCAAGGATATACAGGTATGTCAGACTGGTCACTTATTAAAAAGGTTAAGGACGCAGTAAAAATACCAGTAATTGGAAACGGAGATATACACACTAAAGAAGATGCTAAAAGAATGTTAGAAGAAACAGGATGCGACGCAATAATGATCGGAAGAGCATCAATTGGAAATCCATGGATAATTAAAGAATGTGTAGAATATATAGAAAACAATAATATTATAGAAGAACCAACATATGAAGAAAGAATTCAAATGTTAGAAAAACACTATAAATTATTAAAAGAAAACACAAGTGAAAGAAAAGCTTTACTTGATATAAAAACTCACGCTTTAGCATATTTAAAATATATACCTAAATCAAAAGAATTAAAAAATGAAATAGTAACATGCAAGACTGAAGAAGAATTTGAAAATTGTATTAACAAAATTTATGAACATATAAGATGCATTTCTTGTGAAAAATAGGAAAAAACCCGGTAAATCCTTGAACTTATCGGTTTTTTTGTTATATAATAACAATTGAGGAGGATTAGGAAATGAAAAAGACTGGATTATTTAAAATAATCATGTTCACACTACTTGCTATTGTAGTAATAACTTGGTTTGTTCCAGCTAGCTACTTCAATTCTGGAGAATTAGCAGAACTTGGAAAATATAGAATCGGATTTTTCGATTTCTTCCAATTAATCTTTGGAGCATTCGAATTTAAATATTTCATTCAAATCTTTATATTCTTACTTTCAGTAGGAGCTCTTTACGGAGTACTTGCTAAAACTGGTAAATATAGAGCATGGATTGAAAAAATAGCAAGTAAATTTAGAGGAAAGGAATACGTATTTTTAATTGTTGCCGCTGTTATTATTGTAGGATTAACTTCTGCATTTAACTATGGACTATTACTATTTATGTTCTTCCCATTAATTATCAGCATCGTATTAGCTATGGGTTATGATAAAATAACTGCATTCCTAACAACATTTGGTGCAATGTTAATCGGAACAATTGGTAGTACAATTAGTTATAATATAACAGGTGTAATTAATGAACAATTATCAGTTACAAAATTAAGTACTGGAATTTGGTATAGAATAGTAATTTTAGTATTATCATTAGCTGTATTAATTGTATACTTAGTTAAAGCTAAACATACAGTTGTTAAAAAAGCTGAAAATAAAATTGAAGCTGCTATCGAAAATGATATGTTTATTGGTGAAAAGAATGCTAACAAATATTCTGTTTGGCCAATCATAGTTATCCTAGGATTATTATTTGTATTATTAATACTAGCTTGTACTAATTGGAGTGGAACATTCAACATTAAATTCTTTAGTGACATTAATACAAAAATTATGGCAGTAAAGATTAAAGACTTCGAAGTATTCAAAAATATATTTGGAACAATCGAAGAATTTGGTAATTGGTATTATGCTGAAATGGCTGTTATGAACTTATTAGCAGCATTATTAATAGGTAGATTCTTCAGAATGAAACATAGAGATGTATTCTCTTATATGGCTGAAGGAACTAAAAAGATGTTACCATCTGCATTAATAGTAGTACTAGCTTACTGTGTTATCTACTTTGCAGGAAATACAATGTTCTATCCAACAATTGCAGGATGGATTTTAGGAGCAACAAGTAAATTCAACATATTCTTTGCTTCTATAGCTACAATCCTTGGTTCTGCATTACATGTAGATATGCTATATGTAGCAAACTATGTAATTCCACAAATAGCCGCTGAAGGCGCAAGCGCAACAGTAACAGGAACATTAATTCAAGGTCTATATGGTGTTACAATGTTTGTAGCTCCAACAAGTGCTGCTTTAGTACTAGGACTTACATATTTAAATATTCCTTACACTGAGTGGATTAAAAAAACTTGGAAAATAGCATTAATACTATTTGGTATAGTAATTCTTACAACAGTAGCTGCAATGCTAATATAAGTTAAAAAAATACAGTTAAATCTGTATTTTTTTTTACAATAAAATCATACTATTAATATGATAAAATATGAAGAAGACTTAATAAAAGTATTAAAGCAAAGCGAAAAAGAAGCAATTAATTTAAAACATAACTTTATAGGAACAGAACATTTCTTAATAGGTACTCTATCACAAAACAATGAAATATCTAATATATTAAAAAAAGAAATAAATAAAGAGAATTTTATTAATGAAACAAACAAGTACATAAGAAAAGATAAAAATATCACTATACCAACATATACACCATTATTAAAAAAAATAATACTTGAGTCAACAAACAAAAATGAAATCACACTAAGAAATGTAATATTAAATATACTTAAAAATAGTGATGGTATAGCTATAACAATACTTAATAATCAAAAAGTAAATATAAATAAATTAATTAACAAATTTTCAAATGATAAAACTTTAAAGTATGGAATTAATTTAAATGAGAAAGTAAAAAATAAAAAATATATTCCTATAGTTGGAAGAGAAAAAGAAATAAACGAATTAATAGAAGCTCTCTGTAAAAAAGATAAGAATAATGCAATATTAGTCGGCGAAGCAGGAGTTGGTAAAACCGCAATAGTAGAAGCATTAGCATATAAGATTAATAAAAATGAAGTGCCAAAAGAATTACAAAACAAGAAAATAATTGAAATAAGTATGACATCAGTTATAAGTGGAACACGATACAGGGGAGAATTTGAAGAAAAAATGGAAAAAATAATCAATGAATTTAAAGAAAATGATGACTACATTTTATTCATTGATGAAATACATACTATGGTTGGAACAGGTGGTTCAGATGGAGCGATAGATGCATCAAATATTTTAAAACCATCACTCGCTAGAAATGAAATAAAATGTATAGGTGCAACAACAACTACAGAATATAAGAAAAGTTTTCTAAAAGATAAAGCACTTAATAGAAGATTTCAAATAATCAATATAGAAGAACCATCAGAAACAGAAACACTAAATATATTAAAAAATGTTAAAAAATACTATGAAAACTTTCATAATGTAAAAATAAATACAAAAGAATTAAATACAATTATTAATTTAGCATCTAAAGATAATACAAAAAAAGAACCAGATAGAAGTCTAGAACTACTTGATTTGATTTGCACTAAAGCAAAAATTAATAAGCCAAATATAAATACCAAAATAAATGGATTATTAAAAGAAAAAGCATATTACATCAAAGCAAAAAATTTCAAAGAAGCAAAAAATATAGATAAGTTAATAAAAAATTTTAAAAATGAAAAAACAATAATTTCAAAAAAACAAATATTAGAGTCTATTAATATCAATAAAAATAAAGAGGCACTAGGTTTTAAGATATAATTTCTTACTATTTTCACATAAATATGATAATATTATTTCAGGTGATATAAAATGGATATGATATTAATATTATTAATTATTTTTATTCCAGTAATAGCTCAAATAGGAATAAAAAGTGCTTACTCAAGTAATTCAAGAATAGATAATGATTTAAAAATTACAGGGAAAGATGTAGCAAGAAAAATATTAGATAAAAATGGACTTCAAAATGTAGAAATAGTTTGTATAAACGGAGAACTTACTGATCACTATGATCCTCGCAAAAAAAGAGTTTCTTTATCAACAAATATCTACAATGGAAAAAGTATTTCAGCAGCAGCAGTTGCAGCACATGAAGTTGGTCACGCTATTCAAGATAAAGAAGGTTATTTTTATCTAAGACTTAGAAGCTTTTTAGTACCAATTGTAAATATTGCTTCTCACATATCAACAATATTTATTTTTATAGGTTTCGCAATTGAAGCATTAAATTTAGTTGATATAGGTATATATCTACTATTAGTAGGTTTATTATTTCAACTAGTTACTCTTCCAGTTGAATTTAACGCATCAGCTAGAGCAAAAGTTCAATTGAAAGAATGTGGACTATTTAGCAATGAAAATACAAGTGGTACAAATAGTGTACTAAATGCAGCAGCGCTTACATATGTTGCCGGATTCTTAGCACAAGCACTTCAAATATTTAGATTAATATTAATGAGCAGAGATAATAACAGATAATTATCTCTTTTTTATTGCAACAAAAAAAGTAGTATTTCTACTACTTAATAAGTATAACTACTTAGTATATGGTAATAAAGCCATATATCTAGCAATCTTAATTTGATTAGCAATATGTCTTTGATGTTTAGCACATGCTCCAGTCATTCTTCTAGGTAAAATTTTACCTTTTTCATTAATGTATTTAGAAACAATCATAACATCTTTATAATCTACGCTCTTACCAGCACACATTTGACATATTTTTTTTCTTCTATAAAATTCTGCCATTATTAATCCTCCTTAAAATGGTAAATCATTATCACTTAGTGATACTTCTTTATCATAATTTTCATATGGATCTGATTTAGGAATATCATATTCTGGCATTACATCCATTGGAGCTTCACTAGGAGCATCCATATAAGCATTATTACTCATAGGGCTTGAACTTCCCTCGTTTCTACCACCAACAAATTCAATATTTTCAACTACTACTTCTGTTACATATCTCTTAGTACCATCTTGAGCATCATAATTTCTAGTTTGAACTCTACCTTCTATTCCAATTAAACTACCTTTTTTAAAGTATTTTGAAACAAAGTCAGCAGAATTTCTAAATGCTACACATGGTAAAAAGTCAGCATCATAGTTTCCATCTTTATTTTTGAAATTTCTACTTACAGCTACAGTAAAGTTAGCAGTTGAACTACCAGTACTTGTACTTCTAACTTCAGGATCTCTTACTAGTCTTCCGACTAACATAATCTTGTTCATTAACTACTCCTCTTCTCTTATGACAATATGTCTTAAGATATTTTCATCAATTTTAGCTTTTCTATCGAATTCTTTAACTGCAGCAGCTGTAGCTTCTACATTGAATACATAATAGTTTCCTCTAACTTGATTCTTAATAGGATAAGCAAGCTTCTTTTGACCCATATCTTTAGTATTAACAATTTTAGATTTCATATCTGTTAATACTTTTTCGAAAGTCTTTACTGTGTCTTTTTGAGCTTTTTCATCAATGTCAGTTTTAACAATAAACATTATTTCATATTTATTCATTACTTACACCTCCTTTTGGTCTTAACGGCTTCACTAAATGAAGCAAGGAACTTTTCGTTCGAATGTATTATAGCATACTTATTTTTAACTTACAACATAAATTTATTAGTTTTACTAGTATTTATGCACTAAAAAAGCACTAAATTGTGCTTTTATTATAATTACATCTTATCAGGAACCTCAATTGCTAAAATATTTAATAACATAGTACCTGTATTATATAATAAGTTTAATAATGCAACGTAAGATTCTTTCTTATCCATATCTTGTTCATTAACAATATTACATTCACCATAGAACTTATTAAATAAACTACATAAATCAAATAAGTACTCACATATATAACTTAATGTTTTTTCGTTATATGCTTTTGTTAATGTCTTAGCAAGTTCTAATAATTTAATATAAATATTTCTTTCTGTATCACTATAAATTGATTTAATTGATGCATTATCAATATTAACTTTATCAAGGATAGATTTAATTCTAACCATAGTATATAAAACATATGGTCCAGTCTTTCCTTCAAATGAAGTTATTTTATCAATATCAAATATAAAGTCTGTAGTACGATATGGTAATAAGTCAGCATACTTAATTGTCGCAACAGTTAGCACATCAGCAATATTCTTCTTTTCTTCTTCAGTATATTTATCTAATTTAGCAAGTAATTTTTCTTTTACTTGGCTAACTAACATATCTAATGACATAACTCCACCATCACGAGTCTTAAATGGTTTGCCATCACTACCATTCATAGTTCCAAACCAATAGTGTGCAAGTTTAACATCATCACGTACTAAATGTGATTTATAAGATGCTCTAAATACTTGTTCAAAATACATAGATTGTCTTGCATCAACTATATACCATATTTCATCAGGATTATATTTTTTTACTCTTGAATATATTGTAGCTAAATCACGAGTTGCATAAATAGTAGCTCCATCATTTTTAATTACAATTAGTGGTGGAATATCTATCTTATCATCATCTTTCTTAACATCGATTACCTTAGCACCTTCAGAAATATACATATAAGGTTCTAACACTTTTAATGTATCAGGAACATATTCTAATGAACTTAGTTCACCTTCCCATAAATCAAACTTACAATTTAAATAATCATAACTTTTCTTAATAGATTCTTTTGATACTTCAACTATATCTTTCCACATACCAAAGTATGGTTCTTTTCCTTCATCAACTAAAGCGGTAATTTTTCTTACTTCTTCCATTCTATCTGGATTTTCTTTAGCATCTATACTTGCAGCTGGATAGTATTCGCCCAACTCTTCAGTAGTAATTTCAAGCTTAGGATATTCTCCTTTATACTCAGGATCAAAATAACATAATTCGGGTTTTCTCTTTTTAATTTCAGAAATTATCATACCAGATTGTCTTCCTATATCTCCTAAGTGAACATCTCCAATTGTTTTATTACCAAGTAATTCTGCTAATCTTTTTAAAGATTCTCCAATATTAGCAGGTCTCATATGACCAACATGAAGTACTTTCGCAGCATTAGCTCCACCATAGTCAACTATAATAGTCTTTTCTTCACCCTTATCTACAAATCCAGTAGTATCCTTAATATTACTATTAATATAATTAAGTAAATATTTATCACTAATACTAACATTTATAAATCCAGGTCCAGCAATGTTTACATTGTAAAATCTATCATCAAACTCTGATATTATAGATTCAGCAATCTCCCTTGGATTCTTACCATACTTCTTAGCAAGCCCCATACACACATTAATTTGAAACTCTCCTAAATCGCGTCTTGAAGAGGACTCCAAAATAACGTTATCGACTTCATAGCCACATTTTTTTATTACATCAGTAATATAATTTTCAGTTTCTTTAATAAAACTCATAATATCCTCTCCTTCTTGACATAGATTATAGCATATTAACCAATATTTGAGAACAATAATATTTATTTTTAATTAAAAAAATATTATAATATATATACTAGGAGATTATATGAATGTATTATATGCACAATTAATCGGTGCAGCTGCTATGCTAACAATAACTCTTTCTGTTCAATGTAGAAAGAAAAAACACATGATGATGGTACAATCAGCAGCACATATGTTATATGCTTTTCAATATGCTTTATTGGGAGCCTTTTCTGCTGCATTTATGGATTTAATCTCAGTACTTAGAAATCTATTATTTTATAAATATGACAAAGATAAAAAGAAAATACCAATTATTTTACCAATAATAGTAATAACAATAACTGCAATAATTGGATATTTAAATTACACTAATCCTTTATCATTATTACCAGTAATAGTTGCAATACTCTATACTATAGGAGCATCATTTAGGGATCCTAAAGTTTATAAATATATTTTTGGAACTTGCGCAATCGCATGGTTATTTTATAACTTAAAATTTCAAGCATACGTATGTGTAATTGGAAACATAATGGAAATAACATCAACAATTATTGCATTAGTAAGAGAAACAAAAAGAAGCAAAAGAAAGAAAAAAAAAGCAAAAAAACACTAATAATTTAAAGACACACTTCATACAATATAGTGTGTCTTTTGACATTTTCATTAAAATATGCTATAATGATACACGTATGGAGCATTATACTAGTCAAACATACCACTAGAAGATGGGGCTAAAAATCCATCAATTGTGTAAAATGATACTTTATATATTGCGCTTCTTACGCCCAGTTTGGGGTGGATATATAATTTTAGTTTTAAGGAAGAGATGTAATGGCATATATCCGAATCCTTAATTCACATCGATGATTATGAAAACACATGTCGTGCGTGACTTATTGGGATAGTAATTGAAAAATAAGTTGCAAAAGCGAATAAAAGTGATACATGTTTGCTTGGGAAAACCTCTAGTATGCCTATATTATAAAGATTGAAGTGCGGACTAAGTGGTGATCGAGTGATCATTAATGGTAACAAGTGATTAATTCTTTTAAAGAGAAATCGCCTGCAGGTAACTAATGGTAGGAATTAGAGAAAATCAACTCGACCAAAGCCGTAAAATTAATTTATAATATTCCATACTATTTTATATATTTAAAGGGAGTTTATTGAAAATGAAAAAAGATAATTGGATTCTAAAGGCATTTTTAATGACTTTTTTTATAGCTTTAATTTTTAGTAGTGCATCTAACTTTCTAATATCAAAATTCAATAATACAATACTTCTAATAGTGTTATGTGCAATATTTATTGGTATAGGTATTCTATTTGATATTGTAGGTACAGCAGTACTAACAGCAAACGAAGCATCATTTCATGCAAAAAGCGCTAAAAAAATAAAAGGTTCAAAAGAAGGAGTTTATTTAGTAAAAAACTCAAGCACAATCGCAAGTATATGTAATGATGTAATTGGAGATATATGTGGTATAGTTAGTGGTTCCGTTGGAGCCATACTAGCAATCAATATATCAACAAAATTTAATTTTTCAACAGTAATCGTTACACTACTAGTAAGTTCAATTATTTCATCACTTACAGTAGGTGGAAAAGCTATAGGAAAAAAACAAGCCATTAAAAATAGTGATGCAATTATATTTATAGCCGCAAAAGTATTAAGTAAATTTAAAACTAAATAGTTTCCAATAGAAAAAGACTTAAGATTTTCTTAAGTCTTTTATTTTATCTATTATTTCTAAATCTTTCTTTTTCATCAAGTATTTTCTTACGTAGTCTAATCGCATCAGGTGTAACTTCAACAAGTTCATCTTTTTCTATAAATTCTAATGCTTCTTCTAATGTAAATGTTCTAGGTCTTGGAAGTACTATTGCTTCATCACTACCAGATGAACGAGTATTTGAAAATTCTTTATTCTTACATGGATTAACATTTAAATCATTTTCTCTATTATTAATACCTACTATCATACCAGAATATACTTCAGTAGATGGTTCTATTATCATAGTACCTCTATCTAGTAAGTTATATAGTGCATATCCAAATGCTTTTCCACTTTCCATAGATACAAGTACACCATTCTTACGTCCAGATATTTCTCCAGCATATGGTCTATAATCTTCAAAACTACGTACCATAATACCTTCACCTTTAGTATTTGTAATAAAGTTACTTCTATATCCTATTAAACCTCTAGTTGGAACAACAAACTCAAGTCTAACATAATTATCTTCAGCAGGTTCCATTATTTCCATTGTACCTTTTCTTTCACTTAAATCACTAATTACATTTCCAGAATAATCATTTGGTACAGTTATTACTACTCTTTCAAATGGTTCACATTTAACACCATCTATTTCATGTAAGATAACTTCTGGTTTAGAAACTCCTAGTTCATATCCTTCTCTTCTCATATTTTCTATTAATATTGATAAGTGTAATTCTCCACGTCCAGACACTTTAAACCCATCACCGCTTGGTAATTCTTCTACTTCAAGTCCAACATTACGTTCAAGTTCAGCCATTAATCTATCTCTTAAATGTCTTGATGTAACAAACTTACCAACTTTACCAGCAAATGGACTATTATTTACCATAAAGTTCATTGATAGTGTAGGTTTTTCTATTTCGATTTTTGGTAGAGGGTCTACATGATTAACATCACAAATTGTGTCTCCAATAGATATTTCTGGACAACCAGCAACTATAACTATATCACCATAATATGCTTCACTTACTTCTCTTCTCTTAATTCCTTCATTAACAAATATTTTAGTAATTCTTTCTTTAGTAAGTTCACCATTGTTTTTAGAAATAGCAACAGTTTCACCAACTTTAATTTTACCTTTATTAATTCTACCTATACCAAGTCTGCCAATATAATCATCATAATCTAATGAAGATATTTGTAATTGTAAAGGATCATTTTCATTTCCTTCAAATGGTTGAGTAGTTTCAATTATAGTATCAAGAAGTGGTGTAATATCTTTATTATCATCATTTTCTTCATATTTAGCTATTCCTTCTTTAGCTATACCATATATAATCTTAAAATCTAATTGTTCATTAGTAGCACCTAATTCACAGAATAAATCAAAAGTCATATTAACTACTTCTTCAGCACGAGCATCTTTTTTATCTATTTTATTAATAAATAGTATAGGTTTTAAACCATATTTTAATGCTTCTTTTAATACAAATCTTGTTTGAGGCATAGGTCCTTCAGCAGAATCAACTAATAATACTACAGTATCTACTGTTTTAATAATTCTTTCTATTTCACTAGAAAAATCAGCATGCCCTGGAGTATCTACTATATTCATTTTAATACCTTTGTATTTAATAGAACAGTTTTTAGCAGTAATAGTAATACCACGTTCACGCTCTAAATCTCCGCTATCCATTACACAGTCAACAACTTGTTCATTTTCTCTAAATACTCCATTTTGCTTTAATAAAGCATCTACTAAAGTACTTTTACCAGCATCAACATGAGCAACAACTGCAAAGTTAATAATTTTTTCCATAATATCATCCCCTCTTAGATACGCACTTAATAATACACTATTTTATCTAATTTTTCAAGAAAAATCGTATTTTTTTATAAATTATCACCGAGAATGATATTTTCTCATTCTCAGTAAATGGTTAAAATTTCCAAATAATGGGAAAATATTATTAGGAGTTAATATGAAAGACACATTCGATTTTAAAGATGAAAAAGAGATATATAGTATTATAGGCAAGAATATAAAATATTATAGAAAACTATATAGCCTAAACGTTGAAGAATTAACGCAAGAACATCTAGCAGAATTAGCGAATGTATCTACATCATTAATAGGCAATCTTGAAAGTAAAAAAACTTATCAAGGTATAAGTATATATAATTTATACAAGATAAGTCTAATATTAAATGTACCAATTGAGAATTTTTTTATTAATCGTTAATTTCAATAGATTCAAAAAATTTATCTATAGAAGTATTAAGTACTACTGATATTTTATATAATGACATTAAAGATAACCCTTCACTACCTTTAGTACTTTCAAACTTTCTAATAAATTCAGGAGAAACTCCAATATCTATCGCAAGTTGCTCTTGAGTTATATTATTAAGTTTTCTATATTTAATAACATTATATGCTATTGTTTTTATTATATTTTCATCAAAATTAAATTCTCTTTTAAATTTTGTCATCTTTTCACCTAATTAATATTTTACATTGTTTTAATAATTAATTATGTAATGTAGTACTATACATTAAAACAAAATTGGAATATAATATTCTTAGGTGTTATATGGAACAAGATAGACTTAATAAAATAATAGGTAAAAATATTAAAAAATATAGAAGGAAAACTTTTATAGATGGAAAAAGACTAACTCAAGAAAAATTAGCTGAACTTATTAATGTTTCAGTATCTCTAATAAGCAGTTTAGAAAGTAATAAATCTAAAAAAGGAATAAGTATTAATAATCTATATAAAATCTCCATAGTATTAAATACACCAATAAGTAAATTCATGGAGGATAACGATGAATTATAATGAATATTTATTAAAATCATACATCAATAATGCATCAGATATAAATACATTTTTACAAGATCATCTATTAGATAATTTATTAATTAAAACAAAATATAAAGAAATAAGAGTAAAATCACATTTAATTCATCAAGTAGATTATATTAATATTTATGAACAAATTATATTCAATATTGATAATTATATTTCTTTTATTAAATCATATTTAAAAATTAATGAACTAGAAATAAGATATATATTATCTCTAACTCTTTATAACAACAATTTAGATATATTTTCAAGTGATAAATATTATTATGATGATATTGAGTACTATAATAATGAGTTTATAAATATATTTATGAATAAATATCTTAGTAATATTAAATTATTAAAAAAATATATAAATATTAAAAAACTTAATTTTAAAGAATTATGTAATTTCATAAATACAAATAAAAAAGCACATATTTTCTTCGAATCAATAGAAGAAAATAACGTGCAATATTATATAAACTTAATTAGAAGCATTAACTAATATGTCATACATATTTTTATAAGTAAAGGTTACTCTAGTAGTACCTTTTTTCTTTTCTTTAATTAAGTAACCTTGTTCTACTAATTTATTTAAAACTTTGTTAACAGAATTTATATGTAGTTTACATTCTTCGACTATATCATTTGTTGTAAACACAATTCTCTTAGCTATAACTGGATAAACTTTATAAATAGTACTTCCACCTATAGTAATTTTAAAATCTTCTAAATCCTTAGTATATATTTTATTTATTTTTTTAATTCTTTTAATATTTATTGAACATTGACTAATAATACATTCTAAGAAAAATTTTATAAATTTAGATAATTTTTCATCACCTTCATCACTTAATAACGTAAAATATGTATTTTTTAAATTATCTATACTTTCTGAAATAAACAATATTGGTGGTTCTTTTTTATAAAAAGATAATTGTATTGGTAACATTAATCTTCCCATCTTACCATTTCCAGTTAAATATGGATGTAGTTTTTCATATTGATAATGCGTAATAGCAAGAGAAATAAAATCCATTTCACTAGGATTATTCATATATTCAGTTAGATTTTTCATATATGAATTTAATTCTGTATGAACAGGTGGAACAAAAGAAACACTAGATCCCGCTAAACCAGGTTTCAAAATATAAGTTTGAGTTTTTCTTAAATGTCCACTACCTTTAGTAGTATTATCCTTCTTACAATTATTTAATAAAACTTTATTTATCTTATTATAAACGTCTAATGAAAATCCATTTTTATTAGCAAGAGAAATTCCAGATAATAAAGCTAACTTAATATTATTAAACTGTATTACTGTATTACTTTTATTTTTATATTGCATAAGAAACATATCATCTTTTGTGATTTTAGCATTATCTATTTTAAATGAATAAAAAGTATCTATAATAAAAGCAGACTCTAAAAACGATTTATAATCATAAGACATACTCTTTAAAAATCCCTTATATTCTCCATATGCTTCTTTCGCATCACATAATAATTTTAATGTTGAACTATCAAGTTCATAATCAAATGGTAATTTTTTAGCTTTATATGGTTCCATACTTTACACTCCCTAATTATATATTATCATAAAAATAACAAAAAATATACATATTTTTTTATAAATATGTATATTTTAGTATGGATTAGGATAACTCATAAGTCCTGTGCCTTCTCCACTTGTCCAAATAATTTTATTACCCTTAACTTTTAATCCATAAGTGATTTTATATAAAATATCATTATCTTTTTTATAATAAAAAGTTAAAACTGTTTTTCCATTCTTATTTGGTACAAATACCCATTTATTATTATCAAATTCTTTTAATTTAATATTTTCATTTTCAAGTTCATAGATCCAACTATATCCTTCTTTAGTTTCCATATCATATTCTATTGTCATAGAATCCTTATATATTGATAAATACTTAGTTAATGGACTAAAGAATAATATATAAATACAAATTAAAGCTGTTAATCCAAACATTACATAGAATCTTAAATATCTCTTTATATGTTTCAAAACTTTCTTTAAACAACTCATTACTTTCACCATATTAATAGTAACACTTTTCACATTTTTAAGCAAACAAAAAACAACCCGTTCTGATAAAACAAGATTGTTTCGAGTTTCCGAAAATAAACTATGAATCATTTATATAAAATTTTAATTTTATATAAATACTTCTAAATATTATCAGTATTTAGCATAATTTCTTATCATTTTGAGTTTTACTTTCTCAACGTTATAACATTTGTCCTTAGTAGATAAGATATCTATTTCTTAATTTAATAAGATATTTTTATTATTTATATTATATTGATATATATATATTATTAGTAAGATAGATATATAATTAACTAATAAATTAATATTAATTAAGAACATATAATTGAAAAATAATATTTAATATATCCAATATAAATAATGAAAAATAATATAGATGTTTTTCACTAATATAATTAAATTATTTATATTATTATAAAGTTTTATAAAAATAATTAAATTTCTATAAATTTCTTTATAATAGATATAACATTTAATTATCTATTGGACAAATATATTGTAGCAAATGTATTATTCTATGTCAATACTTTTTTATAATAAAATTGCAATTTCTTGCAATTTTATTTTTCAGTACCTTTTAATAGATAACTTTTATCACTATAAGATGTATGTAATAATTTAAAGCTATCCTCACTTAATGGTTTCTTTAAGTAATTTTTATATAATAATTTTAATTCTTTATTATCATGAGCACATCTTACAGGCCTTTTAGTATCAATATTATAAAGTCCTTTAGCTCTTTGTTCTCTGACTTTTTCTAGTTGAGTAATTTGGCATAAAGGTTGTCCACCTCCACCAATACAACCACCCTTACAATTCATTACCTCTATAAAATGATATTTTTTATATCTATCATCTTTAAGTAATTCTTCTAAGTTTTCAAGCTGTTGTACTACTGCAACTCTAAGTTTATATTTATCAATTGTGATAGTCGCTTCTTTTATACCCTCAAATCCTCTTAATTCTATAAAATTAAGTTCATCCTTCTTAAGATTAGTCTTAGTCATAATTCTATGTAATGTACGAATTACAGATTCTGTAACTCCACCAGAATTACCAAATATTACTCCAGCACCACTACTTTCACCAAGCAATTTATCATACTCACTATCATTTAAATTAGATAATTTTATATCTTCTTCTTTAAATAATATAGAAAGTTCACTAGCTGTCATAACATAATCAATATTATTAGTATATTCACGTGCTTCCATTTTCTTACTAGTACATGGCGTAATAGCTACAGTTACTATCTTAGATGGATCTATATTTTTTTCTTTTGAAAAGTATTCTTTGATGACTGCACATTGCATACCAATTGGGCTCTTACAAGTAGATAAATTATCTAGTAGTTCTGGATGATACACTTCAGCATATTTAACCCACGCAGGGCAACAACTGGTAAATTGAGGAATAGGGCCTTTATTAGAAAGTCTAGCAGCAAACTCAGCAACTTCCTCTAATATAGTTAAGTCTGCACCAAATGCAGTATCAAACACATAATCAAATCCAACTTTTTTTAAACCAGTAACAATCTTATTTTCAACATTATCTCCAGGTTCAAAACCAAAGTTTTCTCCAAGAGATACCCTAACTGCAGGTGCTACTAAAGCAACAACAACTTTTTCATTAGTATTAATTATCTCTTTTACTTCTTTATAACAATATCTTGGTATCAAAGCTCCAGTTGGACAATTTAAAATACATTGACCACATCCTAAACATATAGGATTCTTACATATATTTAAATCATATGATAGATTAACAGTCTTTTCACAAGTTTTCTTACATTGACCACAATTTATACACTTTTCAGGTATTCTAACTATTGCTGGATTATATTGACTAATTCTAACTTTTTTATCTTCAGTTACATCATTAATAATCTTATTAGTTTTTATATCTAAAGCTTCTTCTACAACTGATTCAATAATAGAATCTAAATCATCTTGGAAAACATCATTTGTAACAAGCTTTATATCTTCTTTATCAGTGCCACACATTGGACATTTATAATCATCTGACATTTTCTCAGTTTCAATTACATACCCACATTTAGCACATATATATTTTGCCATAAAATCTCCTTTACATCTTTTTCAAAATTATTATAACATATTTTTCTTATCAATTTCAAAATAGAATGTAGTACCATGATTTTTAACACTTTTAACACCATACTTATAATTATGACTCTCAAGTATAGTTTTAACGATAGAAAGCCCTAGGCCAGTTCCAAATGCATTTCTTTTATGTTTCTTTTCATTATGATAATATTTATTCCATATATATTTAATTTCTTCTTTATCAATACCCTTACCAGTATCTTTTATTTCAACTAAAACTTTCTTTTTATCTTCTGTTACATTAATATATATTTTCTTATCTTCTCCAGTATAATTAACAGCATTATTAAGTAAATTATAAATTACTTGTTCAAGTCTTTTCTTATCAGCTTTAACCATTATTTTTTTATCATTATTATAAATAAATTCATAACCATCACTATCTATAAGAATATAAAATCTTTTAATTATGTTTCTAATTAATTCATCAAGATCAAACTCTTCTATTTTAAGTTCATATGTACTAGATTGTAATTTAGATAAATCAAGAATATCACTTACAAGAACATTTAATCTATCTGTTTCTTCTATGATTATATTCATATTTTCAGCTCTTTTTTCAGGTGTTTGGCTTTCTAAATCTCTAGTCATTTCAGCATATGCTTTTATCATAGTAAGAGGTGTTCTAAGATCATGACCAACATTAGCCATTAGATCTCTTCTTAATTCATCAGTTTTTGATAATTCATTCTTCGCCAAGTCTAACGTAGTAGATAGTTCTTTTATTTCTTGTACTTTACTATCCGTTGAGAATGATACATTAAAGTCTCCATTAGCTAATTTTTTAGCAGAATCGCTTATTTTAACTATAGGTTTAGAAATCATACTAGATATAACATAACTTATTATTAAAGAAATTCCAAATATTATTAATGCTATATATCCATATTGACTCTTTAAAAGTATAATCGATGAATCTAATGGTTGTATTGAAGTATTCAAAAATATATATACCTCATCATTATATTTTAATGCTTTAATTATTGTTTTATTACCAAATCTTTTATTATATAGAAGTCTTGTATCTTCAGTACTACCACTTTCAACAAAAGAAGTAATATAGTTATCACTAGTAGATTTATCACTAAATAAGCATCCTTTATTATATGTATTTGATATAGTTTGGATAATACCATTTGAATAAATTGATATACATACACCATAGTTATATGCATAATCTTCTAAAATACTTATATTCATAGAATTATTATTTTTAATAGAAGAAACTATATCATTTAATTGATTCTTTTTATATATTTCATAATATTTATTAAGGAATACTATTTGCATTAAAAAAAGAAATAGTAATATAAAACTAGCAAATGCTATCAAGCATCCTAATACTATATGTTTAATCTTACTATTCTTTATCATCAAATTTATACCCCATTCCTCTTACTGTGGTAATTAAATCTCGATATTCCCCTAAATTATTTCTAAGCATCTTTATATGAGTATCAATAGTTCTATCATTACCTAAGTAATCATAATTCCATATATTATTAAGTAATTGTTCTCTTGATAATGCAATTCCTTTATTATTTATAAAATATACTAGTAAATCATATTCTTTAGGTGTTAATAATAATTCTTTTCCATTGACATATGCAGCATGTCCTAAAAAGTCAACTTTAAGATTCTTATAAACATAAAAGTCATCTTCACCTTTATATCTTTTTATAACAGCATTTATTCTAGCCATTAATTCTTTTGGACTAAATGGTTTTGTCATATAATCATCTATTCCTAAATCAAATCCAGCTAAGATATCATATTCTTCTCCTCTAGCAGATAACATAATTGTTGGAGTATTATATCTTTCTTTAATTATTTTATATGCAGTGAATCCATCCATTTTAGGCATCATTATATCAAGAATAATAATGTCAGCATCTTTAGCTTTATCAACGGCTTCAACACCATTTTCAGCTTCTATAACATCATACTTATTTCCAATACAGTATTCTTTAATAACATCTCTAATTAATTTTTCATCATCAACGATTAGTACTTTCATCTCTTCACCTCTCGTAAATAATATAATATCACAATATGAAATATTTGTGAAAATTTAATGTATATTATTAGAATTATTTATTGTAAAAAGAAGTACAGTCAAAACCTCTACAATTAACTAAATAAGAATCTATTATCTTGCCACCATTAATTATTATTACTTTAGGATAACTATCATTATAAAAATTAGAATCATTTAAGAATGATTTATTTATATTATTTAAAGATTTAATTGTATTATTATCAAGTTCATCACTATTAACAAAATAAGTATTCGAAGATACTGTAACCCACTTTTCAAAAGCATCATAAGCAACAATGCAATCAACACTAGTACATTTATTTCCAATAAAAATTATTTTAGAATATTCCTTTTCTTTAACAATATTTAATAAATTACTATTAGATATTTTAATTAAATCTAATACCTGACTTTTACTTTTCTTATATTCAGATTTACTCATACCATAAAACTTATTAAATTCATAATTTAATGAATCATCTATATTAGTAAAAAAAGTATTTTCTTCATTATCTATTAATAAAGTAATTTTATTCTTTTCAACATTCTTAATAACTATTTCTTTATTACAATCTAATACCAATGATTTATTCTTTTTATTAAATCTATATTTACTACAAGAATCATATTCATTAGTAAAGTTTTCATTACTTGGTCTATAATATGATATTTTATATTCATCAATATTAAATACATCATAATATCCATTAGTATAATTATATCTATACCAACTTTTATTTAATATATCATTATCTAATTTATCATACTTAAAAATATATAATATGGTTAGTATTATAGCAATTGCAAAGATACCAATTATATATATTATATTCTTATTTTTCATAATTATATGATAACAAAAAACAAGCAATTTTTCAATTACTTGTTAGTATTAGCATAATAGTTAAATTCAGATATTTCTCTTGATATATTATCTAAATCATCAGCATCAGGATCATCTTCTAATATTTCATCTATAAGAAACATTATATCGTTTATAGATGCACATTCTTTAGGATTAATTCCATATCTATTTAGAACTTCACATTGATATTCAGATAAATAAATACCTTTTTTTATTTCTTTATGCATATATTTCTTATCATATAAATCATTTATATCTACTTCTTGACCATTAATATTCATAATTTTCACCTAATAAAAAATCACTATTAATCAGTGATTCCATATTTATCTTTGAATTTTTGTACGTTACCAGTCTTAACAGTTTTAAATTTACCTGTATAGAATGAATGACACTTATTACAAGATTCTAATTGAATTTCATCTTTAGTTGATTTAACTTCGAATTCATTTCCACAAGCACATTTAACTTTACATACTTTTTGTACTGGATGTATTCCCTTTTTCATATTTTATCCTCCTCGCCATAACTAATTAACAGTTATAGAAATAACTTCAGTGAGTATTATACATGGTTTTTTACTTAAAATCAAGTACAAAATATCAATTTAACATATCTATTAATCTATATTCTTAACTATTTCACTATATATTTGATAATTAATTTTATCATTTAAACGTTTATTTTTATTATTTTGATATTTAAAATATAAACTATTTAAGTTAACATCCCCATCATTTAATTGATAATTATCATTATAACAATAATTAGATACAACTATTACTTTAGCCGCACTTATTTTAGAAATTATCTCTTTTAAAGCATTTATATCTTCAATAACACTTTCGTTATATTTTCTTATAATAGATTTACCTTTAGAACATTTTTCAAAATAACTCTCATTATTAGCATTTAAAATTATCAAATCAGATTCAGTAATTTTTTGATTTAAATATACTTTTTTTTCCTTTTCATATACAAAATAGTTATTCTTTATATTGTTAATAATATCTTTATAATTTTCATTGTCAGTTGTGAATAACTTGTTAAAATCATTAATATTATAATATTTATCTAGTAAGTACTTATCATATGTTTTATATTTACTATTTATTAAATAGTTGTCTCCTAAAACTAATACATCAATTCTATTACTAATTGTATAATTATAAATTATATATGAGAATAAACAAGACAAGAAAAAAATAACTAGTAATTTATTTTTTTTCATGATTTATATCACCTAATAAATATTACTCAGTTACTTTTATTTTAGCACCTACATTTGCAAGTTTCTTTTCAACATCGCCATATCCTCTTAAAATATATTCGCTACTTTCTATTTCAGTTATACCATCCGCAATAAGACCAGCAATCAATAATGACGCTCCACCTCTTAAATCAGTAGCAATAACTTTAGTACCTTTTAATTTACGAGGCCCTTTAACTTCGATTTTATTAAGACTTAATATATTGGTAATTGCACCCATTCTATTAAGATCATATGTATTTTTAAATCTGTTTTCATATAATGTTTCTTCAACTATAGATTTACCCTCTGCTTGCGTTAATAATGTTGTCATAGGTTGTTGTAAATCTGTTGGAAAGCCAGGAAATACTAATGTTTTAATATATGTTGGTTTTAAATGTTCACACTTAGATATTGTAAGAACATCAGCATTAATTGTATATTCAACTCCAATTTCTTTAAGTTTCATTAATAATGCTTCAATATGTTCTTTTATGATTCCTTTAATTTTCAAATTATCTCCAAGTAAAGCACCTATAATTATATAGGTTCCACTTTCAATTCTATCAGGGAACACTTCAATAACACCATTGTCTAAATTCTTAGTACCTTCTATCTCAATACGTTTTGTTCCAGCACCAGTGATTTTAACACCCATATTTATTAAGAATGATGCAACATTAACAATCTCAGGTTCCATAGCAGCATTATCAATAATAGTTGTTCCTTCAGCACCAACAGCAGCAAGCATAACATTTATAGTTGCTCCTACACTAGGAAAATCAAAATATATTCTTTTACCAACTAATTTATCAGCTGTAATAATATATCTATTCTTAATTATTTCAACCTTTGCTCCTAGTTGTTCAAAACCTTTAATATGAATATCAATTGGTCTTGCTCCAATATTACATCCGCCTGGAAAAGACATTTCAACTCTTCCAAATTTAGCAAGTAAAACTCCCATAAAATAATATGATGCTCTCATTTGAACACTTAATTCTTCAGGTATTGGTTTATTTTCAAGATTAGTTGAATCTATATATAATGCATCTTCTTTATGTTCAACTTTACAATTAAGTAGCTCTAATATTTTTATTAAGTACTCAATATCGCTTATAGTAGGCACATTATATATAACACTCTTAGTTTTAGCAAGTAATGCAGTAGGAATTAAAGCAACCGCACTATTCTTAGCTCCACTAATTTTAATTTCTCCAGATAACCTATGGTTACCTTCTATAGTTATCTTTGACATAAACACCATGCCTTTCTACTTATAATATACTATTAAATAAAGATTTTATCAATTAATTAGACAGTTTTTAGGCAGTGTTTACATTAGAATAAATTTGAAAGTATCTCCATAATCTTAGATTTATATTCTATTTTAGTATCTTTTTCATAATCAACCATACAAAGTGGTGGATATAAAATACACCAATAATTATTACCTTTCGCTTCTCCAATTTCTACTACTAGACTTTCATAATTTCCTGCCTCAAACCTAATATCATTATATTCTTTACTAGGAAAATAGTTCATACCATATTTAACTTTATATTTCAAATTATAATTATTTTCACTAAATACTTTATCTATACTATTATTTATTTTATCTAAATTATTAACTACATTATTACGTGTTTCATTAATATCATTAGCGTCTTTAAATAATAATGTTGATAACTCGTTAACAACTTTTTCTTTAATTAAAATATCCTTAGAAGAATTACTATTAGGTATAACTCTAAATCTAACCATATCTCCACTTAAATCATATCTAGGCTTAGAAACAACTAGTATCATCACAATTATCAATATAACATATATTATTTTTTTCATTTAAAAACCAACCTTTCAATTTAATATTGGTTGGTTTTCTATTTTTTTATTCATTTATTACAAATATATATCTATCTCTATTAGTTAAATCTTTGAGGGTTAAAACTTTAGAGTCTTCAAAATATTCTTTAGCTATCGTTTCTATTAACTTTCCTTGCCACCATCCTATTTCAAAAGCTATAATAAATTTTTCTTTTAAATATGGTTTAATATTAGAAAGTATATTTTTATAGAAATATAATCCATTATCTTCAGCATAAAGTGCTAAATGTGGTTCATATTTTTTAACAGAATCCATTATTTTTTCTTCTGAATCAATATATGGTGGATTGCTTATAACTATATCATACTTACCAGTTACATTTTCTAACATATCACTTTTAATAAAATTAATATTTATATTATTTTGAAGTGCATTATTTTTGGCAACTTCTAAAGCTTTATCAGATATATCTACTCCGGTAACATTAGAGTCTAACTTTTTACCTAAAGCAATACTTATAGCACCACTACCAGTACCTAAATCAAGTATATCTAATTTACTATCAAACATTTTTTTAGAATAATTTATAGTTTTCTCTACTAAATATTCAGTTTCATATCTAGGTATCAAAACATTCTCGTTAACGTTTATTTTATATCCATAAAAGTCAACGTATCCTATAAGGTATTGTATTGGATAACCTTCTAATAATTTTTGATAATCTTTTTCAATATTCTTACTTACTTTAACTAATTCTTCACTTTCAGGACGACTAAATCCTAAAGACATTATTTTATTAATCATTATGTTCTTCAAGTCTCATTCTTTCATCTTCAGCAATTAATGCATTAATTAAGTCTTCTAAGTCACCTTCCATAATTTTATCCAAATGCATTACTGTATAGTTAATTCTGTGATCTGTAAGTCTATTTTGTGGATAGTTATATGTTCTAATCTTTTCAGCTCTGTCTCCAGTACCTATTTTACTTCTTCTTTCATTGCCAAGTTTTTCATCTTGTTCTCTTTGTTTTAAATCATAAAGTCTTGTTTTTAATATTTGAAGTGCTCTTTCTTTGTTCTTTATTTGACTTCTTTCCACTTGACAATAAACAATTATACCAGTTGGAATATGTGTAACTCTAACAGCTGAGTCAGTTGTATTTACACATTGTCCTCCAGCTCCACTACTACGAGTTATATCTATTCTAATATCACTATCTTTTATTTCTACATCTATCTCTTCTGCTTCTGGCATAACTAATACTGTCGCCGTACTTGTATGAACTCTACCAGCAGATTCAGTTTCAGGTACCCTTTGAACTCTATGAGCTCCACTTTCATACTTAAGTTTTGAATAAACACTCTCTCCACTAAGCATAAATTCTATTTGTGAGTATCCACCACTTTCACCAGGGACTTCATGAGTTACTTCAAGTTTCCATCCTTGCTTTTCAGCATACTTAGTATACATTCTAAATAAATCTCCAGCAAAGATATTAGCTTCATCTCCTCCAGCAGCACCACGAATTTCAATGATAACATTCTTTTCATCATTTGGATCTTTTGGTAAAAGCATTATTTTTAATTTACTCTCTAAACTTTCTTTTTCTTTATGTAAATTATCTATTTCTTCTAAAGCAAATTCCTTCATTTCAGGATCTTTACTCATCTCTTTAGCTGCTTCTATATCATCTAAAACAGTATTATATTTTTTATAAGCTTCTACTATTGGTTCAATAGAGTTCTTTTCTTTTGATATAGTTTGCATTTTTTTATAATCATTATAAACTTCAGGTTTTAATAATTCTTCACTTAAATTATTATATCTTTCTTGTATTATTTCTAATCTTTCTTTCATATTTTCCTCTCCTTTATCAAATATTTAAGAAAGCATCGCTACAAGTCTGATTCGTCTTCGTATCCTTCATCAACGATAACTAAATCTCTTAAGTCATCATCGGTATCATCATCATCAGTTTCATCAATATCATCATAGAAGTCACTTTCATGTTCTTCTACATCTTCATCTTCTTTTTCTTCAGTTACATCGTCATCCTCAAGTTCTTCTTCCAATTCTTTAATATTGATTTCAGCTGTATGATTCTCCCTTAAATCCCAATATCCTTTTTCAAGTTGTATAAATCTTTTTTCAGTAGCAAGCAATGCAAAGAAATCTGCTATTTGATTTTCAAATGCATCTTCTCCAAGATTAAGTTCATCACATATTATCTTAAATATGTCATTAATCTTCATCTTTTTTCCTTTTTCTTTTAATATTATATAAGCAATGTCATCAAATGGCATTGTCTCTAAATCTTCTTTATTTATAGTTTTAAATTTCATTAATTAAAGCCTCCTTAAGACTAATTTTTCTTTCCCTTAAAATTATACATATTTTTTTATATAAATCAAGTATTTTTTTTAGATTTACAATACATAATAATTAATGGTGTAAATGATATGAAAAAATTACTATTACTAACTAAAATATTTATATTCACATTTTTCTCTATTATTATAATAATTTTAAGTCTTTACGTTTATGCTTTTATCACACCTAAGTTTAATATTAATACAAGTAAGAGCATAACTTATTATGACAAATATGGTAATGATTTATTCCAAGAAAGAGAAAAAAATGATTATGTAGAACTAAATAATATAAGTGACTTTGTTAAAAATTCTATAGTTTCTATTGAAGATAAAAATTTTTATAACCATAAAGGATTTGATTATTTAAGAATAGCGAAAGCAATGTTAGTAAATTTAAAAAGTAAAAAACTTAAAGAAGGAGCTTCAACTATATCACAACAATATATTAAAAATCTTTACTTAACATTTGATAAAACATGGGAAAGAAAAATACAAGAAGCACTTCTAACTTTAGAATTAGAGACACACTATTCAAAAGATGAAATCTTAGAAGGATATTTAAATACAATAGATTTTGGAGCGGGAAATTACGGAATAAAAGAAGCAAGCAAATATTATTTTAATAAAGAACCAAAAGACCTATCTTTAGCAGAAGCATCTATCATAGTAGGAATACCAAAAAATCCTAGTTATTATAATCCAGTAACTAACTATGAGAATGCCAAAGATAGACAAAAAAATGTACTTATAAGCATGGTAAAAAATAAGTATATTTCAAAAGATGAAATGAACGAAGCAATTAATGAACCGCTAAATTTCTATGCTAAAAATGATAAAGTTGAATTATCAAGTATATATTATTATAGAGATGCAGTACTAAAAGAGTTATCTAATATAAAAGAAATACCATCATCACTATTAGATATGGAAGGTCTTAAAATATATACGAATTTAGATAAAGATGTGCAAAAAAACTTAGAAAATAACATAGATAAAGAAATGAAGAACTCAAGTTTACAGGTTGCATCTGTCGTAGTAACGCCAAGTAATGGTAAAATAGTAGCTTTAATTGGTGGAAAAGAATACTCGAAATCACAATATAATAGAGCTTATTCTTCTAAAAGACAAGTTGGTTCAACTATTAAACCATTTTTGTACTATAGTGCATTAGAGAATGGTTTTACGCCTTCTAGTACGTTTTTAAGTGAAAGAACTACATTCAATCTTGGAGACACAATGTATTCCCCTAAAAACGCTGGAAATATCTACGCCAATAAGAATATATCAATGCTAACAGCAATAGCCTACTCAGACAATATATATGCCATGAAAACACACCTATTTTTAGGAACAGATTCATTAAGCAAAATAACTAAAAGAGTAGGAATTAAAACAGAAGTAAAAGAAAATGCATCTTCAGCACTCGGAACTACTGAAATAAATATGATTGATTATAGTAATGGTTTTATAACACTAGCAAACGAAGGAAAGCATGAAACTCCTCATTTAATAGAAAAAATAACAGATAATAATGGTAAAATACTATACGAATATAAGTATAGTAATGACTACGTATTAAATAAAAAATATGTATATATTCTTAACAACTTACTAACATCAACATATAATTACAGTTTAATTAATTACACATCTCCTACATTAGTTAGTATTTCAAATGAATTAAAAGGTAAATATGCAGCAAAAAGTGGTAGTACTAAAACAGACTACTGGACAGTTGGATATAATAAAGATTATTTAATGTTAGTATGGGCGGGTAATGACGATAATAGTGAGGTTAAATCAAAAGACTCAAAAATCACAAAGAAGATTTGGGCTAAAACAATAAGTACAATTAAAGACAACAAAAATGAATGGTATGATATACCAAAAGGTATAACAGCTGCTGCAATCGACCCAATCTCAGGTGAAATAAATAGTAATGGATTTGTGTGTTACTATGAAAAAGGTTCAGAACCAAACTATGTGGATTTATACAATATAAAAGACTCTTAATAAAGAGTCTTATTTTTTTATTCTTCTATTTTAGTTCCACAATTACTACAATATTTTCCTACTGCAACTTCTCCACATTTAGGACATTTTTTAGGTTCTGGAACATCTTCAACCTTAACTTCATCATTAAATATAGTACCCATTTCTGGTTGATTTGTTTCAGGCTTGTAACCATTTACATCAGTACCATTATTAATAGCACCCATCATATTATTAACAGCTCCACTAGCCATATTCATACCCATGAATCCCATCATAGCACCATTTTCATTAGATGAAGCATTTCTTAAAGCATCTGCTGAAGCACTAGCCATTAAACCAGATTGTAAATTCTTATTTGAGAAAATAGTAGCTTCATCAATTTTATTAACTTTAGCCATAGATTCATCAGTAAGATTAATATCACCTAATGCAACATCTACTACTTCTAAACCATAGTTTTTCTTCCATGAATCATCTAAACATACATTCATTTCTTCAGAAATATCACCATTATAAAGTCCAATATCTCCAAAAGAAACCTTATGTTTTCTCATAACTACTGTAATTGCTTGAGTTAATTTTTCAACAAATTTTGATTGTAATTGACTACCAATAACGTCTTCATAATATACAGTATCAGCTGGATGAGCACCAATAACACTATTAACAAGCATAATTGGATCTACAACTCTAAAAGCATATTCACCAAAGAAAGTAACCTCTAACATACCATATTTTTCATCAGTAATTTTTCTTGGTTGTGGAGAACCAAACTTATTACCTGTAATTGTTAATAAATTTACATAGTAAACTCTTTGATCTTTAGCAGTTTGACCACCATAAGTAAAACGTCTACCTATAGTTTTAAAAGTATCTATAATTCCTTTTCCTAAACCACCTGTAAAAATACTAGGTTCACTACTTGTATCAAAATAGAATGTACCTGCATCTGCAGTGAATTCTTTAATTTCACCATTTTCAATAATCATCATTGCCATACCTTGAGGTACAACAATAGTACTTCCATTTGAAATTATTCCTTCAGATGGATTTTTATTTCCTTCACCATGATTAATTGTTCCTCTTTGAATTAATACATTTTTTGAAATTGAAGGACAAGTGACAAACTCCTTAAATTGATCTCCTAAAGCTGATGCAGTAGCTCCAGATAAAGCCTTAATTAATCCCATAACGATTACCTCTTTTCTTATAATTCTAAATTAATTATATCATTTATATAATTTTAGTAAATAATTTTCAAAAAATGAATGTAAAGTTAAAAAAACACACTACATAGGTGTGTTCTTATCAATTTCAATAACTATCTGATATTTATCAGTCAAATCAACTTCAGATGTTTCAATTAAACTACTTACTTCAGATAAACTATTCACAAAATCTCTTACTTTATTTATTACTTTAGGTAAGTTAACTTCTCCAAATTCATTCAATAATGAATCCTCATTAGGTTCTTCTTCTTTCACTTCAGTAACAGTTTCTTCAGATAATTTGTATGGATTAAAATACTGTTCACTAGGTTGACTTACAGCACTATTAATAGTTTCAGTATTCATATTAGTATTATCCTTAACACTAGTTACATTAGGTATAGTTTCACTAAAAGAGGTAACTGTACTTTGAACATTATCATTAATAACATTTGTATTTGTAATAGGATTACTTGGTACAGTTTGAAATGGATTAATTATTTCAGTATCTTCAGTATATTCTGTTAACACTGATTTTTCGGGTTCTATATCTACAACTTCTGGAACTTTAATATCCAAATACTCTTCAACAGCATTATTGCCTATTACTTGTTCTTTTGATTCTTGAATAGGTTCAGGTTTTAAGAATTTTTGTATATCAGTTGGTAATTCTTCTTGAATTTTATCTCTATTTAATAATTCACTCACTGCTTCTTCAGTTTGTTTTACCGTTAATTTTTCACTAGTAATTCTATGCAATAAACTCTTTTGTAAATCTTCATTATTAAGTGATAACAAACTTCTAGCATGTCTTTCAGATATTCTATTATATAAAAGTGCATCTTGTACTTCTTTTGGTAAATTTAAAAGTCTCATTTTATTTGCTACTGCAGATTGACTAATACCAAGTTTAGTTGCAATATCTTCTTGAGTAAATCCTTTATCCATAAGTTTTTTATATGATTGAGCTTCCTCAATAACAGATAAATTCTTTCTCTGAAGATTTTCAAGTAAAGCTATTTCAGCACTAGTATTATCATCAGTATTGTTTATAATAGCAGGAATCTTCTTAAGACCAGCAATACAAGAAGCTTTATATCTTCTTTCACCTGCAATTATTTCATATTTTTCTCCAATACTTCTAAGTACTATAGGTTGAATAACACCATACTTAATAATAGAATTAGCAAGTTCATTTAGCTCTTTCTCATCAAATGCAAGTCTTGGTTGAAATCTATTAGGTATAATATCTTCAACAGGTATGTAATAAATTTTATCTTTATTCTCGTCCATAATCTCTATCCTTTTTTCCTACTATATATTCATTTTAAAGCATTTTAAAGTTTTTATCAAGTTAATAACAAGATATTTACTATTTATTTTTATACATTTTTAATAAAGAATTATAACTTCTAGGATACTTTTTATCAGTTATTTTTTCTTTTTTATATACAGGTATTACTCTATAAGCTTCATTAATAGGTAAACAATACACTTCTTTTTGAATTAATTTTATTCCAAGTTCTTTGTCTAAATAACTATATTTTACTAACTCTTCTTCACAATTAGATTTCAACGGAGCCAAAATACCATTTACTTTTACTAAAGGTGTAGCCATTTCAAGTATCATAGGTATTGAGGTAACCGCTCTACAAGTAACAATATCAAATTTTTCACGTTCTTTAGAACTATAATTTTCAATTCTATCATTTATAACTGTTACATTTTCTAATTTTAATGCATCTTTTACTGCATTTAAGAATGTACATTTCTTACCATTAGATTCAACTAGTGTAACATTTACTTTAGGGAATAATATAGCTATAGGAAGTCCAGGAAATCCAGCACCCGTACCAAAATCACATAAACTAACTTCACTATTTAAATTAACTACTTTAAATAAACACAATGAATCATAAAAATGTAACAAGAATACATCTTTTTCTTCAAGAATAGTAGTCATATTAAACTTGTTATTCCACTCTACTAGCATCTCAAAATAAGTAAAGAATTTTCTATATACTTCTTCACTTATCTTAATATTTAATTTATCACAATATGATATAAATTCTTCTTTAGTCATTATTGTATTCCTTTTTTAAATAAACTAATAACATAGTAATATCAGATGGATTAACACCACTTATTCTAGATGCTTGTCCTATAGTTAAAGGTCTAATCTTACTAAATTTTTGTCTTGCTTCAGTAGCTATATTAGGTACTTTTTCATAATCTATATCTTCAGGTATTTGTTTATTTTCTAGCTTTAACATTTTTTCTACTTCAGCTTTTGTTTTATCTATATATCCTTTATATTTAATTTCTATTTGAACCATATCAGCTATCTTTTTATCATATGGCTTATTCATAAATCCAAGTAAAACACATATATCTATTTCAGGTCTTTTTACTAAATCTTTTAAAGATGTTCTACCATATATTTTAGATGAATTAATACTTTCTAAAAATTTATTTACTTCAAGAGTTGATGTTAAATAAGTATTATCTAAGTAATCCTCTAATTCTTTCATATCATTAACCATCTTAGTAAATATTTCATACTTTTCATTATTTATAAGACCAAGTTTTCTACCATAAGGAGTTAATCTAAGTGCAGCATTATCATGTCTTAAAAGTAATCTAAATTCAGCACGAGAAGTTAATAATCTATATGGTTCAGTTATACCTTTATTAATTAAGTCATCAATAAGTACACCTATATATGCTTCATTTCTCTTTAATATAAATGGTTCTTTTCCTTGTAATTTCAAAGATGCGTTAATTCCTGCCATAAGTCCTTGAGCTGCAGCTTCTTCATATCCACTAGTACCATTTATTTGACCAGCAGTGAATAAGTTTTCTAGTACTTTATTTTCTAAAGACATCTTTAATTGTAGTGGATCTATCGCATCATATTCAATTGCATAACCATATTTAGTTATTACTACATCATGAAGACCATCCATTGTTTTTAATAATCTTTCTTGTATTTCATGAGGCATAGTAGTAGAAAAACCACCAACATAGTATTCTATATCATCACTACGTTCAGGTTCTAAGAATATTTGATGTCTATCTTTATCATTAAACTTAACTACTTTATCTTCGATTGAAGGACAATAACGAGGTCCAACTCCTTTAATCATTCCACTATATAAAGAACATTTATCTAAGTTATCCATTATTATTTTATGAGTTTCTTTGTTAGTATAAGTTAAATAACATGGAGTTTGCTTATTAACATCATATGTTGCATCATAAAAATTACTAAAAGTTAATGGCTCTTTGTCTCCTTCTTCAATTTGTACTTCATCAAAGTTAATACTACTCTTTAATATTCTAGGAGGGG
The DNA here is from genome assembly GCA_902492325.1 of uncultured Clostridium sp. Classification (GTDB taxonomy): domain Bacteria; phylum Bacillota_I; class Bacilli_A; order RF39; family UBA660; genus CAG-1000. The sequence goes on from CABULC010000002.1 coordinate 117,038, forward strand.
TACCAGTCTTTAATCTAATAATATTTATGCCATTCTTTCGAAGTGAATCACTCAAATACATAGAATTTTTTTCTCCATGAGGACCACCTTTATGTTTTTCATGACCACACATAATATCAGAATTTAAATAAGTTCCAGTTGTAAGAATAACTGCTTTACTTTCTATTCTTTCCCCATCTTCAGTAATAATTCCACATACTTTTTTTTCTTCAACTATTAATTCTTTAACTGTTGCTTCTTTAATATCTAAATTTTTAGTTTCTCTTAAAGTCTTTAACATTTCTTTAGGGTAATTAACCTTACAGCCTTGACATCTAAGTGATCTAACACCAGGTCCTTTTTTAACATTAAGCATTTTAATTTGAAGATGAGTTTTATCCGCACAATAACCCATTTCTCCACCTAATGCATCTATTTCACGTACAACAATACCTTTCGCGGAACCACCTATTGATGGATTACAAGGCATATCAGCTACATTATTTATATTAATTGTAATAAGTAAAGTCTTTTCACCCATTCTAGCACTTGCTAAAGAAGCTTCACATCCAGCATGACCTCCACCAACAACTATAACATCATATTTCATTATTTATCATCTACTTTCCAAGACAGAACTTACTAAATATTTCATTTAATAAATCGTCGCTTCCTACTTCACCAGTTATTTCACCTAAAGTTTCCCATAATCTCTTAACATCTATTTCAATCATATCTACTTCTAAATCATTGTTAACAGCATTTTCAATCTCATCAACAATGTTTAATGATTTATTTAATAAAGCTATTTGTCTAGCATTAGATATATATGTATAATTTGATTCAGCAATAGATTTTAAATCAAATATACTAGAAATTTTATCTTTAAGTTTTTCTATCATATCATTATCAAACGTCGATATATTAATAGAATTATAACTACTTAATTCATCTACTTTATAATTTTCCTTCTTATCATTTTTATTATAAACTACTAGTATTTCTTTATCTTTTATTTTATCAAGAACTTCTTTATCTTCTTTGTTAAATCCATCTTCACTATCTATAACAAATAATACTAAATCAGCTTCATCTATCGCATCTACACTTCTTTTAACACCAATAGCTTCAACAACATCATTAGTTTCTCTTATACCAGCAGTATCCAATATATCAAGTTTAACACCATCAATCATTAAAGTTCCTTCAACTATATCACGAGTTGTACCTTTAATATCAGTAACTATTGCTTTATTTTCTTTTAGCAATGAATTTAAAATACTACTTTTACCAACATTAGGTTTACCAACAATAACAATTTTTAAACCATTTTTTATGAGTAATCCTTTTTTACTATTTTTAAGTAATTTGTTAACTTTTTCTCTAATAAATTCATTTGTTTCATTTATCATTTCTTTAGTCACAACTACAGCATCTTCATATTCAGGATAATCTATATTAACTTCTATATTAGCAATCAATGCAAGAACTTTTTCTTTTAATTCATTTATTTCACCAAATATAGTTTTATCAACACCTTTAAGTGCCATCTTTCTTGAACTTTCAGTTTGAGCATTTATTAAATCTCCTACTGCTTCTGCCTGAGTTAAATCTATTCTTCCATTTAAAAATGCCCTTTTTAAAAATTCACCTGGTTCAGCAAGTCTAGCACCATTTGATAATACTAATTCCATAACTTTATTAACAGAAGCACTACCACCATGTACACTAATTTCAACAATATCTTCTGTTGTAAAACTTTTAGGAGCTCTAAATACAGATAAGAATACTTCGTCTATTTTTTCTTTATCTTCCATTATAAAACCGTAGTGTACTGTATGACTTGGTACATTACTTATATCCTTTGAAAATATTTTATTTGCTACATTAATTGAATCTTTTCCACTAATTCTAATAACATTAATAGAGCTCTCTCCAATAGTCGTAGCTACAGCTGCAATAGTATCTTCCATATTAAATCTCCTTTTTCTTCACGCTAGATTATAACACAATATATCTAATAAGTAAAATAAAAAGTATGCATTTCGCATACTATTCTTCATCTTTATTTTCAACGTATTTAATTACTACGCATCTATTAGGTTCCTCTCCTTCACTTTCAGTCTTAATATATTTAAAGCCTTGAAGTGCTGAATGAACAACTTTTCTTTCATAAGAATTCATTGGATCTAACTTAACATCTACTTTTGATAAAGTCACATCTCTTGCTATTTTTTTAACTCTTTTTTCTAAGAAATAGTTTTGTTTTTCTTTATATCCTTCTACATCAACTGTAATATTAACATATAAATCCAAAGTATTTAAAACTGCTTGTCTTACATACGTTTGAATAGAATCAAGTATATGTCCATTTTTACCAATCAATACAGAATTATTTTGAGAATGTAATTGATATTTAATTTGTCCATCTCTTACTTTAGTTTCAATATTAGCATTAATTCCTAAAGATGATAATAATTCTTTAATTATTTCTTTTCCAACTTCAGCAACATCACTAATTTTAATAACTTCTAGTGTATATTTTTTTCCACTAAATAGTCCACCTTTTTCTTCATAAGATTTAGTAATTACATCTTCTTCTTTTAATCCTAATTCATTTAATGCTTTATCTAAAAGTCCATCTTCACTTTTAGCTTGAAATTTATACTTCTCCATAATACTACAACTTACCTTTCTTTAATATCAAATTTTGAACAACTGTAAATCCATTTGATACAATCCAATATAATGCGATTGATGTTGGTAATGTAAATGATACCATTGAAATAAATACAATCATAAATGTACTCATCATTTTCATTTGTTTTGCTTGTTCTGCATCTCCACTTACATTCATATTTTTAAATGAGAAATATGTTGCACCAATAATTAATAATACAAGAATTATATACCAATAATTACCAGCTTTAAATCCTTCAAGTGGTGTTGTTCCTAAATTAAATACTAAGAAATTCTTTTCAAAGAATGCAGGTACTCTATAAACAGCTTCTAAGAATGCAAAGAATATTGGTAATTGTAAGAATGAAAATAAGCATCCTGATAATGGACTTATATCATATTTTTTATATATAAGTAACATTTCTTGACTTTTTGCCATCATAGCATCTCTATCTGCTTCTCTTCCTCTATATTTCTTTTCTAACTTATTTAAATCTTTTTGAGCTTTTTGCATATTATCGCCCATATTCATAGATTTCTTAGATAAAGGAAACATTATAGCTCTTAATACTAATCCAACTATCATAATTGCTACACCATAGTTTTTAACAAGTAGTCCAACTTTAACAATAATCCAAGCTAATGGTTTAACAAATATTGAAGTCCATAATCCTTCATATCCACCAGAATTAATTTTCAAATCCTTACATGCAGGTAATTTATCATAGTCGATGATTAAATTATCTTTATTAGTAGAATAAATTTCTTTTAATTCTTCGCTTTCTGGTTTACATATTATGTTTGAAACATAACTCTTTTCTACTTTTTTTCCATCAACATCAACTTCAGTATTAAATCTTTTAGTACAACCACAAAGTGTTAACATTAATAGAAAAATAATAGCTATTTTTTTCTTCATTATTTTTCTCCTCTCAATAATTTAAGTAATTCACTACTTATTTCTTGATACGAATTACCTAAAATACTAGTCCTTAATATTATAACATAATCATTAGAAGAATCTATATTATTTTTCATTAATATATCCTTTATTCTTCTCTTGTACAAGTTTCTAGTATGTGCTTTACCTATTTTTTTACCAACACTTATACAAAATCTATTATATCCTAAGGAATTTTTGGCACAATAAAGCACAAAAAATTTATTGTATTTTTTGTTAGATTTCTTTATTATTTCTTGTATTTCTTCGTTCTTACGTACTATAAATTTTTTATTCATATCTGCCTCTAGAAAATATTATATAAAAAAAATTACTTATTTTAAAGTAATTTATTTATTTTGATAATTCTTTTCTTCCTTTTGCTCTTCTAGATTTTAATACATTAGTACCTTTTCTTGCTAAAAATCCTGAAGTTTTTGCTTTTTTTCTATTATTAGGTTGAAATGTTCTTTTCATTGTTTATACCTCCATTTCTTCTCTCGACTGAGTTAGATTATATACTAACAACTTAAAATTGTCAATTATTTATTTAAATTCTATGAAAGATACCAAAGAATTTCTTAATTCTTCAAAGGTATCATACAAACCTATATATTTATAAATCTCTTTTAAAAAATCTTCTCCTTTTAGTATTTTTCCGTCTTTCATATAAACCAAAGAGTTCATAGGAATAGTATCAAAAACCTTATTTATCCTAAAATATTCTCTAATAGTAATTTTAGATTTATTTTTTAAATCCACAACTTTATTACCATATTCGATATTTAAAGGAAACACATACCCGGGATTTGGTTTAACTAATTCATCTATAGTTTTAACTTCAATTTCAAGTTTATATTTCTTAAATAATATATGTTTAAGAATTAGATATACATCATTTAATGCAAAGCCCATCTTCTTGTACGCAAAGAATAAACTTGATATTAACATCATTAATGTATAAATATAATCTTTTTGCATATTAGAAAAATCTAACAATTTATCAACATCTTTATAATTATCAGAAAGTAACTTACTAAAAATATTATAAAAATATGCATAATATGTAGAACTTTCTTCTCTTTTTATAAAATTCTCGTAAAATTTAGAATAAACTAAATTCAAATATTCTTCAGAACCATAAGATATAATTCTTTCATCTAATTTATTAACAAAATATATCATTTTATCTTTATCAAGTTTTAAATCATATTCATTCGGATTCATACTTCCAATATTCATATCAGAATTATATTTAAACATGTTATATATATCTTCGTCATGATTAATTGTTTTAATACTCTCATAAATGGACAAAGTCATTCTTTTTTTGTTTAGATGTCGTTCAGTTCTATACAAGTTATCAACAAAATTTTCTAAATTATCTAAATTAACATCTTCTTCTGTTTTTATTGTATTAAAAAATTTATATAAACAGATGTAATAAAAATTTTTAAAATTATATGGTTTATATTCATATGAAAAACCAAGAAGACTATCTTCAGGTAAAAATGGTATAACTCTAGACTTTATTTCTTCTTTTATAATTTCATCAGTTTTAAAATGATTAACTATCTTTACAGCTTCTTTCTCATTATCAACACGAATTTCTAATAATGGATTCTTTGATATCTTTTGTAGCTTAATATAGGAATTTATTTTATTTTTTATCAAAAATTTTGTTAAATTTATTGCTATTTTTTCATAGTTTTCTATAAATACTGGAACATCAATAATTACCTTAGGTGTTGGATCATTATAAACATTATATATTATATTTATCTTATAAAAATTGTTAAAATCTTTATATGAAAATTTTGCCTTACTTTCGGGCAATAGAAGCAATATTTCGTCAAAAATTTTCTTAGAAATAGAAGAAATATTCTTATTATAATCTCCAATTCTAATATTATAACTTAGTATAGTGTTAACAAAAGTATCAAAGTTTTTTTCTTCATATATTTTATATATTTTTTTTAAATAATTTTCTAGTAATTCTTTTTTATTCATTTTCCCAAATCTCCATATCTATTTTATAATATTTTTAATATTATGTAAACTTATTTTTAATATTTATTATGTTAACTTATCAACATTGTACTAACATTATTATGTTAACTTATCAACAAGTTATCCACAATTGTTAAAATAATAAAAATGTAAATTTGTTGATAATGTTGATAACTCAAAAGAAAGTAACAAATAAAAGAAAAAAGTTGTTTACAAATCGTGAATATGTTGTTAATATAAATGTTAAATAAATTTTTTAATTTGACTTTAAAAAAAGATGCACTATAATTTTAGTTAGAAAGAGCACTTAGAAAGGATAGATAGTTATGGATATTGAAGATATTTGGTCAAAATTCTTAGAAAAAATTAAAACAAAAGTATCGTTAATGTCATATAACTATATATTTAAAGATCTTAAATTATACTCTTATGACGATAGTAAAGTAATAATTATTGTGCCAACAAATGAACTTTTATTACAAAATATCACAAAAAACTATAGTACAATCATAGAAGATATATTAAATGATATAACTAATGATACATGTGAAATACAATATATATTTGAAAAAGACATAAAAAAATTGGAAAAAGTAAACGAAAAACCTAAGAAACAAAGCAAAAAAGAGATTGAAGAAGAAATAGAAGAAAACTCAGCTAATGACTTAACAAACTATAAATATATAAGTAATTTCAATCCTAAATATACATTTGATACATTTGTTGTAGGAGATTCCAATAAATTAGCGTATGGAACAGCATTAGCAGTCGCACAAAATCCAGGAAAACTTTATAATCCTTACTTTATATATGCAAAAAGTGGTCTTGGAAAAACACATTTAATGCACGCAATCGGTAATTATATAGTAAATCACTCAGATAAAAGAGTTCTTTATATAACTGCTGAACAATTTACTAACGACTACCGAGCAATCATAAATGCTAAGAACAAATACGATAATAACGTTAGCTATCTAGAAGCATTTAGAGAAAAATATAGAAATGTTGATGTATTAATGATTGATGATATTCAATTCCTAGAAAATGCAACAAAATCACAAATAGAATTCACAAATACATTTAATACACTATATGATAATGAAAAACAAATAATAATTGCTTCAGATACATCAATAAATGATTACAAATATCTAGAAGATAGGCTTAAAACAAGGTTTAGATGGGGTTTAACAGAATCAATTAATCCTCCAGAACTTGAACTAAAAAAGAATATTATTAAAAATAAAATAATGATTAACGATTATGATTTAGATATAAATGAAGATGTTATAAACTATATAGCAAGTAATTGTGGAAGTGATATAAGAAATTTAGAAGGTGCTGTAATTAGAATAGTTGCATACAAGGCAGCCTTTAATATTCCTGACGTAACGCTAGAAATAGCACAAGATGCACTGCAAGAATTCGTACCAAAAACAGTATATAGAACAAATTCAATAGCTAAAATAATAGATATAGTAGCTAAATACTTCAACTTAGAAGCTTCGATGTTAAAAGGAAAAATGAAAAAGAAAAATGTAACAGATGCTAGAGCAATAGCTATGTATCTGAGTAGAATAATGACAGAAGAAAGCTTACAAAGAATTGGATTAGAGTTTGGAGGTAGAGATCACTCAACAGTTATATACTCACATGAAAAAATATCAAATGAATTAAAAACAAATATAAAGTTACAAGAAGAAATTAAAATTCTAAAAGAAAAAATTTGTGAATAAACACACAAGTTATAAACATCTTAACAATGGTAAGTTTACATAATATGTAGATAAAACCTTGAAATAAATGAGTTATCAACATTATTAACACTCTATAATAGTAATAAATATATAATAATAAGAAAAAGGAGGAAAAAATTATTATGAAAATGTTAATAGAAAAAAATATATTAATGGAAGGACTAAATTGTGTAAGTAAAGCACTATCTACAAGAAATATAATTCCTGTACTTAATGGTATTAAATTTGAACTAACAAAAGATGGTTTATATTTAACAGCTACAGACAATGATATTACAATTCAAACATTTATTGATAAAAGAGATATAAAAAGCATAGATGAAGTAGGTTGTACTATTATATATGGTAAAACATTACTAAGTACTATAAGCAAATTACAAAATACTAACATTTTAGTAGAGAATTTTGAAAACAATGAAGTGTCTTTTAAAACAGAAAGTGGAGGAATATATGACTTCCCATGCTTCAACCAAGAAGATTTCCCAAATATAAAATTAGAAGAAGTTAAAAAACCAATAAAATTAGATAGTCAAAAATTCAAAGAAATCATTAATAAAACATCATTTGCATGTTCACTTCAAGAAAGTAGACCATTATTAACAGGTGTTAACATCAAATTAATAGGAGATATATTTGAATGTGTAGCTACAGACTCATATAGATTATCTAAAGTAACAATAAAATTAGATAGCATGTATAGTGAAAATGTTAATATGGTTATTCCAGCAAGAAACATTAATGAACTTGTTAAAACAATCGATAAAGAATCTGAATTAGAAATACATGTATTCCCAAATAAAGCATTATTTAAATTTGATAATATTATATTCCAAACATCATTATTAAATGGAACATATCCAAATACAGATAATTCAATTCCAAAAGAATTTAAACATAAAATCAAAGCTAATTTAAAAGATTTATATAGTTTGTTAGATACAGCATCATCATTAACTCAATCAAAAGATAAAAACATTGTTGATATGGAAGTTACTGGTAGTGAACTTATTATTAGAGCAGCAAGTACTGAAGGAAAAGGAAAAGATAAAATACTAATTACAAATGAAACAGAAAACGATATAAAAATTTCATTCAGTGTTAAATACATGATGGAAGCATTAAAAGTATTTACAAAGGAAGATATATATATATTATTAAATGGTGAAATAAGTCCTATAATTCTAAAAGAAGCAGAAAATGATGAGTTAATTGAATTAATTTTACCAATGAAGACATACTAAAAAAACGAAAAAATTCGTTTTTTTTTTGCAATGTTTTTAATTTTTTTGTATTTTTCGACAAAATTCGACAAATTTCGACAAACCCTTTGTGCTAGTATATTTGCTATTATTAATGAAAGGGGGAAAGAATAATATGGACTATGAGGTTAATTATGATACGCAAGTAATTTTACCAATTGAAGGATCAAAATCAAAAGTAATAGAATCTGATAATGAGTATGTTGTTAATCAAACAGTACAAGAAGTTCTAGAACACAGTTGTGAATATTTTGGTAGTTCATACGAAGGTAGAAAAGAAGGCACTAGAAAAATGCTAGGTATAACACACAAGTCTCCTATTATTGTAGAAGAAAGTCAAAAAATGATATTTTTTCCAACTACATCACCAGAAAGATTGGATTGTATTTGGGTAAATTTAGAAAAAATTGAAAAATACTACAAAGTAGATAATAAGAAGTCAGCAATCATATTTAAAAATGGTGATAAGCTAGAATTTGATGTATCATTTGGTTCATTATCCAATCAAATTTTAAGAGCAACAAGATTAAAATTCGTTTTAGACGAAAGAACATCAAAAAAAGGTAATTAAAATCAAAATTATCTTTTTTTATGCATCAATTTATGGTATAATTTAATTGTTGTGTAGGTGTACCTAAATGATAGAAAAATCAAAAAAAAGGGGTTAATGAGGTTTAAAAATGAATATTACAAGAATAGAACTACTAAATTTTAGAAATTATAAGAAAAAAAACTTTGATAATTTTTCAAATTTAAACATCATAATTGGTAAAAATGGAATTGGTAAAACAACAATTATTGAATCTATCTATTTAGGTAGTTTAGCAAAATCTTTTAAAACAAATAATGAAATATCGATTATTAAAGATGGAGAAGATTTTTTTAAAATAAAAGTTTTCTATTTTGATTACGGTCCTAAAAAGAATCTTGAATTATATCTTGATAAGAATGGCAAAAAGACAAAAATTAACACAAAAATTCAAAGAAAACTTAGTGATTTTATCTCTCAATATAGGATAATAATGCTTTCTCCAGATGAGTTAAAGTTAATTAAATCATCACCAAACACTAGAAGAAACTATCTAAATATACAAATATCTCAACTACACAAAGAATATATTTATTATTTAAATAATTATAATACCTTAATTAAGAACAAAAATGATTTTTTAAAGAAATTAATGTTAAATAATAATTTAGATTCCAGATATTTAGATATATTAGATGAAAAAATAGTAGAAGAAGGCCTAAAAATCTATAATTATAGAAATAACTATATTGAATTAATCAATTCATACATAAACGATATCTTTAAAAACTATATTAAAGGTCAAAAGATAAATATTGAGTATGAATCTGACTATAAAACAAATGATAAGGAAAGGTTATTAAAAGAACTAAAGAAAAATAGAAATAAAGAAATAAATATAGGAATGACTTCATTTGGAGTACATAGGGACGATTACAAATTTTGTCAAAATGGAAATGATGCTAAAGAATATAGTTCACAAGGAATACAAAAGTTAATAATTTTAGCAATGAAGCTTTCAGAAGTCAAAATATTCATAGAAAAATATGATATAAAACCTATATTACTACTTGATGATTTATTCAGTGAACTAGATGAAAAAAATAGAAACAATATTTTTAAATCATTAGATAAAAACATACAAGTATTCATCACAACAACAGATTTAAAAAATATTAATAAAAGAATAGTAGAAAAAGCAAAAATATTTGATTTAGATGAGGGAGTGAGTAAATGAAAGAAGAATATGGCGTAAATGATATTCAAGTATTAGAAGGCTTAGAAGCAGTAAGAAAAAGACCTGGTATGTACATTGGAACAACTGGTGTTAGAGGATTACATCACCTAGTTTGGGAAATTGTTGATAACTCAGTAGATGAATCATTAGCAGGATATTGTGATGACATTGAAATTATTGTTAATGAAGACAATAGTGTAACAGTTAAGGATGATGGTAGAGGAATGCCTACAGGAATACATCCTAAAACAGGGATATCAACAGTTGAAACAATATTTACAGTATTACATGCTGGTGGAAAATTCGGTGGTAAAGGATACAAAGTTTCTGGTGGTCTACATGGCGTAGGTGCATCAGTAGTTAATGCTCTATCAAGTTGGTTAGAAGTTAAAGTGTATAGAGATGGAAAAATATATCATCAAAGATTTGAAAATGGTGGTCATCCAGTAAAAAGTCTGGAAGTTATAGGCGATTGTGATGAAAACAGAACAGGAACAACTGTTACATTTAAACCAGACCCAACAATATTTGAAGAAACAACAACATTTGATTACGAAACATTAAAAACAAGATCAAGGGAATTAGCTTTCCTAAACAAAGGACTTAGAATTATTCTTAGTGACTTAAGAAGTGGTCAAAAAGATGAATTCTTATATAATGGAGGTCTTGTTGAATACGTAAAACTACTAAATGCAAATAAAAAAGTTATTCACGATGATATAGTTGATGTATCAGGTTCAGAAGACGATATAAGCATAGAAGTAGCAATGCAATATAATGATGGATATAACAGCAATGTATATTCATTTACCAACAACATTAACACTGTTGAAGGTGGAACACATGAAGATGGAGTTAGACTTGCATTATCAAGAGTTATTAACAATTATGCTAGAAGTAATGGATTCCTTAAAGACAAAGATGATTCATTAACACAAGATGATGTTAAAGAAGGAATTACAATGGTAATATCTTGTAAGCATCCAAATCCACAATTCGAAGGACAAACAAAGACAAAACTTGGAAATGTTGAAGTAAGAAAAATAGCAAGCAATGTATTTGGCGCAGGATTTGAAAAATTCTTACTAGAAAATCCAGACCAAGCAAAAGCAATAATGGAAAAAGTACTACTTGCATCTAGAGCTAGAGTTGCTGCTAAAAAAGCAAGAGAGTTAACAAGAAGAAAAGGCGACTTAGAAATAACTAATTTCTATGGAAAACTTACAGATTGTAAAAGTAAAGATCCAAGTGAATCAGAAATATTCCTAGTCGAGGGAGATTCAGCCGGTGGTTCTGCTAAAAAAGGTAGAGATTACATGACACAAGCTATTCTTCCATTAAGAGGAAAAATATTAAACGTTGAAAAAGCAAGACTTGATAGAGCATTAAGCAATGAAGAAATAAGAACTATAGTAACAGCATTTGGTACAGGAATTGGAGAAGAATTTGACTTATCAAAACTAAGATATGACAAAATCATAATAATGACCGATGCCGATGTAGATGGTTCCCATATTAGAATTCTTCTATTAACATTGTTCTACAGATTCTTTAAACCAGTAGTTGAAAACGGACATGTTTATGCAGCTCAACCACCTTTATTCAAGATTGTATATGGCAAAAATATCAAATATGTTTTAGATGAAAACGAAAGAGATGAATATTTAAAAACATTACCTGAAAATGCAAAATACACAATTACACGTATGAAAGGTTTAGGTGAAATGGATGCTGATGAATTAAGAGATACAACAATGTCAAAAGAATTCAGAATCCTAAGAAAAATAACTGTTGACGATGTAATGGGAGCTGACGAAATATTCACAACTTTAATGGGTGAAGATGTAGAACCAAGAAGAAAATTCATAGAAGAAAATGCTATATATGTTAGCAACTTAGATATATAGGAGGTTAAGATGGATAAGATAGAACAAAATAATATAATAAAAGAAGTAAAAGATTCATTTTTAGATTATTCAATGAGCGTTATCGTCTCAAGAGCAATTCCAGACTTAAGAGATGGTTTAAAGCCAGTTCACAGAAGAATTCTTTACTCAATGTATGAATCAGGTTACACACCAGACAAGCAACACAGAAAATGTGCTAGAATTGTCGGAGACGTTATGGGAAAATATCACCCACATGGCGATTCATCAATTTATGAAGCAATGGTTAGAATGGCACAAGATTTCAGTTATAGATATATGTTAGTTGATGGCCATGGAAACTTCGGTAACATGGATGGCGATGGAGCTGCAGCAATGCGTTACACAGAGGCAAGACTTGCCAAAGTAAGTTTAGAATTGTTAAGAGATATCAATAAAGATACAGTTGATTTCACACCAAACTTCGATGAAACAGAAAAAGAACCAGTAGTTTTACCAAGTAGATTTCCAAATATTTTAGTAAATGGAACAATGGGAATTGCAGTAGGTATGGCAACAAATATTCCACCACATAACTTAGGTGAAGTAATCGATGGTTGCGTTGCTTACATAGATAATCCTGAAATAGATACTATGGAAATGATGAACTATATCAAAGGACCAGATTTTCCTACAGGTGGTATTATATTAGGAAGTAGTGGTATTAAAAAAGCATACGAAACTGGACGTGGAACAATCACTATTAGATGTAAAGCAGAAATAGAAGAAACAAATAATAAAAATAGAATAGTTATAACAGAAATACCTTATAATGTTAATACACTAGACTTAAAAAATAGAATTGCAGAATTAGTTAGAGATAAAGTATTAGAAGGAATTGCTGATTATCACGAAGAAACAAACATTGAAAATGGTATAAAAATCGTTGTAACACTTAAAAAAGAAGCAAATGCAAATGTAGTATTAAACAATTTATATAAACATACACAATTACAATCAACATTTGGAATCATATTCTTAATGCTAGATCAAGGACAACCTAGAACATTAGGAATTAAGGATATCATTTCAAAATATGTAGATTATCAAAAAGAAATTATAATTAGAAGAACAAAATTTGATTTAGCAAAGGCAGAAGCAAGAGCACATATCTTAGAAGGATATAAAATAGCTTTAGATCACATAGATGATATTATTAAAATAATAAAGGAAAGCCAAAGCGATTCAATAGCTAAAGCAAGATTAATTGAAAAATATAGATTTAGTGAAATTCAAGCAGATGCAATTTTAGAATTAAAATTAAGAAGATTAACTGGATTAGAAAGAGAAAAAATTGAAGAAGAATTAGCAAATATCTTAAAATTAATCGAAGAATATAAATCAATATTAGCAAGTGAAGAAAAAGTACTAGCAATTATTAAACAAGAAATGCTTGAAATTAAAGCTAAATATGGTGACGAAAGAAGAACAAAGATCGATAACAGTGCAATAGAATATATTGAAGATGAATCATTGATTCCTCAAGAAGAAATAATTGTAACAATAACAAACAAAAATTACATTAAGAGAACTCCTAAAGATACATATAAAGTACAAAATAGAGGTGGAGTTGGAGTAAAAGGTATGACAACAACTGAGGAAGACTATGTTGAACAACTATTATCTATGAATACTCATGATTATATATTATTCTTCTCAAATAAAGGAAAAGTATATAGATTAAAAGGATACAAGATTCCAGAATATTCAAGGACAGCAAAAGGATTACCAATTGTTAACTTATTATCATTAGAAAAAGATGAAAAAATTAACACAATAATAAGAATAAACGAAAATGAAACGTACAAATGTTTGCTATTTAGTACAAAAGATGGACTAGTGAAAAGAACATTAATATCAGAATTTGATAATATAAGACAAAGTGGTAAAATTGCAATTACATTAAAAGAAGATGATGAACTAATTTCAGTAAAGAAAACAACAGGAAATGATCAAGTATTAATGTGTTCATCAAATGGTAGAATGGCTAGATTCAATGAAGAAGAAATAAGAATCATGGGAAGAACTGCTTCAGGTGTTAGAGGAATTAATTTGTCAGATGACAAATGTGTAGGAATGGAAATATCAGAACCAGGAAAATTACTACTTGTTGTTACAGAAAATGGATATGGTAAAAAAACAGCTATAGAAGAGTATAGAGAAACAAAAAGAGGAAGTAAAGGCGTAAAGACAATTAATATTACAGAAAAAAATGGAAATGTTATAGGATTTAAATCTACAGATAATGACAAAGACTTAATGATCATCACATCAGATGGAATAATTATCAGAATGGATATAAATAGTATTTCACAAATGGGAAGAGTAACAAAAGGTGTTAGATTAATTAATTTAAAAGATAAAAATAAGGTAGCATCAATATCAGTGATTGAAAAGGAAGATAGTCCTATAGAAGAAGAGTAATTTATTATTCTTCTTTTTAAATGTTCCACGTGGAACAATGAAAAAAAATATTTCCCGGGAAATAAAAAAGCAAAGTTATAAACAATGTTCCACGTGGAACATAAACAAATTATTTATTCTATTATGCAGTGAAAAGATAAATAATTATAATTAAACGTTATTTATTAGTGTTAAAAAAAGTATAAACAAAAAAATAAATAAGAAAGAAACAATGATAAAAATTTATTCACATGTTCCACGTGGAACATGATTATTAAAAATAATATTCCTAGATAATAACTTCTATAAATAAATTAAAATATATTAATAAATCATTAACAATTAACTTTAATTAATTAACAAATGAACTAATTATTAGAGTTTTAATATTAACAATATATCTATTATTGCAAAGAGTAAAAAGCGAAGTTATTATCAATGTTCCACGTGGAACATGAGAAATACTTTAAATGTTAACTTATTATAAAATTAGCTGATATGATAAATTTTAACAAAAAAATAAAGTATTAAATGGTTTATAATAATAAATAAATATAATTTAATTCCAATATAAAGATATTTAACTATAATTTTATTAAGTGTAATAAATTATGACAGCAGAAGTTATTAACAATGTTCCACGTGGAACATTAACAAAAATTAATTTGAAAAGATTAGTTAATCTTTGAAATTTATAAACAAAAAATAATTTTAAATTAATATTGTTAGATAAGAGTATTATTTAAAACTCAAAAATTAATATTTCATGATTTTAATTAGTATATAAAAAAATTATCAACAATGTTCCACGTGGAACATAAAAAATACTTGATTTAAAATAAACAATAATATATAATGTATTTGTGCAACAGAAAAAATGCGAATCAGGTCAGAATCGGAAGATAGCAGCCTTAAGTGATTATTCTGTGTGCACTTTTTTTATGAGGTAGAAATGAATCAACAAATATTAAAAATATTAATTCAAGAAACTAACAAAGCGATGAGTAAGAATGAAGTTCCTATCGGATGCGTAATAACAAGAAATTCTGAAATTATTTCTAAAGCACATAATCAAAAAATATCAAGAAAGGATCCAACAGCCCATGCAGAAATAATCGCAATAAAAAAAGCCTGCAGGAAAGTTGGAACTTGGAATTTGAATGATTGTGAATTATATGTAACACTTAAACCATGTAATATGTGTATAGCTGTTATAAATGAGGCAAGAATAAAAAGAGTATATTATGTTGTTGATAATAATAAAATTGTTAATAACAATATATTAATAACAAAAATAAAAGACTGTGAATATGAAACAGCTTTTAGTGAAAAATTAAGTACTTTCTTCAAAAATAAAAGATAGATAATATATAAATATTTTGATATAATATTTAGAGGAGGTTTATTATGTCTTACATATCATTGTATAGAAAATATAGGCCAAAAACATTTTCAGATGTAGTTGGACAAGAAGTTGTTATTAAAATATTAAAAAATTCAATTTTAACGGGCAAAATAGGTCATGCATACATCTTTAGCGGTCCTAGAGGTACAGGAAAGACAAGTATTGCAAAAATCTTCTCAAAAGCCGTAAATTGCCTTGAAAATGAATCTGGAGATTTATGTGGAAAATGCAGTGTATGCTTATCAGATTTTGACGATGAAATTGATATTGTTGAAATAGATGCAGCGAGTAACAATGGAGTAGATGAAATAAGAGAAATAAGAAATAACGTAAAACTTGCTCCGAACCATTTAAAATATAAAGTATATATTATAGATGAAGTTCACATGTTATCAACAAGTGCATTTAATGCATTATTAAAAACACTAGAAGAACCGCCATCAAATGTAATATTTATTCTCGCAACAACAGAATTTAATAAAATACCCGCGACAGTTATCTCTAGATGCCAAAAATTCGATTTTAAAAAGCTAACTATAAATCAAATAGAAAATAGATTAAATTACATACTAGATAAGGAAAATAAAACAATTAAACCTGAAGTGGTTGAATTAATATCTCAACTTAGTGATGGCGGAATGAGAGATGCCATTAATATGCTTGATCAATTAATATCACTGGATAAAACAGATATTGATACTGATGATGTATATAATTTAATAGGGGATGTCAGTGAAAATAAAATATTTGAATTATTAAAGAAAATAACAGAACATGATGTAAAAAATATTTTAGAAAGTGTTGATTTATTATTTTCAGAAGGAAAAAATTTTATTAACATAACTAATAGACTTCAAACTATAATAAGAAATATAATTATATACAATAATTCAGATAATTATTTTTCAAAAGAATATGAACAAAAATTAAATATTTTTGCAAAAATTGATTTAGAAAAATTCTTAGAATTATCAAGTATTTTATTTAAACTTTCAAATGAATTAAAAAAGACTACTAACCAAAAAATATTAGTAGAAATATATTTATTAAAAGCTTCCTTGATTTTTGACGAAAAAAACATAGAAAAAGTTGAACGAACAGCGGAAATAAGCCAAAAAATAGAAATAAAAAATAAATCAAAAAAAGATGAAGAAAAAGAGATTAAAATAAATAATGCATTATGTGGTGCAGACAAGTTACTTAAAAATTCATTTGTGAAAAACTATGAAAATATAAAAGAATTTTTATCAAATAAAGAATATAATTCAGTTGCTAATTTAATGCAAAAAGCAACACCAGAAGTTGTATCAAAAAATAATATATTATTTAGTTTTAAAAATAGTTTTGAAGTTGTATTGTTTGAAAAAAATATTATAGAAATTCAAAAACTTTTAAAACAAATTTTTGATAAAAAATATTCAATAGCTGCCATAAATATAGATGAATGGAATGAAATAAAAAAAGAGTATATTAATAATGTAAAAAATGGAAAAAAATATGAATACATTGAAGAAACAGAAAAAACAGAAAAATCAAAAAAAACAACAATATTAGAGAATACTGTTGAAAATTTATTTGGTGATAGTATCATAAATAATGAGGATTAGAAAGGAAATAAAATTATGAATATGCAAAGTATAATGGCACAAGCCAGAAAATTACAAGGAGATATAGAAAGAACTTCAAAGGAAATAGAAAAAACAGTTTTCACATATGAAAACGAAAATATTTTAGTAGAAGCACTTGGAACATATGCAATTACTAAAATTCAAATAAAAAATGAAAATATATTAGAAGATAAAGAAATGTTAGAAGATATTATTTACGTTGCTGTAAATGATGTTATAAATCAAGTTAAAAAGGAAAAAGAGAAAAAATTAGGAAAATACACTAATGGTCTTGGAGGAATACTTTAATAATGGCACTTCCAAGAATTTTCACTGATTTAGTTAATAATTTAACATTATTTCCGGGTGTTGGTGAAAAAACTGCTGAAAGGTATGTTTATTCATTGTGTGATAAAGAACCAGAAGAAGTTGAAAATTTAGCTAATGCACTTATTGATTTTAAGAAAAACATAAGATATTGCGAAGTCTGTGGATGTTTAACTGATACTGATGAATGTGATATATGTTCTGATAAAAATCGTGATAGAAGTACAATTTGTATTGTAGAAGATTCAAAAAATGTATTTTTTATAGAGAAAACAAAAAAATATAATGGCTTATATCATGTACTAAACGGAGTAATATCACCAATTGAAGGTAAAAATCCTGAAGATTTAAACCTTTATAGTCTATTAAATAATAGGATAACAAAAGATATAAAAGAGGTTATAATAGCTTTAAATCCATCGATAGAAGGAGAAGTAACATCTTTATATATTCAAAAAGTATTGGAAAAATACAATGTTAAGGTATCAAGACTATCTTATGGTATACCAATGGGTTCTGATATAGAATATTTAGATCCAATAATGATATCTAAAGCGTGGGATGATAGAAAAGTAATATCAAATGAAAAATAATCATAAAATGTATGGATGACATGATTATATTTATAATAAAAAAAATTGTTTATGCATTATGTCTTTTATACACAGTAAATATTTTTATAAGCAAAGTAGGAAAAATAATACCAATAAATATATATACAATAATACTAGTAACAATTTTTGATTTTTTTGCAGTATTATCATTAATATATTTAAAGTATTATTGTTGAGGAGTAATAATTGAACATAGTAGAGTATTTTGAAAAACTTAATGAAGAAGACAAACTAACTCAAGCATTTCTAGTCGGAAATGTTCTTTTTGATGATGTTCAAAGTGAAATTAACGAAGTTTTACAAAAATATATATTTAATAATAGTATTGATAATTTAAAGGATAATCCAGACGTATATATCTTAAAACAAGATGAAGTGAATATTACAAAAGATGTAATAAAGGATTTACTAAACAAATTATCAACAACTTCTCAATTTAACAATAAAAAAGTTTATATAATAGATAAAACCGAATATTTATCAGATACAGTATTCAATGCAATATTAAAAACATTAGAAGAACCTAAAGAAGGAATTTATGCAATTTTAATATCAAATAATATAGATGCAGTTAAACCAACGATTGTTAGTAGATGTCAAAAAATATTTTTATCATCATCTACTGATAAATTAGAACTAACTGAAGAAATTGAAGAAATTTCCAACGATTTGATAAATTCTATAGAGGAAAATGGACCAAAAACTATTGCAAAAAATTACAAAATGTATAATATAATAAGCGATCGAGATAAATTCATTAAAGTTTTAAAAACAATGATGAATGAATATCATAAGGTTTTAAAATCAATAATTGAAGAAAAAAATGAAGATTATTTAAATAAAAAAATATTAGAAAATAACAATTTGTCTAGTATTTTAAATAAGATGTTAATAATCGATAATACAATTAATTTGATGCAAAATTATTTAAATAAAAATCTTAGTATTGATAGATTTATTATAGAAATGTGGAGATGTAATATATGAAATGTGTAGGAGTAGAATTTAAATCAGGTGGAAAACAATATACTTTTTTTGATAATGATATAGAAGTTAGTTGTGAAGATTATGTAATAGTAGAAACAGAAAGAGGACTTCAATTTGGAAAAGTGTGCGTTCTTCTTGGAGAGTTAAATGATGGAAAAGAACACACAAAAGTTGTACAAATTGCCAAGAATAAAGAAATAAAACAAAACGAATCAAACATAAAAGACGCAAAAAAAGCATTAGAAAAAGCACAAGAATTAGCTGAAAAATTATCACTTGAAATGAAATTTTTAGACGCATATTTTACATTTGATAGAAAACAATTAGTATTTCAATTTTTAGCTGATAACAGAGTGGATTTTAGAGAACTAGCAAAATCATTAGCAGCAATATATAAAACTCGTATTGAATTAAGACAAGTAGGAGTAAGAGACAAGGCAAAAGAAATCTCAGGAATTGGACAATGTGGTAGAAAACTATGTTGTTCTAGTTTCTTAAATGATCTTGACTCAGTAGGAATAGCACAAGTAAAAAATCAAAATCTATCTTTAAACCCAAATAAAATTAATGGATTATGTGGTAGACTTTTGTGTTGCTTAAAATATGAAGACGATTTATATACAGAATTTAGAAAAGATTTACCAGAAGTTGGTGATAAAATTAAACATGATAAAGAAGATGCAACAGTTATAAGTGTTGACATTCCAAATAGAAAGTATACAATATTAACCGATTCAGGAACAAAAGAGGAAGTAACTGTTCCATTAAAGTGTAGTGGTAAATGTGGGAAAAATAGAAATTAATGATTTAGTATATTTTAAAGATATTAAAATAGTTCAGAATAAAGACTATTTTAATTTTAGTTTGGATTCAGTTTTACTACCAAATTTTGTAGAAATAACAAGAAAGACTAAAAAAATCTTAGATATGTGTACTGGGAATGCTCCTATACCATTAATACTATCAACGAAAACTGATGCAAAAATTTATGGAGTAGAACTTCAAAAAGAAGTATACGATTTGGCAAAAGAAACAATAAAAATAAATAACCTTGATAATCAAATAGAACTTATAAACGACAATATCAAGAATTTAAAGAAAATTTTTGATACAGAAACATTTGATATAATTACATGCAATCCACCATATTTCAAGAAAAAAGATGATAGCATTATTAATGAAAATAAAATAAAATCTATTGCAAGACATGAATTAGAAATGGAACTAGAAGATGTAATGATAATAAGTAAAGCCTTACTAAAAAATGAAGGTTCATTAGTATTAGTCCATAGAACTGATAGATTAATTGAAATTATAGAGTTAATGAAAAAACACAACATAGAACCAAAACGAATGAGGTTAATATATCCTAAAGTTAATGCGGAATCTAATCTTGTATTAATAGACGGAAGAAAAAATGGAAAAGAAGGATTAAAAATATTACCTCCACTATATATTCACAATGATGATAACAGCTATACTAGTGAGGTATTAGAAATGTTTGGGAAGTGATAAAATGATACAAAAAAGTTACGATAAAAGTACATATGGAAAACTTTATTTAATACCAACACCGATTGGTAACCTTGAAGACATAACTTTAAGAGCAATTAATACTTTAAAAGAAGTAGATATTGTTTATGCAGAAGATACAAGAGAAACTTTAAATCTATTAAAACACTTAAATATTCAAAAAAAGGTCGAATCTTGCCACAAATATACAGAAATGATGCATAAAGATAAAATTGTTAATATCTTAAAAGAAGGAAAAAATATTGGATATGTAACAGATAGAGGTACACCTCTTATAAGTGATCCAGGAAATGTTATAGTTGATGAAGCTATAAAAGAAGGAATAACTGTAATAGCACTTCCAGGTCCAAATGCACTTTTACCAGCTATCAATATGTCAGGAATAAGCAACGAAAGATTTCTTTTCTATGGTTTTTTAAATAGTAAACAAACCCTAGCTAGAAAAGAACTAATCGATTTAAAAGAAATAAAACAAACATTAATTTTCTATGAAGCACCTCATAGAATAAAGAATACTTTAGAATTATTAAAAGATGTTTTAGGCGATAGAAAAATTGCAATCGTAAGAGAAATATCTAAATTATATGAAGAAGTAATAAGAGATAATATTAGTAATATTATTAAAATTTGTGATAGAATAAAAGGTGAGATGGTAATCGTAGTTGAAGGATACATAGAAGTAGAACAAGATGTAAACTATCAAGAAGTTATCAACAGTCTATTAGAAAAAGGTTATTCAAAAAGAGATGCCATTAAAGAAGTATCAGATAGATACAATGTTAGTAAGAATAAACTTTATAATGAATATAAGGAGGACTAAATGAAATTAATCGTAGGACTCGGAAACCCAGAAAAAAAGTATGAAAAAACAAGACATAATTGTGGATTTAGAGCAATAGACTATTATGCTAAAGAAAATAATCTTACATTTAAGTCTAAATTTAAGGGATTATATTGTGAACAAGTTGTTAACAATGAAAAAATGATTCTTTTAAAGCCACAAACATATATGAACCTATCAGGAGAATCAGTACGTGAAATAGTAAAGTTCTATAACATTGATATAAATGATATATTAGTTATTTATGATGATGTAGATTTTGAAGCTGGGACATTTAAAATAAGAAGAGGTGGAAGTGCCGGAGGACATAATGGTATTAGAAATATAATAGATAACCTAAAAACCGAAAATATTCAGAGAGTTAGAATTGGAATATCTAAAAATGAAATACCACTAATGGACTACGTTCTAGGTAAATTTACTCCAGAAGAAGATAAAAAAATAGAATCAATTCTTCCACGAGTTGCTAACATTATAAATGACTTTTCAAATCATAATATTGATGAATTAATGGAAAAATACAATAGGAATAAAAATGAGTAATAACTTATATAAAGAATTATTTGATTTTAATATTGATACCACTAAAATGATATCGGTTACTAAGAATGAAATATATAACCAATTATTGTTATATATCTTTTTAACGTCTAAAAAAAATTTACTTTTAGTTCTTCCTACTTTAAATGAAGCAACTGAAGTATATAATGAATTAAAAAACTATCTAGATGAAGTATATCTATTCCCAGAAGATGATATAATGACTAAAACAGCAATCGCAAGTTCACCGGAACTACTATTCATGAGAGCAAACATCTTAAATAAATTTAATGACAAACAAGCTAAAATAGTTATAGTTCACCTAAATAGTTTCATAAAAAAATTGCCTAACAAAGACACATTTATAAAAAATAAAATCAAATTATCAAAAGGTAAAAAAATCAATAGAGATGACCTTATAAAGAAATTAATTGAAATAGGTTATAAAAGGGAAAGCATGGTCTATGATACATCTGACTTTTCAGTTAGAGGTTTTGTTGTAGATGTTTATCCAATAAATGAAGAAAATCCAATAAGAATTGAATTCTTTGATGACGAGATAGAGAAAATTAAACATTTTGAAGTAGTAACTCAAAAATCAGTAGATGAACTAGATACTATAGAAATTCAATCTATCAAAGATGACTTCGGAGATAACACTTCATCAATTAGAGAGTACATCGAAGATGGAAAAGTAATATTTAGTAATTATAATCAACTACTAAATCAAGAAAAAATGATTCAGCCACAACTTAAATATTTAGAAATAGAAAACTCAGTTTATAAAGTAAAAGATTTAACAAAAAAAGAAGATATTTTTTTAGATACAATAAATAACAAGAATTGTGACATAGATATAGAAGCAAAATCTATCGCAAATTATGAAAATAACAAAGAAGCATTCACTGAAGCAATTGAAAAATACAATGGAACACTATATACAACTAACAAATTATTAACAAAAGAAATAAAAAAATTAGACAAAAACATAAAAATAGTGAATAACACATTAAATCACGGATTTGTGTATAAAAATAACTATTATTTTTCAGAATTTGATTTATATGGACGTAAAAATAAACAAGAATTGACACGTGATAAGTCGCTTGGAACCAAAATAATGTCAATTGACGCTATCAAACCAGGTGATTATGTAGTACATAGAAAGTCTGGAATTGGTATCTATATGGGCATTACTACTATAGAAAAGAAAGGCCTAAAAAAAGATTATCTTCTTATTCAATACAAAGGCAACGACAAACTTTATATGCCAGTAGAAGATATATCTAAACTATATAAATATTCTGCTAAAGAAGGCGCTAAACCAACTATTAACAAACTAAATAGTGTTGAATGGACAAAAACAAAACTTAGAATTAAAGAAAGAATTAAAAGTATTACTGGTGAACTTCTTAAAATATATCAAGAAAGAAATAAAGCAACAATTGAACCATTCAAGAAAGATGATGAAGAACAAGAAATATTCGAATCAGAATTTGAATATGAAGAAACAGTTGATCAATTAAAAGCTGCCAATGATATAAAAAGAGATTTAGAAAAACCACGACCAATGGAAAGGTTACTTTGTGGAGATGTTGGTTATGGTAAAACAGAAGTAATCTTTAGAGCAATGTTCAAAACCGTTGAAAATGGTAAACAAGTAGCATACCTATGCCCAACAACATTACTTTCTCACCAACAATATGATTCAGCTTTAGAAAGATTTAAAAACCATGGAATTAATATTGATTTAATTAATAGACATTTTACTAACAAACAAGTCCAAGAAAAATTAAAGAGACTAAAAGAGGGCAAAACAGATATTATATTTGGCACTCATAGACTTCTTAGTTCAGATGTTGAATACAAAGATTTAGGGCTTCTAGTAATAGATGAAGAACATAGATTTGGTGTAGAACAAAAAGAAAAAATTAAAAAATTAAAATCAAACGTACATGTTCTTTCAGTATCAGCTACACCAATTCCAAGATCACTTCAAATGTCACTTGTTGGTATTAGAGACCTAAGCCTAATAGAAAGTGCACCTAAGAATAGATACCCAGTTCAAACATATGTAATTGAATACAATGAAATGCTTATAAGAGAAGCAATCCTAAAAGAAATGTCTAGAAGAGGCCAAGCATTTATTCTTTATAATAATATTACTAACATGGAAACATTAGTTTCAAAATATAAAAGACTTATTCCTGAAGCTAGAATTTGCTATGCACACGGAAAAATGACAAAGAATGAAATGCAAGATATAATTTATGACTTTACTAATAAAGAGTATGATGTTTTAGTAAGCACGACTATTATAGAAAACGGAATAGATATACCAAATGCTAACACAATAATTGTTATTGACAGTGATAGATTCGGACTTAGTCAACTTTATCAAATAAGAGGAAGAGTTGGTAGAGGAGATAAAATTGCATATGCTTATCTAATGTATAAAAAAGAAAAAGTATTAAATCCAACTGCACTAAAAAGATTAGAAGCTATAAAAGAATTTACTGAACTTGGTAGTGGATACAAAATATCAATGAGAGACTTAGCTATAAGAGGTGCCGGAGACATACTAGGTAAAGAACAAGCAGGATTCATAGATTCAGTCGGAGTAAATATGTACTTAGACTTAATCAACGAAGAAGTTAATGGTATCAAAGTAGATGAAGATGAAGAAAAAGAACCTACTATGATAGATGTCGCAACTCACATTGGAAAAGAATATACAGATGAAAGCGAAATAGTAATAGAACTACATAAAAAGATAAATGGAATAACAAACAAAAAAGAATTAAAAGAAGTTCTATCTGAAATAAGGGATAGATTTGGTATGACTAATCATGAACTAGAACTTTATGCTCATGAAAAATACTTAGAGAAACTTTTAATTATTACTGGTGTAAAAATACTAGAAAATGATAATTTAAAAGTAATTTTAAAACTTAAAAAAGAAATTTATGAAGCAATTAGTGTAGAAAAATTATTTATAGAAGCAACTAAAATAACTACAAAATTTAATTTCTCATACAAAGCAGGTTCAATACTAGTAACACTTTTAAAAGCAACTTTAGATAAAGATTATATCTACTATTTAGAAGAATTTTTAGAAGTGATATATGATTTAAAATTTAAAGTATAAAATGACTAAATGTAATCAAACTATTATTAGGGTGATTACATGAAACCAAGTGGTATAGTAAGAAAAATAGATGAACTAGGAAGAATAGTACTTCCTAAAGAAATGAGAAAATGTTTAAATATAAATACTGGAGACGATTTTCAAATAAGACTTGAAGATGAAAAAATAATATTAGAAAAGTATTCATATTTAAAAAACTATGAACAAGAAATTCTAAGTATAATAAACTGTTTTATATCAGAAACTACATATGATATAAGTTTAGTAGTAAATAGTAAAATAATAAATAAAAATAATGAAATTATTGATCAAAAACTAGATAGATTAATTCAAGAAAGAAAAGTATTTGAATGTAAAAATATAGAAGAATTAGAATTAAATAAAAATCTTATTATAGAAGGAAGATACATTATCTTACCAATCGTAGTTAATAGTGACTTGTTAGGTTCATTAATTATTGTAAGTAAAGATGATATCATAAGTATGGAGAAAACTTCAAAACTACTTCTTAAATTAATAAAATCTAAATTTGAATAATATGTCAAATATTCTATAAATATGTCTATCTAGTTGAAAACATAAAAATAAAAGTGCTAATATAATTATGTACTTTCAAAAAAATTTAGAATGTTTGGTGATAAAAATGATAGATTCACATGCTCATATATTGGGCGAATATTATGATGACATAGGATCATTTATAGAAAAACTTAAAGAAAAAGATATATTAAAAGTAGTAAACTGCGCAGATTCAATAGCTACATCTAAAGAAGTATTAGATTTATATAGAAAATATGATGGATACCTAATGCCAGCTATAGGAATACACCCAGAGAATGTAGATTTAAAAGAAAACACTATTGAATCATTAGAAGAGTTACTAAAAGAAAATAAGGTAGTAGCAATAGGTGAAATAGGACTAGACTATAACTTCAATGATGAAAATAAAGAAGAACAAAAAGAATTCTTTAATCGTCAATTAGATTTAGCAGAAAAGTATAACTTACCAATAATAGTTCACACAAGAGACTCAATACAAGATTGCTATGATATATTAAAGAAAAGAAAACTAAAAGGTGTAATTCACTGCTATAGTGGAAGTATTGAAATGGCAAGAGAGTTTATTAAACTTGGTTATAAACTTGGAATAGGTGGAGTTTTAACATTTAAAAATGCAAAATTATATCAAGTAGTGGAACAAATAGATATGAAAGATATATTACTAGAAACAGATAGTCCATTCTTATCTCCAGAACCATATAGAGGCAGAAAAAATGTACCTTCTAATGTGTACTATGTAGCAAAAAAAATAGCTGAAATAAAAAATATTCCACTAAAAGATGTAATGAATATTACTACTAATAATGCTAAAGAGGTTTTTGACATTTAAATATACATATTATATAATTTAATTACGAAGAGGTAATTAATGAAGGAATATATTAAAAGTAGAATATTAATGACTTTTGAAGCAATAATAATATGTTCTTTAATACTATTATTAAATAAGGGCTCTTATGAAAAGAGTTCTCTTTCTATTGCTTTAAATGATACTATAGACAAATCAGTAGATAAAGATGTAATTCAAAAAACACAAAACACTCTTTATCAAGAAGGAATACAAAATCCACTTTATACATTTATAGGGGAATTAACTGGATACACTGGAGACTGTCCGCTATGTACAGGTTATTTAGCATGTCCACCAAGAACAAATGTAATAAAAGAAGGAATTTATTACAACGATAAAAAATATGGCAAAGTAAGAATCGTAGCTAGTAGTAAAAACTATCAATGTGGAACAATATTAAAGTTCAATGTAGGAAAGTTATCAGATGAACCAATGATAGCAATAGTACTTGATAGAGGAGTAAGCGGTAACGTAATAGACTTACTTACTGATAGCCAAGACTATGCAATTAAAAAAGTAGGAAGAGTAAGAAACTTAGAATTCGAAGTATTAAGAGAAGGATGGAAATAATATGAAATTTGATTATAAAAAATCATTAGGGCAAAACTTCTTAAAAGATAAAAATATCATCAATAAAATAGCAGACTCTATAAATCCTACAAAAGAAGATTTAATAATAGAAATAGGCCCAGGAGCTGGAGCTCTTACTAAAGAACTAGTGAAAAAAGAATCAGATGTTATATGTTTTGAAATAGATACAAGATTAAAAGAAATACTAGAACAAATAGATAATAATAAACTAACAGTAGTATTCAAAGACTTCTTATCTATTAATATAAATGATTATATTGATCAAAATAAATATAAAAACCTTTACTTTGTAGGAAATTTGCCTTATTATATAACAACTGCGATTATAAATAAAATAGTAAAAGAATCAAACCCATACGAAATAACAATAATGGTTCAAAAAGAAGTAGCTGATAGATTCAGTGCTAAACCTGGAACTAAAGACTATGGTTCTATAAGTGTATTTTTACAATATAACTTTGATATAGAAAGAGTATGTAACGTAAGTAAAACATGTTTTGAACCAGTACCCAAAGTAGATAGTTCAGTAATTAAATTCAAAAGAAATAAAAAAATAAAAGCAAACAACGAAGAAAAATTTTATAAACTTATAAAAGATTCATTTACTCAAAAAAGAAAGAATTTAAGAAATAATCTTAAAGGATACGATTTAAATAAAATAGAAACAATATTACAAAAACACAATAAAGACTTAACTGCTAGAGCAGAGCAATTATTTATAGAAGAATTTATAGATATATCAAATAACATATAAATATGAAATGAAATATAAAATTAAAAGAATAATGAAATACATAGGAGTAATAGCAATAACACTATTACTTTCTTTTAATGTACAAAAAATTATAGAATGGAAAAAAGATAGTAAAGAAACAAAAAATATTATAGAAACAATAACACCAAAAATTATAAAAGAAGAACATCTAACAGAAGAAAACAAAATAATTAATAAAGACATTGTAGGATGGTTAAAGGTAAATAATACAAATATAGATTATCCCTTTGTTAAATATAAAGATAATAACTATTACTTAAATCATAATTTAAAAAAAGAAAAAAGTTCATCAGGATGGATATTTTTAGACTATAGAAATAACATAAACCTTAAAAATAAGAATAGTATTATATATGGACATGCTAGAAAAGATAAAACAATGTTTGGGACATTAAGATACGTACTAAGAAAAGAATGGTATAAAAACAAAGAAAATCAAATTATAAATATAACAATAAATAATAAGAACTATAAATATAAAATATTTTCAATATATACAATAGCAAAAGAAAACTATTACTTACAAACTAAATTTAATAATATAAAAGAATATAAAGAATTTATAGATATTTTAAAAAAAAGAAGTATATACGATTTTAAAATAAATACTAAAACTATTAATTATATCCTAACACTTAGTACATGTTATAAAGATAACAAAAGAGTTGTGGTACATGCTAAATTAATTGAATAATTTTTATATAAAAGAATATTATTAACTGGGGGAACATATGTTTAAAATAGGTGATCTAGTTACAAGAAAAAAATATGGTAATGATATAATTTTCAAGATAGATAAAATACAAAATAATACTATTTATCTAAAAGGAATAGATGTAAGACTTTATGCTGATACAAAAGAAGATGATTTAATACTCGCAACAATTCCTAAAAAAAAAGAAATAATTAACACTATCAGGACACTAAAAACTGATGAATATTTTTATATTCCAGGTACAATATTACATTTAGACGGTGAAAATGAATATTTAGAGAAGTGTATGGACTTTTATAAAGAACAAAAAATAAAATGTTTTGGATATATATTCAAAGAAAGCGAATTTAAAGATAATGTAAAAAAACTACTCATAAAACATAATCCTAATATTTTAGTAATAACTGGACACGATGCTCACTACCAAAAAAGAAAAAATAATGAATCATACAAGAACAGCAAGTATTATATAGAAACAGTATTAGAAGCAAGAAAATACAAAAACAATCATAAAGATCTAGTAATAATCGCAGGAGCATGTCAAAGTGACTATGAAGGTTTAATAAAAGCACAAGCAACATTTGCATCAAGCCCTAAAACAATAAATATTCATGCACTAGATCCAGCAATAATCGCATCCACTATAGCATTAACGGATAAAACAGAAGTTATAGATATAGAAAAAACTTTAGCTAAAACTAAATATGGAAGTGAAGGTATGGGTGGAATTATAATTAATGGAATGATGAACACCGGATACCCAAGAAAGGATATAAATTGAATATTAAAAAGATAAAAAATGATATATTAGAATTAAAAGATACAAAACTTAAAATTAAAGTAAACATTGGAAGAAATAAACATGAATATTATGAAGGAATAATAGAAAAACTTTATAATAATTTATTTACAGTAAAAACTAATAAAGGACTTAAATCTTTTACTTATACAGACGTCGCAATTAAGCAGGTTGTACTAAGCAAATTTACGTAAAAAAGATTGATATTCAAAAATATTTGTAATATAATTAAATTAACAAAATGTTAAGGAGGTACTTATGGAAATTACATCAGTTAGAATTCGTAAGGTTGAAAGAGAAAATTCTCGTATGAAAGGAATCGCATCAGTAGTAGTTGATAATGCTATCGCTATTCATGATATAAGAATCATCGAAGGTGATAACGGACTATTTATCGCAATGCCTAGTCGTAAGACTCCAGTTGGTGAATATAAAGATATAGCTCATCCAATCAACCAAGAAGTAAGAACAATGTTTGAAAAAGCTATCTTAGATGCATATGAAAATGCTGAAGATGAAGAACCATCAGAAGATAACGAATAATTAGTAATTTAAGCTACGTAAGTAGCTTTTTTTCATATATCTTAATTTTATGCATAAGATTTAATATCGGGGGAACAATATGGATAAAAAAGATATAAGTGAAACATTCAATCATTTAATTACAATTAATGAAAGAAAAAATATAATATTATCAGGAATAAAAAAATTAAATAGTTTTGATGATAGTGAATTTTTTGCAGATAGTATTATGGGTTCAATACTAATAAAAGGAGATAATCTAGAATTAATAAAACTTGATACATTTCAAGGGACTTTATCTATAAAAGGTAAAATAAATTCTGTTAATTATCTAGATGATAGTAAAAAAATAAGAACAGAAAATATAATGGCAAGGTTATTTAAATAATGACTCTAAATGAACAAATAGCTTCCTTTGTATTTTCTTTTTTATATGGCATCTTTAGTCAAAAACTATATAGAATATTTTATAAACAATTACACACAGCAAAAATAATCTATAAAATTTTAAATAGTTTATTATTCACTCTTAATCTTACACTAATATATTTTAAAATTTTCTATTTAATAAACGATGGAATGATTAACTCAATCTTCATTATAATAACATTATCAACCTTTTTATACTTTAATAATAAAAATTTACAAAAAAAATGTAAAAATATAGGTAATTAATTGTATTTACATAATGGAAATACTATAATTATAGTAGAAAATGGGGTTAATATGAAAAAGATGAGTCAAAAAACAAAATTTAGAGTGACTTTTTACACAATAGGTCTTATAATATCTATTGTACTTTTTACATCTTCATGTGTTTCTTACATTTCACAAATTATAAAAAATAATAATGAAATGGATAAATTAGAAGCTACTTATAATGAAAAATTATCAGAAGAAGAAACCCTAAAAGATGAAATAAATAAATTACAAGATCCAGAGTATATGGCAAGATATGCTAGGGAAAAGTATTTATATTCTAAAAAGAACGAAATAATAATAAAGATAGAAGATTAAGGAAAGGCCTGATATGGAAGAAGTTTATAATTTTATAAAGAAAGATATAGAACTTAAGTCAGACGATGTAATTGTAATTGGTGTATCTGGTGGACCTGATTCAATGGCACTATTGTACATCATGAATGAATTTAAAAATAAAATAGGATTTAAAATAGTATGTGCTCACGTAAATCATAATAAAAGAGTAGAGAGTGAGCAAGAAAAAATTGACTTAGAAAACTATTGTAAAGAAAACAATATAATATTTGAATATATCAAAATAACTAAATGGGGAGACGATAATTTTCATAATGAAGCAAGAAGTGTTAGATATAACTTCTTTGAAGAATTAGTTGAAAATTATGGCGCAAAATATCTAATGACAGCACATCAAGGAGATGACTTGATGGAAACAATACTTATGCGTATTGTAAGAGGCTCAACATTAAAAGGATATAGTGGTTTTAGTAGGATAGTAGATAAAGGAAACTACAAAATAGTTAGACCATTAATAACAGTTACTAAAGATGAAATTAATAGGTTTGATGAAGAAAATGGAATTAAGTACGCAATAGATGAATCTAACAATGAAGATCATTATACAAGAAATAGATATAGACATACAGTACTTCCATTCTTAAAAAATGAAGAACCTAATGTACATAAAAAATTCTTAAAATTTAGCGAAACACTTTTAGAAAATAGTAATTATATAGATACCGAAGCAAGAAAAGTATTTAATAAAGTATTTCAAAATGGAGCACTAGAAGTAGATAAATTCAAACAATTAGATCATGTAATTCAAACAAAAATAATTTATAATATATTAGAAAGAATATATGGAGATGATCTTCTAATAATAGGAGATGCTCATGTAGAACTAATATTTGACTTAATTAAATCAAATAAATCAAATAGTGTAGTTCATCTACCAAACA
The DNA here is from genome assembly GCA_902492325.1 of uncultured Clostridium sp. Taxonomy (GTDB): domain Bacteria; phylum Bacillota_I; class Bacilli_A; order RF39; family UBA660; genus CAG-1000. Next base: position 149,508 of record CABULC010000002.1, read on the forward strand.
ACGTAATAGTTATAAAATCATATAATGAGTTAACATTTAGTTTTGATGAAGATGAATATGACACTTATGAAATAGAAATTGGTAAAATAGTTAATCTACCAAATGGAAAAATAATTGAAAAAGTTGAAGATAGTAACGATACATCAAATTATGCAATTAGACTTAATAGTAGTGAAATAAAACTTCCATTATATGTAAGAAACAGAAGAGACGGAGACAAGATGGAAGTAAAAGGAATGACTGGTAGAAAGAAAATAAGTGATATTTTCATAAATGAGAAAATAAAACCAAGTGATAGAAATATATGGCCAGTAGTACTTGATTCAGAAGACAACATAGTATGGCTACCAGGAATTAAAAAGTCAAAGTTTGACAAAAAAAATACAGAAGAGTATGATATAATACTAAGATATTATTAGAAGAAAGGAACGAAGAAATGAATATAAAAAAGAGTAAAAAAACTATGAATTTTATGCCATATTTACTACTAATGATTGTAGTATTTGGAACATATTTATTCATAAACACAGCAGGTTCAAAAGTAAACAAATTAGATTACAATGAATTCACAACAGAACTAAGTAATGGAAAAGTAACAGAATTAAATGTAACTCCAAAAAGTAGTTCTGGTGTATATATCCTAACAGGAAAATTAGATGGTTATAAAAAAGGAGAAACATTTACAGTTCAAGTACCATATACAGATACAGTAATTTCTACAATATATGAAAATGCTGAAAAGTATAACTTAAAAGTTGAAACAAATACTAATCCAGAAAATAGCGTTTGGCTATCAGTATTATTTAACATCGTACCAATTATCATATTTGGAATATTCATCTATATGATGCTTATCAAAATGGGTAATAATGGTAAAGGAACATTTGATTTTTCTAAGAGTAGAGCTAAATTATCAGAAGATGGTGGAACTAAAACATTTAAAGATGTAGCTGGACTTAAAGAAGAAAAAGAAGAAGTACAAGAATTAATAGATTTCTTAAAAAATCCTAAGAAATTCACTAAAATGGGAGCTAGAATTCCAAAAGGTGTATTATTAGTAGGTCCTCCAGGAACAGGTAAAACATTACTTGCTAAAGCAGTAGCCGGAGAAGCAAAAGTACCATTCTTCTACATAAGCGGTTCAGACTTTGTAGAATTATTCGTAGGTGTTGGAGCATCTCGTGTAAGAGATATGTTTAAACAAGCTAAACAAACAGCACCATGCTTAATATTCATAGATGAAATAGATGCAGTAGGACGTGAAAGAGGAACAGGCTTAGGTGGTGGACATGATGAAAGAGAACAAACACTTAACCAATTACTTTCAGAAATGGATGGTTTCAGTGAAAATGAAGGAATCATAATCATAGCTGCAACAAATAGACCAGATGTATTAGACCCAGCTTTACTTCGTCCAGGAAGATTCGATAGACAAGTAACAGTTGGAAGACCAGATGTAAGAGAAAGAGAAGAAATATTAAAAGTACATGCTAAAAACAAAATACTTGCAAAAGAAGTTAAATTAAAACATATAGCAGAAAGAACTCCAGGATACTCAGGAGCAGACTTAGAAAACTTACTAAATGAAGCAGCACTTCTAGCAGTAAGAAGAAATAAAGAAGCAATCACAATGGATGAAATAGATGAAGCAAGCGATAGAGTATTAATGGGACCAGCTAAAACAAGTAGAAAAGTAACTGACTACGAAAAGAAAATAGTTTCATACCATGAAGCTGGACACGCAGTAAGTGGTATCGTACTTCCAAATGGAGAAGAAGTACATAAGATAACAATCATACCTCGTGGTATGGCTGGTGGATATACACAAATGTTACCAAAAGAAGAAAGAACACTTGTATATACTAAAGATGAATTAGAAGAACAAATTATAACATTACTTTCAGGTCGTGTTAGTGAAGAAATGTATTGTCATGAACAATCAACAGGTGCAAGTGATGATTTCAAGAGAGCTACTAAAATAGCAAGAAGTATGGTAACAGAATATGGTATGTCTTCACTAGGACCAGTTCAATTAGAACATAGAAGTGAAAGCGTATTCTTAGGAAGAGATTATAATCAAACTAAAAACTTCTCAGATCAAGTAGCACACGAAATAGATCAAGAAGTTAGAAAGATTATAGATGAATGTTATGAAAAAGCTAAAGAAATACTAAGAACTCATAAAAAACTAGTAGACGTTTTAGCAGAAACATTAATGACAAAAGAGACACTAACTAAAGAAGAAATAGAAGATATAGTAGAAGCAAATAGCGATATTAAAATTAAAAGAGAAGAGAAATTATCTGATCAAATAAAAGAAGATATCGAAGAAGAAAAACAAGAAAAGACTGAAGAAAAAGAAGAAACTAAATCTAAAAAAATTAAAACTTCTAAAAAAGAAACAGAAGAAGAGTAGAAATACTCTTTTTATTTTGATATAATACCAAATCAAGTAAGAAGTCAAATACTTTAAAAAGACTAAAAATAATATATTGAAAGTGTTATAATATAACAAGAAAAGAGGAGTATTATGATATTATTTATAGCCACACATACTGAATTAATAACTATAGCATTAAAAACAAAAGATAACTTATTTATTAAAACAAAAGAAAGCGAATACAGTCATTCAATATATACAATGCCAATGATTGAAGAAATATTTAGAGAAAACAATCTAAATGTAAAAGATTTAGATGAAATAGTAGTAGTAAATGGACCTGGAAGTTTTACAGGAATAAGAATAGGTCTTTCAATTGCTAAAACTATCGCATATGCTTTAAATCTAAAAATACATACAATCTCAAGTTTAAAAGCATATTTAATAAGTAGTGATATAAATGAAGATAAAATGGCAGTTATAGAAGACAATAAAGGATACTATATTTGTGCATTTGATAAAGATAATAATACTATAGTAGAAGAAACATACTTAGAAGAAAATCCATATACATATAAAGAAGTTGATTACAAATTAGATATTAATAAAATTATAGATTATTGTAATAAATTTGAAAGTGAAAATCCACACCATATAAAAGCCAATTATATAAAGAAAATAGAGGTAGAGAAATAATGATACAAAAAGAAATATTAAGTGACACAGATTCTATATATAATTATATGGATGGAGATAAAGTATTAGGATACTTAGAAATAAGATTAGTAGATGGTGTTATTGATATCATGAATATTTTTGTGAATGAAGAAAATAGAAAACAAGGTATTGGTACATCTCTAATGGAAGAAATGTTTAAAAATGAAGAATATAGTAGAATAATGCTAGAAGTAAATGAGCATAATGATGAAGCTATAAGACTATATAATAAATTAGGATTCAAAGAAATAAGTTTAAGAGATAGATACTACGGAGAAGATACAGCAATAATAATGGAAAAGGTGAGATAATGAAAGATGTATATATTTTAGCAGTAGAGTCTTCATGCGATGAAACAAGTGTTAGTATAATTAAAAATGGAACTGAAGATATAGCTACAATAATTAATTCTCAAATAGACGTTCATACTAAATATGGTGGCGTTGTTCCAGAAGTAGCAAGTCGTCTACATTTAGAAAATATAACTATGGTAATAGATGAATGTTTAGAAAAAGCTAATATGAAACTTGAAGATATGGATGCATTTGCTTGTACTTATGCTCCGGGTTTACTTGGAAGCCTTTTAGTTGGAGTAGAAGCAACTAAAGCATTATCATTTATATATAATAAGCCTTTTATAGCAGTAAACCACATGATGGGACACATCTATGCTAATATGATAGGAAACAAGCTAGAATACCCTCTATTATCCCTTATAGTGTCTGGTGGACATACTGATTTAATATTAATGAAAACAGAAGATTCATTTGAATACTTAGGACAAACATTAGATGATGCAATAGGTGAAGCATATGATAAAGTAGCAAGAATTCTTGACCTTCCATATCCAGGAGGACCAAATGTTGAAAAATACGCTTTAGAAGGTAAACCTTCATATAAAATGCCAAATATATTAAATGATGATTCATTTAACTTTAGTTTTAGTGGTATAAAAAGTCATTGTAATAACTTAGTACACAATGAACATCAAAGGGGAAATGAAATAAATAAACAAGATTTAGCAAGATCATTTCAAGACTGTGTAACTTCGCACTTAGTAGATAAAACAAAAAAAGCATTATTAAAATATAATTTAAAAACATTACTTATTAGTGGAGGAGTCGCAAGTAACTCACATATTAGAGAGTCTCTAAAAGAAATGTGTGAAAGCATTGGTGTTTCTATGCATATGCCACAAAAAAAATACTGCACAGATAATGCAGCAATGATAGGAGCAGCAGCATACATACTATATAAAAATAATGTATTTGCTCCGTTAAGTACTAACGCACAAAGCAATGTTAAACTTTCAAATATAAAATAAAACTCTATTTCTAGAGTTTTATTTTTTCATCTTCTTATTAATCTCAGAAACATTTTCTTGAATAGAAAGTAATACTAATGAAAATTCATATACTAATCTTAAAGCTAAATTTCCAAATACTAATACTAACAAGAAAAGTAAGAAACTAGTACTTATAACTGTAAATGATACTAAAGTTAAATAAATAGCAAATACTAAATAAGAAACTTTTAATATTACAGTAATATACATCTTTTTGAATTTTACAAAATCATATAATTTTGCCATAAATCCTTCATATTTTCCTTCATTTTTATCAGAAAATACTGTGAAGTATAAGCATATACCACCTATTACAGCAACAACTAATGATATTAAAACCCAAACACTGTTATCACTAACACCTACAGGTCCTGAAAATCCAATATCATAACTATTTTCAAACATAATATCCTCCTTAAACAATAATATCATAAAATTAATAAAATATAATAAAAAAAGTGATTTTTATCACTTTTTTTTAAAAACTAATAATTTACTTAAAATATAATTTAGAACTGTAACAACAATTTGAACAACTAATTTCATTATCTTATCGTTGAAATGAAGTAATGTAACAAATATAAACATAATGCCCATATCCATAAGAAGTGTTGCAATTCTAGAACCATAGAAGCTAGCAGCTTCTTTTAATCTATCAGTACGTTTACTCTTAAAAACAAATATTCTATTAGCAAAGTATGCAAATGTGACACAACAAATCCATGAAATGATATTAGCTAGTTGCAATTGAACAGCATTATCAGGATTTAAGAATGTATATACGCAAAAATAATACGTACCTAAGCTAACAACTGTAGTTAAACCACCAACTATTAAATAATTAATTATTTCTTCGTACTTTTTATATAACTTCCAAACTTTATTAAATACTTTTTTCATATTATAAGAAATCCTCATCAAATCCTATACGTTCACGAGCTATAAATATTGGTCTTCTCTTAGTTTCGTTATACGTTTTACCTAAGTATTCACCAAGTATTCCTAAGAATATTAATTGAATTCCACCTAAGAATAACATAACACACATAAGTGATGCATATCCAGGAGTATCAACACCAGTAGTGAATGTCTTAATAAGTATAACAATTAAATAGATAAATGCTATAAAACTTGTAAGCACACCAGTATAAGTAGCAAATCTAAGTGGTTTTGTACTAAAACTAACTATACCATCAAATGCATAATTCAAAAGTTTAAATTTACTCCATTTAGAAACTCCAGCTTTTCTTTCCTTAACTTTATATGAATCATAATATGTTCTAAATCCTACATAACTAAATATACCTTTAGAAAATCTATTTCTTTCACTCATTTCAAGAATAGCTTCAACTACATTCTTTCTAAACATCCTAAAATCAGATGCACCATCAACTATTTCCATATTTGAAAGTTTACCCATTAATTTATAGAACATTCTTTGTAGTCCTCTTTTTTTCTTTTGCTTTTGACACATACATACAGCATCATATTGATCATTTTCTCTTAAAAAATCATACATTTTAACTAAATAAGCAGGATCTTGTTGTAAATCACAATCAATAATACAAGCATAATCTGCCTTAGAGTATAAAAAGCCTGCATACATTGCAGCTTCTTTTCCAAAGTTCCTAGAAAAACTAATTATTTTAACGTTCTCGTCATCTTTTTTATATAGTTCTTTTAACTTTTGTAAAGTTTTATCCTTTGAACCATCATCTATAAATATAAAATTATGTTTTATTCCTTTTAATGCTTCGTTAACTGCATCATAAAAATTGAATATATTATCTTCTTCATTATATGCAGGTACAATAATATCTAATTTCATTTAATTCTTAACTCCTAATATCCTAATTTTCCATCAAGACTTTCATCATCATTAACCCAGTCTTGAACATCTATTTCTCTATATTTATCTTTACTATCTCTTACTATTACTTTTGCTATACCACTATTTATAACAACTCTTTTGCACATTGAACAACTAGAAGAATTTTCTACATATTCACCAGTTTTAGAATCTTTTCCAACCATATATAGTGTAGCACCAATCATATCTTTTCTAGGTGCAGATATAATAGCATTTTGTTCAGCATGAACACTTCTACATAATTCATATCTTTCACCACGAGGAATATTAAGCTTTTCACGAACACAATAGCCTAAATCATCACAGTTCTTTCTACCTCTAGGTGCGCCATTATAACCAGTAGATATAATTTCATCATTTTTAACTATAACAGCTCCCCATTTTTTTCTAAGACATGTTGCTCTTTCTAAAGTTGCTTCTGCTATATCTAAATAATAATTATTTTTATCAATTCTTTCCATACTAAAACCTCTATAAACATTCTATCATAAAATTTTACAAAAAAATATATTTTAAATCAAACTTGTAATTTCTTTACTGAATGATATAATTATTATAGTAAAGTAGGGAGTAAAAATGAAAAATTATATTAAGAGAATATTAAAGAAAAGTAAAAAAGAAATAATAATAGAAGTATTCGTATGTATAGTATTAAGAGCAATTCTATTATTAAACCCAATTTTATATAGTGAAGCAGTAAATTCAATATCAGCAAATTCTTATGAAAGAGCAATCAGTATTCTTATTATATATATAATTTCAATCAGTATTTATAAACTATTCGAATATTTTAGACAATATTCTTTTTATAATGTTTATAATAAGATATATAAAGAAAGTACTAGTATCGGACTTCAATACACAAATGATAATTCTATATTTAGTTTATCAAGATTTAGTGCAGGAGAGTACTTAAATATAATGAGCACTGATATAGATATAATTTGTAGTTTTATAACAAATGGTATCTATAGAATAATTCAACTTCTTGAATTCTCAGTTATTTATTATTATTTCTTTAATGTTAATATTAACTTGTTCTTTATAACAGTAGCATTTTCCCTAGTAGTTTTAATTTTTATAATTATATCAGGAAATAAAATTCAAGTATATAATAAAGAAAGAAAAGATAATTACGATAAAAAAACAAGTGCAGTAAATGATGTATTTTCAGGTATAAAAGAAATAAAAGGATTTAACCTTAGTAAAAATATAAATAGTAAAGTAAATAATGAGACAAATAAATATGTTCAATCAAATAAAAAATATACAGTTATATATTATGCAATAAATATTGTAGCCGTTTATGTATTTGAAATTCTTAGATTAGCAGTTTTCATCTATGGAGTTTATGAAATTGCCAAAGGAAGAATGGAACTTGGAATATTATTAGTAATATATAGTTACTATCAAAAAATTATAGATAATTTCTCACTAGTTTCAACATTAAATCTAGAATATAAAAATTTTAAAATATCACTTCAAAGATTAAATAAATTATTTGAATATGCTAAAGAAAATAAAGAAAATGATGTAACTATAGAAGAACCTAAAGGAGAAATTGAATTTAATCATGTTCTTTATGGTTATAGACATGACCCAATGCTTAGCGATTTTAGTATAAAAGTAAATCCTAAATCAATTACTGCTATAACAGGTAAAACTGGTAGCGGAAAAACTGGAATCTTTGATTTACTTATGAAAATGAATAGACAAATACAAGGAAGTATAATGATAGATGGAATAGATATATCATCTATTGATGATTCAAATTATTATAATTTAGTATCTATCGCAAGAAAAAGCCCATTCTTCTTTAACTGTAGTATAAAAGATAATCTAATGATGATTGGTAAAAGTGAAGAAGAAATGGAAGAAGTATGTAAGCAAGTTGGAGTGCATGATGCAATCATGAGTCTTGAGAAAGGCTATGATACAGTAATCGACAACAATACAAAACTATTATCATCATCTCAAAAAAGACTTTTAGCCATCGCAAGAGTATTACTTAAAGACACTAAAATATTCTTATTTGATGAAATAATCGAAACACTAGATAAAGAAAATAGAACAAACATAATGAAAATATTAAAAGAAAAAAAGAAAAATCATACAATAATGATAATTTCAAGAGATAAGAAAATATTAAAAGTTGTAGACAACATAGTATTAATCGATAGTGGAATCCTACAAGCAACTGGTACACATGAAGAGTTATCTAAAACAAATGATTTATACAAAGAAATCAGCTAAAAAACTTAAATAGTATTTTTTGTGTAAAAAAAATTGTCTAAAAATTTTAATAAATTGACTTATATAAAGATTTTATCTATTATAAAAATAGATAGAGAGGATATGAAAATGAAACAAGAATTTGACTTGCACATGCATACATCTTATTCAGATGGAGAACATCCATTAGAGATTGTATTAAAAAAGATTAAAGAAAATGAATTAAAAATATTTTCTATTACAGATCACGATAGTGTAGACTCTATAAGAGAAATAAAAAAATATGATTTAGGAACTGCTAAATATATAAAAGGAATAGAAGTTAGTTCAATTCTAGATGGAAAGTATAAATTACATATATTGGGTTATAACATAGATGAAAATAATGCCAAATTAAATGATGTAATATTAAAATTAAAGGAAGCTAGAAAAAAGAGATTTTCCGAATTAGCAAGTTATGTTGAGGAAAACTTTGGTTTTAAAATAAAGCATGAAGATATAGAAGAAGTAGTTGAAAATGTAAATATACCTGGTAAACCACATTTGGCTGAAATAATGATAAAGTATGGTTATGTATCAAGTGTAAAAGAAGCATTCGAAAAATATTTAGAAGATGCTAAAACAAAAACATCAAATAGAATGGACGCTAAAATAGTAATTGAAGCAATAAAAGATGCCGGCGGAATAGTAATATGGGCACACCCAAAGAAAGTTGAAAAAAAATATAATATCAATTTTGAAGAATTAATGTCTAGATTACTAGAACTTGGTCTTGATGGAATTGAACCATTTAACTCATTACATACATATGAAGAAAGTATGAGATATTTAAAATATGCAAAAGAACATAATTTAATAACAAGTGGAGGATCAGATTATCACGGAGAAAATGTAAAACCTGATGTTAAAATAGGAGTTATATTTAATAGTGGTGAAAATATAAAAATTGATACAAAAGATATCACATTAATATCAAAATTGGAGGGATAATATGGAAGATAAAAATATAGAATTCATTAAAATGGATGAAGGAGAAGCTGAAGCAGCAAAATCATTCATAATTACACAATTAGATGAATATGTTTTACCTTATATTTATGAAAAAAATCTAATGTTCTCATCAGAAAAAGGTTCAATATATAGCGAATATTTAAGTATAAGTGCATCAGCAAGTGCCTTATTACCATCATATGCTGATAAATCACAAAATTCAGAAAGCAAAAAAGCCGAGTTGGATTCACAATTAAGAGAATTATATATAAGAACAAAAAATTTAGTTACTAGAGTATCAGAAGAACAAAGTATGGGAAGCTCAAAGAAGCTTTAGTAAGGTGATAATATGGAAGAAGTACCATTTAATTATTATGAACAATATCAAAAACTATTTGATTACTCAAGTTCTGATGAAGAAAAAAAATCACCTGGAGACAAGTTAAAAGAAGATATAGAGCAATTAAAAGAAACAATGAGAAAGTCAGGCTATTCTGAAGAAGAAATTTCGATTGTAACAGAAATAGATCCTTTTGATATAGCAAAAGCCACTAAAGTTGCAGTAGACATTGCATTAACCCCGTCTTTAGATGGAAAGAAAAAAGTAATAGAAAAAGCGGATGTACCAACATTCTACCAAGTTGCAGGACAACCAGGTTGTGGTAAATCTGCAGCTATTACTGCGATAGAAGAATCAGCACAAGGAAGACCATATATCTCAGAAATGGATGTATATAGAACTAAGCATCCACAAATTTCAAAAATAAAAGAAATGATCGCAAAAAGATATCCAAATGATAGAGACAAACAAGGTAAAGATTTTGTAGCAATGACATCTGTTTTCGCGGATATCATGGAATTGTCTGTAACAGGATATTTAATATCACAAGGATATAGCGTAATCAAAGAAACTACAGGTAAAAATTCAAAAAGTTTATGTGGCATGATAGATGCACTAAGATCTCAAACTCCAGAAATGAAAGCAACAATGGCTTGCATGGCTGTTTCACAAGAAGTTTCAATCGATGGAACAGTTTCTAGAGGAAGAATGATGAATAAATTAACGAGTTTATTTGTTGAAGAATTAAATTCATTAGGAATAGAATCAAAACCAGTTGGTAGAGGAACCGTTCCTAGAACATTCAGTGAAAGCATATGCAAACAAATACCGGGATCAATGAAAAGAGTTGCACAAAGTGGAATGATTGATGGTGAATTTTTAATAGTAAAAAGAGGTAAAGAAAATAATATAATTGCAAGAATAACAGGTGAAGAATGTAAACAAAATGCTGATTTTATTATGCAAACTCTAGAAGATAGAATTACAGGAAACTTATCCCAAAAAGAAACGCAAGAACACTTCCAAAAGAAAGTCGAAGAAAGAGAAAAAGCAGCAACAGAAATAGAAAAAGGAAGCGTCGAATCTACAGTTGGATTATATACCTATCCAACAAAAACTTGGTTAAAAGAAACAGACGGAGCCTTAGATTTCTTTAAAAAAGAGTCCGGACTAACAAATATAGATGAAATTGCAGAATGGTTAATTAAAGAAAAGTTTCTTCCACAAATAGTCGCCGATGAAAGAAAGGTAGATACAGAAGAAAATTTAGCTCATTTTGATGAAGAAAATAGAAAAACTATGATACAACTAAACACAGCAATCGTTGCACTTCAAAAAGCAATGGTAGAAAGCTTGAGTAAGCAAGAAGAAATGTACAGTGGAGTAAAAAGATAATTATGAAATATGAATTTAATAATGAAAATCTTGATAAAATAATGCAAGATTTTGGAAAACTAACATTAAGTTCCAAAAAAGAAAAAATAATAGAAGATCTAAAATTTTTAATAGACTATCAAGCAAAATTATGTGAATTAAATAACAAAAGACTAAACAGTATAGACTCAAAAGACATTGAGTTTTTTAACTCCAAACTTTCAAGTGAAGATGATTTTTTAGATACTATCTATACTTATTTATATATTTTAAAGAGTGCTAACTATGATTTTATAAATGCATTATCACAAAATATGATGCAAATTAATGATATGTGGCAACAATAAAATACCTTAAGTGGTATTTTTTCTTTTATATGTTAATAAACTTTACTAGAGGAACTATGAGAACAAATATTAAAACAGGACTAAGTAGTAAAGAAGTAATAAATAGAAGAAATAAATATGGAAGTAATAAACTAACTTCTAAAGGAAAAAATTCATTTTTTAAACTAGTTATTGAATCTTTAAGTGATCCAATTATTAAAATATTATTAATTGCGCTTGCAATAAAAGTTATTTTTTTATTTAAAGATTCTGATATTTATGAAACAGTGGGTATATTTATAGCAATTTTTTTAGCAACTATTATTTCAAGTTTATCAGAATATGGAAGTGAAAAAGCCTTTGAAAAATTAAATGAAGAAAATTCAATAATAAAAGTTAAAGTGCTTAGAAATTCAAAAAGAGAAACAATAAATATTGATGAATTAGTTGTAGGGGATATTGTGTATCTAGAGAGCGGAGATAAAGTACCGGCGGATGCAACTATATTAAAAGGAGAGCTATACATTGATGAAAGCATTTTAACCGGAGAAACTAAAGAAAGACATGCGAGTATTAATGATGATATTTATATGGGTTCAATAGTAACTGATAAAAGTGCAATTATTGAAATAACTAAAGTAGGGGATAAAACTTTTTATGGAAAGATAGCAAATGACATACAAGAAAAGCCAATAGAAAGTCCATTAAAATCAAGATTAAGAGTACTCGCAAAACAAATAAGTAGATTAGGCTATACAGCTGCTTTATTAATACTTATATCTTATATGTTTAATGCAGTGGTTGTTTCAAATAACTTTAACTTAGAAAGAATACTTGAATTCAAAGATTTTTCATCACATCTTTTATATGCATTAACATTGAGTGTAGCGGTAGTAGTAATGGCTGTGCCAGAAGGACTTCCAATGATGATAACATTAGTACTTTCATCAAATATGAAAAGACTATTAAAAAGAAACGTATTAGTAAGAAAACTAGTTGGAATAGAAACAGCAGGTTCTCTAAACATTTTATTCACAGACAAAACCGGTACATTAACAGAAGGAAAATTAAGTGTAGAATCTTATGTAGATGCAGAATTAAACACTTACAAAAATATAAACAACTTATCAACAAAAAATTATGAACTAATTTATCAATCTTTAGTTTATAACAATGCCTCATTTTTAAATAATGGTATACCGGAAGGTGGAAATACAACAGATAGAGCAATATTATCATATGTAGGAAATGATGATAAAACTAAGCATAAAATATTAAAAGTAGAAGAATTTAATTCCAAATTAAAATATTCAAGTGTCGAAACAAACTACAATAATAGTACTCTCTTCATAAAAGGTGCATATGAAAAAGTAATCGAAAAATGCACAAAATATCATAAAAAAGATGGAACAGTAAGAGTATTAATAGATAAAAAGAATATAGAAAACTATATAAATGTAAAAACAAGTGAAGGCAAAAGAGCATTAGCTTTAGCATACAAAGACAATTCCTCAAATGGATATATATTGCTTGGCTTTATATTTTTAAAGGATAATATAAGAAAAGAAGCATACGAAGGAATTAACAAAATAAAGAAAGCAGGCATTCAAGTAGTAATGGTAACTGGAGATGCTAAAAACACTGCTGTTTCTATAGCAAAGGAATTAAAAATAATAGACAGTAACACTAACAAGTTATTGACAAGTGAAGAGTTTAACAATTTAACAGATGAAGAAGTTAAAAAGATACTTCCAAATTTAAGAGTTTTAAGTAGAAGTCTTCCACAAGACAAAAATCGATTAGTTAGACTTGCTCAAGAACTAAATTTAATAGTTGGAATGACCGGAGATGGAATAAATGATGCACCAGCACTAAAAAAAGCAGATGTAGGATTCTCAATGGGAAGTGGTACTGAAATAGCAAAAGAGACAAGTGATATAGTAATAATTGATAACAATATATTATCAATATCAGTAGCTATTTTATATGGAAGAACAATATTTAAAAGTATAAGAAAATTTATAATATTTCAACTAAGTGTTAATATTTGTGCAGTACTATTAAGCATAATAGGTCCATTTATAGGAATATTGTCTCCAATAACTATAATACAAATGCTTTGGATAAATATGGTTATGGATACATTCGCAGGATTAGCATTTTCATATGAACCAGCACTTGAAGAATATATGGAAGAACCACCGAAAAAAAGAGATGAAAAAATCATAAATAAATATATGACAAATCAAATAGCATTTAATGGAATATATTCTTCACTTCTATGTATATGGTTTTTAAAATCAAAATTTATTTATGAAATCTATAGGGTAGACCCTACAAACAAATACTTATTAACAGCATTCTTTGGTTTATTTATTTTTATAGCAATCTTTAATGCATTCAATTCAAGAACATATAGACTAAACATACTATCAAATATATTAAGAAATAAAATATTTATAATAATCATTACATTTATAGCAGTAGTACAAATAATCTTAATATATTATGGTGGAGAAGTATTTAGAACAACAGGCCTTACTATATATGAATTTGAAGTTATGATTTTACTTGCATTCTCAATAATACCTTTTGATATTTTAAGAAAAATAATATTAAAGAAAAATAAAATAGCTAGGACAATCTAACTATTTATTTTTTCTTCTAACTAATCTTGCTTCTCTATCAAATTCTGCTTTCATAAGTGATAGTTCTACACTTCTTTGATTGCAATATTGAATTAGCTTTTCAAACTCTTCTTGTTTGAAATCACATGGCATATCTTTAAAATAAAATTGATGAAATAAATATTGATCATAAAAGTCAGGATATCTTCTTAAGGGATCACTAGCATGTGCATATTCAGTATATCCAAGTCCAGCATGTAGAGAAGGGGTTGCAGAATATTTACTTTCTAGATATATATTTGCTAATATTTTCTTTGTATAATCATCTACATACATTCCCATCTCTTCAATCATTTTAGAAATATACTCTTCATCTTGAACTCTATAGATAAATGGTATACCTTCTTCTTTTGCAGTTCTAGCAGTAAGAAGATTATATAAACCCATAAATTCACGAACAATAACATCACTCTTTAGTTTCCTAAAATTATCTAGTTTCTTGCTTTGTTCCTTCTTCTCCCAATACTGTTCTTTTCTAACATTTCTCTTTTCTAACGCACGAGCTAACATTAGAAGATCAAGAATATTTCTTTCTAGTTCATCACTGCCTATATGATTTAGAATTGCTTCACTTTGTAGATAAGTTAAATTTCTACTAATAATTATATTATTTTTTTCAATATAATAGTCTAATATTTCACCTGAGTCATTTAAAACAACATATAAAGTAATAGCTCTTCTAGTTTTACCTTCATTTAGTGATAATTCACTTTCTACTTTACTAGGGAACATTCTTGTTCTAGTTCCATTCATATATTTACACTCATAATTGTTTCTAGCATTTAAATCAAGTTCACTATTTTTTTCAATGGCTGCAGCAGCATCCGCAACATGAATTCCAACAATATATTTATTCCCATCTTTTCTAACACTTAATCCGTCATCTCTTAAGAAAGTTTTATTTCCATCGATAGAAATTATGATATCATTGCAATCTTTTTTACCCGGTTTGATAAGAGGGCCATTTGGAATATTGGTCATTATTCCATACTTTTCTAAAATTTCATCAGTACTTAAACCTCTTTTAACTCCATTTATTATTAAATATATTTCATAACTAAATAAATTATTTTTACTAGTAGAATTATGTAGATGTCTTAAATATTTATCTTTATTGACTTTAGATGTATAAAGAAGTTTTAATAAAGTAATATAGTAATAAACATCTCTATTTTCTGTTTCTAAAGCCATCATAGCTTTAAAGAAAACATAATCAAACAATTCATTATTCTTTTTTGTTAAAGATTCTTTATTAATATTTAAAAATTTTTTAATGATATCTACATCTTCATGATTATCTATTAATTTTCTAATTAAGGTAACTAATGCATCTGCATCAATATTTTTATCTAAAACAACTTCATCTAATTGATTAGCTGCATCTAAAAGAATCGAATTACTATTATTTTTTAAGAAAGCTAATATTGGTTCTCTTAGTTTTTTGATTCTTTTTCTATTTATTTCAACTTCGTCTTTATTAAAATTTAGTTTATCGCAAAGTATGCAAAGTAAATCTACTCCATTTTTTATAATAGCTGTGTGGTATTCATCATTAATTATATTATTAACATTAGTTTGTAAAGCTCTGTATGCATCTCTTAACATTTGAGTTAAGTTAACTTGGCAATCATTCATATAATTCTTAATAGCATCGTCAGTAAAATTGCCATAAAGAATAAAATTAAATATTCTTGCATCAGAACTCATAGGCTTCCCACTTTCTAATTTAATAATAACATAATATACAAAAAAATACCAAGTTTTTTAATGTTATGATATAATTTATTTAGGAGTGATAAAATGTATAAAATAAAGAAATTAATACTATATATACTTACATTAGTATTTCTTATTCTATCAGGAATAGAACTTTTCAAATATTTTTATGTTGATACTACATTATATGGTGTTATATATCTTTTGGTTAACTTAGTTATATTATTTTTTCTAATTCCAGTAACTTATAATTATAAAAGGAACTTTTCAAGAGCTAGAATTAGCAAACTAATAATAATCTTAATCATTGGCATTTTCAATTCATACATTTTAGATAAAATTGTTATTAGTAATATGACATATATAGATTCATCAACAACATACTTAAATTCAATATTTGTATGTAAAAATATATTAAAAGGAATTGTTTATGGATGTCTTCTAGTATTTACATTTTTTGAATCAAAATTAAACAAGAAAATATCAAAAATGATTAAAAATGCGAAAAAAGTTGATTTTTCTAAATAGTTATGGTATAATATGCATCGAAAAGTTGATAAGGTAAATATGGAAAGATTGACAAAATATAGATTTTGTGGTATAATACAAAACATATTTACAAAGGGGGTAAATAAAATGAATGAAAGTTTAGTAAAAGCAATCAAATCAACAATGAGTTCACAAGCAAAAACATTTAATGAATTACAAAAGGAATATGAAATGGTTGTAAAGATGGAACCAAAAAATATTCAAGCACAAAATGAAATAGCAATTAAGGCACAAGGAGTTTATAAAGATTACAATACTGCAAAAGCAGAATTAGAAAAATATGAAAAAACTTATAGTGAATATGTTAATTTATGTGGAGCACAAAGTATTGAATCAGATAAAGAAAAATCAAAAGAATTAGATAAGGCTGTTTCTGAAGCATATGATAAACTTGTAAAACTTGAAGATGATTTAGCCGAAAAATATAAAGTAACAATTGAAAGAGAAGTTGAACCAACTGAGGAAGATGAAGAAGAATATACTTCTGAAAAGCCAAAAAAAGGAACTGCTAAAAAAGTTATAGCTGGGGTGTTAGCGTTTGCAGCTGCTGTAGGTTTAGGATATGGGCTTAGAGGATGTACTGATACAAGAATGGCAAATGATAAAACAGCAATCGTTGATACAACAACCCAAGAAGAAAAAGAACCAGGAGAATATGGAACTTTCTTAGATGTTACAGATGATGAACAAGTAAATGCGAGAGCTAATTACTTATATAATACATACTTTGAACAATTTAGAAGCAAATTAACTCCAACTGAACAGGAAATGATTACTCCAGAAAAAATAGCTAACATTATTAGAGTAGCTAACGGAGAACTTCCATTAGATTCAGAAGGAAATAGATATTATGATGCAAATTTAACTGATGATTATATTCAAGCATTAACAAAAATAACTGCTGATCTTCCATCATCACCAGCATTAGATAAAATTTATAACGTTCCAACTCACTTATTTGCTGTAGATGGTAGCGACTTATCAAACTTCATGATGAAATATGATGAAGATTATGAAAATATAGCAGAAGCTAGAAATAATCGTGATGGAGCAAAAGCTCAAAGAGCAATAGCTTCATTAGGAAAGAAATTATGGTATGAATGGTCACTTCAAGGTATGAACTATGAAACAGATGGTAAGATGAGTGATTATAAGAGTCCATTTGATTTACCTGCTGCACAAAGAGCATTAGCATTAAATGCTTCAGTTGCAAAATATGGACCATATGTATTTGAATACAATTTAAATGCAATGCAACCAGTATGTATAGATGCTTGTGTTGATTATTATTCAAAAACTATGAAACAATTAACTGTAAATGAAATCTTCGTTGGAGTAACAAGCGGTGAATATGATACAGTTATAGCAAAAGCTGCTGGAATCGAAGTTGATAAAGAACCAGATTCAATAGCTTTTGATCAAGATTTAAGAGATCAACTAGAATTTAAATATAGAGAATTAAAACAAATGACTTTAAAATAATTAAAAGGGGGAAAAAGTTATGTATAGTAATGAAAGAGGATCTAGATTTAGTATACTTGATATAATTGTTAAATTAATTTTTGCAGCATTGTTTATCTTTATATTAATTTGGTTATTTGAAAAGAATGTTCCAAATATGAAACCATTCTATAGTAATGTTTTCAGAGAAAATATTAAATATATGCAAGAAGCTGGTGAAAGTTATTTCACAGATGACAAGTTACCTAAAGAAATCGGAGATACAAATAGAATATCACTTGCTGATATGTTTGATAAAAAGTTAGTATTACCATTTGTTGATGAAGATGGTAATTCATGTAACCAATATGATTCATATGTAAGTGTTACAAAAACTGACAATGGTTATGAATTAAAAACAAACCTAGTATGTAATAAAGAGAGTGATTATACTGTAAAAATTCTAGGATGCCATAATTATTGTAAAGATGCATTATGTTCTAAAACTTGTAGCGTTGAACAAATCACAGAATATAAATATAAAAAGTTAAGTAATGTTACTACTTATAAATGTCCAAGCGGATATAAAAAATCTGGTAAATATTGTGTTAAAAGTAAATTAGTTGATTCTAAATCAGCAAATAAAACAACAACATCTACAAAAGTTATAACAGTTGATGCTACTAAAGTAATCGATAGTGGAACTAAAAAATTATTAGAAACTATCAGAGTTAAGAATAATGATTCTTATGAAAAAGTTTATATAAATGCAATTAAAGAAACAACATCAGGAACAACAACAACTACTAAAGTTTATGTTGACCCAATTAAATCAACAAGCAACGGTAGTTCATCTACTGTTAAAGAAGCATATAGTTGTCAAAAAACAAAAACTGTAAGAGAATCTTATGATTGTACAAAATATAAAACTGAAACTCAATGTACTACAAAATATAAAAAAGAAGCATATAGTTGTCAATGTTCAACTAAATATGTAGGTGGTGTATATAAAACATCATGTAATACATGTTATAAATCAGTTCCATATCAATCATGTAATGAAGTTAAAAAATCTTACACAGATACATGTTATAGAGATGTAACAAAAACTTATACAGATACATGTTATAGAGACAAAACTGTAACTACACCAGGATCAACAACTTATAGATGTCCATCATATGCTGAAGGCAGTGAAGGTTCAGGATCAAGCTTAAAATGTTATTACTATAAAAAGACAACTACATCAGGAACAACAACTTATAGATGCCCATCATATGCTGATGGAAGCTATGGTTCAGGAGCTAACTTAAAATGTTATTACTTAGAAAAAGTATCAGGTGGATACTCATATAAATGTCCAAGTAATTCAAATTATTCAACTGGAACAGGATCAAGTTTAAAATGTTATTATGTAACTAATGGTTCTTATCATTATACTTGTGAAAAGGGATATACTCTTGACGGTAAGTATTGTAAGAAAACAGTAAGTGAATCTTCAACAGTAAAAAAATGTGATAGTGGATATAAATTAGAAGGCAACAAATGTAACAAATACTCTAGTACAAAAATTAATGCAACTAAGACAACAAGCAAGAAGACTGTTTATAAATGGAGTAAGAGTACTAGCTTATCTGGATGGACAAAAACTGGAGAAACAAGAACTGTACAAGGCGAAGAAAAATGTGAATAAAAGGAGAAATATAGAGATATTTCTCTTTTTTTCTTGTAATTTTGCGTGAAAAAAGATAAACTTATTATGGAGGTAAATATATGGCAACAGTTAAAAATACTAAAAAAGGAAAAAAGATAAATAATACTGCTAAAAAGGTAACTGCTACTGAAACTAAAAAAGTAACAACTAATGAACCAAAAGAAACAAAAACTGAAAAAGCAGTAGAAGTAAAGGAAATTAAAAAGGCAGTAAAAAAGAATACTAACTTAGGATGGTTATGGATATTAACAGGTTTAGTACTACCACCAGTTGGAATAATATTATATTTTGTATGGAAAAATAAAAGAAAAGAAGATGCACTTAAAGCAGGAAAAGCAGGATTAGCTGCGTTATGCATATGGGCATTTGTTGGTATTTCATTCATATTAAGTGATGGTGGAAATAATAACGAAGTAAATAAAGGCGGAACTGAATTAAAAACAGTAGATGTATCATTAGCATCAGATACAATTAAAAATTGGTACAACGATTTAAATAGTGGAGCAGGAGTAGTTACTGTTATTGCTAGTAGTACTTGTCCACATTGTCAAAATTATAAGCCAATCATAACTGAAATTTGTGAAAAAGAAAAAATTAAATTATATTTCTTTGAATCAGATCAATTATCACAAGATGATTATACAATATTAACAAATTCTATTAATTTACAAAACTATGAAGGATATGTACCATATACATTTATTGTAAAAGATAGAAACTTTGTATTAGATCATACTGGTGAACAAGACGAAGCTAGCACAAGAAATATGTTAGCAAAAGCTGCATTATTATCTAACTAGAAAAGTAAAGAAAAACTAGGAAACTAGTTTTTTTTCTTTGTATATAGTATAATTTTTATAGGTGAAGTATATGAAAAAAAGTTTATTATTAATTATAATTATAACTTTAATCGCAGTTTTAACAAAGTTTTATATATCAAATTATAAAATAGAATATAAAGTAAACGGATATGATGTTAAGACAATATATAAAGACAAAAGATTTTACTTTGAAATAAAAAAAGATAAAACATATAATTTTGATATATACTCTAAAAGAAAACTATCTAAAACTAAAATTAATAAAATAGAAGAATTGGATTTAACTAATTATTACTGCATAATTCCATCTATTAAAGATATGGAAACATATCCATTATGTTACGGCAAAGAAACTGAAGAGTATATAGATTACAATTTAATAGATGATGAAACACTTATTGATTATCAATATAAATCAAATTTAAGCTCTAAACCAGAAAAAGATTTCGAGTACTATAATTTACTTAAGAATAATGAATATATGGCTCTATGGACTTATAAAGGCTATATAATAATGAATGGTAAATCATATAAGAATGTAAATGTATTTAAAAAAGATAGATATGATAATAGCCTTTCATATATTATAGATAATACTATATATATGCCAAACTATGATGAAGAACATGAATACTCAAAAATAATAAAATTAAATCTAGAAACATATAAAATAGATTCTATATCATTAGAAAAGAAAATAGATTTTGATTCATATATAGTAGGTAATATAAAAAATAAATTATATATATATGATAATAAAAACAGTATACTATATGAACTAAATTTAAAAAATAGTAAATTAACAGTAATAGGAAACATTGAAAAGGGATTTACTAAATACAAAGATGGAGAATGGACAATATGCAGTAAAACAGAATACAGGATAAATAAATTCAAAATAGAAGATACCAAAAGTTCTAATTATACTTATAAAATAGATAATAATATTTTACTGAAACAAATAAACGAAAATAAAAATATCACAACAAAAATATCAAACAACATATCAAATATTATCTACGAAAATAATGATGATATATATTATATTTATGAAGATAATTTATATATATATAATCCTTTAAAAGGAAACAATAAGGTATTTTATAATTATGAATTAAACTTTAACAAAGATAATACAATTTTTATGTATATTAAATAGCAATTATAAAAAGAAATCATATAATACACTAGGTGATTATTATGATAGATAAAAATAGTGCTAAGGAACTAGAAAGTCCATTTTATACATTATATGAAATTAAAAAAGGTGATTCTTTATATAAAATATCAAAGGAATTTAATGTTAATACTAAGTTATTATCAGAATTAAATGGATTAAATTTAGACGATTATATATATCCTGGACAAACCCTATTAATTCCAAAAAAAGATGTTAGCTATTACATAACAAAAGATGGTGATACACTTTACAATGTTAGCAATATATTTGGAGTAAAAGAATCAGACATTGTAAGCAATAATAAAACAATTTACTTGTTACCAGGACAAATGATATATTATAAAAAATAGACTAAGTATCTAGTCTTTTTTTTCTTATCATGATATAATTTTTATAGTAGGAGTTGGTTAGGGTGATAATAAAAAAACCTTATGCTTTTCTAATTAAAAAATTTAGATGGATACATGGCATTCTTCTTGCTATGTTGGTTTTTTTAGCGATAAAATCAGTTAATATCTATACATTCTTTAGTGATTATGCAACTAACCACTATTATGTTATGTCATCTATGTTAGCATCTGAATACATAGATTTGACACTATTTATTGTAACTGCACTTGCAATACTTGTAGGTTTATTAATTTACTTTATATTATCATACAAAAACAAAGATAGAAAAACATATGTCTTTTTATGCATATATTATATAATTCTATTTATATATTTTATATACATGTTATCAATTTTTCAAAATCTTCAAGAAAAAAGTCTAGGAGTAGAAACCGTAAGGGCAATAAGAGATATAAGCATCATCATTTCATTGCCACAAATCATATTTTTGTTTATAATTTTGGGAAGAACATTAGGATTTAATCTAAAACAATTCGATTTTAAAAAAGATTTAGAAGAGATGCAAATTGATACCAAAGACTATGAAGAAGTAGAAGTAGAATTTGGAAAAAATAATTACAAAACGGCAAGATTCTTAAGAAAAACTCTGAGATTAACAAAGTACTTTATACTAGAAAATAAATTTGTAGTAACAATTATAGCATCAATAATAGTATTAGCGACTTCATTAGCAACGTTTATAAACATAAAAATATATAACGTTAGTTATAATGAAAATGTAGAAATATTAGCTAATAATGTTTACTATACTGTAACCTCATCGTATGTAACAAATAAAGATATTAATAATAATATAATAACTAAAGATAAAAAATATATTTTAATAAAAGTAAAAGCAAATAATAAATCTACAGAAAATTATAATTTATATAGAGAGACATTTAGATTAGAGTTAAATAATGAGATGTTAATACCAACATATGGATTAGATAATAAATTTATTGATGTTGGAAAAACTTATACACCTTTTGAGATAAAAAGTGGAGAAACAAAAGAATTTGTCGTAGTATTTGAATTAGATGAGGATATAAACCAATCAGAATTTATTTTAAGAATTAAAAACTATGAATATGGAAGCTTCGCATCACTTGAATCGAAATACAAAGATATAAATGTAATTCCACAATATATTGATTTAGATGATGATCATGGAAAATTATATTTACCAATAAGTCTAGATTTTAAAGATACATTATTAAGAAACACAAATATAATACTTAATTCATATGAAATATCTTCAACATTCAAAGAAAAATACGAGTATTGTATTACAGATGATAATTGTACAAATAATACATATATAGTAAAACCAATATCAAATGGAAAAGGAAATTTATCTGTATTAAAGCTAAGAGGAACATTAGATTTAGATGACGATTTATACATAAGCAAATACATATCTAATCTTGGAGATTTATTAAGTTATTTCGGAAAAATTAACTATAGATATAGAGGTAATTATAAAACAGCTTCCATAACTAAGATACCAACAAAATTAAAAAACACTGAATATTCTTATGTAGAAGTGCCTTCCGAATTAGCAGAAGCAAATAAAATTGAAATAATTTTAACAATTAGAGGCATAAAATACGCATTAGTGTTGAAATGACGCATATAATTTGATATAATTATATGCACATGGAGCCATAGCCAAGTGGTAAGGCACAGGTCTGCAACACCTCCATCGTCGGTTCAAATCCGACTGGCTCCTCCATTGGGAAATCTGTTCGAACTTTTATAGTTTGAACTTAATATAGAAAAGTATCAATTTCTAAATGAAGTTGATATTTTTTTGTGTTAAGAAAGGATTTTATTATGATTAATATTGTAAGTAAACCAATAGAGTTTGAAACTGAATTAAAAAATAAAATTGAGTTTATATGTGATTTTTGTAATACTAAACCGAAAATAATAAATGGTAATATAAGAAATATAGAACACTCTAATTTATCTTATATTGAGCCACATAGAGTTATTATTAAAGGAATTACTTTCCTAGCGTTTAATTATTCTAAAACACTCTATATCGGTAATCTATCAAACTCTATTGAAATTAAAGATTTATAAGATTATATAAAGAAATTAAAATAGTTATTTAAATATCAACTTCAACTAATACTACTTATTCCCTTTATAGGAAATTGACAAATCTTAAAAGGCGATATTATAAATAACCAATGAAAGAGGTATACTCTAGAAATGGAGGTACATCTATGATATATAAACACAAGATATCGAAAATTTATAATATTGAATTTAATGAGGAGTCAGTAGCATTTAGACTTTACTAGATACTATTGTCTCTTCTTTTTTAGTAAAAGGAGTGATTGGTTAATGAATAATGAAAAGAAAGTTGCAGGTATTTATATTCGTGTATCAACTAAAGATCAAGTTATTAGAATATTTAATTTATATCATCAAGGTAATTCTTATCAAACAATTAGTAATCTTTATAACAAAGAAAAAGTATTTGGTAAAACAAACTGGTGTGATGGAACTATTTTAAAGATTCTTGAAAATGAAATATATAAAGGCGACTTCGTTCATGGTAAAAGAAATAGAGTTCCAACTTATTATGAAAATGTTGTTGAGCCAATAGTATCAAAAGAATTATTGGAAGAATGCCAAGTTCAAAAGAAAAAGAACTCTAGAAATTATAAAAGAAAAGAAGAAAGAAGATTTAAAGGATTTAATCTGTTTAACAAAAAAGAAATTGAAAAAGCAACTAAACATATGAATCAAGAAATGGAAGAATCTGCTGAAGATTTTTATACCGATAAAGAAGACAAAGAAAAAGACAATTGCTTATCATTGTAAACTATCGTCTTTTAAAATCTTATGTTATTATTTAGAAATACCTTGCGATTGTGAAATACCTTCGCTAACAAAGTTTTTGTCCTCAGAAGTACTATAATAATAGTTTTCTCTGCCGACTGCATATACTCTTAATCCTTCTGCGACTTTTGGATTATTTTCTCTTTGTATCATAGTTTCTATTTCTTCATGTGATAATGGAGAAATAACAACATCTTGTGGATATGGATCATATCCGCCAGGAAGTACCATATCTCTTAATCCATGTTCTTGATTTAAAGGAGTAATAGCACTATATCTTATTCCTTTTGATTTATCTTCTGAAACTATTCTAGCAGTATCCAATTTATCTCTAGTTAATAATGTTCTTGTTTCATATTTATCATGCCAAAATCCAAAACCAAACGCTTGTCTTGGAATATAAAGCATAGAACCAACTCTTGTTCTATCAAAGTCTTCAGTTAATTCTCCTCTTGAAAACCCTTTATACTCTCTGTCCCTCATCACACCATTAGCTGTATAGTATTTTTTTTCAGCCCAAGTGGTATTATTACATTTACCAACACTGCAATCAATATTATCTACCATTGAACCATTGGTAATTAAGGTTATAAAACCTGATTTATCGATAGTAGCAACTTGTTCTATAACATTTTTTTCTCTAATAGTTTGTCCATTTGTTCCAATAAATGGCTTTTTCTCTTCAGTTCTAACACAGCTAAAAGTTTCAGGACTAGAACATGAAATGCTCATAGAATATTTTACTCCAACTGGTGAAATCCAATTAAACGAAATACTACCTTGTTCTTCTTGAACTGTTACTGATTCGGCTGATTCAAACATATTCATTTGTCCAATTAAACTATCAATTTCTGATATTGCTGAAGCATATGCAGGATTTTCTTTAAATTTTGGTTCAATTCCCAATCCAGCAACTTTTTCCACAAGTTTTTCTCTTAATTCTTTTACATTATACATAATCATACCCTCTTAATTATTATAGCATACTTTTTTGCAATTTTTCAAAATTTTAATTAATGTATTTACACATTTTGCAATTTTATGGTATTATGTATATAGAAATTGACACAAAATGTATTAATTCTCAATTGTGATGGAAAAGTTGTAAATAACTTAACCAATCCGCTCCAAAATAAATATTAGAGCTGACATAAATTTGTTAGCTTTTTTAATGTCAAAAAAACGAGTAAAACTTACTCGTGATTTATATATTCTTTTGGAATTTCAATGTTCCCCGATGAAAAATAATTAAATATGTCATTAACAATCATAATAATTAACTTTAAACAATCACCATTAATTAAACTACTTTTAAAATAGTAATTAATAATTGTATTCTCAATATCATCAAAAAGAACCTGATATTTACTTTTTTCTATACTATCTATACTTAGAATTTTATTAGTAAAACCTTTAACAACATTAATTTCATATTCAATCTTGTTATCTACTAATTCTTCTAATTTATTTGCATCTTCAAACAAATTCAACGCATCATGATAAGATACGAAATCAGAGCCACTTTCTTTTTCATACAAATTAATAAACTCATGTAATTCATTAATAGAATAGTTATGTTTATATTTTTCCTTCAAGTACTTACAAACAGGAGAGTCAAGTACATAGCCTTGCAAATATATCTTGTTTAATTTAATATTTTTTTGTATCTCATATTTATGATTAGATGTTTTTTCAAACACAATACAATTTGTTACAAAGTTAAGCAATTTATTATTTATTATTTGATCAAATTCTTGAACTTTTTTATAACAGTTTAATATAATTTCGTTATAATTTTTATCTTCCATAACTACCTCTATCTATATAAATAATATACAATCAAAAATAAAGCACAAGCTACAAACATAGATATAATAGTTAGCACTAGTTGTCCGGCAAACCCACCAGAAGATCTGACAAGTGACTTTGCATTTTTATCTTCAATGGTTCTTGATAAGTTATGTTCTTCTGTTATCTTACATTGTAATTCATAAATTTCTTTTTTAGTAGTAGACATTTGATTTATATTTTTAGAAGCAGAATCCCTTTGTTCTTTTTTAACTCTAAATGTTTGTAATTCAACACTATCAGTTAATTGCGAAGGCTTATTATCGAGTCCACTAATTTTTTCTTCTAACATACTTTTTAATTTCATAACATTTTCTACCATCTTTGGAGTCATTCTAGATTCATTTTTAATTGCTCTTCTAACTATTGCATAATTGTTTCTAGGATTAGTTAAATGATCTTTAGATTCACGATTATATTCTTGGACCTTAATATACATATTAGCTTCTGGTATATTTGTAAATATAATATCAGAAGGACTAATAGTATCATAATAGACATTTCCTTGATGTTCTGTATATTCAGAAGCTTTATCTTTCATAGTATAAATTATGGTATCAAGAAGCCCTAAATCACTAGGAACAGCTCTTGATACATCGTTTTTACCAACTAATTGTTTAGATATTAATCCTACGTTAAGCTTTGGAGAAGAATATTTATCATAATTTTGTTGATATAAATCAATAACTCTTTTTGTTTCATCTTCTGATAGCCCTGCATTTGTACACAAATCCAAAACATTTCTTCTGCAAGCTTCCTGATTTCTTAATATATATGGAGAATTCTCAATACTCTGAAAACCAAGCAGATGATCAGAAGAAGTAAACCAATTAAACCATTCAGGTGAATATATAGCATGTTGAAAAATTTTAGAATAATCATGTTCATAATATATACCAGTGCCACCATAATAAGGATATCCTCCAATTGGCGCTGCTACACCTTTACTCATAAAGGTATCTTGAACCCACTGCTTATCATAAGTCGTGCTAGCTCTATTACTAGGATTTGCAATTAGACCATTTGTCATAATTGATTCACTATATGCATCAGGAAATGAATGTGTTACAAAACCTTCTTGAATATATTCTCTTAAATAAAAATCCTTAATTGTTTTTTCGTCTTCAGTAGAAAGACCGTTTGATATATCAATACCAAGTTTATTAGCAATTACAAAGGAAATAACTTTTGCTTTTTCAACATCAAACTGTTCAGGAGCAATTTGCTTAGTACCAAGTTTAGCATATAATGATTCCATTTGATTCATATAGTATTCAAAACCAAAACCATCTTTATGAATAATCATATGAGTATATACTTCTCCTAGCAGATTCCCTAGAACACCAATACTTTTACTTTGTTCCCAATTTCTTTTCAACATCTCAATTATGAAATTGGACTTTAAAGCATTATTAATATTAGTAGATAAAGCCATCTTCTCATCCATAACAAATACTCCTTATATCTTTATACAATTATATTATAGCATTCATCATAGTTAAATTTAAATATTTAATAAAACTTTACATATTTCGTGATAGATGGAAAATTATTTAATAACAAAAGGAAGCTTAATACTTCCAATTACTTTTCTAAATCACTTTTATATAATTCTTTATAGAATTCACATCTTTCTAAGAGCTCTTTATGACTACCACTATCAATAACCTTACCATCATTAATAACAAATATTTTATCAGAATCTATTACAGTAGAAAGTCTATGAGCAATTATTAATACTGTATATTTACCATTTAAATTATTAATTGCTTTTTTTATATTTCTTTGAGTTTCATTATCAAGAGCACTCGTAGCTTCATCAAATAGAATTATTTCACTTTTAACAAGTAAAGCTCTAGCAATAGCAAGTCTTTGTTTTTGACCACCTGATAATGTAACACCATTTTCACCAACAACAGTATTATACTTTTCGGGTAAGCTCATTATATAGTCATCAATACAAGCCATCTTACAAGCCTCTCTTATTTCTTTCATAGTGGCATTTTCTTTTGCAAGTAATAAATTATCTTTAATAGAGAAGTTAAATATATAAGGACTTTGAGTTATTATAGACATATTATCTCTAATAGTAGAACAAGTAAGATCATTAATATTATGACCGTCAAAAAGTATTTCACCTTTGTCAACATCATATAACTTAGTAATTAAATTAAATATAGTTGTTTTGCCAGCGCCACTTTTACCAACAAAAGCAACTTTTTCTTTCTCTTTAACTTCAAAACTCATATCTTTAAGAACCTTAATTCTATCATATCCAAAACTTACATTTTTAAATTCAATATTTCCATTTAATTTTTCAATACTAGTAGTACCAAATTTTTCTTTTTTAAATTTATTATCATCTATTAATTCATAAATTCTATCAGAAGCAACATTAAACTTTTTATTATATTCTATTATTTGAACAATACCCATTAATAAATTTTTAATTTTAGATTGATAATTAAATATGATTATAAATGTTGGAATATCAAGAAGAGAGCTACTATAAAGATAACAACCTAGTAGTATTAAACCTAAGTCAGTAATACTTCTTACATTGTTCTCTAAATACATATAAAATCTTTTGATATTCATAAAATTTATTTCTTCTTTGGTAGATTCTTCAATTTTATCTGAAGTTTGTTTTAATATAGTATCAGTAGCATTCAATACTTTAATATCTGTAATACCTCTTACAACTTCACTAGTTAAACCAGTTTTTTGTTCTTGAATTGCTTTTAATTTCTTACTTATATCGTATTGTTTATTAAGCCTTTTCTTATTGATAGAATATACTACTAAAGAGGTAATAATTGCATATATAAATAAATAACCATTAAGTATATATACTGTTACAAGAACTCCAACATTAGTAATTATATAGGAAATCCAATAAGCATATTCCATAAATAATTTAGCTATATCAGTAGTATCTTTGTTAACTCTATCTATAAATAAACCAGAAGAATTTTTATCTATTTCTTCAATTTCTAAATTTAATATCTCCCTTGTTACATCTTTTTGAATACCAATCAATGTTTTCTGATATATTTTTTGGTAAAAAAAACCTTTAAAATATACCATTAAGTAAAGTATAAGTTCGATAAATAACACTGCGACAGAAGATATTATCAACTGATTAATAACTCCATTAGTCATATTAAGAATAATCTTGGCAGATAATAATGGAAGAATTGTTGTTATAATGGCCTCGACAACACTGACTGAACCATAACCAATTAAAGAGGATTTAGCTTCTTTAATATATTTCCACGTTCTCTTAACATTCAATTTAAAATTATCTTTTTTCATATTTCACACCCCAAATTCCTATAAACAATTTTACTGATAATTAATTTTAATACAAGTCTTTAAATAAAAAGGAAAATTTGTTATAATATTAATACATTAAATGTAAAGGGTTACTGATGTAATTCTTTTTTCTTTATAAAAGTGTTAAAATTAAAATGGTGAATAATATGAAAATAGCAGTATTCTCAGATATACATGGAAATTATCAAGCACTTGAATCAATTCTTAAAGATATAAAAGGGAAGAAGATAGATAAAACTATTTTTTTAGGAGATGCGGTTTCACTTGGACCTGATTCAAACAAATGCTTGGATTTACTATTTAAAGAGAAAGTAACATTTATTCTTGGAAATCATGAACTTTATTGTACTAAAGGTGTTTCAATAGATCCAGATAGTAATATAAATAAAAAGAATCATAATCTATGGGTAACAAGTACTATCTCAAAACAAAATCTAAAGAAATTAAAAGACCAAGAATTATCTTATGAACTTTTTATTAACAATAAAAAATATACATTTATACATTTTTTACTTGATAATAAAACAAAATATCCATTCAAACATTTAAGTATTTTTAGAGATGACACATATAAAAAAGAAATGGATAAAATAGACAGTGACTATGTATTTTATGGACATGAACACGCTGAAAGAATAGATTTTATAAATGGAAAAGAATTCTATGGAATAGGTAGTAGTGGATGTAGAATGGATAATACTACATACTATTACATAATAGATACAAAGAAAAACAAAGTTAAAAAGATAAATCTTTATTATGATAGAAAAACATTCTTAAAAAGTATTAATAATAAAGACTATCCAAATATTGAAAATATAAAACAAACATTCTTTGGAATAAAAAAAGAAGATGAATAATCTTCTTTTTAATTGTCTATTTTTATTGTAATATCACTAGTAGGATAACTGCAGCATGGATGAATATAATTAAATTTTATATCTGCTTTACGCCTATGTTCCATTCCATCTTTAACACGAATAGTTCCCCAAAGAAGTAGACTTCTACAATAACCACATTCTCCACATTTACATTTACTTCTAACTCGTACATTACTTAATTCTAATGCAGACAATATAGTTTGATTTTCAAAACAAGTAACATTATATTCTTCATCATTTGAAAATACTTTTATATTATATTGTGTTGGAAGTTCAGTAGGAGTTTGTTCACTAACTTCAACTTCAGGTTCTTTTTCTATTTCTTCTTCATCTTTTGATTTTTTCTTTTTCTTCTTTTTAGGTTCTTCAACAACTATGTCAACAACATTAGGAGTTTCAACAGTGTCACCCATATTTTCTTCAATAAGTGGACTACTTTCAAACCTTATATCTTTAATATCTAAATTTAAAACAGAAAGTTCATTCTTCATTTCAGTATAAAAATCTAAACTTCCACAAGCAAATACAGTGAAATTAGAAGTCACAAAGCTTTTAATCATATTAACCGTAATTCTATTTTTAGAATTACTTTTATTTATAAAGATAACTCTAATATTATTATAAGTGTTGGAAAGTCTCTTTAATTCATCTTTATATATAAATGAATTTTCATCATTTGCTTCATAAAAAATTGTTATATCTTTGTCAATTGTTTTATCTTCAATACTTTTAGCAATAGACAAAAGTGGAGAAATTCCATATCCAGAAGCAAGACCAACTATTTGCTTTTTATCTCTTATGCTTGATGGAAAGAAATATCCAGAAGGGGATAAGGAATCAACAGTATCACCAATATTTAATTTATCTAACATATAATTAGAAACTAAGCCATTTTTAATTCTTGTAACACTTATTCTATATACATTATTTAAAGCATCTTTTGGAGAACTAGATAATGAATAAGCACGTGATACAAATTTATTATCAAATTGAAATTGTAATGTTATATATTGACCAGGTCTAAATGTAGCTAAACTTCCACCATCAGCATTACAAAAATAAAATACTTTAATATCCTCATTAACATCAACGATATTTTTAATCATTAATTTTTGATAAGAAGGGTGAACACTTTTAGCTATTCTATCAACTATATATTCATTGTTAATAGGAGAAGATGAAGTTTTATTAATAATCTTTTCTCTATCTTCTTTCATTTTTTTAAATTTCTTAAAATCTTTATTAGGAAAAGATGATATTTTTATTGCTTTCATTTTTCACCATCCATTTCTATATCTTTAAGTGTCATATTTGAAATTTCATATCCATTTAAGTATGTATTATCATATCCATGTCCATAGTATGAATAAGAACCACATAGTCTTAATCCTTTAATAACATTGTCTTCGTTTTTATTAGTCATTCTTGATAAAGATGAATCAAAATTATTCATCGTATAACCATAAATACAGCCATCAGGAGAGCTGTTATACTTAGAATATGTAATTGGTGTAGATATTTCTATTTCTTCAATATTCTCTTTAATATTAACTCCTAAAGCAATTTCTAATCTATTTATTAATTTATTTGCAATTTTTTCTTTAAAAGAGTAATAATTTTCTTCATTCAACACTTTATCAAATGGATTATCAAAATATAAAGCAGTTATAGTTAAAATAGATGTACCCTCAATAGAAGCATCACTAACAGCGTTATTCAAACATGTAACAATAATAGTATTAGAGTCAATACTTTTCATTTTTTCACTCTCAATATTACTATCAAGATCGTTATAAACTAAATACATATAATTCTTAATTCCAAGGTCGTTAGCGCTTTTATTAAGACCTAAATAAACAGTAATAGCTTTAGCTCCAAGTTTTCTACTATTAGTAAGTTTTAAAGCAAAACTAGGAACATTATCAAGCATAGTAGAATAAACATTTAAAGGACTACTATTCACAATAACATGTTTTGATTTATACATATTTCCTTTTTTAGTAGTTACTCCACAGACTTCATTATTTTCTACCAAGATTTTATTAACAGTTTCATTGTAATATATCTTTCCACCATAACCAATTATTTTATTCTCAATAGCATTAGATATTTCTTGACTTCTATTTTTAGGAACATATCCTTTCATATTAATATATTGATAGAAGAAATATATATATTGAGCAAAATTCATATTAATTGATGAAACACCAAAATATATCCAGTAAGACTTAATAATATCTTCAACCTTTTTAGGAAGTTTTAATTTTTTAAACACTTCATCTACTGAATACGAAGCAGTATTTACAAAGTTAGGATAATTGCTTTTTAAATAATCATAATCATAACCATTATTCTTAATGTATGAAACACCATTATAAACTTCTTTAGCTAGTTCAAAGAACTCTGATACTTTATCTTTAGAACCTTCTTCTATTTCTTCCATTTTTTTAATAAATTCATCTATACCAAATGGAATAACATATTCTTCTTTAGGATTATTAGTCTTAATTATTTTATATGCTTCAGGAAGTTCTACCCATTCAATAGATTCATTTAAATCAAATTTATCAAATAAACTACGAATATCTCCTTTGTTAGTTTCACTACCAAAATCATTTAATTCTCTTAGTGATGCTTCAAATTCAAATCTTCCACGAACAAAACTAGTAGCTAGTCCACCTGGCATACTATTAGATTCTAAAACTAAAACATTTTTACCATTCTTAGCTATGTTTAAAGCAGCCATCAAACCAGCATTTCCAGCACCAACTATAATTGAATCATATTCTTCGTTCATATCTACTCCTTATTATAATATAATTGTAGCAAATTTAACTAAATAAATAAACAAAAAAACTAACACTAAGTTAGTTTTTACATTTACTAGAATCACATCTTTCATTGAAATATTCAACTTCTAAAGTAATATGATTTATTTTATCTTCCATAAGTTTATTTTTAACATCATTTTTAGTTTTAATTATTTCTTCTTCGCTAAGTACTTTATTTAAATGTATATGAGCAGTCATATAATTATTAACTCCATCCATAGACCAAATATGTATATGATGAACATTATCTATGTTTTCATTTTCTTCAATATCTTTCTTTATTTCATCAATTTTAACGTTTTTAGGAACTTTTTCCATAAAAATGTTATATATATTTTTCATATATTTATAAACTTGATATAAAATATAAATAGCTATTAATAAAGATAAAATTGGATCTATAATAACTGAATCAAATACTTTAATACATATACTTCCAGTAAGAATGAATAACCAAATAACAGTATCTTCAATCATATGGGTATTGATTTTTTTATCTTTATCTTTACTTCTCATAATTTTAATAGTTGCATATAAATTAATTAAAAGACCAAATATACCAAATATTATCATTGCATCATAATTAACACTTAAAGGCTTAATTAATCTTGGAACAACATTATAAATAATAACAACACTACCTACAAGTAAAATAAAAGATGCTATTAAAGAACCTAACATAGTATATCTTAAATAACCATAAGAGTATTCTTTATTAGGAAGTTTCTTACTTTTCTTTTCAAATATATAGTTTATACCAATTGTTATAGAATCACCTAAATTATGAAGAGAGTCTGAAATAATAGAAATACTATTAGTTAAAATTCCACCTATTGCTTCTACAATAGAAAAAGCCAAATTAAGTAAAAATGCAATCTTAATATTTTCAGGGGTTTTATTAATCAAATTTACTTTCTCATTAACAGTGTTTTCTATTTCTTTTTTAATATCTTTTTTCATATCTACACCTCTAACTAATTATAACATATCGAAGCCATACAAGTATATAAATAATGTTGAATGAAATATTAAATTTTAGTATAATTATATTGGTGATTTGAATGAAATTATTAGCACAAATTCTAAACATATCTGAAACAAGTTATGAAGTAGAATTAACTATATTATTAATAGTTATGCTTTTAATAATATTATCAATAATATGTTTAACAATAATTAAGAAAGCAAAAGATAAGTAGTATGAAAAAGAATAAACAAATTGTAGTTCACCTTTGGTGGCTATTTTATATTATATTTTTAGAATTAGTATATAGAGCATTTATAATAGGAAATTTATTTTCTGTTAATACATTAATGGTTATACTATTTAGTATACCTTTCATAGTTATTTTTAGTACGATAACAACATTATTTAGTGAAAAAGTAAATAAAGTATTAAACATTATATTAACATCAGCTTTAACACTGGTTACACTTGCTCAAATAGTATATTATAATTTCTATGATTCAATATTTTCTTTTTTTTCACTTACAACAGGTACAGGTCAAGTAATGCAATTTTGGCAAATGATAATAGATGTTATATTAAGAATTTGGTATATATTTGTAATAATACTAATTCCATATATTTTATTCTTAGTCTTTAATAAGAAATTTAATTTTAAAAGACCAAATAAAACAATAGTTATAAGTGAAGTAGTAGCGTTAATATTATCGATTATAGGAATAACTACTTTAGTACATTTTGATAATAAAGGAATTTATTCATTAAGAAGATTATTATTTAAAACACATGCTCCAATGTTAACAATAAACAAAACTGGTTTATTAACAATGGAAACAATAGATATATATAGATATTTATTTGGATTCAAAGAAGAGATGTATATCGAAGAGAAAACTGAACCGGTTATAAAAGAAGAGAAAAAAGAATATAACGTATATGACATAGATTTCGACAAGTTAATATCTGAAACAACTGATAATAATTTAATAAATATGCATAAATATTTTCAAAGTGTTGAACCAACTGAAAAGAACAAGTATACAGGAATGTTTAAAGGAAAAAATTTGATATTTATAACAGCTGAAGCATTCGATACAATCGCAATAGATGAAAATATTACACCAACACTTTATAAGATGGCTAATAATTCATTTGTTTTTAATAATTATTATCAACCTTTATATCCAGTTTCAACATCTGATGGTGAATATATGAATTTAATGAGCTTAATTCCTAAAGAAGGAGTATGGAGTTTTAAAGCAACAAGCAAACTATCAATGCCGTTTGGTCTTGGAAATATATTTAAAAAAGAAGGATATAATGCATATGCTTTTCATAATCATACATACAAATATTATAGTAGAGAAAAATCACATACAAATATAGGGTTTAAATATATTGGTTGTGGTAATGGACTAGAAAAGAAAATGAATTGTAAGCATTGGCCAAATAGTGATGCTGAAATGATGGATGCAACATTTGACTATTATTTAAAAGATAATAAACCATTCGTAACATATTATATGACAGTAAGTGGACATTTAAATTATAATTTCTATGGTAATAATATGGCATCAAGAAATAAAAAAGCAGTAAAAAATTTAAAATATAGTACAGCAGTTAAAGCATATTATGCAACACAAATAGAATTAGATAAAGCAATGTCAAAACTATTAAATAAATTAGAAGAAAAGAATTTATTAAATGATACATTAATAGTTATCGCACCAGATCATTATCCATATGGACTAAAAACATCAGAAATGAACGAAGTAAGTAAAATAGATAGAAGTGGTAAATTTGAAAATTATCATACTTCATTAATAATATATAATCCAACAATAGAGAAAACAGAAGTTAATAAAGTAGTTTCAGGAATAGATATTTTACCAACAGTACTTAATTTATTTGGAATGGATTATGATTCAAGACTACTTATGGGAAAAGATATATTTAGTGAAACTGAAGGTTTAGCAATACTATCTGATAGAAGTTGGGTATCAGATAAAGGAAAATATAATAGCGTCTCAAAAGAATTTACAAGTACTACAAATGAAGAAGTATCTAAAGAATATATAGAAAACATTAATACAGAAGTATATCAAAAATTTAGTATGTCTTCATTAATACTAGATAACGATTACTATAAAAAGTTAGGACTATAAAATGAAAATAGAAGTAAATGATTTTAATTTAAGAGATACTATACTAAGTGGAGCATGTTTCAGAGTAATAGAGGAAACAGATGAAAGCTTTACTAATATATTAAGTGATAGAGTAATAAACATTAAACAAGTTACTAACACTTTAATAGTAAGTTCAAATAATAATAAAAATTTAAAAGAAGTAATTTTAGAATATTTTGATCTAAAAAGAGACTATAATTTCATAAACCAACAACTTATTAACAGTGATGATAAAATGAAAGAAATAATAAACAAATGTAATGGATATAAAATACTAAACCAAAGTCCATTCGAAATGTGTATTAGCTACATAATAAGTCAAAATAATAATGTTAAAAGAATATCTAATAGTATAAATCTATTATGCAAAAAATATGGAACAAAAGTAGAATTTAATAATAAAGAATACTATTTATTTCCAACATATGAACAATTAAAAAACTTAAAAAGCGAAGACTTTAGAGAACTTGGAGTAGGATTTAGAGATAAATATTTAGAAGACTTCTTAATTAAGTATCCAAGTTTAAAAGATATAAACACTTTATCAACAGAAGAAGCAACAAATGAATTAATGAAAGTTAAAGGAATAGGTCTTAAAGTAGCTTCGTGTATATTATTATTTGGATATAAAAGATTAGATACTTTTCCAATAGATACATGGGTAAAACAAAATATAAAAGAAATATATGGAATAAAAGATGATCAAAAAACAATAGAAAGATTTGCTAAAGAAAAATATAAAGAATATTCAGGTTTAGCAATACAATATTTATTTCATAGTAAAAGAAATATCAAGTAACATTAATTGTTACTTTTTATTATAGAAAAAATAAAACTATTATGATAGTATTAAAATAGGTGATAAAATGAAAGATAAAAAAGGTTTTACATTAGTAGAGTTACTTGCAGTAATAGCAATTTTAGCAATATTAGTAATAATTGCATTACCTAACGTAATAAATATGTATAATAGCGCAAAGAAACAAACATTTTTAACGGAGGCTAGAACAATTTATAAGGAAGCGCAAAAAAAATATGTTAGTGAAAGCATATTAGGAAATAATGTTAATACAATAAGTTCAAACGGAAATAAACTAGATCTAACAGGTAATAAAATTGATTATGATATTAAACTTGATAGTGCAGGAAACATAACTGATTTTAAAGCATATGATGGTACATATTGTATTAGTGGAAAGTTTAATGATATATCAAAATTAGATATAGCTGAAGTTATTGAGGGAGAATGCGAAAATAAGGAAGAGGTAATTGAAACAATATCTTTTGAAGAAGATTCATGGGATACGATTGTTAAAGCTATAAAAAGTGGTAATACACCAAACTATGAAGTTGGAGACACTAAAGAGATAGATTTAGGAAGTAACGGAAAACATGTAGTAAGAATAGCAAATATGTCTACTCCAAGTGAATGTTCTACAGAAGGATTTTCGCAAACAGCCTGTGGATTTGTAATAGAATTTACAGATATTATTACTAAAATGAAAATAAATACAACAGCAACAAATGTTGGAGGATGGGAAAAAACTCAAATAAGAACATTTGCAAACAATGATATATATAATAGTATGCCACAAGACTTAAAAAATGCAATTATTAATACTAAAGTAATATCTAATTATGGACAAAGTGATAATAAAAATATAGAGACAACAGATAAAATATATTTACTTTCAGTTACAGAAGTATTGGGTGAAAGCAATAATTTATTAAATGAGCTAACAAGCAATTTAACTAGACAACTTGATTACTATAAAGATAGAAATATTAAAAACTCATATGGTGCAACAAAAAAATATAATGGAACAGCAACGCATTGGTGGCTACGTTCCACAGTTGAAGGAGACAATAGTGGCTTTATATTTATTACAGATGGAGGGGAAATGTCAAATCCAACTGCTACCAATTTATATGGTGTATCACCAGCGTTTAGAATTGGATAAAAACTATATAAAGTAACATTAATTGTTACTTTTTTTATGGAAAAATTATATTTGATATGATATTATAAATATATAATAGGTGAGTATGAAAAATAACTTAGTAAAAATTTTATTAACAATGAGTTTTCTTATTCTAACAATAACAGCATCAGTTATTGGTTTTTTTGAACGTGAAAAAATAGATGCATTAGAAAGCGGATTTAAAATATTAGGAAGTAAGGATGTTACACTTGATTATGGGAATAACTATGTAGAAGAAGGATACGTTGCGGAATTTGATGGAAAAAATTATAAAAACGAAGTAAAAATAATAAATAATATTGATAATACTAAAGTAGGAGCATATGATATAGAATATACATTACAATATAAAAAATATAACAAAACACTAAAGAGAAAAGTAACTATAGTAGATACTAAAGCACCAACATTAAACATAAGTGATAAGGAAATTTATTGTACGATAAAAGAAAAATGTGATGATATTACATATACTGCTATGGATAATTACGATGGAGATATAACTGATAAAGTTAAAGTAGAATCAACTGTAGATATTAATAAAAAAGGAAATTATGAAATAAAATATACTGTAGAAGATTCAAGTGGAAACAAAGCAGAAGAAACTGTAAAAGTACATGTAACAACAAAAGATGAGAATACTTATATAGAAGTTAAAATATCTACACAAAAACTAGTATATTATGTTAAAAAGAAAGCTGTCTTTACAACAGATGTAACAACAGGTCTTAATGGAGCAACCAAACTTGGAAACTTTAGAGTAAATAAAAAGGCAAGAAATACATATCTTGTAACAAAAAAATATAAGTCATTTGTTAAATATTGGATAGGATATGATGGAAGAAGTTATGGAATACATGATGCCTCATGGAGAAAGAAATTTGGTGGTAAGATCTATTTAACTAATGGAAGTCATGGATGCGTAAATATACCAACTAAAGCAGCCGAAAAACTATATTCAATGGTAGAAGTGGGTACTCCAGTATATATTAAAAGATGAGTGATCATCTTTTTTATTGCTTTTTGAAGGAAAATAGGGTATAATATACACTCAGCAAGAAGGGGAAAAGGAAATGGAGGTATATTACTATGAAAATAATAAAAAAAGCTAATATTTGTTCATATAAAGCGAATAACGAATTACTAGCAAAC
Organism: uncultured Clostridium sp.; assembly: GCA_902492325.1. Lineage (GTDB taxonomy): Bacteria > Bacillota_I > Bacilli_A > RF39 > UBA660 > CAG-1000. The sequence goes on from CABULC010000002.1 coordinate 189,618, forward strand.
AAAAGAATAGATGGATTACATTTTATGACAAGAAATGGTTTTACATTCGATTCAAAAGAATTAGATAAACATGTTAGAACAAGAAAACCAATAATATATAGAACTGAAAACGATGAAATGGCATCAATAGATTATACAATGTTTTGTTTAACAAACTTTTCAAAAAGATTTCCTAATTTAATAGTATCTCTTTCAGATACTGAAATGACTTTATATATTCAAGAAATGTTAAAAGGCGAAGGCGTTAATATAAAAACAGCCACACCAATTATAGAAACAACTGATGGTGACTATGTACTATACTCAAAAGAAGCATTAAAAACCCCAAGTGGACAAAGTGAAAAGACAAATGTATCTAAAATGTTAGAACTATTACGTCAAAAGAAAAAATTAATATTAGATTATGAAGCATATACAGACATGGAAGGTCTTGAAGCATTAGATGAACTTAGAAGAGAAACTAATGACTCTGATGATATACTAATAAGTACATGGACACCAAAAAGAATTTTAAAGTAAAAAAATAGTTGCAATAATTAAATTAATATGTTAATATTTTAACGAGGTAAAAAAATAGATGATAGAATTAAACAAAGTAAAACCTAACAAAATATTAAAAAAGTGTTCAGGTATCACTATTGATTTTAATTCTTTTTAAATTTCTCATCATTAATTGATGAGATTTTTTTTGCCATAATTTATTGTTTAAAAGGAGGAAATATGAAAGAAAACAATAAAATGTTACTTGATGTTAATGAAAAGCCACCAATACTTAAGTGGATACTTTTATCTTTGCAACATGTATTCGCAATGTTTGGAGCAACAATTTTAGTTCCAATTTTAGTGAACACTGCATCTGGAAGTGAGGTGCTTTCTATACCAGTTGCATTAATATCTTCAGGAATAGGAACACTAATCTATATAATATGTACTAGAGGAAAAAGTCCAGTATATTTAGGAAGCTCATTTGCATTTATTTCACCAATGATAGTAGGATTTGCTAAGAGTGGAAAATCAAGCGTATTTACTGCAATAATGGCAGTAGGACTAGTATATGTATTAGTAGCATTAATAATTAAATTAGTAGGTAAAAAATGGATTAATAAGTTATTGCCACCTATAGTAGTAGGACCAATGATAATGATTATAGGATTATCGCTAGCACCAACTGCAGTAGAGGAAATAGGGCTTAATATGGAAACAGTTCCATGGAAAAACATAGTAGTAGCGTTAGTAGCATTTTTAACAACAGGAGTACTTGCAGTAAGAGGAAAAGGATTCCTAAAAGTAATACCATTCTTAATGGGAATGGTAGCAGGATATATAGCATCAATGATACTTGGCATGGTGGATTATTCCGGTATAGCAAGCGCTAAAATAATATCAAAACCAGATTTTTATCTACCATTTATTCACTATAAATTAAATTTTGGAGCACTACTTACTATAGTACCAATCGCATTAGTTACAATTGCAGAACATATAGGAGATCACAAAGTATTAAGTGAAATAATAGACAAAGATTTAATAGAAGATCCAGGATTAGATAATACACTTATGGGAGATGGAATTGCAACATTTGCAGCAGGACTTATTGGAGGACCAGCTAACACTACATATGGAGAAAATACTTCAGTAGTTGGTATGACTAAAGTAGCTTCTGTATGGGTAATTGGACTAGCAGCAGTAATAGCAATAATATTTGGATTCTTAGGACAATTAACAGCTATCATTTCATCAATACCAACTCCAGTACTAGGTGGAGTATCAATATTACTTTATGGATTTATATCAGTAAATGGACTTAAAATATTAATTCAAAATAAAGTTGATTTTGGAAATACAAAAAATGTAATCGTAGCTTCTTCAATGTTAGTTTTAGGACTTGGTGGAGCAGCTATATCAGTAGTAACAAAAAATATAAATCTTTCAATATCAGGTATGAGCTTAGCAGCAATCGTTGGTATACTTTTAAACTTATTAATTAAGGAGGAAAAATAATGAAAGAAATAGTTTTAAATCATCCTCTAGTCACTCACAAATTATCAATACTTAGAGATGTAAATACTGGAACTAAAGAATTTAGAGAAATAATAAGTGAAATATCAGTACTTCTATGTTATGAAGCAACTAAAGATGCAGTACTTGAAGAATGTGAAATAAAAACTCCTTTAGAAAAATATAAAACATATAAATTAAATGAAGATAAATATGCTTTTGTACCAATATTAAGAGCAGGAATGAGCATGGTAGATGGTATATTAACCGTAATACCAAATGCTAAAATAGGGCATATAGGACTTTATAGAAATGAAAAAACATTTGAACCAGTAGAATACTATTACAAAATGCCAAAAGGTATAGAAAATAGAGAAGTATTTATTCTAGATCCAATGCTTGCTACTGGCGGAAGTGCTATTGCTACAATCGATAGACTAAAAAAAGATGGCGTTAAAAAAATTAAATTCTTATGTATAATTTCATCCCCTGAAGGAATTAAAGCATTAAAAAAAGCACATAAAGATGTTCAAATATATACTTCTTGTGTAGATAGATGTTTAAATGAAAATAAATATATTTTACCAGGTTTAGGTGATGCAGGAGATAGGGTTTACGGTACCAAATAAACTTATGATTAAATAATTAAAAACTATGTTATAATAATAATATGATAAAAAAGATACTTAAAGAAAATTGGATATATATGTTAATTATTATCTTCTTGATAGTATCTTTTATTGTGATTAAAAATAGTAATATTTACAAATATATTGTAAACTTTGACTATAAAGTAATTGAATTTTTTGGAAATATAAATGACAAAAGGTTAACAGCATCAATGAGCTTTATAACAAATTTTGGAGATTGGTACATACCAATTTTAATAATCGTGTGTATTTTATTGTTTATAAAGAATAAATGGTATTTTTATACACTTTCAGGAAGCTATTTATTATCTGGAATCACAGTGTTTATCACAAAATTATTAGTAGCAAGACCAAGACCACTAGAAGCATTAATAGAAATACCAAATAGTTATAGTTTTCCAAGTGGTCACACTTTAACATCACTTGTATTTTACATGACTTTATTCTATTTAATGACTCAAAAATCAAACACATTAATAAGAGTAACATTTGGATTACTATTTTGTTTCTTGATATGTATTGTAGCATTTTCAAGAGTGTGCTTAGGTGTTCATTTCTTCTCAGATGTAGTAGGTGGATTTATACTTGGAATACCTTGCATACTTTGTAGTTTAAATATAATAGAAAAGAATTTTAAGGAGAAGTTAGTATGAAAGCATTAGCTTTAGAAGGTGGAGGAGCAAGAGGAGCATACGAAGCGGGCGCTATAAAAGCTCTATCTAAAAAGAAAATATTTTTTGATGCGGTCGCAGGTACGTCCATAGGAGCGATAAACGCAGCATTTTATGCATGCAATAACCTAGATGGAATGTACAAATTATGGGAAACAACTGATAGTAAAGAACTATTTGGTTTAAATGGAAAATTCTTGAACGATATTTCAAATCATAAATTTGATTTAAAAGAAATAAAAGAAAACAAAGAAGAGATTGAAAAAATAATAAAAAATATAGGAGTAGACACAACTAATATAAGAAAACTTCTATCAAAGAATTTAAAAGAAGATAAATTCTATAAAAGTAAGATTAACTTTGGACTTGTTACTTTTAGTATAAGTGATTTAAAGCCTCTTGAGATATTTAAGCGTGATATACCAAAAGGAAAATTTGTTGATTATGTTTTGGCAAGTGCATACTTACCTGGTTTTAAATTTGAAAGAATTATTGATGATAAGTACTATTTAGATGGTGGAGTACATATGAACTGCCCAATAGATATGCTTCTAGATGAAGGATATGATGAAGTATATGCAGTTAGAGCTTGGGATAATAGAAAATTAAAATATAAACCAAGGAAGAATACTAAAGTACACATTATAACACCAAGAGAAGACTTAGGATCAATATTAGTGTTTACTCCTGAGGTATCAATCTATAGAATGAATTTAGGCTACTATGATACATTAAAATACTTAGATAACCTTGATGGAAATAAATATTATTTCAAACACAAAGATGAAGCATATTATGATAGATTATTTGATAAAGTTACATTAAAAAGAATGATAAAAAAATATAATAAAAGTTTACCACCTAAATCAAATAAAGACTTTATCATAAAAGTGATAGAAAAGATATGCAAACAAAGAAATATAGAAAGATTTAAAATATATAATTTTCCATATCTAATTACTAAATTAAAGTATCAATTTGCAGGTGATAAAAATAATATATACTATGATTTTATAAAAAATATAAAAGTGGATTTTGAAGATTAATCCACTTTTTTTAATAAATCACTTGCAAAATATACATTTTATTGCTAAAATATTATTTGCAAATGCAGGTATAGTTCAACGGTTAGAATGTGGCCTTGCCAAGGCTAAGATGCCGGTTCGATTCCGGTTACTTGCTCCAATATGTTATTAAGTCATTCGAAAGAATGATTTTTTTTAATTATCTTTTATTTTTAATTTTAATTACTAACAAAATTACGCAAGTTATTAACACACTTAAAATTGTAGGAATATTACTAACAGACATTCCACCACCACCTGTAGGATTATTCACAATAGTTATAAGTTCTATAATATTAAACAAGTAACCAATACAATTAATAATTAAGAAAGATACAGCAAATATTAAAATCATCTTTGAAAAATTTTCACTCATTTTATCAACTCACTAATTAGTAAAATTAAATACATATATCTTTAAAAAAACAAAAATTTTTTATGTTATCATCAAACACATTATCCATAACAATCTTCATCATAAACAAATTATTATCTTTCTTTATTTAAATGCTTAGATTTACTATTAGTTATAGGAATTCTTTTACTTCCTTCTGGAACCATCAAATAACATTCTCCAAGTACTTCAGCTTTACCTAAATCGTTATTAGCAAAGTCTAACATACTTAATGCATTAGGATTGTCAGCAATTTCTTCAGTAGTTGTATGTTTTGTTGTTTCCATATCAATACCGAAATTTGCACTAACACGCATTTTGCCTAGCTCGATTTTAGGGGCAAAGTTTGCAACCATAAATTCCTTATCAGCACTTAGCGCATAAACAGTAATACCATTAATTGAAAAAGACTGTTCGGATTCACTATAACTAAATTTTAAAGACACACAGCCTGATTGTGGGAAACCATATTGCACTTGGTAATCATAAATTCCATTTTGTAAATTTTCATCATTCACTATTTGCTCAATACTAAAAAATTGATTTGAATCTAAAGCAATTTCTTTTCCATAATATTGTAATGAATTTCTAAAAAATGTTGTTGCTTTTTCTTGTACTTTTTTTGCCTTGTTTTCCATAATATCCGCATTTATATATGAGAAAAGTATAACATAGTTTAACATCTTCATAAAAAAATATCATTTAATATACTGTAAAGTAAATATACGTTAAAAGCAAAAAAACATATTATAATATACAAAAAAACTGACAGGAACATAATTAATTTAAAAGATATGACTACCGATAAAGAATGGATGAAATCATAAACATCATTACTAATAGCATATATAAAAAGATAATTAGTTTCCTAATTATCTTTTAAAATATCTTCTAAAGAATAATTATATTTGCCAGCAAGTACATATCCATTACCATTATTGTTCTTTTCTTCTTCACTAGTATCCATTAGCTTTTTATTGTCATATTTGTATCTAAAATACTTTTTGGTTTGTTTATACTTTATATTAGATTTATCTAAATCATTAACAAAATACAAGAACAAAGTATAATCATTATAATCACCTACAATAATAGTTTTATCATCATTCATTTGATTAAACTATACTTAAAAAATATGAGTGTAAACTTAAAAAGGCAAGATTTTTTTCTTGCCTTAAAATGATAAAATATAACTATCAATACTTGATAAATAATATTAATATATCTTTGTAACGATTCCACGTCCTATCGTAATTTTATCATCATGAAGTTTAAACTCGGTTCCTGGATCCATAAGGATACTACTTTCTAATTCTACAGTCAATTTAACATCTTTATCGCCAGGAGATACAGATGTTAAACCTTTTGGAAATATTACTTTGCCCTTTAAAACATCTGACAATACTCCGAATGAAACGTTAGGAGTATAATCTTCAAAGAAAGGTTCTGTTCTTCCTCCTTCATCAGTAGCGAATATTTCTAAAATTGCATCAAACTTTTTAGTAGCTTTAATAGATTTAGATTTAGTAATAACATAATCATTATTAATTTGTTCTTTGCTTATATTTTTTAGTAAGATACCAACATTGTCTCCCTTTTTAACAGAATCTATAGATTCTCTAAAAACTTCCATTCCAGCAATAGTTGTTGTAATCATTTCATTATTTGTGCCAATAAGTAATATTGTATCATTTACTTTAGCAGAACCACGCTCAACGCGACCTGTTGCTATAGTGCCACGCCCAGTAACAGTAAAGATTTCATCAATTCTCATAAGAAATGTATCATTTTTATCATATTCAATATCAGAAACTATATCATTAGAATTATTATCATCATTGTTATTATTAACACTATTATTGTTATTATAATTAGTTACTTCCTTATTCTTCCCTCTATTAATAATCAATATAATAGACAATAGTATTATAATTAATACCAAGATAATAATAATTATATTCTTTGAATTTTTTTTATTTGTTTGCTGAGAATTACTATAATTGTTATTAAAAGACGTATTTTGATTAAAATTACTTGGAGATTGATTCATATATTTATCACACTACCTTTATATATATAATTTTAACATAATATAAAATAATTTCAAAAGTTTTTGTAATAAAACTTTGATCAAATTATCAATTAAGAACATCTATATCAACAATTTTATCATTGTCATAAGTTATTTTATAAACACCGGGACTCTTAGGTTTATCATTAACGATTTCTTTTTCCTTATATTTTGCATATATTTTTCCATTATCAAATTTAAATTCACATGTATTTTGTAAGAAAGATAAAAGCATAATTCCATGTATAACTATAATAGTTTTATCATTTTTACTAAGTACTTCACTAATAAAATCATTTAATCTTTTATCCATATCATTTAAAGATTCACCATTTCTAACTTTGAAGTTTTTATCGTTAAAAGAATGCTCTGTATAGTCACTAGGTAATTGATTTAAATACATGACACAAAATTCTCTTTCATTTATTCTATCATCAAGTTTAATTTTAGTATTATTAAATTCACTTATATATTTAGCTGTACCAATAGCTCTAAAAGAATTACTTGAATAAACATTTGAAATATCATGTAATTCCTTAATATTAGTTAGTTCCTTTGCTTTTTCTTCACCTTTGGTAGATAATATCATATTCTTATTATACTCGCTCCAAAGGACATTGTAATAATCATTATAATTATCTATTTCTACAAATGGACTAGAATGTCTTATTAAATAAATATATTTCATAAACATCACCTATATAAATTATGTCATTTAATGGCATTATTATCTATATATTATAATAAATTTTACACTAAAGAACTTAAAAAATGACACATAGAAACATAAAAATATATATTTTTAATGAGATAAATATTATAAAAAAATCACTAAATACTAGTGACTTTAAATTATTTCTTTTTAAATATTCTACTTAATATATTTTTTCTTTTAGGTTTTTCTGGTGACTCTATACCATTTGGAAATTTAACTTTAGTCTTTTTCTCTTTATACCAAAAGAAATCACTTAATGATTTTATTTTATAGTCAAGTAGTTTAATTCTACAATATAATTTTTGAATTTTGTTATCAGTCATATCGCTAAAGGCCATATTATTGTATTGTCTAACTAGGCTGTTTCTTTCATCACATAACTGTGCTCCAAGATTATTAAGTTCTTCTTTTGATAAATCTTTAACTTTATCATAGTCAACAATATAATCTAACTTTGAAAAAAATTCAACAATTTCTTTTCCTTCTAGTTCTTTAAATTCATTTTGATTATCAGGTGTACAGATGAAAAAATCACCATATACTTGATTTAATACTCCTTCGGGACATGATATTCCTGAGTATGCTAATGCATTTGCTAAATGTGTTAAGTCACTATTTTGAACATAAACTTTGTTATCTCTAATTATTTTCATAATTCCTCCATGTAAAATGTATTCTAGCATTTAATAGTGAAGTTTGCAATAAACATATTAAAACAGTATACGTAACATATACTGTTCTAATAATTTAAAATAATTATTTTTTTTTATTTGATGTAAAGAATTCCACGTGCTTCATTTTCATTTACTAATAAATATCTTCCATCACTTATTTTTCTAACTTGATAAGGTCTTGTGTTAGTTTGATTAGATTGAGTAATTGAAGATAGGTATAATGTATCTTCTGAAATTTTCCATGATCTTCTATTTGCATATCCAACAGCGTATTTATTACCGCCTTCATATATTTTACCTGAAGTCTCAAATGTAAATGTACCTGTCCAAGAACCTACATCTACTTGAGTGACATTGAATTTTCTTCCTTTGATAGTTGTATTTATTTCTTCTCCATTAAGAACAGTATAGCTATCTATTTTTTTAGTAAAATATTCTTGAACAACATCTTTATCAAAGTTTTTAACAGCTGCATCGTCAGTTAATTCTTCAATTTTATAGTTATCTCTATCTTCTTTTGAGATTACGAAAGTAAATGGTTTAGTTGAATTATCAGATTTTGGTAAATAGAATGTTAAGTTCATTGAATCATCTAAACTATCTACATCTACAGGTATATCTATGTAAGCTCTTATATATCTCTTTTCACCAGATAAAAGTATAAGATTTTTTGATGTGATTCTTTCCCAATTTAAATAATCAACTGATTCAGCTAAATATACAGTTGCATATTCACTACTATTACCATAACTTTTATTATTATAATTTATTGAACCAAGTGATTCAACGATATCAATTGATGCTCTATCTAAATTTTCTATAACAAATGTAAAACTTGCTAGTGTATGACCCTTTGCAGCTACATAAGGGTTACGACTATCTTCTTGTTCATCATATTCTTTTGGCATTCCATAATTATCTGTAATTGAGCTAACTACAGCATAAGTATATTTTCCGGCCAATAATTTTAAACTTGCAATATCTGTCTTGACTGTATCACCTAATGCGTACTTTTCACTACTTTCTTTATTACATCCAGTTATAACAAACAAACTAATCAATATTAAACTAATTAAAATAATTTTTTTCTTCATTTCTTCCTCCCACTATTACAATTTCTTGTTAAAGCTTCTACTCCTTTCTATCATCATTATATCATCTTTTTGTCGTATAAGATAGCAAAATGTCTAAATAGATAGCAAAAATGGGAAAATTTTTCTAGGTGATAAATATGGACACTAAAAGAATAAAGAATTTAAGAGAAGAATTAGAAATAACCCAAGAAGAAATATCAAATAGGTTAGGGTGTAAGAGATCTACATATTCATTATGGGAAATAAATAAAAACACAATACCATTATATTATTTAAATAAATTATCAAATTTATATGACATTAATATAGATTACTTAGTTGGTCTTTCAAATGATAAAAGCATTGACTTTAATAAAGTTGAAATTGATAGAAAGACATTAGGAGAAAGAATAAGACAAGCAAGAAAATTAGTTAATTATACTCAGGATAAGTTAGCAAAAAAGTTAAATACTACACACTCAGTAATCAGTGCATATGAATCGGGTAAAACGGCTGTACCAACATTATTTATAATAGAAATAGCAAGGATAACAAATAAATCATTAAATTGGTTTCTTAACAAAAAAGATAATGAATCTTTATAACGATTTTAAATTATTCACATCGTTAGTTCATTATCTTTTTCTATATCATTATTGTTTCTTTTTGATTCAATATCTTCTTGACTACTATGTGATTGATTAAGCGAAACATCACTAGTTATATCTTTTTTAGGAGTATATCTTGATATAAGATCTCTTAATTTTTTTGCATACTCAATTTTCATGTTTGGATTATTTTTAAATGAAGAGTTTATCACTTGATTTAATTCATTCATGATAGTATCAATATCTTCTATTTTCTCATAATGTCTTAAAATACCTTTAAGTTTTTTATCATTTTTTGAAAGTCCATTATGTATACAAATATCTCTAATGAAAAATGAAACCTCATCTTTGAATTTAGCTTCAATAGCATATTCTTGATACATTTGCATTCCGTTCTTAGATATATTTAGTAACTCATCTTGATTATATGTAAACACAATTCTATCAATTTGTTCTTGAGATAAGTCACTATCAAAAGAACCAATTAATCTTTTAGCAAATTCAACATTCTTACCATAGTTTGCCTTTGGACTTCCTAATTTATTTTTTTGAGCAAATTTTTCAGCATAATATTGAACTAACCCTTCAGTAATAAAATGTCCAAATTCAATTTTTGTAGTATCAAGTTCATCAGATAAATTTGGTCTAATAAAATAATGAAATATTTCATGAACTAGAATATCATCAATACATAGTTGAATAATTTCATCATCGTTTATACAATTGCTGAATGACTTAGTATAAGGATATATATGAATTTTATTATCATCTTTAGTTCTACCTCCATGAGCAGAAGGAACATAATCAAAGCTATAATCATCAGAATTAGTAATTCCATCCTGTTCACTAAAAAAATTTTTATCTTCTTCCTTTGGTTTTTCAATAACAATAAAGTCTGTACTCAATAACTCATCAATTGTTTGTAACTGAGACTGAGTTAATGAAGAATTATATTGACTTTTTATAGATTTTAAAATACGTTGTCCACATTCATTAATTGTTTGTTGTATCTTCTCGTAATTGATAGCCATATTTAATACTCCTTATATATAAATAATATCATAATTAAACATAAAATAAAATTTAATAAATCAAAGTGTACAACATATACAAAAAGATAACTTATTATAAGCTATCTTTCTATTATATATGAATTGAACCTTGTATATCATCAATTTGAGCATCTTGATTTTGCATTATTTCATTTGCTTGCAATTCATCTACATTTATAATTGGTACAGGCTCCATATCTTTATTTGAAGTAATTGTTCTAAATTTTTGAAGTCTTGAATCGTGTTTAGGTTCTAATGACGAATCTATAGAATCATCGGATTTTGAAGCAACAACCTCAGTTTGCATCTTACTAATAAGTTCATCTAAATCTATATTTGCAAGCTCAGGATGAATAGTTTTTAAGTATTCGAGTCTTACAACAGGTGATGCTACTATTGAGTCATCCATAGTTTTAACCTCATTTATTCTAACAAGTCTAGTAAAGAATTCTTTAATAATTTTATTTTTTTCATCATCAAAATTCATATGAATAACTCTAGAATATTTATCAAGTTCTTTTTGAGCTAATTGATCTTGAAGAGAATAACTAAATTTAACTAACTTTTTAGCAGAATCTGAATTAAATGTGTATGTACCAAGCGTAAAAGATGATTCCGGCACAGTATTCTTAGCTTTATCAACAAATCTTATTCGATCTAAAACAACCGCATCTCTAATACAACTAGCTATCTTACTAACAACTTCTAACTGTTCACCGGAAATACCATATAAGCTACATAATTCATGAAGCTTTGCTTTTCTATCATTCTCTACTTCTGAAACAGTTTTGTTATCTGATTTAAGGTCTTGAAGTTCTATTGCAGCTTGTATTATATTGATATCAGATTGTGAATACTTTGTAGATAATCTATTTCCAGCTAATTTTGCACTATATTGACCATGATCCTCTGAAACATCTAATTTTCTACCACAAGAATAGTATTTTGCAGCTTCAGCAAGTAATGCCCTTGTTTTATCATCATAACCATCCATTTTAGATATTGCATCACTAAATAAAATTACTCTAGAAACATGCTCTTCATCATAATCTTTATTTCCCTGATAATAGCCTTCAGAATGTATTTCTTCGATACTTTCTTCTATCTTAGAAACGTCTACCATTGAGATTATTTGCTTAGCTGTTAGTTGTTCTGGCAAATCTGTTCTTTTTCCATGTGAAACATCAAATGTAATTGAAGATAAATCTTGTCCTTGCATTTGAGATAAAACATCTAAAGTTTTTGAACCCTTAAAAGATTTTATTTCTTGTTTACCATAGGTTCTTTGCAATTCATCAATTTTATGATCAATATCAACATCAATTCCAGTCCATAATTGCTTTTCATACATTGTTGGCATTAAGAATGATTTTTTTCTTTCTTCTGATACTATTTCTTTTATTTTTTCTAGTGCTTCTAGTCCTTCTTGTGTTTGTCCGTTACGAATTCTATGTTCAACATTTGAGATACATTCTGTTAATATTTGATTTAATCGTACTATGTTAAATGGAGCTAAACGTTTTTTATTTTCTTCCTGAGATACATTACTTTTTGTTTGTTCTTCTGATGATTTATCTATTTCTTCATCACCTTTTAAATCTTCGAGTGCATCAACGATAAAATCCGCTTGATTTTCAGCAAGTGTACCCAATAATTCATTTGATAAGCTAGAAAATCTATGTGCATTTCTAACATTACAAAATCTTGTTACAATTTCTTCAACTAATGATGTATCAACTTCTTCACTAGTTTTAAATTTATTAAGTGCATCCATAATATGAATCATTTCATTCTTAGCAAGTTCTCTACGATCAATTAATTCAATTGGGACAGGATATCCTAGCTTTTTCCCTAACTCTATAGCTGCTTTTATACTATCTTCATCAACTTCTTCAAAACATATGATAGAAGAAGGTTGAATCTTTTTATACTGGCCGTCTTTTGCTAAAATATCTTGTATTTCAATATCATATTCTGAGTATAAGCCTCTAATTTGATTAGGCATATCCTTAGAAGAGAAAAATCTTTGTTGTCTTCCAGTAAAGACAGTGTTTTTTCTATTATCAGAACATAAATCATAAGGAGCAGCTGCAGAAATAGACTCAGGACTAAATCCATTTATTGAGACAATAATTCCTTTTTTATCATCGATCATTGCAGTTCCGGGATTAGATTGATTTATAAAACTAAAACATAAAGCATGGTTATTTGCCATTTGATTAGTATTCCATCTATCATACATATCACCCTCAGTAGTAGATGTTTTACGATATGCTCCTAACAAACTAACCATTCTATTAAAGTCTCCACTGACTTTTCTAACAGTATATTTTTCGCCATTAAAATCTAATTCTTGTGTTTGTAATAAATCAACATTTTTTGATAATGAATCAACCATATCTCTACCATAAGCTCTTCTTAAAGCATTTTCTAATACAGTTGATTTTTGATAACGAAGAAATGAATCTTCTTTTTTTTCTAAACTAGTATATTTTTTAAACTCAGTTTTAATAGCATCTATATCTTGAGTTTCAATAAGAGACCTTAATTTTATTATTGCCTCTAAAGCTTCTTTTTCACCAAGTTCTTTATATGATTCTGGACTAACATTTTTATAATTTTGAAGAATCTGCTCCGGATCATTTCCATACATAGTAACTAAATTAACAACAGTACCGTAGTTTAATCCAGTGACTCTTTCTAAATATGCATTTTTGATTTCAACAAAAGTAGAATTTTCATCATTAATAATATTTTCTAATTCAACATTTCTTCTTTCAACAAACGTTAAAATGTCATCATAACTTTTAATTTTTTTTGCTTTACCTGAATTTAAAGTTAAATATGAAATAACAGTTTTTTCATAGTCTGTAAATGGCATATCTTTTTTATCAAGCCTTTCGGATACGATATCAAAGAACTTTGCATATTGCTGTTGTGATGAGTAAAACCATGTATCTTGTTTACAAAGTGATATAGATTTGCCTAACTTTTCAATTAGTGGTTCAATAAATGCATCATCCATTTTTAAATTATCTAATGCAAATCCAAATGTTTTTAATACATTTTCGTTTTCAGCTAAATCTAAAACTAACCATTCTACATCTCCATGTCTTACTATTTTTTCTAAGCTTGATTCTCCAATAGCACTAACTATTTTAGGATCTAAGATTTCAAGTTGAAATGTTTTAAACAGTTCTGCATTGTTAATAGCAAACTTTTGCATCAATTCTCGTTCTTTTTGTGTTAATTCAGTTCTATTCAAACTGGCTAGTTTATTTTTAAATGCTATATCTAGTAATTCACTAAAATTTTCTGATTTGGGATTCGCATAATCTAAATATCGTAAGTTTTTTCCTACTGCATGTCTTATAACATCATCACTAAGGTATTCTCTTGGTATAGTTCTTAGAAGATCGAGATGTTCATATTTATATGTACTATCTCCTATATACTCAATTTCAGGATATTTATCTAATGCATAAATTAATAATTGCTGATATTCTTGCAGTTGTTCTGGAGTTTCAGGAGTTGGCATTAACTTAAGGGATAAATCATTATTGATATCTATGCAAGCTTTATTCATTGCGGTTGTTATTGCTTCTTTAGGAACGTTTGAATATAAATTACCAATCCATCCAGTGTTTTTAACAAAATCAATCCATAATTTTTCATACCATGTTCTATATTCTTGTTTTTGACTTTCAGAAAGAGATTCTTGCCATTTAGCATATTTTTCTTTTAAATCGTGTGGCAAGTCATCGAGCTTTTGATCTACGCATGGAATGTTACATATTTCAGTAGGAAATATATCTTTTAATGCACGTTCTACCATTTTAGGTGTTATATTTCTAAAATCAAGAAGTGCTAAAGAAGCATGGCTTCTATCAACGTTTTTTTCAATACATTTATCTAAAAACTCATTCCAAAGACGTTCATTAAATTTTGAGTAGGGAAGATATACATAAAGTTGACTCATATCTTTAGCATTAGATATAGTTTGAGATATTAAATTTTCATACCATGTATCATATTCCTCTTGCGAAATAGTTGGTATAAACGTTTCTGATGGTATCTCTGTTAAAATGTAATACGATTTAGAAGCCAATGTTTCATAAAGTTTTAAAGTTCTAGAACTTTCAGGTATATGTTTCAAAAACTCCGGATAAGAAACATAATCCATAGCTACTATAGCTTCAGCAGCTTTTTGACACACATTGATATCCTTTTTATCATCTGTTAAGATTGATAAGATATATATAGCATTTATAGGATTTTTCTCAATTGTTGATACTACTAAAGATTTGGCCCAAGAATCATATTCTTCTTGTGAAATTCCTTTATCAATATTTTCCTTTGGAAGTTGTTGAAGGTAATTTAAGTCACGATTACAAGCTTCTTCCCATATTTCACGAGTTTTAAATTCCGATGGAATATATTCAAAAATGGTATCAAAATCATATTTAAATTTACCTATTATTTCTTTTATAAATTCGGGTGTATAAAAACTAGCAGGTATATGTTTAAGAACATCTTCTGATATATAGTCATATTTATCTATTATTTTTTTTGCTATAGTTCCATCTTGTAATATAGAATTAGGTAGTAAATTTAAAATCACATTAAAATCATTACCATACAAAGGACTTCTATGATTATCTAAATAATTGATTATTAAATCTTCTGTTATAACTCTTGAATCTACACTTTTTAAAAGATTTAAAACATCGTCTTTTGAATAAAAAGATACTAATTTTCTCTTTAAAATAGAACTATAAATTTCAAAATATTTTGGGTCGTCTAAAGATAATAGAAAGTTAAAATCATTAATATCAAAACTTCTAGAATCAATATCGAATATATCAGATAATTTATCGCCGTATATATCCACAATACCCTTTAAAATATTTTTATACTCTTCATCTGAAAAAAGTTTATCTTTTTCTTCGGGAGATTGTAAAAAATATAAAAGCTTAAATGTATTTAGAGTTACACCAACATTTGTACTAGCATTACTTAAGACATTATACACCTCATCTACATTACCATTTTCAAGTAAGTTTATAATTCTTTCAAGTACATCTTGAGATAAATTCTCATATTTTTTTTTAAGCTCTTCAAATATTGTTTCTTGGTTATCAATAGAATATCTAATTTCATCAGAACTCATAATTTACCTCCTTAACGTTTGACCATCTTTTTCTTCTTGCTCAGCTTTCTTGAATAATATCAATTTATCATTTAAATTTTTTAAGTATTCATATTGTAATTTATCAATAGAAGGTTGTTCTAATGGTTTAGATGGACTAGGTTCCTTTGAATTTAAACTATGTTTTTTACTAATATCATTTAAATTTTTATTATCTTCCATATATAAACTCCTATGTTATCTTTATAAAATCATTATAACATTATTTTACTTAATACTCAAAATAATACATAAAAAAAGAGAAATTAATCTTTTTTCTCATTTTTAGTTTCATAATAATCTTTTAACAATTCAACCCTTTTAAACATAAATTTAGCTGTAAATAATATAATCAAAGATACAGTGATATAAAAAGGCAGTATCATATCAGTATCTGTAAAAGTACAACCTAAGCTAAAACAATGCATTGATATTGTACCAAAAAATAAAGTTATTATAACTGCTGCAAAATACTGTAATAAAAATGTGCGATAGTATGCTGTTTTAACTAATTCTTTTTTTAGTTTTGTTATTTCATCCCTTTTTAAATTATAAATATTCTTCTTCACTATAAACCTGCTTTCTTAAATATATTCTAACATAAATAAAATTTTATTATTTCACAATATATAGAACTTTACACTTTATAGTTGTTTATCATATCATTGATTAACTTAACTGTCTCATTACTATTAAATCTTTGTTCTTTACTATTAATGAAATCATTCCATTCACTACGAACTAAATCTATCGTATCTTTGTTTACTTTGTCATTAAAAATAGCTAATGCAGTTTTTTTGTAATTCATAAGCGATACTGCTCCTAAAGCTTTATAATAAGCAACTTCGGGTATAGTAGAAATTTTATAAAAATGTAGTGCCATATCATCATCTATTTTTCTAGGATTTGATATTATTATCTTATTAGTTCTAAACACTCCATGAGGTGTAGCTGATTCTACTACATCTATAACTTCTGCATCATGAGGCAATGTGACATCATAAAGCGTGTCACCCCTATGAAGCCATCTTAATATTTTTTCAGGTGTAGAAAAGTTAATTCCACCAAATTCTTTACCACTTTTAGCATTTGGATTCCAAGTTTTAGCTTCTGTGACTTCATCTAATTTATAATGAAAATCACTATTAGCACCAGCAGTCAAGCCAAACATTACTTTAATATATTTCATAAGACCTCCGTATTATATTTTATTATAACAAAAAAATAGTGTAGTGTACACTATTTAGTTTTATTATACTTGTAAAATCCTTCACCACTAGACATACCAAGTTTTCCTTCATCAATATATTTTTTTAATAATTTTTCTATTCCTTTAAAATTATATGGAGCTAGAAAAGAAGGAATTTTTATATACATAAGTACAATTTCATATGCAGTTTTTAGTCCAACTGTATCAAGTATTTGAAATGGTCCTTTAGGAGAACCTGTTCCAAGTGTCCATGCTTTATCAATACTTTCTGGATCTGAAATACCATTAACATATAAATCTAATCCTGAGAATAATAATGGTATTAACATAGAATTTAGCAGGTAACCTGATTTTTCTTTTTGAAGTGGAAGAGCAATCATATTGATATTTTCTGCAAACTTCATAACTTCATTAAAATATTTATCTTCAGTTTTGCTGTGTCTCATAACTTCTGCGGTATTATTTTTCCATATTGAATTGGCAAAGTGTAATGATAAAAATTTTTCTGGTCTACCAGTATATTTAGCTAGTTTACTTGGAAGCATAGTAGATGAATTAGTAACTACTATAGTTTTATCATCTAATAATGGAGCCATTTCTAAGTATAAATCTTTTTTAGCTTTAAAGTCTTCAGTCATAGACTCAATAACTAAATCTGCTCCTTTTAATGCTTTATTAATATCTAACTCTAATTTTATATTTTTAAAAGCATCTTCTACTTTTTTTAAACATTCTTTCTCATTAAATACATTTTTCCCTACGATGCCACGACACCAATTATTAACAGATTTACCATCTTTACTTGCCATCAATTTTATAGCATCTATATAAGAATTTTTTACTGATTCTAGTTTTGGTTTAGTTCTATCAATACTACCTTTACTCCTCAACCATATAGTTACATTAAATCCTGAATAAGCTGTTTGAAAAGCAATTTGAGTACCTAAAACTCCACCACCCATTACAGTAATATTTTTCATGTTATACCTCCTAATAACTAAATAATTATATCATATAATACACTGAATATTCAAAAAATAGATTCATTTAATGATGTTAGTAATATTAAATTTCTTATAATAATTGATTAAATATTTAATTTATGTTATAAAACTAATAAAGGAAGTGTATCATGGGAAAATTTAGTAAAGAAATGAAAGAAAAATATAAAGAAAAAAATAAAAAATCTATCGCGGTTTATTTGCTACTAAGACTTCTTGTAATAGTATGTATGTGGATACAAATTGTAATGAAACAATATAATAATGCTTTGCTTTGTGTTTTGGCATTATTCTTATTTACAATTCCAACTATAATATCAGAAAAATTTAAAATAGGTATTCCAAGCCTTCTAGAATCTATTATTTATATGTTTATATTCTCATCAGCTATTCTAGGTGAAATAAATAACTTCTATGGAATAATACCAGGATGGGATACTATGCTTCATACTCTTAATGGATTTATATGTGCAGGTATAGGTTTCTCACTTGTTGACTTATTAAATCAAAATAGTGAAAGAATTAGTCTATCTCCAATATATGTAGCACTAGTAGGATTTTGTTTCTCAATGACAATTGGTGTTCTTTGGGAATTTTATGAGTTTGCTAGTGATAGAGTATTCTTAACTGATATGCAAAAGGATAGAGTAGTACAAAAATTTGGTTCAGTAGATTTAAATAAAGAAAAAGTTAATAGTACTGTTAGAGTGGAAAATATAGATAAAACTACAATACATACTAAAGATGATAGAATATATGTAATTGAAGGTGGATATTTAGATATAGGTATCATTGACACTATGAAAGACTTGTTTGTAAACTTTATAGGAGCAGTAGTTTATAGTACACTAGGTTACTTCTATATTAAGAAAAGAGATTACTCATTTGTTAAAAACTTTATGCCAAACAAAATAAAGAACGAAAATTAATCGTTCTTTTTAAATTCATCTTTATATTCATTAAAGAAATCATAATATATTCTGACATTAGGTAGTTCTGTCCAATTTTTAGTAGTTACCTCATCTTCGTCTAAATCATATATTTTAGCTTCTAATAAATTAAGTAGAAAAGGTGAATGTGTTGAAATAATAAATTGACAATTATAAAATCTAGCAGACTCTTCAATGAATTTTTTAAGTTTTATTTGATTTTCAGCAGATAAACTATTTTCTGGTTCATCAAGTATATAAATGCTATTTTCTTTAATTTCTCTTTCCCAGAACATTAATGCAGATTCTCCATTAGATTGTTCTACTATATTATTATTACCAAGTCTATTTCTTACATAATTAGACATTGTTTTTCTTTTAGAATCATATGTATCTTTTAGTCTTTCATAGTTATCAAAATTATTATCACTATTAAATTTCATATCTAAGTATTCACGGCTTAATCTTTCTTTTCTTCTATTAACATTTGCATTTATGCTTCTAATATCTAAAAGATAATCAAACACATCATCACTTGTAATAGTTTTAATTTCCATAGGTTCTTCAAAACTCATATCATACTTACACTTAGAAGCATATAAATCGAAAAAAGCACCTTTATCAAAATTCTCTTTTCTACTTGAATGAAGACACTCTGAAATAATATTAAGAAGAGTGCTCTTACCGCTACCATTTCCTCCATAAAATATTGTTATATTACTAAAAGTAATTTCTTTAAATTTTTTCATAGAGAATAAACCAACTGGATAATAAGAGTTAAAAATACGCCTACTCTCTTCATCGAATAAATAATGTTCTTGCACATCATCAAGTAATTCAAATCTTTTTAAATAAACCATAAAACCTCCTTAATCTTTAATAATAATACCTAAATATCTTGCTAACATCGCAGCTTCTATCATATTAACACTAATCCCTTTTAATGATTGTAAGTCAACATTTATATCATCAATACTAGAATTAGATAAATCAAAACCTATATGTTCAAGTTTTAAAATAGTTACTTTATTTAGATTACATTTATCAAAACTAATATTTTTAAAATGACATTCTGTTATATATGATTCTTCAAGAGTACATTCACTAAATAACAAGTTATCAACATTAACACTATAAAAATTAGAATATCTTAAATTGCAATTATTAAACTTAACATTCTTAAGATTTACTTCACTAAAAGAAACACCAATTAATTTAGAATTATTAAACACAACTCTATGAATACCAACATTCTCAAAAGATTTATTAGATAAATCACAATTATTAAAAATACAATCGATAAATTCAACATTCAAAAGTTTAATATCATTAAAATCAATCTTATTAAATATACAAGAATTAAAAGTAATATTAGAGAAGTCTTCTATATTATTTTGATCAAACTCTTTGTTATCGATAGAGTATTCATAGTTATCTTTAATATAATAATCAGTAAATTTAATTTTTGGTTCAATAATTTTCTTCATGGTTTTATTATACAATATAAATGTAATATATTGTAAAAATGTTTATAAATATTTCTTTGTTATGATAAAATATAGTTGTGATTTATATGAACGACATAAATGTGTTTTATGATGAAATAATTAATGAAGCAAGTACTGGTAGAGTAGATTGCTTTTTTATGATGAATTTACTTTTTAGTACATATATAAAAGAAGAAAATAAAACTATAGAAGCTAAAAAGAATGATGATGGAAGATATTTAATACCAAGACTTGTTATTAAGAATAAAGAAAGTTTTAACAAGTTATTAACAGAATATTTAGCTTTAGCTAGGAAGAAATATGATTTATCTATATATCAAGATGAATTAACATTTGCTGATGTTGAAAATTATGAACAAGTTATTAACAAAATAATATTAACTACACTATGGGCAAATGCTACATACGATGATTTTAGCGAATCAGAGGAATTTTTAAGGAAACAAATAGCATTTTTAAAAGATGAGACATTTAGTGAATATGAAGAACCAACTATAATAGGATATTCTGAAACTTTAGGTGGATATGTAGAAGTTGAAAATATTCAAGAAACTATATTAAATGAAACACCTAACTCTTTAAAAATATCAGTTATTGAACCTGAAACTAATGAAAGATACACTTTTCCATTAGTGAGATATGGTATAGAAGATAATAAATGTTATATATATGCAGTTCAAAAAAATAAAAGGTATGATGAAGAAAACAAATTTAAAAAGAAAGTAAATCGTAGATTGTTTCAAATAGGAGAAAACTTTGATACAAAGAATGACACTTATGAAAATTATGGAGAAGGTAATTTAAAAGACGTTAGTGCATCGTTTGTAGTAGCATCTAACATTGCTCTTGGACTTTTAGCATCTAAAGGAATAACAGATATAGTAGTACCTTCAATTCTAATAGAAAGATGGAATGCTAAAGAAACAGGAATAATAGTAAAGTCAAAAAGAGAAGAGAATAGTCAAGAATATATTGATTCAAATAAAGAAGAACATAATAAAATTCAAAACAATTTAACTGAAAAATTACTACGTACATTCTTAAGAATAGTTAGTCATAATAAAACATTTAATGTAACTGCTTATCCATTTGATATAGATTCATCACTTCATATTAAAACTAGTGAAGAATTAGATTGCAACAACACATTATTAAATGAAACATTTCTTATAGGAGAAAAAGTAAATAGTAAGAAAATATGATATAATATATGTAACGGAGGAAAATATGCTTGTAAGTAAAGATTGGAAAGATTATGAATGTATTGATGCTGGTAATGGGGAAAAATTAGAACGTTGGAAAAATGTAATTCTAAGAAGACCTGATCCATGGGCATTATGGACACACAAAGACACTAAAGAATGGCATAGTTATCATGCAATTTATCATAGGAGTGATAAAGGTGGAGGTTACTGGGAAAACAAAAAAACATTTCCAGAATATTGGACTGTAGAATATAAAAATTTAAAATTAAAAGTTAGTCCAACTGGATTTAAACATACTGGTTTATTTCCTGAACAAGCTGCAAACTGGGACTTCATAATGGGTAAAATTATAAATGCTAATAGACCTATAAAAGTATTGAATTTATTTGCATACACTGGAGCAGCAACTATGGCAGCATCATCTGCAGGAGCAGTAGAAGTAGTACATGTTGATGCATCAAAAGGAATGAATGATTGGGCAAAAGAAAATGCTAAACTTTCAGGACTCGAAAACAATAAGATTAGATATATTTGTGATGACTGTTTAAAATTTGTAGAACGTGAGAAAAAAAGAGGAAACAAATATGATGCTATAATCATGGACCCACCAACATATGGAAGAGGCCCATCAAAAGAACTATGGAGATTCGAAGATAGTTTAAACAAACTAATAGATTCATGTATTGATATATTATCAGATGATCCATTATTCTTACTTATAAGTTCATACACAAAAGGTATAACACCTGAAATACTTAAAAATATTTTAGAAACAAGTGTTGAAGAAAAACTAAAAAATGGTAAAATTAAAACAGATGAAATAGGACTACAAATATCAACAAGAAATATGATACTTCCTTGTGGAGTCTATGGAAGGTGGGAAAAAGATGAAACTAAAAATGATAATTAAAAGTATTTTTGTAACAGTATTATCTTTAATATTAGTAGCACTAGCAGTAATCGCATTCAAGAAAATAGATAAAACAGATGATTTATATAATTTAACAGGAAAAAAAGATTATAGAATTATTGATAATATTGATAGTTGTGAAGAAAAATTTATGGATTGTTTCTATAAAGACGGAGACACATATTATTGTTTTGAATGTAGAAAAAGTACAGAAGTATTATTAGAATGGTCAGATGGTTCACAAACTAGAATGATAGATGATTTAGAAAACGGAAATGTAACAATAGAATCTTTAATAGCAAATGGACTTAAGGTAGTTAAGAGTAATGATTAATGTTATATATGAAGATAATCATCTTCTAGTAGTAGAAAAACCTATAAATATACCAACTCAAGAAGATAATACTAAAGACAAAGATCTTCTAACTATTTTAAAAGAATATATAAAGGAAAAATATAATAAACCAGGAAATGTTTACTTAGGACTAGTGCATAGATTAGATAGACCAGTAGGCGGAATTATGGTATTTGCTAGAACTTCAAAAGCTGCCTCACGTTTATCTGAACAAGTAAGAAATAAAACATTCAAAAAAACTTATAATGCAGTAGTTATAGGAAACATAGAGAATACTGGAAAACTAAAAGATTATTTATTAAAAGATGAAAAAAGAAATATAGTAAAAGTAGACGAGAAAGGTAAAGAAGCAATATTAAACTTTAAAAAATTAAATTTTAAAGATAATATGTCACTCGTAGAAATAAATCTAGAAACAGGAAGAAGTCATCAAATAAGAGTTCAAATGTCACATCATGGATATCCTCTTTTTGGTGATCAAAAATATAATAAAAATGCCAAAGTAGGAGAACAAATAGCATTATTTGCTAAAAAAATTGAGTTTGTTCATCCAACTACTAACGAATTACTAACATTTGAACTAGATTTACCTAATCGTTATCCATTCATTATTTTTAAATAAGGAGTAAATGTGAAGAAAAAACTAGATATAGAAGTAGATATAAGTGAGAAAAAGTATTTTGTAAGTAAATACAATGAAAATACTTTAGCTCCTGAATTAAAAGATTATTTACTTAATGAGATAATAGGGTATGATATAAATACTAAAATTAATATAAACATTGATGCTAAATTCAAACTTACTGATGAAGAAAAAGAACATTATAAAAAATTAATAGTAAAAGAATTCAAAGAAAGCAACGATGAACTAGAATACGAAATAGAATTAGGAAACATAAAAAAATTAACTTTATTATTAATAGGAGTATCATTCGTAATCGCATCATATTTCTTTGGACATATAATCGGAGAAATATTAGAAGAAATACTTATGGTATTTGGGTGGGTTGCTCTATGGGAAGTGGCCTATGCAATATTCTTTACAGATGCATCAAGAAGAAGAAAAATTAAAAGAAATAATCAAATAATCCACGCTAATATTAAATATAAAGATAATTAAAATAAATAGACATTAGTCTATTTTTATTTATAAAATTAACATAAATATGTATAATATTTCAATTATTTGATAAATCATTATCATTTGTTATAAAAAATATGATAAAATCATCTTAAAGTAAGAGGTGAATATCATGTATGATATAAGTGTTAAAAACGTTAAAAAGGGGAATAGTATTTATATAATATTCCTTATCGTAGGAATTCTAGTTACAGTAGGATTTATGTATATAATAATATCAAATGATCGTAAATTAAAAAGTTTAGATTCAACAGTAATTGCAACTAAAGTAGAAATTAATAAACATAGAGATAGTGATGGAAATACATTATATAATCCGACATACTACTATGTGGTTGATGGTAATGAATACTCTTGTCCTTCTACTTCATCTTCAAATGTTAAACCAAAAACTGACAATGCAACCATCTATTATGACTCTAAAAATCCATCAGAATGTATGACTGAATATTCAAAATCAACTAATAAAATTTGGTTTATAGGTGTATTTATAGGAGTAGCATTTATAATTATTGCTGTTGTTAATATAATAAAAATAATCAAAAGAATAAATAAAATAAAAGATTTAAATAATCATGGAAAACTTATTAAAAACTTACCATATCGACTTGAACCTTCTGGAATTGTTATAAATAATGTTAAAATTCAAAGACCAGTAGTAGAGTACACTTTAGCTTCTGGTTCTACTATTACATTATATGGAGACCCTCGTATGGATAAAAAATTAACTGACGAAGATGGAATGGTAGATTTAGTTATAGATGAAAATAATATAAACAATTATTTTATTGATTTTGAAATAAATAGATTAACAGGAAATCTTCCTACAGACTATTTTAATAAACCAAATAACAATGAAACACAAACTAATAATAACAATCAAAATAACACTACAAATACTTTATAAAAATGATATAATATATAATAGGTGATAATATGGAATTTGAAAATGATACAAATTATTTAGATCAACATTTCTTGATTGATAAAAGTATTATCAATTTATTTGTTGATTCTGCAGAATTAAAACCAACTGATAATGTTGTTGAAATCGGACCTGGTAAATGTGAAATAAGCGATATAATTGCTAAACGTTCAGGTCATTTAACGTGCATTGAAATTGATAGAAACCTAGAACATTTTATTAATGTATTAAAGGATAAACATGATAATGTTGAAGTAATATATGGTAATGCTTTAAATGTATATATCCCATCATGTGATAAAATCATTTCAGCACTTCCATACTCAATAACAGAACCATTTATTGAAAAATTATTAAGATGCGAATTTGATATGTGTATTTTAATAGTTGGAAAAAAATTCGCTGATGCTGTTGTTAACAAATCATTAACAAAATTAGCACTACTTACTAATTCATTCTTTGATGTATCTAAAATTATGGATATAACACCAGATGCATTTGAACCAGCACCTAGAGTTATGTCATCAATGATAAGATTAGTACCAGTACAAAGAGAAAGTTTAAAATATAGTTTTAAAAGATTTATATTTAGAGAAATGTTCTTTCATAGAGAAAGAAAACTTAAAAATAATTTAATGGAAGCATTAATAGAATTTGCTAAATTACATGATAAAAAACTAACTAAAAAGGAAAGCAAAAGTATTATAGAAGAATATCAAATTCCAAAAGAAACATTAAATAAATTAATGGAAAATCTTACTAATGAAGAATATGAATTAATTTATAACACAATAAAATAAGGAAAGTTAACTTTCCTTATTTTCTTTTATAAAATTAAATATTTCATTATAATATTTTTTAGAATCTTGAATACTTGATTTCATATGTTTAGCTTCATCAATTATTAATAACTTCTTCTTACCTTTATATAATTGATAAGCATCATATGCATTTTTAGGCGGCACAAGTTTATCGGAACTACCATGTATAAACATAAAAGGAATTTTTCCATTCATAAGTATTTCTTCAGGATTGAACTTATAAATATTAAATCCAAAAAATATACTAGAAAATATATTAAAAGATGAAATTATAGGTTTCGGTAAAAACTTTAAGTATTTAAGTTGATTATAAAACTGATCATAATTAGATATAAAGCCACAGTCTTCAATCGCACATATAACGTTACCTGGAAGATTTTCACCAACTGTTCTCATTATAACAGTTCCACCCATAGATATACCATATAATATAATTTTAGTTTTCTTCTTTTTATTTATATAATCTATCCATGATAACATATCTTTTCTTTCATAAAATCCATGTGTTGAATAAACTCCATCACTTTTACCGTGAGCTCTTTGATCAATAAGTAAAATACTATATCCTTTTTTATAAAAATTATATGCTACATCTAACATTTCCAAAGCACTATTAGTGTAACCGTGTACAATGATAACCCAAGTATTTAATTTATTTTTAATTTCATAAGCATGAAGCTTTTTCTTATCAAAAGATTTAACATAAACTTCTTTATAGTTAGAATTTTTAAACCATCTTTTAGATTCATTACTTGTTAACTTAAAAGTACCTTTTCCTTTAAATAATCTTTTCGTAGATATTTTAGTACAATTTGAAAAGTGAAAGAAATATACACCAATTAATAAATAGAAAATAAATATAATAAGTAGAATAATAATAAATATTTTCATTACTCTATCATCTTCCTTACTTGAGTATATAAATATGGTTTAAATTCTTTAATAGGCAAAGGTTCATTATTTAAAATAGAATTATAGCAAGTACTTCCAACTAATTCAATTATCATAAATAATGTTACATCTGGATTATCAACTTTCTTAGAATATTTATTTATTTCATCTATAAATATAGTTTTTAAATCTTTATATTCAGCATTAATTATTTCAATTAAATCTTTATTATAAAGACCTAAAGATAAATTTTTGTTAATAAGTTTTATTAAATCTTTACTACTTGAAAGTTTGTCTATTATATAATCAATAACACTAATTAATTTATCGGGGAAGTTATCTAATTTCTTCTTATTTGTATATTCTATAGCATCACTAAATAATTTTTTTGATTTATCAATTATTACTTCTTCATGGATTTGCCATTTATCTTTAAAATATAAATAGAAAGTTCCTTTAGCAACACCAGCATCATTAGCTATATCACTAATAGAAGTATCATTAATACCTTTTTTAATAAATAAATTATAAGCAGAAGCCATAAGACTTTCTTTTTTAATTTGTTTTTTTTCTTCTATTTTAGATAAAGTATTTTCAATATTAATCATATTTTTCACCTTCGATACATAAATTTTAATATAAAAATGACCAAAAGTCAATAAAATGATTAAAAAGTATTGACTAATGGTCAGTTTTGAGGTATATTACTAACTGACCGTTGGTCATAATGGAGGTATAAATGAAAAAGTTTGGAGACTTTATATGTAAACATAAGGTAGCTATACTAATAATATCTATATTATTATTAATACCAGCATCGATAGGGTATTTTAATACTAAAACCAATTATGATATTTTAGTATACTTACCTGAAGATATTGAAACAATGAAAGGCCAAAACATTTTAAAAGAAGATTTTGATATGGGCGCTTTCGCTACAATATCTATAGACAACAGCAATCAAAAGAAAGTTCTAGATGCAGAAAAAACAATAAGAAAAATTGATGGTGTTAACAAAGTATTAACAATCAATGATCTTACTGGTGTATCTATTCCTTTTGAAATATTACCAGATAGTTTACTAGAACAAGTAAAAAATGGTGATAAAACTCTTATGTTAGTAACATTTAATGAAACAACATCAAATGAAAAAACTTTAAATGCTATAATAGAAATAAGAGAAACATTAGATGGTATGGCTAAAGTAGGTGGCATGAGTGCTATCGTACAAGATACTATGGATCTATCAAATAAAGAAGTAGCAATCTATGTAGTAATCGCCGTTATACTATGTTTAATAGTATTATCACTATCATTAGATTCATACATTGTACCAGTATTATTACTTTTAAATATTGGTATGGCTATTATATATAATATGGGTTCAAACATTATATTTGGAAAAATATCATATATAACAAAAGCAATAAGTGCTGTACTTCAATTAGGAGTAACAACAGACTTCTCAATCTTCTTATATCATAAATATCAAAGTAATTTAGAAAAAGAAGAAGATACAAACGAAGCAATGGCTAAAGCAATAAAAGAAACTTTAGTATCAGTACTTGGTAGCGCATTTACTACAATAGCAGGTTTCTTAGCATTATGTTCAATGAATTTAACATTAGGAAAAGACATTGGACTTGTAATGGCAAAAGGTGTTTTATTTGGACTTATTTGTGTAGTTACAGTATTCCCAGCAATGTTATTGTTATGTGATAGATGGATCGTTAAAACAAGACATAAAGTATTAATACCAAGTTTCAAACACATAAAAGATTTCACAATGAAATACTATAAACCAATATTTGTAGGATTCTTAATATTAATGATTCCAGCAGTAATTGGTAATTCAAAAGTAAATGTTTATTACAACTTAGATAAATCACTTCCTAAAACATTAGAAAGTGTAACAGCAAACGAAGAATTAAAAAAAGACTTTAATATTGTTTCACCAGAAATAATATTGTTAGATTCAAACTTAGAAAATTATAAAAAGACAGAATTAGTAAATAAACTTAAAAATACTAAAGGAATAAGTATGGTTCTTAGTTCGAGTGAATTAGAAAAATATGGATTCCCAGTAGAACTACTTGATGAAGATATCAAAGGAATATTTAAAACTGATAAATATGAATTAATGTTAATAAGTTCTGACTATGAAGTAGCTTCTCCTGAACTAACTACTCAAATAGAAGAAATAGATGAGTTAGTTAAAACATATGATAAGAATGCTATTATCGCAGGTGAAGGACCACTTACTAATGACTTAATTAAGATAAGTGATGAAGACTTTAAAAATGTTAACTATGTATCAATTGGTATTATATTCTTAATTATGTTTGTAGTATTAAAGTCATTATCTCTACCAGTTCTATTAATATTAGCTATTGAATTTGCTATATTCGTAAATGTTGCTATTTCATACTTCACAGGAACAACACTTCCATTTATAGCATCTATAGTAATTGGTACTATTCAATTAGGAGCAACTATTGATTATGCAATTCTTATGACAACAAAATACTTAGAATTAAGAAATTCTGGAAAAAATAAATTCAAATCTATGAGAGAAACATTAGATTCTTGTGTAAGTTCAGTATTCGTAAGTGGCATGTGCTTCTTCGCAGCAACATTTGGAGTTGGTGCTTATACTGATATAGATTTAATTGGATCAATATGTACATTAATATCAAGAGGAGCAATTATTAGTATGTTAGTAGTAATCTTAATATTACCATCATTACTAATGTTATTTGATAAGTTGATAATGAAAACAACTTTAAAAAAGAAAGAAGGAATTAAAATGAATAAGAAAGTATTAGCTGCTTTACTTATAACATTAACATTACCATTAAGCGTATTTGCTACTACTAAAGATGAAACTGTTTATTCAAGATTAAATAGTGATGGTAGTGTTGATAAAACTATAGTAAGCAACCATATTCAAAATGTAAAAGAAGGCAAATATAATGATAGAACTAACCTTAAAGATATAGTAAATGTTAATGGAGACGAAAGATTCGATCTTATAGATAATTCACTTACATGGAGTTCTAAAGGAGAAGATATATTCTATAAAGGTACTTCAACAAAAAGTCTTCCAATCAAAACAACTATTAAATATTATTTAGACGGAAAAGAATATACATCTAAAGAATTAACTGGAAAAAGTGGAAAAATTAAAATAGTAATTAAGTATGAAAATACTTCTAAAAAGAAAGTAAATATCAATGGTAAAAAAGAAACATTATATACTCCATTTATGATTACTTCACTTATGACATTTAACAAAGATAATATAACTAATTTAAAAGTAGATAATGGTAAAATCGTAGATAATGGTATTAGTTATATGGTTCTTGGATATAGTGCTCCAGGACTTTATGAAAGTTTAAAGATTGACGATTTAAAAGGATTAGATACAATTACTATTGAATATACTACTACTTCATATGAATTTACTAATATTTATTCAGTAGCTACTTCAAACTTATTTGAAGACGTTGATACTTCATCATTTAGTGATTTAAATAAATTATATAATAGTGTTAACAAACTAGGAACAAGTACTAAACAGTTAGTAAACGGAAGTAATGACTTAAAGAATGGTATCAAAGCATACAACGATGGATTTACTAAATATAATGGCGGTATGAATAACTTAGATAATAGTGTTAAAGGTTTAGTAGAAAAATATAATGCATTAAATCAAGGTATTCAAAACTTAAATGAACAAGTAAAAGGTTTAAGTACATATACTGGTTCAATAGTAAACTTAGCAACAGGCATTAACACATTATCAACAAAAACAAATGAACTTGCTAAACAATCAGAATTATTAAGTACAACAGTAGATAACACATTATCAACAATGACTAAACATATTGAAACATTAACATATATAAAAGAAACAACAACTGATGAAAATACAAAAACTTTATTAGAAGCAGAAATAACTAACTTACAAAAGAGTATAGACTTTAAAACATTAACTTCTATGAAAACAAATATTGATAATTTAAATAGTAGCATAAGCGGTTTAAATAAAAATGTTAGTGCACTAGCTAGTAGCTCTAAAGATTTAATTACTAATGTTGATAAACTTGCTCCATCAGTAAATTACTTAGCAACTAATAGTGATAAGATGTATGAAGGAATTAAAGAATTAAGCGAAAGCGTTGATTATTTAACAAGTCTTACAAATACATTTAATACTAAAAATTCAGAAATATTAAAAGGAGCAACAACTTTATATGATGGACTTAATAAATTCAATAAAGAAGGAATTTCTAAGATAACAAGTGTATTAAATGGTAAAGTTAAAACTTATTCTAAAAAGATTGAAAAACTTATAGATTTAGGAAATGAATACAATTCATTCAGTATGAAAGATAAAAATACAGATGGTAAAACTAAATTCGTAATGATGATTAGTGAATAAAAAGATGCTAGAAATAGCATCTTTTATTATATAAAGTATCAAATTTGTAACAAAACCCTTTAAAAATTATTAACTTTATGTTATAATAAAGCCAATTTTAAGGGGTGTTAGTATGAATATATTAGCTGAAGAACAATTAAAATTGTTTGAAAAAGGAATTAGTGAAGAAGAATTTGAAAAACGTTCTAATGAATTTTTAGACTTATATTATAGAATTAGAACTAAAGATGAAGGTAGAATTTGGAATAAACTTTCTTTAGAACAAAGAAGGAAATTACATTGGTTGGTATTAACTGTATATAAAGTTAAAAATAGAATAGGTGGCTTTTCACACGAAGTTTTAAAAGATTTAAGAACGCCAACTGATAGGCCTATAATTTATGCTGTAACTCATGTAGGAAAATTTGATATTGAAGTAGTAAGTGAAGCAATAAAAGATCATTATTATCTTTTATCTGGAGATTATGAGCATTTACAAGGATTAATAGATGAAAAATTTTTATCTGTGAATGGTGTATTCTATTTCAATGAAAAAGATAAAAAAGATAGAAAAGCTGTATCAGGAAAAATGATAGAACACTTAAAGCAAAATGGTAATTTAATGTATTTCATAGAAGGAACTTGGAACTTAACTCCAAATTTACCAATGCTTCCTTGCTATTGGGGTATAGTTGATATTGCCAAAGAAGGAAATGCAATTATAGTACCAGTAGCTTGTGAACAATATGGGAAAAAATTTAAAGTAAATATAGGCGAAAATTTTGATATGAACAACTATGGTGAAGGAAATGAAGAAAAATCTCGAGCTATAGGAGATTTAAGAGATACTTTATCAACACTAAAGTGGGAAATTTGGGAAAGCGAAGAGCCACTTAAAAGAGAAGAGTTGAATGGTGATGAATGGGATAAATATGTTGAACAAAGATTTAGTGAATGGCCATATTTCAATAAAGAATATATTAAAGATTTAGTATATAGACCAAAAGGTGTATATACAAGTGAAGAAGTATATGGACCAGTAATGAAATTATCACCATCCAAGCAAAATGCATTCTTATTTGATAAAAGAATAAAAGGTTAAAAAATTTAACCTTTTTATTATGCTAAAATTATTATATAATTAAATAAGAATAGGAGTATAATATGGCAAATGGATATTTAACAATATGTGCAGTTATAATTTCATCTATAATCACATATATGTTTATTAGAAAAAAAGGAATAGAAAACATTGAAACTAAAATTTTTAAATATATGTTAATTATAAATATAGTAGAGTCATTAACTACGACATCCATAGTTATAAATGCAATAACATGGAACAATCTATTATTATTTAAATTATTAAATAAATTAGATGTTATTTTAGTTGTTTCATGGTGTAGTTTGCTATTTTATTATATATATTCTCTAAATAATAATAATCCAAATGCAAAAAAGATAACATTTATTTCAAATATATTTATTTATATATTAGCTTTACTATTAGATGTAAATATTGTAAATGAAAATGGAGTTTTAGATTCACATGGACCTTTAACCACATTAGGGCTAGTAGCAAGCTGTATTTATATTTTAGGAATGGTAATAGTTTTATTTAAATATAAAAACTTTAAAAATAATGAAAAGTACATTCCTTTATATTTTTTAATTTTCTTCTTAATTGTTGTTGCTATATGTAGAATGATTATTCCTCAAGTAAATTTAATATCTATAGTATTTAGTATTGTTGATATGATAATGATGTTCACAATAGAAAACCCAGATTTAAAAACAATAGAACAATTAAACGTAGCAAAAGATCAAGCAGAAAGAGCTAATAGAGCCAAGTCAGATTTCTTAAGTAGTATGTCACATGAAATAAGAACACCATTAAATGCGATAGTTGGTCTTTCAGAAAACTTAGAAGAAAGAGCTAATTGTCCTAAAGATATGAAAGAAGATTTAAAAGATATAGTATCTGCTTCACAAACACTTCTAGAAATAGTTGGAAACATTATGGATATAAGTAAAATAGAAAGTGAAAAGATGGAAATAGTAGAAATTCCGTATAACTTTAAAGAAGAAGTAGAAACATTAGCAAGAGTATCAAGCACACGTATTGGTGATAAACCAGTAGAACTACATACAAATATCGCAGAAGATATACCATATGAACTATTAGGTGATAAAGCTCATATGAAACAAATAATCAACAATTTATTAACAAATGCTATTAAGTATACAGAAAAAGGACACATTAATCTTAATGTTAAATGCATAAATAAAGATGATACTTGTAAATTAATTATAACTGTACAAGATAGTGGAAGAGGTATCAAAAAAGAAGATATTGAAAAACTATTCACTAAATTTGAAAGATTAGATGTTGAGAGAAACTCTACTACTGAAGGAACAGGTTTAGGACTAGCAATCACAAAAAGACTAGTTGAAATGATGGGCGGAAAGATAAATGTACAAAGTCAATATGGACTAGGTTCAATATTTATGGTTAATATCCCTCAAAAGATAAGTAAGATGTCAAAACCATATAAAGAAAATACAAGTAAAAATGATACTTCAAATAATATAGATTATATAAATAAAAAAGTATTAATAGTAGATGATAATAAATTAAATGTTAAAGTAGCAAGAAGAGTAACAGATGCATTAAATATCAAAAAAGTTGATGAATGTTATAATGGTAGTGAATGTATAAATATGGTTGCTTCTAATAATGATTATGATATTATCTTAATGGATATAATGATGCCTGTTATGAATGGAGAAGAAGCATTAAAAAAATTAAAAGAAATAAATGGATTTAATACTCCTGTAATAGCTTTAACTGCAGATGCAGTAGCTGGTTCAAAAGAAAAATATATTAAAGAAGGATTTGCAGATTACTTAGCAAAACCATTTAACAAAGATGGTTTAAAAGAAAAATTAGATAAAATATTTAATAATGAAAAAGAATCTTCTGAAGATAGATGGAAAGATGTACCTAAATATGAATTCGGATCAGAAATGAAACCACTTGATGAAGAAGAAAAAGAAGAAACTAATAATAATGAAAAGATTCTCGAAGATGCAAATATTGATTATAAAGTGGGATTAGAAAACTTCGGAAGCATAGAAATGTACAAAGAAATGCTTAATGACTGGTTCAAAGAAATAGATGAAAAATGGAATAGAATAGTTTCTAACAAAGAAAATATGAAAGAATATTCAGTAGATGTACATTCTTTAAAAAGTGATTCTAAATACTTTGGTTTTACAGAACTAGCAAAACTATCACTGAATCACGAACTTAAAAGTAAAGATGGAGATAAAGATTACATAAAAGAACATTTTAATGAACTAGAAACTGAATATAAAAGAATAATAGATGTAGTTAGTAAATATTTAAAAGAAAACAAGTAAAAAATTACTTGTTTTTGATTTGTCTAAAATAAAATTATTGGGTTAGTTACAATGTTACATTTATAATTTCCTATAGGGGTATAATTATATTTTAAATATAGATTTTAAACTTTAAATTAATTTATATCTTTTTGACATAAATATCTATATATGCTACTTTGCATTTTGAAATGTTTAGTTGGGCGTCATCTCAAATAATAACTAAATTATAAGGAGATGGTATTTATGAAGAAAGATAGACTTATAAGCATACTATTATTTATAATTATACTTTTAATTCTAATTATCTTAATAATTGCA
This sequence comes from uncultured Clostridium sp., assembly GCA_902492325.1. Lineage (GTDB taxonomy): Bacteria > Bacillota_I > Bacilli_A > RF39 > UBA660 > CAG-1000. Next base: position 224,818 of record CABULC010000002.1, read on the forward strand.
ATTAAAAACGCCTAACCTTAGTTAGGCTTACCAACTTTTGGTGATGCTCAGCTCAGGGGGCTAAACGTTTCACTAACAATAATATAGCATAATTAAATATTTTAGTAAACACAGCATATAGAAAAAATAAAACTATTATGATATAATATGCTCGGAAAGGTGATATTATGAAATACATAGGTACTAAAATCATGTATAGTAGTGATATCACACTTTAGTTATTCCTTTGAGTAACAGGAAGTGTGATTTTTTTAACATGCAACAAAAAAGGAGTAAAATTAATTATGATAGAAATAAGTATAAATAAAATAAATAAAAATTATGGATTTAATCCAGTATTAAAAGACTTTTCAATAGATATTAAAAGTGGTGAGAGAATAGCTCTTATCGGAAGCAATGGGTGTGGTAAAACTACTACACTTAGACTTATTATGGGCTTAGAAACATTAGATGGTGGAACTATTAATATAAGAAAAGGTTCTAAAATAGGATATTTAACACAACTACCACCTAAAGAGAAAGATAACATTAAAGCAAAAGACGTATATTTACGTGGAATTAAAGAATTACTTGATTTAGAAGAATCTATTAATTCATATGTTGCTCATATGGATTCAAGTGAAAAATCTATTAAAACATTGGATAGATTACAAGAAGAATTTAGAATTAAAGGCGGATACCAAATAAAAGAAAAAATAAATAAGATTAAAGGCGGTTTTAAGCTATCTAACGAGCTATTAGATACAGAGTACAATAATTTATCAGGTGGAGAGAAAACAATCGTAAATCTAGCTTCTTTAGTCTTATCTGAACCTGATGTACTTTTATTAGATGAACCAACTAATCATTTAGATATAGATACACTTGAATGGTTTGAAGAATATTTAAATAACTACAAAGGAGCAGCCTTAATAGTAAGCCACGATAGATACTTTCTAGATAGAGTAGTAAATAAAATAATAGAAATTAAAAATGGTAAAGAAGATGTTTATCATGGAAACTATACATATTATTTAAAAGAATCAGAAAGAAGATTCTTAAGTCAGTTCGCAGCATATAAAAATCAACAAAAAGAAATAGAAGCAATAAAAGAAGCCATTAAAAGATTAAAAGAATGGGGAACTAAGAGTGATAATCCTATGTTCTTTAGAAGAGCAGCAGCTATGGAAAAAAGACTTGAGAGAATGGATATGATAGAAAAGCCAAAAGAAAAGACTGAATTAAGAGTTAATCTTACTACTGAAAGTAGAAGTGGTAATCATGTTCTCACAGTTGACAATTTAGATTTAAATATAGGTTCTCGTTCATTGCTTGAAAAAGCAAGCATGAAAATATACTATAAAGATAGAGTATGCTTAATGGGTAAGAATGGAACAGGAAAAACAACACTAATTAAAAATATCATGAATAATACACATGATAATATTAAATTAGGTACAAATATAAAAATTGGATACATACCTCAAGAGATCAGATTTAACAATGAAGACTTGACAGTTTATGAACACGTACGCTCATTCTTTGTAGGAAGTGAAAGCGAACTTAGAAGTAAACTTCATCAATTTTATTTCGGAGAAGAAGAAATATCTAAAAAGCTTAAAACTATAAGTGGAGGAGAAAAAGTAAGAATTAAATTATTAGAACTTATTCTTTCTAAATCAAATTTCTTAATTCTAGATGAACCAACAAACCATATAGATATAGATACTAAAGAAATACTTGAAGAAGCTTTACTAGACTTTGATGGAACATTACTTTTTATTTCACATGACAGATACTTTATAAATAAAATAGCTACTAAAATAGTTAGAATTGAAAATAAAAAATTAGTTAGTTATGATGGAAATTATGATTCTATTAAAGATAAACAAGTTATTAACATAAGTGAACAAGAGAAAACTAAAGAAGTTATTAACATTAAAGGGAGTAATAGATTAAATGAATTCTTAAAAGATGCTAATAGGATAGAAGAAATAACTATAGGTTGTTCAGGTAAAAAAGTATATAAAATTAGAAAGAAAAGTAAATTGTTCTTTCTTAAAGTAGCAGATCATTTATCTAAAGAATCTATTAGTTTAGACTATTTAAAAGATAAGATAACTGTACCAGAAAAAGTATTCTATGAAAAATATAATGGTAAGAGTTATATGTTAACTAAAGCTTTAAAAGGTAATATGCTTTGTGATGATTATTATGAAGAACATCCACTTGAAGGAATTAAAATTATTATTGAAGCATTTAATGCACTTTATAATATAGATTATAGTGATTGTATAATAGATGAAACTATAGATACTAAAATAAAAAGAATAGAAGAAAGATTTAATACCATAAAGAATGAAGATATTAAACCTGAAATATTACAAAGATTCATAACAAAAGAAAATATATTAAAATATTTAAAAGGTAACAAGCCAAAACAAATAATAGGATTTACTCATGGAGATATGTCTCTTCCTAATATATTTGCAGAAAATGGACACTTTAGTGGACTACTTGATACAGAAGATGCAGGTATTGGAGATATATACTTTGACCTAGTAATATGCGAAATATCTATTGAAAGAAACTATGGAAAAGAATATATTGATAAATTCTATGAAGAACTTGGTATTGAAAAAGATGAATTCAAGAGTGACTATTATAGAATATTAATGAGTTTATAACATAAAAAAAGAAGTTTAATTAAATAAACTTCTTTTCTTTTAACCATTTTTTACCATCTACTATTCTAGCAACCATCATACTTGATGCAGAGTCGCCTACAACATTTAACATAGTAGCAGGTGGATCTATTATAGTAGCTATTATTGTAAGTATTGGTAATGCTGTTACTGGGAAACCTAACATAGTTATAATTAACATTTCTGATATTGTTCCACCACCAATAGGTACAGCAGTAACAAGTAATGTAGCAATTAATGCAACACCTAAAACTTTAAGAGTACTAACATCTGAGTTAAATAGATATACTAAAAACATAATCTTAAATACACTACCTATTATAGAACCATCTTTATGGAAGCTTGTTCCAAGTGGAATAGTTGTATCAGCTATATCTTCAGGTACACCAATATTTTTAGCACAATTAGTATTTACTGGAATTGATGCAGCACTACTACAAGTGGCAAGACTTGTTAATGTAGCAGGTAATATATTTCTCCAATAACTAATAAATCCTTTTTTACCACCAGCAATAAATGCGTAAAGTGAATAAACTGTAAAATAGAATAGTACAGAAACAACTGTATAAATTATAAATGTTTTACCATATCCTATAGCAATCTCACCACCAAAAGTTCCGACTAAAGCAGCAAAATAACATCCAAGACCAATAGGTGCATAGTACATAATAAGTTTAATAAATGATTGAACAACTTCATTAGCACTCTCTAAAACATCTAAGAATTTATCTCCTTTACCTTTACTCATGTTAATACTAATTCCCATAAGTATTGAGAATATAATCAAAGCAATCATATTATCTCTAGTAAGTAATTTACTAAAATCATTAACACTAACTGCTTCAACAGTTCTTTCTAAGAAATTAACATCCTCACTAGTAACTTCTTCAGCACCTTTTAATACTTCTTTTATAGCTTCTGTATCTTTAACATCAACTAATCTAAATGCTTTAGCTGATACTAAACCTACAAAAACACTAACAATAGAAGTAAATGCAAATACAAGTATTATAGTAGTAAGTATCTTACCAATTCTCTTAGGTTGTTTCATTTTACCAATAGAAGTGCTTATTGTTAAGAATATAAGTGGTACTATAATAACAAGTAACATGTTTAAGAATAAATCACCAAATGGACTTAATACAGTAGCCTTTTCACCAAATACTAGTCCTACTATAGTACCAATAATAATTGATCCTAAAAGTATTAAAGTTGATTTATAATTTTTTAAAAACTTCTTCATAAGTTTCTCCCTCCTTATTAATTATATAATTTTAAATACATAATGTATACCTTTTATATTCCACAACAATTCCACAAAAAAAAGAAGAATTAATCTTCTTTCTTTTTCTCTAAATCTCTATAAGCTACTTTACCAACAGCTGTTTTAGGAAGTGAATCTCTAAATTCATATTCAGTTGGCACAGCATACTTAGCTATATTTTTGTAACAATATCTTCTTATCTCTTCACGCACTTCCATAGTGTTTTCAACACCTTGTTTAAGTACTATTACTGCTTTAGGAGTTTGACTTTTTATTTTATGAGGAACTCCAATAACTGTACAAGTATCAACGTATTTACATTTGTTAATGATATCTTCAAGTTCAATTGGATAAACGTTATAACCGTTAGTGATAATCATTCTCTTAAGTCTTGAAGTATAGAAGATAAACCCATCTTTATCCATATACCCAAGATCACCTGAGTGCAACCAAGTTTTACCATCGTTATGTAGAACTAAAGTCTTTTTAGTTTCCTCATCCTCATTAATATAACCCATCATAAGAGTTGGTCCAGTAATACATATTTCTCCAACATCACCAAGTGATTTTTCAATATCACTATTTGGTTCAAAAATTTTAACAATTGTATCTGGATTAGGTATACCTAAAGTACCTTTATGATTATCTACATGTTTTTCATCTACTTCGGCAGTACAGCAACAAAAACCACAAGCTTCTGAAAGTCCATATCCAACTTTAACAACAGCATTGCTTCCATGAGCTTTTAAATAATCTTCAAATTCACCCTTTAATTGAGGTGATAAATAATCTCCGCCGACAACCACAACTTTTATATCCTTAAAAGCGTTGCTACCAGGATTGGTATTATTAATAGACATTTTTAATAAAGATGGAACAGCTGGATAAACATTAGGTTTGTATTTTTTAAGTTCTTTATTAATCTTTTTTGTATTAAGTTGAGGGACAATTATACATTTCATACCAGATACAAGACATGTATGAGTGCAAAGTGCTAAACCAAATACATGGAATATAGGTAATGCTGATAATACTGAGTTTCCTGGGCTAATATACTCACATACACTTGATGTTTGTAAAGCCATAGCATTAAAGTTAGCATTAGAAATAATAATTCCTTTAGGTTTTCCAGTAGTACCACCGCTATAAATAATAGCTGCAGGACTATTTGGATCTTTCTTAACATATGTGTCTTCACTAACACCATAATTTAAGAATTCATGCCATGTAAGCATTCCATCTTCTAACTTCATATTTAAAGAAGATTTAATATTATATAAAGTCTTTAAAAACTTACCTAAACTTTCACTAGTTGGTACCATAATAAAATGTTTAACCTTAATATGTCTTGCTTTAGGCATAGCTACATCTGAACAAAATATAATAGAACTATTTGTTTCCTTTAAAGCTCTTTCAATATCTTGAGTAGAAGATAAAGGGTGTATTATATTGCAAATAGCACCAATCTTATTAATTGCATAAATTAATGCAAAACTTTCAGGTGTATTTGGCATACATATCGTAACACATTCATTTTCTACAATATTAAATTCTTTTAAGGCAGAAGCAACTTTATCTATTTTCTTCATAAAAGATTTAAATGTAACTTCATTTCCATAGAAGGAATAAGCACTTCTTTTTTCATTCTTAGAAGCAGTATCTTTTAAATAGTCATACATACTTCCATTAAAATAATTTAAATTTTCAGGAACATCCCCATAATACTTTAACCAAGGTTTTTCCTTATTTTCAGGCTTTTCATTTTTAATAAAACTAATTAACCTATTTATATAATCATTAACTTTTCCCATAATTGATTCCTTTCATATTAATCATATATGTGTTACAATTGTAACACATTAAATGAAGAAAAACTACTAATTTAGACTAAATGTTACAAAAGAGGTGATTTTGTTTGAATTCAAATAAGTTTATAAAAGAGTGCATAGTTAAGTCATTAGTATCTCTAATGAAAGAAAAAGAATTTAAAGATATTTCTATAACAGAGATTACTAAGAAAGCCGGAGTATCTAGGATGGCTTATTATAGAAATTATAATTTCAAAGAAGATATTTTAAATGACTACATGACAACTCTAATAGAAGATTATAAAAGTAAACGTGAAGAAAACAAAGATAATCCATATTTACTTATATTAAATGCATTCGAATTCTTTAAAAACAATAAAGATTTTGTCTTAGCTTTAGAAAAATCAAACTTATCAAATGTTATTCAAAATAAAATAAATGATTATATGGTAATTTTTTATCCTAAAGCAATAACAAATACCGAAGCTAGATATAAATTATATATTCTAAGTGGTGCTTTATATAACACATGTAAAATGTGGTTAATAAATGGTCTTAAAGAAGATTCTAAACTTTTAGCAAAAGCTTTTGTAGAAATATTATTTCCAAATAAATCTAGTAGTTACATAGACTAATGTCTTAAATTTATATCAGTAGCATATTCTTTTCCAGCGGAATATACATGACTAGAGTTAGGATCGTATCTATTTTCTTCATTATATTGAAGATGTTTTTTAGCATATTCTTCATCCATTATAAGTACTAAGGAAGTATCATATATTTTACCATTATAGCTAATCCAAGTATGTTCACCATTTTTTGAATTTAAACTTCCTTTAATTAAAGGCAATGTCCCACCACAAATATATGGATAAGAAAAACAATAACTTAAATATCTAGAAAACTTAGTACAATTCCCTATATTATAGCCCTCACCAAAAGCTTCTTCAAAGTTAGTTGGTTCTCTTACATTCAACGATGCCATTTTATTCCATAATTCATCACTATAACCAGTTATTTTACCTGAAAGAACTCCATCTTTAACATAAGCAGCAAATTCAGGATTAGTATTATAATAATGTTTAAGCATTTCAAAACATTTAAAGTTTCGTCTTTTCTCATCAATAACTAATTTTAATATCTCGTCCATAATTTCACCTAAATAAATTTTATCATAATTTTGCTAATAAACCACAAAACATACTAAAACTTGACATATTAATTAAAAGTTTATTTATTGATTGATGTTCTCTTTAAATTTATAAAAGTATATGCTATAATAATTTTATTAAAGGGCTAGTAAAGACTTTATTGTTTTTACTAGCTTATTTTTTGGAGGAAAGATGAAGAAGTGTTTAGTAATAGTGTTAATGTTTATTTTAATGTTTGATGTGGTTTATGCGAAAAGAGGCTGTTGTTCTCATCATGGGGGTGTTTCGGGTTGCTCTTCAGGAGGAAGAACCATTTGTAAAGATGGAAGTTACAGTCCATCTTGTACATGTACTCCTACTAAAAAGATAGTGTACGGATGTACTGATTCAAAAGCAAATAATTATAACAAGAATGCAAATAGTAACGACAATTCTTGTAAATATAACAAACAAATAAAGGATACAAACGTTGTAAAGTATGAAATAGAATATATAGAAGATGAAAACATGTACATAGGAGAAGAAAAAACAGAACAAAGTGGAGAAGATGGTATAGAAGAAGTAGTAAAAGAAGTAATAGTAGATTCTTATGGAAGAGTTTTAGAAGTAAAAAAAGAAACAAAAAAGACAACAAAAGAACCTAAAAAAGCAATAATTAAAAAAGGCATAAAAGCAAAAGAAGAAACTAGTAATGATGAAAATGAATCAAATCCAATCGCAGATACAGTTATTGGAGTAGGTTTAATTGGTTCACTTGGTTATGCATTTTTAAAAAAAAGAATATAAAGTAATAAAAAAATGATATAATCTATTTATGAAGAAAAATTATATAAAAATGAATGATAATGATAACTATTTATCACTTGGAAATCTAATAAATGTTATCAAAAAAGTATCTAATAATAAAAATGCTATGCAGACTGAACTATTCTGTACTCTTTTTAATGTAAATAATGTAAACGCAACTACTATAAATAATTATTGTATTGGTTATAGAGCAATAGGCATAGAATATAAAAAAATATATGTTGATTTAAAAAGAAAACATGAAACCGATAAACTAGTTTATATAGATATTATTTTAGGAATTCTAAGTATAATGGACGATGTTATATATATAAAAGATGATAATTCTTTAGATTTAATAAACTCAAATAAAAAATTAAAAGAAACAATAAATGAATTATTAAAAATCGCATCAAATGATGAACACATTGAAAAAAACAAACTCAACAAATTAAAAACTATGAGTTCATACGAATCATTCATAGAAATACTTAATCATTGTATATTAGAAAACAATCAACCAGTTTATACACAATCTATTAACATAAAAATAAATAGAGAAGAACTAAATGAATATTTAAAAGTAAAACTATATTATGGAGAAAGTTACATTAATTCATTAATAGAATTATCTAAAAAAGATAATATGTATGCTTGTGCAGAACTTGGATCACTTGAATTTGATGGATACATAAGTGGAAAAACTGATTTTAATAAATGTTTTGAATATTATTATAAAGCAGCATTAAAAGATCATCCTAAAGGTTGTTGGATGGTAGCTAATTTAATGCTAACAGGCAGAGTAAAACTTAATTTTGATATAATGTGGAAGTTCTTAAATAAGTCAATAGAACTAGGAAGCTTCGCAGGATATAATACACTAGGCCTTTGCTATTTAAGAGGTATAAATAAAGAAAACAAAAAAGATATAAATGAAGCAAGAAAGTATTTTCAAATGGCTGCAGAACATGGTTATGCATATGCATTTAATAACTTAGGGAAAACTTATGAAGATGAAGGAAATATAGAAGAAGCAAATAAATATTATAAGATTAGTGCTGATATGAATGAATGCTGGGCACTTAATAAAGTAGGGGAATACTATAGAAAAAGAAATGATTTAAAAACAGCTTTTATCTATTACTCTAAAGCAATTGAGGCACCAATAACAGAAAGAATAAAACACCCATTCTATAACCTAGCAAAATATTATTATGAAAATGGATGTGAAGAAGCAAATATAAAAAAAGATATAAACAAAGCAAAAGAGCTAATGAATATTTATAAGTCATTATAATAAATTAAAACCATAGAAAAAATTAACCCATTATATGGTTTTTTTATTTTAATTAATGTATAATGTATATAGAATAAAGAGGTGTTTATATGAACAATATAGATAAAGCAATTATGTATAAAGAAGGTAATACACTTCAAAAGAGAGTGGAAGAATTAACTAAACAAATTAAAACTGCTACTAAAGAAGCAAAAATATTTATAGAAAAAGATATTAAGAAATATGAATATGCTATTAAAGGAGAAAACAAAATAATAAATACTCTTATGAATAGTAATATTCCAATGCTTATCTTACATGATTTAAATATTGCTTATAAAGATTATAAAGCTCAAATAGATTTTATGATTATAACTAAAAAAAATTACTACGTATTAGAATGTAAAAATACATATGGTAATATTTTAGTAGATGCAAGTGGTAACTTCTTTAGAACTTATTATGGTAAAAAAGTAGGTATATATAATCCAATTGATAAATTAGATAGAAATATAGATATTATAAAAGCATATTTATATGATCATAGTGATTTCCTAGAAAAGCTAATTTTAAATAAAGCATATGATAATTTTTATCATGGAGTAGTTGTTTTATCTAATGAAAATGTTGTTGTTGATATGAAACAAGCACCAAGAGATATAAAGAAAAAAGTGGTTAGAGTAGATAAATTAATAGATTATATTAAAAAGATAGAAAAAGATTCTACTGAATTTTCTACTATGGATGACATTATAAAAGAAAGTGCTGATAGGATATTATCATTATGTATTAATGAAGATATAGTAGATGAAATAAATGAAACAGAAGTAGTATCAAGTGAAAAACTATTTGATTTAAATGAAATTATTAAAAATAAATTAAAAAATTATAGAAATTATAAATCTAAAGAATTAAATTATAAACCATATTATATATTTAATGATAAAACACTTAATGAAATTGTTAAATTAAAGCCAATGAATGAAAAAGAATTAAAAAGTGTTATAGGTTTTTCAGGTATTAAATTTAAAAAGTATGGAAAAGATATTCTAAAGATAATTAATGGTAAATAAAAAATTTGCATTTTCTGCAAATTTTTTTATCTGAATTTTTCCATTTCTTCGTATCTTTTATCTAATTCTTCTTTTATTTTTTCATATTGTTCATTTGCTTTATCATATGTTGAATCATTCTTAACTTCATTCATATTGTTAACATCGTCTCTAGAATTATTAAAATCATTATCAAAATTTATCATATGAATAATTACAGTAATTATAATAGCAAGAGCAAAAATACTAACTACTATAAACATTATTCTTCCAAAGGCAAATGTAGATTTAAAAGTTTTAAGACCAGTATCCATTATATCTTTAGTTTTTTCTTTTATTTCATTATCTAGTTCTTTACTTTTAATATCTATATTTTTTTCTTTTTTAACGTTTTCTTTGTATTCATTATAATCTTGATTTTTTGAATATGGTGCTTTACAGTTAGGACAAATTTTATCTTTGTCTAAATCTATACTAGTACCACAATGTTCACATATAATTTTCATTTTAACTCCTATAATTCTTTAACAAGTTTTTTGAATTCGTCTCCTCTATCTTCAAAACATTTATATTGATCCCAAGATGCAGCTGCTGGACTAAGAAGAACAACATCTCCACTAACACTTTCTTTATTAGCAACATCTACTGCTTCAGCTAAGTTATTAACCATAGTACATTTAATACCCATTGATTCTATTTCTTTTTTACATCTTTCTTTGCATTCACCATAACATACAACTGCTTTAGTATTTACTAAATAATCTTTTAATTCTAAGAAACTTTGAGTTCTTTCAAGACCACCTAAAATTAATACAGTTGGTTTTTTAAATGCTGATAATGCTATTTGAGTTGAAGTAACATTAGTAGCCTTAGAATCATTATAGAAATCTTTTCCTTCGAAAGTTCTAACGTATTCTATTCTGTGTTCTACACCACTAAATTCACTGATAGCCTTACACATAATTTCATTAGAAATACCAAGTTCTTTAGCAATCATAATTGCACACATAATGTTTTCATAATTATGATTTCCTTGTAATTTAATATCCTTAGTATCAATAATTTCTTCACCATAGTAGTAAATCTTACCATTTTCTAAATAAGCACCATCAATTTTTTCTTTACTAGTAAAGTATTTTTTTGTACTTTTTATATCTTTAGTGATTCTATATGCATCTTCATTTCCTTTATTAATGATAGCAATATTTTTAGAAGTATGATTTTGGAATATTCTAAGTTTAGTTTCGTTATAATATTCACGAGTACCAAACATATCTAAATGTGCTTCGTAAATATTAGTAAGAACTGCGATATCTGGATTAAAATCATAGAAATCATGTAGTTGTGGAACACCAATTTCCATTACTAAATAATCATTTTCTTTGATATTTTCAATAACTTCACAAAGAGGGAAACCAATATTACCAGCTAAATGAGTTCTACCTGGAAAAGCAGCACTAACTATCTCATAAGTTAATGATGTAGTAGTAGTTTTACCATTGGTACCAGTAATTGCAATTAATTTAACTCCTTTTGGAAGTAAATGATAAGCCATTTCTATTTCATTTATTACTTTAATACCATGTTCTTCTGCATATTTTAAATACTTATGATCAAAATGAACACCAGGATTTTTAATAAGATAATCAAATGATTCATCTAGAATATCATCAGGATGATCACCTAAAATAACCTTAACACCCAAGTCCTCCAATTCTTTAATATGATTTTTATCTTGGTTAGCATTTTTATCATTTAATACAATAGTGTTACCTCTTTTTGCTAAAACTCTAGCAGCTTGATAACCACTTCTTGCCATTCCAAGAATAAAAATTTTCTTGTTTTCAAACATTATTACACGCCTCCAATTTAATTATACAGCAATAACTTATCAATATATAAAATTATATGTAAACTTTACAATAAAATAATAAAAAAATAACCACAAATTTTATTTTTTGTAGTTATTTTTAATTGAAACAGCTTTATCTTTTAAAACTTTCATCTTTTCTTTTAAATTAAATTTAAATCTAATATTTGGAAATGCTTTAAATACTCTTTTGGCAAGTACATTATCACTTAATATCTTTTTAACTTTTTCAGTTATTTCTTTAGTATTATCTAGGTGAACATATTTAACAGACATATTTTTAATCTTAAATATAACTTTAAATGATATAACATTATCAATTAAGAAAAGTATAAGTATTGTATAGAATAGTATATTCATCATTGTAGGAGATAATTTAGTAATTAATCCTACAACAAATGGATTTACAAATTTTATTAATAAAAACCCTAATACTCCGAAAGCTAAACTATTTACTAAACAAATTCTTCCATTAATATTAAATTTATTTTTAGTGTAATCCCACCATCTAGCATGAAATAATTTTTCCATTACATAACTTGTTACATATTCACCAACACTACATATAATAATCGATAATATAAATAATAGTATTGGATTTGTTACATTATGTAATAATAGTATCATCGCAATAGCACAGTTTCCATATATTGGACAATAAGGCCCAATAAGAAATCCTCTATTAACAAAACATTTTGTATCTGGATAAGTAGCAATTACTTCAATAATCCACCCAGTTACTGAATAAATAATAAATAATAAAAATAACACTTTTAAATCAAACATCTATTAATTCTCCTTTTCTTAATTCCTAAATATTTAGGATATTCGCTTGGATGTTTAAGAACATTTAATGAACATTTTTTATCCATCATAGTTACTACCCATGACTCTTTATATTTAGGTGGCCTTATATTAAGTGGAAACATATGCCTTAGTATAATATCTTCTACCATTGGATTCATTAAATGTGGAAAATGCTTTCTAGCATTATATAATGCTTGTCTAGCATGAATAAAACCATGCATCTCTCTAAATTTCTTTTTAGTGTGATCATCTTGCCATGGTTTAAAATAAAAATCATGAAGTATAGCACCAACACATATATTTTTAACATTTAAATGATGCTTTTTAGCAAATTTATAAGATTCATATGCTACTTTCATTGAATGATCATAAACGCTTTCATTTACATGATGCATAAACTTTTTTCTCTTTAAAAATTCTTTATTATTAATAATTTCATCTATATATTCTAAAAATTCTTTGTCATATTTCATAAAACTCACGTAAACATTATAACAAATTTAAATAATTATTAAAAGCAATTATGATATAATAGACATATAGCGATATAAGGAGATGTCTTATGAAAAGTAAAGTTTATTTTACACATGAGATTAGTAGCGAAAAATTATTAGAAATTTATAAAAAATTAGGAGTAGAACTTAAAGGCAAAGTTGCAGTAAAAGTTCATAGTGGTGAAAAGGGAAATCAAAATTATTTGAAGCCTTTATTTTATAAAGATATAATTGATTATGTTAATGGAACAGTTGTAGAATGCAACACAGCATATGATGGTGCAAGAAATACAAGTGAGAAACATTTAAAACTTTTAGAAGAACATGAATGGTTTAAATATTATAATGTTGATTTATTAGATAAAGATGCAGAACTAGAATTACCTGTTAAAGAGGGAAAGCATTTAAAAATTAATTATGTTGGTAAGAATATTGAAAATTATGATTCAATGTTAGTGCTATCACACTTTAAAGGTCATCCAATGGGAGGATTTGGTGGAGCTCTTAAAAATATATCAATAGGACTCGCATCAAGTCATGGAAAAAGAAATATTCATGGAGCTGGTAAACCGGAAGAAATATGGACAGCAGATCATGCTTCATTCTTAGAATCGATGGCAGAAGCAGATAAAACAATAATGGATTATGAAAAGAATATTGTATTTATAAATGTAATGGCAAATATGTCAGTAGACTGCGATTGTTGTGCAGTTGCAGAAGATCCATGCATGAAGGATATTGGCGTTTTAGCATCTACCGATCCAGTTGCATTAGACCAAGCTTGCATAGATTTAGTTTATAATTCTACTGACCCAGGTAAAGATCATTTAATAGAAAGAATCGAATCAAGAAATGGAATTCATACTATAGAAGAAGCAGAAAAATTAAAAGTTGGTACAAGGAATTACGATTTAATCGAATTTTAACTTTATTTTTTAACAAAATTGTGGTATTATTTACGGATACAAAAGGGGATGAAGTAAATGAATGGAAAAATAACATATATTTTCGGACATAAAAATCCAGATACAGACTCAGTATGTGCATCAATCGCATTATCATACTTAAAGAATAAAATGGGTATGAATACAGTCGCATCAACATTAGGTAATTTAAATCCCGAAACAAAATATGCTTTAAATTATTTTGGTGTAAAAGAACCATATCACTTAAATGATGTAAAATTACAAATTAAAGATGTAGCATATCACAAAGGCTGTTTCATTGATAAAAATGTTCCTATAAAAGATGCATTTGATTTTATGAATAAATATTCTCTTACAGGTATCCCAGTAGTTGAAAATAAAAATAAATATTTTGGATATGTTTCATTAAAAGAAGTAGCTCGTGAAATCATAACAGGAGATTTCCACAAAATTAATACTTCATATGGAAACTTAATAAGTGTTTTAAAAGGAAAAGAAATACTTAAATTTGATAAAGAAATATCTGGTAATGTTTTAGCAGCAACTTACGCTAAAGCAACATTCTTAGAAAGAGTAACACTTGATAATAGTTATATTCTTATAATCGGAGATAGAGTTGCTATATTAGACTATGCTATAGAAAGCAAAGTAAAACTTATAATAGTTATAGCTGGAATAGAATTATCTCCAGAATTAGTAGCAAAAGCTAAAAAGAATAAAGTAAATATTATTAGTACTCCATTATCTTCATATGAAGTAGGAAAGCTTATATCTTTCTCTAATTATATTAAAGATATAATGAGAAAAGAAGAATCAGTTACTTTTAATGAGCTAGATTATTTATCAGATTTTCTAGAAGAAAGTAAAAAATTAAAGCATACAAACTATCCAATATTAAATAGTAAAAATGAATGTAAAGGATTATTAACATTAACTGACTGCAATGATGTAGATAAGAAACAAGTTATTTTGGTAGATCATAACAATTCATCGCAAAGTGTAGATGGTCTTGAAGAAGCAGAAATATTAGAAGTAATAGATCACCATAATATAGGTGATATTAATACAAAGAAACCAATTAACTTTAGAAATGCAGGAGTAGGTAGTGTTAATACAATCATTTATGATTTATATAAAGAAAATAATGTAAAAATACCAAAAGAAATCGCTGGACTTATGGCTTCAGCAATTATCTCAGATACATTACTTTTAACATCACCAACTACTACTATAAGAGATACAGATGCATTAATAAATTTATCTAAGATAGCAAAAATCAAATATAAAAATTATGGTATTGAGTTATTAAAACAAGGGATGACTATAAAAGGTTTAACTAATGAAGATATACTACATAAAGATTTTAAAACATATAAAATAAATGATTCTATGATTGGAATAGGTCAAATCTTAACAGCGGACTTTGAATCTATGAATAAGAAAGTAAATAGTTTAGTTAATTATTTAAATGAAGTATCTAAGAATGAAGAAATAAGAGTAGTGACATTATTTGTAACAGATATATTTGAAAATACATCTTATTGCTTATATAATAAAGATTCAGAAGAAATAATTAAGAATGCTTTTGATTTAAAAGAAGTATATGAAGGGGTACCACTTAAAGATGTTGTTTCAAGAAAGATACAAATAGCTCCTTACATAATGGATGCAATAGAAAAAGAGTAGAAATACTCTTTTTAATTTGCTATATCACGCTAGAATGTGTAAAATAATATAAAAATAACATAAAACATACAATAAAAAAACTAGGAATTATCCTAGTTCTTTTATTTATATAAAACATTTAAATCAACTAAAGCATCTATACCATCAACTTTTCCTCTACTAGAAAATTGCCACATACTATAAGGCTTAGAATAACTAGATTTTTTAGAAGTATAATGTGCGAGCCATGTATCTTTAGTTCCAACATTCCATATATTTTCTAAATAGTATTTACTACTATAAAGCGTTCCTTGATATCCATGTTTAGTAACTTCATTTATAAATGTGTCTGCGATTAAATTAATATCAGTAAGACTAATATTATAAGAATTAAATTTACTCCAGTTCTCCCAGTCAAATGCTATTGGCAATTCAAGAGTTTCACCATCTAAAACATCAATAATATATTTAGCTTGTTCTCTAGCTTCTTCAACACTTTTAGCATAACTAAAGAAATAAATTCCAACTGGAATACCTGCCTTTTTAGCATTTACTATATTCTTTTTATATTGATTATCCATTACAATTTTATTTTTACTATTATGACCAAAACCAATTCTAATCATTGCAAACTCTACACCAGCTTTTTTTGCTTTTTCCCAATCAATTGTGTCTTGCCATGTAGAAACGTCTACACCAATCATAGTATTTTCATTCTTATATTTCTTTATTGCATCTTTAATATTAACTGAACTTTTTTTAGTAGATGCATTACTTGTATTATTTGTTTTTTTAGGCTTTTCTTTAACAACTAATTTAAAACTTTTACTAGTAGTATTATTTGATGAATCAGTTGCTATATACTTTAAATTATAAGTACCGACTTTATTAACATCATATTCACCTTCGACACGACAGTTAGGTCTTTTATCATAATTATCAGCACACAATGCTTTATTAACAAGATTAACATTACTTCCTTTAGTAGTAGAATATGAACTACTTATTAACACTAAAGGTTTAGTGGTATCAACAACATTATATTCAATGACTTGATATTTATCACGATTATTATAAGTTTTATAATTAACTATAATTTTATTTTTACCAAGATTATAAGTATCTAACAATAAATTATCGCTAGTGATTTTACCATCTTCAATTTTAACAATATCATATAGTCTAACTTTAGAAGCATATTCAAAAGAAAGGTTATCACTTAAAATAACTTTAGTATTAGAATTATCTACATACCCATTATTATTTTTTGAACAACCAACTAATATAAGCAAAAATAAACAAATTATTAACATTTTCTTTTTCATATTCACCATATAAGTAGTTTATCACATTCAATATTTTATTTAAAGTACTACAATTATTTTATACTAAAGTATATTCAATTATTTACAATTTATTCAAAATATTTAAAATAAAAAGACATAGTATATTCTATGACTCTTTATGTTCCTTGTAATTTTCTTTATCAAAATCAACAAGTAATTCGTGTATCATCTCTTCTTGGTTACCTAAATAAACTTCTTCGATTCTATCAACTCTACATTTTTCACATTCTATAATACTATTCATTTTAAGTAAAGATTCTTCTATGTCATCATTTACAATAACATAATTGTATTTTGAAACTTCATTTATTTCTTTGTATGCAGTTTTAAATCTTTCTACTATTTGTTCTTTAGTCTCAGTTTTCCTACCTATTAATCTTTTCTTTAATATTTCCATTGATGGTGGCATTATAAATATAAATACAGCATCAGGCCTTTTCTCATTTACCTTACGTGCTCCTTCAATATCTATTTCAAGTATAATATTTTTTCCTTTGTTAAGTAATTCATTGATATGTTCATTAGGAGTTCCGTAATACTTATTTGAATGAACTATCGCATATTCTAAATATTTATCATCTTTTATTTTTTGTTCAAATTCTTCTTTACTAATAAAGTTATAATCAACACCATTTTTTTCTTCACCTCTAGGGCTTCTAGTGGTATCACTTATAGACATAACAGTATCATCTCTTGATTCAATTAACTTTTGATCTAATGTACTTTTTCCACAACCTGATGGTCCTGACACAACTATCAAAATACCTTGTTCATTTTCTTTAATCATATATACCTCTTAAATTAATGGTAACATTTTAAAATATTTTAATCAACAATGTATAAACAAAAAAATATTGTTAATAATAATAGTGGTGAATAAATATGAATGAAAATATGGAATTATTAAATTTTGTATATGAAAATGCAGAAATGGGTGTACATACACTTAATAATTTAAGCGATATACTTAGGAACAAAGATAATAAAATAAAGGGTTTAATTGAAGACGAACTAAAAGAATACAATAGTTTTTTAAAAGAAGCAGAAAAATTATTAAAGAAAAATAAAGTCGAACCTAAAAAAACTAATTTAATGGCAAAAATAAGTAGTAAGATGGGAATTGCGATGGAAACTATGAAAGATAATAGCGATCCAGCAATCGCATCAATGGTAATCGAGGGATTAACAATGGGAATAGTTGAAATGGAAACAAAAATAGAAAACTATAAAAAACTTGTAGATAAAAAAATATTAAAACTTTCAACTAAATTTCTTAAATTTCAAGAAGAAGAAATCGAAAAATTAAAAACATTTATGTAATTTTACACATAAATGTTATTTTTTTATTAAAAAATATTTAAAAAGATTTTAGTTGTGTTATAATCTAATTAAGAAAATAGTAGAAAAGGATATGTGATTGTATGAAGAGTTTAAAAAAAGTCATAGGCGTATTATTGATTTTAACTACAATGACTGGTTGTGTTAAGTACAAAAATACTATGACAATTAATAGTGACAAGAGTATGGTATTTAAAGGATCATACTTAATATCAGATAAATTGTTAGAACAATCTGATAGTAAAACTTTCTTTACTGATGAAGACAAAAAAGCTTTAGAAGAAAGAGGAGTATCTGTAGAAAAGAAACAAGAAAATGGATATACAGGAATTTCTATCTCAAAAAAATATGATAATATTGATAAAATATCAAATGATACCGGAAAAGAAGTAACAATAAGTGATTACTTTAAAGAAGATTTTGATGATAGTGTTTTATTTAAAATTGAAAAAGGATTCTTAAAAAATAAATATATAGCTAATTTTAAATATGATAGTAATGTAGGCGCAGGTGATGAAGGAGATACATCAACTAGTCAAGCATTAACTGAAAATGATAAAAAGCTTGCTATAACTGATGATTTAACAACAACAGCACCAAGTACTGGTGGAGATACAACAACACCTATTACAGGAGATGGCACAACTACCCCAACAACACCAAAAGATAACACAACAACAACGCCTGATAATGGAACAACTGAACCAACAACTCCAGGAACAACTACTCCTGATGATAGTAAAATTGATCCAGATATTATGGGATTAGCTGGAGAAATGGAATTTAGTTATATTGTAAATTTACCAGAAAAAGCATTAACAAATAATGCGACAAATGTATCAAGTGATGGTAAAACATTAACTTGGTCATTAATGCAAAGTCAAATGAGTAATATCGAATTCTCATTCGAATTAAAAAATATGACAAATTATTATATATTATATGGTGGAATTGCAGCAGCAGTAATAATTGTAATTATTATAATTATTTCAATCATTAAAAAAGGTAAAAAAGGTAAAGATTTAATACCTGCTCAAAATGAACCAATTCATGCTGACTATGATCCATCAATTGCACAAGCAGTACCAAATCCAGCATTAGTAAATGGAAATGTTACTCCACAAATGCCTATGGAAACAGCACAAGCACCTGTGGTAAATGAACAACCTGTAACACCTACAGTTACACAACCGGTTCAAGTAGAAGAACCTACAGTTGAAGTTGCACAACCACAAGTAGCAAATGATATGATTGCAAACGGTCCTATCGGAAATAACAACACTGAACCTCAAGCATATATTATTCCAGAAGTAACTGAAGAACCAAAAGTAGTAGTTCAGCCAAAACAACCAACATTTATTACACCAGAAACTATGCCTGAAGAACCAGTTGTAGTACAAGAACCAGTACATCAAGAAATTCAAATAGATAGACCTCAAACAGTTGATTTAAATCAAAATCAATAGAATAAACTAAGTAGTAGTAATACTACTTTTTTATTTGTGCGAAAAATGTTAATATAAAGTTAGGTGATATTTATGGCATATATAGAATTTAAAAATGTAAGTAAAATATATAAATCAGGCGATATTGAGGTTAAAGCACTAGATAATGTTAATTTTGAAATAGAACAAGGAGAACTTGTTTGTATATTAGGACACTCTGGAGCTGGAAAAACAACTGCGTTAAATATTCTTGGTGGAATGGATAAAGCAACAAGTGGAGAAATAATAGTTGCAAGAAAAGAAATAACTAAATATAACAAAAAAGAATTAATAAAATATAGAAGGACAAATATAGGATTTGTATTTCAATTTTATAATCTTATTCAAAACCTTACTGCACTTGAAAACGTAGAATTAGCAACAGAAATATGCAAAAATTCATTGTCTCCAAAAGAAACACTAATAAATGTAGGATTAAAAGATAGACTTAATAACTTTCCAGCACAACTATCTGGTGGTGAGCAACAAAGAGTATCAATAGCAAGAGCACTAGCTAAAAACCCAAATGTACTTCTTTGTGATGAACCAACAGGAGCCCTAGACTATGTAACAGGAAAACAAATATTAAAACTATTACAAGATACATGCAGAAAAAGAAAAATGACAGTAATTATAATTACACATAATACAGCTATAGCTCCAATGGCAGACAAAGTAATAAAATTTAAAAGTGGAAAAGTTGAAGAAGTAAAAATAAATAAAAAAACAGTTGATATAGAAAGGATTGAATGGTAGTGAAAACACTAACTAAACAAAGTTTCCTAAGTATCAAAAAAACATTTAAAAGATTCTTATCTATTCTAGCAATAGTACTTTTAGGAGTAGGTTTCTTTACTGGTATAAGACAAACTTCACCCAATATGGAAGAAAGCGTAGATGAATACTTTAAAAAACAAAATGTTTATGATATCAATCTAATGTCGACTTGGGGAATTACTAAAGATGAAATAAATATATTAAAAGAAAAAGGATATGATGTAGAACCTTCTTATAGTGTAGATGCATTAATTAGAATTGATGATGATTACGTTGTAAAAGTTCATTCTTACGATCCAAATGCTAAAATAAACAAGCTAATTGTAGTAGAAGGAAGATTACCAGAAACAAATACTGAATGTGTTATAGAAAAAAATAAAGATTTAGGGAACTATAAAATAGGAGATACAATAACTATAGATAATGACACACTTAAAGAAAAAACATTAAAAATAGTTGGTTTTGTAAAAAGTCCATTATATATATCAAGAGAAAGAGGAAGTACTAAACTATTAAATGGTAAAGTAAACTTCTATATGTATTCATTAATTACTAACTTTGATAGTGAATACTATACAGAAAGCTACATAAAATTAAATAATAATGATAGTACTTATTCAAAAAGATATGAACAACTTATTAACACTGAAGAAGATAAACTAGAAGTAATAACAAATGATTTTATAGAAACTAGATTTAATAACGAAAAGAATGATGCATTAAAAGAGTTAAATGATAATATAGATAAATATAATAAAGAGAAAAAAGATGCATATAAAAAGTTAGATGATGCAGAAACTAAAATAAACAAAAATGAAAAAACTCTTAACAGTAATTTAACAAAACTAAATAATAATGAAAAGAAAGCAAAAGAAACATTTAAAACTAAAAAACAAGAAATAGAAACTAACAAGAAAAAAGTTAATGATGGTATCACTACTCTAAAAAAGAATATTACTTACTTAGAAAGTGTAGGTGGAGATACTACTGCTCTTAAAGCACAACTATCAGTTTTAGAATCAAATCTAAAGAAACTTAATGATGGATATAGCACATTATTAAAACAAGAAAAAAGCACATACAAAGAAATATCAAGCGCTAGAACTAAAATTAATAATGGTAAAAAACAAATAGAGAATGCAAGAAAAGAACTCGAAAACAATAGAAAAAAAGCTGATAAAGAATTTGCTGATGCATATAAGAAAATAGAAGATGCTAGAAAAGAAATAGATGAACTTGAGAAACCTGAATGGTATATTCTAGACTTAGATTCCAATGTTGGATATTATAGTTTCACACAAGACAGTGAAAGAATTAACAAATTAGCAAAAGTATTTCCATTATTATTTTATATCGTAGCAGTGCTTGTAAGTTTAACTACTATGACAAGAATGGTAGAAGAAGAAAGAGGAGAACTAGGTACATTAAAATCACTTGGATATAATGATAACCAAATATTATTTAAATATATAATTTATGCATTGCTTGCGACAACAATAGGTTCAGTATTAGGTGTAATAATAGGTTCAAAAACAATACCAAGTATAATTTATGGAATGTATAGTTTGATGTATACTTTAGGAGATTTCGTTAATAGCTTTGACTTAACTAGTGCATTACTTGGTTCATTAATAGCAATAGGTTGTATACTTTTATCAACATACTTAGCAGTAAAAAAATCACTTAAAGAAGTGCCAGCAGAACTACTAAGACCAAAAAGTCCAGTTGCAGGTAAAAGAGTAATTTTAGAAAGAATACCATTCATATGGAAACACTTATCATTTTCAAGAAAAGTAACAGTAAGAAATGTATTTAGATACAAAAAAAGATTCTTAATGACAATATTTGGTATAGCTGGATGTACAGGACTTATAATCGCAGGATTTGGTTTAAAAGATTGTATAACTGATATGGTACCAAACCAATATGAAAAGATATTTAGTTATGATTTAGAAATAACATTCAATAAGGATAGTAAATCTTTAGATAAAGACTATGAAGAAATATCAAAATTCAAAGAAATTAAAGAAACACTAAAAGTAAATAAAGAAGCAATAGATATTATAAATAAAGATACTAATCAATCAGTACAACTTATAATACCATTTGACAACTATGAAGACTTTATAAAGATACAAGATAGAAAAACTGAAAAAGAATATACTCTAGATGATAAAGTATATGTTTCAGAAAAGTTATATAAACTTCTTAAATTAAAAGAAAATGATACTCTAAAGATTAAACTTGATGATAAAGAATACATTACTAAAGTAGGTGGTAGTACTGAAAACTACATAATGCATTATATTTATATGAGCAAGAAATTATATAATAGTGACTCATATAATACTATGTTTGTAAAAGTAGATAACTTAAATGAAGAAACAAGAAAAGATTTATCAAAGAGACTAAAAGAATATGATTCAGTTTCTAAACTAACATACAATTCACTTAGTAGAACTGTATTTGATGAAGCAATGGAAAACTTTGGACAAGTATCAGGTGTATTAATTGTATCAGCAGGGCTTTTAGCATTCGTAGTACTTTATAATTTATCAAGTATAAATATTAGTGAAAGAAAAAGAGAACTAGCATCAATTAAAGTATTAGGATTCTACGATAATGAAGTATATAATTACATCGGAAGAGAAAACAAAATACTAACATTTATTAGTATGTTACTTGGATGTTTCGTAGGATATGCTCTTACTATGTATATAATTAAAACTTGTGAACTTGATATTACTATGTTCTGCCCTAAAATATCTATTTATAGTTATATATATTCTTTAGGTATAACACTAGTATTTACAGTTTTAGTTGACATAGCTACATACTTTAGTTTAAAGCATATTAAGATGGTTGAATCATTAAAATCAGTAGAATAATGTAAAAAAGATATATCAAGTGAAGATATATCTTTTAATATTTGTTATAATTATAATGAGGTGAAGGTAATATGGATATAGAATTAAAAAAGGCATTAAATTTAGAAAAGAAAAGACAACAAAACAACATAGAATTAATTGCTAGTGAGAACTATGTATCTAAAGCAATACTTGAATTACAAGGAAGTATATTAACTAATAAATATGCTGAAGGTTATCCAGGAAAAAGATATTATGGAGGATGCGAATATATTGATATATTTGAAAATAAAGCTATAGAATATGCATGTAAACTATTTGGAAGTGCTTATGCAAATGTTCAACCACATAGTGGAAGTTCAGCAAATATGGCAGTGTATAGAGCATTATTAAATCATGGAGATAAAGTACTTGGAATGTCACTTGCTCAAGGAGGACATTTAACTCATGGTAGTAAAGTAAGCTTTAGCGGTATTGATTATGAAATAGTTTCATATGAATTAGATCCAGAAAGTGAAACATTAGACTATAATAAAATTGAAGAACTTGCTTTAAAAGAAAAACCAAAAATGATTATAGCAGGATGTAGCGCTTATAGTAGAAGTATAGACTTCAAAAAGTTTAGAGAAATAGCTGATAAATGTGGAGCTTACTTAATGGTAGATATGGCACATATCGCAGGGTTAGTAGCTGCAGGACTTCATATGAATCCAGTACCATATGCAGATGTTGTAACATCAACTACACATAAAACACTAAGAGGTCCAAGAGGTGGATTAATATTAACTAATAATGAAGAAATAATTAAAAAGATTAATAAAGTAGTATTCCCAGGTATTCAAGGTGGGCCACTTATGCATGTAATCGCTGCTAAAGCACAATGCTTCTATGAAGCATTACAACCAGAATTTAATGAATATGCAAAAAATATTATTAAAAATGCAAATGCTATGGCAGAAGAATTTAAAAAGAATGGTGTAAAAGTAGTTTCAAATGCAACAGATAATCACTTAATGCTAATAGATGTTAAATCAAGTTTTGGAATAACTGGTAAAATCGCAGAAGAAACACTTGATAAAATAAATATAACTGTTAATAAAAATGCAATTCCATTTGATACAGAAAAACCAAGTATAACAAGTGGATTAAGACTTGGAAGTGCAGCTATGACTACAAGAGGATTAAATGATAAAGACTTTGTAGAAATCGCAGATATAATTATTAAAGCATTAAAAAATTATGACAATAAAAAAGTACTTCTTGAATGTAAAAAAGAAGTACATGTAATAACTAATAAATATCCTACAAAGAATATTAAATAGTTGATACGTCAGTCCAGCCTACAGGGTTAGAGAATTCCTCTAACTCTTTTATTGTGACTTCAATCGCTGAAGCAGGACTTCCACAAGCTGGGAAAACAGTTTCAAATCTTTTAAGAGATTCATCTAAATAAACTTCTACGCCTGATTTAACAGCAAAAGGACAAACACCACCAACAGGATGACCAGTAAGTTTTTCTACTTCATCAAATGGTAGCATATGAGCTTTCTCATGAAAAAAATGTTTAAATTTAGAATTATTAATTTTAGCATCACCAGCAAGCACTATAAGTATAACTTTATCATTAATTTTAAATGATAATGTTTTAGCAATTCTCTCTTCGGTTGTATGTAGTGCATGCGCAGCCATACTAACAGTCGCACTACTTTCATCTAAAACTATAACTCTATCATCAGCATTATATTTTTTTAAATATTCTTTTACATCATTTAATGCCATTATCCTCTATCTCCTAACGTTAAAAAGAAATATGCACCAATTGCTAAAATAAAGAAAACTATACTTAATGGACCAGTTATAACAGAATATATTACTCCGAAATTCCTTAATGTATCGGTAGCGAATCCAACAATCATGTCATCTGTAACTTTATAACCAGATTCAATACTATTTATATTATCAGTAATACTATATATACCATTAGAATAATCAGTAACTTTTGCAAGTCTATAAGAACCATGATAACTATATAATATAGTATCATCTATTTTATATATACTATTCTTTTTAAGAATAACCATATCACCCTTTTTAAACTCTGGAGCCATATTATCTTCATTAATTTGATGAGTAGCATAACCACCTAAATAAGCATATTTAGTTCCAAGTAACAATTTATATCCAAATGAATAAATATTATAAATTGCCAAGGCACCAAGTACTACCATAAGTAATAATACAACAACCTTTAAAGGCCCAATTATTTTTTTAAGATTCATTTTATCACCATACCTTCAAAATAATTATAACATAGAAGAACTAAATTTGACATAAATAGAAAGTTAATGTATAATACTTGTCACTTAAGGGGGAGCGAATATGTCATACGAAACAGACTGCATGATAGCATTAAAAAATGCATTAAGAGAAACTGATGGGTTAAAATATGCTATTAAAGAATTTAATAAGAATGCTAAAACATTAGAACGTTTAGCAGAAGCTATTGAAAAACAAAATGAATTAAAAGAAAGAGAACTAGAATTATTAGAAAGAGAAGCTGGAATTACTAGAACACTTAAACCAAGAAATTACTAGAAATAGTAATTTTTTATTTTATTAAATATGTTATAATTATTAAGAGGTAAATATGGAAGAATTTAATAATAAAATAGTAATACTTAATGATTATGCTAAAAAGAGTTTTATTAAAAAAATAAATAAATTAATTAATGTAAAAGTTATTACTTTAAGTGAACTTAAAAGGAAATATTATTTTGATTATGATAATAAAGCGATATACTTTGTAAGTAATAAATATAATTGTATACCTGAAATAGCTAAAATATATATAGAAAATACTTATTTTATAGGTGATATTAATACTAAAAAAGTAAACTTTTTAAAAGAAGTAAAAGAGGAGTTAGATACTAACAACTTATTAACATATAATAACTTATTTAAAGAATTTTTAAAAGGAAAAGATATAGTATTATATAATTTAAAGTATGTTGATAACTTTTATAAAAAAATATTTAAAGAATTAGAAAGAGATTCTAATATAACTAGTTCTAATGATGAAGATAATGAAAGTATAAAAGAATTATATAAAGCAAATAACTCTGAAGAAGAGGTAGCTTTCATATGTTCAAAGATTACAAAACTTATTAAGAGTGGAGTGAATATTAATAATATAAAACTAGCAAACGTTAAAAGCGATTATGAGTTTATAATAAGAAAAACATTTAAATTATTTAATATACCAATTAATTTACCATCATTTGAAACTATTAAATCTACATCTTTAGTAATTAAATTTAAAGAATTATATAATAGCGATATAAGTATAACTATTGAAAAATTAAAAGAGTTTATAAACACTAAAGAAGAAAATAATATATTTAAAAGTATAATTAATGTAGTTAACTCTTATTTATGGTGTAATGACTTTGAATTAGTAAAAGACATGATATTTAATGAAATAAATAATATTAAAACACCTAGAGAAAAACTAAAGAATGCAGTAGAAGTAATAGAATTTAAAAAAGAATTAGTTAGTGATGACGATTATGTATTCTTAATTGGTTATAATGAAGGAGTAATACCAGTTAACTATAAAGATGAAGATTATCTAAGTGATGATGAGAAATCAAAACTAGGACTAAGCACTTCATTTGAACTTAATGAAAATGCTATGAATGAAGTCAAAGATTCTATTAGAAATACAAAACATTTAATCGTGACATATCCGAGCCATAATCTTAGTAGTGAAATATATATATCATCTTCATATGAAAAAGATTTATTTGAAGAAAAAGAACTAAATATTAGTTTTAATGAATCTAATGCTTATAACAAATTAAAATTAGTTAGTGAAAAAGATGAGAATTCTAAATTTGGTACAGTGACTGATGATTTATTAAAATTAAGCTCGCATTATAAAGATATGAAATATTCAAGTTTTGATAATAAATATAAATTAATAGATAAATCTAAAATAAAGAATTTCTTTAATAATGGTTTAACATTATCATATACAAGTATGAATGATTATTATATGTGTTCATTTAGATATTATTTAGATTATATTTTAAAAATAAATAAATATGAAGATACTTTTGAAGCAATAGTTGGAACAATATTTCATAAGATATTATCAATGTGTTTTGAAAGTGATATAGACATTATAAGGACATATGAAAGTGAAATAGAGAAGTCTAATTATGAATTTAATGAATCAGAAAAATTCTTTTTAAGTATTTTAAAAGATGAACTAGTTTTAGTAATAGAAACAATCAAAAATCAATTATCTTACACACAATTAACTGAATCTATGTATGAAAAAGAAATAGTTATAGATGTTGACAAAGATTTACATATTAGATTTAAAGGATTTGTGGATAAGATTTTATATAATAAATTTAATGGTAAAACAGTGGTAGCAATAATAGATTATAAAACTGGAAATCCAAATTTAAATATAAATAATTCTATTTATGGTTTAGAGATGCAGTTACCAGTTTATATATACTTAATAAAGAATGAAATTAAAGATGTTAAAATAGGTGGTTTCTATCTACAAAAAATATTAAATAATATTACTGATAAAGAAAAGAGATTAGATAGTTTAAAATTACAAGGATATACTAATAGTGATTTAGATATTATAGACAAAGTAGATTCATCATTTAATGATTCAAAAGTTATTAAAAGTCTTAGAACTAGTAGTAAAGGATTTTATGCATATTCAAAAATTATCAATGATGAAGAAATAGATATTTTAAATAAAGTTGTTGAAACTAAAATAAAAGAAGCATCTATAGATATATTAGATTCAAAATTTGATATAAATCCTAAAGAGATGAATAATGAAGTAATTGGATGTAAGTTTTGTAAATATAAAGATATATGTTTTATGAAACCAAAAGATACAGTAACACTTAAAGAAGTTAAAAATATATTTGAGGAGGTGAAATAATGCCAAAATGGACTAAAGAACAAGAAGAAGCAATAGTTAAATCTGGCTCAAATATAATAGTAAGTGCAGGCGCTGGTAGTGGTAAAACAGCAGTACTTTCAGAAAGAGTTATTAACAAAATACAAAATGGTATTCATGTAAATGAATTATTAATATTAACATTCACAAGAGCAGCAGCAGATGAAATGAAGGATAGAATTAGAAAAAAAATAGGAAAAATACCAGAATTTAAAGATGAATTAACTTTACTTTCAAGTGCATATATAACAACATTCGATTCATTTGCTCTTTCAGTAGTAAAAAAATATCATTATCTTTTAAATATATCCTCAAATATCGCAATAACAGATGAATCAATCGTAAAACTTGAACAAAAGAAAATACTTAATAATATATTTGAAGAATTCTATAAAGAGAAGAATGAAAGTTTTATAAAACTTATAAAGAAATATTGCATTAAGAATGATAAATTACTTAAAAGTAATATACTATCTCTATGTAATAAAATAAGTGACTACATAGATAGAGATGAATTTATAGATAATGTTATTAACAACTTTTATGAAGAAGATAATGTTAACAAGTTGTTAACAAAATATAAAGAATTTATAAATGATAAGAAAAAAGCAATAATGTTAGAACTTGATAATATGAATATGTATTTTGATTATGATTATTGTATGAATCTTCAAAATAGTTGTTTAGGTATATTAAATGCTGATATAGATGAACTACACTTATATGAAAGTGTAAAACTTCCAAGCGCACCTCGTGGTAGTGAAGATGAAGCAAAAGAAGCAAAAGCAAACTTAAAAAAATTAGTTGATGATTTGGTATCATATGGAAGTTATGGAACACTTGAAGATATAAAAAATGATATTTTATCATCAAAAGAAACAGTTATAACAATACTTGAAATAATAAAAAGATATTTAAGTGAAGTAGAAAAGTACAAAAAAGAAAACAATATATATACATTCAGTGACATATCTAGATTATCAATTAAAATACTAAAAGAAAATGAAAGTGTAAGAGATGAATTAAAAGATTCATTTAAAGAAATAATGATAGATGAATATCAAGATACTAATGATGTACAAGATATATTTATAAGTATGATTGCTAATAACAATGTTTATATGGTTGGCGATATAAAACAATCTATCTATAGATTTAGAGGGTCTAATCCAAATATATTTAAAGAAAAATATAGTAACTATTCAAATAATATTGGTGGTTATAAAATAGATTTAATAAAGAATTTTAGATCAAGATTCGAAGTCCTTGATAACATAAATAAAGTATTTGATCTTATCATGGATTCAAATCTAGGTTCAGCTGAGTATAAAGAAACTCATGAAATGGTTTATGGAAATACAGCATATGATACTGAAAAAATGAATGACTTTAATTACGATTTTGAAGTATTAGAGTATATGAATAATAAAAAAGAAACTAGCTTTGATAATGCAGAAGTTGAAATATTCACGATTGCTAAAGACATAAAAGATAAAATGAAAAATAAATTAAAAGTGTTTGACAAAGAAACAAGTAAACTAAGAGATGCAACATATAATGACTTTGTAATAATACTTGATAGAAGTAGATACTTTGATACATTTAAAAAAATATTTGAATACTTAGATATACCACTTACTATATTAAAAGATGGTAAATTAAACACAAGTACCGATATTTATTTAATTAAAAATATAGTAGATTTAATTATTCATATAAATGAAAATAATTTTAATGAAGACTTTAAATATGATTTTACAAGTATCGCAAGAAGTTTCTTGTATGAATATACAGATGAATATATATTTGATATTATAAACTCTAAAAATTATAAAGAAACAACTATTTATAAAGATTTTAGTAGTATAGAAAATATAAATATCAAAACAAGTAATGAGTTATTTAATGATATTTTAGATATAACTGATTTTTATAACAAACTATATAAAATAGGTGATTATGAAAATACTAATGTAAGACTAGAAACAATATCTAAATTATCTTCATCACTTAGTAATCTAGGACTTTCTATTATTGATTTTAGAGATTATTTAAGCGATATTATTGAAAATAACGAAGACATAAAATATACAACATTCAGTAGTAACTCTGACTCAGTTAAAATATTAACAATACATAAATCTAAAGGTCTTGAGTATCCAGTATGTTACTTTGCTGATTTAGATCATGAGTTTAATACTAGCGAACTTAAAGATAAATTTATATGTGATAAAAACTATGGATTAATAGTTCCATCTAATATGGAAGATGTAACTACATCTATAGTAAAAGAACTTTATAAAAAAGACTTCATAAAAGAAGAAATAAGTGAAAAAATAAGATTATTCTATGTAGCGCTAACAAGAGCTCGCGAGAAAATGATAATAGTTCTCCCAGAAAAAGAAACTAAAAAATTAGAAAAGAACGATAATGGTGTTATAGAAGAAATAAGAAGATTATCTTTTACTAAACTATCAGACTTTATGTATGGAGTTAAAGACTATTTAGATAAATATTTTAAAACAATTGATATTACTAAATTAGGTCTAACTAAAGATTATCAATATAATAAAACTATAAATATTAAAAATAATACTGATATTAAAGATGATATAAATGTAGAAGAAATAAACATTGAAAATGATATGACAGAAGAAAAACACTTCTCAAAAGAAACAAATAAATTAAGTACCAAAGAAGAAATAAAAATGATGAAATATGGTACAAGAATACATGAATACTTAGAATTAATAGATTATAAGAATCCTGATTTAAGTTTAATAGATGATAATTTTATAAAAGATAAAATAGAAAAGTTTTTAAATAATGATTTACTTAAAAATGTAAATGATTATAATATATATCATGAATATGAATTTTTCTATGAAAAAGATAATATTAATTATCATGGTATTATAGACTTAATATTAGAATATAATGACCATATCGATATAATTGATTTCAAACTAAAAAGTATAACTGATGATAATTATAAAAGTCAGTTATACGGATACAAAAACTATATAGAGAATATAACTAATAAAAAGGTTAATACTTATTTATATTCCGTGCTAAATGAAAAGATTGAAAGCATTTAACTTTCAATCTTAATTTTTTAATGTTAATTTCATATCTTTACTTAATGAATTATCATGTATAAATGTTGATAAATCTATATATTCTTCATATAATGAATTTCCTTGCATTGTTTTAGTTAGATGAGCAAACATAAAATTCCAATATTCTTCGTCCACACATGAAGGAACTTGAGATAACACGTATAAGTTATTTAGTTCAGTTACTATATCAGGCATATCTACTTTTCTATTTAGATAATATAAGTAATATGATTCTAGCAAATGATCACTATAGAATTGATAAGCGTCTTCATCACTTTTAAAGTACTCAAAGTCTTTATTTTCACCCTTTAACATAGTCATAAGGTCATTGCAGAAAGCTACTTGATTATCATAGTTTTCATTTTCACAATGTTCTAGTTTTGCCTCTTTTGTTTCAATACTTAGTGTTTCAACAGGAGCCTCAGCATCAACATCTTTTTGATTATCTACTTCTATAGTATCAACTAATTCTTCAATAGTTACATCATCATGATTATCAAGGACAGTATCACTATATGATGAGCTAGGTGAAACACTAGAATGAACTTCCTCTTTCTTAGAATTTTTACTACATCCAGTTAATATAATTGTTGCAGTAAGAGCCAAGATACTTATACTCTTAGCAGCGTTTTTTTTCATACACCCTCCAATTTAAGTTTATATTATCATTAATAATTTGATAAGTCAATCTAGATAATAATTAACAATTTTGATAAAATAAATATGGTGATATTATGAAATATATATTTGTAATTAATAGCTTCACTTTAAAAGAAGAAATAAATGAGGTAATTCATAGAATAAAAGACTTTTGCATAAGAAAAAATATGGAATTTGAAGTAGAAATTAATAATGAAGATAATTCAACTGAAGACATAGTAAAAAAATATAGAAAATGCGGTTATACCATAGTAGCAGTAGGTGGAGATGGTATGATTAATAGAGTTCTAAATGCTCTAGTTGGTACTAATAACACTTTAGGATTTATACCATGCGGAACAGGAAACGATTTTTATAGAAGTGCTTTAAAAGAAATAAAAAAAGAAACTGAAGAATGCGATGTAATTAAAATAAATGATAGATACTTTATAAATGTAGCTTGCTTTGGAATAGATGCGGATGTAGCTAATAATAAAGGACTAATCAAATCTAAAATGATACCAAAAAGTCAAAGATATAACGTAAGTGTTATAAACTCATTCTTAAAATATGAACCAAGACATTTTGTATTAAAAATGAATAATGAAGAAATCGAAGGAGACTTCGCAACAGTAGCTGTATGTAATGGAGGCTACTATGGAAGCGGATATAACATATCACCAAACTTCAAATTAAATAATGGTTTAATAGATGTTTATGCAGTTGAAGATGATAATAAACTCAATATAATGAAAATGATATTATCAATGAAAAAAGGTAAACATGAAAAATATAAAAAAGTTCATAAATTTCAAACAAATAAACTAACCTTAATATCTAATAATGAAATAAATAGTAATATTGATGGAGAAGAACTAGCATCCAAAAAGTTTAATATAGAAGTTAAAGGTAAAATAAAAATATATATGAACAAAGAATTAATCAACTTTGTAAAGGGTGGTAAATAATGGAAAAAGTATATAATAAATTAGTAAGAGATAACATACCTGAAATAATAAAAGGTAATAATGATGGAGAAGCAGTGACTAGAATACTTAATGATGATGAATATAAAAAAGCTCTTGAAGATAAACTTTATGAAGAATATCAAGAAGTCTTGGATGCAAGTGGAGAGGATAGATTAGAAGAACTAGCTGATATGTTAGAAATAATGATATCACTTGCTAAAATAGAAAAAGCTAATCTAGAAAAGATAATAGAAATAGCTAAAAAGAAAAAAGCTAAACGCGGTGGCTTTGATAAAAAACTATATTTAGAAAAAGTAGTAAAGGAAGACTAAAATTAAGCACTAAACGTGCTTTTTATTTTACTTGTGATATAATAAATATATGAAAAGATTTAATAAAGACATAAAAACTGGATTAACTAAAAGTGAAGTAAAATATCAAATAGATAATGGTAACGTTAACAAAGATACAACAATTCCAACTAAGAGCATAAGTACCATTATACTAAGTAATATATTTACTCTTTTTAACATGTTAAATTTATCTTTAGGAATCATAGTATTCTTAACAGGGAGTTATAAAAACTTATTATTTTTAGGTACAGTTATAACAAATACAATTATTAGTATAGTACAAGAATTAAGAGCTAAAAAAGAAGTAGATACATTATCATTAATGTGTGAACCAAAAGTAACAGTTGTAAGAGACTCTAAAGAATCAGAAATAGGTGTAAATGATATAGTACTTGATGATATTATTAAATACAAATTAGGAAATCAAATAGTAGTAGATTCAATAATATTAGATGGAGTAGTAGAAGTAAATGAATCATTTATAACAGGTGAATCTGATCCGATAACGAAGAAAAAAGGAGATACTATATTATCAGGAAGTTTTGTAATTTCTGGTAATTGTTTTGCTCGAGTAGAACACATCAAAGAAGATAATTATAGTTCAAAGATATCAAAAGAAGCAAAATATATAAAGAAAGTAAATTCAGTACTTTTAGATTCACTTAATACAATAATTAAAGTATTATCTTGGGTAATTATTCCACTTGGAATATTGTTATTTATTAACCAATATTTCACACTTAAAAGTTCATTAGATATGGCTATCATTAACACAGTTGCGGCGTTAATTGCGATGATACCTGAAGGGTTAGTACTATTAACAAGTACAGTTCTAGCAGTTAGCGTAATTAGATTATCTAAACAAAAAGTATTAGTAAAACAATTATATTGTATAGAAACACTAGCAAGAGTAGACACTATTTGTTTTGATAAAACAGGTACTTTAACAAAAGGTGATATGGAAGTAAAAGATGTAATTACTTTAAATAATGATTATGAAATTAATGAAATAATGAATAATATTTGTGGAAACTTTGAAGATGATAATGCAACAATGATAGCATTAAAAAAATATTATAAAAATAAAAACTATAAAAAAGCAGATGAAGTAATACCATTTTCATCAGATAAAAAATATTCAGGAATTAAACTTGATAATAAAACTTATATTTTGGGCGCACCAGAATTTGTAACAAAAGAAAAAGTGAATTTAGAAAAATATGAAGACTATAGAGTACTTATGTTAGTCGATAAAAGTGAAAATGATAATGTAATAGGCTTAATTCTTTTAGAGGATAAACTAAGAGAAGAAGCATCAAAAACAATAAAATATTTTACTAAAGAGGGAGTAGATATAAAAATAATATCAGGTGATAACCCAAGAACTATAAGAAGAATAGTAAAAAGATTAGGATTAGATTTTGATAAATATGTTGATGCTAGTAAACTAACTGATGAAGAATTAAAAAAATGTGTGGATGATACTACAATATTTGGAAGAGTAACACCATTTCAAAAAAGAATTATTATTAAAGAATTAAAAAGATTAGGACATACTGTAGCTATGGTAGGAGATGGAGTAAATGATGTACTAGCTCTTAAAGAATCAGATTGTAGTATAGCTCTTGCTTGTGGTAGCACAGCTGCATATAATGTATCAGACTTAGTATTGTTAAATTCCGACTTCACATCTATTCCGAGTATAGTAGAAGAAGGAAGAAGAACTATAAATAATATAGAAAAATCAGCAAGTTTATTTATTGTTAAAACAGGATATGCTATAATGCTTGCATTAATATTTATGATAATTCCATATAATTATCCATTTATACCAGTACAATTAACATTAACTAATGCTCTTACAATTGGAATTCCATCATTCATACTAGCATTAGAACCAAATAAAAAGAAAGTTACTGGTAACTTCTTAACAAATGTATTTAAAAAAGCAATACCAACATCATTTATAATAGTTTTATCAATAATGATAATTACATTCTTACCATTTAGCTTTATCGAAAAATCAACACTATCACTTATAACAGTAGCATCAGTTGGATTTATTCATATTTATAGAGTATGTTATCCACCAAAAAAATATCATTTAGTTATGATGAGTATATTGATGACTTTGTTTATAATGGGAATACTATTATTTAAAAAGTTATTCTCACTTGCAACATTAAATATTGTAATGTTATTAACAATGACTTTATTAATAGGATTATCTATTGCTATATTTGAAGTTATAGATAGATATAATACTAAGATAAAATAATGTGGTATAATTAAATAGACAAGGTAGAGGTGATTTTATGGAAGTTATAGTAGCAACAAATAATAAGTTTAAAATTAGTGAAATAAAAAGTATATTTAGTGAAGATACAATTTATACTTTGAAAGATAAAAAGATTGATAAAGAAGTAGAAGAGGATGCAGATACATTTTTAAGAAATGCTAAAAAGAAAGCACATGAAATTTATAATATAGCTTCTATGCCAGTCATTGCAGATGATTCAGGACTTTGTGTTAATGCTTTAAATGGTTTTCCAGGAGTAATGACACATAGATTCTTAGGAGAAAACGCAACAGACAAAGATAGAAATGAATATATTATTAATGAAGTGAAAAAATGTGATGACAAGAGTGCTAAAGTTGTATGTGAACTTGTTTACTATAATGGAGAAGATACAATAGTTGGAGAAGGCATCATCGAAGGAAATATAACAGATTCAAGAAGGGGAGATAATGGTTTTGGATTCGATGAAATATTTGAACTTCTAGATGGAAGAACTTTAGCTGAACTTACTCCTGAAGAAAAAAATAAAAAGAGTGCAAGATTTTTAGCAGCAAAGGATTTAAAAGAAAAATTAGAACAAAAAGGAATTTATTAAAACATATATTAGCAAAATATATGTTTTTTCATACAATAAATTAGGTGATTATATGGCTTTAAAAGGAATTGTTATAGATCCAGGACATGGAGGAACTGATCCGGGAGCAGTCTCAAATGGACTCAAAGAAAAGGATTTTACTTTACGCATAAGTAAATATATGTATGATAGACTAAAAGAACTAGGAGTTCCTGCTAGATTAACAAGAGATAGTGATGTAACATTAACTCCTAAAGAAAGAATTAATAAAGTACAAAGCTTCTTTGGAGATAGTAAAGATGTAGTAGTTGTTTCTAATCACTTAAATGCAGGGGGTGGAGATGGTGCGGAAGTAATCTATGCACTTAGAAATAATAGTACACTATCCAAAAAAATATTAAATGAACTTGAAAAAGAAGGGCAAAACGTAAGAAAATATTATCAACAAAGATTACCAAGTAATCCAATAAAAGATTATTACTTCATGCAAAGAAATACACCTAATAATGAAACAATAACAGTAGAATATGGTTTTATAGATAGTCCTAAAGATGATGTAGAGCAAATAGAAAAGAACTATAAAAACTATGTAGAAGCAGTTATAAGAGCACTCGCAGACTATAAGGGTTTTAAATATACACCACCACTTGGAAGCGATTATTATACAGTTAAAAAAGGCGATTCATTATGGAGTATAGCAAACAAGTATGGTGTAACAGTAAAAGAACTTAAAGAAATAAATAAACTAACTAGTAACACACTTAAAGTAGGTCAAACATTAAAACTAACAAAAAATGATGAAATGATACCTGAAGATTATTTGATTTATAAAGTTAAAAGCGGAGATTCACTTTGGGATATTGCCAAAGAATATAATACGACAGTAGCAACATTAAAGAAAATAAATAATTTAACAAGCGACAAATTAACAGTAAACCAACAATTATTTATACCTAAAAGTGATAATTCAAGTGTAAAAAATACAGGAGAAATCAATTATGTAGTTCAAAAGGGTGATAACTTGTGGACGATTGCTAATAAGTATGACACAACAATAAATGATATAAAAAATTTAAATAATCTAAAAACAAATACTTTACAAATAGGTCAAGTTTTAAAAATACCAGGGTCAACAAATTATAATACTTACACAGTGAAAAAAGGAGATTCACTTTGGAAAATAGCAGATAAGTACGGAACAACAGTTAATAAATTAATGACGATTAATAATCTTACATCAACAACGTTACAGATAGGACAAAGTATTTTAATTCCAACAAACTAATAGTATATAACTTTATATACTATTTTTTAGTGCATAAAAAAAAGAACAACGTGCTATGAAGCATTAATTGTTCTTCCTTTTCCCCATTGTCTAATTTTATCAATCTTTTCAGGATTAATCTTACTAATTGAATAACATTTATCAAAACATTCTAATAAGTAAGCACGCGTTAATTTAATATTATCAGCCACAATATTATATGAAATATCTCTTATAGCTGATTCTATATCTGATGATGCAAATCCTTCGCTTTTAGTAATTAATTCACTCATTAGAGTATCATCAACTTTAACTCCTAAGTATTTATTTAAATACATTGAAATTATTTCTTTTCTTTCATTATCATTTGGTAAATCTACAAAGAACATTTCATCAAATCTACCTTTTCTAAGTAACTCAGCAGGTAAGTTATCAACATTATTTGCTGTTGCTACTACAAATACTTCCTTTTGACATTCTTGTAACCAAAATAGAAATTGTCCAATCATTCTTGAAGTTACGCCACTTGATTCATTAACACCCGCTAATCCTTTTTCAATTTCATCAATCCATAGAACACAAGGAGCAACATGTTCTGCAGTTTTTAGTGCATTTTTAAATTGTTCTTCAGTTTGTCCAACATACATTCCTTGTACAGTTGCTAAGTCAAGCAAGAATAGTGGAAGATTCCAACTTTTAGATATTGCTTTAGCAGTTAAACTTTTTCCACAACCAGGAACACCGACTACTAAAATACCTCTTGGAGGTTTAATTCCTCTCTTTATTAGTTTTTCTTTATTTTCAACATCTAATAACTTTCTTTTTGAGCTAAGCCACTTTTTAAGATTATTAAGTCCACCATAGACAACATTATCAGTTTCAATTTTTTCAAGGCCTTCCATATTAGAAAACATCTTACTTTTGGCAAACTTAAGTTCAGTTAAATCACCTTTAGTAATACTTCTCTTAGCAATTAGAACTGATATAACATTTTTAATTTCAGCTTCACTCAATCCTAACAATATAACTGATGCTTCTTTAAAGTTACTATCATCCCATTCTATTGGAAATTGACCATTATATTTATCAATAAATCTATGTAATAAATCATATATTTCTTTTTCATTAGGAAAACTTAAATCAATATTCATACCAAGTTTCTTTAAATTTGGCCAAATACTTTTATCACTAATAACAATTATAGAACAAGATTTTTCTTCACAACTATTAACAACATCATATAGAAATCTTGTAACTAAATTATCTTCATTTAAGTTATCAACATCACTTAGTAAATAAGTAACATTCTTTTTATCTTTTATATCATTACTTATAAATGATAATATACCACCTAATGTTTTTTCATTACTAACAATTTCATTATTTTGAAGACTATACATACCTTTAGACATAGAGTGAACATAAATAGTAGCATTTAATTCACTATTTATTTCTTTCAACATAGATAAAATTCTATTTTTTTCCATTGTGTTGATTACTATAAATGGAATTCTAGCATGTAAATAACTATCTAGTTTTTCTTTTACTTCTTCGTAATTCATTCATTTTCCTCCAAATAAGCATTATTTATAGTATTCATTATAAAAGTATCATCAGTAGAATAATTTTTCTTTATTTCATCTAATATTCTATTATTAGATTCCATAATTTTTCTACCTAATTGTACTTGATTTTCTTCACGAACCAGTTTAGAACTTGCTATTAAGAAATCTAAAGATACTTCATCAGTATATTCTTTAAATTCAATTGAAAATCTATTATCATCAACACCTATACTAGGAAGTTTATCTAATAAAACTCTATATGCATTATTAAGTCTATTTTGAATTAATAAAGATAAATGATCTATAAATCTAAAATATCTATCTCCAGCTAAGTCGACTTCTAAGCTATTAATTCTTTCAACAATACTTTCACTTCTAGGTTCGTCAGCTAAAGATTCTAAAAAATTAACTAAATCATAATATGATATCATAATTCACCTCTATCAACAGTATCAAATGGAGGTTCTAAATCCCAATCAGGAATCTTAATCATTTCATTTTCATCTTCTTTTTTTTCATTTTTTTTCTTTTTGTTATTTTCATCATTTTTAACATTTAAATTCTCATGATTATCAAGTTCAGTTTTTAATTCTTCATCTTTATTCATAAAATAACCTCCTACTTAAAATTAATATAATTGTTTTTATCAAATGAATTAATATAATTTATTAGTTCATTTTTATATTTTAAATTACGTTTACATATAAATTTTATATCAACAATTTCTGCTATAGTGTTATTAAGTTCAAATAAGTATTTTTTAACAGTATCATTATATTCATTAATGATATCTTGTCTATTCTTAGATATTTCATATAAGAAATACATAAGCATTCCACCGCCAACAAATATAACAATAATACCTAAATATAATTTTATGAACGCTAAGATCAAACCAACAACAATAAATATCGCACAATATACAGTTTTTGGAGAAATATATTGTTGTTCCTGAGAATCTGCTTCGAAAGGCTTTTTAACATATTCTGTTAAAGAATCTTGTAATTCTTTTTCATTACTTCCATCTTTTGTAGTTCCAGTCCATTCATTAATTTTTATTTGAATGTCATTATCGTTAGATTCATCCTCATTACCAAATACTTCATCAAAACCTTTGACAATATTTTGTTTCGTTAATGAAATAGCTAGTTTTTTTGTAGATAATGAAACATCATCTCTATTTAATATTATATTTGTAAGCTCATTGCCAAAGTTATTTTTAATATTTAATGTGTTATTATATATTTCATATTTTTTATTAGCTTCTTCAACATTTCCTTTGCATTCTATAATTAATTTATTTTTTAATATAGCTTTTCTAAGATCAGCTTCATTTTCTTCATAACTAAATAATAAATTATTTAAAAGTTCATCTATACTTTTTTCTTTTTGATCATCTTTATCTAATAATCTTAAGAATTTAGCATAAGCATTGTTATAAGAGTAGGAAAGAGCTAATTTATTTTTTAGTTTATCAAAATCTTTAACATAGTCGGCAGAAAATGGATATTCACTATTTTCTACTACATCAATAGTATCACTAAAAAACTCTCTCCATCTTTCTATTTGATAGTTATTAACATTATCATTACTACTAAGTTTATTACACCAATCATCTATATAAGAAAGAATCAAATCAGTCATTTTAATACTATAAGCATCATTAACAAGTGATTCTAAAACATTTATAATATCATTATCCATACTATTAGGATTTTGTGTGTCTAAATATCTTTTTAACCATTTAAGAGCAGTATCATTTCTATTAAGTCTTAGATGTATCAAACAAAAAAGTAATGATGTTTTACTATCATTTAAACTAAGAGCTTTATTTAGTGCTTTACGAGCTAATTTTCTTTCATTTCTAAACCATGCACATAATGCGACTAATGCATAAGATAAATAATAGTCTGGTGTATTTAATAAAGATTGTTCACTTTGAGTAAGCAAAGTATTTTTCTTTATAGTATTTAAATCCATACTA
Organism: uncultured Clostridium sp.; assembly: GCA_902492325.1. GTDB lineage: Bacteria > Bacillota_I > Bacilli_A > RF39 > UBA660 > CAG-1000. The sequence continues at coordinate 266,171 of CABULC010000002.1, forward strand.
TTTAAAATACCATTTATCTTTCTACGAATTAAATCATAATGTCCATATTTTTTATTTAGTTCATTTTCTTTTAATAATATTTCATTTTGAGCATTAGATACTAGTGAAGAACCTCTAACTTCTAACATAAAATCTTTTATTTCTTGTTCTAAAGATTTAACATTTGTCTTAAGAGTATCTACTTGACTATTAAAATCATTAATTTGCCCGTTAATATCAACAACGTCACCAGCAACACTAGACATGTTTTCAGATAAAACTTTTAAACTTTTTTCTAGTGCATCCATATCTCTTTTTTGTATAGCAGTTATTGTTGTCATGAAACCACCTCTTATTCTATTAAAATTATAACATATTAAAAAGTAAAGTGATAGTTATTTTATTGAAAAGTTAGTAAAGTTCATTACATACACCAGGGTCAGGAGCATAAAAACAATGTCCTTTATATCTTCCTGTATTTCTTTGATTAAACCATGTACCTTTACATTCTTCATTTTTCTTAGGTCCATAAAACCATAGTGCATTAGTGGCAGGGTAGTAATATTCTCCTTTTAATACTCTTTTAGCAAGTTCTTTTTCTTTTGTAGTAGCACTTCCACTATTAAAAAGACTACTATTTGTTCCAACAAAACCACCTGGATTTTGATAAACTACATCAGTAATACTTCTTATATTTTTAAAGTCTAAACAATTAGCTATAGCTCTATTAACTATAACATTTCCAACCATAAGCATGGCAAGATCACCTTCGGCAAGTGCTTCGGCTCTCATTAGTCTAGCACATAAATCTAATTCTTTAGTTGAATATTTAATAAGCATAAAATCACCTAATATATTGTATGCAATAACAAAAAATATTGATTTGTTAAAATTTATATAGTATAATAATGTTGCTTTACAAAAAAGTGACACGTAGGGGTATGGTGTCAGTGGTAGCATGCCGGTCTCCAAAACCGTTGGGGAGGGTTCGAGTCCTTCTACCCCTGCCATATAAGATTAATAACTCTAAATAAGAGTTTTTTTATTGCAAAAATTATTATAACATCTCATAATCTATGCATAATTTGAACAAAAAAAACACGACCAACGTGTTTTAATTTTTATTCGCAAGTAGCGCCCATTTGAGTATACATAGATTTGATACCATCAATTGTAATCTTATTATTCTTAACATATGATTTCATAGTTGGTTGATCTTTAATAAGTTTTGCAATATCAAGTTCATCATAATTAATTGTTACCTCAGAAGTTAATCCTTGACTAGTCTTATTAACACTGTAAGTATATCCGCCATAAGCTTTATTCATATTAGTATAAGTTTCAGTAACATAATTTTCAAAGTAATCAATTATTTCTGATTTATCAGATTTTACAACTTCAGTAGAATCAACTTTAGAAACTATATTATCTTTATAAGTTGCTACATAAGTTGCATCAATACTATATCCAGTAGCAGTATCACTTGTATGAAGAGTACAAGTCATTTTTTGTTCTACAGGATCATTATTTGTATTACCTCCATTATTAACATTACTTTTAGAATTACAACCTGTTAAAAGTAATAAAACGACAGCTATTGAAGCTAATTTCTTCATAAATCCTCCTATCTTTATAGATTAATTATATTATGAACTATTTAAAAAAGAAATACTTTTTTCACTAAATATACATTAAGTTTTCACATGAATAATTATTTTCTATAAGTCATAGAATTAGTATAATGAAAAACAAAATAAAAGAAAAATTCGTAGTATTTATGAGTAGTACAAAAGATTATACAGATACATTTTCACTTGAAGAAATAGAGTCGGGGAAAGCTTTAAGCATAGTTTCATACTTAGTGCCATTAGTACCTTTTATATTATCTAAAAAAAATAACTATGTAAGATTTCATACATTAAATGGTATGAATATATTATTTACATATTTAATTTTTTTAATTATAAAAAGAACATTATCATATATTTTTGGAACACCTTGTGATTTAGTAAGTGGACTAAAGTGCATAATATTACCTATAAGCCTTAGAATATTCTTTGCATTAATAAATATGATATTTAGTTTTATAGTATTATATGGTGTTTTAAATGTATGCAATAACAAAGCAAAAGAAATACCTGTTATAAGTAAAATAAAATTATTCAAATAGACAAAAATCATAATATATGTTAAAATAAAGCGCACTAAAGGGTAATTATGAATAAAACAGAGAAAATAGATATCGGAAAAATTGTTTTAAATGAAGAGACAAATAAAAAGTTTTTGGATTTCGATAACAATCGAGATATTTTTTATTTTGGAAATAAAGAAGATTATTATTGTAAAGTATACAATTATACAAGAAAACTAGTTTATAAATCAAGAAATGCAGGAGAAATGATTTTAAATAAATCTTTTGTATCGAATATAATAAGAATATTAAATCACGATGTTCTTATCGCTAATAAATCAAAAGAAATGGGGTATCTAGAATTATTACACTATTTAATAACTTATCAAGATACTATTAACATTATAAAATTAGGTGGTTATTGGCCATATACTGAAGAAGACTCAAATATAAGAAAAGAAGCAATAGAACTTTTAGAAAAACAAAATAATGAAATAGAAGAATTTTTAAAATCAATAGACTATGATAATAAAATAAAAGAATTACTTAGTAAGTATAAAGAATATACAACATATAAAGGAGAACTACCTGATGATATATTTTTAGAATTAGATTTGATATTCACAACTGCTCATAACATACCTAAAGAATATGTTGATTTATATATGAAAAACGTTACTAGCTTTAATAAATCTCTTTCATTAGAAGCTTTTAGAAATGTTATTACAAGTTTAATTAGTAATTATGCTAAAGAACATGGAACATATTGTTATACTGAAATATGCAAATTAGATTATGGAACATTAGGAAGTTATGATAATCACGTAATTACCCTTTCAACATCAAGTTTTAATTCATATTTTTTAGGTCATTCATCAAAGAAAATAGAATTGTTCGACACAATATTCCATGAGTTAATTCATTTGTTACAAGATAAGATATATAGATCAAAGTTTATTACTTATGATTATATATTAATGCTTAAAGATTTTTTACTAACAGGTACAATAGAGGAATCATATTTAAAAAGAAACTATATGAGTTTAACACCAGAAATAGATGCTAGAAAAAATGGCCATTTAGAAACAGATAGTTACCTTCTTTCTTTAGGAATCGCATCACGAACAAATACATTTGAAAAAAATCTATTAGACGAAAGAAGACATGGAACTGATTTTAGATATTACGAAGGAAAAGAATACACAGTAGATACTCTATTAGACGAAAAAATGCCTCATGTAGTTGAAGAATTTAAAAAGAATTATAAAATCGATATATTTGAGGAATATCCTGTTATGAAATTAATGTTTCATAATGATGGAAGAAGAAAAACAACATTAGAATTGTTAAAAGAAAGAGAATCTATAGAAGATAGAGAAATTATTTCGCAAATAGATGAGATTCTAATAAGAAGAAAAATGTCAAAAGAGAATTGTGAAAAAGATTTAAAAGAGCTTATATTAGATAGTACATTATCGATTGATAAAACAGAATATATTAGAAGACTTAACATGTTATTAACAGCAAAAGAAAGAAAAAAGATACTAATAAAATTAAAATCACTTAGTTTATTATTAAAAGATTTAGGAAGAAGTTTCTTAATATTCTTAGGTGAACTAGAGGATATAGAAGCAAGAATTAATGATGAAAAAATAGATATGATTTTATCTAAAAAGATAAATAAAGAATCTAAAAATTGACAAAACATTATAAATAGTATATAATCATGTGCAAGTGAGGGGATATAAGATATAAATATATTGAGCTGTCCCGGGGAAACCTACACGAACTTTTATAAAGTACGGAGTCGCTGTTAAGTAGTGGATTTCGTGCTTTTTTAATTCTTTACGTTATCCATCTATTAGAAAGGAGGGAATATTATATGGTAGGAGCATCAAGAATGCCAGACTTTTTTGCCATGGGAACTATTGAATCTGAGTTATTAACAGAAGTCCAAAAAAGACTTAAATATAAAAATGGAAACATTAGTGAAATGTCAAAAAGTGAACAATTAAAAATGGAAACACTAGACTTATTAGAAAGTCTTGGTTATCCAATGGATGAATTTGGAACATATTTATATAAAGATGTAATTATGTCTATTAGAGAGCAAATTGGTGTAGTTGAAACAAGAGAAGATGTTATTGAAGCTTCAGCAGTTTTAGAAGAAGCTAAATCAGCATTCTCACAACTATACTTCAATTTAGCAAGAAATGAAAGAGATATTGGAGTAAAAGAATATCATAGAATTCTATCTAGATCATTATCAAAGATTGATTATAAAAAGGCATCACCAGAACTATTATACAAAGTATATGGTAATTTCCCTTTTGAGATGGACTATGGCGAAAATGCTTTTGCTCTAGCAAACTTTTTAAATAGACAAGTAGATAAACCTTTATGTAGAAAACTAACAAATTCACCTAGTATTTATTAAGATTAGGTGATACTATTAGAGTAACCTAGCGTTACTCTATTTTTTATAGGAGGATGAAGTTATGAGTATAATAGAAGTTAAAAACTTATCAAAAACATTCGAAGTTAAATTAAAAGAAAAAGGTTTAAAAGGAAGTCTTAAGTCAATATTTAAACCTAAGTATAAAACTATTAAAGCTGTTAAGAATATAAGTTTCAATATAGAAAAGGGTGAAGTTATAGCATTCATAGGACCAAATGGGGCAGGTAAAAGTACTACTATCAAGATGTTAACAGGAATACTTTATAAAGATAAAGGAACTATTAATATAGATGGTTTAGATCCAGAAAAAGATAGAAAAAAACTTGCTAATGAAATAGGTACTGTATTTGGTCAAAAAGAACAACTATGGATGCATCTAACTCCATATGATAACTTTAAATTTTTCGGAGCTATTTATGACATACCAGAATCAATAGTTGAAAAGAAAATAGAAGAATTTAAAGTATTATTTGAACTAGATGAATTTATAAATACACCAGTACGTAATCTAAGTTTAGGTCAAAGAATACGTTGTGAGATAGTAGCATCACTAATACATGAACCAAAAATATTATTCTTAGATGAACCAACTATAGGTCTAGACCCAGTAGTAAAAGAAAATATTCGTACACTTATTAAAAGAATGAACAAAGAATATAAAACAACAATATTCTTAACAAGTCACGATGTATCAGATATAGAAAAACTATGTAAAAGAGTTATCATAATAAATAATGGTGCTTTAGTACTAGATGATTCAATGGAAAATTTAAAATACCATTACCTACACAAAAAGATATTAGAAGCTAAAATGAAAGAAAAAGTAAATCTAAATGATGAAGAAGGTATAACTATATTAAAAGATAAAGGATATAACTTGAAAATAGAAGTAGATACTAGTAAACGTAGTATAAGTGATGCTATAAAATTATTAAATCCAGATAATATAATAGATATTAATATATCAAATACGCCTCTTGAAGATATAATAAGCGAAATATATAAAAAAGAGGATAAATAATGAAAAAGTATTTATTTATATTTAAAACAGAAATAATAAATAGTTTACAATATATGTTTAACTTATTATCAGGCTTTATAGCATACATAATAATGATATATGTATTTTTATGCTTATGGAAATATATGTATAGTGACCCAGCATCTCTTATAAATGGTTATAATCTAAATCAAATGATATGGTATATAATTATTACTGAGATATTATGGATGAGCCTAGGTGGTAAAAAAATATGTCGTAAGATAACTAATGATGTAAAAAATGGTAACATCGCATATAACATAAATAAACCTTATAACTATATCTTATATAATCTATCTAGCAATTTAGGAAGTATATTCATAAAGTTTATAGTATTTACAGTACTAGCTATGATATTAGGATTTATATTTTTAGGAACATTTCCTCAGTTAAATATATTATCTATTTTAGCAGTACTACTTACAAGCATTTTAGCAACTACAATAAGTATATTAATAATGATAGGTATAGGTTTATTCTCATTTATAATAGAAGATTCAACACCATTATACTGGGTATATAGTAAATTTATATTAGTCTTAGGAACAATATTTCCAATAGAATTCTTTAGTGGAATATTAAGAACAATATTAAAATATAGTCCAATATATGTTGTATCTTATGGACCAGCTAAATTATTTGTAAACTTTAGTACAAGTGAATTTATAGCAATAATTATTTCACAATTAATATACTTAGTTATATCTTATTTAATAGCTACATTTATATACAAGAAAGGGGTGAAAAAACTAAATGTTAACGGAGGTTAAAAATCAATTAAAAGTAAATTATTTATCTATAAAGTATGGTCTTATGAGAGAAATGGTAAATAAGTTTTCATTCTTAGCAAATATAATCTTTATGATTATAAATAACTCATGTTTTATCATACAATGGGTAGTACTTTATTCATTAAAAGATAACATTGGTGGATATACTTTTAAACAAATGTTATTACTTTGGGGGATCGCAGCAAGTACCTTCGGAGTTTCAAGATTCTTCTTTAAGAAAGCATTTAGTTTATCAGAAACAATAAATACTGGTAAATTAGATGCGTTCTTAGTACAGCCTAAAAATGTATTATTAAGTGCAATAACTACTGACGTAGAAGTTTCAGCTATAGGAGACTTAATCTATGGATATGTAATACTTATCATATATGGAATAACTTTAAAAAACTTTTTATTGTTTACAATATTTACTATATTAGGTGGCCTAATAATAGCTTGCGTTTCAGTAATAGCAAATAGTCTATCATTTTGGTTTAACATGACAGATGTTTTAGCAGACACAATAAATAACATGATGATAATATTTGGTACATACCCTAAAGATATATTTAATGGAATAGTAAAGATAATTCTTTATACAATAGTTCCAGTTGGTATCGCAAACTATATACCAATAGACTTAATAATAAACTTTAATATATATGGATTCTTATTAGTATTCACAGTAACAATATTTTTAGTAGTTTTATCATTCTATATATTTAACAAAGGATTAAAAAGATACTCTTCAAGTAACTTGATGAGTTCAAGAATATAATTAATATTAAAGATGAAAAAAGCAATATTAATGTAAAGTAAAGGACTAATTATGTAAATTAGTTCTTTTTATGTAAAGAAAACCTTGTATTTAATTCTAAAAAAAATATCAATATGATATAATTAATGAGGTGAAAACATATATGCAAATGTTAGTTAAAGGAGTAAATGTTAATTATACATTTTATGATAATAGTAGTAGTATAAACTTAGTTTATCTACACGGCTGGGGCCAAAATATTGAAATGATGATGCCAATAGCAAAACCTTTTATCAAGAAATATAATGTATTAATTATTGATTTTCCAGGCTTTGGTGATAGTGATGAACCTAAAGAAGTTTGGAGTGTTTTTGACTATGCAGAAATGGTTAATGAAATGGTTAAAAAATTAAACATGAAAAATCCTATTGTTATAGGACACTCTTTTGGTGGCAAAATTGCATTAATATATGGTTATAAATATAAACCTAGAAAAGTAGTTGTACTAGCAAGTCCATATAAACAAGTTATAACAAAACCAACATTAAAAATGAAATTATTAAAACAAGCAAAAAAAATACCAGGACTTGGTAAACTAGAAAATTTTGTTAAGAAACATGTTGGTTCAACTGATTATAGAAATGCTAGCGAAATGATGAGAAAAGTATTAGTTGCTCATGTTAATACAGATATTACTGAAGATTTAAAGAAAATAAAATGTCCAGTATTAGGTATATGGGGAACTAATGATGCAGCTGTTGATATTGAAGATGGAAGAGAGTTAGAAAACTATATTCCAAATTATGGTTTAGTTGAATATCCAGGATGTACACACTACGCATATTTAGAAAATCTAGGTCAAACAATTAGTGTACTTAATAATTTTATTGGAAGTGAGGAGTAATATGAGCATTAAAGTATATTTTTTATTAACACTATTAACATATATTTATTATTTAACATACAAATCAAGAAAAGCATTACATATGCTTCAACAAAACTGGTATAACGATGGCAATAGATATCTAAAATGGGTTAAAACAAATGCTAAAAAAGTATTTATAACATTTGATATGGCATTTATATTATTTTATTTTATGAAGTTCTTAAATACTAAAGTAACATTAATTATATTTGCAGTATTCTACTTAGTAGTATATTTCTTATATAAAAACAATGCAGTAAAAGAACAATCTAAAAAACCATTAGTAGTAACAGCAAGAATTAAAAGACTTTATACTACAATGTTTGTATTGTTAATACTTTGTTTAATACCAATGGTTATACATTTTAATGTTAATAACTTGTTTATATATTACTTAATAATTGGTTTATTCTCATATATAAATACAATAGTTATATGGTTATGTAACATTATCAACAAACCGGTAGAGAAAATGGTATATCTTCATTATAAAAGACAAGCACAAAGTAAACTTTATAGTATGAATTCTCTTAAAAAAATAGCTGTAACAGGAAGTTATGGAAAAACAAGTACTAAGAATGCATTAAATGATATATTAAATGTTAAATATAATTCATTTGCAACGCCTAAGAGTTTCAACACTATGTATGGACTAATAAATGCTATTAACAATTATATGGATAAATTTAGTGAAACTTTTGTAGCAGAAATGGGAGCATTCTATAGAGGAGAAATAAAAGAAAAAGCAAACTTTATAAAACCTAAATATGGAATTTTAACAATTATTGGAACAGCACACTTAGAAAGTTTTGGTAGTCAGGAAAATATTCAAAAAGCAAAATTTGAATTAATAGATTCACTTCCAGATGATGGAGTCGCAGTCTTAAATATGGATGATCCATATCAAACAAGTTATAAATTAAAAAGTAAATGCAAAGTAATATGGGTATCAACTAAAAATAAAGATGCTGATGTTTATGCAACTGATATAAAACTATCTAACAAAGGAACAACATTTACTTGTATATTTAAAAATACTAAAGAAAAACATACATTTGAAACTAAACTTCTTGGAAGTGCCAATGTATATAATGTTTTACAAGCAATAGCTATGTCATATGAATTAGGTCTTACTTTAGAACAAATAGCTATCGGAGTAAGAAGAATACAAACTATTGAACATAGACTTGAACTAAAAAAATACACAGAAAATATTTATATAATAGATGATGCATACAATTCAAACCCAGTTGGTTCTAAAATGGCAGTAGATGTTCTTAAAATGATGAAAGGTAAAAGAATAATCGTAACACCAGGTATGATAGAACTAGGAGATGAACAATATAGTTCAAACTTCGAATTTGGAAGACAAATAGCTGGATGTGCAGATGAAGTAATCTTAGTTGGAGAAGAACAAACAAAACCAATTCAAGATGGGCTTAAAAAAGAAAAATATCCTAAATCACAAATACATATTCTAAATGATGTTAAAGAAGCATTCCCATTAATGAGAAAACTAAGTGACAAAGAAACATATGTATTATTAGAAAATGATTTACCAGATATATTTAATGAATAGGAGAAGTGAATATGAAAATTAAAGTAGGAGTTATTTATGGTGGAGAAACAGTTGAACATGAAGTAAGTATCATTTCAGCTATTCAAGCAATGAATAATTTAGATGAAGAAAAATATGAAATAATACCAATATATATATCTAAAGATAGAATATGGTACACAGGACATGTACTAAGAGAAATGGATTTCTATAAACATTTTGAAGATGAAAAGAAATATGCTAAAGAAGTAACTCTTTGCAAAAAAGGAAAAATGTTTATACTTCAAAAAACCAATGGATTATTTAGAAAAGATATTACAGATTTAGATATCATTTTACCAGTAGTACATGGTAATAATGTAGAAGATGGAACTTTAGCTGGATTGCTTGATTCGATAGGAATTCCATATGTAGGTTCACACGTATTAGGTTCTGCATTAGGACAAGATAAAGTTGTTATGAAACAAGTAATGTCTTCAGTAGGAATTCCAGTAGTAGATTATACTTGGTTCTTTGATAATGAATATCTTGAAAATAAAGATGAAATTCTAGATAAAATTAAAAAACTAGGTTATCCAGTAGTTGTAAAACCAGCAACACTAGGAAGTAGTGTAGGTATAACACTAGTACATGATTCTAAAAAGATTGAAGAAGCAATCGAAGAAGCAATTAGTTATGATACTAAAGTAGTAGTAGAAAAAGCTGTAGAAAATTTAGTAGAAGTAAATGCAAGTGTACTTGGAAACTATGAATATCAAAAAGTAAGTCCATTAGAAGAAGTAATGGGACTTGATGAAATATTAAGTTATGCAGATAAATACTTAGGAAACTCTAAAACTAAAGGTGTTAAAACAACTGCATCTAAAGGAATGGCATCTACTAGTAGAATTATTCCAGCAAGAATATCAGATAATTTAACAAAAGATATTCAAGATACTGCTAAAAATGTATTTAAGACATTAAACTTAAGTGGTGTATGTAGAATAGACTTCTTAATAGATAAAAAAGAAAACAAATTCTATGTAAATGAACCAAATACTTGTCCAGGCAGTTTATCATTCTATTTATGGAAAGAAGCAAATGTTAAATATAGAGAACTTCTAGATGAAATGATAAGTATTGCTATCAAAGAATACAAAAACAAATCTAAAAAAGTAAAATCATTCAAGAGTAATATCTTAGAAGGATTTAATGGTACTAAAGGTGCAAAAGGTATCAAAGGATTAAAGAACTAAAAAACAGAGAAAATTCTCTGTTTTTATTTGTTATAAATCATTTTAACTTTACCATGAGTAGTAGAGTCACTTAATAAATTATGACTTTCTAATTGTCTTTTAACTTGTTTGGATACACCTTTATTACCATCAATAAGCTTAGCCTTTGGAAATAATTCTTTTATATTCTTTTTAGCATGTGGATAATGTGTACAACCAAGAACAATAGAATCTATATCTTCATTAACATATTTATCTAATAATTTATGTAATACGTTATTAATATTATCTTTATTACCGCTTTCAATCGCATCAGCAAGACCTTTACATGAAAGAAGAGTAATCTTTTGATCTCTTTTCTTATTTAGTTTAACTAATTCATTAGTTCTTTCTGATTTAATAGTTCCCGGTGTTGCCATGACTAAAGTATTCTTATAATTTTTGTCACAAGCAACTTTAATTGCAGGTTCAGTACCAACAAATATCATATCAGGATACATTTTTCTAAGTCTATTTATACATCTAGTAGTAGCTGTATTACATGCAATAACAATTATTTTAACTTCTTTACTAATAAGAAAGTCTACTATACCAGTAACTATACTCATTAACTCTTCATCACTTTTTTCTCCATAAGGATTATTTTTTGAATCTGCATAATAAATATAGTTTTCATTAGGCAATAATTTTCTAAGTTCTTTTAATACAGTTAATCCACCAATACCAGAATCAAACATTCCAATTTTATTATTATTCATATACATCCCTTCGTAAACATTATATCACAATTATATACATTTAATGAATTTATGGTATAATCAGTATGTATAATAATTGTTAATTAAGGAGTTAATATGGAAGGCTTAATAAATGGAATTATAAATGCATTTGGAGGAATAACTGCGTTAAAGTACGGAAAAGAATTAATAGTATTTATTATATCATTGTGTCCAATACTTGAATTACGTGGTGGCCTTATTGCAGCAACACTTTTAGGAGTAAAACCAGCGGTTGGATATATAGTTTCAATAATAGGAAATACTATACCAGTACCATTTATTTTATTATTCATTGCTAAAATACTTGATTGGATGGAAAAATCGAAAATAAAATGGATGAAAAATATAGCAAAATGGTTAAGAAATAAAGCACATAAAAATAGAGAAAAAATTGATAAATATGGATATTGGGGATTATTACTTTTTGTAGGAATACCACTTCCAGGAACAGGTGCATGGACAGGATGCTTAGTAGCAAGTGTATTTGATATGGATAGAAAAAAGTCATTCTTTGCAGTTATGTCTGGAATAATAATGGCTAGTATTATTATGATGATTTTATCTTATGGACTATTAGGTGGAATAATTAATTAAGGAGGCTTTCATATGGATTTATCTATACTTATACTATCAATACTTCCAGTATATTTACTAAATAGATATATAAATAGTAAAGATTCAGAAAAAGAACCAAAAGAGTTATTAAAAAAATTAACTAAAGGTGGAATTTATGCAGCTTTATTAACAATTATAATTTCACTATTCTTACCACTAATATCCCCAGCACTTGATGCAACTAGAACAGAAGTAATGAATCCTGTAGAACTACTTATTTATGCTTTTATAGGTGTAGCTTTAGTAGAAGAATCATGTAAATATTATTTTGTACATAAATATACATATAATAATAGAGAGTTTGACTATCTATTTGATATGATTGTATATGCTACATATGTGTCACTTGGTTTTGCATTATTAGAAAACCTTATTTATGTAATAACAGGTGGAATATATGTGGGTCTGCTAAGAGCAATTACAGCTATACCAATGCATGCATGTACAGGTGTAATGATGGGACATTTTTTAGGAGAAGCTAAATATAATGAAATAAATAAAAAAAGTGCTAAAAAGAATAAAATTCTAGCACTATTAGTTCCAATACTCATGCATGGAGCATATGATTATTCTGCACTTAGTGGTCACACATTAGTATTTATCATCTTGATTATAACTTTTATTTATATATCAATAGATTTAGTTAATAAAAAAAGTAGAAATGATATTAAAATACAAAGAAAATATGATTATTGTCCAAAGTGTGGAACCAAAATAGTAGGTAACTTTTGTACAAATTGTGGAAAAAAAGCAGAATAATTATTTTAAATCTTTAAATACATTTTTAAATTCATCATTAATTACTAGAGATGCAATACTATCATAAGAAGTTGCATCTCTATTTATTATGACTAAATTTTTACCTCTAAATAGTCTTACTAAACTACTAGCAGGTTCAACTGTTAAAGAAGTTCCTGCTACTATTAAAGTATCACATTTAGATAAAACTTCTATTGATCGATTTAATGTATATTCATCAAGCATCTCTCCGTATAATACAACATCAGGTTTTACAAGACTTCCACATTCACATAAAGGAATATCTTTAGAATTAAATACATATTCAGCATCATAGAATTTATGACATTTAATACAATGATTTTTATATATAGTTCCATGCAGCTCAAGTACATTAGTACTCCCTGCTTTAGTATGTAAACCATCAATATTCTGGGTAACTATCGCTTTTAGTTTTCCCATCTTTTCAAGTTTAACCATATATTTATGTATTATATTAGGCTCAACATTCAAACAGTTTAATTTATCTTTATAAAATTTATAAAATTCACTAGTATTATGATAGAAAAAGCCACTACTTAGTATTAATTCAGGTGGAAACTTATATTTCATATTATAAAGTCCATCTTTACTTCTAAAGTCTTTAATGCCACTTAAAGTAGACACTCCAGCTCCACTAAAAAATACTATATTATTAGATTCATCTATTATTTTTTGTAATTTATTTATCTTTTCTTTCATTATTATTCTCCAACATATTTAATAAGTTAATTTTAAAAATATCTCTATCACGATATTCTTTAGAAATCATTACTCCTTTATAAGTAGTCATTTAATTTTTATGGCCTTCCAATAAAATGTTTTCGGGTTCTATTGTTTCAAAAATAATATTTTTTTCATCTATATTAACACTATATATTAATTTAAAATCCCCATATAACTTAGAAAATATAGAATCAGTAGGTAAAACTAATTCATATGTAAAAATATTATTATCTTCTTTAATTAATTCACCAACATAATTTCCATTTTCAATACTAGGATAATATTCAAATACAAGTTTTTTATAGGCTAACATATTATATTTTTTAATACTTCTTTCTAATCTTCGATATTTCTTTTCATCGGAATATGTAATGGTGAAACCATTTTTAGTTTTTTTCTCCATATCTCCATTTTGCATATCACCATTTTTATCAAGAATTCTATCCATCACATCATTTAAATTTTTAACTTGATTTGATAACTCATTCATTTTTATATCTAACGTAGTATCATCTATATCTTTTCTTTCATTGTTATCTTTTAATTTATTAAGTAAGTCAATTTTAAACAAATTTTTTTCGGGAACATTTTTAGAAACCATAGCTTTTTTATAAAATGCTAACTCTGATTCAGAACATTTTATTAAAATATCTTCAGGTTGTATTGTTTCTAAAACAACAGTTTTTTCATCTGGATAAACACTATATATTAATTTGCAATCACCATAGATTTTAGAAAACAGAGGGTCACTAGGTAGCATTAATTCATACTTTAAAATATGCTCATTCTTTTTAGAAATTTTTTTACCAATAAAATTTCCACTTTCAATACTAGGATAATATTGAGATTTAAGTTTTTTATATGCTGACATATTACATTTTTTTAAGGATTTTTCTAATTTTACAAATTCTTCATCAAGCAAGTAAATCATATGAAAATGTTTTGAATGAGATGACTCTTCTTTGTATTTTGAAAGTTCTTTTTCTAGTCTATTAACTTTATCTTCTAAAATATCATTTTTATTCTTAAGTTCCAACATAGTATCGTTAGTATTATTTTCATCTTCAACTTTTCCTTTTTTAATAAAAAGTAAATAAATAATAACAATAAATTCCAATGTAATAAGAAGGTAAAATATTATATCCATAATTAGTCATCGCCTTTCTTACTTTTTCTTAATATCTCATCTCTCTTAGAATAAACACAACCACAATAATCTTGACGATAAAGTCCATATTTATGAGAAAGTTCTATAGAATGTTTATAACCATTTTCTTTCTTGAAGTCAGAGTGTAACCATTTAACACCATATTTCTTTTCCATACTTTCTCCAATCTCATTAATAAGTTCAGCATTTTTATATGGACTAACTGACAAAGTAGTACAGAAGTAATCATAGTTATTTTCTTTAGCAACTTTAGCAGTTTTCTCAATTCTAAGGTTAAAACATATAGTACATCTCTCACCCTTTTCAGGACACATTTCATATCCTTTAACTAGTTTATTATACTTTTCATTATCGTAATCACAATCAATAAAATCTAGTTTATTAGGAGTTTCTAACATATTAAGTAACTTGATTTGCTCATTCTTACGTTTTAAATACTCCTCTTCTGGAGCAATATTTGGATTATAATAAAGAATAGTTATATCAAAATATGGAGTTAAATATGTTATTACATGAGAACTACAAGGAGCACAACAACTATGAAGCAATAATCTCTTATGATTCTCTTCCACATTTTTTAATTCTTCTTTACATTTATTTTCTAAAATTTTGCTCATAAAATCACCTGCCTATATTTTATCACAAAAAGTATGTTATTATATAAATAGGATGTGATTATATGAAATATTACAAGTATAAAATGGACATTGGAGTAGGTAATGCTTTATCATTCTTAATGGCAGTCCCATTATTTATAATTTATTATTTGTTATTTCCAAACTTTTATGAAAGTATTACATATGCAAAAATGCCAATTTTATTATTATGGTTTATACTTCATGAAATGATACACTTCTTTGGATATTTAATTAATAAAGAAGTTGATATAAAGAATCTATACTTAGGAGTTTGCCTTGAAAAAGGAATATTCTATTGTCAATGTAGTCAGAAAGTTCATAAAAAGACAATATTAATTTCTTTAATGTCTCCATTTACAATAATAGGTGTTATAACTCTTATAATAGCTAAAGTATTTAATTTACCATTCTTAGGTTTCTTATCAATACTTAATATGATGGGAGCAATATTTGATATATTAATGACTATTCAAATTGCTAAAATGCCTAAAGATGTTATGTTTGCTGAGTTTGATGATCCTGATGCGTATTACTTAATTTCTAAAAAAGATTTAACAAAGTATAAAACTATAGGACTTAAAGTAGTAGAAACAGGAGACTATGATAATAAGAAAATAAAATCTAAAGATAGAAAAAGAATAGAAATAACAAAAAAATCTTATATATATTTAATAATTTTTGTATTAGCTTGCTTAATTTTAGATTATCTTTTGAAGATAGTATAAAACGTGTTATAATATCGTTGGTGAAAAATTATGGAATTTAAAGCAATAATTATAACATTATTATCGGGGATATCTTTTTTAATAGGATACTTAATCACTAAATTTATAAAAGATGAGAAAAAATTAGTAACTTTTTCAGTTGGTTTTTCATTTACTATAATTTTAGGATTGGTATTTTTTGACTTGCTACCAGAATGTTTAGAATTATTAGAAAATAAAACATTAATTATACTTTGTATAGTAGTAGGTATAGCAGTATTAAAGCTTTTAGATATATTTATTCCAAATCATGAACATGGAGCTAACAAAAAAAGTCATATGGAACATATTGGATTAATTTCAGCACTAGCTTTATTCTTACATAATATTATTGAAGGAACAGCAATATACACAACATCAATAAATAATTTAAGTTTAGGATTTTTTACAGCACTAGGAGTATCATTTCATAATATTCCTTTAGGTATACAAATATCATCACTAGTTAGAAATAAAAAAGAAAAAGTATTTTTGCTTGGTAGTTTAGTATTTTCAAGTGTAATAGGAATAATTCTAATAAAAATATTTAATATTACACTTAATAACGCTGTAACAGGTGTACTTATTTCTCTAACATTAGGTATGTTAATATATATATCTATGTTTGAACTTTTATGTGAAGTTAAAGAACATATTAAAAAAAGAGAATTACAAATAGGTATAGTTCTTGGAATTATAATTATATTAATTGGACATTTTATTCATTAGTAGGAGTAGTATGAAGAAGTTAAAAATATTATTTGAAGATAAAAGTTTATTAATAGTTTATAAAGATGGTAATATACCAACTATTAATAGTGAAAAATATAGTAAGAGTTTATATAACGAAGTTTATGATTACCTACATAAAAAGAATCAAAGAGTCTTTGTAGTACATAGACTTGATAAAGATACTAGCGGACTTGTGATGTTTGCTAAAAATGAAAGAGTAAAAGAAACTTTACAAGATAACTGGGATAATGTAAAGCGTAAATATGTAGCTTTAGTACATGGAATCATATCTGAAGAGGGTGTAATAAAATCTTATTTAAAAGAAACAAAAACACTTCTTACTTATAGTACTAATGATTCAAGTGGAAAATATGCAGAAACTATATATAAAAGATTAAAATATAATAAACAATATTCACTAGTAGAAATAGAAATAAAGACAGGAAGAAAAAACCAAATAAGAGTACATATGGCTGATAATAAAACACCAATACTTGGTGATAGAAAATATGGAAAGAAAGATGGTTATAGAAAGATGATGTTACTTGCGAATGAACTTGAATTTAACCATCCAATTACTAAAAAACATATAGACATTAAACTTGATATACCAAATGAATATAAGAAAGTTGTAGAAAATGAATAATAAAAAGTATCACAAAAGATAAATATAGTCATGCATCTCCATCACTAGATCCTAAATGTGATAAAATGTATTCTTTTGGAAGAAAATACATACACTTTCCATTCTATGGAATATTCTTAAAAGAAAATCTAAGAAAAGGACTTTTTAGTAGAAACAAAAATGCTTTAGTAGCTATCTATGAAATAAATGTAACTTACTATCAATATAATAAAGTAAAAGTACTAGATAATAAAAAAGCATTATTTAAACCAGAAGAACTAACAGAAGATAAAGGTTTTAATAAAATATTTGAAGGTAAAATAAGAGATTATATAGCAATTTGTTAAAATTGCTATATTTTTATATATAAAAAATAAAGTTTATGTATAAAAAAGAACCTTATTAAATTAAGGTTCTAATACTTGAGGTAAACTTGTAGTACCATTTTCATTATTATTTTGAGATTTTTGAGGAGCACTTGCTGTTTTAGTTGGTTGAGTACCTTTAATAAATAAATGAGTTTGAACTTTAGAAGATGGAGTAGAAGCATTAGGTAATCTTGGAGGGTTAGTACCAACAACAACTCTAGATGCGACTATTCCACTAGGTCTATCAAATTTAACATTTTTCTCCATAACTTTATTAACAATTTCTGCTTGAATTTTAGTTCTCTCACTCCACGCATGTGAAGAAGTATTATAAGTTTTTTTAGTTAATTTATCATATCCATACCAAATAGCAACACTATAATTTTTGCTAAATGTAACAGTCCAAGCATCTTGTATAACATTAGTACTAAGCCTTAGACTCTTAAGTTTAGCACTGTCATAACTACTTGTTCCTGTCTTTGTTGATATTTCACTACCTTTAACCTTAACACGAGAACTTGTAACTTTCTTAAGCATATAACTTATCATATAAGCTGTTGTATCTTTCATTACACGTTTTTTAGGATAATTAAATTCTACAACTTCATCATCATTTCCATTCTTATATATAATTTTATTAACACTATGAGCTTCAGTATGATATCCTCCATTACCGAAAGAAGAATATGCAGAAGCTAATTGAACAGGAGATACTCCAGTAAATCCACCAATTGAATGTGCTTCATTAATATAATGAGAATTTCCTAAATATTCAGGAGTTATTCCAAGAGAAGTAACAAACTTATCAATCTTGGAATTACTAAGTTTTTGAAATGCCTGTAAAGCACAAGTATTTCTAGAACGAACTAAACATTGTTCCATTGTCATAAACCCTTTATATTTTCCATCAACATTTCTCATAACTCCACCATTAGTATAACTAACAGGTTTATCAACAAAAGGAGTATATGTAGACCAATTTTTATACTCAATACCAGGTCCATAATCAAATAATGGTTTAGCAGTACTTCCTGGATGTCTCTTTATTTGAGTAGCATAATTTAGCGAACGTTCACTATTTTTATTACGTCCAGCACCAACAGCTATAATCGCACCTGTATCATTATCAATAATACCTATACCGACTTGAACCTTATTATCTTTAAATTTATGTTTACTATAAAAATTATTTATAACATCTTGTTTACTCTTAACCATTGTTGTATAAATATCCATTGATACTTCATAAGGATTTTCTCCAGTTTTATCAATAATTTCTTGTATAACAGTATCAATAAATCCCTGATATTTATTAATTGTAGTTTTTTGCTTTTTAATAATATTTTCAACATGTATTCTCTTTGCTTTATCAGCTTCATTTTCAGTTATATAACCGTGTCTTAACATTAAGTTAATAACTTCATTTTTTCTTTCATTAGTTTTATCTGGATTAACATAAGGATCGTATTCACCAGGCGCTTGGAATAAACCAGCTATCATAGCAGCTTCAACTAAATTTATATCAGTTATATCTTTATCAAAATAAGTTCTAGAAGCCATTTGAACTCCATAACTACCAGCACCTAAGTATGGAGCATTAACATAAAACTCTATAATTTGTTCTTTAGAATAATCTTTTTCAATTTTAAATATTGACATATAAATATCAGTAAACTTACGTACTATTCCATCAAATCCTTTAGCGTTAGTACTAGTATAAGTATTTTTAGATAACTGCATAGTCAGAGTAGAAGCTCCACCTGCGTCTTCTCCTTTTAGGAAACCAACACCTGCTTTCATAAATCTATATATATCAAATCCATCATGCTCAAAAAATCTCGAGTCTTCAGTCGCAACAATCGCATCAATTAATACTTGAGGTAATTCTTCATAAGTAACAATTTGTCTTTTCTCAGTACCAATACTAGCTATTAAGTCCCCTTTAGAATCATATATATTAGATGATTCTTTTTTATAAAGTAATTCACCTTTAAACTCAGGGGCACTCATATATATATAACAAAAGAACCCAGATACAGTAACTATACCTAGAAAAAATAAAATTATAATAATTAAACATATATTATTTAAAATATTATTTTTCTTGTTGTTTTTAATCTTCTTTTTAATATCTTTCTTCTTTTTCATAAACACCCTCAATATAGTATATCATAAAAATATTATTCCCATTTTATAAAATTATATAATCTATTAATATTATGAAAAATTTGATATAATATTTACGAGGGAAAAGAAAATATGATGAAATGTGTTGTTATATACAATCCAAATAGTGGAAAGTTAACAAATAGAAATGATGTAAAAAAATTATACAAAATATTTGAAAACTATGGCTATGATGTAGAAATTATATATACTGAGTATAAAGGACACGCAAAAGAAATAACTAAGAAGTTAAAAGATGTTGATCTTTTGATATGTGCTGGAGGAGATGGAACTTTAAATGAAGTAATATCTGGTAATATCGAAAGACATAAACCAATACTTTTAGGACATTTACCTTTAGGGAGTGTAAATGATGTAGCTCATATGTATGGTATGACAGGAAATACTACTAAGAATTTAGTTATGCTTTTAAATGGGGCTCAAAAAAATATAGATGTATGTCTAATAAATGGTAGCCCATTTGTATACGTAGCATGTATAGGAACATGGGTTGATATATCTTATTCAACACCAAGAAAACTAAAGGAAAAATATGGAAAACTAGCATATGTAATTTATGGTATTCAACAATTAAAACAAAAGTTACAATTCTATAATGTAAAATATACTGTAAACGGAGAACAAAAAGAAGGCAGATTCTCATTTATATTTATAACTAATTCAAATAGAGTTGGTGGAGTAGATAATATATATGATGATGTAAAACTAGATGATAATAAATTTGAAGTATTACTTTGTGAAATAAAAAATAAATGGGATATCTTAAGAGCAGTTCACTATCTAAAAAGAAGAGAACTTGACAATATACCAGTATTTAAATATTTTAAAACTGATAAGATAGAACTTGAGTTTGATGAGACTCCACCATCATGGTGTATAGATGGAGATGAATTAATTCACGAAACAAATAAATTCAAAATAGAAATAAATAAAGATAACTATATGTTACTTCCAACAAAAAATATAGATAAATTATTTGAATGCCCAGAAGAAACAGAAGAAGAACTAGATGAAGAATAATTTTACTCATTATTCTAGACATTATCTTTCACAATAAAAACAAATTAAAATATTTACTAAGAACAATAAAAATTGTATAATTAAATAGAGCCTAGAGAAAACTCTCTGGGTTCATTTTTTTTGGAGGTAATATTTTATGACAAAATACGTTTTTGTTACTGGAGGGGTGGTTTCTGGTTTAGGAAAAGGTATAACAGCGTCAAGTGTAGCACTACTATTAAAATCAAGAGGATACAAAGTATTCATGCAGAAGTTTGATCCATACATTAATGTGGATCCTGGTACTATGAATCCAATACAACATGGTGAAGTATTCGTAACATATGATGGTTGTGAAACTGATTTAGACCTTGGACATTATGAAAGATTTATTGATGAAGAGTTAAACTTCACATCAAACATAACAAGTGGAAAAATATATAAATCAGTTATTGATAAAGAAAGACATGGTGACTATTTAGGAGCAACTGTTCAAATGGTTCCTCATATCACAAACGAAATTAAAAATAAAGTTTATGAAGCAGGTATAACTAGTGGGGCAGACATAGTAATAACTGAAATAGGTGGTACTGTTGGTGACATAGAAAGCCAAAGTTTTATTGAAGCACTAAGACAAATTCAATATGAGAAAGGAAGCACTGAAACATTCTTTATTCATTGTACTCTTATACCATTTATATATGGTTCTAATGAACTTAAAACAAAACCAACACAAAATAGTGTAAGAGACCTAAGAAATATGGGAATTAGACCTGATGCTTTAGTATGTAGAGCTCCATTTAATACAAGTGAAGCTATTAAAAATAAATTATCTTTATTCTGTTCAGTACCAGTATCTAATGTTATAGATTCAATAGATGTAAAGAATATATATGAAATACCAATTAACTATTATAATCAAAAAATAGATGAAATAATTTTAAAACAATTTAAACTTCCTATTAAGAAAGCTAATCTAACTAAATGGAATAATTTAATAGAAACTGTAAATAATTTAGAAAGCGAGATAGAAATATCTTTAGTAGGAAAGTATGTTGAACTTCATGACGCTTATATTTCTGTTAGTGAAAGTTTAAAACATGCTGGATACAAATATAACACTAAGATAAATATTAACTGGGTAGATTCTGAGAAACTTGAAGACTCTAAAGTTAATCTAAAAGAAGTATTCAAGAATTCTAAAGGTATTATAGTACCAGGTGGATTTGGAAGTAGAGGAATCGAAGGGAAAATTAAAGCTATAAAGTATGCTCGTGAAAATAATATTCCATTCCTAGGTATTTGTTTAGGTATGCAACTTGCAGTTATAGAGTTCGCAAGAAATGTATGTGGAATAGAAAATGCATCAAGTACAGAGTTTGATCCAACTTGTGAAAATCCAATAATAGATTTAATGGTTGATCAAAAGTCTATTGTTAATATGGGAGGAACTTTAAGACTAGGTAATTATGAATGTACTCTTAAAAAAGGAACACTTGCATATCAAGACTATAAAACAGATATTATTTTAGAACGTCATCGTCATAGATATGAATTTAACAATAAATATAAAAATATTCTTGAAGAAAATGGAATGGTATTTTCAGGACTAAACGAAAAAGCTAACTTAGTTGAAATAATTGAACTTCCAAAACATAAACATTTCATAGCCTGTCAATTCCATCCTGAATTTAAATCTAGACCAACTAGACCACATCCATTATTTGATTCATTCATTAAAGCAAGTTGTGACAAATAATTACAAAATATATTTAAAAAAATTAAATTGTATATTATAATATATCTAGAATAAGGAGTGGGCTTGTGTGAACATAGTATTATCAATAATTTTACTATTAATTGGCTTTTATGGCTTAATTAAATGTTCAGATATATTTGTAGATGCGATAAGTTCTATTGCAACTAATTTTAAGATGTCTAAAATGATGATAGCACTAACTGTAGCTGCATTTGGTACATGTGCTCCGGAACTTGCAATATCATTTCAAAGTATAAGTTCAGGTAGTGGTGATATAGCTCTTGCTAATGTACTTGGAAGTAATGTTGTTAATATCTTGTTGATAATTGGTTTAGCTGCATGTGTGGCTCCAATAAAAGTAAAAAATGATGTCACCAAGAAAGAACTTCCAATATTATTAGTAATAACTACATTGTTTAGTTTATCAATAATATCTCATTATATTGGAGGGACACCTGATAATTTTATACTTGATAGATATGATGGATTATTATTTATATTTTTCTTTGGAGTATTTATATTCTATATAATATCAGTTGTAAAAACTAAACAAGGTTTCTTCGAATATAGTAAACCAAAATATAAAATGTTAACATCAATATTGCTTTCACTAGCATGTTGCGTAGGAATTATAATAGCAAGTGATTTAGTTGTCGATAATGCTAAAGTACTGGCAGAAGCACTAAATGTAAGTACTAAAATAATAACGATGACTGTAATAGTAATTGGAACATCGCTTCCAGAGATGACAATGACAGTAGTTGCTGCCAAAAAGGGCGAGTTTGATATAGCTCTTGGCAATATAATTGGAACTAATATATTTAATATAGGAATAGTTCTAGGACTTCCACTTTTAATATATGGAGGCTTCTCATCAGCTCATTTTAATCTTATAGATGTACTTGCGGTACATATAGCAGCATTTACTTTATATTACTTTGCACGTAATGATAAAGTACTTTCTAGATTAGAAGGCGCACTTATGATATTAATGTTTATTGCATACTATACATACGTTTTATTAGCATAAACTTGCAATACTTCACGATTTTCTATATAATAATTATAGAACTGTGAGGTATTTTTTAATGAGAAAAAGATTTGGTGACAGAAGAGATGGAAAGAGAGTTAAAGTAGATGGTTTACATCAGTTACTTATTGATTTAAAGCCTAGAAGATGTGACTCAGATGTATACATTAATCAAAAAGTAGATGTAACAAATTTAGTTAAATATATAGAAAAAAAGAAAAAAGATAATCCTGATATGAGAATAACATATTTTCATGCATTTGCTATGGCATTTGCAAAGTTATTTTATAATAGAGAATTATTAAATAGATTCATATGTGATAGAAAGACATATAGAAGAAATGATGTAATAATAGCTTTCACCGCAAAAATTGCATTTGAAGATTATAGTGAAGAAGTAATGATTAACTTAAAGATAGATGAAGATGATACTTTAGATACTGTTAGTAAAAAAGTATATGCAAGAGTTAAAAAACTAAGAAACTCAAAACAAACAGATAAAAAAGAAAATACCAATAATGCCGTAGATGTCATTGGACATATGCCAGGTATTATTAGAATTCCTTTAGTAGGATTTATTAAATGGTTAGATAAAAAAGGATGGATTCCTGGAAGCTTAGTAGAAGATAACTTATATTATAGTACAATAATTTTATCAAATTTAGGTAATTTTGGTATTGGATCAATATATCACAACCTAACTAATTTTGGAACAAGTTCAATGCTTGCTACAATGGGAAAAATTCATAAAGAAACTATAGTAGATGAAAATGGAAAAACAAAAGTTATGGATGTTTGCGATTTTGGAGTAAACATGGATGAAAGAATCGCAGATGGATATTATTTTGCTAAATCATTAAAAATGTTTGAATATATAATTAATAACCCAGAATTACTGGAAGAAAGAGCAGATGCAAAAATAGATTATGAAGAATAATGAAGAAATAGAAAAAATAGATAAAAAACAAGAAAAAATAAATAAAAGAGAAGCCAAAAAGGCTCAAAAAGAAAAACTTCGTATTTTAAAAGACGAAGCAAAAAAAATAAAGAAAGAACAAAAGGAGTATGATAGAGCCATACGTAAAAATATAGTTCTAACTCCTTGGACTAAATATTATAAAGATGGTGTAACCGAACACTTAAAGTATCCTAATGGAACAATGGTAGGATACTTATTAGAAGCAGTTGCTAGATATCCAGAAGATATAGCAATTGAATATTATGGAAGAACTTATACTTATAGAACATTCTATGAAATGATAAGAGATACAGCAAAATCATTAAAAGCTGAAGGAGTAAAAGAAGGAGATAAAATTGCAATCTTCATGCCAAATACACCTCAAGCAGTAATGATGTTTTATGCTGCAAATATGATAGGAGCAGTTGCTGCTTTAATACACCCAATGTCAGCCGAAAATGAAATACAAGATTATTTAAATACTTCAGGGTCAACATTTCTTTTAACGTTAGATTTAATATATGAAAAAATACATAACATTATAGATAATACTAAAGTAAATAAAATAGTTGTAGCATCAGTTGGAGAAAGTTTAAAAAATATTAAAAAGTTCTTATATAAATTTAAAAGTAGAGGAACTGTACCAAAAATAGAACTTTCTGATGATATCATGACTTGGAAAGAGTTTATTAATTATGGATATGATTATGAAGGAGAAATAGCTTGCCTTAAAGGACCAAACGATCCAGCTGTTATTCTTTATAGTGGTGGAACAAGTGGTAAACCAAAAGGAATACTTCTATCAAACCTTAACTTTAATGCTTTAGCACTTACTTCTCATAAAATGATAGAACAATCTGGCAATAAAGAATCAATATTAGCAATTTTACCAATATTCCATGGATTTGGTTTAGGAGTATGTATTCATACAACATTATGTTGTGGTATGAGAGTAGTATTAATACCAAAATTCTCACCAAAAGAATTTGCACATCTTCTTCATAAACATGAAATATCAATAGTATGTGCAGTACCATCACTTTATGAAAGTATGACTAAAATGAAACTTGGAAAACATGATTTAGCTCACTTAAAATGTGCAATTAGTGGTGGAGACTTTATGTCAAGAGATTTAAAAAATAAAGTTGATGCATACTTTAAAGAACATGGAAGTACAGCAGAAGTAAGAGTAGGATATGGACTTACTGAAGCAAGTGCAGCAATTTGTGTAACACCAACAGGTGAATATAGAGAAGGTTCTATTGGAATTCCTTTCCCAGATACATACTTTAAAATAGTAAGAGTTGGAACTCATGATACAGTACCATACGGAGAAGATGGTGAAATTTGCATAAGCGGACCAACAGTAATGATGGGATACTTAAATAACTTAGAAGAAACTATCCAAACACTTCAAGTACATAAAGACGGAAGAACTTGGTTACATACTGGAGATGTTGGATGCATGGATAAAGATGGATTTGTTTACTTTAAACAAAGAGTTAAAAGAATAATTATTTCTAATGGCTATAACTTATATCCATCACATATAGAAACAATAATAAATCAACACCCAGCAGTGTTTACAAGTACAGTAATTGGAATACCACACCCAAGAAAAGTACAAGTAGCAAAAGCATTTGTAGTTCTAAAAGAAGGATATACTCCAAGTAAAGAACTAGAAAAAGATATTAGAAAACATTGTGAAAAAAATCTAGCAATTTATAGTTTACCAGCAGAATATGAATTTAGGGAAACACTTCCTAAAACAGCAGTTGGTAAAGTTGCTTATAGAGAACTAGAAAAAGAAGAAATGAATAAGGAGAATAAATAGTAAGTATGAAAAAGTATGATGTGGCAATCATAGGTGCAGGTCCAGCAGGATTATTTTGTGCTTATGAACTTAAAGAAAAAAATCCAAAAATAAAAGTAGCACTTATTGATAAAGGACATAGAGCAGAAACAAGAATGTGTCCTATGAAAGTCAATGGTGGTAAATGCGTTAATTGTAAAGTTTGCCAAATCTTGTCAGGATATGGCGGAGCTGGAACATTCTCAGATGGAAAATTAAACTTTATACCAAAGCTTGGAAAAAGTGATTTATTTAAGTATATGTCACAATCAGAAGCATACAAACTTATAGATGATACAGAAGAAATATTTACTAAATTTAAAATGGATAGCGATGTTTACCCATCAAATATGGATGAAGCAAATCAAATTAAAAAAGAAGTTGCTAAAACAGGAGCTAGACTTTTAGTAATTAAACAAAAACACTTAGGTAGTGATAAACTACCAGGTTATATAAAAGATTTTACTGATTATTTAGAAAACGAAGGCGTAGAAATATATGAAAACGCTAATGTTTCAGATATAATAAGTAAAAAAGAAGATGAACACGAATTAGTAATAGATGGAAAAGAGAGTATAGTAGCTAAAAATGTAGTAGTAGCCCCAGGCAGAACTGGAGCTAAATGGATACAAGAATTAGCTGATAAATATAGTATTCCATACACAAGTCAAAGTATAGAAATAGGTGTAAGAGTAGAAGTAAGAAAAGAAATATTAGAAGATATTACTAATGTAATTTATGATCCAACAATATTTATAAAGACTGATACTTACACTGATGAAATAAGAACATTCTGTACTAATCCAGGAGGATTCGTAGCTAAAGAAAACTACTATGGATTTATATGCGTAAATGGTCACTCATTAAAAGATATAAAATCTAACAATTCAAACTTTGCATTTATTAGTAAAGTTGGTCTTACAGAACCAGTAACAAATACAAGATTATATGGTGAAAGTATTGCTAGAATAGCTAACACTTTAGGAGATGGAAAACCAATAATCCAATCACTTAGAGATCTAAAAAAAGGAAGAAGAAGTGAATGGAAAAGAATAAACAAAGGTTTTATTGAGCCAACACTTAAAGATTGTGTAGCAGGCGATTTATCACTAGTACTTCCTCATAGAATAATTACAAATATTTTAGAAGGCTTAGAAAAGTTAGATAAAATAATTCCTGGTGTTAACAATGATGAAACATTACTTTATGGACCAGAAATCAAATTCTTTAGTAATGAAATAGATACTAACAATAAATTTAAACTTGAAAATTATAATATATATTTTGTTGGTGATGGAGCTGGTAAAGCGGGAAACATAGTAACAGCAGCAGCAACAGGTCTAGTAGCAGCAAGAGATATAATAGAGAAAAAATAATATGGCAAATAAAAAAGAATTCACAGAAGAAGGATACTATAATTTAAAAATTTTTGCTCATGATTCTATACTATTAGAAATGGTAGAAGATCATGTGGATTACTTAGATATGCTTATAAAAGCAACAATGGAAGGACTGGACCACTCCAAAGAACTTGTTCCAGAAGGAAGCTACACAAAGAGTAATATAAAAGATACAATTGAATTAACAAAAGAATTTTTAGATTCAGTTAGTAATAATTATGGAAATAATTTTAAAAAATTTCTAAATGATGGAACAGTAAATCTATATTATTTAGAAGACGAAGAAAGTGTAGAAGAAAATGGAGAATATGCATATTATGATCCGGACGATAAAGGACATAAAAATATAAATATGCCACTTGAAGGAACAACTTTAGATTCATTTATCTTGACACACGAATTTATACATTCACAAAATTCTAGTGAAGAAGACGAATCATTAGATAGAGCATTCCTATCAGAAGGAGTATCTAGAATGTATGAACTATTACTATATAGATATATGGAAGATAATCTTATTTTAAGAGATGACGCAAATGAATTTTTAAAATATTATTTAAGAAGACTTTATAATAGTGCTGCTGCATTGAAAGAAATTACAGATGTTATTAAAAGATTTGATTCAACAAAAATTAATATAAATGAATTCAAAGAAAAGCCAAAATATGCGAGAAGGATATATCATGCAATTGAAACAAGATTTAAATATTTTATAGGAGAAGCACTTGCATTATATACATACTATAATGTAGAAAGAGGAATAGTAACTCCTAAAAATATAGAAGATATGTCAAATAGTTTAAATAAACATGGTAATTTTACTTCAATAAATTATATCTTACCAAAGATACCAAATGAAGAAGAATTTACAAAAGCACTTATGGCAGTAAAAAATGAAGTAAGAAGCAAAACTATGAAAATATAATTCATAGTTTTTTTATAAAAAAGTACATGTAAAGTATAAAAAACTTGTTTATATTAAAGTTAAATAGTGATACCATTATAATGGAGGAATAAAAATGGAAGAAACAAAGGAAAAAAAGAATATATTATTTATAATAATATTTGTGTTATTAATACTAGAAACAGGTTATATAATTTATAGTAACTTTATCAAAACAGATAATAAACCTACTAATAATAATCAATCACAAGTAGAAAATGACAAAACAAATGAAGATAACAACATAAAAGATGAACAAAATAATACGAGTGAAAATATAAATAACTATAAAGAAGTAAAAATTAATAGTTTAGCAAGTAAACTTAGTAAACTAGACTTTACGAATAAAACAACTGCTACCGCTGGTGTAGATGATGAATTACCATTCTCAATAAGTATTATTTCAAATAAAGAAGTAAAAGTAACGCACAATTATGCTAATTTAAGTTATACTCTTTCTATGGAAAATGCAATTTCTGTAGGTGCAGGATTTGGTGTTGAAGGACCTGGTTTCGCTGTATTCTACATCTTAACATCAAACGGAAGTGTATATAGAGTTGAAGATGATATGGAAAATGTTAGAACTAACAGTTCATATAAAGGCACAGCATTAGATATGGGCGTTAAAGAAGCAACACAAATATGCGTAACAGATAATATTACTCTAAATGATGAATCGCTTACAGCTTCACCTAATGTATATATTAAAACATCAGATAATAAAGTATTAACTGATGAAAGATTATTAGATAGTGAAAAAATAGTATCAGTAATTGAAAAATAAATATTAATTATGCAATCACAAAGAAACTATGAATTATATTTCATAGTTTTTTAATTATTTAAACTTTTATTCTTTTAAATGATTTTAATATATGTTAAAATATTACATAGATAAGAGAGGTAACTATCGTGGGAAAAATAATATCATTAGTAAATCAAAAAGGTGGAGTAGGCAAGACAACAACAAGTATAAATTTATCAAGTTCCCTAGGGCACTTAGGTAAAAAAGTTTTACTAATTGACTTAGATCCACAAAGTAACAGTACAACTGGACTTGGGATAGATAGAGGTAAAATCAAAAAAAGCATATATAATGTAATAATGGGTGAATGTGATATTAAAGAAACCATTATTAAAACACCATTTAAAAATTTAAGTATTATTCCTGCATTAATAGATTTAGCAGGTGTTGATATAGAGTTAATTCAAATAAGTGTACAAGATAAAGAATTTATAATCACAGAACAATTAAAAAAACAATTAGATACTATTAGAGATAGATATGATTATATAATTATAGATTGTCCACCAAACTTAGGTATATTAACAACTAATGCATTAGCTGCATCTGATTCAGTGTTAATACCAATTCAATGTGAATATTACTCATTAGAAGGAGTTAATCAATTATTACATACAGTTCTTAGAATCCAACAAAAAGTTAACTCAAATTTAGATATAGAGGGAGTTTTATTAACAATGCTAGATGGAAGAACATTACTAGGTTTAGAAGTGGTAGAAGATGTACGTAAATTCTTTAATGAAAAAGTATTTAGTACAATTATTCCAAGATTAGTTAAACTAGTAGAAGCACCATCACATGGAAAACCAATACTAGAATATGATCCAAAAAGTAAAGGTGCCCTAGCATATTTAAATTTAGCCAAAGAGGTGATTGAAAGAAATGGAAACAAATAAGAGAAAAGCACTAGGAAGAGGTTTAGAACAATTATTTAGTAATGAGTCATTATACGTAAATCCAATTGATCCAATTGAAGAAATAGTAGAAAACACTCCAAAGGAAGACATTGTTGAATTAAACGTAAGTGAACTTAGAAGTAATCCATATCAACCAAGAAAAACTTTTGAACAAGAAAAATTAGTAGAACTAGCAAACTCAATTAAAGAGTTCGGTGTATTAGAACCAATTATTGTTAAAAAGACTATAAAAGGTTATGAAATAGTAGCCGGAGAAAGAAGAAAAAAAGCATGTGAATTAGTTGGAGTTGAAAAGATACCAGCTATTATAAAAGATTTTACTGATGAAGAAATGATGCAAATAGCTCTTCTTGAAAATATACAACGTGAAGATTTATCAGCAATCGAAGAAGCAGAAGCATATGCAAACTTAATTAAAGCATTAAATATAACTCAAGAACAACTAGCTAATAAAATAGGTAAAAGTAGAAGCTATATAACAAATATGTTAGGACTTTTAAATTTACCAGAATCAGTTAAGAATGATATATTACATGGATTAATATCAATGGGACATGCTAAAGTATTAAGTAAACTTGAAAATGAAGAATTAATTTTAGAACTAGCAGAAAAAATAAAATTAGAACATTTATCAGTTCGTGCTTTAGAAGCATTAGCTCAAAATCCTAACTTCAAAAGAAAAAATGAAGTAGTAAAAATAAAACCAGTTAATAATTATGGTTATGTAGAAGAAGCTATGAGAGATGCTATTGGTAGTAGAGTTAAAATTAAAAATAAAAAAATAATCATTCCATTTAATAGTGACAAAGACTTAGAAAGAGTCCTTGAAATATTAAATATAGAAGTGAAAGTTGATTAAAATGAATAAAGAGTATAAAATAGGAAGCAAAGTTATTATGAAAAAACCACATCCTTGTGGAACAAACCTATGGGAAATCACAAGAGTAGGTGTTGATATTAAAATCAAATGCATTAAATGTGGTAGAAGCATAATGATGGATAGAATTGAATTTGATAAAAAACTAAAGAAAGTTGAGGAAATTTAATGTTTAAAAAGAAATTAAAATTAAGTCCTATAATGACCTTTATAATTTTAATCTTCGTAACAATACTTTTAAGTGGCTTTCTACATTTAGTTAACACTCAAGGTGAGTATACAACAGTTAATAAAGTATCAAGTGAACTTATTAACAATGTAGTAGAAGTAAAAAGCTTATTTAGTACTAAAGGTATTAAACATATTATAACAACAGCGGTTAATGGATTTGTTAACTTTGAACCATTAGGTGCACTTATAATAGTTCTTATAGGAATAGGAGTTCTAGAAAAAACTGGTTTCATGAAAACATTCTTCACGATATTAACTAGAAATTCTAAGAGATACACAATAACATATATACTAGTATTCTTAAGTTTAATATTTTCATTATTAGGTAAAGTTGGATTTGTAGTTATGTTACCAATAGGAGCACTACTATTCAAATATGGAAGAAGAAATCCACTTGGTGGAATTATTGCATCGTTTGCATCTCTTTCATTTGGATATGGAATAAATGTGTTCATGTCAGCAAATGATAGTTCATTATTAACAATGACATTAAATGCAGCAAACGTAACAGATCCAAAATATAAAATTGGAGTATTCTTCGCATTATTTATAATGATAGCAGTATTAATAATTACATCTATAGTATTTACTCATATTACAGAGAAAAAAATAATGCCTAAGTTACCTAGAATGGAAACAGAGGAAGAAGAAGTAAAAATCACAAATAGAGAATTAAGAGGATTAATTATAGGGTTAGGTGCTGGATTCTTATATACATTAATAATTATTTATATGATAATCCCAGGACTACCTTTATCAGGAGCATTACTTGATTCAAGTAGTACAAAATATATAGATATGCTTTTCGGAGTAAATTCTATGTTTAATAAAGGATTCATATTTATAGTTACATTATTATTTGTAATAATTGGACTTGGATATGGATTAATGACAAAAACAATAAAAAATAATAATGATATAGCTGAAAGTTTAGGCTACTCACTAGATGGAATTGGAAGTATATTAGTACTATTATTCTTCGCATCATTATTTATTAATATTTATGATGAAAGCGGAATAGGAATGGTATTAGTAGCATGGACATCTAAAATAATAGGTGGACTAAAGTTTTCAGGAATCGGACTAATATTAACAGTATTTGCATTAGTAGCGATAGTTAATATATTCTGTCCAAGTTCAACATTAAAATGGAGTATGCTATCAGGAAATACAGTAACAGTATTAATGGCAGAAAGTATTAGCCCAGAATTTGCTCAAGTAATTTTCTCAGCAGCAGATTCAGTAACTAAAGGACTTACACCATTATTCATGTACTATGTAATATATATAGCATTCTTAGAAAAATATAATAAAAGCAATGAAACAATTACATTATTTGGTAGTGCAAAATACATGATACCATATGCAACATATATAACTGTTATTTGGGCAGTAATATTAGTAGCATGGTACTTAGTTGGACTACCAATAGGAATTAATACATTACCGGGGGTAACATATGGCGCTTAAAGCAGGAATTATAGGTCTTCCAAACGTAGGAAAAAGTACATTATTTAACGCAATAACAAAAAAGAACATCTTAGCAGCTAACTACCCATTCGCAACAATCGATCCAAATGTTGGGGTAGTTACTGTACCAGATAAAAGATTAGAAACATTAAATGATATGTATATGCCAGAAAGATTAATACCAACTCAATATGAATTTATTGATATAGCTGGTTTAGTAAAAGGAGCTTCAACTGGAGAAGGATTAGGAAACAAATTCTTAGCAAACATTCGTGAAGTTGATGCAATTGTACAAGTAGTAAGATGTTTTGAAAACAAAGATATTATTCATGTAGAAGGTAATATTGATCCGGTACGTGATATAGAAATAGTTAACTATGAACTTATTCTAAGTGACCTTGAAATAGTAGAAGGAAGACTATCTAGAATAGAAAAGAAAGCAGTAACATCAAATGATAAAGAAGCACTTTATGAAGTAGCACTTCTAAAAAAATTACAAGGAATTCTAAGTAGTGGGAAAATGCTTAGATTAGAAACATTTGATGAAAAAGAAAATAAATTAATTAAAACATACAATTTAATAACACAAAAACCATTCATTTATTTAGCAAATGTATCAGAAGAAGATTTACTATTAAAAGATAATGAATATGTAAATAAAGTACGTGAATACGCTGCTAAAGAAAATGCAAGTGTGGTACTTATGTGCGCTAAAATAGAAAGTGAACTTTCAGAGTTAGATGAAGAATCTAAGCAAGAATTTTTAAGAGATTTAGGAATTCAAAATAGTGGTTTAGACCAACTAATTCATAACACATATCATTTACTTGGACTTAAGACATTCTTTACAGTAGGTAAAGATGAAGTAAGAGCATGGACATTTAAAGATGGAATGAAGGCACCAGAATGTGCAGGACTTATTCATACAGACTTTGAACGTGGATTCATAAAAGCAGAAGTAATGAGTTATGATGATTTAGTAAACTATGGAAGTGAACTAAAAGTAAAAGAAGCAGGTAAAGCAAGACTTGAAGGAAAAGAATATGTAATGCAAGATGGAGATATTTGCTTATTTAGATTTAATGTTACAAAATAGACCGAAAGGTCTTTTTTGATGTATAAAAAAAGATACTTCATTTGAAGTACCTTTGATTTTAATTACTTATTTTATATCAATGAATTTCTTTGATTGTTTTTGTTCTTCTTTAGGGAAGTTAATCTTTAAAACACCATTATTGAAGTGTGCTTCAATAGATTTTTCATTAACGTTACCAACGTTAAATTGTCTTCTGAATGTACCAAATGATCTTTCTTTACGATAGTAATTCTTTTCTTTATCTTCTTTTTCTTCATGTTTAGTAGCTACAATAGTAAGAATTCCATCATCTAAGTCGATTTTAACATCATCCTTATTAAATCCTGGAACATCCATATCAATATGAATTTTACCGCCTTTTTCATAAATGTCGCATTTCATGTCATTCTTTGGCATTTTTGGCATTGTTGGTACAAAATCATCAAAGAAATCATCTAAATAAAACTTTTCTGGTAATAAACTCATTATTTTCATCTCCTAACAATTATAATTATACTCAATAATTAGCACTTGTCAATAGAAAGTGCTAATTTTATAAAACTTTTTTGGAAAAATTTTACACTATTATTATATACATATTTGTAAATAATATAACTAGGAGGAAAAATAATGAAAGAAGTACCTAATGTAATATCAATAAAAGACTTATTATACATAGAAGATATGCTTAATTGGAATTTTATTATGAATAAAAAAGTATATGCATATCTAGAATGTGTAGAGGATGAAAAAATAATAGACTTATTAACTAAAATAAAGAAAATGTATTTTAAACATTATAAGGATTTACTAGAAGTTTTAGAGTAGGAGGATATTATGGAAGAAATTAAAAATAAATGTGAACAAACACCAAAAGATGAATGTATGAGCGAAGAAGATATATTAAATGATATTCTTTTATCAGAAAAAAATATATCTAATAGTTATAGTGTTGCTATAAATGAAATGAGTAATAAATACTTATATAAAAAAGTAATGAGTATATTTGAAGACACTAAAGATATGGCTCGTGATATATTCAATTTAATGTTTGAAAAAGGTTGGTACACAGTACCAGTAGAAGAAGATAAGAAAATAGAAAAGTCATATACTAAATATAATAATAAACTTAGTGAGTTAAGTTAAAACAAAGATTAACGAAAGTTAATCTTTTTAATTTATAAAGTTCTTTTTTAAGTATATAAATTGTGATAAAATATTATTATGAAAAAGATAGTAATAGTATTTTTAAGTTTTTTATTTTTTTTAACAAATGTATATGCTGAAAGAAAAGAGGTAACATTTGAATCTTGTGTTGATGGAGATACAATAAAAGTATTGATAGATGGAAAGAAAACAACAGTAAGATTTTTAGCAGTAGATACTCCTGAAACTAAACATCCTAAAAAGGGAGTGGAACCATACGGAAAAGAAGCAAGCGATTATACATGTAATAGAGTTAAAAATGCAAAAAAACTTGAAATTGAATATGATAGCGGTAGCTCTAAAACTGATAAATATGAAAGAGCACTTGGATGGATATTTGTAGATGATTCACTACTTCAAAAAGAATTAATACAAAAAGGATATGCTAAAGTAGCATACTTATATGGTAAATATATGTACACTGAAGAATTAGAGCAAGAAGAAGAAAAAGCACAAGAAGCAAAACTTGGAGTATGGAGTGATGAAGTACAAAATCAAACAAATAGTACCACTAAAGAAGAAGTAAAAGATACTAAAACAGAAAACAAAGAAGAAAAATCATTCGTAGAAGAACTAATAGATAAATTGCTAGATGCTATTAAAGATGCTATAAATAATCTATTTAAAAAATTAAAGAAAATAATTACAAAAGAAATTAATAAAATATTTGACTAAAAAATATAATATATTATAATAATATGTACTATATTGGAGAAAAAAGCTATGAAAAAAGATCAAAAATATTTAATTGCATTAGAACTTAATCTTAGTAAACTTAGTAAAAAGAATAGAGATAAAATAGTTTCTAAGTATTATGATATTATTGAAGAAGAAAAAACCAAGAAAAGAAAAATAACAAGTATTCTTAAAGATTTAGGTAAACCAGAAGAAGTTGCTAAAAGAGAAATAGAAAATCTTAAAAAGAATAATAAACTTAAAGATAAAGTAAATAATATTATAAAGAGTATAAAGAATAAATTCAAAAAGAAAGATAAACCTAAAAAAGAGAAAAAAGAAAAAGTAAAAAAAGAGAAAACTAAAAAAGAAAGTCTATTTTCTAGAATTAAAAATAAAATTAAAAGAAAAGATACATTAAAAAATAATATTGAAGATGTTATAGAAGAATCTAAAGAAGAAATAAGTAATGTAACTGAAATAGTAACTGAAAAAAAGATATTTGAAAGTAAAAGTTCTAGAATAAAAAGAATCATTTATAAGACTTTAGGATTACTTTTAACAATAATACTACTATTTGTATGGTTATGGTTAGTAATTGTCTTTATGGCCTCTATATTTGCTTTATTAGATGGTGTAAAACTATATGGAATTAATATTGCATTACTTGGAATAGTACTTCTAGTATTAACAATAGTTATATTAATTAACAAAAGTATATTTAGAAAGAAAATAAGTTTAAAGTGGTCACTAATATTTATAATATCATTTATAGTTATTATAGCATTCGGAGTAACATTATCACTAAAAGAAATATCCAAAATTAAAACAACTCATGATGTTAGTGATAAATATACTATGACAAGATCATTTACAACATATAAAATGCCAAGTGATAATAAACCATTATATATTACATTTAATAGTAATTATAAAACCAAATATATAGTAGAATATGATGAATCTATGAAAGGCAAAATAGGAGTAGAAGTAAAATATTATGAATGTTATTATGACTATTTTATAAAGAAAGGTTCAGATAATATTTATATATCATTAAAACTAAATAAAAGAGATCGTTTAAGTGTATATATTGACGACTTAAAAGAAGGAAAAATATACGATAATGATGAATTAGAAAGATATACTGTAAAAATAACTGGTAGTAAAAGTGATATGGAAAAGGTAGTTATAGATTAATTACCTTTTTTTAATTCATCTAATTTTTTATTTAACTCATCAATTGCTTTTTTTAAAATATCTATATCATTATTACTAGAAGGATACACTTCTCTAATAATTTTTCTTATTTTTTCTATATCATAAATAACTGGATTATATAAACATTTAACCTCTTTAGAATTAATATTGATAATACTACCATTAATTCTAGATTCTATTATATTTTGACTAGCTGCATTCGTAAGAATAGTTTGACCTATAAGAATAATCCAGTTTCCTAACATATTTTGTTCAGGAGCAGTTAAACTATCAACTAACACTAAACCTAAAATAAATCCAACTGTAGCTGAATATCTAGGATTAGTATTAAATATATCATCATAACTCTGCTTCATATTTAATAATATGTTTTAAGTACAAAAAATCTTACGAAACATATATTACTAAAGAAGGAGATTATATGAATTTATGTGATTTAGAACTTAATAAAAAGGCCATTATAGATAATATATATTTACATGGGATTAAGAAAAGAAGGTTATACGATTTAGGATTTATACCAGGAGAAGGTATATATAAAATGTTTGATTCAATATATAAAAATCCAAAATGTTATAAAATAAAGAATACATTTCTAGCTTTAAGAGATGAAGATACAGTTAATATAGAGGTTCATTATGAATAAAAATATTCTTTTAGTTGGAAATCCTAATGTAGGGAAATCTTCTATTTTTAATATATTAACTCATTCACATGAACACACTGGAAACTGGACAGGTAAAACTGTAAAATTAGCAAGAAAAAGTATAATAAATACTAATTACACTTTAATAGATTTACCAGGTATATATTCGTTATCTAGTCTTAGTGATGAAGAAATAGTAGCAAAAGACACACTTCTGTTTGAACAATATGAAAAAATAATATATGTAATGGATTCTTCAAATATAGAAAAGAATTTACATTTATTACTTCAAATATTAGAAATTAATAAAAATATAATATTATGTTTAAATATGGTAGATGAACTTAATATAAAAGGCATAAAAGTTAATGATAAAAAGTTAAGTGAAATATTAGGTATAAAAGTAATAAGGTGTTCAGCATCTAAAAATATAGGTATTAAAGAATTAATAGAGTCCTTAGATGAAGAAAGTAAAAGCAGTTATAATTATGTATATGACTATAATATAGAAAAGGGTATATCTAATATATTTGAGTATTTAACTCATCAATTTAAAAGTAGATTTATAGCACTAAAACTTTTAGAAAAAGATATAACTCTAGTTGATTCAATTAAAACTAAGTATAAGCTAGATATAATTGATAAGGATATACAAAATTATTTAATGCACGTAAACTCTGAAGAAATATCAGATAGTGTATCAAGTTTATTAAATAATATATCTAAAAAAATATATAATGAAGTGGTGGATACTTCTAAAGAAAAAGAGATAGGCACGATTGATAAAATATTTTCTAAAAAAATATATGCTTTACCAATAATGTTCATAATAATGTTTGGTATATTTTTTATAACTATAGTGCTTGCTAACTATCCAAGTGAATTACTAAGTTTAATTTTTAATAAATTTGAAATATGTTTAGTAAATCTTTCGAATATATTAAAAATTCCATCATATATATATGAACCTATCATCTATGGAATTTATAGAGTAGTAAGTTTTATAGTGTCAGTTATGTTTCCACCACTTGTAATATTTTTCTTCTTGTTTACTTATGCCGAAGAAAGTGGAATATTACCAAGACTTGCATTTAATTTTGATAAAGTGTTTAAATGCTCAGGTTGTCATGGAAAACAAGCATTAACAATATGTTCAGGTTTTGGATGTAATGCTTGCGCAATAGTTGGAAGTAGAATAATAGATAGTAAAAGAGATAAATTAATTGCTATATTAACAAATTCGTTCATACCATGTAATGGAAGATTTCCAATGATAATCGCATTAATTACAATGTTCTTTACTAATTCAAACAATAAATTACAAGTATCATTATATTTAACATTATTTGTTATTTTAGCAATTCTAATATCCTTACTAACTTCATTTATTCTATCTAAAACTATATTAAAAGGATATAATGGATTTTTTATATTAG
The DNA here is from genome assembly GCA_902492325.1 of uncultured Clostridium sp. Lineage (GTDB taxonomy): Bacteria > Bacillota_I > Bacilli_A > RF39 > UBA660 > CAG-1000. Next base: position 305,863 of record CABULC010000002.1, read on the forward strand.
AACTTCCAGACTATAAAAAAGTAAAATTTAAAAAAGTATTAAAGAATAGTTTAATTTATAAATCGTTATCTATATTAAAAAAAGCAGTATTAGTTTCTATACCATGTGGTATTATTATTTACTTAATGACTAATACTACTATAGGAAATTTGTCTTTATTTAAAATTGCAAGTAATTTTTTAGAACCATTTGGTAAATTATTAGGATTAGACGGTGTAATACTTTTATCATTCTTTTTAGCTCTTCCGGCTAATGAAATAGTTCTACCAATAATTATAATGGGATATCTAGGAAGTAAAAATGTACCAATGATATCTAATTATTTAACAATAAAAGAAGTACTCATTAACAATAGTTGGACTTATATGACAGCACTTTCTACTATATTATTTTCTATAATGCATTTCCCATGCGGAACAACACTTGCTACTATAAAAAGTGAAGTAGGTACTAAATGGATGATTTATAGTTTCTTTATACCTCTTATAACTGGAATATTATTTTTGTTTATTTTAAATTTCTTGCACGGCTTTTAACCCAAGAAAAAAACTCTAGAAAATCTAGAGTTAATATTCAACTGGCGCCTGATGCAGGACTCGGACCTGCGACCTAACGGTTAACAGCCGTGCGCTCTACCGACTGAGCTAATCAGGCACTTGCATAAATAATTATAGATTATCATTTTATATTTGTCAATAAAAATATGGACTTTTATTATAAAAATTGATAAAATTAATATGAATTAAGAGGGAAAAGTATGAATAATGATTTAGAAATGGTAGATTTAAGTAATATTAATCCAAACACTAACACAAATACTAATAATGTAGAAGTACAAAATACAAACCCAAGTAATCCTAATCACATTAGTATTTTAGAGATGTATGGTGAAAACTTAAGTAGAAAAGAATATGTAACAAATCCAGCTATCGGAAGAGATAGTGAAATAGAACAAGCTATTGTAATACTTTTAACACCAGAAAAGAGTGCTCTTTTAGTAGGTAAAGCTGGTGTTGGTAAAACTGCAATAGTAGAAGGCATAGGGTACAGAATGAAAAATGGTATGATACCAAATGCATTAAAACCATATGAATTAATAAAAGTTAATATTTCAAGTTTACTTGGTGAAACAAAAGTAGGCGAAGGACAATCTGAAAATAGACTTCAATTATTAGTTGATGAATTAAAAACTAAAAAGAATATTATATTATTCATAGATGAAGTTCACCTTCTAGTAAATAGAAACACTACAAATATGAGCATAGACTTTGCCAATATGTTAAAGCCAGGTCTAGACCGTGGTGATATTAAAATGATAGGTGCAACAACATACGAAGAATATGAAGCATATATTTTAAGAGATAGAGCCTTCTTAAGACGTTTCTTAAAAGTAGATGTTGCTGAGCCAAATGAAGATCAATGTACTAAGATATTGCTTGGAACATATCCTAAATATGAAAAAAGAACTGGTGTAAAACTAGAATATACTGACTATTTAAAAGAAAAAATATTTAGATTCATTGTTCAGTTTACAGATGAATATAAAAGAATCTACGAAATAGGTAATAGATATCCAGATGTAGCTTTAACAATAGTAATGAGTGCATTCTCACTTGCTTCATATGAAAATAGTCCAGTAGTAACAATGAAACATTTTTATAAAGCATTATGTAGAACTAAAGTAGTATATGAAGATGCTAAAGTAAAAGAAATCGCAAGATTCAAAGAGTTATTTAAAGATATACTTGCTGAAGAAAATGTTGACTTAAATGATATGTAAAAAAATTAAATTATATATAAAATTATAAAATACATAGAAAATTCAATTGTGAATAACATTTATCACTATAGAATTTTCTTTTTTTATTGTTAATAACTTGTTGAAAAAAGAATTTTACTGATTTGCATGTATTTATCTCATTTTGTATTATTAACTCCAAGAAAGGAAGAAATATGAAAAGAGTTATAAAAGTAAGAAATATAAGTAAAACAATAAATAAAAAGAAAATATTAGATAATATTAACTTTGATATTTATGAAGGAGAAATAGTAGGACTAGTAGGTAAGAATGGGGCAGGAAAGTCAACTTTATTAAAAATAATGACAGGTCTTTATAGTTATGATGAAGGAGAAATATATTATTATAATTATAATTTAAAAACTGATTATGAAAAAGCTATGTCAATTGTAGGGACACTAATAGAAAATCCGAATATGTATAATAATCTTTCTGGTAAAAAGAATTTAGAGCTATTTAAATCAATGCTTAAAGGCATAGACGAAGGAACTATAGAAGAGATAGTAAGAATAGTGGAAATGGAAAAATATCTAGGAAAGAAGTTTAAAACATATTCACTAGGCATGAAAGAAAGATTAGGAATAGCTTCTTCTCTAATCAATAAACCTAAAATATTAATACTAGATGAACCAACTAATGGACTTGATAGAGAAGGCGTTAAAAATACAATGAAAATGTTAAAAGAATTAAAAGATACGACTATAATAATATCCTCACATATGCTTAGTGACATAGAAGAACTATGTAATAAAATAATTTTTATAAATGATGGTAAAATCGATAGTATAAAAATAAAACAAAATGATAAAAAGAAAAATATAGTATTTGAAGTAGATGATTTTTCAAAAGCTAGACTTATTATAAAAGATTATTGTATAAATGAAAATTTAGAAGTATATGAATCTGATGATATAGTAAGTTTAATAAATAAAGAATTAGTATTAAATGATATAAATGTTTATAGAATAAGTGAAGCTACAAATACTTTAGAAAAAGATTTCTTTAGAATGATAGGTAAGTCTAATGATAAAACTAATTAAAAATGAATTTTTAAAACTTGGAATATTAAAAATAATACTTTTGAATTTAATATTTTTAGTAACTATTACAGTTTATTATTGTGTAAACAAAAGAGTTATCACTGAAGAATTTTTACTATCATTAATACCCTTTATAGGAGTAGGAGTGTCAATCTTATTTTGTGGTATTATGTCAAATGAATATAAGAATGGTACATTTAGAATTTACCTCGTAAAACCGGTAAGAAGAACTAAAGTATATATATCAAAGTTATTAACAATTTTTTTGACAACATCCTTCATTTTAATACAAAACTTTACAATTTACGCATTATTGACACATGACATAAGTGTAAACTTTACTATAAAATACTTTAGTTATTCACATTCATTAATATTAATTTCAATAATTATTATAATGTTATCAACAATCATAAAATCATCTTCACTAACTTCAGGAATAGTTATAATGTTATTAACATTCGGTTTTTCACTATTTGAATTGCTTCAACTTATTAACATGAATTTTCTTGAATATACTTTTCTACCATATTTAGATTTAAATGTATTAAACAAATTAGAATACGTAAATGCAATATTGGGTGTAAATTTATCACTAAAAAAATCAATTATCATAAATTCTATATATTCTATACTATTTTTTATAATTGGAATTTATATATTCAATAAAAAAGATATTAAATGTTAATATCCTTTCTTTTTATAATAGTCATGTAATTCTTTAAATCTATTAAAGTGAACTATTTCTCTTTGCCTTAAGAAACTAAGTGGAGCAAGTAAACTTTCATCATCAGTTAAGTCCATTAAGTTTTCATAAGTAGCTCGAGCTTTTTCTTCAGCAGCCATATCTTCTTGAAGATCAACTATTGGGTCTCCAGTAGACGCTATATAAGCAGCAGTGAATGGAATACCATCTTGGTTAAATGGAAATACTCCTTTTTTATGTGATGTATACCATCCTTCAAGTCCATTTTTCTTTAACTCATCAACAGTGGCATCTTTAAGTAATTGACTAACCATCGTGCAAATCATCTCAACATGTCCGAGTTCCTCAGTACCTATATCAGAAAGAAGGGCTTTACCTTTATCATCAGGCATAGTAAATCTCTGCATTAAATATCTAAGTGATGCTCCGAGTTCACCATCACTACCACCAACTTGAGTGATTAACTGTTTAGCCATCTTAATATCTTTTTTTCTAACATTAACTGGATATTCTAAAGTCTTTTCATATTTAAACATACTAGTTACCTCCCTTATCCCAAGGCCAAGGATTATCTATCCAAGTCCATTTATCACTACTAACTACATCTTTTGCACATAATGGACCATAAACATTCTCATATTTATTCTTAAGTTCATTATACATTTTCTTATATTCTTGAAAGTTACTTAACATTTTTTTATCATCAGGATATATATCTAAATATAAATTCATATCTTTCATCGCAAAATTATACATTTGTATTTTATAAAGTAACATATCTCTATCATTAGTGACTTTTAATTTATAAACATGATTTTTATATCTTGAGTACATATCACTAAACATATTACCTTTATTAAATCCTTCCATAGGTGAATACAAAGATTCATCTCTATTAAAATTAATACTATCGATATTTATATCTATATCATTATATTTACTCTTATCAATATACTTATTAATATCATATTCATATTCAAGTTCATTAGACACTATATCGAAGTAATTATTATTTTCATCATATAACATTTTTAAATCCTCCTAGACTATTGTATGTAAGTTAAAAAACTATCGTATAGACTAGTTACTCAAAAAAATGTAAAATATACAAAAATACTTGTATATATTTTTCTAATAATGATACAATGAATATGGTGATATAAATGCAATATAAAATAACAACTTATTCCGAAGATGATACTATCGAATTAGCTCAAAATATTGAATCTGAAAAGTTTCCAAATATGGTTATATGTCTTATTGGAGATTTAGGAAGTGGTAAAACAGTATTTGCTAAAGCATTCGCAAAAGCGTTAGGCATTAATGACAATATTACATCTCCAACATTTAATATTATTAAAGAATATGATGGTGGTGAAATGAAAATGTTCCATATGGATGTTTATCGTTTAAGTGATATCAAACAAGATTTAGGAATAGAAGAATACTTCACTAAACGTGGTGTGTGCATAATAGAATGGGCTGATTTAATAGAAGATATCTTACCTAAAAATAGATTAGATATTAAATTTAAAATGGTTGATGAGAATACTAGACAATTAGTAATCACACCACATGGAAATAAGTATGAAGATTTATGTGAAAGAGTTTTATAGAACTCTTTTTTTTTAATAAAAAATATAGTAAAATTATTATTATAATAGGAGGGGTCAATGAAGACACTAAGTGATATAGAATTAAAAAGAATAGATGCATATTATAGAGCTGCAAACTATCTATCAGTTGGTCAACTATATTTAAAAGATAATCCTCTTTTAAAAGAAAAACTAACGCTTGATCATATTAAACCAAATGTAGTTGGGCATTGGGGGACAGCTCCAGGACAAAACTTTATATATGTTCATCTAAATAGAATAATTAAAAAGAATAAGCTAGATATGATATATATATCTGGTCCAGGTCATGGTGGGCAAGCAATGGTTGCTAATACATATTTAGAAGGAAGTTATACTGAGATTTATCCAAATATTACAGAGGATGAAGCCGGTATGAAAAAACTATTTAAACAATTTAGTTTCCCAGGTGGTATTAGTTCACATGTAGCGCCAGAAACTCCAGGAAGTATAAATGAAGGTGGAGAACTTGGCTATAGTCTTTCACATGCTTTTGGAGCAGTTCTTGATAATCCAGATCTTATTGCTGCTTGTGTAGTAGGAGATGGTGAAGCAGAAACAGGCCCTCTAGCAGCATCATGGCATTTAAATAAAATTATAAATCCACTAACAGATGGTATAGTACTTCCTATACTTCATTTAAATGGATACAAAATCGCAAATCCAACAATTTTTGCAAGAATGCCAGAAGAAGAAATGATTAAATTCTTTGAAGGATGTGGATGGGATCCATATATAGTAGAAGCAAATACAACTGCTAAAATGCATGAATGCATGGCTAAAACGCTAGATAGATGTATTAGAGATATAGAAATTATTAAAGACAAAACAAGACTTAATAAAAGAGCAACTTTCCCAATGATAATATTAAAAACACCAAAAGGATGGGGAGGACCTAAATTTGTAGATGGAAAACAAATTGAAGGAACATTTAGATCACATCAAGTACCAATAACAGTAAATAAAGAACATCCAGAAAATGTAGAAATATTAGAAGCATGGATGAAAAGTTATAAACCGGAAGAATTATTTGATCAAAATGGAACTCTTAAAAAAGAATTAAAAGCTTTAGCTCCAACTGGAGAATACAGAATGGGTATGAATCCACATGCTAATGGTGGAAAACTTCTTGAAGAATTAAACATTCCAGATTTTAGAGGTTATGCTCTAGATATTAAAAAACCAGGTGAAGTAGTAGCTCAAGATATGATGGAACTAGGATACTTCATAAGAGATATCATTAAATTAAATGAGCCAAAGAAGAACTTTAGAATATTTGGTCCAGATGAAGCACTTTCTAATAGATTAAATCATATTTTTGAAGTAACAAATAGACAATGGAATGGAATAAGATATGACTATGACGAATTTATAAATCCATATGGTAGAGTAATAGACTCAGTTCTTTCTGAACATCTTTGTGAAGGAATGTTAGAAGGATATCTTTTAACAGGTAGACATGGTTTCATGCATAGTTATGAAGCATTTATTAGAATCATTGATTCAATGACTAGTCAACATGCTAAATGGTTAAAAGTAACAAAAGATCTTCCATGGAGAAGAGATATAGCATCACTAAACTATATTTTAGCTTCATATGTATGGCAACAAGATCATAATGGATTTACACATCAAGATCCAGGATTCTTAAATCATATTGTTACTAAAAAAGCAGATATAGTAAGAATATATTTACCACCAGATACTAATACTTTAATTTCATGCTTTGATCATTGTATTAGAAGTAAAAACTATATAAATGTAATAGTTGCATCTAAACATCCAAGACCACAATGGTTAACAATGGATGAAGCAATTAAACATTGTACTAAAGGACTAGGTATATGGAAATTTGCTAGTAATGATGAAGGAAAAGAACCTGATTTAGTAATGGCATGCGCAGGTGAAACTCCTACAATTGAAGTACTAGCTGCTACTAAAATATTAAGAGAAAACTTTCCTGAATTAAAAATTAGAGTAGTTAATGTAGTTGATTTAATGAAACTTGAAAGCCCAGAAAATCATCCACATGGACTTGACAATGATGAATATAATAGTATCTTTACAAAAGATAAACCAATTATATTCGCATTCCATGGATATCCAAACTTAATTCATCAATTGGCATACAAGAGAGAAAATAAAGATATGCATGTACATGGTTACATCGAAGAAGGTACAATCACTACAACATTCGATATGAAAGTACAAAATAAGTTAGATAGATTTAATTTAGTAATAGATGCACTTAAATATTTACCACAACTTGGTGATAGAAGAACTGCTCTTACAGAATGGTGTAAAAATAAATTAATAGAACATAAAGAATATATCCATGAATATGGAGAAGATATGCCAGAAATTAAAAACTGGAAATGGTAAAAAAAGAACGTTTAAACGTTCTTTTTGTTTTTAAATGTTATCTATGTAAGTAAGTATATAACCATAACCTCTCATATCAATTTCACTATAATTATCATTACCTCTACGTTTAGTAAGTATCATCTTATATACGTTATTAGTAATATAATCCTTAAATGAATCAATGAAACTAACTTTTACTATAGTATCTATTGTTATAAAGTTATCAGTAATATCTACGTTTTCAATATCTATTGACTCAATATTTACATTTTTAAATGTTCTACTAATATTCTTCTCTTTATAAGTGTTAACCATTATGTTTAGTTTATAATACACATCAGATGCTACATAATTTTTAATAGAATCTATATCTCTTTTTTCAATAGAATCTATTATATCCATAAATAACTTCTCTAAATTTCTATTAAATATCTCTATATCAAATTTATTGTCAGTTAAAATAATCTTATCAATCATATTTTCTCCTTAAATATAGTATTTACAACCTTCTAATAAATATTATAATACTATATTTACACTTTTACATAAAAGATATTTAATTTTCACAATTCTATAACAATTGGTATGTAGAATTAAATATGTAAGAAGGAGGAATGATAGATAGGTAGGTAAAAAGAAAAATAAAAATTAAGTAGCTTCAACTCACAATTAAATAAAACAATTTCTATTATATAGAGATACATTAAGTATGAATCAAATATTTAATGTATCTTTTTTCATAGTATAAAATATGATAGTATTTATTTATAAGGAGTATATATGAATTTAGAAAGTATTTTAACAAGTGAAAATATTGAAGAAGAAATAAGAAGTAATGAAGAATATATATTTATGTTAATACCTGAACTTAAAAGTGAAGTAGGGTTTGATCAAAAACATCCTCATCATTCATTTGATGTTTGGAATCATACTATCGAAGCATTAAAGCATATTGAACCAGATTTTGAACTTAGACTTATAGTATTACTTCATGATATAGGTAAACCATTTAGTTATCAAGATGGAGAAGATGGAGTAAGACATTTTAAAGGTCATCCAAAAAAATCAAAAGAAATAGCAGAAGATATATTAACAAGATTAAATATAGAACCAAAAGAAGAAATACTTTATATTATAGAAAATCATGATACACCTATAGATACTAATAATATTAAAAATAGAGAATTAGAAATAAAAAGATTGAAGGTACAATATGCTGATGCTTATGCACATGCTCCTTCAACCATTCAAAAACGTATTTTAAGACTTAATGCTATAAAAGAATTAATTTGATTTATAATTTAATACTTCTTCAGCATCATCTAAATGTATTTTTTCTCTACCAATTATTTGATAATCTTCATGTCCTTTACCAAGTATTAATAAAATATCATCTTTTTCCATAATATCAATACCATGTTTAATAGCTTGTCTTCTATCTAAGATAACTTCATAGTTATCTTTTTTAACACCTTCTAGTATATCATTCATAATAGCTTGTGGATCTTCAGTTCTAGGGTTATCACTAGTGAAAATTACATAGTCAGATAATCTACTAGCAATTTCTCCCATGATAGGTCTCTTCTTAGGATCTCTATCTCCTCCACAACCAACTATAGTAATTACACGATTCTTTTTAAGCTCATTATATGCAGTAATAACTTTTTCTACAGCATCTGGTGTATGAGCATAATCAATAACAGCAACACCACCATTAACTTTATATGCTTCACATCTACCTTTAGGTGCTTTTATCATACTAGTTTTACTAACAATTTCATCTATACTAAATCCATATTGGTTAAGAATAGATACAACAGTTAAATAGTTATAAACATTAAACTTACTAGTAAGTGGAACTAACACATCATAAGATTTACCTTCAAAACTGAATGTAAGATTTGTTTCACTTGGATGAGTTTCAAAATTAATAATTTTATAGTCTCCATTAAATCCAAAAGAAACTCTTTTGTGTCCTTCTTTTTTAAAATGAACACTTGCTTCATCATCAGAATTAACAATTATGATAGCATCCTTAGTTAAATGATCAAGTATTAATAACTTAGCATTTAAATAATTTTCCATAGTCTTATGATAATCTAAATGATCTTCAGTTAGATTAGTAAATCCAATAATTGAATAATTTACATTAGTAAGTCTATCATAAGATAAAGCTTGACTACTTACTTCCATAACTACTGTTTTAGCTCCACTTTCATATGCGTTCATAAGAAGTTTATAAACAGTTAATATATCAGGAGTAGTATTATTAAGTTCAATATGCTCATCTTTATGATAATAACCAATAGTTCCAATATAAGCAGCATCTACACCCATGTTAAGTAACATTTGATAAGTTAAATAACAACTAGTAGTCTTACCATTAGTACCAGTAACACCAATAAGTTTCATTTCATTTAACTTTTCACCATATTCTTTATTAAGAATTTCTCTTAAATATTTATCAGTATCTTCAACTTTTTCATAAGGAATATCAAAGTCAATATCCTTTTCACAAATAATTTTAGATGCTCCATTCTTAATAGCGCTTTCTATAAAATCATGACCATCTACAGTTAAACCTTTTAAAGCGATAAAAGTTTGTCCTTTTTGTACTTTTCTAGAATCACTTTCAAATTTAAACATTTTCTCACTTCCTCTAAATAATATTATAACATATTAAAAAATATTATTAATTAGTTTACATCCACAAACATTCCACATTACATTTTACTTAACACTATAATTACATAGGTTATTGCATTTTGCCAACTAGAATGTTATCATTTAAGTAGAAAGTAGGGATAATTTATGATTACTAATAAATTTAAAAAAGAATTAAATAAAAATGAGTATTATGTAGTAAATCCTAAAACTGGAAGTCAAAAAAGATTAAATGTTAATAAAATAGTTGATAATGCTAAAAAAGCTTTAAAAAGAGCAGTTATAGTAGGTTTAGCAGTAGGTACACTCGGAACAGGTGCTTTAGGATATATATTTGCTGATGAAATAGCTGACTTTAAAGAAGAAAAAGCTTACAATAAAGCAGTCGGAACAGTATATAGTGAATATAAAAGTGATCATCCAGATTATGAAAATGACAAAGAAAATATATGCAGTCTTATAGATGATCAAGGTTGTTGTTATATGGCATATCCTGATAAACAATTAGAGTTTATTCTAGATGGAAATCCAATCGTAAAAAAATGTTCTGATCCTGATTGTAGAATATGTGATAAAAATAGAGAAATAGAAGAGTCAGTAAATGATATTGTAAGAAGTGACCCTAGATTTACAGAAATAGTTGAAGAACATGAACATAATCAAGAAATGGATCAAGTAAGGAGTAAATAATGGAAGAAGAAGTTAAAACTTTAATATTAAATGATAAAGAATTCGCAGTAGTTGACGAACTAGAATACAAAGGTAAAAAATATATGTATCTAGTAGAAATAACAGGCGGAGAAATCCAAATAGTAGAAGAATTTATGGAAGACTTGAACACTGTTGTTAAAACAGTAAGTGATAAAAAACTTCTAGATATACTAGAAGTTGAATTTGCTAAAAGATTTTAAGAATGATTAATCATTCTTTTTATTTGATATAGATTTCACAAGATATGTTACTATTTATAAGTAATTTAAATTCTTGACCTAGCTTAACATCTCCTACAATTAAACCATAATGAGTAGGTATAACTGTTTTAGGATTGATAGTATTTGTATAACTTGCAGCTTCTTTATAATCCATAGTGTATGTTCCGCCAATAGGTATAAATAAAACATCGCATTTAACTTTTAACACATCATCATTAATATCAGTGTCTCCCATAATATAATATTTAATATTATCAATATTTATATTATAGCCAACCCAATCATTATCTATAGGATGAAAACTTTTATTTACATTGTATGCTCTAACTGTATCAAACTTTATACCAAGAACTTCATAACTATTATTAGGAATAACAATTATAATTTTATTACTATTAAAATATTTAATTAACTCCTGATAAGTATCTTTAGTACTAACAATTATAGTATTTTCATTTTTAATTTTTAAAATATCTTTAATAGAAAAATGATCATAATGACTATGTGTAATAAATATAATATTGGCATCTTTAGTTTCGTTATCTATTTCAAATGGATCAATGTATATATTAGAGTTTCCAGTTATTTTAATACTATTATGTTTAAATAAATTTATATTTTTCATATCATCACCAATTTAATTATAACAAAAAAGAGCTATTTAGTTGCTCTTAATTTTCTAACATAATCTTCATATGTTTCTTTGTCACTATATATTGTTAAGTTTGTACCACAACCTTGCATAATTACACTATCAGTAAAACCGTGACTTCTAATTATTTGATCTGGTATATTAATTCTTCTTTGTGAATCAACGTTACTAGTAGCAAGATATGAATAATATAACAATTGTAATCTATCATTTAAAGCTTGTAATTTTTCAAACTCATCAGGACTACAATTTTTATTTAACGCATCTATTGTTTTTTTCATACTTAACACAGCATATAGTTTTAATGATCTAGGTCCATTATCAACTATAGCAATCTTTTCACCAGTTTCTGCCCCAGTAAACTTTGGTAGTATAATTCTACCTTTATTATCAACACTAGCTTCTTTATATCCTAAAATTATATCTTCTCCAAACATAAATCCCCCTTAAAAAACACATAGATTATACCATAAAAAGAATGAAAAATCAATAACAAGCCATAATACTACTAGGAGACAATATATGTATATAATTTATGCTTTACTAGCTTCAGTATTTTCAGGACTAACTTCAGTGTTTGCTAAAACAGGTATTAAGAACACTGATTCAATCTTAGCAACATTCTTAAGAACAATAGTAATCTCACTATTTTTATTTTTAATTGTAATATGGAAAGAAAACTTAAATGATATATTTTTACTAGATAAAAAAACTATATTATTCTTAATATTATCTGGTATTTCAAATACTTTATTATGGATTTGTTATTTTAAAGCATTAGACCTTGGAACTGTTAGTAAAGTAACACCAGTTGATAAAACAAGCATAGTACTAACACTAATATTATCATCACTATTTTTAAATGAAAAAATAACAACTATAAAAATAATATCAATTGTATTAATACTATCAGGTACATTCTTAACTATAAAAAAAGAATCTAAAGACTCAAAAGATAATAAATGGATAATTTATGCAATCTTAACAGCTGTGTTCACAAGTACAACAACAGTACTAAGCAAAATAGGCATAGAAAGCACTAATACTACGCTTATAACATTCTTAAGAACAATAGTAGTTCTAATAATATTAACAACTATAACATTATTTAAAAAGAAATATAAATCTATAAAAGATATAGAAAAAAGAAGTTGGTTATTTATTATATTATCTGGATTATCAACATCACTATCATGGCTTTTCTATTTTAAAGCTTTAGCACTTGGAGAAGCAAGCGTAGTATTTCCAATAGAGAAGTTAAGTCTAGTTGTATCAATATTAATATCAATAACTTTCTTAAAAGAAAAAGTTAATAAAAAACAAATCATAGGAATCATTATTATAGTTATTGGAACATCATTATTATTTTTTTAAAAAACTTCTAGATTTATAAATATTTTGTTATAATAATTTTGGAAGTGGTAGTATGAAAGAAAAAATTAAAAATCCTAAAGAAAACATTAAAGCTTTAGAAAAGAAATCAAAAGGACTTTTTGAAGAATTTAAAACTTTTATTAAAAGGGGAAATGTAATTGATTTAGCTGTTGGTGTTGTAATTGGTGGTGCTTTTAGTACAATTGTATCATCATTAGTAAATGATATAATAATGCCATTAATAGGTGTTATTATCGGTGGATATGACTTTACAGGCTTATCATTAAAAGTAAAAGATGCATCTATTAACTATGGTTCATTCATTCAAAATGTTATTAATTTCTTAATTATAGCATTCTGTATATTTATATTAGTAAAAGTAATAAATAAATTCTTACATAAAGCAAAAGAAGAAGAGAAAAAAGAAGAACAAAAAGAAGAACCAAAAAAATCAGATGAAGTAATTCTTTTAGAAGAAATAAGAGATTTATTAAAAAAGCAAAAATAATATGTTAACCTCTATAAAAAGAGGTTTTTATTTTAAAACTATGATATAATTTTAATATATAGTGGGTGAAGATATGGGATTAAGATTTAGAAAAAGTTTTAATTTAGGAAAAGGCTTTAAATTAAACTTAAGTAAATCCGGAATAGGTTATAGTTTTGGATTTAAAGGTTTTAGAATTGGAAAAACTGCGAAAGGTAAAACTAGAAAAACAATAAGTTTACCTGGTACAGGTCTTTCTTATCAAACAGAAACAAAAGAAGACACAAGTGTTGTAAAAGATATTATAAAGGATACTACAAAAGATGGTAAAAATATTAAAGATAAATCTTTTGATGAAGTAGTTGAAGATATCGCGGAATCTTTTACAAAAAATATAAAGTAGGTGAATTATGAATTATAAGAAATTAACTATTTATGCATTAATTATAAATATATTAATGAATGTTATCTTTTTTATAGATAACACTTTCTTAACTGATACAGTTGGATACTATATTTATTTTTTAATACTTTTAGTAGCGTTTATAATTTATTACATTAAAAAGTACGATAAAAGGTATGATAAAAAAGTTATATTTAAAGATATCTTAATTACAGTTATGTGGGGATTTTTATCAGGATTACTCGGAGTTTTATTATCAAATTTAAGTGAAAGTTTAAAACCATGTAATGGTATTGGATTTAGTTGTTTCCTTTATAAAATTGAATATTTAGTTTTAGCTATAATTAATATTTTATATGGTTGTATGATATTAGTAATAAATGGAATAAATCTTTTATTAAAGAAGACTAAATTAAGTGATAAGAAAAATATAATGATTTCAATTCCAGCAGGAATAGTATCGTTCTTATTAATTGTATTTATAATTCAAAAAATACTTGAAGTTATTTAAGAGGATAATATGAGAAAAATAGAAGTAGGAAAAAAATATAAACATTTCAAAAATAAAATGTACGAGGTAATAGGAATAGCATTAGATTCAGAAACAAATCATGATGAAGAACCTAAAAAAATTGTTATATATAAAGCACTATATGGAGATAATCTAATATGGGCAAGACCATATGATATGTTTAATAGTGAAGTTGATCATGAGAAATACCCAGATATAAAACAAAAATATAGATTTGAAGAAGTAGAAGAGAAAAAAGATACTAAAGACACAGAAAAGGAACTAAATGAAGTTTGTGATTTTGTATATAACTGTAAACATTATTTTATTGCTACTATTGATGGTGGTAAACCAAAAGTAAGGCCATTTGGTACAATCGGAATATATGAAAATAAATTATATATTCAAACATCAAAAGCAAAAGATGTATCAAAACAAATATCTAAAAATCATAACATTGAAATATGTGCATATGATAATAAAGATAGATGGATTAGAATAAGTGCAAGAGCTATAAGAGATGAAAGATACGAAGTAAAAAAATATATGCTTGATAGATATCCGGAATTAAGAAGCATGTATGATGAAAATGATAATATAGTTGAAGAATTACGTCTAGAAGATGTAACAGCTACATTCTACTCATTTAAGGATGAACCAAGAGTTATTAAATTTTAAGGAGAATCATGAAAAAAACATTAAAAGTAATTTTATCTATAGTACTATTAATATCAATATCTATACTTATTTATTGCTTTTATAACAAAGATATTAAAATATCAAATGATGCATTAATAGGAAACAACCTATATAAATTTAAACTAACTAAAGATTATGAACAAATCTTAACAATTAAAGATGAAGGTAAATACTTATATACTTTAATTTCAGTAATAAATGATAAAGATTCAGAAGAAAATGAATATATTTTAAAAAAGATAAACATAGAGACTTCTAAAAGTGAAAAAGAAGTATCTTTTAAAACCACAATTATACAAGATCCAATAATAACATTAGATGATAAATATATAAAAGTAATCTCAAGAGGAAACTTAAATGTTCATAAATTTGATAAAGACTTTAAATTAGTAAACGAACTAACAACTCCAGTAGAGGAATATAACTCATATGGAGAATATAATGATCAAGTACTATCAACAAAAGACAATAATATTTATTTAGATGGTAAACTTTATGATACAGTATTAAAATCATGCGATACTGCATACAACATTATATATAAAGACAATACATATATTTATTTTAATAATTCTAATTTAAATGTTAGTTGTTTATATAATGTTGATACTAAAAATATAGAATATTTAGATAATTCAAATGTTGAACCATTCTCTAATGGATATTTAACATATAACTATAAAGACAACAAAATAGCAATAAAAAAGAATACTGAAGAAAAATATTATTTAAATTCAAAAGATGAAACAGCATTTATAGCTATAACAAACGATGGTAATACACTTGGAACATTTAATGATAATATTAGTGAGTTTAAAGTGTATGATTTAATTAACAAGAAAATAATTAATAAACTTAAGATTAAATTTGAAGAAGAATATTATGTTCCATTAATGTTAATGAGTGATTATATGTATATAGTAGAAACAAATGGAGATAATTATGATCTTTATATTTGGGATTATAAAAAAGATGTAACAAGTGAAAACATGGTTAGCTATAGTAATTCTAAAGATAAAATCGATAGTTATGAATTAGCTACTAAAATAAAAGATGAATTTGGTGTAAATATGTATATCTATGATAAGGGGGTAAGATACTTTACTGATTTTTATGCACTTCCAACTTATGATGATGAATTAACATATGATAGATTATCTAAAACATATGATATATTAAAAAACTTTAATAAAGAATTCTTTAATAAATTTAAAATGAATAAAAATAATGGGCTTGAAATATATATAACAGGCGAGTTAGGTCCTAGTGATACAAAAACTCAAGTATCATATCCAGTAGGTTACTCACTAACAATGGATGATAATTATATAATCGCATTAGATGCAAATAGTGATGAATATGAAAAAACAGTATGTCATGAACTAATGCATAGTATAGAAAATAATATGTATGATTTATATTATAATAGTAAGATAAAAACAGA
Organism: uncultured Clostridium sp.; assembly: GCA_902492325.1. Taxonomy (GTDB): domain Bacteria; phylum Bacillota_I; class Bacilli_A; order RF39; family UBA660; genus CAG-1000. The sequence goes on from CABULC010000002.1 coordinate 322,571, forward strand.
ACCATTTAAAAAGTGGAATTCTTATAATCCTAAAAATTATAAATATGATGATTCGTATGTAAAAGAGGAAAATGATAAATACACAATTGCAAGTAATAAAGATGTTTACTTTGTTGATGCATATTCACATACATACGCTCATGAAGATAGAGCAAGAATATTTGAGTCACTTTGTGGGTCAGAAGATATATTTAGTAAATATCCAAACATAAAGAAAAAGGCATTATATCTAAGAAATGAGATAATTAAAGTATATCCAAGCATAAAAGATTCTAAACTTTTTAGTACTCTTAACTAAACTTGACAAATTTTAATAAAAGTATATAATATTTCCACACGGGGGATATTATGATATTATCAATAATAGATAAATATGTACAGTTATGTGTTGACAGATTAAGATTAGAACAAATTCTTAAAAAGACAGAAGAAAGACATGATGAATCTCTTTCGAATGAAATAAGCGCAGAACTATATAGATTAAATCAATCAATAAACTTTATACATGAATGTATTATGAAAAGACTTAGTACATCAACACCAGGATCACTTTCAGACATAAATAAGTGCTTAGAACGTAAATCTACAAAAGTGAGAAAAGATATAACTGTTTCAGAAGCAACAATAAAAATGATGAAAGACAATGCTAAAGTTGCTATTGCAAACAGCGATAAAACTGCTGCTAAAAGATATAAAGAATTATTAGAAGAAAGTGAAGCCAAAAGAAAAGAACAATTAGAAGAACTTAATTGTTATGATTGCGTAGCGAGTATTTGTAGTAAAGTACAATATTTATCATTAAGGACTAAATAAAAAATTTATATAATTAGAAAAATTAGTGTTCGAAATGGACATAAAAAAAGACACATAGTTGTTACCTATGTTACAATGTAAGTGCGAACAAACATTGGAGGTAATATACTATGCGTCTTTTAAATTATAACAAAAAAACAAAGAGATATAAACATATAACTTTAGCAGAAAGAACAATGATAGAAACATTGTTTAAAAAGAAGTACTTAACTTATAAGGTGGACCTTATTATTTCCATTTATAAATTAGAAATACTTTCTGTTTTATTATGGTGTTTAAATAATAAAATATGATATAATAATTTTGAGCAATAGTGTTTGGAGTTAATCCTACTTTAGCGAGTCGTTAAAGAATCAAAATTAGATGAAATATTAAATGGTAATATTACGAGGGACTTTCCTACACGAGGTGTAGCCGCTTCATTGCATTCCGCTTTAAGTCCATCTTCATATTACAATATCATTAAGTATTGCTCTTCCAGGAGGTAATAAATATGTGGAAATATATTGATAAAGAAAAATCAAAAGAATTTTTATTATCTCTTGGATTATTAAATGATAACATAAGTGATAAAGATAAAATAATTAAATTGTATTCTATAAGTAACAACGTAGAAAAGAACTATAAAATATTTAAAATAAAGAAAAGAAATGGTAAATATAGAACTATATACGAACCTAATTATACTTTAAAAGAAATACAAAAAAATATTCTAAATAATATATTAAATAATAAAAAAATATCTGTTTATGCCAAAGCATATCATAAAGGTATAGGACTAATTGATAATGCAAAAGAACATGTTAATAAAAAGTTAATACTTAAATTAGATATAAAAGATTTCTTTGAAAATATTAGTTTTATTGATGTATATAATAGTTGCTTTGAAATAGAATATTTTCCTAAAGAAATAGGTATTCTTTTAACTCATTTATGTACTTATAAAGAGCATCTTCCACAAGGAGCTCCAACTTCATCATATATTTCAAATCTTGTACTAAAAGAATTTGATGAATATATCGGAGAAATTTGTAAAGAAGAAAATATATCATACACTAGATATTCTGATGATATGACATTTAGTGGAGACTTTAATCCATCAAAGATTATAACTATTGTTAAGAAAGAGTTAAGAAAATATAACTTAGAGCTTAACAACGAAAAGATACATGTAATTAGAAATCATAAATGTCAAAAAGTAACAGGATTAGTTGTAAATAATAAAGTACAAACACCAATAAACTATAGAAAAAATATTAGAAAAGAAATATTTTATATAAAAAAATATGGACTAGATTCACACCTAGAACATAATAATATTAAGAATAGTAATAAATATTTAAATGAACTTTACGGAAGAATATTATTTGTATTACAGATAAACAACACAAATGAGTTTAAAGAATATAAAGAATTTATTTCAAAATTAAAATCACATAATTAAATGTGATTTCTTTTTTTAAGTTTAAGTGATCCACTAAAAGTTCCTTTAAATGGTTTACCATCAAGTTCACCATCTAAATAGAATGATCCTTCATATGTTTCAGCAAAAGGTTCATTATCTAACTTAGAAGATGATATTTCTTCTTCACATACGTGACTAAAGTAATTTGATACTTTATTAAGATAATCATTATTATTAAAATAACTTTCGGCGTTTTCTTTACTTATTTTTCTTACTCCTAAAGCTGAAGAGTATTTTGCGCAAAGTTTTTTACCTGTAACTACTTCATGAGCAACAAGATCACTTGTTCCAGCAGCAATTAAATATGTAGGAACTTTTTCTATAGAATACATTCTTTTAGTTTCTTTATTATGTGCTTTAAGTTCTTTTTCAGGAATAGGTTCAAAAATTCTAGTGGAATATAAAATATCAATTCTTTCATCTTCTCTTTTTGAAAGAACAGGGAATACTCTATCAAATATATCTTTTAGAGATTCACCATTATAATATATTGCATCTTCTACAACTGGTATTAAATAGTATTTCATAATTCACCTCATTTGTTGTATGATAGCATTTTATCATTTAAAAGTAAATCGAAATGTGTTATAATTTAGTGAAATAAAGGAGTGATGATATGAAATTTGAAGTATCAAAAGATTTTTTTGATAAGGTAGAGGATGCAGTTTTTGGAGTTGTTGTAGTTAAAAACTTTGATAACAAGGTTTCATACGACTACATCAACAAAATGTTTGATGAAAGTTTAAAATCCTCAAAAGAAAAATTCTTAAACGTAAAGATTAAGGAAGAAGCATGGATTTTACCATATAGAGAGGCATTTAGAAGCCTAAATATAAATCCAAATAAATATATGAGTTCTATAGAAGCATTAATGACAAGAATATCTAAAGGTAATGATATTCCACATATTAACCCAATGGTTGATTTAGGAAATGCATTATCTTTAAAGTATGAGTTACCAATCGGTGTTCATGACATTGATAATTTTATAGATGGAGATATTCAAATAAGAGAAAGCAATGGTAATGATAATTTTATTCCTTTCGGAAGTACAGAAGTTGAGCATCCAGAAGTAGGGGAAATCATCTACGCATCAGGAAATGAAGTTAAAACTAGAAGATGGACATGGAGGCAAGGAGAAAGAAGTAAAGTAACTGAAGAGTCAAAAGATTTCTTTATTCCAATCGATGGCTTCACATCTAATAAAGATAAAATTGTTGAACTACAAGATGAATTAGTTAAATACTTGAAAGACGATTTAAAACTAGAAGTATATAGTGGAATCGTAGATAAAGACAATAGAATATTTGAAATAGAGGAGTAAAACCTCTATTTTTTTAATAAAAATTTAATTTTATAGTTGACAGGCAGAAATTCTTCTAGTATAATGAATTATGCAATTCAAGAAAGCGAATACTTTCTAAAATATGCAGGTGTAGTTTAATGGTAGAACTTCAGCCTTCCAAGCTGCTAACGTGGGTCCGATTCCCATCACCTGCTCCAGAAGCAAAAATCGTCGCACCAAAGCGATGTTAATGATTAAATCAATCAGAAATGATTGATTTTTTTGTCGTTTAAGAAAGGTGTTGATGATATTATGATAAAAATAATCAAACAAGAAATTAAAATAAGTCATGAGCTTAAAAGTAAAGTTGAATGGGCTTGCAAATTAAATAGTACTAAACCTATTTTCATTAATGGTAGTTTATTAAAGTTAGAACCCACCAATATAGGCTATATAGAGCCTCATAGAGCAATTATTAATAATAAGACATATCTTTTATTCAATGGACACGAATTTGTTTACTACAGAGATTTAAATACCAAAATTAAACTATCTGATTTAAAAGATTTCATCAAAAAACTAAAATAATGACGAAATCTGTGTTATAATGGTTATAGAAAATATTAAACCTATTGGGTGAAGTAGTATTTATAACCTAAATATTGCTTCGCCCTTTTTTGTTAAGGAGGATAAGAATGTGTGAAGAAGAAATAAAGAATGCTGGTATTTACATTAGGGTTAGTACTGACGATCAAGCTCGTGCAGGTTTTAGTTTGCCAGAGCAAAAAGAAAAACTACTTAGTTTATGTGAATTTAAAGGATATAATGTTTTTAAGGTTTATGAAGATGCTGGAATAAGTGCAAAAGATATGGAACATAGACCTAAATTCCAAGAAATGCTTAATGATGTTAAAACAGGTAAAATAAATTATATAGTTGCTTATAAGTTAGATAGAGTTACACGCTCCGTTCGTGACCTAGAAGAACTAATTAATATCCTAGAAAAATATAATTGTTATCTTATATGTGATAGAGATGATGTTAACACTAGTACTGCTAATGGAAGATTCTTTGTAAGAATGTTAACGGTTCTTTCACAACTAGAAATAGAAATCGTATCAGAAAGAACAAAGTTTGGACTTAATGGTGCTATAAAATCAGGCCATTTACCTGGTGTTGTTCCACTTGGATATAAAAAAGATGGTAGTAAAAAAACGATCATAGATGAAACAACTAGACATATTATTGAAAGAATATTTAATCTTTATTTAGAGGGAAATAGTTATCAACAAATATCCAATATTTTCAATAAAGAAAAAGTGTTAAACAAATCTTGGTATGACACTGATATAGAAAAGATTATAAATAATAGAATCTACATGGGCGACTATGAACAATACAAAAGAATTGCTAAAAAAATTGGTCGTGATACTGTTATTTATATGAATGTTGTAGAACCTATAATTACTCGTGCTATGTGGGAAGAATGCCAAACACAAAAACTAGCCAATCAAAGGACCTATACAAGAACTAGAACTTATTTATTCTTTCAAAAATTAGTATGTCCTAAATGCGGAAGAATAATGAAGTGTAAAGGTTCAGGTGGTAAAAAGAAAAAATATATTTATTATAATTGTGAGTTTTGTCATTTCAATTTAAGAGAAGATTATGTTGAAGAATATATGATAAAAGCAATATATGAGTTTTTAGAGTTTGAACAAATGTGTAATAGTTTCTTTTTACCAATACTTGCAGATAAAAAAGATAAGAATACTGACCTTAATTTAGACAAAGAAATTGAGGGATACATCAAGCAAAAAGAAAGAATTAAAAAAGCATACCTAACTGGTATTGTAGAACTCAAAGATTTTGAAGAGGATCTAAAAAAGATAAATGAAAAATTAGAAATATTAAATAATAAAAAACAAGAGTTAAATGAATTAGATACTCATACTTTTACAATAGAAAAAGTTATGGCTCGTAGAGATATAGAAAAAATATCTATTGATAATGGTTATAAAGAAAAAGAGTTTTATAAATTTGAATGGGATATAAAATCAAAAGAAGAAAAGCAACAATTTATATCAAAATATATAGATAATATTGTGATTGATAAAACTGATACAGGTAGTTTAGATATTAAGCAAATAAACTTTAGAAGTAGTTTTATTGATAAAGCAGTCAAATTAACACAAGTTGGTGCTTATGATTATAAATTACCATTTGAAGTTAATCATAAACAAGAAATGGTTTTAGTATCTTCTCCAATGAAAAGAAAACAAGTAAATAAATATTTAGGTTATTTAAGAGAATATTTTGAAATTGAATATCGTGAAGATAAAGGAGATAGAACTGAAAATGGTATGACAGTATTTGATTCTGCAATACCAGATAATTATGAATTGTTGAAAGTGATACCAATAATAGATATTAATTTATTTAAAGGAAAAGACATAACATTTGGATTAGTATTTAGACCTACTATTAAAGAGATAATTAATGAAAAATAAGTAAGTAAATAATAAGCAGGATAAAGAGAATGATAGCACTGCCCTAATTTATACTATATAAACATAGGAATTATAGTGCTATCATTTCTTATTTTGCACTTGCAAAATTAGGTTAAAAATATGGAAGAATTCTACCATACTTTTTATTTAAATCAATTAATTAAAGGGTTTGCGAAGTTTTATTTTACTTCCAACTGTTGGATATATACTAGATATGTTGGATGAATCTTGGATGTTTAAATTTAGTTTCAAAATATGTTGAAATTATGGTATAATTATATATAGAAGTGACAGATAAATAGTAATTTGTAGAAATGGAGGATTGATTATGAAAAAGTCAATATTTACTATCTTAATGTGTGGGGTTATGGTTTTGGGAGTTGTAGGTTGTGGTAAAAAAGGCCAAGAATCTGATAAGAAAACAACAGAGGATTATGATAAGGAATTAGTGCAATGTTTAGAAAGCCAATTAGGAGGTTATCTTGTAACTGAAACAGATGATTTAATAGAAATCCCATTAAGTGAAATAAAAAGTAATGATAAAGAAAAAATTGCCTATTATAAAGGAGTATATGCAAGTAATCATCCAAATAATATTTATGTCATGGTTTTTCCCAAAAATGGGACTTATGAATCTAGTGTGATGAAAGATTTTGATAAATATTTCTATAACAAATTTTCTGTATATCAAACGTATGAGAGTCCTTTAACTCCTACTATTTATATTCACAATCAAGACAATGATGTTGATTTTAAAGATATTGTTAATCAATGTATAGTTAAAAATGATGACAAAGATGCCAAATCTATTCCAAATGAAACATTAAATAAAATAAGCAATACTACAAAAATAGTTATAAAATCTAGTCAAAAAGAATTAGGAACAATAAGTGATAAAAACAAATTAACTGAAATCTTAAATGCTATTAAAAGTAGTAAACAATATGGTGAGGCTTGCTTGGCAGATAATTATGCCTTTGAGTTTGAAATGTATGATAATGCTAATAAATTGATTGATACAATTTACGTTTGGCATGATGGTAATAGACTAATTCCTAAAAGTATAAATGGTTGTTATTACTCAATTTCCAATGGTATAGATTTAAAGAAAATCATTGAAGAAGAAACAGAATATATATTTTATGGCATTTTTGATTATAGAGATAATGATAATCAAAAAGAACAATTAATCTACAAAGATGATAAAAATAGTTATTATTTAAAGAGTGATGATACTAACGAAATAGCAATTAAATTTATGTTAAATAATCAAATCATGACTCTTAAATATGCTTTAGAAAATAAATATATTTCAGCAGAAAAAGTGGCTAAAGAATATCCTGATATATTGATAAAAAAATAAAATTACAATTTATTGATGAGATTAGTTTGAAATATAACTAGTCTTTTTATTTTGAATAAGATTTATATTTTTTGTCTAGGGTAGAAAATATTTCCATCTAGGTTAGAAGATATTTCCATCCACGATGGAAATATCTTCTAACATAATATAATAATATAATATAAAGAATTAATATAACAAGAATATAAATAATAATTTAAATTAATATAAATATTTATACAGAAAGGATTTGATTATGAATGGTGTAGATTATAACGAAGTCATTATATCTGGAAATATAAATGTTATTAAGGATATAAATGAATTAATTGTCACAGTGTGATGATTTTGTCCATCAGGGTGTGATGAAAATGTCCATCTAGGGGTGATGATTTTGTCACACATAATATAATAATATAATATAAAGAATTAATATAATAAGAATATAAATATATTTAAATTAGTATAAATATTTATATTAAAATATATAATATGTGCTATACTATCAATAGATTGATTTAATCAATTACTTGTTTCTATTTTTCGCAAATGACCCATGCCATTGCTCCATTGAGGAATCTGCTCGGAACAATTACCGAGTTTGATATATAGATCTATCGTAATGATAGATTTTTTTGTGTTTATAAATCATCCATCCAAAGAAAGGATGGTGAAATAATGAAAAGATATTTAATGTATAAGTTTATTATGAAGTATCTAACTGATAAAGATTTATCTTTGAATGATAAAGGTTTCTTAAGTATGATTTTATTCAATGATGAAATAAATGCTTTGGAATTATCAAAGTATTGCTCTGATGATATAGAAACTATTAAAGATACAATGTTGGAGCTTCGAATCATGAAATATGTTAAGTATGATTCAAAAACAAATATGCTTTTAGCTGGACCAAAACCATATGATGAATGGGACGAAGAAATTATTGAAGACCTACATAGAAAAGCAAAAAATAAAAAAGATAATGATTTACTAGAATTATAAAGTGTTATAATAGTAAGTTAAGAAAACTTTATTCAATTATAGAAAGGATGTGAGTTATGAATAAAGACAATATAAAAGCACAAATGGTTGTAAAAGACCAAATTATTAATGTAATAAGAATTGATGATAAAGAATTTATTTCTTTAACTGATTTAGCAAGGTATGCTGATGAAGATGATCCGAGATATCCTATTCAAAACTGGATGAGAAACAAAGATGTTATTTCTTATCTAGGTTTATGGGAAAGCATACATAATGAAAATTTCAAAGGTGTCGAATTCGACACGTTTAAAAATGAAGCTGGTAGCAATAAGTTTAAAATATCACCTCAAAAATGGATTAGAGAAACAAATGCAATTGGAATTATTTCTAAATCTGGGAATAATGGTGGTACTTATGCTAGAAGTGATATTGCATTAGAGTTTGCAAGTTGGCTTTCTCCTGAATTTAAATTATATGTAATTCAAGAATTCCAAAGATTAAAGAAAAATGAGGCATATCAAAATAAAATAGATTGGCACGCTAATAGAGTTTTAGCAAAAGTTAGTTATGTCGTTCATACTGACGCTATTAAAAGTATAATTGTTCCTACTTTAACAGAAAAACAAAAGAAATTTGTTTATGCAGAGGAAGCTGATGTTTTAAACGTTGCCTTATTTGGTATGACAGCTAAAGAATGGAGAGAAAGTAATCCTAACCTAGCAGAAGATGGAAATATAAGAGATTATACAGACTTGCTTCATTTAGTAATATTAAGTAATTTAGAAAATATTAATGCTGAATTAATTGAAATGGGAATACCACAATCTGAAAGATTAGTTAGACTAAATGACATGGCAAAAAAGCAAATGGAATTATTAAGAAAAAATAAATCTCTTAAAAATCTTGAATATATTGAAAACAAAGTTAATGATAAATTATTAATTGAGACAAAGTAAAAGATGATTGATTACTAGTACAATCATCTTTTTCCTATTCTAAATATATCAATTTTTTTATTATTAACAGTTTCATCAACTGTAATTTTTGGATTTTTTTCAATCAAATAGTCACTAATATCTCTAAAATCCTCTCCAACTAAAACAGTAGTAGAAATTAATATTTTAAAATCATTATTATTAACTACAATATGTAAATGTTCTTGAGAATAACTATGTTTACTTAATTCTACATAACTTTCTTTATATATTCTTTCTATTTCAGAATATTTAAATGCATCGATTATTTTATTTTGTTTTATTATCATATAATTATCAGTTAAAAAATAATATCTATCATTCCAATAATCTATGTTACCAATTTTGTCTAAAAGGTTATTTTCAACTAAGTAACTTTTTATTTTTTTTAAAGTTAAAAGTGTATCTATTCGTTCTACAATTCTTCCTATCATTAATATTCCAATAAATATTATATGGAAATAAAAGTTATACTTAATACCAACATATAAAGATATAGCAAGTAAAATAATAGTCGCAATTACATAAACAATTATATCTCCTTTACCAATCTCTATGTATTCATCTAAAGTTAGTTTTTTCTTTTCCTTTTTCTTCATTTTTTTTTTTTCCTTTTTCTTCATTTTTTTCTCACTTTACTAGAATCATATTCAGAATTATCAAAAGCTAGTAAAGGCCATAAAACTGATGGAACAAACATCATTAAGACACAATATGAATTACTTTTATTAAAAACTTTAGCCATATTATAATAAAGTATAAACATAAATACTACATTTCCTATTGGAACAAATAGTAATAAAGGCCACCACGCTGATCCTAATACATCTTTTGATAAACAGCCAATACTGTAAAAAGGTATTAATGATATCCATCCTTTATTCCTTGTTTTCTTTAATGTTCCCCACATACTAACTATGCAAATTAATAATAAAACATATAATGAATACCATGCTATTTGCATTCCTTTAAAGTTTATTTCATATTGATAGTGTAAATCTTTAAATATATTTCTAACATCTTCTCTATATTGTTTATCAGCAGAAGCATATAAAAACGAATTATCATTATATACTATTGCTTTATAGCAATCTCCACTTGTGTTATATTCGTAATACTCTGAAAACAAATTAATTGAAATGCTTGTTTTACCTGTAACATTTGTATTATTTTGCATAACATCTTTTTGACCTTTAGAGAAGAAATCCCAAAGAACATCTTTATCCTTAAATGTTGTATAGCTAATTAAATAAGGACATGTTTCTTTATCTGTAATTAAATAGTCTGTCATTCCTGAATATTCTTTTTTCTCCTTTAAATTAGTTATAGAACAACCTTTTTCTTCCATATATTTAGTAAAATAGTTTTTATCTATTTTATCAGGAAGTTTAACACTAGACATCATAACAAATCCAATTATAAATAATAATACTATAACGCCATTACAAATAATTGTAAAAATTAATCCAAATAAAGAATTTTTACTTTTTATAAAACACCTCACATTTTCAAAGAAATATCTTCTGATACCATTATACCATATATCATTTAAATTTGTTTTTTATTAAAAAAATATATCTTAAAAAAATTAAATATGATATAATATTCTCAAGCAACAGGGCTTATCAAATTGTATTCACCATTATGGTGTTATTATTTAGCCTAGTTTAGGCTGTCCTTTATTGGGGAGCATCCAGTTAATAGTTGTATACATATGTAAGTAGTAATTCATGTACATATCTATCAAGTATAACTAATTCTTCCTGTATAAATACATATCTATATACTATATAGGTATAGCTGGATGGCCTGTTCCATTTAATAATCATGTTATGTGGATAAGCGCCTCCAGAAATTTTTTATAGAAGGAGGAATAAGAATGAAGATGAGTTTTAAAGCAAACTTGGATGTTGAGTTTGAAGTTAAAACAAAAAAGAGTTCAAGACGTAAAAATAAAAAGAAGTCTTGGATTAAAGAAACTTTGAAATGGTTTTCATTAATTATTATTGAATATCTATTTACAGAGTTAATTCTTAAAAGACTTGTTGCTTTGATTATTAAAATCTTTACGAACGGGTCATTCTATTTTTATAATAGAATGTTTTATTTTGAGGTAAAATATGGGTAATGTTAAAGAATGTTTAAAAAAATGTAGATTATATTGTTTTAATAGTAGGAATGGTATTAAGAATCTTCTAAATATTCCAAAAGATTTTGATTTGGAAAATGTTCGTGAAGATTTATTACCTTACTATAATTTTTTCTATTTAAAAAAACCAGACAAAGCAAAAACAAAAGAAACTCCAGATGAGAGAAAAATGAAATATTTATCTATTGAAGAATCAAGTGATATTTATGATACTAGGCCAAATGATTATTCAAAAGACAAATATAGAATGTTAATAAATATAAATGAGAAATGGTTAAAGAAAACTTTAAAAAAAATAAATAAAATATTATCACTTTCTTTAATTGAAAAAAATAAAAAAGAAGTAAATTATCCTATACCATACTTACATTCATCATTAAAAAAAAGATCATATAAAACTAATGTTGAAACTCATAATAGTAATAAATATCTTTTAGCAATAGATATTCAAAATTTTTATCCATCAATTTCATGCGAAAAAATATTTAATTTTTTTAAATATGATTTGAATTTAGCTAATGATATAGCGAGTATATATACTTCCTTATGTACTTGTCCTTTAGATGATCCAGTTGTTGGTAAATTTGAATATGGAATTGGGCAAGGATTAGCAACTAGCCCAGTTTTAGCTTTTTTATCAAATTATAGAATGTTTGAATATATTAATGATTTTGCGACAAAAAATGATATGGAAATGACTGTTTATGTTGATGATGTTGTTTTTAGTTCTAATAAACCAATAAAACAGGAATTTATTAATTCATTATTTGGAATAATAAAAAGAAACGGTTTAAGAATTAAAAAGAGCAAAGTAAAAATATATGGACCAAATCAAGATAAAAAAATAACTGGTTTATGTATTACTAAAGGTGGTAAAGTTAGGGTTCCAAGATCAAAACATGAAGAATTAAAAATACAATATGATTATTTATCAAAAGAAGTTTTAAATATAAAAAATATAAATGATTATTTTATTTTTTATAATTTGTTTTTAAAATTTAAGGGCAATGTGCAATTTGTTCTATTAGTAGAAGGAAGAGCAACAACCAAACATTTAAAATTTATAGAAGAATACAAAGACTTTTTTCTATATGGGATAAGAAAGAATAAAAAAGGAAATAAATACATAAAAGATAATATTTCTGAAGAAGATTATAAAAAGTTTATCTTAAAATATGAAAATTTAAGAAAAAAGATAGATTCATTAAAATAATATGTTACAATATTATTAATTGGATGATTTATATATCATCCTCGTGTGAGAAAAAAGTTGTGTAATCACTCAACTATCGCTCCAAACTGATAGAAAACTCGGAAATTAACTTCTGAGAGTAATAGATGCTAACTAGAAATAGTTAGTTTTTTTGTTTTGCTTCTATTTTGTCCAAGAAACGGAGTTCAGTTTATTGTTATTGACTTTTTATATTTTCACAAAATTATCAGCCTGAAATAAAGAGTAATTAGTGTTGTGTGCTAATTACTCTTTATTATCAACAAATAGTAACATATTTATAAAATAATATATTATAGCAATAAAGAGATATGCCATTATCAAAGATTTTGAGAATGCTACTGGATCCATACTTGTATATTCTAAATTATTATTATTATCCTTTAGTACTGTCAATAAATTAGGTATTGAAAATGTTATAAACAATATAGAACTATTAAGTAAACATATAATTCGTCCTTTTTTATATTTTATTTTCTTTTTATTTACTAATTTGAAAATAAAAGGAATGAGAATCATTATTATACTCACAACAATCAAAACAAATAATTCAGGTAACAAATCTCCAATTATTTTAGTATCTTGTAAAAGGACTTTAATAATTATTAAAGTTAATAATAATAGTATTGTACATATTACATATTTAATTTTATTATTCATATTAAACCTCTAATCTTCTTAATTATTTTTTTCTTTTAAAAACCGTTTTATAACAATAACAACCATAGCTTGAATGTGAGGTAGAATTATACAAACAGTTGCTACAAACACAAAGAATAATACAGTAAACGCTTGACTTAATGCAGTAGCTAAATCATTATTTTTAGTTATTATAAATTTATCACCTAAAAATAAAATAAGTACATATGATAAATAAAATAATATAAATTCAAGAATAGGTAAGAATAAAAGATAGTAAGAAACTTTTGCAAAAGTACTTTCAAGTTCACTACCAAATTTATATATCTTTTTACTCATCCATGTACTTGGGAAACTAAGACCAAATACGATAGCTGATAAAATCAATGCAGCAGTTATCCAACTAGAATCCTCATTTATAAACATTATGCATAAAACAATAAATGAAATAATAGGCAAAATATATCTAGAAAGTTTATATGCTTTTAAAGTTTTATCATCCATAACTACAACTCCATATTCTAATAGAATTATACATAATAATTTATAAAGAAGCAACTATAAAGTTTAATGGTATAATAGAAGAAATTATTATTAAATGTTAACAATAATTGCGAAAGTTCAAACTACAATTGATAGATATTTTTGATATAAAAAAGTATTCTTATATTGAAAAGGAGAAATAATATGAATTTAGGAAATAAAATAATGACATTAAGAAAGAAAAATAATATGTCACAAGAAGAATTAGCTGAGAAAGTAGGTGTTACGAGACAAACAATATCTAAGTGGGAACTTGAAGAAACTTCACCAGATATTACTCAAGCTAAAACATTATCAAATATTTTTAAAGTAAGTTTGGATGAACTAGTCAGTAATGATTTAAATAGTATTATAGTTGAAAAGGTAAGCAACACTGAAAAGTTAGCGGGAATAATTATAAATATATTAAAAGTATTTGGAATACTTATTATAGCATTTGTATTATTAATGGTATTTCTTATAATAATCTTTAGTATAGATAATGATAGAATGAGAGATAATACAATAGTTGGAAAATATGAAATAAAATGCACTCTTGATAATGAAGATTATGTGTATTCAGTAGAATATAATAAAAACTATCAAATAATAAATGCTGGAGGAGATGCATTCATAAGTAATCACACAGATGTTGAAAGAGTTGATGATGCTAATAAAGCAATCGCACGTATAGAAGACTATTTTAAAGATCATAACGGAACATGTATTTCTAATCAAAATGAAAACTAAACCTATTGTTTAGTTAACTCAACTTTAAAGTTATATGAATTATAATATTGATATGTTAAATTTAATTCATGAGGAGGAAAACATGAAAAACAATTTAAAAATAACAATATTAATAGTTGCAAGTTTACTAGTTGGCTTATTACTTGGAATAGTACTAAACAAAATTTCTTCAGGTGAAAAATTAACTAACCTACCAACTCCAGAAGTAACAGGTGGAGAAAGAGGACAATTTGGAATCGATAAAAACATCAACGAAGAAACAATAGATAAATATTTAAATCGTAGTGATTCTGTCTATAGAGATATGAGAATGTTAGTTGATCCAGGAAACTATGAAGCGATAGGTGGTGACTCACATCTTTCAGGAACAGTAAAAGGGTTTGAAGTTGTACCATATCCATATTTAACAGAAGTAAAAGGACTACCCGAAGCAGTCGGAAAAAGTTATACTGGTAAAACATTATTCACAGAACAAGAAGATAGAACTTATAAAGCTAACTATAAAGAATCTATGGAAATATTAGAATATCTATTCCCAAAAGATAAGAATATATTCTTAATGTGTGGTGGCGGAGGATACGCTGGAATGACAAAAAATCTATTAGTATCACTTGGATGGGATGAAAACAAAATATATAATATAGGTGGATATTGGTATTATAATGGTGAAAATAATGTACAAATTAAAAAAGAAGAAAACAACAAAACAACATATG
The DNA here is from genome assembly GCA_902492325.1 of uncultured Clostridium sp. Taxonomy (GTDB): domain Bacteria; phylum Bacillota_I; class Bacilli_A; order RF39; family UBA660; genus CAG-1000. The sequence continues at coordinate 337,951 of CABULC010000002.1, forward strand.
ATTTTTGGAAAGTAAATTATCATGATATAGATTTTGATAATTTAACAGAAATAAAATAATGAAGAAAATACACTATTTAATAATTTGCATATTAATAATTTTTACTACTGGATGTAATAAAACTATAGAGAAGTTCTCTTTAGATAAAAAATATTATAATACTGGTGAATTTATAAAAGTTAAAAGTGATGACTTATCTAAATTAGATAATGAAAATTATATTTTATATACATATAATAATTATTGTGCGTTTAGTATTCCATGTGAAGATGTATTTAAAGAATTTATGAATAAATATAAAATAGATTTTCTATCGATTAGTTTTGATGAATTCAAAAATACAGGATTTTATAAGAAAGTAAAATATGCACCATCTATAATTATTGTAAAAGAAGGTAAGATAGTAACATACTTAGATCCTAACTCTGATGATGATTTTGATAAATATCAAGATGCGACTAAATTAGAAGAATGGATAAAAGAGTATGTAGAACTTTCTATAAACTAAAAAGGCAAGACGTTTAAGTTTTGCTTTTTAATTTGTTATACACATATTTATACATTTAACGATTTTTATTAAAAAGATGTGTCCAAATTCAAAAGTAGAAAATGAAAAAAATATAGTTTTTAAAAGCTATAATGATGAACTAGTAACACCACTTAGTGAAATAAAAGAATGGATAAAAACAATATAAAAGCATAATATTTAAATATATGTTATAATAACTATATATTTGCAGGGAGGAAAATTATGGAAAAAGGTTATCCAATTAAATATGCGGTAGAAGAATTAACAATAAGTAGTGGTTATAAAAATGGTTATGATGATATAGTTGAAGGATATATTGTGTCTAAATGTTATGTAACTGATACTAATATAAGTTACTACACTGGTATGGAACCAAGAATTACACATGAAGTAGTATTTCCATTTAGAAAATACGAAAAATTTAAATTTGATTTAGGTAGTGGTGTTAAATATCACGAAACGCCTATTACACCAAGAAGAAATGCCAGTGGAAATTCATCTTATGCACAAATGGTAGATAAACTATTTGACACATTCGAAGAAGCTAAAAAAGAAGCAGAAATAGCTAATAGTAATATATGGAAAACTGAATTAATGAATTTGTCTTTATTAGATGATGATTGGAAAGCAAAACATAAAAGAGCACTACTAGAACATAAAACCAGATTAGGAGTTTGCTCTTGCTATGAAACATTTATAGCAGAACAAACTAAAGATATGCAAATAACACCTATGATAACTTTAAGCGAAAATGAAGAAGCTAAGTTAATATTAAAGCCTAAAAAGAATGACTAGAAATAGTCTTTTTAATTGCCTATAAACATTTTTCTTTATATAATTTATTAATTGTTATATAATAATAATAGGTGATTTATATGGACAGAATGAATGAAATAATCGATCTTTTAAATAAATATGCATATGAGTATTATACATTAGATAAACCAAGTGTAGAAGATGCTGAATATGATAGATTAATGCAAGAATTAATAAGAATAGAGTCTAGCCATCCAGAATGGGTAAGACTTGATTCACCTACAAGAAAAATTGGTGGAGAAGTAATTTCTGAATTTGAAAAAGTTACTCATAGAGTACCAATGATGAGTTTAGGTAATGTATTTAACGAAGAAGAAATTCGTGATTTTGATGAAAAAATATCTAAAGTATTTCCTAATCATGAATATGTATGTGAACTTAAAATAGATGGTTTAGCATTCAATCTTGAATATAAAGATGGAGTATTTGTAAGAGCAGCAACTCGTGGTAATGGTGTAGTTGGAGAAGACATAACTCACAATGTTAAAACTATTAAATCAATTCCACATGTATTAAAAGAAAAAGTAGATTTAGATATACGTGGAGAAATCTACATGAGTAAAAAGAGTTTTAATAAACTTAATGAACGTCAAAAAGAAAAAGGCGAAAATGTATTTCAAAATCCAAGAAACGCAGCAGCAGGTTCAATTAGACAATTAGATTCAAGTGTAGCCGCTAGTAGAGGATTAGATGTATTCTTATATCATTATCCAGAAACACCATTTAAAACTCATTATGAAACTCTAATGTATATGAAAAAACTAGGATTTGTAGTTAATCCAAATATTAGATTATGTAAAAATATTGATGAAGTTCTATCTTTCATTCGAGAGTGGACAGAAAAAAGAGATACTCTTCCATATGAAATAGATGGTATTGTTATTAAAGTAAATGATATAGCACAGCAAAAAGAATTAGGATTTACTGCAAAGGTACCAAAATGGGCAACAGCATATAAGTTCCCGCCAGAACATGTACTTACTAAACTAACTGATATTATATTTACAGTAGGTAGAACTGGACAAATCACACCAAATGCAGTACTTGAACCAGTAAGAGTAATGGGAAGCACTATTAGTAGAGCAACACTTCATAATGCAGACTATTGTATAGAAAAAGATATTCGTGTAGGAGATTATGTTTATATTTATAAAGCAGGAGATGTAATTCCAGCAGTAGATAGAGTAGAACTAAAAAGAAGAAATGGAACAGAAAAACCATTTGAGATGATTAAATATTGTCCAATGTGTGGAAGTACTTTAGTACAAAAAGATGGAATGGTAGATTATTTCTGTGAAAACATTCATTGTCCAGCTCGTAAAATAGAAGGATTAATTCATTTTGTATCAAGAGGTGCTATGAATATTTTAGGACTTGGAGATAGAATTATGGAAGATTTCTTCAATTATGGATACATTAAAAAGTTTAGTGATATATATAAACTAAGTAGTCATAAAGAAGAAATAACATTATTAGAAGGATATGGAAGTAAAAGCGTAGATGCAATTCTAAAAAGTATAGAAGATTCAAAACAAAATTCACTTGACAGATTATTGTTCGCATTAGGTATAAATGGTATTGGAGCAAAAACAGCAAAACTTCTATGTAAATATTATACTTCAATCGATTCACTTATTGATGCAACAGAAGAAGAACTAGCGACTATTAGAGATATTGGACCAACATTATCAATAAACATTGTTAACTACTTTAAAGATGAAAAGAATATTGAAGAAATTAATGAACTAAGAAATCTTGGTGTTAATATGACATATAATGGTAAAAAGATGATTGAAGATGAAAACTTCAAAGATAAGAGATTTGTAATAACTGGTTCATTTGATAATATTAGTCGTGATGAAATAAAAGAATTCATAGAAGAACGTGGAGGACTTACAAGTGATTCAGTAAGTAAAAAGACTGATGTAGTACTAGTAGGAGAAGCTCCTGGAAGCAAAAGAGATAAAGCAATAGAGTTAAATATTCCTATATGGAATCAAGCAAAATTGTTCGAAATAATGGGAATAGTGGAAAAATAGAATAAAATATAGTATAATGTATAAAGCCAAGGAAGGTGTTTAAAAAATATGGGAAAAGTAAGACGTAATCAAGATAATAGGGTGTTATGGGTTTTACTAGGAATTTTAGGAGTTTGTTTTCTAGCAATAGGAATTCTATTCTATAGATATTTTTATGCAGGAACAAGTTCATCAAAATATGGTGAAAGATTAGATGGAATAGAGAACTATCCATTAAGCAAAACATTAGAAAAAGACATACAAGACTTATACAAAGACAATACAGAAATTGATAAAGTAACTGTTACTAATGAAGGAAAAATTGTATATATAACAATAAATTTCACAAAATCAATTAAAGTAGCTACTGCAGAAGATTTAGCTATTAAATCTTTAGATAAAATAGGTGAAAAGAATTTAACATATTATGATGTTCAATATATTTTAACTTATTCAGGTACTGAAGAAAATACAAACTTCCCAGTATTTGGTTCTAAAAGTGCAAGTAGCTTAAAGGTAGTTTGGTGATTATATGAAGAATAGTAGTAAAAAAAGAAAGAATATAATAATTATATTTACATTAATTGTATTTATAGTTGTTGGATTTTTCGCAACATTATACTATATTACAAGTACAGTAAATAATTATTCATATTCAGAAAAGAAATGGATAAATGATAACAAAGATAAATCTTTAGATATATATGTAGAAAAAGATTTACCAGTATTCTCTGATAATGGAGATGGTGTTTATTATGAATACCTAAAAGCATTAAAAGAAAACACAGGTCTTTCAATAAATATAACTACAACTGATAATACTGATGTTAAGTTAAATAATAAAACATCACCAGATTCAGAAGATATAGTAATCTATAAAGATCACTATGTAGTAATCGGAAAAAAAGATAGTATTAGTAAACTATCAGATTTATCTAATAAAACATTAGGTGTAATTAGTACCGATAAAGAAATAATCGAAAGAAATTTAACAGAATATCAAAATATTAACATTAAAACATATACAACATTTGAGGGATTAGAATCTGATTATACAAGTAATGTTGTTGATTATATGATTATTCCGATGTATAAATACTTAGATCAAATTATAAAAAAAGATTATGAAATAGTATTTCATATGGATGGATTATATTCTTACTATTGTTTAGATTTACCTGAAAATAATGAAATGCTTTCAAATATCTTTGGAAAATTTTATTATAGATGGGAGAATACAGCTAATAAAAAAATAAATGAATATTTCTTAAATTTATATTATACAACTAAAAATTATACTGAAATAGAAAGAGAATCAATCACAAATGACGATTTAATCGTAGGATATATTGATAATCTTCCATACGAAGGTATGATTAGAAGAAGTTTCACCGGTCTTACAGACACATACTTATCAAAGTTTGCTGATATGACAGGTGTAACATATAAATATCTAAAATATAATGATACTAAAGCACTAGGTGATGCTTTAAATAATAAAAAAGTTGATTTAGTATTAAATTACTATTCACTTGGAAATAATAATTATACAAGTAGTAGAACATTAGGTCCAACTGAATATGTAGTAATTGCTCATGTAAGCAATAACTTAGTAGTTAACTCGCTTTATAACTTAGTAAATAGTGAAGTAAGTATGCTATCAAGTATGAACTTAAAATATAACATGGCAAGTAAAAACTTATTCGAAATAAAAGACTATGCTAATGTTAAAACAATGTTAAAAAATATAGATGAGAATTCTGTAATAATAATAGAAAAAGAAGTATATGACTATTATAAAGATAGTGATCTTAAAAATTATAGTATTAGATATATTGATAAAGTTAAATTAAATAACTCATTCTTACTTAATAATGAAAATAAAGCATTTAATAAATTATTTGATTTCTATTTAAGTACTTTAAGTTCAAATGAAGTTAAAAATGAAAGTGTAGTAGGTGTTATAGAAACACTAAAAAATAATAGAGTATTTAACTTTATAATGAGCAATTTAATTTGGATAGTATTAGCATTATTAATAATCTCATTTGTAATTTATGGAATTGTTAAAAAAGCATTGTATACTAAAAAGACTAAAAAAGAAGATAGACTATATTACTTTGATGCTATGACTAATTTAAAAAACAGAAATTACTTAAATGATAATATTGACTTATGGAGTTCTAATAAAGTATATCCTCAAGCAATCGTAGTAATTGATATTAATTCATTAAAAACATTAAATGATAAATATGGTCATGAAGCAGGAGACAATCAAATAAAAGCTGTTGCTAGCGTGTTAATTAAAACACAAAGAGATAACTCTGAAATAATGAGAACTGATGGAGATGAATTTATTATTTATCTAATAGGTTATGATGAAAAGAAAGTTGGTTCATATATACATAAATTAAATCGTGAATTAATTTCATCATTACCAAATAAAGATTATAGTGTATCAATTGGTTATGCTATGATTACTAATGAACAAACAACTATAGATGATGCTATAAATGATTCACTTGCAATGATAAAAAAATCTAAAGGAAATATGTAATGAAAGAAAAGATAAAAGAAATATATAATTTAGTTTTTGGAAAAGAATTGGGAGTACTACCGGGCAACCTAGCATTCTCATTCTTTTTGGCTTTAATACCAATGCTAACATTAATATTCTTTTTCCTTACGCAATTTAATCTACCAATAGATATAATACAAAATTTCTTAACAGAAACATTTCCTCCAGGAGTTGTAGAATTAGTTCAACCAATATTTACTGATCAAATAACATTAAGCTCAGTAATAACATTAGCATTTGGACTTATAATATCAGCAAATGGATGTCATGCAATAATACTAGCAAGTAATACAATATTTGAAGTAGAAAATGCTCCATATTTAAAAAGAATGATTAAAGCCTTAATATTAACACTATGTATAGTTTTACTATTTGCATTCATAGTAATAGTTCCATTATTCGGTAAATCAATTTTAGCACTTATCGGAACATTTACAGATTTTTTAACAAAACATGAAAGATTAGTAAATACAATGTATGTTATATTACAAGTACCAGTATCATTAATATTTGTATATTTCTTCATTAAATTAGTTTACACAATCGCACCAGATGAAAATATACCAAGTAAATATATGACAAAAGGAGCAATATTTACAACAATAGCATGGTTATTATTAACAAATGTATTCTCATATTACATAAATAATATAGCTAAATATGACATAATATATGGAAATCTTGCTAATATAGTTATATTACTATTATGGTTCTATGGACTTGCATATGTATTTGTTTTAGGACTTTATCTAAATAAATATAATACAGAAAGCAATATAGAAAAAACAAATACAATTAAATTAGAAGAAATTAGAAAAAAAGTAAAAGATACTAAAAAGAATAATAAATAATGTCTAAATCGACATTATTTTTATTTTATATATGATAAATTATACTTGGTGAATAAAATGTTAAAAGTAAAAATAATAGATGAAAATCATGAAAAAGACTTAGAAAGGAGTGTAAATGCATTTTTAATATCAGGAACTTATGATATAATAGATATACAGTTTAGAACTGCTGTTTCAATATTTGGAGATGAACAAATATATTGTTTTTCGGCAATGATACTGTATAAGGAGAAGGTATGAAAAAAAATTCATTTATAGAAGGAACTATTTTTGCATCACTTTCATTTTTAATAATAAAGTTTCTTGGTGCTATATATGTAATTCCTTTTTATGCTATAGTAGGGGAACTTGGTGGTGCTTTATATAGTTATGCATATACTGTATATAGTTTAATAATAAATATTTGCACAATAGGTATTCCTCATGCTATAAGTAAAATTATAAGTGAATATAATACACTTGAAATGTATGAAGCAAAAGAAAGAACATTTAAGATAGGGAATAAAATAATGGTTGTATTATCAACTCTATTATTCTTACTTATGTTTATCTTTGCAAAACAAGCTGCATACATATTCATAGGAGATATAGATTCTACTGGTAACAGTATAGAAGATGTAGTATTAGTTATTAGAAGTATTTCTTTTTGTTTGTTAGTAGTTCCATATTTAGCAGTAAAACGTGGATACTTACAAGGACAAAAGTTTATAACAGTAAGTACTACAGGAGAAGTAATAGAACAAGTAGTAAGAGTTGCATTTATATTAGTAGGCTCTTACTTAGCAATAAATGTATTCCATGCTAAAACTAGTATTGGAGTTTCTATCGCAGTATTTGGTGCTTTCATAGCTGGATTAGCTGCATATATCTATTTAGAAGTCAAAATTCGAAAAAATAAAAAAGAATTCAATATGCCATCTAAAAATCAAAAAGATAAAGTATCAGATAAAGCAATATTAAAGAAAATAGTTTCATTTAGTATTCCACTAATGATAGTGTCAGTTACTACTGATCTATATAATATGACTGATTTATCACTTATAATTAGAGGACTTGGATACTTAGGATATAGTGGTAAAGTAGCAGAAACAATCGGAAGTGTAATGGCTACATGGGCAACTAAAATATGCTTAATAGTAAATGCAATAACATTTGGTCTTACTATAAATATAATTCCACATATGTCATCAAATTACGTTAAAAAGGATTATAAAGCAATAAATAATCAATTTATAAAATCAATCGCAATGGTAATAGTAATAGGTCTTCCGATGAGTATTGGTATATCTTTACTAGCAAATGAAGTATATTATATATTCTATGGAGCTAGTGAATATGGTGGAATAATATTAAGACTTCTTCCATACTCAATAATACTTGGAAACATTAATATGGTAGTAAACACTACACTACAAAGTCTTGATAAATTTAAAACAATATATATAAGTACATTCACAGGTTTAATAACAAATGCACTTCTTGATATACCTCTTATGATACTATGCGATAAAATTGGAATCTATCCATACTATGGAGCTATTATTTCAACAATGATCGGAACAAGTTTATCATTAACTATATCATTAAGAAAATTAAAGAAAGATATGAATTTTGAATATAAAGAATTACTAAATATAATGAAAAAAGCAATATTACCATTAGTTTCTATGATAATAGTAGTACTAATTCTAGAACATTTTATAAGCCCATTATTCACAACAAGAATAACTTCTATAATTACATGTTTAATTTGTGCAGTAGTAGGGGCAATCATTTACGGAGTTATATCTTATAAAAACAATCTACTTTATAGTTCACTTGGTGAAGAATACGTAGATCAAATATTAAGAAAAATAAAATTAAAAAAATAGGTATAGATTTTCTATATCTTTTTTGTTTACAGTTTTATTATTGTAAGTTTGATAACTATATAATCATTTGATAAAATAATAATAGGTGATAATATGAATAACTTAGATAAATACTGGGATAAAATACATTTAAAATACACGTCTACGTATGACAATTGGTTTAACAAATATATACATTTACTTAACAAAAGTGACAAAATTATAGAACTAGGATGTGGAAGAGCATATACAAGTCTTTATTTACTTAATAATGGTTTTAGTGATGTAACTGCATGTGATTTTTCAACTGAAGTAATTAACATTTTAAATACTGAACATAAAGAATTAAATACAAGTGTATTTGATATAAGTGAAAAACTTCCATTCAAAGATGATGAAATAAATGTTATTATTGCAGACTTATGTTTACATTATTTTGATTCTAAGAAGACAAAAGAAATATTAAATGAAATATATAGAGTACTAAAGAGTGGGGGATATTTAATAGGAAGAGTAAACTCATCTAATGATAAATATCATATACCATTAAGTGCAAAAGTATTAGAAAAGAATTTCTATTATGATGGTGAAATATATAAAAAGTTCTTCGAAGGAAAAGAATTTAAAGAACTATTTGAAAATTTCAAAATATTATCTTTAGAAGAAAAACATATGGATAGATATGAAAAGCCAAAAACATTATGGGAATTTTGTATAAAGAAACAATAAAAAATTAGATAAGTTAATATCTAATTTTTATTTCATTCCGAAAGTTTTAAATAATAGTGCTCCAACTATAAAACCAATACATATAGTAATTAGAACAACATATATTAGTAAATATTTATTTGTAAAAGCAGCACTTCCATATTTGTATTTACCAGGATAAGAAAGAACAGGTCCTTCATTTTTTCTAACAAGTTCATTTTCTTCTTCTCTCATTTGTTCTAGTAACTCTTTATCTTCTTGAGTTTTAGCCATCTCTTCAGGAGTACTTCTTCTAAGAGCTCTTAATTCTTCAAGAGTTAATTCTTCATTATTAGCAAACTTCATACAAAGTTTTTCATATTCTTCAGGAGTAAGTATCTTTTCATCAAGTTTTTCTTCTTCTTGAACTTCTTCTGGTTTTACTCTTCCAGCATCATCTTTTATTAGAGGTTCTTCATCATCACTTACAACAGTTGATTCAACGTGATCTCCTTTATCATCAGTAACAACTATATCGTTAGTATTTTCAATAACATGTATTGTTTGATTACTACTATGAGTAATATCATCTTCTTTACCATCTAATTCAAATTCTTTACTACTATGAATAAAGTTCATCATATTTACTTCTTCATTATTTAAACTTGAAGTTTTAATATCTTCTTTAACATTTAAATCAGTTTCAGGTATATAAGAAGTAAGTTCCTTAAAGAATGCTTCAGCATCTAATTTATCACCAGGATTAAGTCCTAACATAGTTCTTCTATAAACTTCAGAAACATGTTTAGAATCATTTGTTTCAACTAAATGAACTTGATCCTCTTTATCAACATATTTAACATATTGAACACCATTTAAATATACAATTTGTACTCGTCCTTCTTCATCAAGAACTTCGCCATTACCATTAACAGGAGTAGCTTCCTCTTTGACTTCTTCAATACCTTTTGCAGTAGCAAGATTATTTAAATATGACTCAATAGCTTGATTATCACATTCAGTTACTAATTCTTCAAGTTTAGCAGCATCTAATATTTCTAAAGCATCACTGTTAAACACTTTCTCATCAAGTCCTTCACCAAGTTTCTCATATAATTTTTGAACCATTTCTAAATTATCTTTAAGTTCAGGTTTATCTTCTAAATTTAAGTTAAATTTTTCGGCTATCTTTCTAGAATAGAATTCAATTAATCCTTCTTCTAAATATTCACCATATATAATTTCTTTAGCTTCTTCTTCACTAACATTTAATTCTTTAGTACAAGTTACATCTATAATACTTCCAACAACTTTTCTAATTACTTCACCGTATACTTCACTTGGATCAACTTTAAGAATACTATCATCCAAAAATTCAGTAGTATTTAGTAAAGTAACTTTATCAGAAGGTAACATCTTACCATACTTAGACATAAGAACACGTTTAACTAACGCTTCAAATTCTCTTGCTTTCTCTAATGAAATAATCATATATGTTTACCTCCATTATTATTCTAAAATAAGTATATACTATTTTGGGTATTTTTACAACTTTTTTTTTATTACTAGGTATGTTATAATATTTATACATTAGTTTGTATGGAGGTGACTTATGAAAATTATATTTATAGAAGATGTTAAAAAACAAGCAAAGAAAGATGAAATCAAAGAAGTTAAAGATGGATATGCTAAATTCTTAATCTCTAAAAAGTTAGCAGTACCATACACTGAAAAAAGTATGAATGTTCTTCAAGGAGAAATAGACGAAAGAAATGAAAAAGAACAAGAATTAATCGCTGAATGCAATAAAATTAAAAACAAACTAAAAGATAAAAAGATTGAATTCAAGGTTAAAACAGGTGCTAATGATAAAGTATTTGGTACAATAACAGCAAAACAAATTAGTGAAGAATTATCTAAAATGGGATATGACATTGATAAGAAAAAAATAATGATAGATGGTGAAATCAATTCACTAGGAACTCACATAGTAACAATTAATTTACATAAACAAGTAAGTTTTGGGATGGATGTAGTTTTAACAAAGTAGTAGGGGAGTATTTATGGCAAGACAAGAACCTCAAAATAAGGATGCAGAAATATCAGTACTTGGATGTGGATTCTTAGAAAAAACAGCATTAGATAAAATTTTAGATGAAGTAACAGAAGAAATGTTTTATGATGAAGCAAATAGAATAATATTTAAAACTATGAAAAATCTTCACATAAACAATATACCTGTAGATGTTCAAACTGTATGTAATGAACTTGATAAAACAAAATCATTATCAAAGGTTGGTGGAGTAGAATATATTACAAAAGTAATAGACTCAGTACCATCTACAGCAAACTTAAGTTATTATATTAAAATAATATTTGAAAAGAGTGTACTTCGTAATTTAATTGAAAAAAGTACTAGAATTCAAGAAGAATGTTACGATGAAAAAGATTCAGTAGTTGATATTGTAGAGAACGCTGAAAGAAATATACTAAGCGTTTATAATGATAAACTAGGTCGTGATATTCAAAGAATACAAGATGTACTTCCAGAAGTACAAAAGAATTTAGAAGCATTAGCAGAATCAACTGATGAATATACTGGTATTAGAACAGGTTATTATGACTTTGATGCGATGACTCGTGGACTTCAAAAGAAACAAGTTATAATCATAGCTGGTCGTCCAGGTTGTGGTAAGAGTGCATTCTCACTAAATGTTGGGCTTAATGCAGCAATACATGATAAAAAAAGTGTAGCCTTATTCTCACTAGAAATGGGTGTAGAAGAAATTACAAAGAGAATGTTCGGAGTAGTCGGTAAAATAGATGGTGACGTACTAAAAACAGGTAAATTAAAAAATACTGACTGGAAAAAATGGAATGAAGCAATGAGTGAACTTTCAGATGCTAAATTCTATGTGGACGATTCAGGTGGTCTAACAGTAAGCGAAGTAAGAAGAAAATGTAGAAAATTAAAAAATTCAGATGATGGTTTAGACCTGATAATAATAGATTACTTACAATTACTTTCAAGTTCTAGTAAATATGCTGGACAAAGAGTTCAAGAAGTAAGTGAAATAAGCCGTGATATTAAAAAGCTAGCCATGGAATTAGATGTTCCAGTTATAGCACTAGCCCAACTATCAAGAAGCGTTGAGCAAAGAAAAGGCGGCGACAATAAACCAAAATTATCAGACTTAAGAGAATCAGGTTCTATTGAACAAGATGCCGATATCGTATTATTCTTACATAGTGATGAATATGGAAAATACGATGGTAATGTTAATAGAAAAATAGAATTACTAGTAGCAAAACACAGAGCAGGTTCAACAGGAACAGTAAACCTATTATTCAAAATGAATACTGGTTCATTCGATAATTATTCAAATAAGGAAGATGGAAATGAATAAAAATGAGTTAACAATCTCAAATATATTATTTGGTATATTTGCGATAGGAATAGTTCTTTATATGTGTTTAACATTTAAACCAATAGAAAGAACTATAAATAACTATTATCAAATATCTCTTGGTGGAGAAAGAATAGGACTTATCAAATCTAAAGATGAACTTTATGATTTAATAGATAAAGAACAAACAGAATTAAAAGAAAAATACAACGTTAGTAAAATATATCCACCATCAGGTTTAGAAGTACAAAGTGTTAAAACATATAAAACAAATCTTATGACGGCATCAGAAGTATATGATGATATAAAAGATTTAGATCCATTCACAATTGAAGGATATGAAGTAACAATTAGTACTGAAGATAATGGAACAACAAAATTCTATGTTCTAAATAAAGATGATTTAGATAAAGCAGTAGAAAACACTGTAACAGCTTTTATAAGCAAAGAAGAATATCAAAATTATTTAGATGGCAAAGTAAAAGAATCAGACAAAGATGGAACAGAAGTAACTGATGTATACTTTGGAGACAGTGTAACAATTAAAAAGACATTAATATCAACAGAGAACGAAATAATAACAAATGCTGATGATTTAAGTATGTACTTTCTATTTGGAACAACAAATCTTACACAAAAGTATACTGTAAAATCTACTGATACAATAGAAACAATAGCAGAAAAGAATAAATTAGGAGTACAAGATTTCTTAATAGCAAATCCAGATATAGCCGGAGAAAATGCTCTACTAGCAGTTGGACAAGAAGTTATCGTAGCTCCAATCCACCCAGTTGCTAAAATAATGGTTGATTCATTTGAAACAGAGACTCAAACTATAAAATATGAAACAAAAGTTGTATTAGATAAAACATTAAATGCTTCAGAAAAATATGTAAAACAAAAAGGTTCTAATGGACTTAGTAAAGTTGTATATGCTACCCAAGAAGCAAATGGTGTAATCATGAAATCTAAATTTGTTTCAGAAGAAGTAATAAATGCAGCAGTTGATGAAATAGTAGTAGTAGGTGCTAAAAATGTAGTTTATGTTGGTAATAATACATATTGGGCATGGCCAACAGTAAAACCTTATAGATTCTCATCAATGTATGGTTACCGAAGAGATCCAGTTACTGGAAAACCAAGTTCAATGCATAGAGGTGTAGATATAGTAGGTACGCCATCAGATAATATATTCGCGATACAAAGTGGTACAGTTGTAGCTTCAGGTTATAGTGGTGATATGGGTAATCATGTAGATGTTGATCACCATAATGGATACATTTCAGTATACATGCACTTAAAATCTAGATTAGTTAAAAAGGGAGATCAAGTGGAAAAAGGACAATTAATAGGAATAATGGGTTCAACCGGTAAATCAACAGGAAAACACCTTCACTTAGCTATTAGAAAGAATGGACACTACATGAATCCACTAGAAATATATAAATAATGATAAGAATATTATGCGTAGGTAAAATAAAAGAAAAATACTTAAATGATTTAATAAATGATTATAAAACAAGAATTACTAAATATCATAAAATAGAAATAATAGAACTTAAAGATACTAACATAGATAATGAATCAAATGAGATATTAGGGTCTTTAAATGAAAAAGATTTTAATATATGCATGGATATCAATGGAAAAGAATATACATCAATAGAATTATCAAACTTAATAGATAATACTTTCACAAATGGTTATGGAACAATAACATTCATAATAGGTGGAAGTGATGGTATAAATCAATATGTTAAAAATAAATGCAACTTAAGATTATCTTTTTCAAAACTAACATTTCCTCATGGATTATTTAGAGGAATATTATTAGAACAAATATATAGAAGTTTTAAAATATTAAACAATGAAAGTTATCACAAATAGTGATAACTTTTTAACTATAAAAATATAATTAGTATGTGGATATTATTAATTATATTTTTATTTATTTTATCTATTTATTTAACAATAAAACTAAATTTTAAAAACTATAAATTAAATATTTTAAAACTTCTATCAAAAGATAAAACATCTTTATTTCTAACACTAGGTACCAAAATAGGAGTAGGCTCACTAATAGGGACAACTTCATCAATAATTATTGGCGGTTTTTCATCAGTAATATGGATGATACTTTTTTCACTCTTAACAACATCTATAACATACCATGAAGCATACTATGGAAATAAATATAAAAAAGAAAACAATAATAACTTCGTAGGTGGACCATACTATATATTAAAATATGGACTTAATAAAAAAATACTTTCAATTATTTCATTAATACTTTTAATAGTTATATATTCATTTCTATTTCAAATGATACAGATGAATTCTATAGGATACTTACTAGAACTATTAAGCATCAAAAAATATTTAATAATTATTATTTCTCTTATAGTATTATTTATTACATTTAGACTATCTATTGAAGAAGTATTAAATGGACTTAATAAAATAGTGCCACTTATGTGTTTGCTTTTTTTAATAGTTAGTATTTATGGAATAATAAAAAACTTTAAATTAATAGATATAACACTTATAACAAAAGATTTTACAAGTTTAGAGTCAATACTTACAGGTTTAGTTATCGGAGTAAAAAGAAGTATATTTATGAATGAACTTTTAATAGGCACAACTAGTACAGGAAGCGCAAGCGATAAAAATGATATTAAAGCGTCTATAAACTATCAAATACTAAGTGTATATTTTATCGGAGTATTTATAACAATTATTATTTCATTACTTTTATTAATTTATCTAAGTAATAATGATATATTAAGTAACTATAATTTACTTCTTACTGGAGTATACACTAGTATATTAGGTAAATATGGTTTATTATTTTTATTAACACTTTACATTTTATTCGGATTTACCACTATATTAAGTGGTTACTACATAGGTAAAAGTAACATAGAATATTTAACAAATTCTAAAGGAATGCTAAGCATATTTAAAATAATATTTATTGTGTTTGCAGTAAGTGGAATACTATTTAAAAGTGAATTTCTATGGAATATAGTAGATAATTTAATTTTAATGATGATAATAATTAATAGTTATAGTATAATTAAATTAATAAAATGTAAAAAGGAGAAGATATGAAAAAAATAGTTTTAGGAATTCTAATAGGTTTAACAAGTGTATTTTTATTAACTGGATGTACTAATGAAATTGATAAACTTATTACAACAGAGTCTGATGTTAAAATTGAAAACAGCAATGTAACATTAAAAGTAAGAGAAGAAACTTTAACAAATAAAGGCGCAACATTCGTACTTGAAAATAATAGAAAGGATATTATTGACTATACACTTGCTTATGAAATAGAAGCTAAAAGAGATAATAAATGGTATAAGTTAGGTATCATTGCTGAATTTGTTGAAGAAATCTATGAAGTAGATGCTAAGTCAACAGATCAAATAATTGTTGATTGGGAAAAAACTTATTTAAAATTACCAAAAGGTGAATATAGACTTGTAAAAGAAATAAGTGTTCCGTCAACATTAGAATTATTTTATGTAGCAGGAGAATTCACAATAGAATAGTTTAATAAGGAGTTAAAAATGAAGAAGTATAAAATATATTATATAGTCGTAATAATACTAACATTAATAATGATTGTAACAAAAGGATTTCCATGTAATCTAATGATGTACTCATATAATGATGCAGATATCGGAATAATAGATGGTTATATGGGAGATGTTAGTTTATCAACATTTAATATTATATTTGTAGCTTTCTTCTTTTTATTAACAATAATTATAACTATAAGTAAAAAGAATAATTTAAAACATAAATGGTTATTTATGAGTATAGTTATAGTTTTAATGTTATTAGTACGATTAGGTGCTGATACATATTCCGGGGGTATTGCTGGTATTTTAGGGGACCAAGGAATATATCTATGGAATATATGGAAATATATAAGTAATTTTTAGGAGTAGTTATGATAGGCAACGATTGGGATATAGTATTAAAAAATGTATGGGAAAGCGAAGGCTTTCATAAATTCATGAATAAAGTTAAAGAAGAGTATAAAACACATACTTGCTATCCAGCATATGAAAATATATTCAATGCTTTAAAAAGCACACCTTATAGTAATGTTAAAATAGTTATTTTAGGACAAGATCCATATCATGGAGAAGGCGAAGCACATGGTCTTTCATTTAGCGTACAAGAGGGTGTAAAGTTACCACCAAGTTTACAAAATATATTTAAAGAACTATATGATGACTTAGGAATTAAAAATGGCCCTAGTGGAGACTTAACACCATGGACTAAAGAAGGAGTATTATTACTAAACAGTGTTTTAACTGTTAGAAAAGATATGCCAGCATCACATAAAGATCTTGGCTGGCAACTATTAACAGATCATATAATAAAATTAATAAATCTTAAAAAAGAACCAGTAGTATTCATACTATGGGGAAACTTCGCAAGAAGTAAAAAAGTGTTTATAACAAATCCTAAACACCTAGTAATAGAAAGTACACACCCAAGTCCATTTTCAGCAAGAAATGGATTCTTTGGAAGTAAACCATTCTCAAAAGCAAACAACTTCCTAAAAAAGAACAATATAAAAGAAGTGAATTTTACACTTCCAAATCATTATTAAAACTATCGTCTATTTCTCTTCCTTCAAGTAAAGTTTTAATCTTATAACCTTTTAATTTAGCTACTAGATTAAAAGGTATTTTTTTAATTAAATTATTATATTCTAAAGTATATTTATTATAAAAAGTTCTAAGAGATATTATATGTAATTCATTATCTTCATAGTCATCAATATTTTGATTAAACTCTTTAACATCTTTAGTTTCACGAGTCTTTTTATTATCTTCACGAATTTCCATTATCTCACTATAACACTTATCAAGAACACTTTCGTCTTTAAAATTAACTAAATCATTAATCTCTAAAGCATTAACTTCATCAAAAGTACTACTTTCAATTTTTAATTTCTTAGTGACATAATTAATCATCTTAACTAATAACTCTTTTTTATTCTTCATTTTCTCTAACATATCATTTTCAGCATTAGTAAGCATCTTATGTAAATTATCAATTCTTTCTTTAAAGAATTTTAAAAGAATATTAATAAGTAAACATAATACTATTAAAATTACTAATACTAAAGCTATTATATTTAGAGTTTTCATGTAATCACATCCTATTAGATATTATATCAAATATTGATTACTTTTTAAAGTTATTTAGCGTAAGTTATTTCTTCATCAAACTCAACAAAATTTAAATATATCATAAGTATTAAATAGTTCTTACCATTTTCTTTATCGTTAATTACTAAGTTATCACGACCAGCATGTTCTATAACACCAGTAAATACTCTGTCTCTCCATTCAACAGAATCTGAAAAAGATGCATGAACTCTTACACGTTTACCTATATTATTTCTAAGAATATTTTCAATATAACTTTGTTCACTAGTAAGCATGTAATCATTAGATGGTTTCTTTTCATAATATTCATTATTTTCACGTTCTATATCATTTATAAATACTGGACTTTGATAATAACTACCGTTCACATAATCACTTCCTTTATAAGTATTAAATGACAAGATTAGTAAGTTTGTGATTAATTATTATATAAAATATAGTATAATTAACATGGAGGTTAATATGAATATAAAAGTAGGTGTATCAAACCATCACATTCATTTGACTAAAGAAGTTTTAGAAATATTATTTGGTAAAGGTTACAAACTTACTCCTAAAAGATATTTAACTCAAAAAGGTCAATATGCATGTGAAGAAACTGTAACTCTTAAAAAAGGTAAAAAAGTATTAGAACATGTACGTATTATAGGTCCATGTAGAAAGTATACTCAAGTAGAATTACTTGAAAGAGATAATGATTATTTTAATCTAGATTCACCAGTTAGAAAAAGTGGAGACTTAATAGGTAGTGAAACAATAACTATAGTTGGACCTAAAGGTGAATATGAAGCAGTAGAATCAACTATTATCGCAGATAGACACATTCATATGAGTGCAAGTGACTTAGAAACATTCAAAAGACATAATGATGAAGTAGTATCCGTTAAAGTACAAAATGGTGTAACTTTAGAAGATGTTCATATCAAATCAGATGAAACATGTGTACTTGAGATGCATATGAATAAAGATGAAGCAGAAAAACTTGGTATAGAAACTGGAATGGAAGTGACTATATGCTAAAAGTTGAACATGTAACTAAATACTATGACAACTTTAGAGCAGTAAATGACCTTTCATTTGAAGTAAAAGATGGAGAAATATTTGGACTTTTAGGAGTAAATGGTGCTGGTAAAACAACAACATTTAGAATGATTATGGGACTTCTAGATAAAACAGAAGGAGACATAACACTAAATGGTAAAAAGATAGATTATAGTGTGTCAGATGAAATAGGTTTCTTAACAGAAGAAAGAAGTTTATTACCATCAAAAACAGTACTAGAACAAGCAGTATTCTATGGAGTACTAAAAGGTCTTACAGAAAAAGAAGTAGAAAAAAGATTAGATAAATACTTAGAAGAATTTAATATAACAGATTATAAAAACAAAAAGATAAAAGAATTATCTAAAGGTAATCAACAAAAAATACAATTTATAATAAGTATAATTCATGAACCAAAACTACTTATATTAGATGAACCATTTAGTGGGTTAGATCCAATAAATGTAGAAATGTTCAAAAAAGAAATATTAAGACTTAAAAAGAAAGGCACTATGATAATATTCTCATCACATATGATGGAACATATAGAGTACTTCTGTGATTCACTTATAATACTAGTAAAAGGAAACACAGTATTAAAAGGAAAATTAACTAAAATAAAAGAAGACTTTAGAAAGAAAAATGTAAAAGTAAAAGCAGACTTAAATGAAGAAGAAATTAAAAAAGTAAAAGGTGTAGAACACATAGAAAAAAATAAAGATGAATACACTATTAGAATAGAAGATAATTCATATATAAATACATTATTTAAAGCAGTATCTAAATATGATAATGTTACTAAATTTGTAGTTGAAGAACCAACTTTAAATGAAATATTCGTAAGTAAAGTAGGTGAAGTATATGAAAAATAAATTTAAATTTCTAACGAAAGATAGTCTTAAGAAAAAAATATGTACTAAGTCTTTTAAAATAATAAATATTATAATTTGTTTAATAACTATATGTTTAATAAATTTAGATTCTATAGTTAAATTCTTTGGTGGAGACTTTGAAGATCAAATAAATGTATATGTAATTGATGAAGTAGGAGTCTATGATAACTTAGAAGAAACTATGAAAAGTGGTTATAAAGATATACTAGAAAACTATAATGCTAAGATTAGTAAAACTGATAAGACAATTGATGACCTAAAAGAAGAAATTATCAAAGATGAAACTAAAGATATAATTATAAATGTTAAAAAGATAGAAAAAGAGTCTTTAGATAAAATGTTTGATGTAGATATGATATCATATGACTATATTGATAATATTTTATATCAAGATTTATTAAATGCTTTAAATACTACTAAAGTAAATATGGCTATGAAAGCAGCAAATATTAATGAAGAAGTACTAAGTAGTATTTATAAGACAGTAGATATTAATAGAATATATTTAGATGAAAATTTAAATGAAAACGAAGAATTAATTAAATTAATTGGAAGTGTAATTACAATAGTATTCATAGTACCATTCTTTATATTAATAGTACTTATGGTTCAAATGATAGGTGCTGAAATTAATGAAGAAAAAAGTACTAAGAGTATGGAAATAATTATATCAAGTGTAACACCTGAAGCACACTTTATGTCAAAACTAGTTGCATCTAATATATTTGCAATATTCCAAGGAGCATTATTACTTCTTTATGCATTCGTGGGTTCTCTAATTAGATTCTTTACTACATCAAGTGGTATATCAAGTGTAGTTGGAACAACTGAAGCAGGAAAGATAAGTGCATACATAAAAATGTTCTTAGAAAGTGATATGGCATCAAAACTATTAGCTGGTATACCATTCTTCTTAATATTGATTATACTTAGTTTCTTAGCATACTCATTATTTATAGGAGTACTAGCTAGTATGACAACAAGTATGGAAGACTACAACCAAATACAAACACCAGTTATGATATTCTTAATGTTAGGCTATTATTTAGCACTTTACGCATCAGTTTATCAAGGTGCTGTATTTATTAAAGTAGCTGCATTCATACCATTCATATCAGGAATACTCGCACCAGTAATGTATACACTAGGTGAAATGACAATAATAGATTTAATAATATCAATAGTACTAATGATAATAACATGTTTCTTACTATATAAATATGGACTTAGAATTTATAAAGAAGGAATACTAAATTATTCATCAAGTAAACTATGGAATAAGATATTTAAATCACTAAAAAATAAAAATTAATGTTAACAACTTGTTAACATTTTTCTTTACATTAAAATTAACTTTAGTTTTACAGGAGGTATCATTTGTGATAGTATATATACTCAAGAGGTTACTATGAGAAAAGAAAAAATATTTACACAAATACCTGAAGGTTATTATCATAGAAGATTAAATAATGGGTGTAGTGCAACTTGTTATTTAACTGATTTTGGAAAAGTATTTAAAGAATATCCAGAAGAATATAAATATATAATAGAACTTGAAGCACTAGCTTATTATCAAAGTGAACATTTTGCATTCCCCGAAGAGTTTATATTCTTAATTGAAGAAGAAAGAAAATCATTAAGAGGATACTTAATGAAACATATAGAAGGAACACCTATTAAAACCTTGGAAGATGCTACTATGATAAGAGACATCGTAAGAGCATTAAATGAATTTGAAAGAGAAATGTTAAGATTAACTACACAAGGTTTATTATTTACTGATTTGAATCAAGAAAATTTAATATATACACCTGATAAAAAAATTAAAGCAGTAGATACTGATCTTTATGATGTAACATCAGATGATGATTTTAGTAGTATGTATAAAAGAAATCTAAAAGAGTTAGCGGCTACTATAATCGCACAGTTCGTAGGTGATGATAACTTTAAAAATGAACAATTAACTGAATATGTAAGAAAATGTGGCGCATATGGAAGACTTAGAAGCAGTAGTCTATTAGAGATTTTAGCGGAAGAAGCAGAAAAAGAAATAAAAGAGCCAGTCGAAACAGTAGGGGAATTTAGACAAATGTTAAGGCTATTAAAAAAATAAAAAATTGAAAAAAGAATATAATTATGATATAATCATAACCCCAAAGGAGTGATAGTGTGAATATAGGTATAGATATAGATGATACTCTAACAAATACAAATGAAGCAAGTGAAGAATATGTTTTAAAATATGAAACAGAACATCCAGATATTAAGATAGATCATTACAAATTAATAAGAGGTAAATTAGATACACCAGAGTTAAAAGAATTCTTTAGTGAAAACGCAAGAAACATTTGTGATAACGCAACAATTAAAGAGGATGCAAAAAATATAATAGATAAACTAAGAAGTGAAGGATATAAAATATACTTTATTACCGCAAGAAGTAATACATATTTTAAAGATGCATATAAGTATGTAGAAGAATATTTAAAAAAGAATGATATAAACTATGATAAAATCATTACTTCACATACATACAAAATACAAATATGTAAAGATGAAGAAATAGATTTTATGTTCGATGACGGAATAGACACAATAGAATCTTTAAATAAAAACAATATAAAAGGAGCAGTATTCACATCAAGACTAAATAAAGAAAGAGAAACTTCATCAGATAGAGTAGGTTCATGGTTAGAACTTTATGACTACATACATAAAAATTGTAAAAATTAAAAAATTAAAAAATATTCAATTGACTATTAGTCTAAAACATTATATAATGATAATGACATAGAAATATGTCAGAGTACTCGTACGAATCAAACTGCGAGTATTCAACCAAAACCCCCTGAAGAGAGCGAAAGCTCTCATTTTTTTGTAATAAATTAATAAAAAATATATAGAAGAATTTAAAATACGTTAATTTTATTAAAAAAATTCACATAAAATAGTATAAAAAAATTCTTTAGAGCGATATAATAATTTCATTCGAATTATATTTTTTATTAGTTGATTAAAGTTTTAATTCGATATAACGAGAATAAAGAAGATGACGGAGTAGAAGAATAAGAGTGATTAATCTTCAGCACAAATTATATTATGTCAAAATAAAAATAATAAAATTGTCAAATACACTCTTAAGTATATTAGAAAAATAAATATGTTAGAGTTAGTGAATATAAGATATTTGATTGTCTGACTTAGCATAATTTCTTATTGAAAGAAACTATTTTAAATTTGCTATTAGGAGGGAAACTAAAATGAAAAAGTACGATATGCAACTCACTGAAGAAAATCTTGTTGATAGTATTGAGCAAGATTATTTAGGTAGAAACAAAAAAATAAGTAAATTAATCGATATATTAAATAGTTTAACAAGCAATGTAGTTATTTCCATTGATGGAAATTGGGGTACTGGAAAAACAATATTTGTGAAACAATTAGAATTAATTAATAAGAAGGATAAATTAAATGCATTAAATATAGAGTCCATACAAAAGTTTAAAGATAATTATATTGTTTTTTATTACAATGCTTGGGAAAACGATATGCATGATTCACCACTATTATCATTGATTTATAATTTAATTAATGCATATCCAAAAGAAAAAAAGCAAACTATTGATGGTAAGGTCCAAATGCCTTTTGACTTGAAAGAATTGTTAAAAACAATAACTGGAAATTCGGTAGATCTAGATAAAGTTACGTCATTTGAAGATATATCTAAAGAAATATTTACAGTAGAAGAAAAAAGAAATGCACTTAATCAATTGTTAAGAAATATAATACCTGAAGATAAAAAGTTGCTTTTTATTGTAGATGAATTAGATAGGTGCAAGCCTAGTTTCGCTGTGCATTTAATAGAAACTTTAAAACATTTTTTTAGCAATGATAACATCGTATTTATAGTATCAACAAATAATGAACAACTAAGTTATACAATTAACAATTACTATGGAACTAATTTTGATGGATATAGTTATTTAAACAAGTTTTATGACTTAATAATAGAATTAGATGAAATAGATAAGGAAAAATATTTAAGCAAAGTATATAACATAAATAAGACTCATCAATTTTGGAATTATTCATTATTTGCGATAATTGATTATTTTAATCTTAATATGAGAGAAATAAACAGAATTTTATCTGATTACGATTTATTAGGCAACTATTTTCAAACTTCGTATGGTTTTTATGAAGAAGATATGATAGTTAAACATGTATTCTTACCTTATTGTCTAGGACTAAAAGTACATAACAAAAATAAATTGTCATTATTTTTGAATGGTAAAGGAAAAAATGAACTATTAGAATTTGTTTTAGAAGAGGAAAAAATAAAAAAAATTGTTGAAAGAGAGATTCCAAGAACAAGTATTCAAAGAGAAATAACAGAAGAAAATATTGTAGAGTTTGTAACGAGAAGATACAATCATTATTTTACAAAAAAGAAGGATAATACTTATGAATCAGATTATAATAAAGAATTTTTCTTAGATACTTTTTCTTTACTAGGCGATTTTACAAAAACAGATATATAATCTTTTCAACAATATTAGTAAACTCAACATATTTACTAGAATCTTTAGAAGTTATTGAGTGAACTTTACTAAAATATATTATAGTCATTTATAATGAGTTATAGCAATTACTCTTTCATTTTCTTAGAAAATATTTTTTACTAGGTGTTGTAGTGTGACATTATCTCTATCACTATAACAAATATCAGCTTTATAAAGAATGTTTTCTGTCACAAAACTATCATTGAAATATATTAATACGTCAAATATGTTTTGCTAAAACATCTACTTTTTTAATACCTAATCTATCAATTACTTAGCATTTAAACTAACAAAAAAAGATGAAAAATCAATTAAGTATATATAAAATTATAAAATATGCAAAAAAATATATGATAAATAATATAGAAGAGGATTCGACAATTTATTTTTTGAAGTTCTCTTTTTTTGTTTCATCAATTTAATAACTTTAAACCAATTATCTTTGACATAACAATTATATTCAATTATAATGCTATTATAATTGGGTGTTGTTACGAAGAAAAAAGTTTTTGAATAGTGTAAAGAGAAATGAATATGTATCAAATAGACTATATCAGTCAGTAAAAAGATGAAACAAAATAAAGTGTACTTATTAATGGAAGAAAAGAAATATGTTATAATAAGCAAAAATAAATAAAAATATTAAATTATATGATTAAAATATTAACAAAAGTTTAAAAAAACTATTCAAATATTTAAAAAAATGATATACTGTGATTAGAAGTGAATGGTGAATTTATATGAATAAAGTTATAGAATGGGAAAATATTGTTTGCGAAACTTCGGATACTAAAGTAAGAAAAGATAATGTAAAACTATATTTAGATTGTATATATAAAAATAAAACCTATGCACAGAATTTTAATGGAGATGTATTATCTGTTATGTTTTCAGGAGTAGGTAACCAAGGTGGATTTAGACCTTGCGGATCAAAAAATGGTGTTATTCCAAAATATGTTGTAATATTTTCAACAGGTAAAGATGTATATTGGCCGGATGAACTTGATGAAGAAATGGGTTTATATACTTATTATGGAGACAATAAAGAGCCAGGAAGTGATTTACATAGTAAAAAAGGCAATAGAATCTTAAGAGATATTTTTGAAATGGCTGATTCTTCTGACATCAATATCAGAAAAAAAATCCCACCTTTTTTTCTGTTTGAAAGAGATAATATAGGCGGTGCAAAATTTAGAGGATTACTAGTGCCGGGATATAATTCTATACCAACAAGAGAATGGCTGATTGCTTTGTGGGCTAAAAGGGACGAAGGTGGAAGATTTCAAAATTATAAGGCAACATTTACGATTTTAGATACATCATCTGGAAGTGAAAATAATCCAAATGAATCATCAATTGATATGAGATGGATAGATGATCTTAAATCCGGGTTAGGATTTGAAAGCAAATATGCTCCGATTGTATGGAAAAACTGGGTCGAGTCAAAAAAGTATATTCCACTAAAATCAAATATAAGACCAAGAATCAGAACCAAAGATGAGCAACTTCCAAAAGAAATGGAAAAAAAGAAAATGTTAGAAATGATATTTAATTATTTTGAAAATAGGCCAACAGAATTTGAGTATTTAGCCATTTCAATTGTTACCCTTGCAGATAACAATATATTAGAAGATCCAATTAGAACACGTTCTGTTAAAGATGGCGGACGAGATGGTATAGGAAAATACAAGTTAATGAATAATTTGCAGAATTCCTTAGACGTAACATTTGCAGTCGAAGCCAAGTGTTACAATCCAAATACAAATTCTGTAGGAGTTAAAGAACTTTCTAGATTATTATCCAGAATAAGATATAGACAATTTGGTGTAATGGTAACGACTTCGTATGTTGCAAAAGATGCCTATAAAGAATTAATCGAAGACGAACAACCAGTTGCTATAATCGCAGGAAATGATTTATTGGAATTGCTTCAAAAATATGAACAAATAAACAATTGTATATCTTTAGAAAGATATTTAAAAATAAATTATCCAAAGGAAAGAAAAAATGAGAAGTAAAATGAATAAAATAAGAGTTTTTGAAACTTTTTCGGGTATTGGTGCGCAAAATAAAGCATTAAAAGAAGCAAATATAAATTATGAAGTTGTAGCAACAAGCGATTGGTTTATTAATGCCATATTAGCTTATGATGCAATCCATTGCAAAAATAAAAAGATTAAAGTTCCAACTTATGATAAGCAAATAGAATACCTAAGCAAATTTACATTTAGTAGTGACTCTGTAAAACCATATAAGAATATAACTAGATTAGGAAAAGAAAAAATAGAAAAATTATATATAGCAAATAAAAGAACGAAAAATTTAGGCTCAATAACAGAAATACATGGTAGAGATATACCTGACCACGATTTATTGACATATAGCTTTCCATGTCAGGATCTATCTACTGGTGGATTAACCAAAGGAATGAAAAAGGGTTCTGGTACTAGATCAGGATTATTATGGGAAATCGAGAGAATATTAAACGAATTAAATGAAGAAAATAGACTTCCAAAATATTTACTTATGGAAAATGTAAAAGCAATTTTGGCCCCATCAAATGAAAATGATTTCAAAATGTGGAAAAAATTTTTAAAAAGTTTAGGATATGAAAGCGAAGAAATGGTACTATCAGGAATATATTTTGGGGTACCGCAAGATAGAGCAAGATGTTTTATGGTTAGTATACTAGGTCAAAAACCTAATATTAAATCAAAACTTAAAGAAGAAGAATATCCTAAAAATGATATTGAAAAATTTCTTAGAACTGACTATACAAATAAGATATATAAGCAAGAGGCTGACGAAGCACAACTTCCAAGAACTAGGTCTAGGGAAAAAATGTGGGAGATAAATAAAAGAGATGTTAAAAAACTAACATACTTTAACACTATTACATGTAATATGGATAGACAAAATAATGCAGGTATGATAATTTATAACGGACCTAAAGGTGATTCATATAGACTATTAACAGCTAGAGAAGCTTTTCTTTTAATGGGATTCTCTGAAAATGATTATGAAAATGTTAAAAAATTAGGATTAAGTTATAGAAAAATGATAAAACTTGCTGGCAATTCCATTGTAGTTCCGGTTTTAGCTGCTATTTTCAAAGTAATGCTCGAGGAGGAAGAATCATGCAAAAAATAGTTTTACCACTGGATACAAAGTCATTTTACTACAATATTAAAAATGACAATATTTCTGGACATACTGCAACAGTTTCTACGCCAATAAAACAAGGAAATTCAGTTAATGAAGATATGGTGCAAGTATATAAAATACCGATGCAAATTGATTTTCAAACAAGACCAGAATTAATTAATGAAATGATCAAAAATTCTAGATCTAAAATAAAGGTTACAAACGTTTTTGTCTTTAAAAAAATATATGTTAATGGAAAGAAAATAAATACCGAGAAATCATTTTGCTTTTATATAAAAGAAGAGATTGACCCAAGCAAATATCAATTTGGAAGACTGAAATTACATTATCCCATGTCTTTAAAATACGAAGATGCAGACTTAGATATTGATAATAAAAATGTGATTAATAAAATATCTGAATTTTTACACGGATATGCATTCATAGTAAATGCATTTGAATACGATCTTGATAGAGATTATTTAAACTTTAAAATTACTATTGTTGGAGAAAATTCTATTCCTTACTCAAAAGTTTTTACTAATAATAAAGGAGTAGGAAATAAATACACTAATATCTTCAATGAATATGCAGATTCTTATGACATGGAAATTATAAGTTTAAAAAAATATTATAGTAAATATGATACGATTGTTGATCAAAATAATTATCGTGAAATGATTTTAAAAAATGATAATTTAGCAAATGATATAATAGAATTTAAGCTAAAGGAGAAAAAATATTCTAATATTAAAAATCTAAGTTCTGACTTTTCATATTCACTATATGACTTCAGTTATGAAAGTGATGGGATTGTAAAATACATAATGAAATTTAATACATGCACTGAAAAAATATATTTTAATATATCATCAAAGAAACTAAAATTTTTAAACGATTTTTCGGAAGATACAAGTATTGTATTAATCACCAATATTTTAGAAAAGCCGAAAATGCATATATTCAATATTGATGATATAAAAAAATTTTCTAAATCAATCAATTCTATGTTGTTAGTAAAGGAGTAAAATATGAGCAAATTGGTACAACAAATTCCGCCAGCAAAAGCGCTTATTAATGGAATAAGAGCAATTGGGTATAGTTTTTCAACCTCAGTGGCTGATATTATCGATAATAGTATAACTGCAAAAGCAAAAAATATAAATATATTTTCCGATCCATTGGCTGATAATCCATATTTTTGCATACTTGATGATGGTTGTGGTATGAATTATGATGAGTTAAAAAATGCAATGGTATTTGGTTCTGATCGTAGTAAAAAAGAGGATGATATATTAGATTTAGGAAGATTTGGATTAGGATTAAAATCAGCATCTTTATCTCAAAGCAGAGAACTGATAGTTGTAAGTAAAAAGCAAAGTAATATACATTGCATGTCTTATGACTTAGATATTATTGAAAAAAATAATGATTGGAATCTATTAATATATGATGAAAAAGAAATTGAGCAATTACCCAGAATAGATGAATTAAAAAAAATAGATTCTGGAACATTAGTAATATGGAGAAAATTTGATAAAATTGAGTCAACCGCAAAGAATTTTGACGAAACATTTAGAGAAATAGTAGCTGAAGCCAAAAAGCACGTTGAACTTGTTTTTCATAGATTTTATAATGAAATAAAAATATATTTTAATTACGATAGAATAGAAAGAAGAGATCCGTTTTTGACTGAGTCTATTCCTCGAACACAAAAAGGAAGAACAGATAGCATATCTATGGATAACGAGATTATTCTTATAACTCCATATATTTTACCTTATCAAAATTCACTTACCATAAATGAAAAAAAATTATTGGGAAATCCAAAAAGTATTTATGATGATCAAGGATTTTATATATATAGAAATAAAAGATTGATTATGTGGGGATCATGGCTCAGAATGTCCGTTAGAAACGAATTAACAAAATTAGCTAGAATTCAGGTAGATATTCCATCAAAACTTGACTCACAATGGAGTATGGATGTTAAAAAATCTACTGCGAAGATTCCCGATAAGATTAAAGATTTAATTAGAGCATCTGTTGAAGAGTCAATAATAAAAAGTAAAAATGTTAATCAATACAGAGGAGTTAAAGAATTAACTCCAGAAAACAAAATGTGGAATCGTATCATAGAGAGAGATGGATATGTTAGATATGAAATAAATAGAGAAAATCCAGTACTACGTCTTTTGTTTGATACTATAGATGATAAAGAATATGATTTATTGAATACTGTTATTTCGCAAATAGAAGACTATCTTCCAAAATACACAATTCATAATGATGCCTCTGATATAAATATTATCATTGCAAATAATGATAATAATAAAGAAGAAAAATTAATTAATGAAGTAATACAATTTTCTAAGCTCTTTCCAATAAATGAACGTGAACAAAAAATCAAAGAAATTCTCACTGCAGAAGGTTATAAAAAAATTGTGAGTAAATTAGATGAAATATTAAAGGAGGCAATTAATAATGAATGATGAAGAAACACAATATAAATTGGAAAAAGCATATGAACTTTTAAAAGTATTAATGGAAGGAACAACTAAAACTCATCAAGAAATAGTTACTGGAGCAATTAACATATTAGAGATCTTAAAAATTAATATAGATAACAATTTAGATTACATTGTGAACAAGTATGAAGAAAATAATAATATTAAAGCGTATGCTCCTGATGTTCTAGTGAATTCTGATACAATGAGTGATACATGGCTATATGAGAGAAAATCCAATACAGATTTAAATTATTTTAATAGATATAAGAGTTATTTAAGAAAAGAAGATTTTCCAGAAGATGTAATTGATAAGATGGAGAAATCAACTGAGAAAATATTATCATATTGTGCAGATCCATTAAATAAATCATGGTCCATAAATACAAAAAAAAGAGGCTTGGTAATAGGAGATGTTCAATCGGGAAAAACAGCAAATTATTTATCATTAATTAATATGGCGGCAGATTATGGATATCAACTAATAATTTTGTTAGCAGGTTTAACAGATTCGCTAAGAATTCAGACTCAGAAAAGAGTAGATAGCGGATTCGTAGGTGCACAAAGTGATACCATAGGCGCAGTTGAAATTTATGTAGGAGTCGGAACATCAGAAGAAAAACACTATGCTATACCAATGACAAATCAAAAATTAGATTTTGTTAAATTTAAAAAAGAAAATGCAAACTTTAAAAGATCTGATTTATCAAAACCTGTTATTATGGTTGTAAAGAAAAATAAATCTATTTTATCCCAGATGGCCGAATGGGTTAAGCCTGGTATGGATGACATCAAGTCTAATAATATTTTAATAGTTGATGATGAAGCTGATAATGCATCTATAAATACGAAAAGTCAAGATGAAGATCCATCAGTAATAAACCAACTAATCAGAAATATCTTTAATAATTTTCCAATAGCTTCATATGTTGGTTATACAGCAACGCCATTTGCCAATGTTTTTATAAATCCTTATGATGATGAAGCATCAAGAGATTTATTCCCTTCAGATTTTATTGTTCAGCTTAAGGAACCAGATGGTTATTTTGGAACAAAAAAAGCTTTATTTGATAATCATCATGTACGTATACTAGATGAGCAAGAAGAAAACTTTTTACCAGTAAAACATAATAAAGATGTGGAATTTTATGACGAATTACCAGAAAGTTTAATTGAAGCACTAAATGACTTTATTTTAACAAATGTTATTAGAACATTAAAAGGTCAAGAAAAAAAGCATAGAACCTTCATGATAAATATTTCAAGATTTAACAAAGTTCAAGAAAAGATAAAATTAAAAATTGAAGAATATCTCAACAAATTAAAGAATAGTATTGAACAATGTTATAAACTACCGGTTAATGATTTTTGTAAGGACATAAAACTCAAAAAATTATATAATCAATATAATTATGATGATTTTTATAAAGAAGTTAGAAATAAATATTCGTGGGATCAAATTCAAGAATATTTAAATAGCGAAGCAAAAAAAATTGAAATTTCGGTTATTAACAATAAAAATTCAAAAGAAAGATATAATTATGATGATCATAAAAAAGAAGGTGCAAGATTAATAGCTATAGGTGGCTTTGTGTTATCAAGAGGTCTTACGCTGGAAGGATTAACAATTAGTTATTTCAGCAGAAATGCTAATGCTTATGATACGATGCTTCAAATGTGCAGATGGTTTGGATACAGAAAAGGCTATGAAGAATTGTGTAGAATATATATATCTGAAATTAATTTAGAAAACTATAGAGCAATTGATGACGCTATTGATGACTTGAAGAGTCAAATTTCAATTATGTCTTCTAGAGGAAAAACTCCAATGGAGTTTGGATTAATGGTGAAGGAGTCTCCAGATACTCTTGAAACATCAATGCTTATCACAAGCAGAAACAAAATGAGATCTTCAAAAGAAGTTATAAGAAGTCTAAATTATAGTGGTGCTACTGTTGATACTCCAAAAATATTTAAAGATGTAGATAGTAATATAAGAAATAAAAATCTGCTTAATGATCTCGCTTACAATTTGAAAAAAGATGGTATAATGCTTGAAGAAATAGATGGAAGATATATGTTTAAAAATGTTGATAAAAAATATATATCAGATTTCATTGAAAAAATAATAATACCAATAGAAAATAGAAAATTTGATAAAGAAGGGTTAAGCGAATGCATCTTAAATTCAAAAGAATTCAAGAGTTGGGATATAGTTGTAGCTACTGGTTCAAAAACAAATCCGCATAAGTGGTTATTTTGTTCAAAAGAGTTACCATTATCTTTGCGTAGCTTTAATTATAGAACAGATGAGAGTTTTATAAGAATATCAGGAGGAAATAACAGATTAGTAGAGCCAGGAATATATAATAGTGGATTATCTCAAGAACAAAAGAACAAAGCGAAAATTATAGCTCATACTGCTCCTAAACCACATAACAACCCGATCGCTTCTGATTATTTACAAGTTAGAGAAAAACCTTTATTAGTGATTTATCCGTTAGAATTGCAATCAATGCATAAAGAGGATGGTCTTAGTGAAGAAATATCAAGTAAATTTAATGATGAAACTATAGCACTGGGTTTTGCCATCGGATTTCCTGGAACTAACAACAAAGTAATGGTTAAATATCGAGCTAATGCCAGAAAATTAAAAGAACTATCTGGTGACATTGAAGATGAGGAGGATGAAGAAGTATATGACGAAGAATAATTTTGAGTTAATGTTTTCTAATTTAGAGAAGGGAATATATAACAATCAAAAAAAAGCAGTTAATGATTCAAAAGTAAAAGTTTATTATGGAATTACGAAGGATGGATTCGCGAGACTATCATTTTTATCAACGCTAAAGCCTCCAAAAATTGATTCAACTAAAATGCTTAGAGTGGTACAAGGTGAAGAGGGTAAAGGAAATTATTGGACTTGTTTTGATTTGTTAAATAGAGAATTTGAAAAAATATTTTTTATGTTTTGTAACGATATAACTAGTTCTATTCAAAATCTAGAAAATGAAGCAAAAGAACTAAATACAATCAAAGAAAGATTTTCTATATGGAAAATAATGTTTAAAAAAGTAAGGAGCTCATTATCTAGTGAGAAAGAACAGGGATTGTTTGGTGAATTATATTTTTTAGATAAATATATGATACCAAAATATGGGGTAGAAAATTCAGTTAATTCATGGACCGGACCTTTAAGTTATAACAAAGATTTTTCTATAGATAATACTTGGTATGAAATTAAGACAACAAGTGTGAATTCTACTTGTGTAAAAATTTCTTCATTGCTTCAATTATCATCTGATATCCCAGGGAATCTTTCAATTATAAAAATAGAAAAAATGTCTGAAGAATATAATAATGGAATCTGTTCAATATCTGATATATTTAATAAAATATTAAAGCAAATAAATGATTGCGAGTTACAAGAAAAATTTGTAAGCAAAGTTCTAGAATATGGCTTTAATCCAGAAACAGATTTTCAAAAAAATAAATATACTGTATCAAATATTACAATATATAAAGTTGATAATGATTTTCCACGCTTAACAGAGAAAGATATAAAATTTCAAGAAATAGACAACGTTACATATGAAATAATCATTAAAACCATCGAAAAATATAAGGTAGAAGAATTATGATGACAATTGACGAATTTAGAGAAGAATTTATTAATAATATTAATGCAGAAGCACTGGAAGAAAACAAACACCCTGTCGAAGTATTCATTGAACAAATGAAAGATATACTAATTAATGATTACTCATTGATTAGCGACTTAGAAAATTGTTATTTTGAGTTTAATAATGGTACTAAACAAAATATGCATATTGATGCTGCTTATCTAGAAATTGCTACCAATGTATTAGATTTAGTTATTGCGGATTTTAATCCAGGAGAAATAACTAATATTAATAACGAATTTATTAATAACAAAAGCAATTTAATGTTACATTATTTTGATAATGTTTTAAAAGGATATTTTAATGGTGCAGAATTAAGTAATCCAGCAACACAATTAGCAATTAATATCAAAAAAAATTTATCATCAATTAATAAGCTTCATTTAATAATTATATCAACAAATAAAATGAGTAAATTTGTTAAAACAACAGAATTACCAGATCATAAGATAGGAAATCTATGCTTAAAAGTAGATCTTGATGTTATAGGAATAGAAAATGTTTATAATACAAAACTACCAACATTCAAAAAAGAGCCTATCGAAATAATTACAAAGGATTTTAATTGTGAAGGAATACAATGTATCAAAGCAGACATTGGCACCGAAGAGTACCAAGCTTATTTAGCTAT
The DNA here is from genome assembly GCA_902492325.1 of uncultured Clostridium sp. Taxonomy (GTDB): domain Bacteria; phylum Bacillota_I; class Bacilli_A; order RF39; family UBA660; genus CAG-1000. The sequence goes on from CABULC010000002.1 coordinate 372,343, forward strand.
TGTTCCTGGCAGATTTTTATGTGATATTTATAAAAAATTTGGACCAAGATTACTAGAATCCAATGTACGTTCTTTTTTAAATAATCGTGGTGCAGTTAATAAAGGCATTCGTGGAACAATATTAAATGAAAGAGAAAAATTTTTTACTTATAACAATGGTATTTCTACAGTCGCAAAAAGTATAGAAACAGAATATAAAGCGAATAAAGGATTATATATAACCAAATTTACAGATTTTCAAATTATTAATGGTGGCCAAACAACGGCTTCACTTGCATCAGCTGATATTAAAGATAAAGCACCTTTGGACAATATTTTTGTTCAAATGAAGTTAACAATATTAAATGAAGAGGATGCAGAATTGACTCATAATATTTCAAAATATGCTAATAGTCAAAATAAAGTTACGGCAGCAGATTTAAATTCTAATCATCCATTCTATATAAGAATTGAAGATTTTTCGAGAAAAATATATGCACCAATGATAAATAATCAAACATATCAAACTTTATGGTTTTTTGAGAGAGCAAGAGGGCAATATGACCAACCAAAGATGAGTAAAACAAAAGCAGAGAGGGCAACTTATGAAAAAATTAATCCTAAATCTCAAAAGTTTACAAAGACAGATTTAGCAAAATATCTTAATGCATCTTATATGAAACCATTTGATGTTTCGTGGGGAGCAGAGGTCAATTTAACTAAATTTCAAGTAGAATTAGAAAAACAATGGGATAAGGATAAAAACATATATAACGAAATGTTCTATAAGGAACTTATTGCTAAAGCGATACTTTTCAAAACAATTGAGAAAGAAATATCACTTCAAGAATGGTATATTCAAAATAAAGCTTATAGAGCTCAACTTGTTCCATATACATTTGCAAAACTTGTATATGAAGCACAAAAAAATAATAATTGTGAATTAAATTATAAAACAATATGGGATAAACAATCAGTTCCTGAATATTTAATACAAGAAGTAGATAAAATATCTAAATTGGCTTTTGATGTATTTTATGATGAAAATAGACAATATTCAAATATAGGCGAATATTGTAAACGTAAAGATTGTTGGGAGGCACTAAAAGATAAACCTTATACTTTATCAAACGATACTATTGAATCACTGGTAACAAAAGAAGAAAAAAAGCAAGAAAATATCATTGCAAAAAAGGAACAAAAGCTAAGTTCATCTATAATGATCGAAATACAAATTTTCAATTTAAAAACCAGTTATTGGAGGAATTTACTTGAAAAAGGGATTGAACAAAAAATACTAAATGATAAAGATATAGATTTATTAAATTGCGCAATTAAATATTGTGATGGATTGATGTCAATATCATCAGCACAAGGTGAGTATATTTGGAAAGTGCGAGAAAAGCTTTCAGAAAATGGTGTAATAATTTAAAAGAACTAAGTTAGACATTCTATATTAATTAACACGTATTAAAATTAGTACGTGTTTTAGAATTGATTAAAAAATTTAAAATTATAGAATAATCATGTATAAATATAGACTTTAATTAAACGACAATTGTTATAAAAAATAAAATTTGCTATAATATAATAAATTTAAAATCTATAGAAAGTGATGAATAGTTTATGAAAAAAAGTGCTAAATTAAAGTTGATCATTCTTACAATTGTAATATTTATATGTATCGGATGCACTTCAACATCAGAAGGTGGAAGAACATATCAAGAATGTTATTATGGTGATGATGGTGAAGAAGTATGTGTTAACAAATATATTCCAGAAGATCCAGATATTGATCAATGGTATGGGTGGTAATTATGTATAATATAGATAGATTTGTAGAGATGCATAAAGAATACTATGAAACTGCATTACAAGAAATAAAAAATGGATATAAAAAAAGCCACTGGATGTGGTATATATTTCCTCAATTAAAAGAATTAGGAAGAAGTTTAACATCAGAATTTTATGGAATAGAAAATATTGATGAAGCAAAAGAATATATGGAAAATGATTATTTAAAAAATAATATGTTAGAAATATGTGACGAGTTATTAAAACAAGATGAAGATATTAGATATATAATGGGTTATCCTGATTATTTAAAATTAAACTCATGCATGACTTTATTTGAATATGTATTTCCAAAAGAAAAAGTATTTGCAAAAGTAATTGATAAGTTTTATAAAGCCAAAAGAGATAATATAACTTTAGAAATATTAAAAAGAACATCAGATAAAAGTTAAATTAAATATTTCGAAGAATGATAAGATTTTATGCTAAAATATATACATGAGGTAAACATATGAAAGAATTACAAGAAAAGATTGAGAAATTTAATGAAGAAAGAGATTGGGACCAATTCCATTCTCCAGAAAATTTGGCAAAAAGTATATGTATAGAAGCAGGAGAATTATTAGAATGTTTTCAGTGGAATAGTGAATATAATTTAGAAGAAGTAAAAGAAGAATTAGCCGACGTATTAAATTATTGCATTCAAATGGCGAATAAATTAGGCATAGATCCAAAGCAAATAGTGTTAGATAAAATGGAAAAGACAGCAAAAAAATATCCAATTGAAAAATCAAAAGGTGTTAGTACCAAATATACCAAACTATAGGAGGAAGTAATGACTGAAATAAGTACATTAAAGTTTAACGAAGGCACATCAACCATTTTAAAAACAAAGAAATATGGAACAAACTGGCCTGTTGTTTACATTATTAATAATAATGAAGAAGCATATGTTGGTGAAACAACAGATGTTAGTATAAGATCAAATCAACATTTAGCAAATGAAGTTAGAAGAAAATTAAATAAAATAAATATAATAGGTGATGAAACCTTTAATAAATCATCAATACTAGATTTAGAGTCTTTTTTAATAAAATATATGTCAGCAGACAAAAGATTTAAGCTACAAAATGGAAATGGTGGATTACAAGATCATAATTATTACCAAAGAGAAATGTATGAAACCAAATTTAGAGAAATATGGTTACAGCTTAAATCGAAAGGGTTAGTTCAACATGATTTAAAGCAAATAGCTAATTCAGATTTATTTAAGTATTCACCATATAAAGCATTGACAACTGATCAATATATAATAGTTAACAATATACTTTCAGATTTAGCAGATTTAGTTAATAAAAAAGAACCTGCTACATTTGTTGTGGACGGTGGTGCCGGAACAGGTAAAACAATTTTGGGAATATATATTTTGAAGATGTTAGTTCAAGCAAAAGATGCATCACAAATAGAAATAGAAGAAGATCAAGTAGAACAAAACTTATCTGAAATATTAAAAATAAATGATGCTGTAGATGATTTAAAAATTGGATTAGTTATACCTATGGAGAACCTAAGAACTACTTTAAAGAAAGTATTTAAAAGCATTAAAGGATTAAATTCTAATATGGTATTAAGTCCGAATGATGTTGGTAAAAGTAGTGAAAAATATGATTTATTAATAGTAGATGAAGCTCATAGATTAAGAAGAAGAAAAAATCTTACTCAATATGGAACTTTTGATAAAAATAATAGAAATCTAAATTTAGGAAAAGAAGGTACAGAATTAGATTGGATTTTATTAAAAAGTAAATATCAATTATTTTTCTATGATGAAGATCAGTCAATCAAACCAACTGATGTCAGAAAAGAAGATTTTGACAAATTAATGTTAAGAAAAAATTACCATTCTTATCGTCTCACAGCTCAACTAAGATGCTTAGCTGGTGGAAATGAATACATAGACTATATAAAAGCAATCTTCAGCAACAATCCTCCAGAAAGAAAAATAAAATTTAAAAAATATGATTTAAGAATATTTGATAATGTTAGTGAAATGGTTGAGACAATAAAAGAAAAAGATAAAGAGTATGGCTTATGTAGAAATATTGCAGGATACGCTTGGCCGTGGAATTCTAAAGGAAAAAAGAAACCGTTATATTCGGGAAAAAATGTTCCAGAAGAAGGAGTTTACGATTTAATTATAGATGGCAATAAGTATATTTGGAATTCACAAGCATGCGATTGGATTAACTCAAAAAATTCTGTAAACGAAATAGGAAGCATACATACAACTCAAGGATTTGATTTAAATTATACAGGTTTAATTATAGGAAATGAATTAAAATATGATTGTGAAAATAATCAATTTATTGTTGATAGAAAGCATTATTATGATTCTAAAGGAAAAGATGCTACAACTGATGATGAATTATTAAAATATATTTTGAATATATATTGTACAATGATGAGTAGAGGAATGTTAGGCACTTATATTTATGTATGTGATGAAGGTTTAAGAAATTATTTAAAAAAATATATTTAATAGATGTAAATGAGAAACAAAAAGTATTAAAAAAATATACAAAATAAATTAATTTATGATATAATACAAGTAATAAAGAAAAGCGCTAGTACAGGCTTATATTTATAAGTTTTTGTATTAGCGTTTTTTTGTAGTAGGAGGTATAATATGCTAAGCGAAATAATAAATGTGGATTTACATATTCATTCTGTTTTTAGCGAGTATAAAGATGGAAATATAGTTAAAAATTCGACAGTTGAAAATATTGAAAAATTAATACAAAAATTAAATGAAAATGAAATAGCATTGTGTGCTATTACAGATCATAATAGGTTTGATTACAACTTGTATAATCAACTTAATAAAAAAATTAAAGAAATTGGTGGAACATTAAAAAATATCCTACCGGGGGTCGAATTCGATGTGAAATTAGAATCTGAAAAACCTACATGCCACATTGTTGCAATATTTGATGATAATGATGAGAAAAAATTAAAAGAATTGCAAACAAAAATGTACGAAATAAAAAAAATAAAAAATAAAGAAGACTATTATGAAGTTGATGAGTTTGAAAATGTTATAAAAAACATTGGCTTGAATGTTATTTTAATTGTTCACCAAAAGCAAGGAATAGACAATACAAAAGGATCTAATCAAAGCCTTTCTACAGCTGTATCCAATCCTAGTGAATTTATTCAAACAGGTTATATAGATTGTTTAGAGTATAATAAACCAAGGGTGGAGGGAATAGTAAAAAATAGTCTGAGGAATATTGGTGTTAATTACCCACTTATTACAGGGAGCGATTGTCATGATTGGGAGGCATATCCATATCATGATTCCACTACTGAAAAGGTTGAGAGAAATTTTACTCATTTTAAATGTTTACCTACTTTTAAAGGTTTATTAATGTCAATTACATCGTTTAAAACAAGAGCTAACAGATTTAAAAATAGCAATGTGAATTATATTAAGTCTTTTAAAATAAATGATATTGAATATAATCTGACAAATGGTCTTAATGTAATTATTGGAGATAATGGTTCAGGAAAATCTCTTTTAGCAAGTGTCCTTAGCAATAAAATAGAGCCTTATTATAAAAAATTAATAGCTTCAAATAAAATGTCGAAAATAGAAGTAACAAAAAATATAAAAATAAAAACTATAAAGCAAGGAGAAATAGTTAAACAAGTTAGAGAGGGAAATCTTTTTGAAAACAAAGATTATTTTGAAAATATAGATACAAAAGATGCATTTTCAACTAGAATAAAAAACTACTTTGATAATGTTTTGAAGTATATGTTATTTCAAATAAAAAAGGAAACGGAATATAACAAACTTTCTAATATGAATCTTACAATTACGCCGATAAATAAAAATTTATATTGGTCTATTCTAGAGTCTGAGATAGAATTAGAAAATGTTTCTGAAGAAAAAAACAGATGTGAAATTTTAAGCCAAATTTTAAATCAAATAGAAAATGAAATAGAAGAACATGAAAATTATTATTCAGAAAAGAAATTGTACGGTAAAATGAAATCTATTTATAAAGAAGTAAAAGACGTAAGAGATAGTATAAATCAATTTTATCTTGAAAAAACAAATAAAAACAAAGTAAAAAGTATAATAAAAGTTAGAATGAATGAATTAAAGAATATAGTAGAAAGTAAAAGTAATAGTAATGATAATCAAAAGCGAAATATTATGAATGAATATAGTCGATTTAAGGAAAATATAGTAAACAACGTTAAGGTTCAGTCACTAGAAAATATTTTTCCTAAATTTCCCGAAAAAATTAATGGAACATCAAAAAAAGAATTTAAAGGTTATAATTTTTGCAAAAAGGCAGAATACCATAATCAATATTTAAAAAATGAATTTTATACTTTTTGTTTTAATGAACAATATTCCAGCGAAGAAAGTTTAAAGAGAATCAATAAAATTTCTGAATTAGATAGAGCACTAAAAGGCGCAACATATGAACAAATAGAAGATTTTAAACGTTTAAAAGTCAACGGATTTATAGAAAAATATTCTAAAGAAACAACAGAAATATCTGATATAGCAACAAGTAGTGGAATAGGAAATACACCAGGTGAAATATCCTTAATGTATTATAAATTTATTACAGAAGAAAATGATAGCGATTTTGATGTGTTAATTATAGATCAACCAGAAGATGATATAAATCCGAATAGAATAAAGAATTATTTAAATGTATATCTAAATTCCATAAAGGACAAAAAACAAGTTATAATTGTTACTCACAATCCCTTGCTAGTTGTTAATTTAGACGTTGATAATGTTATTTGCCTAAATAAAATTAACAACCGCATAGAGGTTAAAAATGGTGCTTTAGAATATGAAAATAAAGAAAAAAGTTTTTCTATTCTTAATTTAATAAAAGAAAATTTGGATGGCGGATATGATGCAATTGAAAGGAGATTAAAAGCATATGATAGAGATTAGTGTAAAATTAAAAATGGGAGGTGAAGGCAATATTTTGATAGAATGTGGAACTGAGAATAAATATACTATTAATTTTGAAGATAAAATAATAAATGCTCAAAGTATATATAATCTTCTAAATTATAAACCAGAATATATTTATAAAGTTAGTTCTAATATAGAAGATATTGAAGATAATAGGATGAAAGAATATTTTGAAGACGTGATTGATTTGATACAAAAAATAGTCAGAGATATAAATGAATTAAACGAAAAAAATATTGAAGAAGGTAATACATCTATTGATGATGTATCAGGGGAGTTAAATTAAAAAAGACCCATTCCATTAAAAGAATAGGCTGAGTCTATTTTATATTTTATTATTCGAATATAAATTTAATAACGGAAATATTTTTAATTGTTTAGTTATTATGATACAATAAAATGAACATTGAATTTTAATTTAAGTTTAGTTTTTAATCAGGAGGGAAATATGAAAAGTATTTATTTAATAATTGCTATAGTAATAGTATTTATATTATTGTATTTATTTTTAAAATTTTATAAAGGTGATAAAATAAATAAAATCCTTATATTATTGGTTGTGGCAGCAATTATAGGTGCAATAATATTTTTAGTGTTTTTTCCTAAAGAAAAATGGAAAAGTGAAAATTATTTTATGGGTATTGCACAATTGACAGGAGGATTATTTACAGTTATTGGTGTATATTTTACCATTAAGGAAGAAGAAAAAAATCAGAAAAATGCTGAAAAGAATGCAAATGAAAAAATTAGAGAACAACTTCGATTAGAAAATATGCCTGTATTAAAATTTGAATCAAATAATGATAAAAAGAATTGTGATGGTCCAATTTTCTATATCGATTGTGGTGATGAAACTGAAAATTTAAAAATACAACTTAATTTAGAAATAAAGAATGTTGGGTTAGGTTCAGCACAAAACATTTACTATCAACTAATCATTGGAATAGAAAATGATGGAAGTAGGAGCGGAATAGAAAATCAAATAATAGAGCCAAAAGAAGTAACAAGCCATACAATATATTTTGAACTTCCTAAAAGAGAAGATTATTATAAAAATATAATTATATTGGTTTTCTATGACGATCTATTAGAAAATAAATATATGCAAAAACTTGATGGATGTTTATCTGTTTCAATGAATGAAAGTGAATACGTTCCAGGAGCTTTTGTATGTGCAAATGAAAAATATGAAAAACTTGGTGTAGATTTTAAATATGAACTTCCCCAAGAAATAATTGATGACGAACTAAAAAGAATCGAACACGAAGAAAAGCAAAAGAAAATAATACAAGAGATACCAGAAAAAAAAGAAATAGATAAAATGGTTGATGAATATTTAGAAGAACATAAATTATTCTTTGATATTATCCTTGAATATTTTAAAGGATTGGATTTTAAATTTGGTTCTGGTGGTGAAATAGAAGATTATAAATTATTAAGAAAGAATTTATACAATATTATAGTAAATTCAATAGATGGAGTTAATAAAAAAGAATATATACAATGTAAAATAATACTGAGAGTGAATATTAAAACAGAAGAGATAAGATGTATTGATTGGTATGTCAAGGAATCAACACTAAATATAAAAAGAAGAAAATTAAAAAGATTTGAAAAATTAATAAAAAAAGAACTAAAGAAAATTAAAAAGAATGAATCAAAAATTTACGATGTTTAATTAATTTAGCATTAATATAAGAAAATTGATATACTATAAACAGGTGATAGCATTGAGAAGAATGATAATCTTAGATGATAAAATAGTAACTTCAAAAATAGACTCTATAAATTATGATAATAGGAATAGAGTATATTTTATTAAATATAAAAATAATTATAAACACTATCCATATCAATATTATAGAGTGAAAATCATAGATAGTTTTAACAAAGTAGATTTGAAAAAGTATTCATTTTATTTAAATGGAATTTTACTAAAAAATATAGTTGATGTCTATGAACACAAATCATTATTCAAATCATATTACCAGGTGATATACAACAATTGCTATGAAGAGTACGATAATAATCAACTAAAAAAAGTTCCTAATAATACTAGTATAATAGAATATATGAAAAAAATATCAAGTATAATATCTCTAAGTACTATCACAGGTAAAAAACTTTTGAGTGAACAAATGGAAAAAGTTACCGTTGATAACTTAGATTCAGCATTAGCAAATTATATGAAAACTAATGAAGAAATAACTAGAAAAAATGAAGAGGATTGTTTAATATTTCCATTTGGGTGCAATTCAAGTCAGTATGAAGCCGTTAAAAACGCAATTCAAAATAGAGTAAGTGTAATAGAAGGTCCACCTGGTACAGGTAAGACCCAAACAATACTTAATATAATAGCAAATATAATAGTTAGAAATATGAATACACAAGTGGTATCAAATAATAATGCTGCAATAGAAAATATAGAAGAAAAATTGAAAAAATATAACCTAGATTTTATAGTAGCTTTATTAGGAAAAAGTGAAAACAAAAGCATATTTATAGAAAATCAAAAGAATGAAATTTCATCTTTTAAAGAATATGAAAATATAGACATAAGAGATATAACTGACAGGATAATAAGAAATAATGATATAGTTAGAAGAATATATGATAGTAAACAAACAATAGCAAAATCAATTCAAATGAAAGATGAACTATCATTAGAATATAAATATTATAAAGAAGATATAAATATAAATAACAAAAAAATAGTAAATTTAAATAAAGTAAATGAAACTAAATTGCCTAAAGTTTGGAGTGAACTTTTAAATAATGAAAAAATATCAATATGGTCAAAAATAAAATATGTTTTTGTATATAAAGTTGGAACACTAAAGTTCTATAAAAATGAACTTAATATTGTAATTGACAGCATACAAAATGAATTATATAAATCTAAAATAAAATTATTAGAAAGAAATATCAAAGAAGAAAAAGAGTTTGTAAATAATAACAAATCTTTCGAAAAAGAATTTACTGAATCATCAATGGATTATTTAAAGAAATTTCTATCAATAAAATATAAAAATGGTAGAAAAATATATTCAAGAAAAGATATTCTTAGAGATAGTAACAATTTTTTAAGGGATTATCCAGTTATATTAAGTACAACTTATTCGTCTAGAAATACATTTGAAGTTAGTACCAAATTAGACTATATAATCATGGATGAAGCCAGTCAAATAGATGTAGTAACAGGAACATTAGCTCTTTCATCAGCAAAATATGCGGTTGTTATAGGAGATGAAAAACAATTACCTAATGTTATTCCTAGTGATATAGCAGAAAAAAATAATGAAATATTTAAAGAATATAATATAGAAGAAACATATAATTATGCTACTAATAGTTTTTTAAGCAGTATAAAGAAAACAATTAACAATATTCCAAAAGTGATGTTAAAGGAACATTACAGATGTCATCCTAAAATAATTAACTTTTGTAATAAAAAGTTTTATAATAATGAACTTATAATAATGACTGAAGATAAAGGTGAGCCAGACGTAATAAAAATTATTAAAACCAATAAGGGCAATCATAGTAGAGAGAAAACAAATCAAAGACAAGTAGATATAATAAAAAACGAATTAATAAAATTAAACACGATAGATATAGGAGTAATAGCCCCATATAATAATCAAGTCAATTTAATTAAAAATAGTATTAATAATATAGATGTAAGCACAGTACATAAGTTTCAAGGCAGAGAAAAAGACGTTATCATAATTTCAACAGTTGATGATAATATAAGTGATTTCGTAGGTAATCCAAATATATTAAATGTTGCTATATCAAGAGCTAAAAACAAATTAATATTTATAGTTACTGGAAATGAAATATTAAATAATAACATATTAGATTTTATAGAGTATACAAAATATACTAATATGGAGATAGAAGAAAGTAAAATAAATTCAGTTTTTGATTTATTGTATAAACAATATGAACCAGAGAGAATAGAATACTTTAAAAAACATAATAAAATATCAAGATTTGATTCAGAGAATATTGTATATAATTTATTAAATGAAATTCTAAAGGAGTATGAACATTTGAATTTTATATTTGTGCAACCAATGAACACTATAATAAAAGATAAGTCTATGCTTACGGACGAAGAGAAAAAATATGCATCACATCATAATACACATTTGGATTTCTTAATATATAACACCATAAGTAAGAAACCTATCTTAGCAATAGAAGTAGATGGATATAAATATCATAAAGAAGGTACTAAACAACATAATAGAGATATTCTAAAAGGGAGAATATTACGTAAGTATGGTATACCACTACTAAGGCTTAAAACAAATCAAAGCAAAGAAAAAGAAAGAATAAAAAACAAACTAAATAATATTAATAGAATAAAAATATTGAAGTTAAAGCAAGGTAAAATAGATTTTAATTGTCCTTATAAAAATTATCAGTGTAATATACATTTTACACTCCTTTGACTTTTTCTTTACTTTATGGTATAATCTATCACAATTAATGGGGGTTAATTATGGATAGATTTAATAATTCAGTGACACATTCAAAATATATTGTTAAAAATAATATGCCACTACCAAATAGACCAAGTTCAGGATACTTATATATTGAAGTATCTTCTGATAACTTTTTAAAATTTATAAGAGATTTCTGGAATGTCAAAGTAAACGCACCAGTTAGATGTGTAATACATGATGAAGGAACTGACATTCATTCATCTGACCTAACATCACTTAGATTAAGAATGTTAGAAATGTTAAATAGACTTAATATAAGAAGTATAGACTTTAAACTATCTGATGCTGCATTAAAAGAATATAATGCTCTTATGCATATAGTTAGATGGAATCATATTTCTGAAACTACATTAGATATGACAATCAATAGACATCCATTTAACAATTCATGTTTAAACTTAGATACAGCTAAAGGAAGATTACTTTTACCAGAAGAAGACTTAATATGGTTACCAGATATAACTATAAGAAACTTATCAGATAAAATTAAACCCGAAGAAATAAGTGAAGTACTAAGATTAAAAAGAGTAGTTGAAAAGTATTGCGCTGATATTGATAGAATATATGAGTCAGATAAACTAACTGATTTAGATAAATTATATTTAGCTTATAATTATATGAAAGCAGTTAGAGGATTAAATATAGAATTTGCTAGTTCTCAAACTTATTTAGATGATCACGGAGTACAAAGACTTAGAAGATCTGAATCAGGTTGGGAATCTAAAGCAATCGGAACATATGAACATAGACAAGGCGTATGTGAAGGACAAGCAAGATTATTAAAAGCATTAATAACTAATCCATATATGAGAGTAAACTCTGAAGTAATAAGTGGTAGAATACCAACAGGAGAATCTCATGCATGGTTAGGAGTAGTATCAAGAAACGAATTATACCAAGTATGCTTAACAATGCGCGGAATGTATGCTAACTTAGATAGATTAGGATACGTACCAAATGAAAAAGATGTTTATTCTAAAGCATATCCACATGCATATTTAGAAAATGAAGATGCTAGAAGATTTAGTACACATGTAAGAAGTTTAAGAAGATATTAAACTTCTTTTGTTTTATAAAAAATGATATAATATTTTTACGAGGTTTTTATGAATATAAGTATAGAAGATATTGATATAAATAGATTAAGAAATGATTTAATAGATTATTACGGTACCGCATCATTATATTCACCACAGGCAGTAATAGACTTATCAAAAGTAGAAAATGCAAGCCCATATGAACTAGTAATGATCGCAATAAATAATAATTTTAATCTAGAGAATTATATAAATCAAAGAAACTTAAGGAGGTATTATGAACGAAATTAAATGTCCTAATTGTGGAACAATATTTAAAATAGATGAAACAGAATACGACTCAATCGTAAAACAAATAAGAGATAAAGAATTTGAAAAAGAAATATCTTTAAGAGAACAAGAACATACTAAAGATAAAGAAAATGCTATAAAACTAGCTGAAGCACATTTAAGAGAAGAATTAACTAAACAGTTAACTGAAAGAGATTTAGAAATAACAAATCTAAAGAATGAACTTAAAACAAAAGAAGAACAAACTCAAAGTAAATTAGAACAAGAATATAAAGATGAACTAAATAAAAGAGAATTAGAAATATCAGAATTAAAAAATAAAATAAAATTACAAGAATCTAAAAGTGAATTAGAAATACAAAAAGCAATAACAGAAAAAGATAAAAAGATATCTGACTTAAATAGTGAACTTGTTGTTAGAAGTAAAGAGTTTGAATTAAAACAAAATTCTATTAAAGATTCTTATGAATCCAAATTAAAAGATAAAGATGAACAAATCGCATACTATAAAGATTTCAAAGCTAAACAATCTACTAAGATGATAGGTGAATCTTTAGAACAACATTGTAGTATTGAATTTAATAGATTAAGACCATTATTTAAAAATGCATATTTTGATAAAGATAATGATGCTAGAACTGGTTCTAAAGGTGACTTTATATTTAGAGATTACGATGATGATGGTAATGAAATAGTATCTATAATGTTTGAAATGAAAAATGAAGCAGATACAACAGCTACTAAGCATAAAAATGAAGACTTCTTTAAAGAACTTGATAAAGATAGAAAAGAAAAAAAATGTGAATATGCAGTATTGGTGTCTCTTCTAGAATCAGATAATGATTATTATAATGATGGTATAGTAGACGTCTCACATTTATATGAAAAAATGTATGTTATAAGACCACAATTCTTTATACCATTAATTACATTAATAAGAAACTTAGCTAATAAATCATTAGAGTATAGAAAAGAATTAGAACTTATAAAAAATCAAAACATTGATATTACACACTTCGAAGAAAACATTAATGCATTTAAAGAAGGTTTTGGTAGAAATTATAGACTTGCTAGTGAAAGATTTGCTAAAGCCATAGAAGAAATAGATAAAACTATAGATCATCTACAAAAAACAAAAGAACATTTATTAAAAACTGATGATAATCTTCGTTTAGCAAACAACAAAGCAGAAGATCTTTCTATTAAGAAACTTGCTCATAATAATCCAACTGTTACAAAATTATTTGAAGACTTAAAAACTAAACAAGAAGAAAAGAAAGAAGAAGTAGAAGAGTAGTTAACTTGTTTAACTATTTTTCATTTGATATAATTTAATCAGGTGATTACATTGAAAAATATATTAGTAGTTGCGGCATTAATAAAGAAAGATAATAATGTATTAATCGCAAGACGTTCAACTGGTGATGAAAATGTTTTAGGCAAATGGGAGTTTCCAGGAGGAAAAGTTGAACCAAATGAAACAGAAGGACATGCTATAGAAAGAGAAATAAAAGAAGAGTTTGAACTAGATATTAAAGCTAATAAATATATAACAAATAATGTATGTGAATACCCAACTAAAACAGTTGATTTAAGACTATATGAATGTGAATATATAAGCGGAGAATTTAAACTTCATGATCATTCAGAATATAAATGGGTAAATATAAATGAACTATTAAATTATGATTTAGCACCAGCGGATATACCACTTGCTAAATACATAGCCAATAACTAAAATGGAAGTGATAACGTGAACAAAGAAACACAAAAGAAACTAGATTCTATAATTAAATATTTTAAGAAAGATAAAAATATATTAGAATTATCTTTAATTAATTATGAAGGCTATAATATTTATATTAGACTAGATGAACTAAAAAACACTAAGACTTATAAACTTAGTTGGTTTGATTTAGATTTAGTTTTAACAAAAAATATAGAAAAATATATAAGTTCAGAGTATATACCAAGTGATAGAATAGAAGTATTTATAAATAATATAGGTAACTTACAAGACATTAATACAAGTTATAAGTCAGAAACTTTAGTAGAAGACAGAAAAGTATTATTAAGTGTTAAATTAAATACTAGTAATGGTGAACAAATAAATGTTGAATTTGATAAATATCTTCCAGAAGAAATAACATATGTTTATGATATATTAAACTTTATATTTCAAAACTTACCAAAAAAGTTAGAGGGTTTCTTATATGAAATCATTTCTAGTGTAACTGGTGAAACTGAGAAGTATGAATACAAAAAAGAATTTGATTTTGATTTATTTAATGATGACTTAGAGGATATATTTAATGAAAATATTATTGAAAGAGGAGAAAAGTACTTTGAAGAAAAAAGAGTTCTATTCTTAGAGAAGATAGATGATAGATATTTTGGGGTAGTAAACGGAACTTATAAATATTTAACAATAGTAAAATATAATGAAGAAGAAAAGAAAACACAAGTATATTGTAATTGTCCATGTGAATTCTTCTGTAAACATATTTATGCTGTTATGAAAGCTATAAGAAATAATGAATTTTCAAGATTCTATAAAATATGCCCAAAAAATAATGCAAAAGATTTATTAGAAAAAGTATTAAGTTTTGATTATTATTTATGTTTAGGAGTTGAAGATAATCTTCTAGCAATAGTAAACAATCAAGGTTCTTTAGAACTAGTGCCAGTAGTGGATGAAGATAATAATCCATTATGGGATGTATTAGAAGACACTGAAGACGAATACTTAACAAAAGAAATAGAAAGTATCATAAAAAGAAAAAAAGACTAAAAAATGTTGACATATAAGTAAATAAAATGTTAATCTATTGTCAATAAAAAGAAAATGTATGTTTTATGATATTTGCAGTTAAAGTTGCGCAAGTATTTATTGTGATGGATTGGGAATATTGTAAAAAATACAATATTCTTTTTCTTTAGAAGGAGGAATTATGAAAAAAGCAATAGTAGCTATAAGTGGAGGAATTGATAGTGCAGTTGTATCCGCGATAGCAAAAAGTGAAGGATATGAACTTTATTTCTTAACTGTTAATTATGGACAAAAGAATCTAAAAAAGGAAATAAGTAACAGTAAAAAGCTAGCAAAATATTTTAATGCTAAAGAACATAAAATCATTAATATGAAATGGTTAGGAGAATTAGGTTCATCAGGTATAACAGATTTAAATCTTCATTTTGAAAATATATCAGATGATTTTATTTATGTTCCCTATAGAAATACATGTATCATTAGTGCTTGCGTTGCATGGGCAGAAGTAATTAATGCTCAAGCAATCTTTACTGGAAGTGATGGAGGTCCATGGATTTGCCCAGATAATAGTCCTGAATATTATGATGCAATTAACAACTTAGTTTCAATTTCAACAAAACTAACAAAAAATGTTAAAGTATATGCACCATTAAATGTTCTAAGTAAAGAAGAAATAATAAGAAAAGGTATAGAATTTAATATACCATTTAAATATACATGGACATGCGTAGCTAATGATAAAGAAGCTTGTGGCATTTGCAACCCTTGTAGAGGAAGAATGGAAGCATTTAAAAAAATAGGAATGAAAGATCCAGCTAAATACAAAGAAAAGGAGATATGATAATGAAATTAAAAGAAGAAAAACATAAAAAAGAATTATACTCAGAAATATTTTTATTCATATCAATATTATTTATTACATGTATTTTAGTATCTAATATATTAGCATCAAAAATAATAACAATATTTGGAATATCAATGACTGGTGGTGTGCTTGTTTTTCCTATAACATATATAATAGGAGATGTACTAACTGAAATATATGGATATAAAAAATCTAAAAAGATAATAATTTATGGCTTTATATGTAACTTAATAATGGTAATATTATTCTTTATAGCAATGAAATTACCATATCCTGAATATTACCTAAATCAAGATGCATTTGTTGCAGTATTAAGTAGTACTCCAAGATTATTATTAGCATCATTTATTGGATACTTAATTGGTGGACTTACAAATTCATACATAATGGATTATATAAAGAATAACTCTAAAATAAAATATTTATGGTTTAGAACAATTACATCAACTATAATAGGTGAATTTTTAGATACTGCAATATTCTTAACTATAGGATTTGTTGGAACAATCAAAACAAATGATTTAATATTTATGATAGTATGCCAATCAGCCGCAAAAACAATATATGAAATAGTGTTAACACCATTAACATATAAGACTATAGCTTATATAAAAAAGAAAGAAGAATTATTAAAATAATAGAGGTACGACCATGAATAAAAAATTAAAATTAACATTAGTAATATGTGTATGTGATGATATTAGAATAATAAACACATTAAACTCAATAAATTATGATGTTGAAGTAATATTAGTATTAAATGGTTCACCAAAAGAATTTTTAAAAGAAATAAAAAAATATCAAAAGAAAAGCAATTTAGAGATAAAGATAATACAAATACCTGAAAAAAATTTAAGTAAAGCAAGAAATATCGGAGTAATAAATGCAAAACATAACAAAGTAGTATTTTATGATTCTGATACAGTTATTGTAGGAAAAGCATTAGAATTATATAATGAATATTTAGATAAGTATTTATTAGTTGATGGAAAAGTAATGTTTAAGAATGATGGTTTTCAAAGTAAAACTATTTCAGTATTAAGAAGTATGGGATTACCAGGATATGCATTATGCCCATCAATTGGAATAAATAAAAAGATAAAAAAATATATTAAATATTATTTTGACGAAGATATAAAATGGATAGAAGATTCTGAGTTAAATATAAGAGCAAAGAAGCAAAATATTGAAGTTGGTATTATAGAAGAGTTAACATGTATTCATGATAATTTAACTTTTAAGCAAGATTTAAAATCAGCATTTAGATATGGAACAGGTGTAAAAACAGCAGCAAGAAAAAATCTTCATAAGAAAAGACCAACAGCAAATTGGAACTTAATAATACCATGTTTTAAAGAAAATATATTTTCAGGAATTTATTGTATAATTTGGAATTTAGTATATTGCGTAGGATATTACATTAAATAGGAGGGTTTAAAATGAAAGTATTAGGAATTAATGGATGGTCTGAAAGAGGTCATGATGGTGGAGCAAGTTTAATAGTAGACGGAAAGCTATTATTTTCAGTAGAAGAAGAAAAATTAATATGTAAAAGACATGCATATGACACATTACCTTTAGAATCAATAAAAGCATGCTTAAATTATGGTAATATTACTATGGATGACATAGATAGAGTAGTAATCGGATGGGATTATGAAAAACTATATGAAATGTTAGGAAAAAAATTTATATCAAAAGAAGAAATGTCAAAAGCATTATTTAATGATGAAAAGTACGCTGATAAAATAGAATATTTAACACATCATCAAGCACATGCTTATAGTGCGTTTATACCATCAAATTATGATAAAGCATTAGTCTTAATTGTAGATGGTCAAGGTGAATATATGGGAACATCAGTATATTTGGCGGATAGAAACAGTAAAAATTTAAAACTTCTTATGGAAACACCTGTATCACTTGGATACTTTTATACAGGAATTACAAAACAAATAGGATTCAAAGGCGGAGAAGAAGGTAAAACAATGGGTCTTGCATCTTATGGAGAACCAACTTATGTTGAAGAATTAAGAAAATTAATAAATTTAGATGAGAATGGTAATATAAATTGTGCTTTTCATATTGATAAAGTTGGTAAAGATGAAGAAAAAGCATCTCTAGAAAAATGGAAAGAATTACTTTCAAATATCATTCCTAAAAGAAATGGAAAAATCATAGAAGTAACAGAAGATATTCTTCCATATGCTAATCTTGCGAAATCAAGCCAAGTTATTTTAGAAGAAATAATGTGTGGACTAATAAAAAAATATGTTAAAGAAACAGGAGTACATGATGTATGCATAGCAGGCGGTGTAGGATTAAATTGTCCAACATCATCTGCAGTAGAAAATATGGAAGAGGTTTCAAGCGTGTTTGTTCAACCTGCTGCTAATGATGGAGGTATTTCACTAGGAGCAGCAATAAAAGGTGCAATAGATTTAGGTGATGATGTAAAAATAGAAATGATTCCTTATCTAGGACCAGAGTATAGTAATAAAGAAATAGAAAAAGCATTAAAAGAAAAAGATTACAATTATGATGAATTTGATAATATTGAAGAAGTAATAGCAAGACTATTAGCAGAAGGAAAAATAGTCGCTAATTATCAAGGAAGACTAGAATTAGGACCAAGAGCACTTGGAAATAGAAGTTTACTTGCAAGCCCTGAAAAATATGAAATGCTTGTAAGAATGAATGAATTAAAAGGAAGAGAAGTATGGAGACCACTTGCACCAGCAGTAATGTATGACAAACAAGAAATAGTATTTGATTCAGACATATTCTCACCTCATATGACAAAAAACTTCAAAGTTTTAAATGAAATGAAAGATCGATTACAAGCAATTACACATGTAGATGGAACAGCAAGAATACAATCAGTAACTAAAGAATATAATGAGTTATTTTATAATATAATAAATGAATTTTATAAGTTAACTGGAATACCAGTAGTAATAAATACATCATTCAATGTAAAAGGTGAACCAATAGTTTGTACACCACAAGAAGCAATAGATAGTTTCGAAAGAATGAATTTAGATTATCTATCAATTGGAAATTATCTAGTAAAAAGAAAGTAAAGGAGAAAAATATGGAAAAGATAACAATTGCGTCATATACTCCTTATTTAAAAGATGTAGATGATGCAATATTAAAGAAATATCTAATAAATGAAGGAGCTGATGTAGAGATAGTTTCTTGGGATAATAAGCAATATGATTGGACTTCAAGAGATTTAGTAATAATTAGATCAACATGGGATTACCATGAGAGATTAGATGAATATGTTCAATGGTTAGAATATTTGAAATCAAAAAAAGTAAAAGTTTATAATAATGTAGATATCGTATTAAATAATATTTATAAAAACAAACAAATAGAATGGTTAAAGAAAAACAATATAAGAATAATGCCATGTGAAATATTTTCTAAAGAACAAAAAGAAGGAATGCACAAACCAGAAAAAAACATAGTTGAAACTATAAAGAAATACTTTCCAGATAAAGTTGACAAATCATTATTTGTTCTTAAACCTACAGTATCAGCTAGAAGCAATAATACATATTTAATAGATCCATTTAATATAAATAATGATCCACTTGCTCATATAACAAAGAATTGTGATGAAGTTTTTAATGAACTTTTAAACAAGTTTACTGATAGAGGTATAATACTTCAAGAATTTGGAAAAGGAATAAAAGATGGAGAATATGGAATGGTATTTCTAAATGGAGTATTAGTACAAACAGTAGTAAAAAAGCCTGGAAAAATTTATGGTCAAAAAGAAAAAGAAGCAATAAATGATGTTCCAGAAAAATTGGAAATATTTGCAAAAGAAATAGTTAGTAAATTAGATTCCAATAAGGTATTAATAGCTAGAGTAGACGCTATCTTAGAAAATGAAGAACCAACACTTATGGAATTAGAATTAGCAGAACCAAACATATATATAAGAGCAACAGATAAAGTAGGATTAAATATATATGATCCAAATTGGTATTTACCAAAAGTAGAAGAAGTAGGATGTAAAAATCAAAAATTAATAGATTTTGCTAAAAATATTATTGAAAGAAGTAAACAATAATGAAATATATAGGAATTATTTGGAATCCTACATATATGTACCAAAATGAAATAAAAAAGAATATAAGAAAAGTTGGAAGAAACATAAAGTCAAAAAGTCTAAACTTAGATACCACAAATTTTATAAAATTTATAAATGAATTATATAATTATCCACCAGATGAAAAATGGAAAACAGATTATAAAATAAAAGATTTAACAAAATATAGTAGTAAAAAAATATGCATAGTAGAATTTGAAATAATAGACACAAAACAAATAATCAATAAAAAAAATAAATTAGTAGTAGAAAAAGCGCAAAAACTAAAAGACATGATAAGAAGTAAGTATAACTATACAAAATTAAACGGTATAAGAGAAGAAATATATATTGAAAATTCATTTCATTTAACAGATAATGATGAAGAATATGAATATCAAAAAAAGATAATTGAAAAATATAAAAAACTTAATCATTCTGGTAGTGAAATCTAACAATATGAAACTATAATAATTTGACAGGATTGTAACAATGTGTTAAAATATATGCCAATTTAATAACAAGGGGGAAAATATGGAATATTTAGAAAAGAATCCAAATCCTACTAAGGATCAACATTTCTTAGTAGATAAGGATATGATTGAGCAAATTTGTGATAGTGCTCATATTGAAGATGGAGAATCTATTGTTGAAATAGGAGGAGGAAGTGGAGCAATAACTGACTTCTTAGTTTCAAGAAATAACAGCGTTACAGTAATAGAAAAAGACCCATATTATGCAAATTATTTAAGAGGAAGATACAAAAATTATGAAAATGTAACAGTTGTTGAAGGAGATGCATTAGACTTTGATTACAGTAGTTATGATAGAATCATTGCAAATCTACCATTTACTATAACTGAACCATTATTAATTAATTTAGCAAGAACTGGAGCTTTAAATTATGAACCAAGTAATTCAAAAGGTTCAAGATTAAAAGGTTTAACACTAGTATTATCACAAAATTCTACAAGAAAGTTAGTTTCACCAGTACAAATAACAGAAGGAACATCAAGACACTCAAATCCAGAATTTGGAATAATGGGAGCTATCAGTAAAGCATTTTGTGATATCGATATAGTAAAAGCTATCGGAAGCGATTGTTTTTATCCAGAACCAGCAGTTACATCATTCTTAGTAAATTTAACACCAAAGAAAGAAAAAACAACTGTAGATAGAATTTTAAGAGAAATGTTAATAGATAAAAAAGGGTCTCATCCTTCATTAAAAAGAGTTTATCAATTAATGCTAGCTCAAGGAAAAATATATAAAGTAAATAAACATAAAAATAATACAACACATATGACATCATCAGGTGTTATATCTAAAAATATGGAAAATAAAAACATATATGATTTAAATAATTTACAAATCTCACAACTAGTTCAAGACCTAATTAGAAATGATATAAATATAAAATCAAGAAATAATTCAAGAAGTAATAATAGACAAATGAGTTCACTAGATGCTAAAACATATTTTAATAATGGATTTTATGATTATTTCGATGAAGACTTTGAAGAGGAAGAAGAAACAGAAAGAGCAATAAAATCAAGTAAAAATAAATTTGAAAGAAAGTATGATTATATGTTTGAAAGTACTGCATACGAAGGATTACTACATAGAGGCTTAGAAAATATAACAGAAGAAGAATTATGTGAATTACTTGGAAAACATAAACAAAGTGAATTACAAAGAATATTAAAATAAGAGAACCAAAAGTTCTCTTTTATTATGCATTTAATAGTTTACAATCATAATCATAAAGTAATTCATTAACTTCATTAATATTATATACTTTATTAATAAAACAAAATCTAATTATTAAATCAAAATAATTATTCTTAGGAAGACTATAAGAAGCACTATCTAATAATATAGTTATTTCTTCTTCACTAAGTTCTAAAGATAAACCAAGTAATATAATTGTTTCTTTAGATGGATGATAATTCTTATCACTTCTTATCTTTGAAAAAAGTCTTCTATCAATATTAACTTTATTATATACATCACTATCTTTAAGGTTTCTTTCATCTATCATTTTAAATAACATAGTTTGAAAATCATTATATTTATCATTAATTTTTAAGAAGTCTTCAACTGAAGTAGAACTTTTTTTATATGACTGAAATTCTTCCCTGACTTCAGGTTCTTCATCTTCATAACTTTCATCATAAAAAATATTTTTAAGTTTGCTTTTTAGTGAAAATGTACCTAATCCATGTATAGACTCTTTTTGCTTTTCAAAATTTAATTCAATATATTTTTTTAGTTCTTCTTTCATAATTTCCTCTTTAGGTAATTATAACATAAATGTCACTTATTAAGCGACCAAATAAATAGTAGAAAATATTATTATTAAAGAGAAAGAGGGAGATATAATGAAAAAAAGAATTAATAATGAAATGGATGTAATCTTTCTACTCGATAGAAGTGGTTCTATGGGTGGAATAGAAAAAGATACTATTGGTGGATATAATAGTTATATTGATTCACAAAGAGGAAAGAATGTTAAAGTAACAACTATATTATTCGATGATAAGTATGAAGTTTTACATAATAGAGAAGATGTTGATAACATCAAGAAACTAACTAATAAGGAATATTATGTAAGAGGATGTACTGCTTTACTAGATGCGATAGGTAAAACCATAAGAGAAATGGAAGCTAAAAATCCTAATAGAGTAATGTTTGTTATTACAACAGATGGTTATGAAAATGCATCTAAGGAATATAATAAATCACAAATAAAAGAATTAATTGAATCTCATAAAGATTGGAAATTTATGTATATTGGTGCCGATATAGATTCATATAGTGAAGGAAGAAGTATAGGTATAGATGATTCGTTTATAGCTAATTATGAAAAAAGTGAAAAAGGAGTAAAAAAACTATATAAAGCCGTAAGCAAATTAAGTTGTATTTTTTATGATGAAGATGAAATAGATGAAAGTTGGAAAAATGAATTAGAATAAGTGGAAAGATACTACCAATTATGCTAAAATATAAGCATAGAGAGGTAGAATATGAAATTGTTTAAAAAAGCTATTTTAGTAGTTCATGGTTTTGCCGGTGGAGTATATGATCAAGAATACTTAACTCATAGATTAGAACTAATTGGTAATTATGATGTATTTACTTTTACTTTACCAGGTCATGATGGAGATTTTAAAAAGAAGATAACTTATAAAGATTGGATTAAAAAAGTAGATAGTGAGATGGAATTTTTAATATCCCATGGATATGAAACAATATATGTTATAGGACACTCTATGGGTGGAGTATTAGCATCTTATGTTACAGCAAAGTATCCGCAAGTTAAAAAGTTGGTTTTAGTAGCACCTGCTTTTAGAATATCTGGTTTTGAAGAAGAAAAGTTTAATATGGGCACAGCCCTTACATCAACGCCAAAAATATTTGAAGAATACGGAGTTCAATTAGTAACAAATAGATTATTAAAATTACCAGCTAACTGTTACATAGAATTCTTTAAAATAGTAAAAGAACTTCAGGAAAATATTAAAAATGTTAAAGTACCAACACTTATATTTAGAGGGACAAAAGATTTTATAGTTCCGCAAGAATCAGTTGACTATGTATATAAGAGTGTACAAAACAAATATAAAAAGATTATTATGTTAGAAAAAACTACACATGATGTATTTAGAGAAAATAAAAAATGCCAAGCAACTGACTTAATAATTAAATTTTTTAAAAACTATAAAAGTATTGAGAGTTTTCCAAATGGTATAACAGCACCAGACTTGGAGGACAAATGAAAAAAATAGTAAAGTATTTAATATTGATTGTATTAACTATTTCATTTTCATTTATTAATATTAAAGCAGACACATCTTATGTAATTGATTCTTATGATGTAAATATAGTAGTAAATGAAGACAATAAATTAGAAATAAAAGAAACAATCGAAGCAAATTTTAGAACTGCAAAACATGGTATTATAAGAAAAATACCAACTGTAAACAACATTTATAGAGAAGATGGTTCTAATCAAACAAGCAAATCTAGAATAAAAGTTAAAAGCGTTAACGAAGATTATAGTATAAGTAGAGAAAATGGTGATTATTCTATTAAAATAGGAAAATCAAGTAGAACTGTAACAGGTAAAAAAACATATATAATTGATTATGATTACTTTTTAAGAAAAGACAATAGTGATACATATGATGAATTATATTACAATATAATTGGTACTGAATGGGATACATCCATAAGTAATGTAACATTCAAAATAACTATGCCAAAGGAATTTGATACAAGTAAAATAGGTTTTTCAGTAGGTGCAAATGGAGCATCTGGATATAGAGAAGACGCATTAACATATGATATTGATGGAAGAACTATAACAGGTTCATATAATTATATGTTAAATAGCTATGAGGGAATAACTATTAGAATAGAACTTCCAGAAGGATATTTCAAAGTTGATAATAGCATATCAATAGAAGTATTTATAATAATAGGATTAACATTAGCTTTGTTAGCACTTGCCACATTTATTTGGATTAAATATTGTAAAGAAAAAGAACCAATAGTGGAAACAGTAGAATTTTATCCACCTGAAGGAATGAACTCTTTAGATATTGCATTCATTTATAAAGGATATGTAAATGATAAAGATGTTATATCATTATTAATTATACTAGCAAATAAAGGATATATAAAAATAGGTGAACATAAAGAAAAAGGTTTACTTAAACAGGCAGGATTTAAAATAACAAAATTAAAAGAATATGACGGAAACGATGAAAACGAAGAAATATTCATGAGAGATTTATTTGACTGTAAAAAGAACAAATCAGGTTTAATTGATCAAGTCACTAATGAAGATTTAGAAGATGAATTTTATAAAACAATAGAGAAAATAAAAACAAGAATGACAACTAGTAGTAATAAAAGTAGATATTTTACAAAAAGTGGTTATTGTGTATGGCTATATATTATAGCAGTGGCTATATATTTAATAAATACTTTAATTCCAACATATATTTATAATCCAGACTATATAAAAGTTGCAGCCATCGCAGGAATATTTGTATTTTCTTTCATATATATATCAATGTTAACAAAAAGTTCATCTCCAAATGGAATGATTATGAGAGCATCGCTAATCTTTTTTATTCCAGTATTTGTAGGAATAATGATAGCTGGTGTAGAGCAAGCAATACCGGATGAACCTTTTTACTTATTATCAGCAGCCATAGGAACAATTTCAATATTTGCAATTTTACTTTATAGAAAATTTTCTAAAGATAGAACCAGACTTGGAAGAGAATTATATGGGATGATATTAGGTTTCAAAAGATTCTTAGAAACAGCAGAGAAAGATAAATTAGAAGCATTAGTTGCAGAAAATCCTGAATATTTCTATAATATTTTACCTTATACCTATGTATTTGGAATATCTGATAAATGGATTAAGAAATTTGAAAGTATAGCAATTCAAAATCCAAATTGGTATGACACAACCGATCCATTTGATAGTTACCGTTTCAATAGATTTATGAATTCAACAATGTCATCAGCAAATAGAAGTATGACATCACGACCATATGAATCATCAGGAAGCAGTGGTGGAGGATTCTCAGGAGGAGGTTTCTCCGGTGGTGGATTTTCAGGAGGCGGCTCCGGTGGTGGAGGCGGAAGCTCTTGGTAATATAAACTCATCTTATGATGAGTTTTCTTTTAATTATATGTTATAATCAAATAAAGGAAGTGATATCATGATTAATTATTTGTTTAGTGGAATAGATAAGGTAAATGGCTTTACAAAAGAACAAGCCACATCTTTAAAGAAAGATATAAAAGATAATAGTGTAATTACTTTTATAGCATCAGACTTTGATAACACTGAAAAGACAGATACAAATAAAAAACTACTAATAGATGCATTTAATAATATAGGCATTAATTTTAAATGTGAATATCTTGTTGATAAAAGAGTATTAAAAGACGAAGCAAAAGAATTATTAAATAAATCAGATATAGTTTTTCTTATGGGTGGAGATACTTATAAAGAAATGAAAAGTATAAATGAATATGATATTAAAGAAGATATTACAAATAGAAAATTAATATTAGGTGTTTCAGCAGGTAGTCTAAATCAAAGTAAAAATGTTGTTTATTTAGATGAATATCAAGATTATAAATTAGTAAAATATGAAGGATTAGGTTTAGTGGATTTTAATATATATCCACACTTAGATTTTAAAAACATTGACTTTCTAAAAGAAGTTTTTACTGTAAGTAATGATACACCATTAATCGCACTTCCAAATGAATCTTTTATTAGATGTGAAAATGGAAATATAGAGTATTTTGGTGAACATTATAATGTAGAAAATAGTACCATAGATATAAAAGGACATGATTATGAAAAAATAAATCATACCGGAACAATCCCTTTAGAAACAGAAAGATTAATTCTTAGAAGAACATCTAATGAAGATATAGATGAATTCTTCTTTATAGAATTAAATCCTAAACTAAGAAAGTATTTGGGCCCTACAAAACTAGGAAATAACATAATTAAAAATAGAGAATATTTTGATGAATCAAAGTATGAAAATAAAGATTTCTATAGATGGACTATAGTAAAAAAAGAAGATAATAAAATACTTGGTACAATATATTTAAATATTCATGATGAAAAAGCAAAGACAGCCGGAATAGATTACTGGATTAGAGAAGATGAATGGGGTCATGGTTATATAACTGAAGCATCTAAACGTATATTAGAGTTTGCCTTTGATACTTTAGATTTAAATAGAATAGAAAGTTGTGGAGCAAAAGATAATCCAGGTACATGGAAAGTAATGGAAAAGATTGGTCTTAAATATGAAGGAACAAGAAAACAAGCAATGTTCTATTACTATGGTGGTATTCAAGATTTAGTACTTTACGGATTAACAAAAGAAGAATATTTAAAAAACAAAGAGAATGTAAATATACAATAGATTTACATTCTCTTTTATTTAAGATATAATTATTTCAATGAAAGATATATGTATAATTGAAAAACAATTAAAAGATTTAGATATAAATGATAGATTCTTTGATTCGCTAAAAAATGAATATAAAGATTTTATTATTTGGTTTAATAATCATCTAGATAGAAAAGCTTATATAACATTTCAAGATAATAAGATAACATCTATTTTAATCCTAAAAATAGAAGATAAAAGCGAAAACTACAAAGACTTCAATAAAGAATTTAAACCATCAAAAAGATTAAAAATATGTACTTTAAAAGTAGATGTTAAGTTTAAAAATATTGGAACTAAATATTTAGAATTAGCAAACAGCGAAGCACTTAAAAATAATGTAAATGAAATATATATAACACTTTACACTAATCATGAAGATTTAATAAACTTATTAGAAAAAAATAATTATATTTATTATTGTGATAAAACAAATAATGAAAGGGTATATATAAACAAAATAAAAGAGTTTTAAAACTCTTTTTTAATCTGGATCTTCATAATGAAAATCATCATCTTCTAGTTCTTCCTCTTCATGAAATTCCACCTTGGATTTATTAACTTTTTTCTTTGTATTTTTACTTCCAAATAAAGAACCAATAAGTAGATTTTTTAATAGGCTATTTTTATTCTTTTTTATAACTTTCTCTTTTTTATGTAATTTAGAATTTAACTCTATTGTTTCATTAGCTATTTCATTAGTAGTATCAATAATCTTTTCAATTAAATCTAAATATCCTTTAATAGTTTTTACTTTACTATTTTTAATACTCTTAATATCCTCATCAAAATCATCCAAATCATCATTTTTTTCTATTAAAGCTAAATAATAATTATAAAATCTAATTAAAGTATCATAACAATCACTAGAACACTTTATAACTCTTTTTAATTTTTCTACTTCATCTACTTCTTCAAGTTTAAGTTTCGTAATAGTTTTGTCATAATCATACATTTTCATAGATAATACCTCTAAAAAAATTATATCATAGTTTTTAAAAAACATAAATTTATTGTATAATATTTAAAGAGGGATATTATGGCAAACTTTACTAAGAAAGCAATTAAAGACACATTTATATCTTTACTAAAAGAAAAACCATTTAATCAAATAACAGTAAAAGATATTGTTGATGAATGTGGAGTGAATAGAAATACATTCTATTATCATTACGAAGATATAAATGATTTATTAGAGAATGTTATTACTGAAGAAACTGATGTATTAATTAAGAACTACCCAACTATTGATTCTATAGACATGGCAGTTGAAGTAGCAATTAAATATGTACTTGAAAATAAAAAAACAATTCTAAATATTTATAATCACTTAGATAAAAATATTTATGAAAGATTCATAATGGAAGCATGTGAATATACAGTTAGAACACTTATAAATTCAATTACTAAAGAAATGAATATAAGTGACAAAGATAAAAAATTCTTAATAAGTTTTGTAAAATGTCAATTCTATGGTTTTTGTATTGATTGGCTATCAAGAAAACTAGATGAATCATATATAAAAGAATATGTAACATATACAAAAATAACTAAAGGAATATTAATAGAGTTTATTAATAGACACTCTAATTAATATTCTTTTTTTATGCATTTAAATCGTTTTGCCTAAAAATTAAACATCACAAAAAAACTGTCCATTTAAAAAAATAAATTATGAAGTTATACTATTTATATAATGAAAGGAGGAACTAAGATGAGTAAGTTTATACGTATAGCTAAAACAAGTTACATAGTTATGTCTATCATATTATGTATTTTAGGATTAGTACTTATGATAAATCCAGCATTTTCTCAAACTATATTAGTTATAATGTGTGCGATTCTTTTGTTAATTTTTGGTATGATTAAATTATTTGGTTATTTCTCAAACGATTTATATCGTCTAGCTTTTCAATATGATTTACCATTTGGTATTTTATTAATAGTACTTGGAATTATCATTTTAGTACGTCCAGGTGGATTTATTAACTTTATATGTATCGCATTAGGTTTATCAATATTTACAGATAGTATGTTTAAAATGCATATCTCTAATGAAGCACGTAAGTTTGGTATTCGTGAATGGTATCTAATCTTAATATTTGCAATACTTGCTTGTATCTGTGGCATCACATTAATGATAAAGCCTAGCGAAAGTGCAATGGTATTAACTATATTACTTGGAGCTAACCTTTTAGTAGAAGGTATTCTTAGTTTAATAACAGTTATTACATCAGTTAAAATCTTCAAAGAAAAGAAAAAATAGTTTAAAGGAGACATATATATGACAGCAGAATTTACTAAAGAAATGAAAAAAACTCATACTATACTAGCACCAGATATATTTCCGGTACATATGAGACTTCTAACGAAAGTATTCGCATTATATGGATACAATGTAGAAGTCCTTCATTATGAAGGAAAAGATGTTATTGATACTGGACTTAGTTACTTACATAATGATATTTGTTATCCAGCCATATGTGCGATAGGTCAACAACTATATGCACTTAAAAGTGGAAAATATGATACTCAAAAAGTAGCTTTAATACAATTTCAAACTGGTGGTGGATGTAGAGCATCTAACTATATTTGTTTACTTAGAAAAGCTTTAGAAAATATGGGATATGATTATATACCAGTTATTTCAGTAAGTACAAGTAATATAGAAAAATGTAGTGGCTTTAAACTAACTCCAATGATGATGTATATGTCTCTAAGAGCTATTATCTACGGAGACTTCTTAATGCTTTTAAAAAATCAAGTAAAACCTTATGAAAAGAAAAAAGGTGAAACTGATAAATTAGTTGATTATTGGATTAATAAACTAACAACTGATTTTGCTTCTAAGAAAAGTTTAAATAATAGAAGTATGAAAAAGAATTTGAAAAGTATTGCTAAAAGTTTCCATGAAATTGAAAGAGTAGATAGAAAGTTAAAAAAAGTTGGTATCGTAGGAGAAATATATGTTAAATATTCTCCTTTCGCTAACAACAATCTAGAAGAATTCTTACTTAAAGAAGGATGCGAATATATGGTACCTGGTGTACTAGCATTCTTTGAATTCTGTTTTTCTGATGCAGAAACGAATCATAAATATTATGGAAAGAATAGAGTAAGTATGTATGCTAGTAAGACTGTAGAGTCTATTGCATCTTCATGGGAAAAAGATATGGAAGATGCATTAAAACCATACCCTGAATTTGTTTGTCCAGCACCATTTAAAAGGATTAAAAAATTAGCAGAAAACATAATTGACAGAGGAGTAAACATGGGTGAAGGATGGCTTTTACCTGGAGAAGTAGCAGAACTAATAGAAAATGGATACAATAATATAATTTGTGCTCAACCATTTGGATGTCTTCCTAATCACATAGTTGGAAAAGGAACAATAAGAACACTTAGAATGTTATATCCAAATGCTAATATATTTCCAATAGATTATGATGCAGGAGCTTCAAAAGTAAATCAAGAAAATAGAATTAAATTAATGCTAGCTATCGCAGAAGAAGGTGAGAAGTAATATGAAAAGAGTAGGTTTTGATATAGGATCAACTACTATAAAATGTATAGTAATGGATGAAAAAGAAAATATATTATTTAAAAAATATGAACGTCACTATTCTGAGATAAGAAATGCTGTATTAAAAATATTAAATGAACTTAAAGCCATTATAAAGAATGACAAAATAACAGTAACAATCTCTGGTTCAGCAGGTTTAGGCTATGCTGAAAGTTTAAAAATCCCTTTTGTTCAAGAAGTATATGCAGAAAAGATTGCTGTTAATAAGTATTATCCAAATACTGATACAGTTATAGAATTAGGTGGAGAAGATGCCAAAATGTTATTTCTAACTGGTGGCTTTGAAATGAGAATGAATGGAAGTTGTGCTGGTGGAACTGGAGCATTCATAGATCAAATGGCATCTTTACTAAATGTAACTGGAGAAGAATTAAATGAACTATCAAGTCATCATGAAAAGATATGCAATATCGCATCACGTTGTGGAGTATTTGCTAAATCAGATGTTCAACCTCTATTAAATCAAGGAGTTAGAAAAGAAGACATAGCTGCTGGTATATTTAGAGCAGTAGTAAATCAAACAATATCAGGTTTATCACAAGGAAGAGAAATAGGCAATAATGTTTTATATTTAGGTGGTCCACTATATTTTTATAGTGAACTTAGAAATAGTTTTGATGAAATATTAAACACTAAAGGAGTCCTTCCAGAAGATGCAATATATTTTGTAGCAATAGGTTCAGTACTCGCAAACGTTAAAGAAGAAACAACACTAACTAAATTAGAAAATAAATTTAAGAAGTTTAAAGAACAAAGCAACTATGTAAAAAGTGATGCACTTTTCAAATCTAAAAAAGAATATGAAGAATTCTTGAAAAGACACAACGATACATCTATAAAAGAATTAGATAAACCAAGTAAAAATATGTATTTAGGAATAGATGCAGGGAGTACTACTATTAAGATGGTTCTTTGTGATGAAGATGGAAACATATTTAATCCATTCTATTCTTCAAATGAAGGAAGCCCAGTTGAAATAGTAAAAAAATACTTAATAGATTTATATGAAAGATATCCGGGTATTAATATTAAATCTAGCGCAGTAACTGGCTATGGTGAAGAGTTAATTAAAAACGCATTTAATATAGATTATGGAGTAGTTGAAACAATCGCACATTATACTGCAGCTAAAAAGATAAATCCCAAAGTAGATTTTATTCTTGATATAGGTGGACAAGATATAAAATGCTTTAAGATTAAAAATGGCTCAATAGATAGTTTATATTTAAATGAAGCTTGTTCTAGTGGATGCGGATCATTCTTACAAACATTTGCTAAAGCACTTGGATACACTACAGAGGAATTTTCACGCTTAGGTCTTTATGCTAAAAGTCCAGTAAGCCTTGGATCAAGATGTACAGTATTTATGAATAGTTCAGTAAAACAAGCTCAAAAAGATGGTGCATCTATAGAAAGTATAGCTGCAGGCCTTTCCATGAGTGTAGTAAAAAATGCTTTATATAAAGTTATAAGATGTGCAAATCCTAAAGATTTAGGTGAAAATATAATAGTACAAGGTGGAACATTTTTAAATGATTCTGTACTAAGAGCATTTGAAAAAGAAATTGGACACAATGTAACTAGACCAAAATATTCAGGCTTAATGGGAGCATACGGAAGTGCACTTTATAGTAAAGAAAAGAATAATGATAAAAGTAAAATATTAAACTTTGAAGAACTAAAGAACTTTAATTATGAAACAAGAAATATAAACTGTAATGGATGCACTAATCATTGCAATTTAGTAATAAATACTTTCGATAAGAAGAGAAGATTTATCGCAGGTAATAGATGTTCAAAACCGCTTAATAATGGAGTACAACAAGAACACTATGATTTATATGAATATAAGCAATCATTATTAAAAGAATTTATGAATAATGAAATTGATGAAAATAAAACTACTATAGGGATACCTTTAGTTTTAAATATGTATGAACTATTACCATTTTGGTATACATTCTTTAAGTCATTAGGTTTAAATGTTGTTGTTTCATCATTCTCAAATAGAAATACATATTTAAAAGGACAAAAAACTATACCATCAGATACTATATGTTATCCAGCTAAACTAGCACATGGACACATTGAATATTTAATAGATTCTAAAGTAGACTATATATTCTATCCAAGTATGAGTTATAACTTTGATGAAAAACTTGGAACAAATCACTATAATTGTCCAGTAGTAGCATACTATCCTCAAGTAATAAGAGGAAATGTAAATAATTTAAATAAAGATGCTTTCATAGATGATTTTGTAAGTTTAGCAGACAAAAAACAATTTAATAAAAGAATAAAATCAATTATTAAATATTATGGGATAGAAGTAACTGATTCAAAATTAAAAAAGGCAGTAGAAAAATCATATGAAGCATATAATAATTATTTATTAAAAGTTAGAACTAAAGCAGAAGAATTTATAAGTATTGCAAAGCAAAAAGATATGCCAATAATTGTATTATGTGGAAGACCATATCATGTAGACCCTGAAGTAAATCATGGTATTAACAAACTTATTACATCACTAGGTGCAGTAGTTATAACTGAAGATAGTATTAGTCATAAGGTAAAACCATTTAAAACAAAAGTAATGAATCAATGGACTTATCATTCAAGATTATATGCAGCAGCTAAGTACGTATGTGAATCTAATAAGAATATTAATTTAGTTCAATTAGTATCATTTGGTTGTGGAGTAGATGCAGTTACAACTGATGAAGTAAGAAGAATAATAGAAAGTAAAGATAAAGTATACACTCAAATAAAGATAGATGAAATATCTAATATGGGGGCTGTTACTATTAGACTTAGAAGTTTACTTGCTATAATTGATAATAAAAATGTAAAGAATAATTAATGTTATTGTTTTAAATAAGTTATAAATGTAAAATAATAATGTAGTAGGAGGTACATATGGAATTAACAGCTGCAGCAGAGTGGTTAAATACTACATTTAGTGGATTTGATCATGCTATATTAAGTGTTTTACATGAGCTTGCTTTATTAACAAATGGTAATTTAAATTGGTTATTTAAGTTTATAAGTCTTTTTGCAGAAAAGGGTTTATTTCTTATTTTACTTAGTATATTCTTAATGTTATTTAAGAAAACAAGAAAGTTTGGAATTTGTATGTTTGGTGCTATTGGAGCAGGAGCTATACTAACTAACTTTATTTTAAAGGATATGGTTGCAAGACCAAGACCATATATGAGTGGTATTGAATATAAAGATTGGTGGCAATATGCAGGTATGGTTACTGAAAGTGATTTCTCATTTCCAAGTGGTCACACAACAGCCATGACAGCAGCAATGATGTCATTAGTATTTATGGCTAAAACAAAGAAAAAATATTGGTGCATACTATTTATATTCTTAATGGGTATATCAAGAAACTATCTAATGGTTCACTATCCAACAGATGTAATAGGTGGTATGATATCAGGATTAATCGGAGCTACTGTCGCATACTTTATAACATTACTAATTTATAAAATAATAGAAAAGTACAAAGATGTTAAATTATTTAACTTTATAAAGAACTTTGATATAATAAATGCAATGAAGAAATAACATTGCATTTTTATATGGAGGAGTTATGTACACTAAGAAAGAAGAAGTTTATAAATACTTAGATAGTTTAAATATTAAATATAAAAAAGTTGAACATAAAGCAGTGTTTACTATGGAAGAAATGTCAAAGCTTAATCTTGAAGATGATACTGAAGTAGTTAAGAATCTATTCATAAGAGATGATAAAAAACAAAACTATTATTTAATACTAGTTAAAGGAGATAAAAGAGTTAACTTAAAAGAATTAAGAAATACTTTAGGACTTAGACCTTTAACATTCGCAAGTGAAGAAGATTTAGAAAAATATTTAGGTCTTAAAAAAGGTTCAGTAACTATACTTGGAATACTTAATGACACTGAACATAAAGTAAAAGTATTAATAGATAATGATATAAAAGCCTTCAAAGAAATTGGTGCTCATCCTAATGAAAACACCGCATCAATTTGGTTAACACTAGAAGACATAGAAAAAATATTAAAACTTAATAATGTAAATTATAACTTTATAGATTTATAGTCAATATAATTGACTTTTTCTATTGACATAAAATATATATAATAGTATTATTGTATTATGCAAGTAATACAATAAAAGGAGTACACATGAGTTATACATTCGATAATAATATACCAATTTATATTCAACTTGTTGATATCGTTAGAGTTGATATAGTATCAGGTAAATTAAGCGTAGGAAGTAGATTACCTTCTGTAAGAGAGCTAGCATTTTACTACAAAGTTAATCCAAATACTATGCAAAAAGCTTTAGTAGAACTAGAAAATGAAAAACTAATTTATACTGAAAGAACAAATGGTAAGTTTGTCACTAGTGATTCAAAAGTTATTAACAAAGCTAAAGAAAAACTAGCTAAAGAAAAAGTAAATGAATACTTAAGTTCTATGAATAGTATAGGTATAACTTATGAAGAATCAATTAAGTACTTGCAGGAATTAGGAGGAAAATAATATGGAACTTTTAGAGTGTAAAAACCTATCAAAAAGTTTTGATAATAAAAAAATTCTAAAAGATATAAACCTAATAATACCTAGAGGTAAAATAGTTGGACTTTTAGGTAAAAACGGGCAAGGAAAAACAACACTAATAAAACTTATTAATGATTTACTTACTCCAACTAGTGGTGAAATACTTATTGAAGGAAAACATCCGGGAGTAGAATCTAAAAGGATTATTTCATACCTACCAGAAAGAACTTACTTAGATAAAGAAATGAAAGTAATAGATACACTTAATTATTTTAATGAGTTCTATGATAATTTTGATATTAAAAAAGCTAAAAAATTACTTAAAGATTTAGATTTAGACATAAACTCTAAAATATCTAAAATGTCTAAAGGTATGCAAGAAAAACTACAACTTATACTTGTTATGAGTAGAGATGCTGATCTTTATATTTTAGATGAACCATTAGGTGGAGTAGATCCAGCTACTAGAGATTATATATTAGATACAATACTTTCTAATTTTAAAGAAGGAAGTAGCGTAATAATATCTACACACTTAATATCTGATATAGAAAGAATATTAGACGAAGTTATATTTATAGATAAAGGAAAAATAATACTAACAGCTCCTGCTGATGAACTTCGTAAAAAAGAAAAATCATCAATAGATGAAATCTTTAGGAGGACATTCAAATGCTCTTAAAAGTACTTAAATATGATTTAAAATTTACATATAAAAACTTAATAATATTCTATACTTTATCATTATTCTTTGCTTTACTTGGAAGAATATGCGGTATGTTTGATACTTCAGGTATTATGTTAATACTTTCTAAAATTAATAATGGTGTAGCTATATCAATGATAGTAAGTGTTATTATTAATAACTTAATGAGAGTATGGGCAAGACTAGTATTAAACTTCTATAAAGATGAATCTTATTTAACACACACTCTTCCTGTTAAAAAGAGTACATTGTATTTATCTAAAGTATTATGTGGAGTTATTACAATGTTAACTTCAACAGTAGTGATAGCTGCATCTTTATTAATATGTTATTACTCAAAAGAAAATATTGAATTATTAAAGAATAGTCTTAACTTAGTAGCTTCACTTTATGAAAGTAGTATAACAAGTCTAATATTACAAATGTTTACACTAGTATTCTTAGAATTTACATTCATTTTACTAACAGGTTACATCGGTATTATTTTAGGACACAAATCAAATAATAATAAAATGTTAAAAAGTTGTTTATATGGATTCTTAACATATATGGCTTCATCAATAATAATATTGTTAGTTGTTTATATAAGTGGATTATTTAATAGTGATATTATGAGTATATTTACAAGTACATCATTTACTCTAAGTGTATTTAAAACAATATTATTAGTAGTAATGTTAACATACTTAATTCTTATAGTATTAGAATATGTAATAGGTTTAAAAACGGTTAACAAAGGAGTTAATATTGATTAACAATTAAGAAAGTGCTACAATAAAAGCACTTTTTTGATTGGAGGATATTATATGAAAGAATCAACAGGAGATGAACCTTTCACAACAAAAGAACTTGGAATAAGATTATTAGATGATGTAGAAAGAAAAGCATTTGAAATATATAAGAAAGCTCTTGACTCAAAAGAATATTCAGAATATTACATTTTAGAATTAATGAAACAAAATGAATCATTAAAAGAAGATATAGCTTCTGCGTATGCAATAATAAATAAAGGTTCAGAAGAAGAATTTGCTAAAATAAGAAGAGAAAAATATAAAGTAGTTACTTTAGCAACAGTAGGAGTAGTTACAACAATGTTTGTACCAACAATGGGAGTAATACTTATACCATCAAGTGTAGCTTTAGTAGCAGCTTATCTAAAAAAAAGAAAAAAAGTAATGAATACTGATACTATGTTAAAAGAAACTGTTAATAGATTTCAAAAAGTAACTAACATATTAACTAACATAGATAATAATGAAACATTTTTAAACAAGAAATATAAAGAATTATCAAAAAGTAGAATAGATGAATCACAAAAAAAACCAGATAGAGTTAGTAGAATAATGGAAGCAAACTTAATAATTCAAGATTATATTAGTGATGAAAGACTTCCAAAAAATATTGACGAAGAAACTAAAAGAACTATAATAACTATGTTACAACAAGACTTAGGTACTAAAGAAAGAAACTTAGAAACATTACTTATGATGGCTAAAGATGAAGTATCAAAAGATACATTAACAAGAG
Organism: uncultured Clostridium sp.; assembly: GCA_902492325.1. Taxonomy (GTDB): domain Bacteria; phylum Bacillota_I; class Bacilli_A; order RF39; family UBA660; genus CAG-1000. The sequence continues at coordinate 410,086 of CABULC010000002.1, forward strand.
AATTAAAATCTAACAATTAAAATTGATTTATAACAAAAAGTATGCTATAATATGTGGCATATTTTTTAAAGGGGGAAAATATGAAAGAATCAACTGGGGGAGAAGAACCAACAAAAATAGAGATTGGAGTTTCTACAATAATGCAAGTAGAAAAAGAAGCAAACTCTATATTTAATGATGTAATAGAAGAAAAGAATTTATCTGAATACTATTTAAAAGAAACAATGTTCAAAATAATGTATTTAAAAGAACAATTAGTAGGAGGATTATCAAAAGTACAAGATGGATTAATAGATGAATGCAAAAAAAATAGTAAAAAGAATCCATTAATACCATTTCTAGCAGTAGCAAATATGTTTGTTGCTAACATAGCTCCATTTTTAGGATTAATAAATTCAATAGTGTTAATATCAATAGCAATTAAATCATATAAAAAACAAAAAGAAGAGTCTGAAAGATTCTTAAAACTAAAAGAAGAAATGGAAGAAACAGTAGCAAAAGCAAATGCAATATTAATAACACTAAGTAACAATGAAACATTTGCTTTAAAAAGAATAAAAGAATTAGGAAAAAGAAGAGAAAAAGAATTAACAAAATCTCCTAAAGATCGTAGTTTAGTTGCTGTAGCTAACATGGCTATTCAAGATTATATTGATAGTGATGTATTACCAAATAATTTACCAGAAGAAATAAAGTCAACTATTATAAGGCTATTACAAAATGATTTGAATACAACTGAAAGTGATATGAGTGTATTATTAGAATCAGCTAAACAAAAAGTATCATTAGAAGCTTTAGTACATAGAATGGAATAAAATGAGATTATTTCTCATTTTTTATTTTTATGATAAAATAAACTAAGAGGTAATAGATTATGACAGTAGATGAAATATATGAAAAAGCATTATCAAAAAGATTTTATGAAGAAACAGATTTAAATAAAATAATAGAATATTTAAAATCATGTGAAGATAAAATAACTTTAAAAGAAACAGGTATAGAAATAGAAGATGTTTTAAAAGAAATAAAAGAAGGTATAAAAGTAGATTTAAGTGTTAAGTGTGAAAATAATACTATTACTTTTCCATATGGATTTAAAAAATTCAAAGAAGAACTGATAAGAAACATTCCACTTTCTACAAAAGAAATGTCATTGCCAATTTCATTTTTAGAAGATCAAAAATGGTTAAGTAGGTTTAGTTCATTAAATAAGTTAACAATAAATGATTTTGGTCTTTTTAACGAAGAGGAATTAAAAAATATTCAAGAAAATACTAATATTAAAAATATAGGCTATAAAAAAACATTTTTTTCATTAAGAGGTGAATATAAAGATCTTGTTATAGTTGAAAAAGATTCTAAAACATTTGGTTATTATAAAGATATAAATCTTAGAGAAGTAAGTGATGATGAATCAGAAGAAAGAAAAGAAGAAATAAAAGTATATGCAGGAGATATTAGTATAAATGATTTAGAAAAAATATATGATTTAATTGGTGAAGACTTAACTAAATCAAATAGAAAAATTATAATAACTTGTAAAAATAAAAAGTATGCTTTTAATATAATAGATGGAATAGTCAATATGAATATCGAAGATGAAAATATGGATGTAGCAAATTCTCTATATGAATTCTTTGAAAGTAAAGGTGTCAAAGTAAACAGTATATTTTTAAATCTATTTATTAATCGTGAAAAGCCAATAAAATATATTGATAGAGATTATGAAGTATTAGATAAATTAAATAAGAAAGTGGAAATTAGAGTAAGAAAAGATAGTTTAGAAACATTAAATTGGGAAGATTTTAGAGGCCTAACCGAAGCAATGAAATGGTATAGAACCATCATAAAAGATTATCCATTATCACCCGTAGAAAAGTTAGCATTCGCATATGATATATTAAAAACATTTAAATATAATGAAACACAAAATAATGATTCAATGGAATCAAGAGAACCATATAAAATAATTAAGACAGGACATATAGTTTGCGCAGGATACACAGCAATGTTAGAAGAAATATTTAGAGAATTGGATGATAACATAAAGATAGATAATTTTGGTGTAACTTGCTATGAAGATGACGATGAAACGGTTTTAGGAGAACATAGTAGAACAATCGCAATCATAGACGATAAAAAATATGATATAAAAGGCGCTTATGCTCTAGATGCAACATGGGATAGCTTTAAAGAAGAAGGAAAAGAGAAAATAGATAGTGATTACACTGCATTAGATTTATATAGATACTTTATGATACCATTTTCAAACTATAAAAAAGTTTTTGAACACGATTCAGATATAGGATTCTTTAAAGGAGAACTTGAATACTTAAATACAAACCTAACAGATGAAAATATAAATTCAGCAATAAAAAAAGTTGAAACAAAAGAAGAAGGTAATTTATCATTCACAAGAAAAGAACCAATATTTAGTTATCAAATAACAGGTTTATTAAAAGATAAATCAAAAAGAGAAATATTAGAACAATTTAGAGCTAAGCCAATACCACCTAATGTAATGATGCAAATAATAAGAAACGTACGTTTAGCAGAAGGATATACACAAGAACAAATAGATACTGAAATGGAAAAAGTAACAAGAATATATGATAATACTCATACAGAAGTAGATAGCTTAACTGGAAAAGTTTTATAAGATTTAAATTAATTTTAAATCTTTTTAATTTGTGTTAAAATTATAATAGGTGATGATATGAAAAATATAGACGAATTATTTAATGAATTATCAAAATCTACTTTTAGAAGCAATTTCCATTTACATGAACCAGAAATAAAATATGTTAATGATAAAGGAATAGATAAAATAAGAGATCATGCATATGACTTTATAAAGAAAAGATTAAGTCATGCGAATATACCAAATGATGGAAAACAAACACCAATGAAAGGGCACCCAGTATTCGTTGCTCAACATGCAACTGCAACTTGTTGCAGAGGATGCTTACATAAATGGCATGGTATTGAAGAAAAAAGAAAATTAACAAAAGAAGAAATTGACTATATAGTAGATGTAATAATTGAATGGATAAAACGTGATATGAAAAATAAGTGAAAAATATTGTGTTTTAATTAAAAATAATTTAAAATTAGACTGGAGGAAGTAAAATGAAAAAGAAAATTTTAACATTTCTTATAACTTTAGGAATAGTTCTATTACCTTTGACTGCTAATGCTTCATTAATAGATGAATATGAACACAAAAACTTTAAAGAAACTTTAGCTGCAGAATCAATGGAATTAAAAAATAAAGATTATAAGGAAACAGATGATCAAATAACTATTTATATGTTTAGAGGTCAAGGATGTGATTTCTGTAGAGCATTTTTAGAATTCTTAAATTCTATTTCAGATGAATATGGAAAATACTTTAAATTAGTATCATTTGAAGTATGGGAAAATCAAGATAATAATACTTTATTTGATAAAGTAGCTGCAGTAACTGGAAAAGCAGCAGAAGGAGTACCATATATCATTATTGGTGAAACAGTATATCCAGGATATGTTTCTGACTGGGATGATACAATTAAAACATCAATAAAAACTGAATATGATAAGAAAGCATCAGATAGAGTAGATATTTTAGCAAAAGCAGAAAACTATGAAGAAGAAGTTAAAAAAGCAGAAAATGCTCCATATGTAAAAACAATTTGGTGGAATTTTGGTTTTGTAGTAGTAGCCACAGCTGCTATCATAACAGTTAATACTATTCAAAATAAAAAAGTATTAAAAGAATTAGAAGAATTAAAGAAATCTAACAAAGAAACAAAGAAAAAATAAGTAGACATAGTTCTACTTTTTTTGTAATATATTATTCATGAATACTGAATTAAGAAATGAAATAATTTTAAAAATACTTAGTGATTATCTAAATAATCATAGTGATTTTATAACTGAGAAAATGGTAAATGATTTAGAAAAAGAATTTAATTTAACTAAAACTGAATCTATAGTTTTTCTTTTATTAGGTTTTTATGAAATAGAAAATAAAGAACTAACAGAGGAATTAAATAAAATAATAAAGGAATTGGATAGCACAAAATATGAAAATAATGATTATTATAAAAATATAAAACTAGAAAATATAAAAGATAATAATTGGTCATTTGAAATTAAAAATTATAAACCATATGAATTATTTGTTTATAATGATATGGAATGTATTAATGGAAAACTATATCCACAAGTAGGTTATTTTACTCATGAGTATTTTTATGAGTGTGTACTTGAAAATGGTAGAGAATGGATGCTTATAACACCAAATGAAATAGAAACAATGAAAGAACCAATTAACGAAGCATTTGGTAATGTACTAACATATGGTTTAGGATTAGGTTATTTTCAGTACATGATATCTAACAAAGACAATGTAAAATCTATAACAATAATAGAAAAAGATAAAAAAATAATAGAATTATTCACAAAATATATTTTACCTCAATTTAAACACAAAGAAAAAATTAAAATAATAAATGAAGACGCTTTAAAATATAAATATACGAGTGAATATGATTATGTATTCGTAGACATATGGCATGATCCAAGTGATGGAGTAGAACTATATAAGAAAATGAAAGAGTTAGAAAAACCTAATGTTAAATACTCTTACTGGATAGAAAAAACATTAAAAATTTATATAGATTAAATACCATAAATTGGTATTTTTTTTATAACTAAAATGAACAAACTATTAATGGTGATAACATGAAAAAATTAATATTAAAAACACTTATATTTATTACTTTATTTATAGTTTTTAATATTAATGAAATAGATTCTAATAGTGATAAAGTTCTTCACTATGATAAAACAGATATACACGTAGAAGATACTTTTAAAGTTTATTTTAAAAGTATAAATTCTAATGAATTAAATAATATATTAAAATATGTTAATGTAGATGTGATGAACTATATAGTTGAAGATAAAAAATATTATGCAAGAAATATAAATGAACTAGTAAAAACTTTTATAAAAGATAAATCAATCGAAGAAAAAATATATTATGAATTAAATGGTATAAAAGTAGACGGAATTACTATAACATGTGAAGTAAATGAATTAATGAAATTAGAAAATTTAACTAAAGTATATTAATATTAAAATTGATTTTTATGCTTCTTTATGATAACATTTTAATAGAATAGGTGAACATATGAAAAAGAAAATTTTTTTATTAATAATGTTATTATTTCCATTAGTTATTTATGCTGAACCTGGATATATATTTTTAGGAAAAGATATTAATGAAAGTTATGTTGTAAAACAAGGAGATGTAGTAACCGTTTATTTACTTACTAACTTCGGAACAGAAGACGTAGATGGAATTATGGAAAGTTATAATGCACAATTTTTCTATAACCCTTATATATTTGAGCTAGTAAAAACTGATAATGATTATATAAAGTTACAAGATGGTTGGGAAGTAACAAATTATAAGACATACTCTTCAATTATTAATTTGTCGGTAAGAAATACTATAGAACAAAATTCAAATGAAAAGTTTGAAGATGATGAATATAGTAATATAATCGCAAAACTAAGCTTTAGAGTCAAAGACAACGTAGTAAACCAAAACACATATATAGAACTTTTAAAAGATAACACAAATTATATAGCTAAAGCTGATGGAGAAACATTAACATTTGATAACACTGAAAACTTCTTTCTTAATTATGATATAAATTCTAATGGTATCAAAAAACAAGATTCTAATTTAACTTCAATAAGTGTTGAAAATGAAGATAGAGAAGAATTAACTTTAAGTCCAAGTTTTAATCCTGGAATTTATGAATATGAGGTTTATACAAATAGCGAAGCTATTAATGTTTATGCAAGATGTATAACAAATAACTGCGTAGTTTCTGGTATTGACAATAAAATAAATTTAGCAAAGAATACTACGACTGTTAAGATTACATCAACGTCAGTAGATGGAACTAAACAAGTTTATAAAATAAAAGTAAATAAATATAGTTATGATGGTTATCCAGAATTAAAAGGGTTAAGAGTTTTAAAATACAATATGATTGAAACGTTTGATTCAAATGTTAATACTTATCATGTAGTAATTCCTAGTACAGAAGATAGTCTTCTTATTGATTATGAAAGTGAATATGATGTAACAATTAAGGGAAATGAGAATTTAAAAATAGGTGAGAATCTAGTAGTAATAGAAACAAAAAATAATGAAGGCGACACTAATGAATATTATTTAATTGTTAGTAAAACAGAAAAAGAAGAAGACAAAGAAGTACCAGTAGTAGAAGAACCTACAAAAGAAGAACCAAAAGTAGAAGAAAAAGATAATAAAAAATTATATCTTGCAATATGCATGATTATCTCAATGTGTGCAATCGCATGTATAACAATACTTATCTCAAGAGATATAAAAGCAAGTAAAGAAGAAACTGATAAAGAATAGGAAACTATTCTTTTTATTTGCAATAAAATAAATAATGTGTTATTATGTTACCTCACGCTTAAAGAAGGGGATGATTAAATGAAAGCGTTTATTATTAATTTATTAGTAGTTTTTGTTATAAAGGTAATAGATAATATTTTAGGAACAGGTAAAACAATTCTTATACAAAAGAATAAAGCATTTATTGCATCACTAACAGTAGTTATAAGTCAAATAATATTTTATAAATTAATTGATGCGGTTAGTGATAGTGGTAGTGAAATAATGATTTATGTAATAGCTATTGCAAGTGGCATAGGAACATTATTAGCACTTGTAATAAGTGATAAATTCTCTAAAGATAGAACATATGTAAATATAATTTTAAATGATGATAAAGAAGTTATGATGGAATTTAGAGATTGGTTAAAAGAACATAAAATAACAAATCTAACTACTGATGGATATACAAAAGATTGGCAAAAAACACTTGCTATAACTGCTTATGCAGAAACAAAAGAAGAAAGTAAATTAATTGATGAGTTTATTAATAATAGTGAATCTAAGTTTAAAAGAATAATTCAAAAACAATAAACACTTCTTTTTTTTATTATGAAAATGTAATATAATGAATATGGTGATGATATGAAAAAAAATTATATTATAGATGGAAATGAAGCTTGTGCGATGGGTTCATATCTTTTTAGTGAGGTATGTGGTATTTATCCAATAACACCAGCTAGTCCAATGGCAACATTAACTGATAAATGGAGTGCTGAAGGTAAAAAGAATTTATTTAATGATACTGTTTCAGTAATTGAAATGCAAAGTGAAGCAGGTGCTGCTGCATTATCACACGGAGCACTTCAAGCAGGAAGTTTAGCAACAACATTTACTGCATCTCAAGGTTTACTTTTAATGATACCAACAATGTATAAAATGGCAGGAGAAATGTTACCAGGAGTAATTCATGTAGCTGCACGTTCACTTGCTACACATGCTCTTTCAATATTTGGAGATCACCAAGATGTATATGCTACACGTAGTACAGGATTCTGTATGTTAGCATCTACTTCTGTTGAAGATGCATATTATATGGCAATAGTAACTCACTTATCAGCTATAGAAGGTTCACTTCCATTTGTTCACTTCTTTGATGGATTTAGAACAAGCCATGAACTTAATAAAGTATCACTTTTAGATGAAAGTGAAGTATTAAAATTAGTTAACTATGATAAAATTTATGAATTTAAAAATAGAGCTCTAAACATAGGAAAAGAAATAACTCGTGGTACTTCAGAAACAGGAGATGTATATTTCCAAAATACTGAAGTAAGAAATAAATATTATGATGATATGCCTGATATAGTAGCAAGAAATATGGAAAAGATTAATAAACTTGCTGGTACTGAATATAAACCATTTAATTATTATGGAGCTAAAGATGCGACTCATGTTATCGTAGCTATGGGTTCAGTTTGTGATACTGTAAGAACAGTAGTAAATTTATTAAACAGAAAAGGACATAAAGTAGGTTTAGTAGAAGTTCATTTATATAGACCATTTAGTACTAAATATTTATTAAATGTACTTCCTAAAACTGTAGATACTATCGCAGTACTTGATAGAACTAAAGAAGCAGGAAGTCTTGGCGAACCATTATATTTAGATGTAGTAGAAGCAGTTAAAACAAGAAATATTCATGTTTATGGTGGAAGATATGGACTATCTTCAAAAGATGTACCACTTAAAGATATAAATGGTGTATTTGAAAATATATTTAGTGATAATCCTAAAAATCATTTCACTGTTGGTATTATAGATGACGTAACACACTTAAGTATTGAACCAAAAGAAATAGAATACACACCAGACTATAAAGAAATAAAAGTATATGGTTTCGGATCTGATGGAATGGTTGGAGCATCTAAAAACTTTATGAAAGTTTTAGGAGATATCGACACAAACTATGTTCAAGGATATTTTGAATATGATTCTAAAAAGAGTGGAGGAGTAACAATATCACACTTAAGAGTAGGAGACACTAAAATAAATGCTCCATACTTCTTAACATCTCCAGACTTTATAGTTATTTCAAAGGATATATATTTAAATAGATATTATTGTTTAAAAGATATAAAGAAAAATGGAATATTACTTTTATCAAGTAATAAAACAGATGAAGAATTAAATAATTTGATTAGTAATGAAAATAAAAAAGAAATACTTGATAAAAATATAAAAGTATATGTAGCTAACTTAGATGAATTAAATGAAAAATATAACTTACATGGAAAAATAAATAATGTAATGTGCATGTATATGTTAAAGATATTAGGTTATGATAAAGAAGAAATAAAAGACTTTGAACATCTAATTGAAAAAACATACAGTAGTAAAGGAACTAAAGTTGTTGAAGCTAATATAAATGCTATTAACGAATCATTAAAATACTTAGAAGAAATTGATAACAGAATATTTACACTTACACCTGAGGAGCAAAGTGAAAAGAACTTTACAGATGAAGTATTAAAATTACGTGGTAATATGCTTGCAGTTTCAGACTTTATTGATTATAAAGACGGTACTTTCGAAGGTGGGACAGCTGCTAGTGATAAGAGAAAAACTTCATCTTTAGTACCAAAGTGGTGTAAAGAAAATTGTATAGAGTGTAATCAATGTTCATTTGTTTGTCCTCATGCATGTATAAGACCGTACTCACTTACAGATAATGAATTATTAATGGCTCACATTGATAAGAGTGAAACTATAGAAAGCTTAGGAGAAAAGAATAAAAACTTCTTTATATCAGTTTCAGAATCAAATTGTACAGGTTGTGGACTATGTATACAAGCTTGTCCTGGAAAACAACAAGAAAAAGCTCTCGAAGCAGGAAAATACAATGAAAGATTAGATAGAATAAGCGATTATTTATTTGAGAACCAAGAAAATGATACTCCATTTAATAAGTTCACTGTTAAAGGAGTAGGATTCAAGAAACCCTACTTTGAATTTAGTGGAGCTTGCGCAGGTTGTGGTGAAGCAGCATATATTAAAATATTAACTGAATTATATGGAAAGAATATGGTAATTGCTAATGCAACAGGATGTTCTTCAATTTATGGAGGAAGCCTTCCATTAACACCATATAAAATTCCATGGATGAATTCATTATTTGAAGATAATGCTGAATTTGGATTTGGTATTCATAAATCATACAAAAAGATGAGAGAAAGAATCAAAAAGATAATGTATGAAACTAAAGATATTGTAGATCCTGAAGTAAAGGCGACTTACAAAGAATGGATAGACAATATGGAAGATGATGATTTAACATTAGCTATTAAAGATAAGTTAGAACATTCTGAAATACCAAATGAATTAAGAGTATTACTTGATTACATACCATCTCGTAAAGTATGGATTTTAGGAGGAGATGGTTGGGCTTATGATATAGGTTATGGTGGACTTGACCATGTACTTCATAGTAACGAAAATATAAATATTATGGTACTTGATACAGAAGTTTATTCAAATACTGGTGGTCAAAAATCTAAATCAACTAGAATAGGTGGAGTAGCACAATTCGCATCTAATGGAAAACTTGAAACAAAGAAAGATTTATTCAAAATCGCAATGAGTATTCCAAATGTATATGTAGCAAGCATATCTATGGGCGCTAATATGATGCAAACACTAAAAGTTATGAAAGAAGCATATGAGCACGAAGGGCCATCACTAATAATCGCATATAGTCCATGTATTGAACAAGGAATCTATGGCGGACTTACTAATTCGCTAGATGAACAAAAACTTTTAGTAGACATTGGATATAACTTACTAATGAGATATAATCCTGATACTGATACATTAACAGTAGATTCAAAAGAACCTGATTTCACTAACTATGATGCAGTATTTAGAAAAGAATTAAGATATAAAAATTTAGAAGTAAAAAATAAAGAAGAATATGAAAGACTATATGAAGAAAATATGAACAATTCTATCGCAAGGTACAATTACTTCAAAGATTTAGAGAACACAAAAAAAGAGAACTAAATAATTAGTTCTCTTTAATTTTCCAATAAAATAGGACTGCCACCCCCTGATGGACAGTCCGGAAAAAAGAATAAAAAGGGGTTGGCTAGTGTGATACTAGCACCAATTCGCCTAATAGTGAATTGGTAAGTCTATATACTAATTAAAAAAGTATATTTTGTCAAGACTTTTTTAAACTTTTTATAAATTTTGTCCCATACCAATACTATATTCTGAATTAGGATTACTATCAAAATATTTACTATCTAAATCTAGAAAACCAATAACATTTTCACTTGGAATAACATACTCACTTTGACCATTATTGTTTTTCTTTATAAGTCTACTTTCCTCATCTCTTTCACATCCAATAAGAACCATTATTTCTTTAGTTCTAGTTTGAGGATTACCAAGTTCAAAATCTACATAATGCTCTGGATCATCATAAAATGAATCTAATACTGGATTTACACAACTAGATAATTTATTATCATCAATATATAATCCATTCTCACATATAGAGTGACCATTTTCTCTTTCAGTTAAATGAGCAAAAAATTCAATATCATCATATGATAGTTCACTCATCGCATCTCTTAAATCTTCTAATTCCATTCTTATCACCATAACCATTATATCATATTTACTTAAAATTATAAAAATGTTAACATTATAATAGGAGTATAACATGAGTAGAGAAGAATTATTAAAAATATCAAGAGAATTAACTGAATCATTCTTAAATAATAAAAATGGTCCCCTTAGAGTAGAACATTATTTTATGCTTAGTACGGCTAAATTTATAATGAGTAAAGAAAGACTAATTAAAACCAATAGTAAAACTAGAACATTATATTTTAATGATACTAATGAAAATAACTTTATAGTAGATTCTTTCTATGAAGAAATTAAAGATAGTTATACTTTCACTATGAATAGTTCTGTTGTACCAGAGGAGATATTTGATAGTGTTATATTAGAACATAATAGTAATCCAAGCATAAAAAAGAAAATATTTATTATAGGTAAAATAAGAGATTCGCTTGCTCATGGAAAATATGATTTTGATACAAAAAATAATAGAATAGTAATTAGAAATAAATATAAAGTTGGAAATAATGAATTTAGTTTTGAGTGTTCTATAAAACCTGAAACACTTGATAGATTTTCTGAAAACAGTAATAATGAAACATTCAATACCACTTTAGATAATCTTGATAATGAAAAAGGATATACATATAAATTAGATAGCCAAATGGATGAATATTTAAAAAGAATTTATAGTGAATTAGAAATATTAAGCAGTAAATTTGAAGCAGTAAAAGAGTATTGTAATGAAGATGAAATGACAGTGTATAATAATTTATATAGAACAGCATTAACTACATTAAATGAACTTGCGACTAGAACAAAAACAATAGATACAAAAAGAGTCAAAGTGAAAACAAAAACTCTATCAAATAAAGCATCAACACATGAAGAAGATAGTTTACTTGATAAAATTGTTGATTCTCTATTAACTATCGCAGCATTTATAGATAAAAAAGTAGAAAGAAGTGTTGTTAATACAGCATTAGTATATAACCATTTATGTTTATTATTAAGTGAAAATCAAAATATAGAATTTAGGTATTTAAGAAATCCATCTCTTCAAGTATTCTTTAAAAAGAAAGATGAAAATGGAAAAGAAAATGATGTAACAGGTGCTCTTGGAATATTAAAAAGAGAAATTAAAATCTTTAATAGGAAATATCAAAAGATATCAAATTATCCAGTAACATCTAGTAAGTTAGAAGCAATGAAGAAAGCATATTTAGATCTATATAATGGTATTATGATTGCTTTTGAAATTAGAAATAAAAGTATATATTCTAGAATAAGAAATGGAATAATGCATTCAAGTATAGAAATGTCAAAAGATAGAGTAGTTATAAAAGATTCAGCTGAACATAATATGGATGATCCAACTTTTTGCTGTAAAGCATCTAATGAAGAATTATTAGAATACACAAGAAGTATTGAAGAAGACAATAATAAAGAAAACTATATACTTGGAACTTTTATGAGTGAATTATATATAACACTAAGTAGTTATGATATAGATTCAAATCAATTTAGAAACTTTTTTCAAAATTTAACAGATTGTTTAAAATATATAGATAGTAATATTAAATTAGATATAAATACAGAAGAATTAAAAGACAAAATTGCAGGTAATAAAGAAGATGGTCAAACACAAGAAGAAAGTTTAGAAGATAAACCTCCGGGTATGTAAGAAAACTAAATTTCTTCTTTTTTTATTGATGAAAATGTGATATAATATTGAAGATTTATCTGGAGGCGATAACATTGAATAATTTAAGTGCTATTAAAGGTTTAGGACCGAAGACAATAGAAACTCTAAAAAATATAGGAGTAAATAGTATCAGTGATTTAGTAGAATATTATCCTTACAGACACGATTTAATAGTTCTTGATAATATAAAAGAATGCGTTGATAAACAAAATGTAATAATAGAATGTATTATAGACTCAGTACCATTATCAAGAAGATTTAGAGCAAATATGACTGCACTTACTTTTAGAGCAATGTCTAATAAAAAAATGATAGCAGTATTGATATTCAATAGAACGTTTTTAAAAACACAACTTCGCCCAGGAACAACAATTACAGTAATTGGAAAATATGATGCACTTAAAAACACAGTAATCGCATCTGATATAAAATTCGAAAAGATAAAAACAGGTGCAATAGAAACTGTTTATCACTTAACAAGTGGCCTTACAAGTAAAGCATTAAAAAAATATATAAGTGAAGCACTAACTATATTTGATGATTATACAGATTATATACCAGATTATTTAAATGAAAAATATAATTTTATTTCTAAAAAAGAAGCAATAAAATTAATACATGAACCACAAAATAAAGATGATGTTAAAAAGGCTCAATTAAAACTTAAATATGAAGAGTTATTTGAGTTTATGTTCAAGATAAATTATTTAAAAGAATTAAATAAAGATAATAAAGTAGAATATATTAGAAATATAGATCCAGAAGATGTAAATGAATTTATAAGAAGTTTACCATTTGAATTAACACCTGACCAAGATAAAGCAATCGAAGATATTTATAATGATATGACTTCAAGTAAAAGAATGAATAGAATGCTTCAAGGAGATGTTGGTAGTGGTAAAACTATTATTTCTATAATAGCTGCATATATTAACCATTTAGCAAAATACCAAACTGCTTTAATGGCACCAACAGAAGTACTTGCATATCAACATTATGAGAATATTAAAAATGTACTTTCAGGAACTAACATGAGAATAGATATTCTAGTTGGAAGCATGAAAAAGAAAGAAAAAGATGAAGTAGTAGAAAAACTAGCTAAAGGTAAAATAGATTTCTTAATCGGAACACATGCACTTCTTAGTGAAAACGTTGTATTTAAGAATTTAGGACTTGTTATAACAGATGAACAACATAGATTTGGAGTAAATCAAAGAGCTAGTCTTAAAAATAAAGGTATTCTTCCAGATACTTTATATATGTCAGCAACGCCTATACCGCGTACTTTCGCATTAACAATATATGGGGATATGGATATATCAAATATTAAAACTAAACCAAAAGGTAGAAAAGAAATAAAAACAATAGTTAAAAGTGAAAAAGAACTTGTAGATGTTTATGAATTATTAAAGAAAGAAATAGATGAACATCATCAAGCATATATAGTTTCACCTTTAATTGAAGACTCTGAAGTTATAGATTTAACAACAGTAAATGAAATAAAAAGAAATATAGATTTATATTTCAATAAAAATATTAAGTCTGCTATAATGCATGGTAAATTGTCAAAAGCTGATAAAGATAAAATAATGAATGACTTTAAAGCAGGTAAGATAGATGTATTAATATCAACAACAGTAATAGAAGTAGGAATTGATGTTAAAAATGCAACTATGATGATAATATACGATGCTGAACGATTTGGACTGGCAACACTTCATCAATTAAGAGGAAGAGTTGGAAGAAACGAATTTGAATCAACTTGTATACTTATAGGAGATAAAAATAATAAAAGATTACAAGTACTTGAAGAAAGTAACGACGGATTTTATATAACAGAAAAAGATTATGAAATGCGTGGAGAAGGAGACTTATTCGGAGTAAAACAAAGTGGAGATATGCAATTTAAAATAGCTAATCTTCATACAGATATGAAAATACTTTTACAAGCAAGAGACGATTCAAAAGAATTTTTCGATAAAAATAAAGATAATAATTTTGAAAATTATAAAGAATATGCTAAAATAATTAATGAAATGACAAATTTAGATTAAAAGGAGTGATTAAAATGGGTAGAGCTCATGAAGTAAGAGCTAAAGCAATGGCTGCAACAGCTGCAAAAAAAAGTAAGTTATATTCAATTTATGCAAAGGAGATTTATCAAGCAGCGAAAGGAAACCCAGATCCATCAAGTAATGATGTATTAAGAAGAGTAATTGAGAAAGCTAAAAGAGAACAGGTTCCAGCTGACGTTATTAATAGAAACATTGATAAAGTTAAAAAAGGTGTAACAGAAAACTATGATACAGTAGAATATGAAGCATTTGCTCAAGGTGGAAGTTCACTAATTATTAAATGCTTAACAGATAACTCTAATAGAACAATTAGTTTTATCAAAACAGTATTTAATAAATGTGGCGCTAAAATGGCTGGACAAGGCGCAGTAAGCTTTATGTATGAACATTTAGGAGTTGTTGGAATTAAAGGACATTCTGAAGAAGAAGTAATGGATGCTTTAATTAATGGAGATGTTGATGTAAACGATATCGAAGTTGAAGATGATACAGTAGTTGTTTACACAGAAGTAGCAGACCTAAATAATGCTAAAAAAGCTTTAGAAACAGCATTCCCAGGAATCGTATTTGAGGTAGATGAAATTTCATATTTTGCTAAAGATACAGTTACACTAGAAGGTGAAGATAAAGCAAAATTTGAAAGATTACTAGATATGCTTGATGAACTAGACGATGTAAGTAATGTTTACCATAATGTAGAGATGTAAAAAACTCTACATTTTTTATTTTATGTATGTTACAATATATATGGAGGATAAAATGAAGTTTAAAGAAATGGAAGATAAATCAATAGAACAAATAAGATATAATCCCTATACAGCAGGAATGCATAAAGAAATAAAAAAAGGAAAATGTACTGAAATTAAAAAAGTAGCAGCAATTGCTTCAATATTAAATGTACTTAATAATAGAGGACTTTATAACGAAGCACAAAGAAATCTAAGAAATAGTAAAGAAGAACCAACATTAAAAGATGTAATGAATGAAATGTTAAGAATAGTAGAAGAAGATATAGAATCAAAAGAAGGTTCTTTAGGCGAAAAAAGTTTAGGATAGGTGAATAGAATGAATTTTAATATAGACGATGTTATAGTATTTAATGATGGAGAATACCTAATCTTAGATGTCATAAGAGAAAATAATAATACATATTTATATCTAATAAATAATGATGAATTTATGGATGATGTATCAATAGTTAAAGTAAATAATAACAATAATGTTATTGAATATACAGCAATAGATAATGACGAAGAATTCGATTATGTTGTTAATAAAATATTTTCAGATTTTAAAGATGATGTACTTGATTTTGCAAGTGAGTAGGAGAAACTAAGATGGCTATAATAAAATGCAGTGAGTGTGGTAAAAAGATAAGTGATAAGGCAACAAAATGCCAAAGTTGTGGTGCACCAGTAGATAAAAAAACAAATGAAAGTGCTATATGGGGATTTTCCTTATCAATAGTTTCAATATTTTTAAATATTGTTGCCATATTATCATTAGCATTTTCTATAGATGGATTAGTGACTATATCACACGAACATACCGAAAAAGGAAAAGGATTCGCTATAGCAGGTCTTATAATCAGTATATTAATGGTTTTAAATCTAGCTATTAGTTTCTACAGCACAGTATATGGTATATAAGATATTAAAAATAAATTTAATATCTTTTTTTATGATAAAAAAGTATTGATTAGTAAATTATAGTATAATAAAATAACAAACACAAAAGAAAATATAAAAATCGAAGATAAACTAGTAGCAATTTATTTTCTATTTTGATATAATCTATGTAGAATAGTTAAATGGGAAGTGAGAATATGTCATTTATAACATCATTAATATCAGTAGGAGTATATTGGATTTTCAAGCCGTTGTTTTCATTATTGCTATATCTTGACGGCGTTGTTTATTCATTAGTTGCCTATTCATACAAGGTATTTATGCTAATGGCACAACTAAATTTCAACGTTGTATATGCTTGGATATCACCATTAATAGATAGAATTAATGCAATTATTATGGTATTAATTATGTTTAAACTTGGTTATTCACTTATCCAATATATGATTGATCCGGAGAAAATAGCAAATAAAACAACTGGTGGAGCAGCATTAATAAAGAATATAGCTATTTGTGCAGCATTATTAATTTCATATTCATTTGTTTTTAGCGTAATGAATGAATTAAGCATGTTGGTTATTGGAGTTCCAAAAGGTTATGAGTTTACAACATTAAAACAACTAGCAGACGTAACTACAAATGATGGAGCTAATTCTGATAGTGGTTTAATTTCAAGGTTCATATTTGGTACTCAAGCAAATGATGTAGGAGACTTTGGTATGTACTTAGCAACTACAACATTACAAGTATTCTTACATGGAAAAGATAATAATCAAAGCTCGCTAGCAGAACAAATATATTCAGACCAATTAAACAAATCAAAAAATGGAAATATAAATACATTTGATTTAACAAAAATAACAGATGTAGTATCTGAACTTGATAAAACAGTAGAATATAAATATCCAATCATTAGTACTGCTATGGCAATATATCTAATATGGAGTGTTATAAAATTATCAATTGAAGTTGGTGTTCGTATGTTTAAACTAATCGTACTTCAAATTATGGCACCAGTTGCAATTGTATCAATTATAGACAAAGGTTTAGAAGCAAAACCATGGAAGAAATTCATTGATACATACTGGAAAACATGGTTAGATGCATTCATAAGAGTAGGTTCATTATTCTTAGTTACAGCATTTATTAGTAAGTTCTGGACAGATCGTTCAGCATTGTTCCCAGATGTAGATGGTTTTACAAGATACATAGTTTTATTAATAGTAATTTTTGCAGCATATAGATTTGCTCAATTATTACCAAAATTCATTGATGAAATACTAGGACATTCATTATCTGAAAACAATGCAAAAGGTTTCGGAGGAGTACTTGGTGGAATCGCAGGATTTGGCGTTGGTGCACTAGGTGGCTTAGCAACAGGTGTTGCAGCTAAAAATGGACTTGGTGGAATATTAGCAAACGGAATAGGTGGAGCATTTGGTGGTGCTGCTGCTGGTAGTAAAGGTAAAAATGTAGCAGACTTTTTCAAAGGACAAACTGGAAACATACAAAAACGTGCTAACGCTGCTGTTGAAAACGCACAATGGAAAGATAGAGGAGGAGTAGCAGGCAGATTAGCTAATAAATTTGCAGGCACAACCGGAATGACTGCTATCCATGATATGCATGTTGGAAACGAATTAAAGAAAGAAAATAAAACATTTGAAGCAGAACAAAAAGCTTATGATACAAAACAAAGCGGATATAATGCTGAAATGAGTGAAAATAGTAGTAGAGTTGCTGAATTAACAGATGCTCTTACTGCAGAATCAAGAGCTTCATTTGCTAATGATTATATGAGCAGTAATTTAGGTTCAGCACTAAGCGCTGACTCAGATTACTCAACATATTCAGCAAATGCTGAAAGACTAAGAGGCGAGCTTGCTAACAATAACTTTAGCGATATTGTAGATTCAAATGGAACTACAATTACAGCGGATTATCAAAGACAAATGACTGAAAATTCATTACGTATGGCAGAAGAAAAGAAAGCAGAAGCAAGAGAAAGAGTACGTAAAGATGTAGAACAAAAAGGTGAAGAAGCTTGGACTAAGAGAGAACAATCAATTGTAGAAGAAAGAAGAAAAATATTACAAAGACAATCAGAATTAACAAGGAAAAAGAATGAAAGTACAGAAGCATTCCAAAAGAAACAAGATGATCATAAAGATAAAACAGATAAACTTGATAAGAAAAAATGGGGAAAATAAATTGAAAGGAGCAATAAATAGTTATGTATATAATACCTGCAAATAGTAAGAAAAGTCAGTTAATATTTAATGTATTTAGACCACTTGACTTATTTGGGATTTTATTACCTGGGGCATGTTTAACAGTTATATTTCTATTTGTATTTCCAGGCGATACTTTAACAGCTATAACAATAAAATTAGCTCCTGTAAGCTTGGCAGTATTATTAGTAATGCCAATCCCTTATTATCATAATGTGTTAGTATATTTAAGAGAAGTATATTTATATTTTAATAATCAAAGAAGATATTATTGGAGAGGATGGTGTGCTAGTTATGTGGGAAGCGATGGGAATGCAGAGCAAACAGAAAGTAAACGTTAAAGCACAAAAATATGCAGAAAACTGGTTACCTATAAGAGGTATACAAAATGGAGAAATAATTTTAGATAATGGACAAAGAGTAACAGGAGTAAAAGTTAAACCAAGAAACATTTTTATTCTTGATTATGACTCACAAAATAACGCAATATTTAATTTAAGAAATTTTTATAATACGTTAGATTATCCTTTTTGGCTAATAGTTGCTGATAGACCAGTTGACATAAATGTGTACTTAGCTCAACTAAAACTTTTATACAACCAAGTACAAACACCTGCAATTAGAAAATTAGTAAGAGAAGATATAGATAAAGCAAACTTATTTATGAGTAAGGAAGTTAATGTAACCGATACAGAATACTTCATATTATTCAAAGAAAGAAGACCAGAAATAATACAAAAAAGAATTCAAAACCTAGTATCCGGTTTAGCAGGAGCAGGACTTCAATCTGCTCAAACAAGTAATGATGATTTAAGAATATTACTAGACGGATTCATGAATGGTGGAGAAACTACTGGATTTGGGACGGTGATGCCACGATGAGCGTAAGTTTTAAAAGTCAATTAGCTCCAAAGAGCTTAGAATTCAAACCATCTGAAATTATAATTAGTGATAAATATTGTGCTATTCTTACAATAATAAGTTATCCTAAAGCTATTAACGAAGGATATCTTGCAAATTTAACACAATTATCTGGTATTAAAATTTGTGTTAAACATATACCAATAGCATTCTCAGTATTATCAAGAATGTTAAATAAAGAAATAGCTGATATGAAAGCTCGTTATCAAAATGAACATGATAGAACAATACAAGAACAAATTAGACAAGACTATGAAAGTATAGAAAACTTTATTCAAATGTTAACAGCAACTCAAGCAAGAATATTTGATTTCCAAATGCATCTTATGATTACAGCTGATTCTCATGAAGAATTAGAAAATAAAAAAGTACAAGTAAAAAATTACTTAGATGCGATGGGAATGAAAGGCTTAGTACTTAGATTCGAACAAGAAAAAATACTAAAGAGTATGCTTCCTATATTTGATTCTAATGATATTGAAGAAAGAATAGGAACACCAATACCATCAGTTACAATAGCAGCAATGTATCCATATGTATTTGATAGTATTAAAGACCCAGGACTTTCATGCCTACTTGGAGTTGATTACTCAGGTGGTGTTATCCTATTTAATCAATTCTTATATCAAACTAAAAAAGAATTTAATAGAAATAATGCTAATATGATTATACTTGGTACTTCAGGTTCAGGTAAATCAACAGCTGCTAAAGTTTTACTAAGAAGTAACATTAGAAATGGTCATAAAATAATCGCAATCGACCCAGAAGGCGAACTTGAAGATATGACTAGATTATATGGTGGAGACTTCATTGATTTAGGTAAAGGTGGAGACTTCGGTATGATAAATCCACTAGAAGTAGTACTTGATGCAGATGAAGATGAAATGAAAGATGGAGTAGGATATGCAATTCTTACTCGTACACTTCAAACATTAAAAGCATTTATGAAATACTATAGTCCTGACATCGAAGAAGATACACTTACAATGTTTAGTGAAGTAGTTCAAGATACATACAGACGTTATAAAATAGATTATAATACAGATTTTACTAAAATAGATGCACATGATTATCCAACATTTGATGATGTATATGCAACTATAAAAGGTAGATTACTTTCTATGACTGAACACACTCGTGAAAGAGAAGTTATGGAAAAACTTGAACTAAAAATTAGACCTCTTACTAGAGAATTAAGATATTACTTCACTGGTAAAACAACAATTGATACAGATGCAGACTTTATAGTATTCAATATTCGTGAATTAATGAATGCTGATAATAATATCAGAAATGCATTATTCTTCAATATATTAAAGTATGCTTGGGGTTTAACACTAGATAGAGAAGTAAATACAATATTAATGGTTGATGAAGCTCACATGCTTCTAGCAGATCAAAACACATTAGGAGCAGAATTCCTAGCTCGTATTCAAAGACGTAGTCGTAAATATAACACAGGAACAATTATAATTACACAACAACCTACAGACTTCGCAGCACCTAATGTAATCATACATGGTAAAGCTATTTTCGATAATGCATCTTATTACTTAGTAATGGGACTTAGAAAACAAGCAGTAGATGATTTAGCTAGACTTGTAGATTTAAATGATCAAGAAAAAGACTCAATAAAGAGATATAGTCAAGGACAAGCATTATTTGTTTGTGGTAGTAGAAGAATGCGTATTAATGTAATTGCTACTCAACAAGAATTAGAATCATTTGGTTCTGGAGGAGGACTATAAAATAGTCCTCTTTATTTAAGTAAAGGAAGTGAAGTATGAACGGTAATTTTGATGATGATGAAGCAATCCAAAATGAAAAAGAACGTAATAATTCAGGTATACTTCAAGGAGTAGATCATTTTTCGAGTACACAACAACGTGGAATATATGGAGAAAAAGAAAAAACACCACGTGGATTAAATGGTATTCAAGATGATAAAATAAATAAAAAAGATCAAGCAGATATAGATGCTATAAATAATAGAGGAAAAAACCAATCAACAGATATAAATGGTAAGAAGAAAAAAGATAAAGACGGAGACAATAATGAATCATCAAGTAGTAGTTCTTCAAATAAAAAAGACGACTTAGAAAGCAAAGATGGTTCAAAAGATAAAGACAAAGATAAGGATAAAGATAAAAGTAAAGACAAAGATAAAGATAAAGACAAAGATGGAAAAGGTGGACTTTTTTCTTCATTAGAAAAGAAAAAAGCAGCACTTATCTTAAAAATTAAAATATATTTTTGGATAGCTGTAGGTGCTTTAGCAGTATTCTTAATATTTTTCCTAATAGCATTCTTTATTATGGTTTTTGATAGTTTAACATCATCACTTTCAACATTCTTTGGAGTATCTGAAAATGGTACTACAGAGTGCTTGTCTGATGGTTCAAACAAAGATAACTGTGAAACAGATGGATTATTCACAGATAGTAAATATCAAAATGTTCAGCAAGACTGCGACATTAATCACTTTGATAAAGATGCATGCGCATGTGATCCTGAGAAAGAAAGCTGTAAAAAACTAGATGTAGAAGAACTTACACAAGTTCTTATGTCAGAGACAATTAATGAATGTAATATTGATAGCAGTTTTCAAAACTTTTGGGATGATGTAAGTGCATTCTTTAATAACGGAAATTTTAAAAGTACTTGTTCATTACTAAGATACATAAGAAAAAATATAGAAATGTATCAAGATGAATTCAATGTTACATTAGATGAAGGATTAATTGTTGCAAATATATTTTATGGATATGCAGAACAAGAAACATACAAAAACTATAATAATAATGTAGGATCTGTAGAATACAAATCAGCAACAGAACATTATAAAGTTTTATTAGATATTATTGAAGATGGAAAAATATCAAGAGAAGACATCGATAGAATAATACAAAATAGTATCTTTGAAGAAGTTTACCCATACTGGAAATGGAAAATAACAGAAGATGATAATGGAAATTTACATGGAAGTTGTAACTTGATGCATCAAGAAGTATATAGATATAGTTTAGATAAATGGAAATTATTCATGAGATGGGGAGACGAAGTAGATAGCGACTATAATGGTAATGGACGTAGTAATTTTAGTACAGCTGGATACATGGGACTAAAAAAGACGTTTGGTTCAGTAAAATTATTAGATAGAAGTTCTCCAAAATTAACAGATGGTGAAATAACAGATATATTTGGAAGTGGTTGGGTATATGATACCAACATGAATAGTGCCTACATAAGTACTGATGAAGAATGTAATGGTACTTATACAGCATCAGAATTAAAAACAAAATATGGACTAGCAGATAATCCAAAAAATGTAGATACAGCAAGTAATTTCTTTAAAGATAGAAATATTACAGGTCCAATAGACACTAGCCATTATGAACAAAAAGTAAAAGAAATTAATTCAAATCAAAAAGATACTTTTAACTCAAAAACAGTTAACTACTTTAAATCAAATTTATCAATAGGTACTTATACAATCAATTATGACTATAGAGATGGATTTGCATATATTAATTATCCAATATACAAAACAGCAATTGATAATCCAGATACTGATATAAAATATAATGAAATAACAACAAATAAATCTATTGAACAAATTATAGAAGAAATAATAAGTAGAAAAGTAGAACTAAATGAAATCTTATTAAAACAAGATTTAGATAGTAATGGTATTTATAGTTATTATACAAATGGAATAGTTGGTCCAGGAGGAGCAACAGGAGCAGCATGTAAAGCATATATACCAGAAGATTATAGTAAACTAGAGGTTGCGTTAAAAAACTGTGATGGAGCTCCAATTACAACAACAAACTTTAAAGACTATATAATTGGAGTTACTTACGGTGAAATTGATTATACTGATTTAGATGACTATGCTTTAACACAAATGGTAGCTGAAATATCATTCGCACTAAGTAGAAGACAGAATTATAAGTATGGTTCACCAATAACATTAAAATCTGGTACTTGCGATCAAGTTTATTGTTCTCCATCACAAGGATGTTATGAAACATACTCATCAGATGGTTATCAACAATTATATCCAGGTAAAGGTACATGGAAACCAGCAATGTCAAGTGAACACTTGGCAAGATATGCAGCATTATATGATAGGGCAGCTAATTATTTGTTAGTTAATGGTCAAGCTCCATTCGAAGCAGGATATAATGCTACCGAAGAACAAGCAAGAACAAATGAATATTTAAATAACTACAAACAATCTGCACAATACTGGAGAAAACAAGCAGAAAAAGGTTATAGTTTTACAGAAATACTTTCAGATACATTCCAAGGAAAAGCAACACTTCTAGAATGTCAAGATTCAAGCAAAGATGTATTCGGAGGAAATGTAAATAATAATTATGACTATAGTGCTCAAGAAAGTGTTGAGGTATCAGATGATTATCCAAAACTATCACCAACACTTGGAAATTTCTATGGATTTCCATATAGTGAAGCAGATGAATCAATTACAATAAATCCAGATTGGGTATCAAAAAATCTAGTTGAAATAAGTTCAAACTGTAGCAGTGGTGGATGGAATCAAACATATAAAGTTAATAAAGCAGTAAAATCTAATTTTGAACAAGCATTTCAAAATGTATGTAAATTACTAACAGATGGTATTGATGGTTGTAAATTAGATTCATCAGACTTAGTTAACGGAAGTACATTTACAGAAAAGAAAACAAGTAGTGGAATGATAGATATACATTCATATGGACTTGCTCAAGATTGGAACTATTCTGCGAAATATACAATAGGTGGTAAAACATATACACCATACGATAGTTCAAAATCAAGACAAAATTATAATTTATTTGTTACAGAAGCTCTCGATGGAAAAGAAAATGATTGTCAAAATATAAATTATGTTTTATGGAAATACGCATATGGTCCAGCAGGATTCAAATGGTTCGGAAACAATAAAGATTCCTCATTTGATGGTATGCATTTTGAAATAGACTATAAAGCTGGAGAAGATTAGAAAGGAATAATTGTGAATTATGGAAGATAAAAAAGCAACAAAAGTTATTTTAGGAGCTGCAATTGCATTATTAGTAATCATAATTATTCCTCTTGCTTTTCTAAATAAGAAAGCATCAGCAAAAGATTCAAGGTTTCCAGGATATGAATACATAGATATAACACAAAAAAAATTAGCAAATAAAGAAAAATATAATGAAATTAAAAATTCATTAGAAAATAGTACTTTATTTAAAAGAACTACATTAATTGATGATTATAATAAAGAAGGATATACAAGATTCAATATTGAAGGAATGATTAAGGGTTATATTTTTGCATATGAACCAAATAATAAAAAGTATTATGTTTATGATGAAGTTGATAATGATAGATATTGTATAAGTAAGAAGAATGTTATCGCAGGATTTAAAGAACTATATGATATTGACATAACAAAAAGAACAGACGAATTTCTTGTTTATAGTAAATACATGACTGAAGGACAATATACATATTGCTTTAGTTTTAGAACAGTATCAAATGAATATAATAATGACATAAAATTAAATATAACATCTTTATCTATGTCTGATGATGATATTATAAGTGCTAGAATGTATGTATATACATATTACACAATGGGAACTGACGCAGAAAAAGCAATAGTAAAAAGACTAGAGGAATCAATAAAAAATAATAATAATTCATTATCAAATTCAATCATATATAATGAATTAAATGGAAGAGTAGTTCAAAAAGAACTAAACTTTAAAACATTAAAATCAGGAAAATTTTTCAAATATCAAGTTTTAGGTATTAAAACTTTGAATAATTAGTGAAAATTTTCTTTTTCTATTGTATAATGTAATTAATTGAGGTGACAAAATGAAACTTAAATTTAGAGCTGATTTAAAAGATATAGTAATATTTTTAATATTTTGTGTAGTATTATTATATTTAATAGCTATAGCTGTTCTTAATTTAAATAGTGTTGCTGTAGATGGAACATTTAGAGGCTTGAATCCGTTTCCAGCATTTACAAGTGAATTTATAACAGCAACTTTATTATTTTTTGTTTTAGCATTAGTAGCAATTTTAACCGCATGTTCATCATATTTCTTTGAAAGAGAAGAAGGATTTGGAATCACTACTCAAAAGAAATCAAAGAATGATGGATATTCTAAACTAATGTCAGACAAAGATATGAAAAAAGATTATGGTATTAAAAAGGTACATTTAAAAGATGATACTTACGAAGCAGGTGGAATTCCTGTTATCAATGATGGAAAAGATGCATGGGTAGATGCAAGTGGACAACCTCACTCATTAATCATGGGTGCTTCTGGTTCAGGTAAAACTCAAGCATTCATGTTTCCATTAATTAAAATTTTAGGTAGAGCTGGAGAAAGTATGATAGTTACCGACCCTAAAGGTGAACTTTATGAGAACTGCGGTAGTCTACTTAAAGAAAAAGGATATAAAATCATACTAATAAACTTCCGTGATCCTAGAGAAGGAGCAGCATGGAATCCATTTAGTTATCCATATAGAATTTATAAAGAAGGAAATTCAGATAAAGCAAATGAACTTTTACAAGACCTTGCAAGTAATATCTTAATAGACCCAAATAACAAAGCAGAACCATTCTGGGAACAAACTGCATCTAACTTCTTTACAGGTTTGTCATTAGGATTGTTTGATGATGCTACCGAAGCAGAAATAAACATCAATAGTATAAATATGATGGCAGAAACTGGAGAAGACAGAATAGGTGCTTCTACTTATATTAAAGAATACTTTAAAAGCAAAGGTGAGTTAAGTCCAGCATACATAGCAGCTGCATCTTGTATTAATGCTCCAAATGAAACTCGTGGTGGTATCATGTCAACATTTAGAACAAAGACAAGAATATTCTCATCACAAGAAGCATTATCAGAAATGCTATCATATAGTGATTTCGATATAAGAGATGTAGGTAAAGAAAAAACAGCTGTATTCTTAAAAATACACGATGAAAAAACAACATACCATGCACTTGCAACAATATTTGTAAAGCAAGCATACGAAGCATTAATCGCTGTAGCACAAACTTGTCCAAACTTAAAGTTACCATATAGAACAAACTTCATTCTTGATGAGTTTGCAAACATGCCAGCATTAAAAGATGTTGAAACAATGATTACAGCATCTCGTTCAAGAAATATTAGATTTAGTTTCGTTATTCAAAACTTCTCACAATTAAATAAAGTTTATGGTAAAGATGTAGCCGAAACTATCAAAGGTAACTGTGGTAACTTCGTATATATCATGAGTACTGAACTTGCTGCTTTAGAAGAAATTAGTAAACTACTTGGTGATCAAAAACCAGCTAAAGCAGAAAAAGATAAACCAGCTCCTCCAATTAGACCATTGTTCACAGTAAGTGATTTACAAGCTTTAAAAGAAGGAGAAGTAATTATTAACAGATTTAGAAGTATGCCTTTTAAAACTAAATTAGTTTATGATTATAAAATTGACTGGGGTAAAAAGTATGAACAAATGTCATACACAGAAAGACCTAGAAAAGAAGTCAAAGTATTTGACTTAAAAGGTTTTGTTACTAAACTAAAAGAAAGTCAAGGAGAAACTACAGGACCAGGTCCAATGGGTATGCCTGGTATGGTAAATCCATATATGCCTGCAGGAATGGCACCAGGTGGATCTAGATCTGCTGGAGTTATGCCAACAAGCTTAGATGATTACGTTAAAAGATTAGATGAAAAAATTGCTGAACTAGAACGTGAAGAAGCTGAAGAAAAAGCTAAAGCAGAACGTGAAAAAGCAGAACCAAAAGTAGTTGAAAACATAACCAATAATGCTGCTAATAACTTTAGTACAGTTCCTCTAGCTGAAAAAACAGAAGAAGAGCTAGAAAAAGAAATTGGCGATATATTTGATCATAAGGTTAAAGAACCAGAAAAAGAAAAAGTTGAAGATTTAGACTTTAATAAATTTATAGTTCCAATGCCTGAAGATTTAGATGATGAATATACTACTAAGGCACCTGAAACAACTACTCATTTCGAACAAGTAGTTGAAGAGCCAGTTAAAGTTTCTATAGAAGAGCCTAAAAAAGAAGAAATCCCAACAGAGATTCCAAGATTTACTTCTCCATATGCTCATAATCAAGTACAACCTGAAGTTCAAACAGTTGAACCTAAACCAGTAAGTACAATTGAGAATATAGAAAAACCAAAAGTAAATATCGACGTTGATAGCGTAGTTGTTAATAATAAACCAAATGACGAAGACTTCTTCGATGATTTCTTTGGAAGTGAAGATGAATAATATTCATCTTTTTTTATGCATAAAATTAACTAGGTGATTAAATGAAAATAATAGATGTTAGTGACAAATACACATACGCACAAAATCATATACAAGGTAGTATTAATATTCCATATGATGTACTTATAAATAACTATAGACAATATCTAAATAAAAATGAAAATTATTACTTATATTGTAAAAGTGGAAAACTAAGTAAAAGAGCAACTATGGTTTTATCATCACTCGGTTATAAAGTCTTCTATCTAGAAAAATAATACAAAATATATTATAATTATCTCGTGATTACTTATGGAGTATTTTAATGAGATAATTAGTTTTATAGAAAATTCCGGTTTAATTGGTGTATTAGTAGGAGCACTAATAATAGTATTTGAATCAATTATTCCAGTACTTCCATTAATGGTATTTATTACCATTAACTTTTTAGCATTCGGAAATTTCTTTGGATTTTTAATATCATGGATATTCACAATTATAGGTTGTGTTATATCATACTTCATATTTAAAAAAGGACTAAATAAAAAGTTTGATGTACTAACAGAAAATAAAGAAACAATAAATAAATATAAAAAAGTATTTAAAAATATAAGTCTTGGAAATTTAACACTTTTAATAGCACTTCCATTCACACCAGCATTCCTTGTAAATATTGCTTGTGGGTTAGTAAATATGGATTTTAAGAAATTCTTAATCGCAACGATTATAGGAAAAATATCATTAGTATATTATTGTGGATTTGTTGGAACTTCACTACTTGAAAGTTTTACTAATCCGGTTGTTTTAATAAAGATAGTATTATTACTTTTATTTACATATATAATAACTAAAATAGTAAACAAAATACTAAAAATAAAATAAGTGTGTTAAAATATTATTGGTGATAATATGGAATACTTAATAGTTGGACTTTTAATAATAATTATAATTTTATTAATAATTTTAATAACTAAAAAGAATGATAATACTGAACTTAATGATAAACTATCTAAAACAGAAATAAGCGTTATTAAAGAAATAGGAGACTTCAAACATAACTTTTCTAGTGATATAAATAAAGATTTTAATGAATTAAATGATAGAATAGAAAGAAAACTAAATCTTATAAATCAAAAAGTAAATGAGAAATTAGAAGATGGCTTTGATAAAACAAATAGAACATTTAATGAAGTAATGAATAGACTTACTAGAATAGATGAAGCACAAAAGAAAATAGATGGTCTTGGTACTGAAATCATTTCTTTAGAAAGTATACTTACTGATAAAAAGAGTAGAGGTATATTCGGAGAAGTTAATCTTTATCACATTTTATCATCTATATTTGGTGAAAAGAATGATAGAATTTATAGAACACAATATACTTTATCAAACACAACAATAGCTGATGCAATAGTATTTGGTCCTGAACCTTTAGGGACAATATGTATAGATTCAAAGTTTCCATTAGAAAACTATAGAAGACTTGTTGAAAAGGGTATAAGTGATACTGAAAGAGCACTTAGATATAAAGCATTTGATGCTGATGTTAAAAAACATATAGATGCAATCGCAAGTAAATATATAATACCAGGAGAAACATCTGATCAAGCAATAATGTTCTTACCAGCAGAAGCGATATTCGCAGAAATAAATGCATACCACACTTCATTAATAAAATATGCTGCTAGTAAGAAAGTATGGATAACAAGTCCAACAACACTTATGAGTTTACTTACAATTATAGAAGCAGTACTAAAAGGACTTGAAAGGGATAAATACACTTCTATCATACATGAAGAATTAAATAGATTAGGAGTAGAATTTGGACGTTATAAAGAACGTTGGGATAAATTATCAAGAACAATACAAACAGTTAACAATGACGTTGAAAATATACACAAAACAACTGAAAAAATAACTAAGAGATTTGATTCAATTAATAATGTAAAACTAGAAGATTCTTCAAAACTATTAATAGAAGAAGATAATTAAAAAGGATTCACTATTGAATCCTTTTTCCTTGATAACTATCTCTTCTTACCATTTCTTTATCAATATCATCAAGTACACTAAACTTTTTTAATAACCAACTTGGTTCAACTAATAATTCTTTTATAGGATCCCCAGTAATTCTATGAATTACTATTTCCGGTCTTAAAAGTTCAAGTTGGTCTATAACTATATCAATATACTCTTCTTTACTTAAAACATGAAAGTGAGTAGTATTATATAAATTTAATATTGGTGTGTCTTTTAATATAAAAAGCATATGTATCTTTATACCTTGAATATCTAATTTATTTAAGTATCTCACTGTATCAAGCATCATCTCTTTAGTTTCAAAAGGAAGACCATTAATTATATGAACAACTACATCTATATTTCTTTTTCTAAGTTCTAAAACAGCGCTTTCAAATTGTTCTAAAGTGTGTCCTCTATTAATAAGTTTAGAAGTATCTTCATGAATAGTTTGAAGTCCTAGTTCTACTATCAAATCAGTTCTATTATTTAAGTCTTCTAAATAATCAAGTACATCTTCGTCTAATGCATCACACCTCGTAGCTATATTAAGCCCAATAACATTATCTAATTTTAATATTGGTTCATACTTACTTTTAAGAGTTTCTGTGTCTGCGTATGTATTAGTACCAGCTTGAAAGTATCCAATGTATTTAGCATTAGGCCATTTCTTTAAATTATTATCTCTTACTTTATTAAATTGACTTATTAAATCCATCCCGTCATTTTCGCCACTGCCATTATAACAATAAATACAACCAGTACTATTCTTTTTATTGGGACAACTAAATCCAGCATTCAAAGACACTTTAAAAACCTTACATCCATATTTAGTTTTATTATAATAATTTAATGTATGATATCTTTTATTATCAAGAGTATATTTAAACATAATATTCACCGAAGATATTATATCACATAAATATTAAAACAAATAATCCCATTAAAAGACAATAAATACTAAAGTATATTAGTTTACCATTACGAACTATATTTCTAAACCATTTAAGAGTAAAGAATGAAACAATAAATGAAAATGTAAATCCTAAAAAGTATGGAAGAAATTCTATATCATTATTTATTAAATCTTTAATACCAAGTATAGTAGTACCAAAACTAATAGGTATATAAAGCATAAAAGAGTAATCAAATGATTCTTCTTTACTAAGTCCAGTAAAAAGTCCTGCGATAAGTGTACTACCACTTCTACTAATACCCGGAAGTAATGCAATAGTTTGAACTAAACCTATATATAAAGCATCACTAAATGTTAATTCTTTTCTTGTATTATCTTTATTTCTAACTAAATATAAAAAGATACTTGTTATTATAAAAGAAATACCAACTATAGTAAAACTCATACTAATAACACTTTCTATATAATCTTTAAATAAAAATCCTATTATTCCAGCAGGTAAACATCCAACTAAAATATATAAAGAATATTTATAATTATTTTCATATCTAATATTCCTATCTTTTAAGTACAATATAAAGCCTTCTAAGAGACTTATTAAACGTTTACGATAAATTAAACATACCGCAAGTAAACTACCAGCATTTACTATTATTTCAAAGCTTAAATCATTAGAAATATTACTATTAAACAAATACTTAAAAATAAAAATATGTCCACTAGAAGACACAGGTAAAGGTTCAGTAAAACCCTGTATAATACCAAGAATAATATATTTAATTAATTTCATATTAAATAATATTTTAAATATACTTTAATATGATAAAAAAATTAATTTTAAGACTTATCGGAATACTTATAACATCATACGGTCTAATGTTTATAATAATATATTTAAATTTATTAAAAATGGATTATACTTTTATAGAATATTTAATATATATACTAACACATGCTGAATGCTTAATAATATTTTTGGGAATAATATTAATAGCAATATCTCTAAGAAAGGAAAAAGACTATGAATTATATATATAATATAAAAGTAAATTTAAAAGATAATTTAATTAATTTTTATGAATGGGAAATATCTGATAAAATAACAACACTTAAAAAAGTAAAAATATTCGTAGTAAATAATTATGACTATAATAATATCTTAAAAATGAATATAAAAATAAGAAAAGAATTCTTAAAGAATATAGAACTTGATAATTTAACTTGTCTATTCACAAATGCTGTAGATATAGTATGTATTAAATTTAACATAGACGGTACTATATCAAAAATAAGTAAATTAGATCTAGAAGAAGAGAGAGAAGTATTAGATGAAATAAATTATAAAGTTAAAACTAAGATTCTATATTCTAAAATTAATAAAGATAATAATTATAAATTAACTACAAGAAGAGAAGAAAGTATAAAAAATAAATTATTAGATTTTTTAATTTCTTCAAAAGATAATACTGAACTAATAGATTATTTATATTATGAATGGTCTGGTAAAACATCTTCTTCTAATAAGTATGATGAATTATTGAGCTCTATCAAAAATGAATATTCAGATAAACATAATAAGTTATTTAAGATAATTGAACTAATTAATTCTTAGTATATTTTTATTATAATTGTTAAAAATATTACTAGGAGGATTTATGAAAAAAGTATTAATGGCAGTATTATTTACTTTAGTTTTAACAGCATGTTCTATGTCTAATACACCTAAAGCTAAAGTAGAAATCTATATGAATCAATTTAATAGTATAACTGAAAATGTTAGAAAAGATTTAGAAACAACAGTCGCAAGTGAAAATCTATCAGATGCAAATAAAGAAATATATAAAAAAGTATTAGAAAGACAATATGAAAATTTAAAATATTCTATCAAAGATGAACAAATTAATGGAGATAACGCAACTGTTACAGTAAGTATAACAGTATATGATTTTTATAAATCTAATGCTAACGCAGAAAAATATTATAATGAACATTTAGATGAATTCACAACATCAAATGGAACAACTATAGATATCGATAGTTATACAAAATATAGATTAGAAGAAATGTTAAAAATGAATGATACAGTAGACTACGAAATAAAAATACACTTAAATAAAGAAGATGACGAATGGGTTATACAAAATCCTGATAGAGAAACACTAGAAAAAATACATGGACTTTATGACTATGAAAATGAATAAAAAGGTAAAACTTTTTATTTTTTTATGAAAAAGAGTTGACAATTATTTTTGTTATTAATATAATGTTAATAACAAGAGACAAAAAGTTCTCTTTTAAAATAATGATTGTTATTAATAAAATGTTAATAACAAAAGGAGGAATATGAAAAAAAGAGAAGAATTAAAGAAACTATTAATAGTAGTAGACATGGTAAATGGTTTTATCAAAGAAGGGAAAATGAGTGATAAAGATATTAATCACATCACACCAAGAATAAAAGTATTAGTAGAAAGTTATCTAAGTGAAGAAGAAGGAGTAGCATTCATAAAAGACACACATGATTATGATTCAGTTGAATTTAAAAAGTATCCACCTCATTGTATAAAAGGAACAACAGAAGCTGAATTAATTAGTGAATTATCACAATATGAAAGTAGAGCACTAAGTTATGAAAAGAATTCAACAAGCACTATATTTGCTAAAAACTTTATGAGAGATATTGAAAGAATGAAATCATTAGAAGAAGTTGTAATAACAGGATGCTGTACAGACATATGTGTTATGAATTTAGCAATACCACTAGTTAATTACTTTGATGAACAAAATAAAGATGTAACTGTGAGAGTACCTCAAAATACAGTAGAAACATTTAATAGCGACACACATGATAGAAGAGAATACAACAGTATGGCATTAAGATTAATGAAAAACCAAGGAATAGGAGTTGAAAATATATAATGGAAAAATTAATTGATTTTTATGAACTTACAATGGAACATACAGATATTAGAAATAAAAAGGAGAATGAAGTTTGTTACTTCGATGTATTTTTTAGAAAGAATTTAGATAATGGAGGATACAATGTAATATGCGGTCTTCATGAAATAATGGAATACATTAAAAATATAAAATTCACTGATGAAGATATAGAATACTTAAGAAGTTTAAATAAGTTTGATGAAAAAACATTAGAGTATTTAAGAAACTTTAAGTTTACTGGTGATATTTATGCAGTACCAGATGGAACAATAATGTTTCCAGGGGAACCATGTATAACAGTAAGAGCTAATGCTTTAGAAGCTCAAATAATTGAAACTGATCTTTTAAACAAATTTAATCATGGAAGTTTAATTGCAACAAAAGCAAGAAGAATTACTAACGCAGCTAAAGATAAAGGCGTTATGGAATTTGGAGCAAGAAGAGCTCAAGGAAGTGATGCAGCTATCGTAGGAGCAAAAGATGCATACATAAGTGGATGCATTGGTACATCTTGTTATGAAACCGGAAAAAGATATGGAGTTCCACTACTAGGTACAATGGCACATTCTCATATAATGAAATATGATAGTGAATATGATGCTTTTCTAGCATATGCAAAATGCTTTCCAAATGATTCAGTATTTTTAGTAGACACAATAGACACACTAAAAAGTGGAGTACCAAATGCTATAAAAGTGGCAAAAGATTATTTAATACCAAATGGTTACACACTAAAAGGAATAAGACTTGATAGTGGAGATCTTTCATACTTATCAAAAGAAGCAAGAAAGATGCTTGATGATGCAGGACTTACAGATACTAAAATATGTGTTTCAAATTCTCTAGATGAATACACAATTAATTCACTATTACAACAAGGTTCACCAATTGATTCTTTCGGAGTAGGAGAAAACCTAATCACATCAAAAAGTTCACCAGTATTTGGTGGAGTATATAAGTTATCAGCAATTGAGAAAGAAGACAGGATAGAACCAAAAATAAAAATAAGTGATAACGTTGGCAAAATAACAAACCCAGGATTTAAAAAAGTAATAAGATTCTATGATAAAAATAGTGGTTATGCAGTAGCTGATGTAATCGCACTTAAAGATGAAAAAATAAGCGATGATGGTTACACAATTATTAATGAACATAATGATTATCAAAGACATACTATTAAAAACTATGTAAAAAAAGAATTACAAGTTCCAATATTTATAAATGGAGAACTAGTATATGAAGAACCAACTCTTGAAGAAACAAGAAACTATGCAAGTGAACAAATAAAAACAATATATCCAGAATCACAAAGATTATATAATCCACATACACATCATGTAGGATTATCAAAAGAATTATTAACATTAAAAAGAAAAATGATAATGGATGCAAGAAGTTTAAGTCAAGATGAAGAATTAAAAAGAGTATTAAAGTAGGAGGAAAATATGAGATTTAATGCTAAAAAAGAAACAGAAAAAATAATTGAATTTATAAGAGAATATTACAAAAAATATAATTTAAAAGGTGTAGTATTAGGAATTAGTGGAGGAAAAGATTCAGGAGTAGTAGCTGCTTTATTCTCAAAAGCACTAGGAAGCGAAAATGTAGTTGGTATAACTCTTCCATGTCATTCTAAAAGTACAGATGCAACTGATGCTAAACTAGTAAGTGATAAATATGGTTTCGAACTAATAAATATAGATTTAACAAAAACATTCGATACATTCAAGGTTGAAATATCTTTGCTAGGTAACTTTAGTGAAAATGAATTATTAAATAGTGATATAAATATCAAGCCAAGACTTAGAATGAGTGCATGTTACTATATAGCTGCTTTATATTCAGAACTTAAACACGGAACATACTTAGTAGCTGGAACTTCAAATAAATGTGAACTTTATGTAGGCTATTTCACTAAAGGTGGAGACTCAACTTATGATATCGGAGTGTTAAATAATTATACAGTTGATGAAGTAATCGAAATTGGAAAGTATTTAGAAGTACCAGAACAAGTACTATTTAAAAGTCCAAGTGATGGATTAAGTGGTAAAACTGATGAAGATAAGTTAGGCGTTAAGTACAAAGAAATCGCATCAGTTATAGAAGGTAAAAAAGTATCAAAAGAAACAAAAAGTAAAGTTGACAAACTACATACAAATAATTTACACAAGTTTAACATACCTGTTTATGAGAGAAATTAATATTGTATTAGATAAAATGGTTCATACTTACTTACAAACGTAACAATAAATTTAATAAAAAGAAAAAAATTAAATTTAATTAAACAGTATTATGAAGGAGATAAATAATATGAAAGAAGAAATTACACTAAAAATATCAAAAAATGATTTAGTAAAACTACTAGAAAAATACTACGAAGAGAAACTAGGTAAGAAAATTAAAATATCAATAAAAACAACAGAAGAATGCTTTGGTCTTTACGAAATTGATGAACTTGTCACAAGAATAAATTTTGAAACAAAAGAAATTATGATGGACGAAGTACTTGGTAAAATTGAACACACTATTACTCACAGTATTGATGAATCAGATGTAAAAGAAGTATTAAGTGAACACTTAAGAGGAAAGGGTTACACAGTAAATACTATTCATTATGAACAATATAGAGATTATGATAGAAGACTCTATGGATTTAGAGGAATCACAGCAACACTTGAAAGAACAGGTCCAATAAAAAGATTAACATTATGAAAATAGCTGTTTATGTAGGTAGCTTTAATCCAGTTCATAAAGGTCATATAAAAGTAGTTAAAAAGATACTTAAAGAATATGTAGACAAAGTTATAATAGTACCAACAATGAGTTACTGGAATAAAAATAATCTAATAAGTATTAGTGATAGAATCAATATGTTGAAACTATATGAAACAAAAGACATAGTAATTGACATAAAAAATAATAATTATGAATTCACTTATCAAGTACTAAGAAATATTCAAAAAGAATATAAAAATGATAAGATTTATCTAGTTATTGGCGATGACCTACTAAAAGATTTTGATAAATGGAAAAATATATCTGAAATTCTAAAGTATAACATAATTGTTATTAAAAGAAATAATATAGATGAATCTATTTATAAGAAGTATGAAAAATATAATTTTATAGTCACAAATAAAATATCAAGTAAAGAGATATCTTCAACTATCGTAAGAAATATGATAGCAAATGGTAACAAAGATGTACTTAAATATATTGATTTAAAAGTTTATGATTATATTAAAAGAAATAATTTATATGTTAGTTAATAATGTGTTATAATCAATTTATATAAAAGAGGTATTATGAAAGAAAAAGAAGTAGTAAAAAAATTAATAGATAAAAAAGAAACAATCGCATCAATGGAAAGTTGTACAGGAGGATATTTTGCTAGTACAATTACATGTGTTGATGGTTCAAGTGAAGTCTTAAAGTTTTCAGCAGTTACTTACTCAAATGAATATAAGATTAAAATGGGAGTAGACCCTAAAGTTATTGAAAAGTATTCTGTTTATAGCATTGAAACTGCTCATGAAATGAGTGAAAATATAAGTAAGTTCGCAGGCAGCACTTATGGAGTAGGTATAACTGGAAAAATAAATAGAGTTGATGAAAATAATTTAAGTGGTAACGATAATGAAGTATTTGTAAGTATCTTTAATAGTAAGAATAACACACATACTGATATGAAGATAATAGTTCCAAATAAACCACGTAAAGAAGTAAAAGAATTAATAGTGAATGATATATTAGATAAGCTAATAGAAATATTATAAGGAGGCAATATGGAATATAAAAATGAAGAAGAATTCTTAAAAAATTATAATGTTAATAAATATGATAGACCATCTGTTACAAGTGATGTATTATTACTAAGCGTATCAAATGGAGTACAAAATAACTATAGAAAACTTAAAGAAAAATTTTATAGTGTCCTACTTGTCAAAAGAAAAGACTATCCATTCAAAGGTAAATGGTGCCTTCCAGGAGGCTTTGTAAGAAATAATGAGACAACAGAAGAAGCTGCAAGAAGAGTTTTAGCAAGTGAAACAAATTTACACAACATATTTATGGAACAACTATATACATTTGATAGTATTGATAGAGATCCAAGAATGAGAGTATTAAGTGTTTCATATATAGCTTTAGTAGATAAAAATAAACTAAATGATTCTTTATATGAAAACGCATCATGGTTTAACATTAGCTATATTGAAGATGAAAAAAGTTTTAATGTAACACTTGATAATGGTAATGAAACACTAAATTTTGTGGTAAGCAAAACTCTTAAAGAAAGTACGACTGATAGATATAAATTTGATATAGTGAAAAATGATTCATTAGCATTTGATCATCCACTTGTAATAGTAAGTGGTATTGAAAGATTAAAAAATAAGATTATGTACACTGACATAGTATTTAATATGATGAGTGAATATTTCACATTAGGTGAACTTCAACAAGTATATGAAGTAATACTTAATAAAAAATTATTAGACCCGGCTTTTAGAAGAATAATTGCTAACAAAGTTGAGAAAACTGACAAGATTAAAACTGGAGAAGGTCATAGACCAAGTGTATTATTTAAATATAAAGGTAAATAATATGAGAAAAATTAATAAAGTTAAAATATTTGCTAATGAAAATGAAGTATCATATAAAATTAAATTAAAACTTATAGAAGAATTAGAAAAATATAATTTTGAAATAGTAGAAGAAAACTATGATTTAGCTATTGCTATAGGTGGAGATGGTTCTTTCTTAAGAATGGTTAACAATACTAATTTTAATAGTGATATCTATTATGTTGGAATAAACACTGGAACACTTGGTTTCTTACAAGAAATAAAACCAAATAATCTTGAGTATTTTGTTTCATCATTAAATGACAATGATTTTAAAGTTGATAACATCGGTACACTTGAAACAAAAATAACAACAGACGATTCAGTTTCAAGACATTTCTCATTAAATGAAATAGTTATTAGGCAAATGGAACTAAATGCATTAACTATGGAAATATATGTTGATGGATATTTTTTAGAAACATTCGCAGGAGATGGTATTCTAGTTTCAACATCAGTAGGAAGTAGTGCATACAACACAAGTTTTCATGGAGCACTTATTTATAACACACTTCATACTTTGCAAATAACACCAATCGCACCATTAAATACAAAAGTATATAGAAATTTATTAACACCAATAGTACTTCCTGAAAAGAAACATATTTTAGTTAAACCAATAAAAAGAGATTTAATCATAACATTTGACGGAACAAATAAAAGATATGAAAATGTAAAGAAAATAGAATGTTTTGTTAAAAATAAAAAAATAAAATTTCTTAGAATGAAAGACTATAATTTTATAAATATAGTAAACGAAAAATTTTTAAAAGATTAATATTTTGTAATAATGAACATAAGATTTAATATGAAAAAAATATTACTAGTATTAATCTTTTTATTATGCATAAATGTAAATGCATCAATAGTAGTAATGGACGCTGACTCTGGTAGAGTACTTTATAGTAAAAACAAAAGTGAAAGAAAACTAATTGCATCATCAACAAAAATTATGACAACTATAATTGCACTTGAAAATGCAAAGTTAACTGATAAATTAAAAGTAGGTGAAGAAATTAGAACAGTAAACGGGTCAATGATATATGTTAAAGAAAATGAAACTTTTACTTTAAATGATTTACTTCATGGTTTAATGCTACAAAGCGGAAATGATGCGGCAATGATAATTGCTTCAAAAACAATGAAATATGATAATTTCATAGCAAATATGAATCTTAAAGCTCATAAACTAGGAATGGACAATACTACTTTTGAAAACCCCCATGGATTAAATGATGACACAAAAAACTATTCAACCGCAGAAGATATGTCAAAATTAATGAGATATGCAATAAAAAATAAAGACTTTTTAAAAATTACAAGCACTAAAAAATATAAAGTTAATAATTATATTTGGTATAACAAAAATAAGTTATTAAGCGAATATAAATATTTAATAAGTGGTAAAATTGGATACACAAAAGCAAGTGGCCAAGTATTCGTTTCTGCAGCAAAGAAAGGTAA
Organism: uncultured Clostridium sp.; assembly: GCA_902492325.1. Classification (GTDB taxonomy): domain Bacteria; phylum Bacillota_I; class Bacilli_A; order RF39; family UBA660; genus CAG-1000. The sequence goes on from CABULC010000002.1 coordinate 449,958, forward strand.
TAAGACTTTGATAATCACTTCCATAGATGAATCTGACAAATTTAACTTGCATAAAAATTTATATGAAAAATATTTTAACAATTATGAAAAATATAAAGTATTAGATAAAAATACATTTTCATTCAAAGTAAAAAATAAAAATCATGATCATTATTATATAAAAAATGATTTTAATATGTTACTTACAAAGGATGAAATAAAAAAATTAAAAATAAAAGCAAATTTAGGTGAAAATAAAAATTATGTAAATATTTATTTAGATGACACTCTAATTCATAGTGAAAAACTATATATCTTAAAATATCAAAGTAGATTAAAGAAGTTAAAAGACTTATTGTTATTTTGGAAATAATAATGTATAATCTCTAGTTGAGGTGGCAAGTATGGAGAGATTACAAAAATATTTAAGTTCTTGTGGTATCGCTTCTAGAAGAAAAAGTGAAGAATTAATTTTAGCAGGTAAAGTAAAAGTTAATGGAAAAGTAGTTACTGAACTTGGAACAAAAGTATCTGAAAAAGATGAAGTAGAAGTTGAAAATATGGAAGTTTATAGAAAAGAAAAAGAATATTATTTACTTTATAAACCAGAAAAAACAATATGCTCAGTAAGTGATGAAAAAGGAAGAACAACTGTTGTTGATTTGATTGAAACTGATGAAAAAATCTTTCCAGTCGGAAGACTTGACTATGATACTACAGGATTATTATTGTTAACAAATGATGGAGAGCTAACTAACAAACTAACTCACCCAAAAGGTTTTGTTGAAAAAACATATATAGCTAAAGTAAGCGGAATTGTTACGGGAAAAGAAATTCATGAACTTGAAGAGGGAATCGAACTAGATGGAGTTAAAACTAAAAAAGCAAGAGCTAAATTAAAAAAAGTAGACAAAAAAAACAACAAATCATATGTTGAATTAACAATAACAGAAGGTAGAAACCACCAAGTTAAAAATATGTTTGCTGCGCTTGGACATAAAGTATTAAAATTAAAAAGAATCTCATATGCATTCTTTGATTTAGAAGGGATGAAAATAGGTGAGTATAGACCTCTTACAACAAAAGAAGTAAAACAACTATATAATTATGTAAATATAAAATAAAAGAAGCTTTAAATAATTAAGCTTCTTTTTCTTCTTCAATAACGATTGCACCAACTGGGCAACTTTCAACAATATTTAAAAGTTCTTTTTTGTCTTCAGGTTTAACTTCAACATCTTTAGCTTGACTTAACCCTTCATCGTTAAATTCAAAATATTCTTCTTTTTGACTAACACATAAACCGCATCCGATGCAAGTTTCATTTACTTTAATTTTTTCCATATTAATCCTCCAACATAAATTATATATTAAAAAATTAAAAAAATCTATAGAAGTGTAAAGTAAGATTTATTGAATTTAATACTATTTTATGATATTATTATACTGGTGAATGATATGAGTTCAAGAATGGATAGATATGAAAATTCAGAACTAGGTAGCTTAAGTAGAACAAAAAGGAATCAAGATATTTATAATTCTACTGATATGAGCGAATTATCTAGAATTAAAACTAACACAAACGTTAGTGTTATTTCGGATGCACCAAAAGAAATAGATATAGAAAAAATTAAAAAATATATAAATTCATTAAATAACGAGCAAGAAGAAAAAAGAAAAAGAATATCTTTAGATTTACCACAAGAAGAAGAAAAAATTGTTGAGAGAAAAGAGCCAAAAACATATGATATAAATTCAGTTTTGGAACAAGCACGTGAAAAGAAAGAAACAAATTACGAAGAAGAAAGACATAGAAAATTAAACAATACGGGATATGATATTTTAAAAGCGATAAAAATAAAGGAAGATTCAGAAAAAGAAGAAGATGAAGATATAACAAAACCTCTAGAAGAATTAAATACTCAAGAAAAAACAATTGTTAATCTTATTCAAAACATTCAACAAGGAAGTAAAAAAGATGATGGCTCCTTAACAAATAAAGAGTCAGATGATAACACAAGAGATTTATTTCAAGAATTAATGGGAGATAATGAAAACACAGTTGTCATGGCACCAATAGAAGAAGACGAATTAAATAGTAGCAATATAAAAGGTGAATTACTAAATATGACAAGAGAATTAGAGGCAATAAAAGAGCCAAATAATGATTTAACTCAAGATTTAATTTTAGAAAAAGAAAAATTAAAACAAAAATATTTAGAAGAAGAAAAAGATAATGAAGATAGCGATGAAGAAACAGAAGTTGAAAAAGATGATGAAGCACCTAGAATAAGCAATGTAGATAAATCATTCTATACAAATTCAATATCATTCAATAAAACAGATTTTGAAGGATTTGAGGACTTGGAAAAGAGTGAAAAGAAAAGCGGAATATTAGCAAAAATAGGAATATTTCTAATCATTATCATTTTGGGAATAACGATATTTCTAATATTGAACTCAATATTTGAATGGAATATAATTTAAGAAGCATTAAAGCTTCTTTTTCTTTATATAATGTAATATGATAAATCAAAGAATGAAGCTAAAAAAAAGAATTGCATTTGATATAGGAGATCGAATAATACTTATAATCACAATAATATGTATAATAACTTATATACTACTTAACAGATTTACGATTAAAAGTAAAGAAATATTAGAGGATATAGCAAATAATAAATCAATGGAATTATCAACAATAATAATAAATAAGTCACTTAGTGAAATAATAATCAACAATGATTTACAGTCTATAATAAATATTACGCGCAATGAAACTGGTGAAATAACAAGTATCGATTTTAATACAACTAAGGCAAACAAAATACTTTATGAAGTGAATAATTCAATGATGAAAAATATAAATAATTTAGAAAATGATAATTTGAAGAATTTAAAAATAGAATACTTGGATGAAAAAGACAATATATTTAAAATCCCATTTGGAATAATACATGATATTCCTATTTTAATACCATTAAGTCCAAATGTTCCATTCAAGATAAATGTAATTGGAAATGTATCTAATGAGATGATCACTGAAGTAAAAGAATATGGGATAAATAATTCACTTGTGGAGTTGAAATTAAAGTGCATAGTAAATCTTCAAATAATTTTACCATTTAAGTCAAAAAATATAAAAAATGATAAGAATATTTTATTAAGTTCACAAATTATTCAAGGAAAAGTACCTGATTATTATGGAGGAATAATGTCATCAACTATAAGACAATAATGAAATATTAAACTTTACTCACCATAGTGAAAATGATATAATACAAGTGATGGTGAACAAAATAATGGAAATAGAAGTAGAAAATAATAAATATAAATTAATAGAAAATTATAGAGAAGCATTTGATAAAGATATGTTTACTGCGAGATATACTGAATATTATAAAGATTATGATTATATAGTAGGAGATATTGCATATTCAAAGTTAAGATTAAAAGGATTTAACAAAAAGGGTAATAAGAACTTCAACCAAATCAATGATTTTAATAATGTAAAAAAATACATAAAGGAAAATTGTGCTTTTGATTGTAAGTATTTCATATTGGAAAAAAAAGCTGAAAAAAAATAATATCAAAATAATTGATATTATTTTTTATATATGATAAAATTATATGAGAATAGAGAGGAAAGTGTTATGAATAGAATTTCAGTAAAAAACATGGATGGAACTATGGAAGAAGTTGATTTAATCAATGCTTTTAAAATAAGTGAAATCAACAAAAGATTTGTTATTTTATCTAAAGGCGAATCAGCAGGTGAAGGTATGAGTAAAATTTATATATCTGAATTTGTTGAAAATGAGCCAGGAGTATATAGCTTAATAGGAATAAAAGATGACCAAATTTGGCAACGTGTTAAAGAAGCTATGAAACAAATCGTAGAAAGTTAGGTGAATAAAATGATAAGTGAAATGGAAAATATACAAAAAGGAATTGTAGTATCTACTGTTGAAGATAGCGCAAATAAAAGAGTAATCGGCATCGGTTCATCAACAGTAACACCGGATCCAGTTACTGGAATAGCACCGTTATCAAAACAAAATGCGTTCATAAAAGAACAAGCTGAGAGTGTTCAACAAGCAGCTGAAAAAGTTTTAGGATTCGAACCTGGAGTTACTGCAGTACCTGCTATAGAACCAGCACCAGTACCAGCAGAACCACGACCAGAAGTTGTGCCACCAGTTGCACCAATTGCAAAACCTATTCAAGCAGCTACTAATCCATTACCAGAGCCAAAAGTAAATGATTTAATAACTGATACACCAATGAAAGTAGAAATACCTTCAGAACTAGGTAGCATTCCTTCAAGCGAACCAATGATTGAACCAATTAAAGAGGCGATTACCCCAATTACAGAACCTATAGCAACAATGGTAAATCAAGGAATACAACCACAAGTTCCAGCTTTTGAACCTGTATCAGAACCACAACCAACTGGCGAAGTTCTTGCAACAGAGCCAACAGAAATCAATGAAGGAATGTTTGCACCAAAAGCTGAAACGCCTGAAGTGCCAAGCGAATTACCTATTCAAGCAGCACCAGTACCAGAAATGGTTCAACCATTACCATTTGAATCACAACCTGTTCAAACAGAAGAAAAACAAGTTCAGACTGTTCCAGAAGTATTTAAAACTGAAAAATCTGAACCATCATTAAATCAAGAACAAATGGAACAAATTGCAAAAAAAATAAGCGATTTAGTATATAGAGAAGTATTAGAATTACTTAATGGAATAACGAAAGAGCAAACGCAAAGTGTTGAAGAAAAAGTAGATTCAGCAGAAAATTTAGTTAATCCTGTATTACAAGAACCTATTGGATATGAGGAAAAACCAATGGCAATGACTCTTTAAAGAAATCAATTATCGATTTCTTTTTTTTATTAAAAAAATAATAATGATAAAGACTGATGCATAGAATTTGATAATGAAAGTAAATTTAAATATAAAATGTTAATAAATGTAATATGAAAGAAGTATAAGAAAGGGGCGAATAAAATAAAAAATGAAATAGAAAAAAGTTATAACATCCACATTGAAAAGATATATAAAAAAGATGAGAATATATATTTTTTTGTTGGTAATAAAAAAATATATATCGAGGAATTAAACGATAAACAGTTGAAAGAAATAAAAAATTTAGTCATGGCAAGTAACGAATTATACGAAAATAGAAAAAACACAAGATTAATATTGAAATGTACAAACGATGAATATTATTTTAAGCATAAGGAAAAAAAATATATATTGTCATACGCTAATTTTATAGAAAACACAGGTGTTATAATTGATGATATTAATTTATTAAAAGTAGATAATTCAAGATATGAATCATTAAAGATAAACATATTAGATAATTGGAAAAAAAGTATAGATGAAATAGAAGCTGCTTTAGTAGAATACAATAAAGAATGTAATAAATTAATGAAAAGTATAAATTATTATATAGGAATTTCGGAAAATGCAATTCAATTATATATAAGTAAAAGTGAGGAAATTAAAAAAAGTAACAATTATTTAGGACATTATATAAAAGACTACAGTATTAGTAAATATTTAAGTCCTTTAAATATTAGAAAAATAAATCTTGGAATTTTATTTGGAAAATATGTAAAGAACAAATTATATAATGGCACATTTACATATAAAATAATAAATGTGATCAAATCTTTGTTGAAAAATGACGCAGACAAATATGTTTTGATTGCAAGTGTCATGTTTCAAGAAGAGTTTTTTGAAGAAGTAAAGAAAATGATTGTAAACGGTAAAGAAGAAATTAATGAAAGGATAGTTGAAAAATACACAAATAAAATAGGCGATTTAGAAAGCATTTTAAGGTGCATAGAAGACGAAATAGTACATGAGAGAATAATTAATTGGTTGGAAGAGTAAGAATTGTGTGATATAATTTAAATGTGGTGAGAAAATGAGCAATATAAAATGTGGGAAAATAGTAGAAGGGCAAATTACAGGAGTAACAAAGTATGGAGTATTTGTAAGTTTAGAAGATAATTATGTAGGAATGATACATATTTCAGAAGTTTCAAATAAATATATAGAAGACTTAAAGACACTTTTTAAAATAGGAGATTTAGTCAAAGTAAAAGTATTATCAATTGACGAGGATAAGTTACAGGTTAAACTTTCTATTAAAAAGATAGGGAATCAAAGCAGAAGAAAAGGCATTGAAGAAAAAGGAATAGGGTTCACACCTCTAAAAGAAAAAATGAATGAATGGATAGAGGAAAAAATGATGGAATTTGAAAAAAAATAAAATATATTAAAAAAAACTCGAAATTTGTATTGACATAAAAAGTAATAAATGTTATATTTAATAGCGTCAACAGGAAAAAATTATGGGCGATTAGCTCAGTTGGTTAGAGCATCTGCCTTACAAGCAGGGGGTCGGGA
>CABULC010000003.1:0-118042 GCA_902492325.1 uncultured Clostridium sp.
CTAACTTACGTTGTTCCCAAACGTCAGTAAATCCTTTAAATCTTATTTTAGGTACATTATTATATTCACACATATTAATCACCATTAAATAAAGCTCTAAAGTCTTCTAAACCTTTCATATCATATTCAGAACCAGTCAATTCACCAATCATATTAGATAATTCTCTCTCTGCTTTTATAATTTCTTCATCAATATCTTTTAATGTTTGCTCATACTTAGAAGATAATTTTTCTATATTCTTTGCAAAATTAATAATAATATCATCAATTAATTTATCAATTCCGTTAATAATTGGTTCAATCCACTTTTTATTTAATAGATTACATATATCTTCATATGTTAAATTTTCTATTTCTTTTTGGGCCATTACTTCAATATTGTTATTAGATTCTTTAATATCCTTATTTAATCTCTTTTGTTCATCAAATAAATTACTAACTTCTATTATTTTCTTTTCAACTGTTCCTTCGCTAACTGAGGCTTTCAAATATTCTTTAGCTTTTCGTAATACTTCTTTAGGTACAAATGCATCATTTTCCTCTGTTAAAGTATCCTCAATTTCAGTTTTTTCGTCTTCATCTAATGAATCAAAAATTTCACTAATTCTTGAATCAATTTCACTTAATCTATTTTCTTTAGAAGTTACATCATCCTTTAAATCCTTAAGTTTATAATCAATAACGAACTCTAATGGTATAATATGTCCTTTCACACCTACTTGTACTTCTGTTTCTTTATCGCCTTTTTTCTTAACTTCATAAATAGGATCAATTTTATTACATGCTTCTATACCTTCTGCTTTTATTAACTCTAAATCTCCTGAAATAATATTCCAATTATCATCTAATATTTGATATGCATTATATTTATCTACTAATTTTATATTTTCTAATCTATTAAATAGTGAGTTGCTAATTTTTGTTTCTTCATCTGATATATCTACATTATTAATATTACTTATTAGCTCTTCTTTTAAATATTTATCAAATGAATTAAACTTATCTTTATAATCTTTTTTATAATTAATTATATCTTGATGATTCATTATAAAATCATGTAAGTTATTAACTTTAAGTTCACAATAAGAAGCATTAATATTACCAAATAAATCACTCTTTAAAGATGGAAATACATCAAAATAATAATTGTATTTATTAACTTCTTCTTTTGGAATTCCACCATTCATCAATGAATAGATATCATAAGTTTCATTTTCTTCAGATGAATCAACATATCTTGGAATATTTAAGTTATAATCATTTCCCCTAATTTCTTCTCTTGTTACTACTCTAGAAAACTTGTTAACATTATCTCTATTAATAACCGTATCTACTATTTTTTTAATATCGCAAGATCTTAATTTGTTATTTTTTCCTTCCTTAATAAAACCTTTTGAAGCATCTATTATTAGTGTATCTGTATTGGTTCTATCTTTTCTCAAAACCATAATTATTGTTGGAATACCTGTACCAAAGAATATATTTGCAGGAAGTCCAATAATTGTATCAATATTATTGCGTTCTATTAAATTTTTTCTAATCTCTCCCTCTTCTCCACCTCTAAATAAAACTCCGTGTGGAAGAACAATTGTCATAATACCATCAGATTTTAAATGATATAAATCATGTAATAAAAACGCATAGTCGGCTTTTGATTTTGGAGCAACTCCATATTCCTTATATCTTGCATCTACTTCTCTATCTTTCGGATCCCAATTTTGAGAGTATGGTGGATTAGAAACAACAGCATCTACGAATAATGGATTATATTCTTGCTGTTCATCAAAATATGGCCAATCATCTTCTAAAGTATCACCATTTCTTGTTACTATATTATCAGGTAATATACCTCTCATTATTAAATTCATACGAGTTAAATTATAAGTATTTTGTTTTAATTCTTGTGCATAATACTTTATTCTGTTATCTTCCTTTATATATTTAGAAGCCGTTTTTCCGATGTTAATTAATAATGAACCAGAACCACTTGTTGGATCATATATTTCAATTTTATCTCTATTCTTTAAATGTTCGGCAATAATTTCTGACATTAATAAAGAGACCTCATGTGGTGTATAAAACTCTCCTGCTTTTTTTCCAGCGTTTGCAGCAAAATTAGATATTAAATATTCATAAATAAAACCTAAAACATCATAATCTTGTTTATTATCCATTGGTATATCATTAATTAAATATATTAAATCTTTTACTGCTTTTGTTTGGCTTTGTGAAGAATCGCCTAATTTACTTAACCCTGTTTCAAGAGTATTAAAAATTCCATCATAAACCTTTTTGTGAGTACTCTTTATTAATCTTGTAAATGCTGATAATGCATCTCTTACATTAGAAATATCAAAGTCACTCTTCATTTCAATCCAAGTTGAAAACAAATTATTATATTCAATAAAATATCCATTTGTATCTTGTAATGATTTAACAATACTTTCCTTGTCTTCTGTAATTTCATTTAATCTTTCTTTAGGATAATGCATTGTTTCTAAAGTTTTTAATTCTTTATTAGATAAAAATTTATAAAATATAAAACCTAGAATATAATCTTTATATTCATTCGCCTCTATTTTAGAACGCATCTTGTTTGCAGATTCCCATATTTTTGATGCTAATTGTTGCTTATTCATATTTACCTCCTCTAATATCTTAATCACACATCTTGATAGACATTAATCTTACTTATTATTATATCATAAAAAGTGTAAATTTACATTGATATATAAGAAAAAACTAAGCATATTGCTTAGAATTTTTATGTTTACTCCCATTTTAAATCTGTTTGCTTTAAATATTCCTCATAAATGTTTCTTAAATAGTCATCTAAATATAATAGTCCTGTTGTATATATTTCATTAGGTATTCCATAATATGAAGCTGCCATTCCTCCTGTGATGGCGGCTATAGTATCACTATCTCCACCTATAGATATTGCATTTCTTATTGCATCTTCATAATCATACGATTCTAAAAAGCATTGAATTGAAGCTTTAGCAGTGTCTAACGATCTAATGATTATTTTTTTCTTTGATTCTGTTAAAGAATTAACAGTTTCATTTAATTTAAAATAATTTTCTTCAATATAATTTTTTATATCTTCTTTTGTTTTTTTATTTTTTATCAAATAAATTACTGTGCAGACTGATTCAGCACCTTTAATACTTTCCTCATGATTATGAGATAAATTAGTTATTATTGAACAATACTTTTTTATATCTTCTAAATTATCCGAAAACATTGGTATAGAACTTATCCTCATAACAGCTCCATTGCCATAACTTCCGTAAGGTTCATTTTCTTCACTTAACAACCACTTTAAAAAACTAGGACCATATCCACAATTAAGATATTTTCTTCCAATTTCTGTCATTGTTTCAACGGATACTTTTTTTAAATTTTTATAATTTTTATTGCAATTCAAAAATGATTTTGCAACTGCAAATGTCATAACAGTATCATCTGTAAATCTATCATATTTATTAAATAAACTAAAATCCTTTTTTATTTTGCGATTTGTTACTTCATAAATTGAACCAATAATATCACCAATAGAACTTCCGAGCACAGGATCTTTCATCTTAGGTACTATTAAATTATCAAATTTTAATGCCAAATCCATCAAATAATCTTTCTTTACCAGTTTCTTTAGCCACAATTTAGGAATTGATTCATAGCCATATATTATGCCTGCCATTGAACCAGAAATTGCACCAATTGTATCCGTATCATTTCCTATATTTGTTGAAGCTATAATAACATCTTTGTAACTTTTTGCATTTAATATTATCCATAATACACACTCCCAAGTATCAACAATATAACCAGATGAACTAATATCATCTATATTGCACTTAGATATATCAGAGTTTAACAATCTATTATAAGTTAAAATAGACTCCTTGGAATACATGCTATAATCATCTTTTTGCATATATTTATAGGCTTCTTCTTTAGTCATTCCACTTAATAAATTCATAATAAATTTATTATACATATAACAGCCTAATTTGCTAACATCATGTCTATGAGTTAATGATGAAATATCATCTGATAATTTTCTCATTTCTTCATCAGATAACTTTTTATAATATGAATATAAGGCAACTGGTAAGATTCTCATCATAGAACCATTACCATTTGAATTTATACTATCTAATCCGCATTTTATTGGTTCAATTCCAGTTGTAAAATTTCTACAAGCTCTTAAACAAGTTCTACCAACATCAAAACAATCTCCATTTGGTGTATATTCACCATTATTTAACCAATCACACCATTTGGTCATAATGTCACTATAATTAAATTCGTTATTTTGAATAAATGAATCAATAGTTGCAATTTCCATTGAAGTATCATCAGTCCAAGAACCTGCCCGCTGTTGTGTTTTTTCCGATCCAGTCATTTCTGTAATAGGATTTTTTAATAAGTTTTTTCTTTGATAGAATTCTGTTGGCATTCCCATAGCATCACCAATAGCATGGCCTATAATACTATCAACAATTTTTGACATTTACCTCACCTTATTACTATTATACCAGAAAAAATATAAATTTACATTAGAAGCCAAAGAAAAAGCCATACTACTTTTTATAGTATAGCTCATTTAGTTTATTTTTAACATCAATTGGATTTATTTTAGTTAATTCAAAACTCTTTTTGATTAAAGGCATAATAGTTTCTATGTCAGATTCTTCTTTTACTTTAAAACTTCTACATAAAGGTTCATAAGTACTACGACCTACAACAGATAAAATATTATTTTCATCTTCAACAGCTAGAATTCTTATATATAAGCAATTAGACCTTTTTTCAATTATTAAAAAGTTTCTTGATGCAGTAAACACAATACCTTTAATCATCTTTTTCTTCTTTATACTTCTATCAATAGCTTTAACATTATCAGTTAAAATTTTTGTTAAATTATTAAGATGATTTATCATAAATGGATTTGTTATTTGCTCGTATTCTTTATCAATAAGGTACTTGGCATAATTTAAGGAATTCTCATCCCCAACCCTCATTTTATATTTTAAAGAACACTTTTCATATCCCTTTCTAATACTTAACCTATTTTCCTTATCAAATATCTTAACATCTTTTAAAAAACATAGAATCATTTCTTGTTCATTTAAAGTTACTTCCAAAATTCTACATCTATACTTAAAGGATATTCCTTTAACTAAATAATTCCTAATTATCTTTCTATCTTTTTTAAGAACATAATCTTCTAAATCATCATATAACTCTATTACCTTGGCATCTTTGTTGGTAGTTAATTTTTTATAATTACTAGTGTTAATATCATAAGAACGATTGTTTATTTTTCTACTATTCTTTACATGATTTGAAGTATAGCTCAAACATCCTTTTGGCTGTTCCAAATCAAGTTCTGGGTGGTATATATTACCATCATAGGCAAAATCATTGGTAGTATAGACTTCCATAATATCTAATGATTTAATACCATTTAAGGGGTAATTAAAGAACTTAAAAATGTTCTTGTAGTAACACCAAGATTGCTTGGTGTTACTATCGGAACATAAAAGAGCATTTTTTCCTTTATTTTCAAGACTTCCACAATCAATTTCAATGTTCCTGTACTGACTATTTTGAACCCAGGATTTGTATCTTTAGGACAAAAACTCGGTAAAGAATTATTATTTAAATACATTACTGAACTTGGTTTTGGAAAGAAGACAGGAATTGATTTAAATGGTGAGGGAACTGGAATATTATTTAAGATGGATAAGATTGGACCTGTAGAACTTGCGACTAGTGCGTTTGGTCAAGGTATTAGTGTTACTCCTATTCAGCAAGTTACTGCTGTTAGTTCTATAGTTAATGGAGGGATTTTATATGTTCCATATGTGGTTAGTGAAGTTGGAGATAAAAGTATTAGTCCGATAGTTAAAAGAAAGAATGTTATAACTAAAGAAACTAGTGATGTTGTTAAGTATGCTCTTGAAAGTGTTGTTGCGAATGGTAGTGGACGTAATGCTTATATTGAAAATTATAGAGTTGGTGGTAAAACAGGTACTGCTCAAAAAGTTGGTAGTGACGGAAGATATATGAGTGGTAACTACGTACTTTCTTTCATAGGTTTTATGCCAGCTAATGATCCTGAATTTGTTATATATATTGCTCTTGATCATCCTAAAGGTGTCACTCAATATGGCGGTGTTGTAAGTGCTCCAATAGCTCGTAATGTACTTAAAGATATAATATCAATTTATAATTTAAAAGAAGACACAAGTGGACTTCCTAAAGTATATAGATGGGATGATGTTAAATATGTTATGATACCTGATGTGATTGGTAAAACTAAAAAAGAAGCCCGTAAGCTTCTTAATGGATTTAAAATTGAATTTGTTGGTGATGGAGATAAAGTAATTGACACTACTCCAAATGTTAACTCTAGAGTTAAAGAAGGAAGTATTATTAAAGTTTTATTGAATTAATTATAAAACATTATAATAGTATTCACCTTTATCTCTATAATAACTATCTCTATAGAATACATCCATTTTATCTAATATATCCGCAAATCCTTCTTCTCTTAATCTTTCTATATATTTATGACCATTTGGACACTTAAGTAGTCCTACATAATTAGCAAACATTTCTGTAAATTGCGTTATACCTGTATTATAATATTCAGTATTATGAGTACTTCCATAACTATTTGCATATTCTTTTAAATAAATATCGCCAATTGCTCCTGAATAATATGCATCTATAAAATTATAATAACCCATAAATGCAGATTGTTTTACTTTGAATTCATCACGTTTGAACAATTCATATTCCACTTTTATACGTTCACTTGCATATTCATCTAACGATTTTTCTAATGTTGATTCTTCTGATCTACGTCCTATTATTTCTGCTAAGGCTATTGCAGTTTCTTTTGAATATGTACTTTCTACATATTTTAATGTATCTTCAGGATCACTCATAGTTTCTCTAAATTCTTCTTTTACTTGTTTAATATATTTAATACAAACTTGAGTATGTTTTTTTAAATTATTTCATTAAAAAATGCATTTTCTTTATTTTTATTTATTAAGTGCTTTAAGTACTTCTGCTTTTGCATCATCATATGATGTATCTTTTGATACAATGTGATATTTTCCAGTAATTAGTCCTGAATTTTTTGAAGTAACTTTATCTGTTAATTTAATTATATTTCCTTGACTATCCATAAATCCTTCGAAAATATGATAACTACTTTTACCACTATTTTCTGATTTAGTAATTAGTCCAGATTTATAGCCTACAACATAATCATTAATTATTTCTCTATTAGCAGAATTTGAAACTACATTTACATCAGTATAAACATAATTAACTCCGAAAAAGTATAGAATTTGTACTGGATAAACTGCGTCAGCAACTTCTTCAAAAGTGTCGCTTTTAGAACATAGAACTGCCATAGTAGCACTTGTTGTATCACCATAAGTATATTGATATAAAATAGGAGCATAATTATCACTATCTATATCTTCCCATTTAAAGTTTTTAGTTGCTGAAACATATAATTTTGTAAATTTATCATCAGCACTTATCTTTCTATTTGTTAAGTCCATAATTTTATTAGTATTATTATCACCAATTACCATTGCACCATCGTAGTCTTCAAAATAATATTGTTTAATTGAAGATTTAATAACTGTTAAACCTTGACTATCTTCAAGATTTTTTAAAAAGTTTTCTAACGTTGTTCCTTCTTCTACTTTATAAGAATTACCATCTATAGTAAAAGTTATTGTTTTTGGTGAAAGGTTACAATTTTCTTCATCTACTTTTTCACTAGTTACATCTCCACTACTTTTAACGCTTACACAGTAACCACGAATATACATTTTTCCATAACTACTGCCATCTTTGTTCATCGTTAATTTTCCTTTTGTAACTTTCTCACCACTATATTCAAAATCAGGATCAGTTAAGTCAATTTCATCAATTGTTTTTCCATTCATTTCATTTTTCATATAATAGTTTTTTGCTGTATTAACTAAACTTTTAGCATTAGTTTCAGCAAGACTTTTTCTTGATTTTTCTACCATGCTTATGACATTTGGTACTGCGAATATTACAAGTATTGCTAAGATAGCTATTACTGCTAGTAATTCTACTAACGTAAAACCTTTTTTATTTTTCATATTATCACCCTATTTTAATTATAATATTTTGCTTTTTTCTGGTCAATAATTTATATTTCATTTTACAATATTATTCTATTGATTTTCTAAATTAATTATAGTATTATACTCTTATTTATAGGGGAAAATATGGAAAAAATATTTAAAACTGAAAGAGAACTAAGTATATATCCTACTCTTAGGAGTTCAATTCATCATGAAAGCAATATATACATACCTGATGAAGATAATTTGTATAAAATTCTTTTACATGGAAATAGACTTACTAGAGAAGGAACTGTAGAGAGATTATCATTATATAGTAATCCTGATTGTGTTCTTCCTAATGGTATTATTTATACACCACAATATGAGTTTCTTGGTTTTAGAATGCCATACTTAAAGGATTATGTTCCATCAACAAAATTAATTTTTAGTAAAAAAACTTCTTATAAAAATAAATTAAAATTTGCTAGAAAGATCGCTATTGCTATTGAAGAATTAAGTAAGGATGGAATTGTATTTTGGGATATTCATCCTGATAATAATATGATTAGTAAAAATGGTGATATCAAGATAGTTGATATGGATTCTGTTAGATTTAAAGATGAATATGATAAAGATGGATTTCAATTTAAAGTTGCATCATCACATAAGCTTCTTTCTCAATTATCATTATCTTACTTATCTAATATGAATGTTATTGAATTATCTAAGACTTTACCAGAAGATTTATTAAAAGAGTTGTTTAGTTCAGTTTTTAAAGGTGATCTTGGTGATTATGTTGATGGTGTATTTGGATTTCCTGATGAAATAATTTATCCAAGTGAGTTTTTAGAATATATAGAAGAAAAAGATTTAATAGATTTAAGAGAAACTTTAATAAGAAAACTTAGAAAATAACATTTACAAACAAATATTTGTATGATATTATTTATTTAGGAAGTGATTTTATGGAAAAACTTACTAATAAGCAAGAGATAATTCTTACTAATATTAAAAAATTTATAGCTGAAAAAGGATACGCACCTACTATCAGAGAACTATGTAAAATATGTAATTTAAATAGTACTGCTACTATGTTTGTACATTTAAAAAATTTAACTAAAAAAGGTTATATAAATCAAACTGAAAGTAAATTTAGAACTATTGAATTAAATGTTCCTAATGAATATGCTATTAAGGATGAAGAAGTTGTATCTGTTCCACTACTTGGAAAAGTGGCTGCTGGTAATCCAATTGAGGCTATAGAAAATCCTAATGAATATTTTTCATTACCTAAAGAGTTTGTTCCAAAGAATCATGAAGTATTTACTTTAGAAGTTAATGGTGAATCTATGATAAATGTCGGAATATTTGATGGAGATATTGTAATTGTTAAAAAACAGAGTAATGCTAATAATGGTGAGATAGTTGTGGCTATGACTGATGAAAACGAAGTAACATTAAAAAGATTTTATAAAGAAAGTGATCATATAAGACTTCAACCTGAAAATGATTTTTTAGAACCTATTATTTTAAATAATGTTACTATTCTTGGTAAAGCTATTGGTTTATATAGAAAAATTTAAATAAAAAAATAAAGTTGACTTAATAGTCAACTTTTTTTATATTTTCTTTGATATACTTCTGTGTCATGATATTGATAATAACTAATTACATCATCTAGTTCTATACTTAATCCTTTAAAATGCTTTAATTGGCTCTCTGTTAATCTCATTCTTTCAAGTAATCTTTTTTGTCTAAGCATATTTCTTGAAGTTAATACATTTCTTACAATCTCATCTCTACTCATGACTCTTATTATTTTGTATTCACTACTAGCAAACATATCATAATATCCATAGTATTCATCATCATACTCTACTATATTTCCCGATGCTTCTATAAGTGCTATTTCTAATTCATTGTTAAAGTCATCGAAATTTCTTAGAGTATCTTCAGGTCTTTTACAAAAATGAAATCCATTTTGACTCCACTTTACTTCTTCATCTAGTTTGTACTTTTTACCTAATGTGTGTTCATTTCCAAAACTATCTTTTAGACCTTTATAAAATACTTTGTATCCAAACATTTACTTAACGTATACCATATAAAGCATTGCAAATGTCATAAGTATGAATACTATTATTCCATTTATTTGATCTGTTTTTCTTCCTTTATCCCCTATTCCAATTGCCATTGATACTAATACTCCACCAATTAGGCCACCAATATGTCCTGAAATATCTATTCCTGGTACCATGAATCCAATTGCTAAGTTTAGTAATATAGCTGGTAATACTTGGCTTCTTAATAAACCTTGAAGTGTAGCTCTATAGTAGTAAGTAAAGTATGCTATGCTTCCTAGAAGTCCAAATATTGCTCCTGATGCTCCCATACTTATAGTATCAGCACTCATAAATGCACAACTAAATATGCTACCTAATATTCCACTTAATAAGTATATAAGTATGAATTTAGTTTTACCATAGTATCTTTCTACTTGTGGTCCTAAAATATATAAAGCATACATGTTACATCCAATATGTATAATATCAGCATGTAAGAACATAGAAGTTAACAATCTATAAATTTGGCCATTTTGAACAAATTCGTAATTATTAGCTAGTGCATAAAAATATGTTCCTTCTAAGTCGTATAATGCCATAAATAAATATACCATAATATTTAATACAATTAATGCATAAGTAACAACTGGTTTCTTTTGACTGAATATTTTAGCAAGTTTCTTTTCATTCTTTATTGTTTTTTGATTCATATCTTCAGTTAATTTAAAGAATTCTATAGGATCTACTTGATCAGTTAAATCTGCATCACTAACTTTTGGAAAGAATTCTTTAACTACTTTATTCTTTTTAAAATCACTAATTTCATCTACTTTTATTGTTTCAATATTTTTAGTATCCATTACTTTTACACTATCACCTGTATCTAAAAGTAGATTTAGCATATTCATTCTAAATGAAAATGTATTTCTTTTTATGCTTTTCATTATGCTTTGTGCTTTATACATATCTGTTTTTAATTGTTCTTCGTTATGTATATAGTTAGTATTTATTCTAATTAGTTTTAAATCACTTTGCATATTTTCAAGCCATATTTCATTTTCTAATCCATTTATAATTATCGGTTTATAATCTTCTTCTGTTATAAAATAATGTAATATTTTTAATATAACATCATCTTTTTTATCTATTTTTATATTCATAATGCTTCCTTTCAATAATAATATTTTACTATTAATCATAGTATTAGTAAAGAGGTGATAATTTTGAAAACATATCTTAAACAAATACTATTATTTATTATTATACTATTTTTTTGGTTACTTAGTGGGTTAATCTTTAAATATGATGCGACATTTTACAGTATGCTTAAATTACCTGGTTTTGCTCTTAGTGGTAAATGGATAAGCATTATTTGGTTTTTAATATATATATTAAACACTATAAGCATTGTTATAATCTATAATAAAGTTAAAATTCTTCAAAATAAAGATTATTTATATATACTACTTACTAATTATTTTGCTAATCAATTATTTATGTATTTCTTCTTTTATTTGATGAGTCCATTCTTAGGATTTGCGATTACTACTATAGTTATGTTATCAGCAATATTTTTGTTTATTGAAACTAAAAAGATATCAAAAACTTCTTCATATTTCTTGATACCTTATATTATTTATAGTATATATGCTTTTATATTAATGGCTACTGTTTATTTTATGAATTTTTAAACATATCTAGTATTTCCATGAATTCTTTTTCTGGAGGGCATGAGAATTCCATAAATTCTTTAGTTATTGGATGATTAAATCCTAGGTATTCTGCGTGTAACATTTGACCATAATCATTTATTAGTTTTCTCTTTCCGTAAGTTGGATCGTTTACTACTGGATGTCCTATATATTCCATATGAACTCTTATTTGATGTGTTCTTCCTGTTTCTAGAATTAATTCTACTAGTGTGGCATTTTTATATCTTTCTAGTACTGTAAAATTAGTTGTTGCATTTTTTGCATTTTCATCAGTAACACACATTTTCTTTCTATCTAGTTTGCTTCTTCCAATTGGAGCTACAATCTTACCTTTATTATTATCAATAACTCCATGAACTAATGCTATATATTTTCTTTTAATATTCTTGTTTTTAAAGTCTTCTGAAAGTATTCTATGTGCTTCGTTTGTTTTAGCTATTAAAAGTATTCCTGAAGTGTCTTTATCAATTCTATGGACGATACCACATCTATTATCTCCACCTTCGTTTGATAAATCTTCTGTGTAACCCATTAATGCATTAACAAGAGTGCCTGTATAGTTTCCATTACCTGGATGAACTACCATACCACTCTTTTTATTTACAACCATGATATAATCATCTTCATAAAGAATATCTAATGGAATTTGTTCTCCTTTAACAGTAGTGTCTACACTTAAATCTCCGATTTTGATAATATCTCCTACTTTTAAAGTATATCCACCTTTAACAATTTTATCATTGACAGTTATCTTTCCACTTTTAATATTCTTTAATAAAAAATTTCTACTTTCATCAGTGTTTTCTGTTAAAAATATATCTAATCTTTTTAAATTATCTTTTTCTTCTACTACTAATTCTTTCACTTTTACCATCCCTTATTATAATATACATAAGTAATATAACACCAAATGTTATAAATATATCTGCTGCATTAAATACAGCCATTTCTCTATTAAATAATGTAAAAGAAATATAATCAATTACATATCCTCTAAATATTCTATCTATTAAATTTCCTATAGCTCCGCTTATTATTAAAGAAAGAGATACTATAGATAGTTTTGAATCCATATTTCTTCTTATTTCATTAATTAAATAATAAAGAAGCATTACTGTTAATATTACTAATAAATTTGTACTATTACCAAGAAAACCAAATGCTGCGCCAGTATTTTTAACATATATAAATTTTAAAAAATTATCAATAATGATAACTGGTGAATTTGCTATAGTTTTTAACACTAATAACTTTATTACTTGATCAAATAATATTAATAATAAAATTAATAAACTAATAATAATATATTTCTTTTTCATAATTTGTATTTTAACATATTTTCTAAGATATATCTATAAGTATTACGTCTTCTCCTAATTTTTTGATTTGAGTAAATTTTATTGATAAGTTCTCACTTGTACTTAATAAGCTTCTTACGAAATGTGTTCTTTCGATAACAAACTTTATCATATAACCGTTAGATGGATCAAATTCTACATCAATAATTCTTCCAACTTTTTTACCATCTTTTATATTTATAATATCTTTTCTTTGTAACTCTGATAATTTCATATTAAAGTATATTACAAAATGAGTTTTTTAATACTAGATAAAGCACTATTTTCTATTCTTGATACTTGTGCTTGACTTACTCCCAGAAAGTCTGCTATTTCTGATTGATTTAATCCTTCTAAATATCTTTTTTCTATAGTTATTCTTTCTCTATCTTTTATTTTACTTAGTGCTTCTCTAAGAGCTAAAAGTTCATTTAAATCTTTTGTTGTTTTATCTTCTAATTGATCTAGTAAATATATTGTATCTCCTCCATCATTATATATTGGTTCAAATATACTCATTGGTTCAGTTAGAGAGGATAATGCATTATATAGTTCATATGATGTAATATTAAAATATTCACATATTTCTTCATTTGGTGGGTATATTCCATTATTTTTAAGATATGTTTCTTTATAGTTTATTATTTGATATGAAAGTTCTTTTATAGTTCTAGATATTCTTATTTGATTATTATCTCTTATATATCTTTTTATTTCTCCTTCTATCATTAAAACTGCGTATGTACTGAATTTTACTCCAAAAGATAGATCGAAATTATCAATCGCTTTTATTAAACCAATTGTTCCTATTTGAAATAGATCATCTAAATTATCACATCTGTTTTGATATTTTTTTAATATACTTAATATTAATTTTAAATTTCCCTCTATAAGGGCATTTTTAGCATTCTTGTTACCTTTTTGTAGTTCAATAAATAAATTATTCATTTCATCTGCATTTAGTGTTTTTAGGGTACTTGTATTAATTCCTGTTATTTCTACTTTATTCTTTGCCATAAAAAAATCCTTTCAATTATATATTGAAAGAATTTTTATTTTTTTATTCATTAATCTAATTTAATATTTTTTGCTAATACTTGAAGTACTGCAGGATCTTTAACTTCTTTTACTAAAGATTTGCCATCCCTTTTAATATCTTCAAAAAATACGAATTGATTTGTAAAGTCTTCTCCATCAGGAGTAATTTCAGCACCTAAGAAGTATGTTACTCCTTTGTATGATGCTTGTCTTAATACAAAGTATTTTTTACCACTTTTTAGATTTAAAACTTGATTTGTTAAGTTTTCCATTCTCTTTTCCTCCTTTATACATTAACGTTTAAGTTGTTGTCCATCATTTAATGCATCGAATATTCCACCATTTGAGAAATAATTCATTATATCCGAATCAGTTTGTTTATCTAATTCTGATTGTTCTTGTGATTGTGTATAAGTTTCTTCAGCAGCTGGTGCAGTATATGAATTTGATGTTTGCTCATCTAAATTTTTTCCATTTAATTCATCAAGAGCATCTTGTAATGCATCTTTTTGATCTTCCGTTAAATCAGCTTCTTCTGCAGTTTTTTCTTCACCTGTAATTGGTGGATATAGAGGAATTGATGGATTTAATTCATCTTCTCCTACTATTGATGATCCTGTACTTGATTTATCTAAGTCTTGATTTCCAAGATAATCTAATGATCCATCTTCATTTTCTTTATATGTTTCACCTTTATCGTTTACAGAAATTCCTGTGCTTTTATCATAGATTACTTCGCCTTCGTCTAAGTGAGCTGGTAAACCGTTTTCTTTTTCGTAATCACTTTGTCCAGGTTCTGGTTTTGTTGGTTCTGTTGGCTTATCAGGCTCTGATGGCTTATTATCTTCACCAGGTTGATTTGGTTTATCTTCGCCAGGTTGATTTGGTTTATCTTCGCCAGGTTGATTTGGTTTATCTTCGCCAGGTTGATTTGGTTTATCTTCGCCAGGTTTTTGATCTTGATCTTTGTCCTTATCTTGGTCTTGACCTTTGTTATTATCTTTGTCTTTGTCAGGGGATACTGGAGCTATTACATCCTCATCCCCAGAACTGGGATTATGTTTTTTACTTTCGTCTTCTTCATTTTTTGGCTCTTGATTTGGTTCGTTATTTTCTTCCTCTTGTTTTGGTTCTTGTTGTCCATCGTTAACATTAACCATTGCAATATGCTCTAAACTATCAGCCATTTTATTTTGGTTATGTGCCATAATTCCAGTGTGAACTCCTATAGCACCTAAGAATACAGTTGCAGCAGTCATTAAACCTAATGTAACTTTTTTCCATAATGGAAGTGGTGCTGGTGTTGGTTCATATTCTTCCTCTTCTTCTTCTGGTTCAGGTTCCGGTGTTGGCTCTGGTTCTGGTTCAGGCTCTGGTTCCGGAATTGGATCAGGGAATGGAACTGGAACAGGTTCTGGTTCAGGTTCCGGTGTTGGCTCCGGTTCTGGTTCAGGCTCTGGTTCTGGAATTGGATCAGGGAATGGAACTGGAACAGGTTTTGGTTCAGGTTCCGGTGTTGGTTCTGGGAATGGAATTGGTTCTGGTTGTGGTGTTGGCTCTGGAGTTGGGAAAGGAACTGGTTCTAATCCTTTATCATCTTCTTCAGTTTTTTTCGGATCTACCTCAGCCTCTTTCTTTTCTTCTGGAGTTTGTTCTAATGATGGTTCTTCTAATTTACCACCATGTTTTAAGATTCCCATTTCAGTAGTTAATCTTTCTTCTTCAATTTTATACATTTCATTAGCTTCTTTAAATGATTGTAATGAAGCTTCTTTTGCTTTTAATTCGTTTTCTAAGTAATATCTTTTTTCTGGAGATAAATTGCTTTGACTTGGTGTGAACTGAATTCCACGACTTGCTAAATCAGCAATCATTTCTTCAGTTAATCCTGGATCACCAAGTTGAGTTTTAAGACTCTTAATTTCTGCCTCTAAGCTTGCAATCATAGAATCGTTTGTTCTAATTGATTGTCTTACTTCGTTTCTTCTCTTTCCTTTTTCGAAGAATAAATCTTTTTTATGTCTTTCTTCTATAGAAATTCTATGAATTTCACTATATGCTCTATCAGTTAATCTATCTACATTGCTTGATAATTCAGCGATTTCATGTACATCAAATTCCATATCTGATCTTGATTTGAATTTTCCATTTGGTTGTCTTGTTGCTCCTACTAATAGGTCTTCGACTAAGTTATTAGCTCCTTGCTTTACTTCATCCATTTCTTTCCAAGCAGCGTTTAAATCGTCAAATCCTACTTCTTCTAGACTATCAAATCTTGCTACTATTTCATTTAATTTAGTTTCTAGCTCTCTAACTTTATCCATTATCGACTAGCCTCCTTTTTGTTTCTAATAATCATTTTTATATCGTATTTTAATTCACCATTATTATTAATATCTTGTAGTGAATTTACATTATATTTATTTTGTTTATAAATATTTATCATTTCTTCTTCTGTTACATATGTTGTACTTAAATTTTCCCAACTTGATTCAGATGTACCTTTAATTTCTTGAAGTTTAATTTTTGTTTTTGTTTCAATTTGTCTATTTCTTCCGTCTGAAACTTTTGGATTTTTTGTACTATATTCTGTCCAACTTCCCCATTTTGATTTATTTGTTCTAGTTGCATCAGAATATCCTTTTGGAGCAACTGCTGTGTATTCAGTTGTTTCTTTTTCTGTAGCTTTATACCACTTAAATGCTGTTGCTTTAGTTGACGTATCTTTTGTAGCTCCTGCTATAGGTGCTTCTATGTAGTATACCTTTTCTCCTGCAGCTGTTGAGCTCTTTGATGGGTAATAACTCTTAGTTCCACCTGTTAATTTATACCAGTTATATAAATATATTGGATTTGTTTTTCTACATGTTGGTTTACTTACATCACAACTATTCATGACATATTCCCAATCACCATATGTATAACATTTATCGCCTTTTTTAACTCTATCTTCTTCGATTGATTGACGATCACCCTTACTACAAGAATAGAATTCTTCAAAAGTGTATGCAAGTTGTGGATCTTCTTTGTCTTCACCACATTTAACACCTAATTGATATTTCCTAACTGTAGATGTTGAATATTTACCACATACATAGAAATGATATGGTTCACTTCCTCCACCTGTTTGTTTTCTTGTTTGATATTCAATTTTTATTCCACCATCAGCATAAATATAATCATCAATTTTTTCACGGCTATAAACTTTTTTACCATCTTTCATCTTGTATACTTTTTCTCCTCCAGTTGTTGTAAACCATTTATATGCCTCAGTTGTTTTATCACTTGATAAATTATAATTACTATTTGGAGATAATGTATAATATTCTTTTACATCACTAGCATTTTTCTTTTCACCAGTTGAAGTATAGTATGTTTTATCTGATATCTTCCAAGTAAATAATTGATCTCTATATCTATAGTATTTTGTAGTAGCAACTGTTTTATAAGATGTATATTTTATTTCATCTTTCCACATTTCTTCTACAGGTCCTAAGTTTTGTGCTCCAGCTTTTAATCTCTTTGGCATGAATGTAAATCTTACCAAACTTTCATCAGCTATAACATCTGATATAGTTCCTTCTTTCTCAGAATCATATTCTGTATCAGAATTTTTATCTGTACATGTTAGCCATGGTGTGTATTGCTTAGTTCCATTTGGAAGTACACAAACTTTAACGTAAGTAGTTGATTCATCACAAGTACTAAAGTTTTCAGGATTTACTAATCCTAATGACTTTAATGTGCTTAGCTCAACAACTCCGCATTCACCATTTGCTATTGGTAGTAAGTCATTATTATTTTCATAATATTTCTTACCTGCTTCTAATAATGTTTTTTCATAATCAAATGTTGGTTCTGTTGGTTCAGTAGGTTTGTTATTTTTAGTGCAACCTTTTAATATTAGAAGTACTACAATAATGATTGCTGCAACTATTAAAAAACCAATTAATATTCTTTTTTTAGCTGCGCTTCCATCATTATAATCTTTATCTTCGTAGCCATATTCATCATAATTATTTGACATTTCTATTCCTCCAATTCCTTTTATGTCATATACTATTGTTATTTTAGCACAACTAACTATTCAAAAACAAGAGCTAAATAAAAAAATATAAAGTAAATTCTTTATATTTTCATTATACTTTTCAATTTTTTTATTACTTTCTTTTCTATTCTTGATATATATGATTGTGATATTTTTAATTTTTCTGCTAATTCTTTTTGTGTTAATTCCTTTTTTCCTGATAATCCATACCTTAATTCTATTATTTCTTTGTCTCTTTCATTAAGCTTTTTAACTTCTTCTTGCAGTAGTGCTTTATCATCTTTACACTCTATTGACTTTTCTACTAAATCTTCTTCTGTACCAAATATATCTTCTATATGAAGTTCGTTACCTTCACTATCTAAGTTTACCGAGTCTTCAAAGCTAACTTCACTCATTCTTTTTTTATTTTTTCTTAAGAACATTAGTATTTCATTATCAATACATCTAGAAGCATATGTTGCTAATTTAATATTTTTGTCTAGCTTATATGTTTTTATTCCTTTTATTAATCCTATCGTACCAATTGATACTAAATCTTCTAAATCATACATTGTGTTATCATACTTTTTTGCTAGAAAAACTACTAATCTAAGATTGTGTTCAATTAGTTTGTTTCTTGCTTCAATATCTCCAGTGTTACTTCTTCTTACTAAATCTTCTTCTATTTCTTTTTTTAATGGTGGTGGCAATATATCTGTACTACCAACAAAAAATACTTCTTCTTTCTTAAAAAATTTGTTTAATATTTTTTCTAACATTATTCCTCCATAAGATTATAATTTAATAAACAATTAAAACCATTAAACTTTTTATTTGTTACTCCTACTACAATATCATTTCTCTCTCCTATACCATCTATATATACTTTTTTAGGTTTAAAACATTTTAATAAAGATGAATTTTCTATTGTTTTAAATGGTACTAAAAAGAATTTTTCTTTTATATCTTTATTTATTATTATTACATTTTTGTTAGTATATGGTTCTACTAGTGTATTACCGGTATCCATGTAACCATTAAGATATAAAATATTTCCATTTTTAAGATATATTGTTACTTTGTGTCTTAACTTTATTATATTCTTTAGATTATATGCTAATTTTTTTAATATATTCATAATTATTGGTATTAATAGTAAATAATATTTATATTTTACTAAGGATTCTATTTTCAAATAGTAAAGTGTCCCTCCTAAAAAAAATGAAAACATATAAAAATATAATAAGTTTTTTATAAAATCTTTTAAATTTATGTATCCAAATGATATAAGATTCATAATAACTCCAATTGATAATTTAAATAGTGCTAATTCTATATTATTAAAGTTTATAAATAAATATAAAATTGAGATTTCTCCAACTATCGAAGAAATAATTAATCTTGAAGTTTTTGTATTTAATTTTAATATTGAGCTTGTTGCTTTAAGTATTAGAAAATCTATTATAAAGTTCAATATTACTAGTTCATCTATATATATCATTTTATTCACCAAGATAAGTATATAAAAAAAGAAGCAATTTTTTTGTCGAATTATTGCTCCTTATTTGATTTTTTTAATTTCATTTCATTTACTGGATGTTGTGGTTTATTGTATCTTGTTGGAACTACTCTTCTTGAGTCGGGCATGTTATAGTCTCTTATAAAGAATCCAAAATCTCTTAATCTTCTTCTGCTTATTTGATATTCTCCATTTGATAATCTTATGATTCTTCCTTCTGAATCTCTTTCTACTATTAAATTATTGAATAGTCTATATGCGTATTCTGCCATATACATTGGATCATATCCTTGAAATCTACATTTTTCTACCATACCAAATAAGTCTTCTATATTTTCTTCTACTACTCTATATATACAAAATTCATTTGCTAGTGCTTTGAAGAAATCATAATCTAATGCTTTTGCGTGAGATACCAAACAATTCTTTATAAAAGCTTTGTCTAAGTATTTTTTATCTTCTCTATATAATATAGGTATATACTTTATTCTTCTCTCGTAGTGTACATCTCCAGGTTTTTCATCTACACTATTTTTATTTTCAAAATAGCATATATTTATATCAGGTTTGAAGCCCTCTTTTGTTTTTGATTGATTTCTAAAATATTCTATTAATTCATCTTCATCAAAACTTTCAGTAAAATTATCTAGTTCAGATATTGTCATTTTAGGTGTTAATCTATTATAAACATGAACTATAACTATATATTTACCATTACCATCTTTTTCACAAGTTACATTTCCAAAATAGTACTTAGTTGTTTTCTTTCTATTGTTTTTTTCAATTATATCAAGTGTTTCTTTGTATTCATCAAGCGTACTATACTCTCTTCTTGTTACACCTAAATATTCTACTATTGAATATCTTTTTGTCTCTTTCTTTTCCATACCCTACCCCCAACTTTACTGATTATTCTACTAAAAAGAATATAAAAAGTCAATTTTTACTTTACTAAAATGGAAAAGTATGTTAAATTATATGTGACTTAAAAAGAGGAGGCAAGTTTAAAATGGCAAAAAATGTATCAAATAGAAAAAATATGAGTGCTCAAAATAGACCTTTTTCATTAAAGGCAACTAAAAAAACTCAAAAAGTTAATTTACAAACAGTTGTAGTTGATGGAAAAAAAGTTAGAATGTCAACTAAAGAAATTAAATCTTTAAATAAGTAATTAAAAAATGATTGAACAATTCAATCATTTTTTTGTATCATTTTATTATTTCTTGTTCTAGAACTAAGTCTATATTGTAGTTCTTTTTTATTTTGTTTTTAATTAATTCTATTAGTTTAATTATATCTTCACTAGTAGCATTATCATAATTTATTATGAAGTTTGCATGTTTTTCACTTATTTTTGCTCCGCCTTCTGTGTAACCTTTTAGTCCTAGGTCGTC
Organism: uncultured Clostridium sp.; assembly: GCA_902492325.1. Classification (GTDB taxonomy): domain Bacteria; phylum Bacillota_I; class Bacilli_A; order RF39; family UBA660; genus CAG-1000. Next base: position 21,232 of record CABULC010000003.1, read on the forward strand.
AATTAGTTTCCCAGCAGCCATTCCTTCAGGATTTCTAAATACGCTTCCACAGTTTGGATATTCTAATGGTTGTGTCTCTATTCTTTTTAACGTTCTTTCTTCTATAGTTTTTTTAATTTCTTCAGTGTTTCCTTTTTCAAGTTTGATATTACATGATAGAACTATCAAATCTTTTCTATGTTTTAATAGAGAATCTCTATAGTTAAATTCTAATTCTTCGTTCTTTAATGTTATTATATTTTCATTATCAAGTAATGTTACATCTACTAGAATCTCACTCATTGATGACTTGTATGCTCCTGCATTTCCATAAATGGCTCCGCCTACAGTTCCGGGTATACCTGTTGCCCATTCTATTCCGGTAAAACCTTTATTTGATAATTCATTTGCTAACTTATTTAGCATATATCCACTTTCAACATAAATATTATCATCATTAATAACACGTTTATTTAAATTATCTAATTTAATTATTACTCCGTCATAATACTTTGGTAATATAATGTTTGAACCATTTCCAAGAATAAACCATTTAGATTTATTCTTTTTTATTATATTTAATGATTCTTTTAGTTCATCTATAGTACTTGGAAATATAATTACTTTGCATGAACAATCTATTTTATATGTATTATATTTTTTTAAATTTTCACTCTCTATTGTTTTACAAATTTTACTTAGTTCTTCTATCATTATTTTAAATATTCTTCTATTTTGTCAGCACCAACGATGTATTTTGAAACCCTTCCATTAGTTATTCTAATCATTGTTACATCATTTATTTTTAAATCACTATCTTTTTTTACATTAATGTTTGCTTCTTCTGATTTATATTTTGAATTTTCTGCTTTACTCATATCAACTTTATATGCTCTTAATTTATAATTTTCAGCTAAAGTATTTACATAAGGATTTCTATTTTTTGAATAATCATCAAAAATTACTATATAATCTTTTTCAGGTCTATTGAATACTGTACCTACCATTATATATTCTGTACTTATTTTTGTTGCTTCTTTTGAAGGTTTAGTATACCCTGCTTCAAATACACCTAATTTTTCTAATCCTAATATTCCTAAATAAACAAGTCCGATAAATACTAATACTGAAGCTAAAACTATAAAGAATTTCTTAAATCCATCAGTTTCATTCATACTATAATTTACTTTATTTCTTTCTCTTTTTGGTCTTTTATACTTGATACCCATATTATTTTTTGCCATTTTATCACTCTCCGTACTAAAATTATAGCATATTTACTGGAAATGTACTAATAATTTGTTGATTTTTAGTAAAAAATATTATATAATTTACTAAGTATTTATTTGGCAGTGCCTAAATAAATTGTAATGTGTTTCTTTGAAAAAATATAAGTAACTTCTGCCAAGGCGAAAGTAATTAAGAAACTCCCTATAATTTATATGGTGGCCTTTAATACAAATATTTGTAGAAGGAGGAACAAATACTATGTCAAGATATATCGGACCTGCATTCAAAAAATCTAGAAGATATGGTTTTTCAACACTTGAAACTGGTAAAGAATTAAGAAAGAAACCTACTGCTCCTGGAATTCACGGAACTAGTAGAAGAAAACTTAGTGAATATGGTGTTCAATTACAAGAAAAACAAAAAGTTAGATTTATGTATGGACTATCTGAAAAACAATTCAGAAAAACATTTGATGCTGCTGGTAAGATGCAAGGAATTCATGGTACTAACTTATTAATACTTTTAGAAAGTAGATTAGATAACTTAGTATATAGAATGGGATTTGCTAAAACTAGAAGAGCTGCAAGACAAATTGTTAATCACGGACATATCTTAGTTGATGGTAAGAAAGTTGATATTCCATCATTCAGAGTTAAAGTTGGTAGTGTTATTTCTGTTAAAGAAAATTCACTTGATCATCCAGTAATTAATGAATGTGTTAATATGGATATTAATATTCCTGCTTATGTATCAGTTGATAAAACTAAGAAATGTGGTACTTATGTAAGATATCCAGAACGTGAAGAATTAAATTCTGAAGTTAATGATGCATTAATCGTTGAATTCTATAATAGATAGTAAACTAAAAGACTTGATTCAATCAAGTCTTTTTTATTGGTTTAAATCAAACATATCAACTATTCCATTTTGATTTTTATAAGCTTCAAATGTATTTTTTAAAAGCATTGATACTGTCATTGGTCCAACCCCTCCTGGAACTGGTGTTAAATATCCACATACTTCTTCTACATTTGGATTAACATCTCCATAAAGTTTTCCATCTATTCTATTTATTCCAACATCAATAATAATAGAATCTTTTTTTATCATAGTTTTATCTATAAGATATTTCTTACCTACAGCTACTACTAGAATATCTGCATCTTTAGTGTATTTTTTTAAATCTTTTGTTTTACTATGACACATAGTTACTGTAGCATTTTTATTTAGACATTCTAACATTAATGGTTTACCTACTAAGTTACTTCTTCCTACTATTACTACGTGTTTTCCTTCTAAATCAATTTTATATTCTTTAAATATTTCCATTATTCCTTTAGGTGTACATGGTATTAAACATTTTTCATTTTGAATTAGTTTTCCTGCTTGAGTATTTGTAAGTCCATCTACATCTTTTGCTGGATCTATAGTATTAATAATTTTTGATACATTGAAGTTATCTGGTATTGGTAATTGTACTATAATACCATTAATACTTTTATCTTTGTTTAGTTGTTTTATTTTCTTAATAACAACTTCTTCTTTTACACAGCTTGCATAATCTAAATGTATAAAACTCATTCCTACATATTCGCAAGCTTTCTTTTTATTTTTAACATATACTTCACTAGCTGCGTCATCTCCGATAGTAACAACAGCTAGTATTGGTGTTTGAAAGTATGAATTTACATTTCCTTTTAATTCATCTTTTACTTTTGCACTTAAGCTTTTTCCATCTAATATTTTCATTTTATTCCTCGTATAAAGTAACAAATCTTATTCCATTCATTTTAATATCATCAAGTGGTTTATCATTTTGATCAGTAGTTGTTGTAGCTATTTTATCAAGAATATCATAACCATTTAATAATTTTCCGAATGCTGCATAATTTCCATCTAAGAAATTTGAATCTTTGTGAACAATAAAGAATTGACTAGATGCTGAATTCATTGTTTCTTCTGTTTCAGGATTGCTTCCACGTCTTGCCATTGAAAGAACTCCTCTTACATGTGATAAGTTATTTTCAACTCCATTAATTTTAAATTCACCTTTGATTTCTTTTTCACTTCCACCCATTCCTGTACCAGTTGGATCTCCAGTTTGAATCATGAAATCACTTATAACTCTATGGAATATAATTCCATCATAGAATTTTTCTTTAACTAATTCTTTAAAGTTTTCTACTGTTATTGGAGCAACATCAGGATAAAGTTCAGCAATCATAATACCATAATTATTTACATCAATTTTTACATAATTTGTTGCTTCTTCGCTTTCTACATATTTTTTATTTTCAATATTATATATTGTTTTTCCATTTACTTCTTCAGTAGTATAATTCATTTTTACTTCCTCCTCACTACATCCACAAAGCATAAATAATAAGCATAAACATAATACATATTTTAAATACTTTCTCATTTTAATCACCTTCCATTTTAAATTTTAGCATATATATTTTAAAATAAAAAGTACTAATTAAATAGTACTTTCTATAAGTGTTATCATTTCATCTATTTTTATATTTTTATCTTTTGAACTTTCTTTTATTGTTTTATATTTCTTTAATAGATGATTTAAGTATTCGTTATATTGTTTGTTATCAACTTGATTTAGACCAAGTAATAGTTCTTTTTGTGAATAATCTTTTGTTCCTTCGGTAAATAGTATTAAGTTATAATATTTATTATTTTCTTTTATTATTAATTCTTTATCTACTTTATAATTTAATTCATTCATTTTATCTCTTAAAATGTCATGATAATTATTAGAAATGGTTATTATCTTGTTAAATCTTAATTTTGTACTATTTAGTATTTCTAATATTGTATGTGTCCCCATACCTGATAAGACTAGTGTATCTGCTTCATTTTTTTTAATATTTTGAAGTCCATTTGATACTCTTAAGTCTATTAGGTTATCTAGTCCAAGCTTTCTTATATCGAGTGATGCTCTTTCTATTACTTTAGGGCTAATATCACTTGCGATAGATTTTTGATTTCTTTTTGCTAGTAGTATTCCTAGTTTTGCTTGATCACACCCCACATCTACTACTCTATCTTTTAAGTCTATGAATGAATATATTGCTTCTATTCTATTCAATTAAGAAATCTTTTAATTTTTTAGCTCTTGATGGGTGTCTTAATTTTCTAAGAGCTTTTGCTTCTATTTGTCTAATTCTTTCACGAGTTACTTTGAATTGTTTTCCTACTTCTTCTAATGTATGACTTGAACCATCAAATAATCCAAATCTAAGTTCTAATACTTCTTTTTCACGTACAGTAAGTGTATCAAGTACTTCTCTTAATTCATCTTTAAGTATCTCATATGTTGCGAATTCTTCTGGTGACATAGTTCTTTCATCAGCAAGGAAATCTCCTAGATGTGAATCATCTTCTTCACCTATTGGTGTTTCTAGTGATACTGGGTCTTGACTTATTTTTCTAATTTCAGCAATCTTATCTACTGAAAGGCCCATTTTCTTAGATAATTCTTGATCAGTTGGCTCTCTATTTAATTCTAGAGTCATTTGTCTTTCAATACGTGCCATTTTGTTAATTGTTTCTACCATATGAACTGGTACACGAATTGTTCTTGCTTGATCTGCAAGTGCACGAGTTATAGCTTGACGAATCCACCATGTAGCATAAGTACTAAATTTATATCCTTTATCATAGTCAAACTTTTCAACTGCTTTCATAAGACCAATATTTCCTTCTTGGATTAAGTCTAAGAATAAAAGTCCACGTCCTACATAACGTTTAGCAATTGATACAACTAAACGAAGGTTAGATTCTGCTAAAATATTTTTAGCTTTTTCATCACCTGCAGCTACTCTTTTAGACAATTCTTGTTCTTCTTCTTGACTAAGTAAGCTTATTTTACCTATTTCTTTTAAGTACATTCTTACGTTGTCATTAACACTCATGTCCTTACTTTCATCAGGTACATCATCGATTATAATATCATTTTTTAAATCTATTGGAGAACTATCTTCTTCATCTTCAGCTCTTACTTCGATTTGATTTTCACTTAATGTATTATATAGTTGATCTAATGCATTTGCATCTAAATCTAAATCAATAGTCTTTTTTGCTATTTGTTCATAAGTTAAGTATCCTTGTTTTTTACCATCACTTACTAATTCTTTTAATCTTTCTTCAAATGTTTTAATATTATTTACCATTTTAACACTTCCTTATTTATATTCTCTATTTTTTTTGCAATTTCTATTTTTTTATTTATATCTAAGGTGTCTTTCATTTCTTGCTTTAATTTTTCTATTTGTTTTTTTACTGAATACTCTTTTATAGTATTTATATAATCTTCTAATTCTTCGTTTGTGTATTCTTTATTATTATGATAATTTAATACTTCGTTAAGTGTATCATTTAATTCTTTATCTTCTAGTACAGAATCTTGAAAATCAAATAAATTAAAATATCCATTATCATTTTTAAATTCAAGTATTTTGTATGCAAGCTTTGACCTTTTGGAATCTATTAAATATCCAAGTGAATTTTCAAAATATAATATAACATCATCATAATTTAACATTAAATATAATATTCTTAATTCACTTATATCATACTTGTTATATTCTTTTATTTTTTCTTCTTGTTTTTTAGGTTCTTCTTTTTTCTTTTTGACTTCTTTTACTTTTATTTTATTTCTTATAACTGAGTCATCTATATCAAACTCTTTTGAAATCTCTGTTATTTTTAATTCTCTTAAGATATCATCATCTATTTGTTCTAGAGAATCTATTGCTTCATTTATATATTTACTTATTTCTACCGAGTCTTTCATATTCTTACTTGATTTTAAGTATTTAAGTTTAAAATCTATAAATGAAAGTCTATTATTATAAGCAATATCAAATGCTTCTTTTCCTTTTTTACTTATGAATTCGTCACTATCTTTATAGTCTTCGAATACTATTACTGTTGAATCTATATTATTTTTTAGAAGTTCGTCCCCTATCTTAATTGTATTTGTTACTCCAGCTTCATCTTGATCTAGATTTAATATTACCTTACATTTATATTTAAGTATTTTATCTAGATGTTCTTTTGTGAATGCTGTTCCCATTAGAGCTACTACATTTTTATATCCTATAGATGACATTCTAATAGTATCCATGAATCCTTCAGTAAGTACTATTTCTTTACTTTGTCTAATAAATGAATCTGCATTATTGATATTATATAAAATGCCACTTTTTTTAAATATTTCGCTTTCTTTTGAATGAAGATATTTTGGTAAATGATCATCTTTTAAATCATCACTTAAATATTTTCTTCCGGAGAATGCTACTATATTATTATTTTCATCTATTATTGGAAATATTATTCTACTTTGAAATGTGTCATAAAAGTTACCATTTATTTGTTTAATAAGTCCTAAATCATATAAATCTTCTGTTTTATATTTTTTTGATAAGATACTATATAGTTTATTTGAACTTGCAAGACCTATATTAAACTCATTAATTAGTTCTTTTGACATATTTCTATCAGCTAAATATTTTAATGCTTCAGTTCCTTCTTTAGATAGAAGTGTATTTTTAAAATATTTATTTACTGTATCATTGATTTCATAATAGGTTTGAAATTTTGTGTTTACTTTTTTGACTTCAGTATTGTCTAGTTTAATTCCCACTCTATCAGCCAAAATCTTTATTGCTTCTAATCTTGATACTCCTTCTTTTCTTTCAACAAATGTGAATACATCTCCAGTGAAGTTACATTTACCAAAACAAGTAAATATTTGTTCTTCTGGTTTAACACTAAATGAAGGAGTTTTCTCTTTATGAAATGGACATAATGCTTTATTTCTACTATCAAGTTCTACGCCATAGCTTCTTAAAACATCTTCTAGTCTATTTCTAGATTTAATCTCAGCAATGATTTTAGGACTAATATGTGCCATTTTCCCTCCTAATAATATATATACGAAGAAAAGTTTAAAAACACTTCTTTTTTTTGCAATTTCTTTAAAAAACGTTCATATTATATCATTTTTTAGCATAAAATTCAATTTATATTGGTTTTTTCCAATAAAAAAGTGTTTTTCAACACTTAATTTTTAGATTTATCTTTTCTTCTTTTATTAATTAAAATTATAAGTATTATTGAAGTTATTGTTATAGAGATAGCACTAGCTATACCAATATATAAATGTTTGTTGTTTATTTTATTTATTTCCTCTATTTGTTTTTTTGTATCTTCTTCAGATTTAATTTTTTTTATTACTATATTTTTACCATAGTATGTCATATTAAATGGTACAGTTGTTTTTTCTTTATCATTCATTTCAAAATTTATATATTTTAAATCGTATTTTCCTACAGGTAATGTTGAATCAATATCTATGAATGGTTTTGATTCATAATCATTTAGATATTTTGTTATTGTTTTGTTATTGCTGTCTATAAAAACAAATTTTATCTTTCCAACATTTATTTCATTTTTATTTTCAAATTCAAAATTAAGATAAAGACGAGACCCTTGATTTATTTCTTTTGTTAAAAAATCTATTTTTTTAATTTCTATATTTTTTCTATATTTATCACTTATCGATTCTTCATGTTCTATTTCTCCTTCATAATAATCAGGAACTAGTATCCATCCTTTTTTTCCATTGTATGACACATAATAGAAGTATGTACTAGTTTCATCATAATATGTATACATTGCTTTCAATTTTGTCCCTTTTGGAATTTTATCTATTACATTATCTTCTATTATTGTGTCTATTAAATTTATATCTTCTTTCAATTCTACTGTTTCATTTGAAGAAGGAGCAATTAAATATACAAAACGCATTTCATTTTTGTATTTTATGTAATTACTCATTGTTCCAACATTACACCAGTAATATTCATCAATTATCGTATTTTCTTTTATATCTTTTCCATTACCGCTCATTACAATAGCATCTTTTTTTGTATGGCCATAAACAACATCGAATGTTGTCAAATTTATCCAACCTGATTTACCATCATAATTAACATATACCCATGTTGCAAAATTTTTTTCATATATAGAATATTCTGCCATTAATTCTGTGTTTTTAGGAACAGTTTTTAAGACATCATATGCAAATGATGGTCCATTATATAATTTTGTACCTTCTTCTCCAACTACCAATATATCTAGTGCTGGTGATTTTTTATAGATTCCAGAATCTTTTTTTCCATAGTAATCCATTATGTTAAAATCTTTAGTGTATAGCCTAAAATCACTATAATTAATTTCTGTAAAACAATCCATTCCATTATAGGTGTATCCTAAACGTGGACTTCCATCTGTGTAATACTCTTCTAATATGTCTATTATTGAACCATATGGTACTTGTATATCTGATTTTTCACAATGTAATCCATCTTTATTGGTTACAACACCTTTATATCCTAGTGTTTCTGGGGCCATATTATTTGCCTTTATATAATATGGCAGCAATAGTAATAGAACTACTCCTAAAGTTATAAGAAATGTTAAAATTTTCTTTTTCATAGTTACTCCTTTATAACTTTTTCGAGAAAAAGTTTTTTTATTTTGCCTTTCTTCTTTTATTAATTAAGATTATAAGTATTATTGAAGTTATTGTTATGGAAATAGCACTGCCTATTCCTATATATAAATGTTTATTATTTATTTTATGTATTTCTTCAATTTTCTTTTTTGTTTCTTCTGTATTGTTATTATCTTCTACATTAGAATTTTTTTCATTTATTATATTAAGTTTGTAATTATTTTTGTTTTTTATATCATTTACCGAATATAGTAATCTTGTTTTGCTTTCATCATTCATTTCAAGTCTTACATATTTTAAGTTAAGTTCTCCATTTTCAAATAAATTACTATCAATATTTATATATGGTTTTGTGTCTATATCGTTTAAGTATATTAATTTATTTTCATCCTTTTTATTTTTAAATATTAGTAATATTTTTTCTACGTTAGTATTACTATTGTTATTTATTTTTATATTAATATCAAGTCTTTCGTTAAGCTTGATCTCGTTTGATAAAAAATTAATATTTTCAATTGATATTGAATCTTTATAATAATCATTTTCATTTTCATTTTCATTTTCATTTTCGTCTTCTGCATAAAAGTATTCATCAAACTCTTCTTTAGATAACAAAATCCATACTTTTTTTTCATTGTATAAAACGTAGTACCAAAAATCTTCTTCATATCCATAAGAATATAATGTCTTTATTTCAGTTCCTTTTGGGATGGTTCCTTTAGCGTCAATACTATCTCCATATTCATAGAATTTAGTGTTATTTTTCAGAGTTATTGTTTTCTCAAATTTTGATGCTAAATGACTTACAAAATACATTTTATCTTTATATTTAACATAATACATCATCCCTTGGTATTCGATTGAACCACCTGTATAGTAATACTCGTTTATTAAAGTATTTCCTTCAAGCTCATCCATAAAAGAACTTACAACTATATTTTCTTCTTTTTCTGGTCCATATGCCACATCATAAGTCAGTAAATAAATCCATCCAGTTTTTCCATTATAACTAACATATACCCAAGATTTTCCTTCCCAACATTCTACATAATATTTTGTATTTAATTTTGTTCCACTTGGTATTGTTTCAATAACATCATAAGAAAAGGATGGTCCTTTATATAATTTTACTCCTTTTTTTGAGAGTATAAGAACCTCTTTGATTGAACTAAAGCTTCTAATACCAGAATCTTCATTATAGTCCATTATATTAAAATCTTTAGTATATAATTCAAAATCACTATAATTTATATCATTATTACAATGTTCCTGTTCTTCTTCAGTTGTTTCATATTCTTCAATACTTAAAGATGGTTCATCATTAATACTATAATACTCACTTATTGTTACAATTGTGCCATATGGAATAATAGTTTTATTGTTACATTTAAATCCATCTTTTTTGGTAATAACAGCTTTATACATTATTGTAGATGGTGACGTGTGATTCGCTTTTATATAGTCTGGTGATAGTAATAGTATTCCAATTAAAATAATTAACAATTTCTTTTTCATATTTGCTCCTTAATAAATAAAATAATTTATAATTTCACCAATAAAGTATGATGATGCGTTTAATATTAGTGAAAGTACAAATGGATTTATCTTTTTGAAATTTAATATTTTTTTGTATGTAAATCCTTCAATAATAACTACTAAAAGTTCTAATATTACTATTGATGTAATCCTATTAAAAATCCTATTATAAGTAATATATACAGTTACTGATACAAGTAAAGGATTTGTCATGGTATTAACAAGTATTATATTTAAAATATCTTTTTTATCTCTTACTCCTAAAATTAGTGCTACTATAAGTTCTATTAATATTGTGAATAATAAACATCTAGTCATCACTATTGGTAGTTCATCTATAGTCACTTCTACTCACTCCTATTATATTTATAATATCACTATTAATTTTTTTTGTCATTAAAAAAGTCAGTTTTGACTGACTATTTATTTAACTTTGAAAATTTTTTAAATTCACTTGAATCTTCTAAATCAGTTTCTTCAAGTTCTTCTAATATTTGTTTTTGTTTTCTTGATAGACTTGTTGGAATTATTAGTTTAAGTACACAATAGAAATCTCCTTTTTTCCATGAGTCTGGATTATTGATACCTTTTCCTTTTATTCTTAAGATATCTCCTGGTTGACTTCCATCTTTTATTTTTAAATCTACATATCCATCAATTGTTTTGATTGTTTTAGTTGTTCCAAGACACAAATCTGTTATTGTAACTGGTACTTCTAAATATATATCATTTCCTTCTCTTTTATAATTATCATCTGGTGTTATTCTTATTTCGATATATAAGTCTCCATTAGGTCCACCATTTATTCCTGGCTCGCCTTTACCACTTAATCTTAGTTGCTCTCCATTATCTATTCCTGCTGGAACATCAATTGTAATTGTTTTATGTACTTTTATTTTTCCATTTCCTTTACAAGTATTACATCTTATTTTGTATGTTTTACCTTTTCCATTACATTCTGGACATACTGTTCTACTTTGCATTGCTCCAAAGATTGTGTTGGTTTGTCTTACTACATAACCAGAACCATTACATTCTGAACATGTTGTTTCACCATGGCCACCTTTACCATCACAGTCATCACAATTTTCGTAGTATTCAAGATCAATGTCTTTTTTACATCCGTAAACTGCTTCCATAAAATCTATTTTCATTCCATATAGTGAATCGCTTCCTTTACGAGCTCTTGATGATGATTTACTTCCACCACCAAATCCACTAAATGAACTAAATCCTGATCCACCAAAAAGATCATCAAAGATGTCTCCAAAATCGAAGTTACCGAATGGATTTGCACCGCCTCCATAGCTTGCTCCTCCACCTGCATTTCCGTATGGATTTTCGAATGCTGCGAAGCCATATTGGTCATATTTAGCACGATTTTCCTTATCAGAAAGGCAAGCATAAGCTTCTTGTGCTTCTTTGAACTTTTCTGGTGCGTCTGGACTCTTATTTAAATCTGGGTGAAATTCTTTTGCTTTTTTTCTAAAAGCACTTTTTATTTCTGCTTCAGTTGCATCTTTAGATACACCTAAAACTTCATAATAATCTCTTTTTGCCATAACTACTCTCCATTCATATATTCATTTAGTAATTTTACTTTTTCAGCAAATAATTGGAATGCTTCATTTAATGTATTTTCATCACTTAAATCAATTCCAAGTTTACTTAGTAATTCTTGTGGATAATCACTACAACCACTACTTAAGAATTCTATATATTTATCTTTAAAGTTTTTATCTTTTTCTAATTTATCTGCGATTAAAAGTGCACTTATGAAACCTGTTGCATATTTATAAACATAAAATGATGTGTAGAAATGTGGAATCTTTGACCATTCATATTGAATGTCTTTATCTACAACTACAGACCCACTGAATTGTTTTTTATTTAGTCCATAATAAGTTTTGCAAAGTAAATCTTTAGTAATTGCTTCACCTTTTTCATACTTTTTATGAATAATATATTCAAATTCAGCGAACATCATTTGTCTATAAACAGTTCCTTTGAATTTATCTAAAAATTCTACTAGATAATATATTTTTTCATCTTTATCACTACTATTTTTAATTAAATAATTAGAAAGTAATGCTTCATTTACTGTTGATGCGATTTCTGCTAAAAAGATTGGATAGTCTGCATTTATGTAATCTTGATTTGCATTACTGTAATAGCTATGCATTGCATGCCCCATTTCATGAGCAAGTGTACTTACTGAATCAATATCATTTTCATAGTTTAATGATACGTAAGGATCTACTCCATATGTACACCATTCGAATGCACCGCTTCTTTTAGCTTTTTTTGGATATACATCTACTACATTACTATTTAATAGTCTATTAAATTCTTTTAAATAATCTTCTCCAAGTGGAGCTAATGCTTTATTAATTATTTTAATTCCTTCTTCATATGGAATATCTTTTTTAGGCATAGAAGATGTATTTACATATGTATCATATAAATGTAGTTTATATCCAAGTTCTTTTCCTTTTAATTTGTAATATTCTTTTAAGTATTTAGTATTTTTATTTGTGATTTTTATCAAGTTTTCATATAATTTTGTACTTATTTTATCACTGAATAAACACATTTCTAGGATACTATTATATTTTCTAGTCTTTGAAATAAATGCATTTATTTTAACTTTTCCTGCATATAAAGCACTTAAAGTATTTATATGTTTTTCATAATATTTATTATCTTTTTTAAATGAACTTTTTCTTACATTTCTATTCTTTGATGTGATGTATCTTACATAGTTTGAAGAAGTTAACTCTACTTTCTTTCCCTCTTCATCTTTGATATAACCTAAATCTATATCTACATTATCTAATGCATTGAATGCATCTCTTGCAGTTGTGAACGTTTCACTTACATTTGATAACAATAATTCTTCAGGTTCACTAAGTATATGTTCTTTTCTTCTAAATATTTTTTCAAATGTAAATTTATATTTTTCTAGTTCTTTATTTTTAGATAATAATTCTTGTACTTCTTTATAATCTTTACTTAAAATTTCTGGAGTTACAAATGTTCTTACACTTGAAGAAGTATTCATTATATTATTAGCTTTTTCTTTCTTTACTAAGAATTCTTCATTACTCATGTTGTCATAGTATCCAAGATATGCATAAATATATATTCTTTCTGTTAATATATCTATCTCTGTATCAAGTTTTAAGAATTCTAATAAAGTCTCTTCACTTTCAAATATTCTTCCTTTGTATTTAACTATTTCATCTAATAGTTTGGTTACTCTATTTATTGTTTCATTAAAGTCTTCATCACTTTTAAATAATTTAGTTAAGTCCCATTTGTATTTATCCATTGTTTCTCCTTTTATATAAATTAAGGGCTCAAGTGTTTGAGCCCCTAACTCAGTTAATTATCTAATTATTTTTCTTCGAATTCAGCATCTTTTACATTGTCTTTTTTATCTTTTTTGTCTTCTTTTTCTTCTGATGCATTTTCACTTTCTTTTTGTGATTCAGCAGCTTGTTCTTGATAGATTCTACTTGATAATTCCATTACTTTCTTAGAAAGTTCTTCACTTGTACTCTTAATTTCATCGCTATCATCTTTTTCTAATGCGTCTTTAGTATTTTTAACAAGTTTTTCTATCTCTTCTTTTTCATCGTCTTTTACTTTGTCACCAAAGTCTTTTAATGTTTTTTCAGCAGCAAATACCATTTGTTCTGCATCATTCTTAATTTCTGCAGCTTCTTTACGTTTGTTATCTGCTTCTTTATTTGCTTCAGCTTCTTTCATCATTCTATCAATTTCTTCTTCGCTTAAATTAGAAGATGCTGTAATTGTAATTGCTTGTTCTTTATTAGTTCCTAAATCTTTAGCTTTAACATTAACGATACCATTTGCATCAATATCGAATGATACTTCGATTTGTGGTACTCCTCTTGGAGCTGGTGGTATGTTAGTTAATTGGAAGTGTCCTAATGTCTTGTTATCAGCAGCCATTGGTCTTTCACCTTGTAAGATATGAATATCTACAGCTGGTTGATTGTCAGCAGCAGTGCTGAATACTTGACTCTTAGTTGTAGGAATAGTTGTATTTCTTGGAATTAATACAGTCATAACGTTTCCTAATGTTTCAATACCTAATGATAGAGGTGTAACATCTAAAAGTACTAAGTCGTTAACTTCTCCAGTTAATACACCACCTTGAATAGCAGCACCCATAGCAACTACTTCATCTGGGTTAACTTCTTTACTTCCTTCTTTTCCTAATTCTTCCTTAACTAATTCTTGAACGCATGGTATTCTAGTTGATCCACCAACAAGTAATACTTTATCAATATCATTCTTAGTTAACTTGGCTTCTTTAAGAGCATCTCTAACTGGTTTTCTAGTAGACTCTACTAAGTCACTAATTAAATCCTCAAATTTAGCTCTTGTTAATGTCATGTCAACATGTAATGGTCCACTTTCACCTTGAGTAATGAATGGTAAGCTAATTTGAGTAGTCTTAACACCACTTAAATCTTTTTTAGCTTTTTCTGCTCCTTCTTTTAATCTTTGCATAGCAAGTTTATCTTTAGATAAATCTATACCATTTTCTTTCTTGAATTCAGCAATAATGTAATCCATAATTGCTTTATCGAAGTCATCTCCACCTAAATGGTTGTTACCACTTGTAGCTTTAACTTCAAATACACCATCACCTAATTCTAGAATTGAAACATCGAATGTTCCACCACCTAAGTCGTATACTAGAACTGTATGAGCATTTTCTTGTTTATCAAGTCCATAAGCTAGTGCAGCAGCTGTTGGTTCATTTATAATTCTTTCAACATCTAATCCTGCGATTTTACCTGCATTTTTAGTTGCTTGTCTTTGAGCATCATTGAAGTATGCCGGAACTGTAATAACAGCCTTAGTAACTTCTCCACCTAAATAAGCTTCTGCAGTTTCTTTTAAGTTCATAAGAATTTTAGCACTTATTTCTTCTGGTGTATATTTCTTTCCTTCTGCTTCTACTTTTTCTTTAGTACCCATTAATCTCTTAATAGAACTAATTACGTTTGTTGAAGTTTGAGCTTCACGTTTTGCAACGTCTCCAACTCTTACTTCCCCATTTTTAAAACTTACTACTGAAGGTGTTGTTCTATTTCCTTCAGCATTTGGGATAACCTTTGGTTCTCCACCTTCTAGTACAGCAACACAACTGTTTGTTGTACCTAAATCTATACCTATAACTTTATTAATTTTTGCCATAAATTTATCATCTCTCCTTATTTATTTACTTTAACCATAGCATGTCTAATAACTTTATCTTTATATTTATAACCTTTAGTTAGTACTTCAAGTACTACATTTTCAGGTTTGTTTTCATCGTGTTCTGTAAGCACAGCTTCAGCTACATGAGGATCAAATTCTTGTCCTAAGCACTCTACTTCACGAACTTCGAATTTGTCTAGTAAAGCAGTAAGATTTCCAAGTATCATTTTAAATCCACTTAAGAATTTACTTACTTCATCAGATAAATCATTATCATCCATCATAATAGCTCTTTCTAAGTTATCTTTAACTACTAAGATTTCTTTAACGAATGATTCACCTTCGTATTGAAGCATTTTACTTATTTCACTTTGAGTTCTTGTTTTGAAGTTTAAATATTCAGCTTGTAAACGCATATATTTTTCTTCTAATTCTTTATTTCTATTTTCAAGGATTTGAATTACCATTTCTGGATCTATTGTTCCACAACCTGAACATCCATCGCATGAACCTGCGCAGCCACTTTCTTCTTGTTTTACTTCTTCATGTACATCTTCACAGTTACATTCTTTTCCTTCATTACATCCACAATCGCAACTTTCGTCACAATTTGTTTTCTTTACTTCTTCGTCTTTTGATCTTTTAGCCATTTACTTTCTCCTTTAAATCATTTATCGTTATTATACTTTTTCTCTATATTTTCTTTTAGATACTCAAGCATATTTACTACTCTTTCGTATTCCATTCTTTTTGGACCTATTACAGCGATAGTGCCTTCCCTACCACCAGCATTGTATTTTGTTTTAACAACTGTTACATTGTCATCTATTTCAGATTCGCTACCAATATATACCTTAACCTCATCATCACTTTCTTCAATTTTACTCACCATATCTTTGCTTTCAAACTTACTTATAATGTTTTTAACATCATCAACTGTTCCGAATTCTGGCTGTTTTAATATATTAGCTTTACCTGTAAATCTAACATCCCTTTCGTTAGCAAAGTTTGTAAGTGCATTATAGAATGCATTATATACAACTTCATAATTTTGAACATAATTACCAATTATAGGTTTTATTTCAAATTCTAACTTACTAGGAACTTCATCTATAGGCGTCCCAACTAACATTTTGTTTAACAATTCTGTGGTTTTAGATATTTCTTCTACTGGAATGTTTTCTTCAAGATTTATATTCTTGTTTTCAACATGCCCTTTATCAGTTATTACTATAGCTATTAGTTGTCTACTTGTTAGTGGAACAACTTCTACTCTTTGTAATTTGTTATCACTTGATTCTTTACCAAGAATTACTGAAGTGTAGTTTGTCATATCACTTATAATTTCCAAACTTTTACTTATTGCGTCACTTAAAGCAAGTTCATTGTTATTAAATATAGTTTGAAGTTTAAGCATGTCTTCTCCACTTATTTTTCTTGGTTCCATCAAGTTATCGACATAATATCTATATCCATTTTCAGATGGAATTCTTCCTGAAGATATATGTGTCTTTTCTAAGTAGCCTAAATCTTCAAGAGCAGCCATATCATTTCTGATAGTAGCACTAGAACATTTAAACTTTTTACATAAAGATTTACTTCCAACAGGTCTTGCAGTTTTTACATATTCTTCAACTATTGCTCTTAATAGTTCTCTTTGTCTACTTCCTATCACATTATACCTCCTTTAGCACTCTTTTCCTTTTAGTGCTAGTACTATTATAGTATGCAATTTTAGCAAAGTCAATACCATAGTGCTAATATTTTTTGAAATTTTTGTGTAATTAAAAAAAGAACTTTTAAAGTTCTTAAATTTTTACTCAATTGGTGCAACATTTATATTAAACATAAGTGGTAAGACTTGAATTATTGCAATTCCTACTGCAAACATTGCTAATATAATTGGCAGGCTATATTTTTGATCTCTGATTTTCTTACTTACGTTATAGAAAATTGTTGATATGATTCCTGCTACTATTAATCCAGCTCCTGTTGCTAATAAGTATTGTAAATTAGATGGTCCATCTGTCATAAGTGGACTATCTAAAATACCCTTAATTTTACTAAAGCACATAATTCCTAATCCTGCACCGCCGTGACTAAATAAGAATATTATTCCGAATATTGGACCATTTAATCCGATAAATAATCCTGCTAAGAAAAATACCGTTCCAAAAAAATACATCATAAACTGTTCTGTTCCATATTTTATGTTAACAATACTTATTAAAAATATACATACTGCGAATATTCCACTTATTAGTGCATTTTTTGATTTTTTTTCTTCTTTAGTTTCCCTTTTATTTGTTCCATTTTTAATTTTAATTATTGCTTTGTTTATTTCATTTATAGTTTCTGTTGGTTTTTCATTATAAAGTTCTCTTAATTGTTCTAATTTATTATCAAAATCTTTCATCTATACTTACCTCTATTATAAGTATATATTATTTCTTTTTTTATGTAAATTAAAAGAATAGTTTTTTAACTATTCTAGTTCACGTAAGAATTTTTTGCTTTTTAATCTTACTCCCGAATATTCATCATAGTATTCACAAAGTATATGATTAATTGTTTTTGATGTTCCCTCATCTATATCTAAATTTGATATTTTAGATATATCTACATAATAATAAAGTCTTAATAGTTTAAGTACTTTTTCATCTACAATGGGTTCGTTTTCTCTACAGTTTGAGCAAACATATCCGCCTCTTGGCATAGATAATGTTACTACTTTTGAACTACCACATTTAACACATTCATCTAAATTTAGGTTTATACCAATATAGTTTAAGTATTGAAGTTCTAGTATATTAGTTATTACCATTGGATTAAATCCTTCTTCTATTTTTAAAATAGCATTTTCCATGAGTTTATATACTTCATTACTTTCTGATTCTTTATAAACATGTACTGCTAGTTCACATATATAAGATAAGTAACTAATTTTTAGAATGTCACTTTTGATATTTAAAAAATAATTTTCTATATCTCCTTCTATAAGTGTAGAAAGGCCTTTTTCATTATAATAAAGATGAAATGTACCATAAGCAAATTTTTCACTTGGTAGTCTTAGTTTACTCTTAAGACTTTTGCATCCTTTTGATACACAACCAATTACACCCATATTCTCTGTGAAAATATTAATAATTTTACTTGTCTCTTTAAATGGTGTCGTACTAACTACTATGCCTTTAATACTTATAATCTTCATACCTTCATAAAAGCATAAAGATTATTTCTTTATGCTAATTTCCTTTCTTATATTCTAAGTAATATTCTATCTTACCTGTTTCTTTAAATTTTTTCCATGCTTCTTTTTTTGTCATTTATTCTCTCCTTACAATATTATATTGCAGGAAAAATAAATTATTTATTCATCTTTTAATAAATATCCTAAATCTTTTATATATTTATCTTTTTCTCTCCATTTTTTTATTGTTTTACAATAAAGCTCTAAGTATACTTTTTTACCAAGTATTTTTTCCATATCAAGTCTTGCTTCATGTCCTATTGTTTTAATCATATTTCCATTAGAACCTACTATTATTTTACGAAGTGAATCTCTATCTACAATAATATCTATATAGATGTATGCTATATTATTTTTTTCTTCATAACCAGTAAGTTTGCAAGATATTGAATGTGGTACTTCTTCGTTTGTATGAATGAATATTTTTTCACGAACTATTTCAGATAATCTAAAATCCATTTCTGCTGTTGTTGTTTCATTGCCTGGGAAGTATTTAACATTATCTGGCAAGTATTCTTTTAATACTTTTATTAATCTATCAACATTATCATTATTAAGTGCTGATACTGGTATTATTTCTGAGAATTCATATAAATCTTTATACTCATTTATTTTTAATAATATATCATTATCACTTAGTTTATCTATTTTATTTAGGATAAGGAATACTGGTTTATTAACATTTTGAAGTTTACTTATTATAAACTCATCGCCTTTTCCTTTATTTGTACTAGCATCAACTACTAAAAGTAGTATATCAACATCATTAATTGAATAATATGCTTGACTATTTAATGCATTACCAAGCTTATCAATTGGTTTATGAATGCCAGGCGTATCTACAAAAACTATTTGTGTATCTGGTTCATTATAAATTCCTTCGATTAAGTTTCTTGTAGTTTGTGGTTTTGGTGAAATAATAGCAACTTTTTCTTTTATTATTTGATTTAATAATGTACTTTTTCCAGTGTTAGGTCTACCTATTATACTTACAAAACCACTTTTCATACTAAGTCCTCCTTAGTAAATGTAGTGTTCATTACTTTTTTAAATGTCATTACTTCCATTTTTCCACTTTTAGTCATTATATTAAATATAACATCTTTATCAAAGAATTCTAAAAATGTTTGTTTACATATGTTACATGGATAACATATTTCATCACTACTTGTCATTAAATATAATGCTTTGAATTCTCTTTCTCCATGAGTTACTGCATTATTTATTGCATTTCTCTCTGCGCATATAGTTCCTCCGTATGACGCATTTTCTATATTAACACCTTCGTAGAAATTTCCATTTTTAGTTTCTACTATACATGCAAAATGCATATTTGAGTAAGGTGCATAACTGTTTTCTAATAATTTTTCTAATTTTTCTCTCATACTACTCCTTTATTAAAATAATGCTACTACTTTTGGTAAGAATATTATTAATCCTACTATAATAGCTACTATCGCAAATACAAATACTGCAGCTGCTGCTGTATCTTTTGCAACTTTAGCAAGTGGATGGTAATCTTCTGTTACTAAATCTACTACTGCTTCTATTGCTGTATTGATTAGTTCACATGAAATTACAAGTCCTATTGTTAATGCAAGTATTGCCCATTCTACTGGGTTTACTTTAAATATAAATCCAGCTATAACTACTATTAATGCAACACCTACATCTACTGCTAGATTTTGTTCATTTCTATAGGCATATTTTAGTCCTTTAATTGGATAAGTGAAACTTAAAAGAAACTTTTTAATTCCTTTTTGGCTCTTTCTCTCATCTCGTGATATCATATTCATTTAAAATACTCTCCTCTTCAGCTCTCATAACTTTTTTATCTTCTTCTGTCATGTGATCGTATCCAAGTAGATGTAATAAACCATGTACTGCTAAATAACAAAATTCACGTTTTATACTATGTCCATATTCGCTAGCTTGTTCTACACATCTATCGTAGCAAATATATATTTCTCCTAAGAATCTAATATTGTCATATTCTACATCTTCTACTTCTTCAAATGCAAAGGAAATAACATCAGTAACAGCATCTTTATTTCTATATTCTCTATTAATTTCTTGTATTCTTTTTTTATCTACTATTACTATATTTAACATTGGATTATTAACTTTTAGATGTTTACAAGCAAATTTAATTACTCTATCTAATTCATTGAAATCAATGTCTTCATGGTCTGTTGTGTTTATTATATAATCTTCCATAACCCCTCCTAAATAATTTTATATACATATAATACTAATGCTATTAAAAGCAATACACTAAGTAAATTATAAAACCAATCTCTTTGTAAGAATTTTGGCATATGATTTCTAATAGCATTGAGTGCTGTATAAATTAAGAATCCTGCGATTCCACCAACAACATTTAATATTATATCATCTATGTCAAATGTTCTACCAATATAATGTTGTGTTACTTCTATTGTTAAACTTGATAATAGTGAAACTAATGTAATAGTTCCAAGTCCTTTTATCTTACAATAGCTAGTTGCAAAGTAACCAAGTGGTATAAATAAAAGTATGTTTCCAAATACTTGCTTATAGAAAGCTTTAGTACCTATATCATATCTAAGTATTTCCCTAAATGGCATTAAGTTAGTACCACCACCAGGTAAATCTTGACTAGTTACTAATTGGAATAATAAAACTAGATAAGCTAGAAATAATATTTCAAATATTTCTTCATAAAGACAAAACTTTCTTTTATCACTAGTCATTATATAAGTTACTCTTAATATAACAACAATAGTTAGGACTATAACTAATGTTGGCCAAGACATTTTAATAACACTTCTAATTGCTGACTCCATTTAAATCATCCTTTTCTACTATATTAGAAGTAACCCCTATATTCTCATAAACCTTGAAAAATACTTCTATATTCATTTTACTACGAAATACCTCTTTTTTCAAAACTTTTTTAGAAATAATATACTCATTATCATTAAGTTTACTTTTGATTTTACTTTCACTTCTTTTAAGTGCTTCTTCGTATGCTTCGTTTTCATTTATATTAAACTCTTTATATTTATATTCTCTCTTTGTTTCTTTATAAAGTTTAAAAAATAAATATGGTTTATCTAATATTAGCTTTTTTGTATTCATAGTTTTAGTACTATCATATTTTCCAGTAAGAGTAAACTTTTTACCAGCAATATCTAAATAATAATGATTTATAATTTTTCCTGTTTCAACATATTCTACATAATTAAATGGTACTGTTATATTCACTGTATACCAAACTTCAGCATATACTTTTCCTTTTGCTTCTACTTGCGTTATTAAAGCGTCTTCTCCTTTAATAATATTGCCAGTAATTAATACGTCTCCTTTTTTAACATAATCATTCACATCTTTTAGTTTAACACCAGAAGAGGACGCAATATATTTAATTAATCCATCTTTAGAAGCAACTATATCTTTTGGAGTATTATCACTGACATTATCTTTATTTTTTACTCTAGCAGTTACTTCTATATTATAAACACATCCCTTTTCTTTTATTTCAATCCATTCTAAATTATCTTCATTTTCTTTTAATATTTTATCTTTTATTCTCTTTAATTTTGTAAAAGATTTTTTTCTTTTATATAAAGATATATTATTTTCTTTTAAATTCTCGTTAATTAAATTATAAAGTTTTTCATCATTAGTATTAATATTTATTTTAAATATAGTATTTGTAAGAAGAAGTAACACTAAAAAAGAAATAAATAAAGAGGCTAACATATATTTATTTGTATTAATATAATTAATAATAAATCTTTTACCATAGTATTTAATTATCTTTGTTTTATATCTTCTACTTATTTTTTTATAGTCTTCGTAATCTACTACTAAAATATAATTATCATTTAAGGTTAAGTCTTCGTAATAGATAGAATGATAAACTAGAAAGTTTAAGAATTTATTACTACATTCGTATACAATTATTTTAACTTTATTATTGTTCATTAATAAATTCTATTCCTTTGATATTTCCTATTATTCTTAAATCCGAACTATCTAGTTTATTTATTATTAAGTTTTTTCCTTTTATAAGTAATTTCATATCATTAAATTTTATTTTAATATTTAATGGTGATATATCTTCTATTCTTATGTAGTTTCTTATACATATAGTATTTTCTTCTATTAGAATTTTATATTTATTATCTTTTATAAATTCTTTTATCATAGTTAATCTTATGATTAGATGATTGTTTTTATAAGTAAAAATCAAGGACTAGCCTTGATTAATTTTGAAATTGTGAATTGTAAAGTTCTGCATAGAAACCATTTTTCTTCATTAATTCATCATGTGAACCTGTTTCTATAATATTGCCATCTTTCATAACTAATATGATATCTGCATTTTTGATTGTTGAAAGTCTATGTGCGATTATGAATGATGTTCTTCCTTCAGTTAGTTTATCCATTGCCTTTTGAACTAGTTCTTCTGTTCTAGTATCTACTGATGAAGTGGCTTCATCTAGTATTAAGAATGGAGCGTCTTCTATCATACCACGAGCTATTGTTAATAATTGTTTCTGTCCTGCTGAAATAGATTCATTATCTTCCATTTTATAATCTAATGTTTTAGGAAGTGATTTTACAAAGTGATCTACACCTACTACTTTTAATGCTTCCCATATTTCTTTATCGCTAACATCATCTTTACTAAATTTAATGTTATCTCTTATTGTTCCTTCAAATAGCCATGTATCTTGAAGAACCATTATGAATAAAGCATGAATATTTTCTCTTGTAAGATTATTAATACTCATTCCATCTATTTTAATGTCTCCACTATTTATTTCATAGAATTTCATAAGAAGATTTACGATAGTAGTTTTTCCTGCTCCTGTAGGACCTACTATTGCTACTTTTTGTCCAGGTTTAACATTACAATTAAAGTCTTTGATTATAATTTTATCGTTATCATAACCAAATTTAACATGTTCAAAATCAATATTACCTTTTACTTTTTTAGGATCTAAAATTCCAGTTAAATTACTTTCATCTTTCATTTCAACTTCTTCAATGAATTCAAATACTCTTTCTGAAGCAGCACTTGCTGTTTGAAGTTGTGTCATACTTTGAGCTATTTGTGAAAGTGGACTTGTAAATAATCTTACATATATCATAAATGCTACTATTGTACCAAATGTTGTATTTCCTTTTAATGTAAGAACAGCACCAACTATACATACAGCCACATAACTAAAGTTTCCAATGAATCCCATCATTGGTGGCATTAATCCAGATAAGAATTGACTCTTTCTGTTACAATCATAAACTTTTTTATTTAAATTGTTGAATTTTTCTAATGATTCTTTTTCTCCATTATATGCTTTAACTACATTATGTGAACTATATATTTCTTCTATATGTCCATTTAGGTTACCTAATTCTACTTGTCTTTGATTAAAATATTTTTGAGATTTACTAAGTATCACACTCATAAATGCAAAACCAAATAATGATGATAATATACAAGTAATAGCCATTATATAATTAGTTACAAACATCATTATGATGCATCCAATGAATAATGATACAGCACCTACAAAAGTACCTAAACTATTTTGAAGAGACATATTTATAGTGTCTACATCATTTGTTACTCTTGATAATATATCTCCATAACTATTTTTGTCAAAATATTTAAGTGGTAACTTATTAATCTTTTTAGATATTTTTGTTCTTAAACTTTTAGCAAAGTTATTAGATGCAACTACCATTAAATAATTTTCAAAATAGCTAAATATTGCGCTTATTAGATAAATACATACTAAGAATATAGTAATATCTTTTATTTTATCTAAATTCATTGATGGCTTAATTAATTCATTAACATTCTTTGATAATTTATCAAAATCTTTATATATCTTAGTCGGTTCATTCATGTCAGCATTACTCATTATATTAATGAACTCTACTTTGTCTTTATTTGTTATTATTGTTCCTTCGATAGTTGTATCTTTAAATATTAATAATTTTACACTTTCAGGTAATTCTGTAATTAGATTTTCTTTATTTTCACTAGTGTTCATTTTAGATAAGACTTCATAATATCTTGTTTTATCTTCATTTGTTAGTGATTCTAAATCAGTTTCACTTAAAATTATATTTTGTTTTATATCACTTTGTATATCTTGTACTAATAATTCTATATTAGATTTATTTACTATTAATCCTTGTTGAATTTCATTTGTTAAATCTTTTATTTTATTTGGACCCACTATTGATAAAATACTACTTAAAGCAGAAAGTATTACTGCTATAACTATTAAATTTCTATATGGTTTTAAGTATTTATTTAACTTTGTTAGTGCTTTTTTAAAATCTTTTGGTTTTTCACCTGGTCCTCTTCCTCCTGGACCATGCATTCTTCTTGGAGTTTTATTTTCTTTTTCGTTATTCATTTTCAAGTTCCTCCTTTGATAATTGTGAATATGCTATTTCTTTGTATACTTCACAGTTTTTTAATAATTCTTTATGTGTTCCCATTCCTACACATTTACCTTTATCAAGAACTATTATTTTATCAGCATTTTTTATTGTACCTATTCTTTGTGCTACGATTATACTTGTTGCATCTTTTGTGTAGTTCTTTAATTCTTTTCTAAGTATATAATCTGTTTTATAATCTAGAGCACTAAATGAATCATCAAATATATATATTTCAGGGTCTCTTGCGATAGCTCTTGCTATACTTAATCTTTGCTTTTGCCCTCCTGATACGTTTGTTCCACCTTGTGCTATTGCTGATTCATATTTTTGTGGCATTTTTTCTACGAATTCTTCTACTTGAGCAACTTTTACAGCTTTTTTAATTTTATCTTTTGTTACTTCATAATTTGTTTTAGTACCATATCCTACATTATAGTTAACGCTTCCACTGAACATTACTGCTCTTTGAGGAACATATCCAAGTCTATCGTGTAATGCACTTAAAGTATAATTTCTTACATCTATACCATCAACTAATACTTTTCCTTCTGTTACATCATAGAATCTTGGTATTAAATTTATTAAGGTACTTTTACCACTACCAGTTGATCCTATTATTGCGATAGTTTCTCCTTTTGATGCTTTAAATGAAATGTCTTCTAAAACATATTCTTCTGAATCAGGATATTTGAAAGAAACGTTTTTAAATTCTATTGTTCCAATTTCTGATGTTTTTGTTTCTTTACCATCTTTTATTTTAGCTTTAGTATTTAATACTTCATTAATTCTATCTGCTGATATTGAAGCTCTTGGGTACATTATAAATATCATTGCTAGCATTAAGAATGACATTATTACTTGCATAGCATAACTACTAAATACTACCATGTTACTAAATAATGTTATTTTATCTGCAAGTAGTGCTTCGTTAATTAATGATGCTCCTACAAAATATATACCAAGTGATACACCATTCATTATTAAATACATCATTGGTGACATTAAACTCATAACTTTTTGATTAAATAGTTGAGTATTAGTAAGTTTTTTATTAGTTTTTTCAAACTTATCTTCTTGGTATTTTTCAGCATTAAATGCTCTTACTACTCTAATACCTTTTAAATTTTCTCTAGTTAAACCGTTTATACTATCAATTAATTTTTGTACAATTTTGAATCTTGGTAAAACTATAATCATAAGTGTTATTACCATTGCTAATAATACAAGTACTGCTCCACCTGTTATTGCAGTCCATTCAAAACTCTTTCCTAAAATCTTACCAATTGCCCATACTGCTGTTATTGGTGCTTTAATTATCATTTGAAGTCCAAATGTAAGCATCATTTCAACATTTCCTATATCATTTGTTGTTCTTGTGATAAGACTACTAGTTTGGAATTTTTTGATTTCTTCCATACTGAAACTTTGTACTTTGTTGAATAACTTTTCACGAATATTTTTTGAGAAGTTAGATGCTAGATTTGCAATGATATAACCTACTA
Organism: uncultured Clostridium sp.; assembly: GCA_902492325.1. Lineage (GTDB taxonomy): Bacteria > Bacillota_I > Bacilli_A > RF39 > UBA660 > CAG-1000. Next base: position 47,954 of record CABULC010000003.1, read on the forward strand.
CTACAGATGATGCAAAACTAAGTAATGCACATCCAAGCATAAATCCACCTTGCACTAATATTTCTTTTATAGTTCCATTTAATTGTACAAGTTCAGTAATTTTACTCATGTAATCTGGTATTTTAAGTTCTAGCCAAACTTGTAAAACTATAAATATAATACTTATAAATACATATATCCAGTCTTTTTTCTCCAAGTTTTTAAATAATTTTAACATGTTCTTTCTCCTTCTAAATTTTCTTGTATTTGTTTAGTTACTTTATAGAAAACCTCTAAATCTTCTTTACTTATATTACTTTGTAATAGTTTTTCAAATTCAATAGCTTTCTTTTTCATTGCTTTAACAAGCTTATATCCAGTTTCAGTTAATCTAATTTCTTTACTTCTTAAATCATTTGTAGAATCAGTTCTTGTGATAATACCATTTTTTATCATTGTACCAAGTATTCCGGATACTGTTGACTTTCTAAGGCCTAGTTTCTTTTCTATATCTTTTTGATACACTACACTATCCTTATTCTTTATCAAATACTTTATTACAACTATTTGTACTGGAGTAAGATGATAAATTGCATCTTTATTATATGCCATTATTTTTCTTACAATTAAACTATCAATTTTTTTAATTTCTAAACTAATACTTTTATCTTTCATAATATCTTCCTTTGGTTAGGTAACTAACAAAACAATTATAACCATTTATCATTATATGTCAATAAGGCTTTTTGTATTTTTACAAATTTTTCACAATAAGAAAATATCTCTTAGCCGAGATATTTCTATTTATTATTTAATTCTTTAAGTTTTGTTTCATACTCTTCTATAAGCTTCTTTGCTTTTTGTTTTTCTACTTCTGCTTCTTGTTTTTGCTTCTCTGCTTCTTGCTTTTGTTTCTCTAACTTTTGTATTTCTTTTTCTACTTCTTGTATTCTCTCATCAAGTTTTTTCATTCTCTCATTATGTTCTTGGTCTCTTAACTTTTCTAAATATTCTCTTGTCGCTTTTAATTTTTTGTCATCTTCTTCATCTGACATTAATATAGTGTATTCTGGATCGTCATTTAATTCTTCTACTCTATCTTTATATCTTTTCACTCTTTCATCTCCATTACATAATATTTCTAACTCTTTATTACTTGATGTTAACATCACTAGAGGTTTAAATCTTTCTTTTTCATTTTCATTTTTATTATAATATGATTTTTTAATTTTATCCATGTTAAATTCATATATTATAAATTTTTCTGACCAAAACTCCCCATATTCACTTCTAAGCATATACTTTGATATTTCACGAACACTACTATTTTTACTTGTTAAATTTATTTGAATAGATATTGGCTGCAAATAATAGTTTTCAGATACATTTAGTGAATTACTATAAATACTTGCTAGATAACCTAGATTTCTATCTCTTATATATTGTTCACTTTCTCCATTGTTTATTTCAACATTAAATATTTTTCCATTTGTTTTAATAATCGTATCTACTACTTTAGTTTTAATTATTTTATTATCTTTAGATAACTCTTTATCTTTTAATTCTATTTCATCTATCTTCATATCTAAACAACTTTCAATTAACCATTTAAGCAAATCTTTATTCTTTTCAATATAAAATGTATTTTTGAAAACAACATCATTCATACCATTATATCGTTTCATTTAATGCCTCCTTTCTAGAGTTTATATTTCTCTATTATTATCATTAGAGGTAAATTACAAATACACTTCTTTTTTTATTAAAAAATATAGTTAGCTCTCGCTAACTATATTTACATTTTTTCTTATCTTTTGCTCTTCTTAGTGCTGAACCAAGACTACGTCCTAATTCTAATGCTAAAGTAACTGATCTTACTATAGCATTTATGATAGTACCAGATATGGCACCTCCTTTTATTTCTTTTAATTCATTTATTTCCATTTGTTACATTTTAAAGGTCTTAAATAACCATCTACTAAACCAATTAGAAATGACACTAATGTTGATCCAATTCCTAAAGCTACCCAATTTGCACCTCCTTTAATATTAATTAGTTCTTCTTTTTGCATTAAGCCTTACTCCTTTCTAATTTATATTTTTCAGTAAACAAATCAATAATTTCTTGTTTATGAGAAATATAAATAATTGTTTTTTCTTTGAAATATTTTAATATTTTTTTAATTATTTCTTTTTCTTCTTCCATACCTACTTCACTTAGTGCTTCATCTAGAATTATAAATTCACTATCCTTTAATATACTTCTTGCTAAAATAATTTTTTGTCTCTCTCCACCTGATATATTAAAACCATCTTCTTCTATAATCATATTATTTCTTAATTTATTACTATTTCTTAAAGTATCTAAATTACAAATATGAATTACTCTCTCATATTCTTCATCGTTTACTTTTCTTCCATAAATAATGTTGTTTTTAAGAGTATCATTCAATATAAAATTATTTTGCGATACATAAGTCATACTATTAGATATAATATTAGAATCAATATCTTTTATATTTTTATTATTAATATAAATATTGCCTTTATAATCATTTAAGTATTTTAATAGTATTTTTATAATTGTACTTTTTCCATTTCCACTATTTCCATGTATTAAAAACTTACTTCCATATTTAATTTTGAAAGATACATTATTAAAAAGTTCTTTATCATTAATCATATATGATAAATTCTTAATGATTATATCACCTGATATAATTTTATCAGTCTTAATTGATTCTTCAGTTGATACTAATAATAAATCATTAATTCTTCTATATATATTTTTTAAATAATTAATATTTGGTTCTAAATCTAATATACTTTTTAATGGCTCAGTAAAATAATATATAAGTGAATTAAATAATAAGAAATTTCCAAGTGTTATAATATTTTTATGTATTAAAATTGTACTTATAAATAAAGAAGTTATATAAGTTAAATTACTTACCAACTCTTTTAATAAAACTTGAAAATTTATTAAATGGTCATATTTTTTATGAGAAAAGTCATTTTTAATATAAGATATTTCTATATTCTTTAATGTACTGTTGTTTAGGTTGAGGTTTTTATTTATTTCGTAACTATATATACTATCATTTAATGTCTTATTATAGTTAGATTCATTTATTAGTATTTCGTCTATGTATTTATTATTTTTATTCTTATATATCAAAGTTAACAATATATAAATAATTATTTCAATTATATAAATTATAAATAGTTTTATATTTATCTTTAAAAGTAATATAAAGCTTATAAAGACTAATAATATATTAGTAGATATATTTATTAGTATTTCAGAGAAACTATCTTTAAATTCTTTTAAATCATTTATTCTAGATATTACTTCAGGAGTAGATTTGTTTTTGAAGAATTGATAAGGAAGATTAAAAAGTTTTCTAATAATATTATTATTTAAGTTAATAGTAAAACTAGAATTTACATTTATTATTAATTTACCCCTTATATAATTAATAATATTTTTTATTATAGATGTTATCAAAAATGAAATAGTTATTTTTATCAATAGATTATAATTATAATTTGGTAATATATAATCTATTAATATAAGCGTAAAATAATTAATTAACACGCTAAGTATTATAAGTAATATTGAGGTGGATATAATAATTATTAAATTCTTTTTTTCTATTTTTAAATAATCTTTTATTACATCTAATAACTTATTTTTATTAATCAAATTATTTACTTTCTTTACTGGATATATAACTAAAGAAGTTTCTTGATATATTTTTTTAAATTCATCAAATGATATTTTAGTTATATTACTTCCTGGATCCATTATAGTTAAAGAATTCTTATTTGCTTTGTATATTACTATGAAATGGTACATATTATTTTTAATAACATGACATATTATAGGGAAAGATATTTCTGAATTTATTATTTCTTCGTATGTATAATGTATTCCGTAACCATCAAATCCATATAATCTACTTCCATTTATTATGTTATATGCATTAGTTCCATCTACTGTGGTTTTAAGAGTGAAAGTAACTTCTTCATGTGAGGCCTCAAATCCATAATATTTCATTATAGATAATAAACATGAAGGACCACAATCTTTAAAGCCATTTTGTTTAACTATTAACTTTTTGTTTAACATTTTAACCCTCCTATTATTATAGTTGGGTATAAAATATCAAATCACTTCTTTTTTTAAAATTTTTTTCAAAAAAAATAGATCATACGATCTATTATTGATAGCAAGTATTTTCCGGAATACTATTAACTTTGTCTGAATGATTTGTGCCTCTAAAAGCATCGCAACCTATATTTACATTATAAACGTTTCCATTAAATGTAACATTTTGCAACTTATTTTGGTAAAATGCTTCCGAAACGATATATCTAACAGAAGATGGAATAGTAACTTCAGTTAGCTCATTATTATAAAATGCAGAATGGCCTATAACAATTAAAGTATTAGGTAAAACAACTGAAGTTAATCTTTCAAGATTGCAACGTGCGTCCATTTTTTTGATATAAGATTCATCATTATTTTTATAATCTAGAAATTTTACTTTATATTCGTTATTATCTGTTTCTGAACTTGTTACCCAGTCACAAGTTTGAAATGCATAGTTATTTATAGCAGTAACATTATATCCATTTATTTTCGAAGGAATTACTACATCAGTACCACAACTAGTATTATATCCGGTTATAGAAATGATAGTATTAGTATTTCTTTTTGTTACCTTTAATCCTGCTTTTTCATAATAATAGCTTGGTATATCTCCACGAAGAACATCATATTGCAATGTATCATAACCGGCCTCTTCATTTCTAGTACACTTCTTCGTCGATTTCTCCTCGGAATAACCTTTCATATTATAGAAATTTCTACATTTTTCTACATCGGCAACTTCAACTTTTTCGACCACTATGTATTTTGTACTTAAACCAGCGGCACTGTATTTATTTGCAGCAATTGAATTATCCATTATCAATCTTTGAATAGATACAATCTTGTATTTTTCATAATAAACATCACCTTTGCATAACGTAGTTGCCTTTTCTTCTGTCATATTATCAACATTGGAAACTAAATAATTCTTACATTTAGTAGTATCCTCTATTGTAACAGCAAGTGTTCCATATAACTCGCCCTCATCAACTGTTTCATAAGCAAAACAAGATTCATTAGTCTCATTTATAACTTTAATATTTCTTGTTAGTTTTCTTATTCCTTTATTTGTTTTAACAATATAATTATATTTGTAAGTACCTTTTGCATCTTTCAATCTTGTGTAAGCAAAGTATTCATCACTATTTAATTTCTTACCATTGTTCATAATGCCAGCATCTTTATAATCTTTAACTTGTTTTGATTCAATAGTGATATTTTTTTCTCCAGCCAATTTCAATGTATTGTTGTTTTCTATCTTTTCAATTTCAAAGCCTAAATTTTCTTTGCCACTATCTATAGCTGAGATGAAATAATAATTTTGTGCTTTTGTAACATTTATTGTAGCTTCAAGACTTTGTTCTTTTTTATTAACACTATAGTCTTCAAAAATTTTTTTGGGGTCAATGCTTTTATTATTAATCATATCATCATTTGCCGCAAAATCACCTACATTATACCAAACTATCTTATATTTACCGAGCATATTATCAGTAAAATTAATTTTAAATAAATAAAATAATCTATCATTTTTATTATTAGATATCATGTTATTGTTATAAGTGATTTTAGATATCATATCATTATATTCTGCTTTTGCTTCTTTCTTTTCAGTATCACTTGGTGTATTTCCCTCGATTTTTATAGCTAAATCTATATATTCATCAGCAGTTAACATTTTGAATAATGGTTCATTAATTTTACCATTCTTAACTAATGTTTCATTTAACTCTTCATCTTCGACTTTTATTTCTTTTAATTTATCTAAATCAATAAGTGTTCCAGATTCTCCATCATCAGTTACATCTACCATCAAGTAATTGCTATATTCTCCACTTCCTAAAGCATCTATTACTACTGTAGAACCTTCAACACTTGCTGTACAATCTTCAAAAGATTTTCCAGATAATAAACTATTACAATCAAATGTTTTTTGACTGTTACCAATAGTTAATAATTTTTGTTTAGATACTTGTGCTACCTTTCTAACTTGTGTTTCAAATGCATTTCTTTTTGCTGTTTTAAATAAATTCATTACATTAGGTAAAGCTATTATTACAAGTATTGCTAGGATTGCTATTACTGCTAATAACTCAACTAATGTAAAACCCTTCTTTCTCATTACTTCAACTCCTATTATCTAAAGTATATCATAATTTATAACATATTTCATTGTTTATAAAAAAAATAGATCAATTAATCGATCTATTTAATTCTTGTTCCATGTTTCTTAAACCAATTTATTACTTCAGTTTTTGTAGTATCAGTTCCACCAGTTATTTCTATAGTTTTATAATTATCATTATACCATCCATTCTTTTGATAATATGGTACATATACTCCTTCACTTTCTGATATACCATACATTATAACACCGTTTTGACTTTCTAATTTTTCTCCGAATGGAAAGTCTATTTTATTAAATGTATCTGAGAAAGATACTTTAAATCCGAAACATGATATTTCAAGATTTACGCCTGGTTCATCAAATGGTAGATATAATGATGTTATTCCTATAAATTTTCTACCATTAGAAGTAAAATTTATATTTGCTTCGCTTAAATCAACTAATTTGTTCGCAGAAGATGTTGTGCCATCTTCAAGAATAACTGATGTGAAAGAGAATGTGTAATTATCATCTATTATCCAAGTTGTATTTGTTAAATCACTTACATTTTTATCTAGTGATGTTGTTTCATCTTTTACTCCTATTTCTGTTAATACATTTCCACAAGTGAAGTTACTATTATCTCTTTCTACTACTTCATCTACTGTTAGGTCACTTACATCTTTTGAACCATCTGCTAAATATTTAATATATTTTTGATCGTCCCAAATAATTAATTTCTTTGTTTTGCCATCATTACCTAATTCAACATAATAGTATTTTTTTGCTCCTGTCATCTCTAATGGATTTTTTTCATCTGTTTTACTTTTACAATAAACTGATTCTTTTGTTCCTCCAGAGATACTATTAGATAAAAATTTCTTTTCTGATGTTGATGCTACTGTTTGTGCCTCTGTTAAGAAAATTTGTTTCTTTGCGTTATTAAACATGTTTAATACATTTGGTAAAGCTATAATAACTAGTATTGCTAAGATTGCTATTACTGCTAGTAACTCTACTAATGTAAAACCTTTTTTATTTTTCATATATATCACCTTTTTACTTTTTATCGATCACACCAACTGGTGTTTTTGCCTATACTATTTACACTACTTGAATGTTTGATACCATAAAATGCTTTACAAGAGCCTTTAATGTTATTAATATTTCCTTCAAAAGTTACACTTTGTAATTTATTATTAGCAAATGCATTATATCCTATCTCTTTTACGCTTTTAGGAATAACAAGGGACTTTAAATTATTTCCATAAAATGCATCTCTTCCAACTATTTCAAGAGTATCTGGAAGTTCGACACTATTTATGCCCATTCCTGACATATGGCAAGTCATAAATTTTATTTCATAATCGTTTTTGCTACTTGTAGGTTTAACAATACTGCCACTGCACCCAACTGTAAATGCACCTGAACTAATTTCAGTTACATTTTGACCATTTATTTGTTTTGGAATAACAACATTCATTGGACATCTTGCTTGACTTGAGTCATTGTTTACATAGTAATAATAATGTTCTATGGTTCCATTATTAAATGCAAAACATCTACTATCAGTTTCACCAAAAACAGTTATTTTTCTTGTTAATTTTCTTATTCCTTTGTCAGTTTTAACAATATAATTATATTTATATGTGCCTGGTATATCTTTTAATCTAGTATAGGCAAAATATTCATCACTATTTAGTTTTTTACCATTGTTCATAACGCCTTCATCTTTGTAATTTTTTACTTCGATTGTTTTAATAGATATTTCTTTATCCCCAATTAATTTTAGTACATTGTTACTTTCTATTTTTTCTAGTTCAAAGCCTAAATTTTTAATACCACTATTTATTTGTGAAGCAAAATAATAGTTTTGTGCTTTTGTAACATTAATTACTCCATCAAGTTTAAATTCATTTGCAGTGCTCACATTGTAGCTTTCAAGTAAAGCTATCGGATTAAATTCTCCAGCATTAATCATATCATCATTTGTAAACAATTCACTGCCATTATTCCATACTATATTGTATCGTCCTAACATATCATTTGTGAAATTAATTTTAAATGCGTATAATAAATTTTCACTCGTATCATTTATTATCATGTTATCTTTATAACTTATTTTAGACATACTATTGTTATAACTTGTTTTTAATTCTTCTTTTCGTTCATCTATTATACTACTTCCCATTGCGACTACACTCTTTGAATATAAATCTATGAACTCATCTACAGTTAACATTTTAAATATAGGTTCATTGATTTTACTACTTTTAACTAATGTTTCATTTAGTGGGACTTCGTCTATTGTTTTTACTTCTTTTAATTCATCTAAATCAATAAGTGTTCCAGATTCTCCATCATCAGTTACATCAACCATTAAGTAATTACTATATTCTCCACTTCCTAAAGCATCTATTACTACTGTAGAGCCTTCAATGCTTGCTGTGCAATCTTCAAATGATTTACCAGATATTAAGCTATTACAGTCAAATGTTTTTTGACCATTATCAATAGTAATCAATTTTTGTTTAGATACTTGTGCTACTTTTCTAACTTGTGTTTCAAATGCATTTCTTTTTGCATTATTAAATAAATTTATTACATTAGGAAGTGCTATTATAACTAATATAGCAAGTATCGCTATTACTGCCAGTAACTCTACTAATGTAAAACCTTTTTTATTTTTCATATATTACTTCAACTCCTATTATTGATATTATTATAGCATAACCTTCTATACAAAAAAAGTCTTCTTCAAGACTTTTTTAAACTATACTGGTGAATTATGTACAAGTACTTTAGAATACGTTACAAAGTAATTATTATTGCCTTCAACAGTTAAATTATAAGTATTTATTGGAGTATCATATGTAATCAAATCAATCTTCCTTATAGTTACTACTTCATTATTTGATGATATCATTTTATCTCCTACTTTTACGTCGTATGCTCTTGTCCATCCTTTATCAATAATATATAACTCATGTCTTAAGCTCATCTCAATTGTTTGATTTCCAATATCCATTTTATATGTTTCTTGAGCTTTACTATTTATTAATTTTATAACTTTTTTTAGTTCCAACTCATTATTATCAAAGTTATATGAATAAACCATATCTCCAACTTTTATATCTTCAATATTTTTATATCCATTTTCTGTTAGTACCTTTGTTCCGGCTACAAAGCAATATGTTTCAGTATAACTTTTTTCAATTACTTTATTGTTAGAACTATCGTACACTTCTACTCTAAATACATATTCCCATGGAGATATTGTTGTTGCTGGATTATCTATTTCTACTCTGAATTTATTGCTCGCATCACTTGATATAATATCTGTTGTTGTTAATAATGTTTCAGTATTATAATTCCTATCATCATCTGATTGAATATATACTCTATATTTAACAGAAGATAAATTGCTTAAGTTTGAACTGTCACTAAATTTGATAACAATTTTTCCACTAGCATCAATAATTAAATCAGATGCACTAAAATTATATTCCACTTTTTTCTCAATGCCAGTTTTATCAAGGATAGTGCCGCAAGTTGCGTTTTTAATTTCATCTGTTATGTCTAATGCATCATCTAAATCTGTACCTTCTAACTTTGTTCCTTTCTTAGCTACATATCTTGTATCATCCCACACAACAATAGTGTTAGCATTCCCACTACCATCAGTTCTAATATAATAGTTTACCTTTCTTCCTGATAAATCTAATGGATTTAATGAATCAGTATTACTTCTACAATAAATATGTGTAGAACCATTTGTTCCACCTAGGCTTTCGCTCATATACTTATTAGTTGATTCTTTAAATATAGATTTAGCTTCGGTTAAGAAACTATTCTTTCTAGCGTTATTATACATATTTATTATATTAGGTAACGCTATAATTACTAGTATAGCTAGAATTGCTATAACCGCTAATAACTCGACTAATGTAAAACCTTTCTTTTTCATTACTTCAACTCCTATCATTAGGTTAAGTATAACATATATCTGTTTTAAATAAAATACGTGACAAATTAATTTAAATGTGTTATAATATGCATCGTCGTAAAAAAAGGGGGGGGAAAATTTAAAATGGATTTAATGCCAACAATAGATAAATATATAATGACATCAATTAAAGTTAATGAACTTGAAGACTTAATAGTAGATACTGAAAGACAAATAGTTAAAACTACTGTGAAAAGAGGTATTGCTTATAGTAATGGTCAAGTTAAAACTATGGATTCTTTAGATAAAAATTTAAGTTCTTATAAAAAGACTAGAGAAGAAGCATACAAAGAATTAAATGATGCAGCTAGAGTACAAGATCAAACTAGAAGAACTTATATAAATGCTTCTAGTGATATGAGTGATGATGAAGTTAGAAGTTTAATTCAAGCTTTACAAGAAAAATTTCTTACTAATGAAAAAAGAAAAGAAGAATTAGTTAAAAGAAGAAATTGGGCTATTATTAAAACTACTGAAGCTAATGTTAATGGAGATGAAGCTGGAGCTAATAAATATACTCAAGTTAGTGTTAGCTGTTTTGTTGAAACTAAAAGAATCGATGATATGCAATTACATTATATAGAAGTTATTAATAATTTAAATCAAATATTAAATAATTCTAGAAGATTAGAACTTACTAGTCCTAGAAATAATTAATCATTCACTTGTGTGAGTGATTTTTTTTATAAATAAAAACTAGCTTATGCTAGTTTCTTTAATGTATTTATATTGTTTACTATGTCTTTATGAATATAAGAAGCCGATACTAGTGTATCTACTCCTTTTTGAACGCATAGTTCTCCTGTCTCATCATTTATTCCACCATCTACAGATATAATTGTTTTTACATTTTGTCTTAATATTTCTTCTTTTAATCTCTCTATTTTGTCTGGTGTACTTTCTATAAATGATTGTCCACTTTTACCTGGGTGTACGCTCATTATTAATACTTCATCTATTTTAGATAGATATGGAAATACTACTTCTTCACTTGTTTCAGGATTTATAGCAATTCCTACTTTTAATCCATAGTTTTTTATTTCATTAATCATTTTATCAATATCTTTAACAGCTTCATAATGAAATGCTATATAGCTTGTGTTTAATAATGCATAGTCTTCTATATATTTAGAGGGATTTTCTACCATTAAGTGAACATCTAAAGGTAATTTTGAATAACTAGTTATCTTTTTTATTTCACTTATTGTCCAAGTTTTATTTTCAACAAATTTTCCATCCATTATATCAATATGTATATAGTCAGCTTTTGTATTATCTAGTTTCTTTACAATATCTGCTGGTTTTATACTACTTGATAGTATTGAAACGCTTACTTTCATATTTTGTTTCCTCCATGAATTTTAAATAGTTTTCGTATCTCCATTTTGGTATCTTACCATTTTCTACCATTTTGATTATTTCACAGCCATCTTCTTTTACATGAGTACATGTTCTATATTTGCATGGTTTACTAAAATCACTATAATATTTTTTAATTTCCTTTGCTGGAATATTTATTTCAAGTGAACTAAATCCAGGAGTATCTGCGATAAGACCATCATTTACTTCTAGAAGTTCTACTAATCTTGTAGTATGTTTGCCTCTTCCTAAAGATAAAGAAACTTCTCCAGTTTTTAATTTTAATGAAGCATCTACTTTATTTAATAAAGAAGATTTTCCACTACCAGTTTGTCCACATAAAGCAACTGTTGAATTCTTAAATTCTTTTTTTATTTTAGCTATACTTGTATTAATATATACTTTTATACCTAGTTTTCTATAGTAATTCATATATTTTCTTACTTCAGCTTTTTCTTTCATAGTTATCATATCTGTTTTAGTTATTATTATGATTGGTTCTATATTGTTATAGTTAGCTATAAGCAAGAACTTGTCTATTAAATAATCAGAAAAAACTGGAATAGATGTACTCATAACAATAAGAAGTTTATCTATATTTGCTATAAGTGGTCTTTCCAGATAGTTTTTTCTAGGTTCAACTTTTTCTATTGTTTTATTAGTTACATCTACTATTACATTATCGCCTACAACTGGGGAAACTTTTTGATTACGTAGTTTCCCTCTAGTTCTAGTATCTATTATTGTATTGTTTTCTAATAAAACTCTGTGTATGTATTTGTTAATACATATTATTTTACCTTTCATATTAGTCCCCTGTTTCGTCGTTAGGATCTCCTTCAGTAATTGACTCTGGTGCTTTTGCGATAGTTATTACTAATGTTGCTCCAGGTGTTACTACTGATTTAGCAGCCCTACTTTGTTTAATAATTGTTCCCTCTGGAACTGTTGCACTTTCTTGATATTTATATTCTAGTTTTAATTCATGTTTACTCGCGAATTCTTCTATTTGTTCAAGTGTATAACCACTAGTGAAATTTGGATATTTATATTCTACCTTAGGAATGAATATTTTTATTTGACTTCCTAGTTTACTTGATTCTCCAGCTGCTGGTTCAGTTCTTAAAACTGTATCTTCTGTTACTTTTTTATCTTCACTTACTATTTCTTCTTCGATTGTTACATTACATTCACATTGTGCTTCTATTTTACCTTTAGCTTCTAAATAATTCTTTCCAGTAAAATCTTCTACAATATAAGCTGCTGCGCCTGAAGAAATATAAATTATAACTTTTGTTCCTGATTTTCTTTTAGAACCTATTTCAGGACTAGTCTTAACTACTTTTCCTTTTTCAACTGTATCACTTGGTGCGTATTTGTATTCAGGATCTACATCGAATCCTAAGTCAGTTAATTCATTAGCTGCTTCAGTTGGTTCTTTATTAACTACATTTGGTATTTCTACATTTTTAACTTTTGTTTTTTCAAAGTAAATAGTCATACCTATTGTTACAGTTAATACTAATGCAGTAAATATACTTGCAATAATTATTAATGTTTTATTACCTTTTTTATTTTCATCTAAGAAGTCATCATCATCTTCAGCTTTCTTTGCTTTTTTCTTCTTAGCTGGTTCATCTTTCTTTAAACTTTCTAATTCTTTATCAAGAACTTTTGTTTCTTCTAAATCATTTTCTGGATATGGATAAACATATCTTTTTTCATTTTGTCTTGATTCATCTAATGCAGTTTTTAAATCTTCATGCATAGCTCTTGCATCAGTATATCTATTCTTTGGATTTTTTGCTGTTGCTTTAATAATAACATTTTCTATTGATTGAGGTATGCTACTATTAAATTTTCTAACACTTGGAAGTGGTTCTTTTAGATGTTTTAAAGCTATTTCTACAGCGTTATCTCCTTTATATGGAACTAGTCCGGTTAGAAGTTCATACATCATTATTCCCATTGAATAAATATCACTTCTTATGGTTGACCCTTTTCCATTAGCTTGTTCTGGTGGTAGATAATGTACTGTTCCCATAACTGAGTTTGTTTGAGTAAGTTGTGTTGAGTTTAATGCTGTTGCTACTCCAAAGTCAGTTATTTTTATCATACCATTTGAAAGTATCATTATATTTTGAGGTTTTATATCTCTATGAATAATATAAGCATCATGTGCATGTGCCATACCATCTGTTACTTGTAACATAATATCTACTACTTCAGTAACTGATAAATGTCCTCTTTTCTTTAATACTTGTTTTAGAGTCATTCCATCTACATATTCCATTACTATGTAATATTGGCCATCATCTTCTCCAACATCATACATTTCTACAATATTTGGATGACTTAAACTTGATGCTGAAAGTGCTTCTCTTTGAAATCTACGAACGAATTTTTCATCGTTTGCAAGGTCTCCTCTTAGTACTTTAACAGCTACATTTCTATCAAGGATAGTGTCATGAGCTAAATATACATTTGCCATTCCACCTTCTCCAAGTGTCTTAATAATTTGATATCTATCGTTTATTTTAGAACCTTTAACTATCACACTATTCACCACTCATTCTTGCATAAGCAATTGTAATATTATCGTTTCCCCCACGAGTATTAGCTTTCATAATTAATTTATCTACTTGCTCCTCTATATCTAATTCATTATCATTTAATACTTTTTCCATTTGTTCTACTGTTAACATATTAGTAAGTCCGTCACTACATAGGAATATACCATCTACTGTACGTTCTACATCAAAAATATCCATTTCTATAGTTTCAGCTGCACCTAATGCTTTCATAAGTACATTCTTTTGTGGATGATTTTTTGCTGCGCTTTCAGTAAGCTCTCCGTTTTCTAGTAGGATGTTTACTAGTGTATGATCCTTGGTAACTTTATAAAGTTTACCTTTTTTAAATACAAAGCCACTTGAATCTCCTACGTTTCCAAACAGTAAGAAATCTTTAGTTAGTATTGAGCAAACACAAGTTGTTCCAAGACCACTTGCATCTATATGTTCTTCAGAATATTTTAATATTTTGATATTTACTTCATCAATTATTTCTTTTAACCAGATTACTGCTTCTTCTTTAGTACCTATACTTGATAGTTCAGCAAATCTTTTACCAAGTTCAGTTACTACTAAAGAGCTAGCAACTTCTCCAGCTTTATGTCCACCCATTCCATCAGCTACTACTAATAAGTACTCACCACTCATATTTTTAATAATTGTTACTGAGTCTTCATTATGACTTCTAACTTTTCCTGGGTCAGTTTGATAACAAGTCTTCATATTTCACCTTCTTTTTATTAATGTAAACTATTTACTTTCACGTTCCATTTCGTTAGCTCTTAATTGGCCACAGGCAGCTGATAAATTACCACCCATTTCCTTCCTTATTGTTACATTTACATTATTTGATTTAAGTATATCATAAAAACTTTTTATTTTAAAGTCATTACTTCTCTTCATTGTAAAATTAGATGTTTCATTATAAGGTATTAAGTTTACATACATAAGTTTTCCCTTTACAAGATGAGCTAATTCTTCTGCACATTTATCACTATCATTAATGCCAGCTAACATTATATATTCTATTGTTACTCTTCTATTAGTCTTTTCTATATAGTAATCTAATGCTTTCATTACTTCTTCTATCTTGTAAGCATGATTTATCTTCATTATTTTATCTCTTATTTCATTATTAGGTGCATGTAAACTAACTGCTAAGTTTACACCTGTTTCTAAATCAGCAAATTCATATATTTTAGGTACTAATCCACAAGTACTTATTGTTAGATGTCTTTGACCTATATTAATCATTTTATTGTTAATTACAACACTTATGAATCTTTTAATATTATTAAAGTTATCAAATGGTTCTCCAATACCCATTACTACTATAGAATCTATTCTAATATTTTCATATGTACTTACACTTATTACTTGTCCAACTAATTCTGAAAGAGTTAAATCTCTTACTTTTTTAAGTCTTCCACTTTCACAAAATGAGCAACCCATATTACATCCAACTTGACTTGAAACACATAGGCTGTATCCATAATCATGATTCATAAGAACACATTCTATTTTATTATTATCAGATAATTCTAAAAGATACTTGTTTGCTAAAGGACTTTTTTCTACTTTAACTACTTTTAAATCATTAAAATGAAATTTTTCATTACAAAATTCTATTAACTTTTTACTAAGATTTGTCATCTTGTTAAAGTCATAAACTTTCTTTTCATACATCCATTCTATTATTTGAGTAGCATTATATTTTTTAAATCCATTTTCTATTAAAAAGTTTTCTAATTCTTCTAAAGTAAAATCGTATATATTCATTTTCTTCACCTACTAAATTATATCATATTTTCATATTAAAACCATATTCTTATGAATATGGTTATTTTTAGTATCCTATATTTTTAATTATTGTTTTTACTTCATCTTTATCTTCTACGTTAGCACTAACATATACAAGTGTATTTTTAACTCTACAAATATAATTATACATAGCATCAGTAGTTAATTCATATATCTCATAATTATCTGCTTTCATTGTATATTTTTTTGTTTCATCAGCGTCTTGTGCATCAAATTCTTCTTTGTATAAGCCAAATAAATCAATTGCTTGTGCTGGGTTACTCAAAACATAAAAGTTAATGTTGAATGCACCATTTGTTATGTATGCACCTCTTTCAAGTCCTTCAATAATTGTGTCTATTTGACCACTTTCATATTCTCCAACTGTGTATTTGTCTGTATCAACAGATGATGTGAATTCTTCTATAGTTATTGCTTTCTTAGAACATCCTGTTAACAATAACAATGAACTCATTAATACTAATACTAAAAATATTTTCTTTTTCATATATTCTCCTATTCTTAAATTAATTTTATCATGAAAAAGAAAAAAGTACCATAGGTACTTATTCTAATATTGCTTTTATTCTTCTTACTCCTGCAGATGATGCTTCTTCTTTTACTATTTTGAAGTGTCCAAGTTCCTTAGTATTTTTAACGTGTGGGCCACCACAAAGTTCTTTAGAAATATTATCTCCGATAGTATAAACTGTAACGATATCAGGATATTTTTCAATGAACATACATTCTGCTCCTGATTTAATAGCATCTTCTTTACTCATTTCTTCTACAGTTACTGGAAGACATTCTTTAATCCATTCATTAACTAAATCTTCAGTTTTTTGTTTTTCTTCAGCACTTAGTTTATGGTCACAACTAAAGTCAAATCTCATTCTTTCATCAGTGATATTACTACCCTTTTGATGAACATCTTTATTAACAACTACTTTTAATGCTGCATTTAATAAATGTGTTGCTGTATGATATTTAGTTTCTATTTCATTGTTACCACTAAGTCCACCTTTGAATTGACCAGCTGAAGCAGTTCTTGATAATTCTTGATGAGCTTTAAACTTTTCTTTAAATCCTTCTTCATCAACATTTAAATTTCTTTCTTTTGCAAGTTCAACTGTTAATTCAATTGGGAATCCATAAGTATCATATAATCTAAATGCAGTAGTTGCATCTATATCTTTATTATCTCTAGTAACTTTTTCAAATTCTCTTAATCCTTTTTCTAAAGTTCTATTGAATTTTTCTTTCTCATTTTTTAATACTTCTAATACAGTATTTTTATTATCAGTTAATTCACTATAATATTTTTCATATTTAGAAATAATTAATGATGCGATTTCTTGTTCCCAATTACTTGAAACATCTATTCCTAGTTTTTTAGCATGTCTAATAGCACGTCTAATTAATCGTCTTAAGATGTATCCTTGACCTACATTACTTGGTTTTACTCCAGCATAGTCAGCACTAATAAATACACTTGTTCTTAAGTGATCAGCTATTATTCTCATACTTTGTTCATTACCTTTATATGGTAAATTACTAATCTTACTAATTAATTCAATAACATCTTTCCAGATGCTTGATTCATAGTTATCATTAACACCTTCTAGGATTGCTGTTACTCTTTCTACTCCCATACCAGTATCAACATTCTTTTTAGGTAGTTCTGTTATTGTTCCATCAGTACTTTTATTGTATTGCATAAATACATCATTCCAGATTTCAACCCATCTTTCATCTTCTGTATCAAATACTTCAGGAATTGGATCATTACTTCTCCAAAAGAACATTTCTGAATCTGGTCCACAAGGTCCTGCTTCTCCTGCTATCCAGAAATTATCATCTACTGTTTTAGCAATTCTTTCTTTCTTAATTCCTAAACTTAACCATTTGTTATATGAAACTTCATCAAATGGAATGTTATCACTTCCTGCATATACAGTTACAGCAAGTCTTTCAACTGGTATATTTAGTACCTTTGTTAAAAATTCAAAACTCCATTCTATAGCTTCATCTTTAAAGTAATCACCTAATGACCAGTTTCCTAACATTTCAAAGAATGTATGATGATAAGTGTCTCCTATATTATCTAAATCATTTGTTCTAATACATTTTTGATAATCGCAAAGTCTAGTACCATATGGATGAGTTTGTCCCATTAAATATGGTATTAGTGGTTGCATACCAGCTGTATTAAATAAAACACTTGGATCATTTTCAGGTACTACTGGCGCACTTGGTATTTGCTTATGTCCTTTACTAACAAAAAAATCAATGTACAAATCTTTAATATTCATATTTTTCCTCCCTATAAAATAAAAAAAGATGGCATACAAGGAGTCATATAGACGGTACCATCCTTTAATTAACTTAATTAATGTAACGTATTTCCACGTGAGCTATTAACTCATAAGTGAAAGTAGCTTCAAATATAGTACTTATTAGTTTGCACCAACCACTAACTCTCTATAAAGTATTTTTATCCTACTCGTCTTTCAATGTATTAGATTCTATCAAAATTATTAATAAATTTCAATAGTTTTAAGTATTTTTATTGTTTTGCTGTGAAATATCCAGGAGTACTTGCTGTATCTATGCGTGCATATGTTTTATCAATATAAGAACTATTATATTTTGTTCCTGCTCCACCTATTAAACTATAATTTTGTTTAAACATATTGGTACTCGTTTGAACATTTTCAGTTGTAAACCCATCACTTACATATATTGTTTCTAAATTACGATTATTATAAAACATATAATTCATATTTGTTACATTTGATGTATCAAAACTGCTTAAATCTAAAAAGCTTACTTTACTTGAATCAAACATAGAATTCATTTTTGTTACTTTACTAGTATTGAAACTATTTAACTTAATAGATGTTGCCTGACTATATTCAAACATAGAACTCATATCTATAACTTTACTTGTATCAAAGTTGCTTAAATCTAAAGTTTTAGCTATACTGTTGTAAAACATATTACTCATATTTGTCACATTACTTGTATTAAAGCTACTTAAATCTAGTGTTGTAGCTTTACTAGAAGAGAACATGTTACTCATATCCGTTATATTGCTAGTATTAAAATTTTCTAAACCCTTTATAGTTGCCGCTTGACTGCCTTGAAAAATGTTTTTCATATGTATCACATTACTTGTATTAAAGCTACTTAAATCTAGTGTTGTAGCTTTACTAGAAGAGAACATGCTAGCCATATTTGTTACTTTACTTGTATCAAAATTACTTACATTTATTGTTGTTGCTTCACAACCTTGAAACATGCTAGCCATATTTGTTACTTTACTTGTATTAAAGTTACTTACATTTATTGTTGTTGCTTCACAACCTTGAAACATGCTAGCCATATTTGTTACTTTACTTGTATTAAAGTTACTTAAATTCAATATTTTCACTTTACTTTTATAAAACATGCTATACATACTTGTTACATTTGATGTATCAAAACTACTTAAATCTATTTTTTCTGGTGTGCTACTTTGAAACATATGTCCCATATCTGTTACGTTGCTTGTATTAAAACTACTCAAATCTAAATTAGTTACACTGGTGTTATAAAACATATAAGACATTCGGGTTATGTGATTCGTGTTAAAACTGCTTAGGTCTAATGTTGGTATATTGCTATTATTAAACATGTCAGACATATCTGTTACATTACTTGTATCAAAATTACTTAAATCTAGTTTTGATACATTAATATTAGCAAACATATCGCTCATGCTAGTAACCTTTCTAGTGTCAAAGTTACTTACATCTAATGTTGTTAATGCGGTACAACTGCCAAACATCCCATTCATATTAGTAACTTCACTTGTATTAATGTTACTTAAATCTATTATTGTAGCCTGACTACGATAAAACATATTGGACATTGAAATAACCGGCTTATCATTTATATAAGTACAAACTTTACTAGTTACCGAATCTGTACTAGTTTTATCTGTAAGTTGTACTCCCCATCCATCAATATTTATATTTCCCCATATTGCTAAAGAATTGCTTTTTATTCCTTCTTGCATATACCTATAAGTATATTGTCCATTAACATATTCGGCTCCTTGAGTTAATTCTCCATCGAATGTGCAATTATATACTTCTGGAGCTGTGTATTCTTGTATACCAATCTTACCTCTAAATGTTTTATTTAGATTATCATTTTGACTATAAGGTTTATTATCGAATGTTACTGTAACTGTATATTCATGTGTAACAGTTGGATCTATTGATATATTACCTTTTATATTGCTAGTAGTTAATGTACTACTTATTGGTACTGCTCTATAGATGCTATCACATGTTCCACTTTCTGTTTGTGTAGTTTCTCCATAGTTAGTATAGCTTTTACAATTTAATGTTACATGTAGTTCATAATTTTCTATTGTATTAATAAGATTTCCCCAGTACAAAGAATACGTTGCATTCTTTGTACCAATGTAATAACTTTTGAGATTGAATCTCCTGGTACCGCATCTGCTAATGATAGCTCAGTTTCATCTTTATATTCAAGTCTTAAATCTCCAGTAGTCATTACTATATCTTTAGGTGTTCCTTCTATTTCTAAACTGAAGTATGCATAAGTGAATCCAAAGATACTTAATAAAACTAAAGTTATAAGTGATATTAAAAATATTTTTATAATATTGTCTTGTTTCATATTATTCACCTACTTTAATAATAACATTTTTTAAAGCAAAATAAAACTGAAAATAATGATTTTCAGTTTATGTTTTTATTATTGAATTGGTGTTTCAGGTGTAGTTGGTGTTGCTGCTGGAGCAGCTGGCATTTCTGGAGCTGTCATTGTTGAAGCAGCAGGTACTGCTTCTTGAGGAGCAGGTTCTGCAACTGGTGCAGCTACTGGCTCAGCAACTGGTTCAGGTACTGGTGTAGCTATTGGTTCAGCAACTGGAGCTGCTGGAGCAACTTCAGGTGTTACTGTTTCAACTTGAGCTGGTGCTACAGATTCTGCTGCTGGAGCAGTCATTTCTGGAGCAGGAGCTGCTTCTTTATCTTCTATAACTAGTGTTGGTTCTTCTACTGTTGCAGGGTCAGGTGCAGTTGTTTCAACTGCTGCTGGAGCTTGCATTTCAGGAGTACCAAATATACTTCCTTGTTCTTCTTGTGCAGGTGCATCAAGATTTAATTCTTGACTTGCTGGTTCAACATTATTTAATGAAGGTTCTTCAATAACTAATCCTGGTTCAGCAACTGTTTGTTCTACCGCTGGAGCTGGTGCTTCAGGTTGTGGTTGAACTGGTTGTGTTGGTGCCATTCCTTGTGCAGCTTGAGCTTGAGCATCAGCATTAGGTACTGGAACTACCTCCTCATTTTTCTTTTTCTTTTTACCATCTACTATGAAACCAATTAGCGCAAATAGTAAAACTACTGCAGCTATCATAAAATATTTATAATTGTCTGCTAAAAAACTTAATATACTATCCATGGGTTTCCTCCTTATTCTTATCAATATTATTCTAACATTAATGAAATAATATTTCAACATTTTTTATTAAATTATATTCTATGAAAGTTTTTTTATTCTATTTTTAGTGTTTGTCCTTTTGGTTGAATATGTATCCATGTATTACCATCATTAACTACTAATTCTTCTCCATTCATTAAAGTGTATTTTGTTTTTGAACTTCTTGAAGATTTACTCCATTTAATTTTAATGGCTTCTCCATTAGATATATAATATCCTTCTCCACTACCAACATTATCTAAATCTTGTCTTCCTTTTTTATCTCCTAAAGAAGTATTTTTTACTTGATATGTTATTATATTTTTAACTGTATATTGTTTTTTAGTAACTAAATCATCATGTGATTTTCCTGACATAAACATTTTATAATTCATATTTTCTTTATCATATTCATATGAAGTTGTTTGATAATCAGAATATTTTATTGTTACCTTATTTGCAGTTTTTAGAGTATCATCACTTGAATGATCTACTTTTATTGGACTATACTTTAATAATTGTTCTTCTGTAGTTGTTCTATATTTTTTAGATTTTACAACTGTATTTATTTTTTCTATTGAAGTAAATGCTGTATGTTCCCATGCTCTTTTTAATGTTTTATCTCTAAAGAATCCTTTTGCATTATACATTCCGTTAACATTATTAATACTAAGAGATGCTAAATCTTCTTTTGCTTGTGGTGACTGTCCATAATGTACAAAAATTGCATCATTTTCCATAACATAATCTAGAAAGTAATGTCTTGCACTTCTAACTGAACCTATTTTAGCAGTATTTTGATCTTTAAATAGTGCTATTAATCTAGTTATTCCACCCTCTGCAATTAGTTCATAACCTAAATATGCATCTTGTAAACCTGCATGTGGCCAGGCTGCATGATTATTATTAATTGATACAGCATAAGGTCTACTTTTACTAGTTTCATCTATTATTTTAACTTTAAATTTTTCAACATAAATATTACCAATATTAACACTAGATTTATTAATTAACTTATATAGTTTTTCATTTAAAGAAAGAAAATACGTTAGTAATCCTAAAATAGTACCAACAACTATAAAACAAATAATACTTCTTAAAAACTTTTTCATATATCATTCTCCAAAATAATTATATCATGCTTTAAAATAATTTATTATACTTTATAATTTTATTTACAAAAAAAGTACTTAATATAAGTACTTTTAGTTTATCTTTTCTAACATTTTAGCTTTTGCTTCTACTGGATTAGCTTTTCCTTTTGATTTTTTCATTACTTGTCCAACTAGATAATCTAACATATTAGTTCTTCCGTTATGGTAGTCTTCTATAGCTTTTGCGTTTTCACTTATTACTTCATTTACTAATGATTCTATAAGACCTGCATCTTCTATAACTTCCATATCATATTTTTTAACTATTTCTTTTGGAGTTAAGTTTTCTTCTAACATTTTAGTAAATACTTTTTTAGCTTGGTCTGATGATATTTTTTTATCATTAACAAGTGTAACTAGTTCTACTATCATGTTTGGTCTTATATATAAATCATCTATATTATTTTCTTCGCTCTTATTTAGTTCTCCTAGTACTCTAGTTGTAATCCAGTTACATGCACTTTTTGGATCACATTTTAATGATACACATTCTTCAAAATAGTCAGATATTTTTTTATCTTTAGTAAGTACTCCGGCATCATATTCAGAAAGTCCATATTCATTTATATATTTTTCTTTTCTTTCATGAGCTAGTACTGGTATTTTACTTCTTACTTCATCTAGTAATTCTTTAGTAATTCTAAATTTTGGAATGTTTGGTTCTGTGAAGTATTTATAATCTATTGCATCAGCTTTACTTCTCATATGAATAGTAGTTCCTGATTCATCATCCCATCTTCTTGTTTCTTGTACTACTTCATCATAGCGTCCAGCATCTTTAAGTTCTGACTGTCTTTTAATTTCATAGTTAATAGTTTTTCTAATAGCATCAAAACTATTTACATTTTTAACTTCTACTTTTGTTCCAAATTCAGTGGAATCTTCATCCATTATTGATACATTTACATCTGCTCTTATTTGTCCTTTTTTAGTATCGCATTCTGAAATATCAGTATATTCATAAATACTTTTTACATGTTCTAGGAATGCTAGAGCTTCATCTGCTGAATGAAGGCATGGCTCTGTTACTAATTCTAGAAGAGGTACACCTGCTCTATTATAGTCAATTGTTGAAGTATTATAATAGTGATCAAGTGATGCTGCATCTTCTTCTAAATGTATATCATGAATTAGTACTTCTTTTTTAGTACCATTTACATCTATTTCTATTTTTCCATCTACACCTACTGGATTAAAGAATTGTGTTAATTGATATCCTTTAGGTAGATCTGGATAGTAGTAATTCTTTCTATCAAATTCCATGTATTCTGGTTGTTTACAATTAAGTATCATTGACATCATTAATGCCTTTTTAACACATGTTTTGTTTACTACTGGTAGTGTTCCTGGAAAAGCCATATCTACAGGAGCAACATTTTCATTAGCTACTTTTGAGAAACTATTTCTTGCATTTGAGAATACTTTTGTATTAGATTTCATTTCGCAGTGAAATTCTAAACCTATTACTGCTTTATATGCCATTATAGTACCTCCTTTGCTGTTTGATTTTTATATTCCATATTACTTTCAAGAGCATATGCAATATTTAAAACATTTATATCATCTTTTACTTTTCCAGTTATATTTACACCTACTGGTAAGTTATTTATAAATCCATTTGGTATGGTAATTGATGGGAAACCACCGAAGTTACCTATTTGTAAGTGATCTTCTAAAACATTATTTGAACTTGAAAGAGCATTTTTACTTCCTTCAATGAATTTAGCAGGTCCACTTCCAACTGGAAGAATTAATCCGTCATATTTTTCAAATAATTCATTCATTTTATCTACTATTAATCTTCTTACTCTTTTAGCATTTATAAAGTATTTTTCTTGGTTTTCTTTTTGTAGTACGTATGAACCAATTACAAATCTTCTTTTAATTAATGGTGAGAATCCTTTTGTTCTGTGATCTTTCATCATAGCCATTGGATTATCTCCTTCACCTCTTGGCCCAAATATAATACCTGTTAAGTTTGACATGTTACTTGTTGCTTCTGCACAAGAGATAACTACGTATACACTTGGTATTGCATTTAATAATGCTTTATCTATTGATATTTCATCTACTTCTATACCTAAAGACTTACAAAGTTCAATTGTTTTATTAAAGTTTTCCATATGGCTTTTTAATTCTTCACTTGGATTTTCATAATTAGCTAAATCTACGATTTCTTTAATATAAAATAGTTTTTTACCTTTAACGTCTTTATTTAAATTTTTATAAAGTTCAATATCACTTGAATCCCAAGATGTCATATCTTTAGGATCTATACCTTTCATGGCATCTACTGCGATTGCAGCATCTTCAACACTTCTTGATAGTACTCCTACTGTATCAAGTGAACACGCGAATGGAAAAAGTCCATATCTTGAAATCATACCATATGTTGGTTTGTATCCAACTATTCCACAGTATGCTGCTGGTTTACGAATCGAGTCTCCAGTATCACTACCTAGAGCAAATGGATAACATCCACATGCAACTGATGCTGCACTACCTGCTGAAGAACCTGCGGTCATTCTATCTAGGTCCCAAGGATTATGAACTATTCCTGTGTGTCCTGTTGTACCAGTACCACCCATACCAAGTTCATCCATAACTGTCTTAGTAACACCTACTGCACCTTTTTTCTTTAAATTAGCTACAGCAGTTGCATCAAAGAATGGAACATAATCTTTTAATGTATTAGAACTTCCAGTTGATAAGATATCTTTAGTAGAAAAGTTATCTTTAATACCATATGGAATACCACTTACTAGTTCATTTGTTACTTCAGTCTCTTTAATATCATCTATAATAGTAACAAAAGCATTAGTTTTATCTTGTATACTATGACATTTTTCTAATGATTCATCTATAAGCTCTTTTGAAGTAACTTTTTTATTTAATAAATCTTCATGTAATTCTTTTATACTTTTAGTTATCATTATCCCACCACCTTTGGTACTTCTACTTCTCTACCTTCATATTGATCACAGTTTTTAAGAAGTTCTTCGATTGGTATTTCTTCTCCTACTTCATCATCACTTCTCAAATCATCTAAAACCATTTCAAATGGGTAACTAAGAGGTTCAGTATCTTTAATATTTGGTATTTTATTAATTAAATCCATGTTTTTTTCTATTTCATCAAATTCTTCTTGTATATTAGTTCTTTCTTCTTCAGTTAAACCAATAAGTAATTTATCTGCGTAGTCATCTATCATTTCTTTTGTGAAATTACTCATTACTATTCCTCCTTTATTTTAATACCTAATTCTTCTAATTGTTTTGGTTCTAAAGTACTTGGACTTCCCATCATTAGGTCTTGACCACTTGTGCTTGCTGGGAATGCTTGTACTTCTCTTAAGTTAGTTTCATCTTTAATAATCATTAGTATTCTATCTATTCCAAGTGCCATTCCTCCATGAGGTGGACAACCATATTTAAATGCAGTAAACAAACTACTAAAACGTTTTTCTACTTCTTCTTTAGTGTATCCTACTACTTCAAATCCTTTTACTAATGAATCTAAATTACTATTTCTAATAGCTCCACTAGCCATTTCGTTACCATTACAAACGAAATCATATTGATAAGCTAAAACTTTATCAACATTATCTTTATTATACTCTATATCTGTTTCATGAGGAAGACTAAATGGGTTATGACAGAACTCATATTTTCTAGTTTTATCATCGTATTCAAACATTGGGAAGTCATTAATAATACATAATTCTATTCTATCTTTATCTATTAAATCTAATTTTCTTCCTAGTTCTATTCTTATAAGTCCTGCGAATTTTTGAGCTACTTTTAATACTTTGTTTGCAATAAAGAATACAACACTGTTTTCTTTCATATCTAAGTATTTTATTAAGTCTTCTCTTTCAGTATCTGTTAAGAATTTATCAATTGGTCCTTTGAATGTTCCTTCTTTTGTTAGTGTTAAGTAACCTATTCCTGGCATACCTATACTACTAGCATAATCAACTACTTCATTAAACCATGAGTTTGATTTATCTCCAATACCATCTACTACTATTGCTTTTATTGTTGAATTTTTAAATGGTCCAAATGTAGTATCTTTTAATATATCACTTATATCTTTAATAATAAGTGGGTTTCTTAAGTCTGGTTTATCTGTTCCATACATTTCCATTGAATCAATGTAACTAATTCTTCTAAATGGTTTTGGTGAAACTTTTTTATTAGAGTACTTAGAGAATACATCATAGAATAGTGTTTCTCCTAGTTCTAATATTTCTTCTTCCTCTACATAACTCATTTCTAAATCTAATTGGTAGAATTCAAGTGTTCTATCGCTTCTTGCATCTTCATCTCTAAAGCATGGAGCTACTTGAAAATATTTATCTAACCCTCCAACCATCAATAGTTCTTTATATATTTGTGGAGCTTGAGGAAGAGCATAGAATTTACCTTTGAAGTTTCTACTTGGTACTACAAAGTCTCTTGCTCCCTCTGGACTAGATGCTGTTAAGATTGGTGTTTGTACTTCAGTAAAACTTAAATCATACATTTTATTTCTTAAATAATGAAGTATTTCACTTCTAAGTAAAATATTATCTTTTACTTTTTCATTTCTCATATCTAAGTATCTATATTTAAGTCTTATGTCTTCGCTTACACTTTTACTTTCTCTTATTTCAAATGGTAGTTCATGTAGTGATTCGCCTAACTTATCTAGCTTACTTACTAATAATTCTACTTCTCCACTTTTTAGTTTTTCATTTATTGTGTCTTCACTTCTTTTTCTAAGTGTTCCTTCTAATCTTATAACTGATTCTTTAGCTAGTCCTTTAAACATAGAGTCATCGTTTGATACAGTTTGTAATACTCCACTTGTATCTCTTAAATCTAAAAATAATACTCCTCCGTGATCTCTTATGTTTTGAACCCAGCCACTAACTACTATAGTTTTTCCTACCATATCGTTTGTTATGTCGCTTATCATAATTGTACGATATTTATTTGTTTTCATTATTCCTCCTTCTAGTAGTCGCAGTTATTAGGTGTTCTTGGATATGGAATTACATCTCTTATGTTTTCAATACCTGTTAAGTACATAATAAGTCTTTCAAATCCAAGACCAAATCCTGAGTGATAACAACCTCCAAATCTTCTTAAATTTGTATACCATTCTAAGTTTTCTCTTGGTATATTCATTTCTTTCATTCTATTAATTAATTTGTCGTAATCATCTTCTCTTTGACTTCCACCCATTAGTTCTCCAGAACCTGGTACTTCTAAGTCTACTGCTGCTACTGTTTCATTATCATCATTTAATTTCATATAGAATGCTTTAATGTCTTTTGGCCAATTAGTAATAAATACTGGTCCATTAAAGTGTTCTGTAATATATTTTTCATGTTCTTTAGCGATATCTTCGCCATATTCTGGTTTAAATTCAAAGTTAACTTTAGCTTCTTTTAATAAAGTAATTGCTTCTTTATGAGTAATACGTACAAATTTACTACTTAATACTTTAGTAAGTTTTTCTTTTAATCCTTTCTCTACGAATTTATCGAAGAAGTCTATTTCTAAAGGACATTTGTCCATAACATATTTAACTATGAATTTTAACATTTCTTCTTCGATATCCATTATTCCATTTAAGTCACAGAATGCTACTTCTGGTTCAATCATCCAGAATTCATTAGCATGTGTTTTAGTATTTGAGTTTTCTGTTCTCATAGTTGGACCAAATGTATATATCTTTTTGTACGCTAAAGCGAAAGTTTCTCCATGAAGTTGACCAGAACCTGTTATATATGTTTGTTTACCAAACAAATCTTTCTTAAAATCAACTTTTTTATCTTCCCCTAAAGGAAGATTATTCATATCAAGAGTAGTTATTTTGAACATTTGTCCTGAACCTTCACAATCTGCTCCTGTTATGATTGGACTATGAAAATATACATAATTATGACTTTGGAAGTATTCATGTATTGCTTGAGCAGCTACACTTCTTACTCTGAATACTGCGTTAAATAAATTAGTTCTTGGTCTTAAGTATGCTACTTCTCTTAAGAATTCTCTTGTGTGTCTTTTTGGTTGAATTGGATAATCTTCAGGTGAGTCTCCTAGTACTTCTACACTTTTAACTTTCATTTCATGGCTTTGACCACTACCTTCAGATTTAACAATAGTACCATTTACTCTTATAGCACTTCCTACTCTAATTTTACTAATACTATCAAAGTCTTTTAATTCTTTTTCATATACTAATTGTAAATTTTGAAAATAAGTTCCATCATTAAAATCAATGAATCCAAAGTTTGATTGATTTCTATTATTACGAACCCATCCTTCTAAAGTTACGTCTTTATTTTCGTACTTTAGAATGTCTTTAAATAAATCTTTTACGTCCATATATTTTCACTTTCCTTTCTAAAAAAAGAGAGATGGTACAAGGAGTCTAAAAAATAGACGGTACCATCCCTCTTATTAACTTTATTTTTATAACGGATTAACCGAGAACACTTACTATTATTTCAATGTTCCACTCAGTGGTGTTATTCATATATATAGTTTTATTAGTTCACACCCTCCACTAACTCTCTTTAAAACATTTACATATTACTTCTCCACATCAAAGATTTATGGGTCAATTATACTACTCATTCTTTTTTTTGTCAAACATTTAAAAAGAAGTAGCGAGTACTTCTTATGTGTATCTAAATAATTTTAGTATTCCTATTTACTTCTTAGTCTAACATTTGACATCTTAGTATAAAACTTTCTCTACTTTTATAACTATAGGCAAAATATATAAAAGTTACTATAAATAAAATTATATTAATAATTAGAAGTACTCTACCATCTTGTATAATGAACCAAGTATATATATCTTGCATAGTACAATTCTCAAATACAATATTAAATTGTTTTAAAAGTGTCATACCTACAAATATAGTAATAAAATAATTAAGTAGATAGTTTATGATACAACTTATTAGTATACATTTTTTATAACTTTTTATATTCTTTAGTAAAACTAAGCCTACGTTTATTATTGCTGCAGTGTTAAAAATAATAATTAAGAAATAATAAATATACATTTTATAATTAGTATAAAAAGATAACATATTACTTCCTAGTTGGCCTAAACCTATATCCATTAGTGGATTATAATTAAAGTTAGACATTTTAAATGAAATTAAACCATATATTACTAGAATAAATATCACTAGAAATATATATTTATATGACTTTAATAATATTCTTTTAACATAACTTTTATATTTGTGATTTTCTAAATACTTTTTAATATACTCATCATTATATTCTAAATGTAGAGAATATAATATTGGATATAAAATAACTAATGGTAATAAATAAAATATTATAGTTTTATTTATGCCTGTTCCTAGAAAATATCTATAATAGTAAAAGAAACTTCCTTGTTTTATATTTTTATCTAATGCTTCGCAGTAATATTTATCTTCTTCTGTTAAATCATCTATATTATTATTTTTACATATTTCACTATTAGATTCTATATCTTTATTCACATAGTTTTTTATTATTCTATTACTTTTAATGCTTCCTATACTTATTAGAAGTATTAAAAATAATATTACAAAATAAACTATTATATTTTTATTCATAGTCACCTCAAATAATTATTATAATTAACACTATTAATAAGATTAATAAAGGTATAATCCATTTATGAATTAGTATTGAATCTCTTACAGCATGAAAGTGTGAACCAGAGTTATTGTCTTCATATATAGTGTCTATATCTATACATTTAAAATTTATTTTATTTTTTGTTAGGTTATAGAGAAAATTCATTTCATATTCATATCTACTTCCATTTGTATTTAAGCAAAGGTCTTTATATTTTATATTTATTCCTCTTAAACCAGTTTGTGTATCTTTTAGAGTAATACCGGTTTTAATTTTAAAAACAAGTGATGAAAATTTATTTCCAAACTTACTAGTAAATGGTACATTCTTTTTATTAAAGTTTCTTGTGCCTAATACAATATCATTATTAAGTAGTTCTTCTTTAACTTTTAAAACATCTTTTGGACTATGTTGAAGATCTGCATCTACTGTTATGAATGCATCAGTATCTTTTAAAATTTTTATTGCTGTTTTTAAGGCTTCGCCTTTTCCTTTGTTAACATCATGATAAATGATTTTTACATTAGAAAGTTCTTCATATATCTTTTTTGTTTCATTTGTACTTCCATCATCAACTATTAAAATATCATTAAAATCTTTTTGAAGAGCGCTCACAAGTTTTATTAATTTTTTAGTTGGATTATATGATGGAATAATAATAGTTACTTTCATATTATTCTCCTAGTAAATATTTTAATTTTTCCTCTAATTCTTCTTTCTTAAATGGTTTTGCTAAATAGTCTGTAAATCCTGATTTTAAATATTTGTTTCTTGAGGTTGATAAAGCATCTGCGGTAAGAGCTATTACTTTAGTATTAAAATTCTTATTAGATTTTAATTTCTTTAATGTATCAATTCCATTTATATCAGGCATCATTATATCCATAAAAATTAGATCATATTGTTCACCATTATTAATTTTATCAATACACTCTATTCCTCTTTCACAAGTATCTAATTCTATATTATAAATTTTTAATAATCTTTTTAAAATTCTATTATTTAATCTATCATCATCTACTAGTAATACT
Organism: uncultured Clostridium sp.; assembly: GCA_902492325.1. Classification (GTDB taxonomy): domain Bacteria; phylum Bacillota_I; class Bacilli_A; order RF39; family UBA660; genus CAG-1000. The sequence continues at coordinate 79,261 of CABULC010000003.1, forward strand.
TTTTTATTATTAAATTTAGTCGTATTTGTTTGTTCTACTATTTCTAGTTCATTTTTTAATTTTTGAGGTATATTTATAGTAAATACACTTCCACTTCCATAATAACTATTTACAGTTATTGTTCCATTTAATAAATTAACCAAGTCTTTAGAAACTAATAAACCAAGTCCATCTCTATTAACATTACTATTGATATCATTATCTATTTCATTACCATTAAATATCTTATTTAGATCTTCTGCTTTAATACCAATACCTGTGTCTTTTATTTCAATAATTAAATTACAAATATCATTATCTAAAACACTATTTATAGTTAGAGAAATACTACCTTTATTAGTATATTTAAATGAATTATCTAAGATATTATTTATTATTTCTTTTATTTTAGTTTTATCACCAAATAAATTAGATGGTGTATTATCTGAAACTGAATACTTAAATACTACATTTTCTTTATTATATTTTTTTGTATTCATTTTTATTAGTTTTTCTACTACATCTCTAATATCATAATTTTTTTCTTTTAAGTCATATATTTTATTTTCAATTTTATTTATATCAATAACATTACCTACTATATCAAGTAATGAGTTTGATGAATCTATAATATCATTTAAATTATCTTTTAATTCTTGGGATAAATCATATGATTTAATTTCATCTATTGAAGATATGATTGATGTAAGTGGTGTTCTTAATTCATGACTAATATTACTTAAGAAATCTGTTTTATTTGTATTTGCTTTTAATGCTTTTAATCTTAAATTATTAATTATTTCATATTCTTTTAATGCTGGATTTTCTATTGTTAAGAATACTAAGTAAGTTATAAATAATAGTATAGTTGTTATTACATTTAGTTCATATTTTAATTCTAAGAATGTAAATATTGATAATAATGTAAGAGCTACATATATATAGTTACATTTAGTAATAGATATTACTTTTCTATTAAGTATTGTTCTTATAAATAAAGTACATATCATTGCTGGAAGTAATACTTTGAAAATGTTTATAGAATTGCCACTTAAATATATAAAGTTTGATGTATCAACATTAAGTGGTAAGAGCATAATTGAAATAGATGATACGATTGTAAGAAGAGCATACATAATCATAATAGGTTTATTTAATGTATCATCTTTCTTACTGATAAGAAATGTATAAACACTAAATATTGAGAACCAACATACTATAAATATTAAATATAGTTTAGTATATGCTTCTAAAATAATTGGTTTAAGTGCTAAAGTACTTAGAAAATTAATAATCAGTTCTAATATAAAACCTATAAGTAAGCTAAGTGATAGTATAAAGAATGTATTATTAGATAGTAAGTTATTTTGTTTTTTAATTTTAAAAACTAGTATTAAAAGTAATGTAAACATTATACCTGTTATTATATATATTGTATTCATATAGGACCTCTATTCTACTTAATTATAACATGTAAAATAAAAGAATTCCATAAAAGGAATTCTATATTTTAAATTCTTCGAAGAAATCACTCATTGTTAACTGACTCTTAGTTTCTTTCTTTTCTTTTTTAACTTCAGTAGTCTTTGTTTCTTCTTTTATTTCTTGTTTTTCTTCCTTAGTCTCTTCGTCATTTATTTTTATTTCTTTTAGTTTAGTAACTACAAATATATCTTCTATATTCTTTTTAGTTATTGTGCTTCCGACACTTTGTTTATCCATTATATTTATGTCACTTGATTTCATATAACCTATATCACCATCAAGTATACCAAATATTGTTTTAGAGTTAGTATTAAATCCTTTAAATAAGTTATATGTTTTAGTTTTAGGACTCTTTATGATAGATGAACCTTTTTTAGCTCTTGTTGTTTTTGGTATTTCATCTATTTTCACTCTTTTAGCAGTATTTCTATCTGTGAATAAAGATACATATTCTTTTGAAGCACTTACTACGAATGCACTAATTACTTCATCTTTATCATTTAAATTAATAGATTTAACTCCACTAGTTCTAAGACCAACTACTGGTATTTCGCTTGTATTATATTTTAAAGCATTACCTTCTTTAGTTATAACTAGTGTTTCTTCACCATCATTTTTATTAACAGATATTAATTCGTCTCCATCTTTTAGTTTAAACATTGTGATAGGTTTAGTGTATCTTGATACTTCAAAGTCTTTAAGTACCATTCTTTTTACCATACCAAGTTTTGTGAATGCTGTAATAACTGTATCATCAAACTTAGCTACTCCGATAGATTTAACTATTTTTTCTCCATCACTTACCTTAATGTAATTTGAAATATGAGTACCTATATCTTTATATTTAGCTTCTTGTATTTCTCTTACTGGTAAGAATAAGTAATTACCTAAGTTTGTAAATAACAATACAGTATCTATATTATTAATCTTATAGAAACCTTCAATATAATCATTTTCTCTTACTCCTGGATATTCATTATTAGTCATGTTATATGATTTTAATGATACTTTCTTAACATATCCATTATTAGAGATGCAAACTATAAAGTCTTCTTTACTAATCATATCTAGTGTATCTATTTTGATTTCACTTACCTCATCTTTAATAGTCGTACGTCTAGGATCAGCAAATTCTTTCTTAATGCTTCTTAGTTTATCTTTAATAACACCCATTAGTTTTTCTTCACTAGCAAGTATTTCTCTAAAGTAAGCTATTTCTTTTGTAAGAGCATCAAATTCATTTTTAAGTTCAGTAACATCAGTGTTAGTTAATTTATATAGTTGCATCATTACGATAGCTTCTGCTTGTGCTTTAGTGAATTCATATTCATGCATTAAGTTTTCTATTGCGTCTGTTTTGTTTTTACTTTTACGAATAGTTTTAATTACTTCATCTAGTATATCAAGTGCTTTAATGAAACCTTCAATAATATGTATTTTCTTTAAGTCTACATCTAGATCAAATTTTGTTCTTTTAGTTACTACTTCTTTATTATGAGCAATGAATGCATCTAACATTTCTAGGATACCTAGTGTTTTTGGTGTTCTATTTACTATAGCTACCATATTAAATGCATAATTTGTTTGTAAGTCTGTATTTTTTAGTAAGTAGTTTATTATTAAATCTTTATTAGCATCTTTCTTTAAATCTATTACTATTCTTAATTCATCATTTTTATCAGATTCGTCACGTACTTCAACTATACCATCTATTTTTTTATCAAGTCTTATTTCTTCAATCTTGCGAATTATGTTACATTTTAATGTATCATATGGTATTTCAGTTATTATGATTTGGTCTTTACCTTTTACTGATTCAAATGAGTATCTTGCTTTTACTACTACTTTTCCTTTTCCTGTAGTATATGCTTTTATAAGAGCATCTTTTCCTTCAACTATACCTCCGGTTGGGAAGTCTGGACCTTTTACGATATCCAAAATAGTATCTAGTCTACAGTTTGGACTATCTATTCTTTTAATAGTGGCATCTATTACTTCGCCTAAATTATGTGGTGGAATATTAGTTGCATAACCTGCACTTATACCAGTTGAACCATTTACTAAAAGGTTTGGAAAGTATGCAGGAAGTACTGTTGGTTCATAGCTATAGTCATCGAATGTAAGAGCCATTTCTACTGAATCTTTTTCTATGTCTTCTAAAAGTATATTACTTATTTTAGCTAGTCTTGCTTCAGTATAACGCATTGCGGCTGGTCCATCACCATCTATTGAACCATTGTTTCCTTGCATATCCACAAGTATTACTCTTTGTTTCCATTTTTGACTAAGTCTTACCATCGCATCGTATACTGATGTATCACCATGTGGATGGTAATTACCTATAACGTTACCTACAGTCTTTGCTGATTTTCTTGTTTCTTTGTCATAAGTGTTCTTGTCTTTGTACATTGAATAAAGTATTCTTCTTTGTACTGGTTTTAGTCCATCACGAACATCTGGAAGAGCTCTATCTTGGATAATGTATTTAGCATATCTACCAAAACGTTCTCCCATTATTTCTTCAAGGGCAAAATCATTTATCTTTTCTATGATTGTTGTTTCTTTTTCTTTAGCCATTATTTACCCCCTTTGTAATCATCTTCAAGTGTGAATTCTACATTTTCTTCTATCCATTCTTTACGTACTTCTGAGTCATCTCCCATTAGGACTCCTACTCTTTTTTCAGCTAGTGCTTTATCATCTATTTTGATTTTAACTAGTGTACGAGTAGCTGGATCCATTGTTGTTTCCCATAATTGGTCTGCATTCATTTCACCAAGTCCTTTGTATCTTTGAATAGTATATTTTCCTTTGAATGTATCTTTAAATTCATTTAACTCTTCGTTTGTATTTATATATTTTTTATCTTTACCATATTTAACTAAGTATAGAGGTGGTACTGCTATATAAAGCATTCCATGTTCTATTAAATCTCTCATCCATCTATAGAAGAATGTAAGAAGTAATGTTTGAATGTGTGCTCCGTCATCATCGGCATCGGTCATTATTATGACTTTTCCATAGTTTGATTCAGTATAGTCAAATTCTGCTCCTACTCCTGCTCCTATAGCATGAACTATTGTATTAATTTCTTCATTTTTGAATAGGTCTGCTACTGTTGATTTTTCACAGTTAATTATTTTACCTCTTAGTGGTAGTATTGCTTGATGACGTTTGTCACGACCACTTTTTGCTGTACCACCGGCACTGTTTCCTTCGACTATAAATAATTCATTTTTGTTATATTCTTTACTTTGAGCAGGTGTTAGTTTACCAAGTAGTACTTTCTCACGGCCACTCTTACCTTTTCCAGCTCTTGCTTCTGCTCTTGCTTTTCTTGCTGCTTCACGAGCTAGTTTGCTCTTTAAAGCTTTATCCATTATAGCAGTAGCTGCTTCTTTGTTTTCTTCTAAGTAATAAGATAGTTTTTCATATACTATACTTTCTACTACTGTTCTTGCTTGAGGAGTTCCTAATTTACCTTTAGTTTGTCCTTCAAATTGTAATAGATTTTCTGGTATTTTTAAGCTTATTATTGCTGTTAAGCCTTCACGAGTATCAGTACCATCTAGTCCATCTTTACTCTTTAATAAATTATTACTTTTAATATATTCATTAAATACTTTAGTAAGTGCTGTCTTATATCCTACTTCGTGACTACCACCGTCTACAGTTTTAACATTGTTAACAAATGACATTATGTTTTCGTTATATGTATTTGTGTACTGCATAGCGATATCTACTTCGATACCATTCTTTTCTCCACTAAAACTTATTGTTTTATGTAGTGGTTCTTTTCCTTCATTTACATATTCTACGAATGATACAAGTCCATTGTCATAACTAAATACACTATGTTTATCATCTTCTTCATCGATAACTTCCATAGTTAATCCATTTATAAGGAAAGCACTTTCTTGCATTCTTTCACATATAGTAGTGTAGCTGAATCTAGCATTTCCAAATATTTCTTCATCTGGGAAGAATTCAACTGTAGTACCAGTTTGTTTAGTTGTACCTATTTGTTTTAATTCTTTATCTACGTGTCCACCATTTTTAAATGATATTTCACATATTTTACCTTCTCTACATATAGTTACTTTCATCCATTTAGATAATGCATTAACTACTGATGAACCTACACCATGAAGACCACCAGATACTTTGTAACCATCTGTTTCGAATTTACCACCTGCGTGTAATACAGTATAGATTACTTCCGGAGTTGATTTACCTGATGAGTGTTTTCCAATTGGCACTCCACGTCCTTCATCACTAACTCTAACACTACCTATTTTAGTAAGGGTTACTGTTATCTTTTTACCATAACCATTGATAGCTTCATCTATTGAGTTATCAACAATTTCCCATACTAAATGATGAAGTCCTCTCTTGTCAGTACTTCCTATATACATACCAGGTCTTTTACGTACAGCTTCAAGACCTTCTAATATTTTAATTGATTTTTCATTATATTCTGCCATAATCACCTAATCTCCATCTCATATTATACAAAAAAAATTAAAAAGTGTAAACTTTTACTTTACACTTTATTTTACTAGCCTTCAGCTATATTTAACACGCCATTAAACTTCTTACCTTGATTATAATTTTGAGTTTCTGATAAGTTCTTAAATAGAAATGTTACTTTTAAAGTTTGTTTTTCACCTGGAGCTATTGCAATTCCGGATTTAATATTTCCTGCTGATGTTGCAACTGCTACATTTGATAAGTTATTACTTGCACAGCTTGTTGAACTTGTTGTTGTACATGTTAATGATAAAACCATTTCACTTTTTGTTATTTGATTCGTAAGATTTTTCCATTTTAATGTATACGTTGCAGCTAATGTTCCGGTATTTTCAACCGTGATAGTTTTTGTTTGTGTCCATCCTGGTTTAATATTAACTCCATTAATAGCATTTCCATCAACATAATTTAAACTTAAAGTTCCAGTTGATACAACATTATTCTTTTGATTTTTTATTTCTATTGTTGATAAGAAATATGCGTAACTTATTCCTGTTGCTGCTATAAATAAAGCAAATACTGCTAAAGCAATAACTATTTTATTTTTAGAATTGTTCATCTTTACCTTACCTTTCCATTATATAATTATAATGTCACTTATTATATTATTCAACATTTTTATAAATCTATGTATTCAACCTCGTCTTTTTTGTCAAGTTCTGATGTGAATTTACTTGGTTGTTTTTGTTCTTCTTCTTTTTCTTCTTTAACTGGTTCTGGTGGTGCTACTTGTTCTATTGGTTTAAACATATCTTCTTGTGGTGTAGCTTGTTTTAGTTTTTCCATACCAAGAATATCTATCTTTGCTGCTTTATATGGAGCGACTTCTTCCATCATTTCAATATTTGATTTGAATATTGAATCTACTTGAGGTTTTTCTTCTATTGGTGCACTATTTTCTGCTTTTACTTCTTCTTGTGTCATTAAGTTTATACTTTCACCTTTAGCATTATCAAGTGCTTTAAAATATTCTTCATCATTTAATTTATATTGTTTATTTCCTAATGCTAGTATTGGATAAAAAATTATAGGTAAAATAACTAAACCGATTTTAAAAAATTTAGAAGTATTAAATGCTGTACCTAATCTATAAAATAATATAGAAAGTGCTACTACATTCACTACTGGAACAAAAAATAATATTCCTAAAAATGTAGAAGTTTCTGTTATATCTAACAAAGTAAATAAATTTAATATTGGGTAGTATGCTGTTGAAGATTTTTTAGATGCTTTTTTAAATATCTTGTTTCCTCCTAGCATTACTAATATTGATCTAGTAAATGTTAAACATAAAAGAATTATACAAATTGTTATTATAGAATTTACTGATGAGGTCTCAACAACCATAATTTTTCCTCCTATTTTCATATATAATGATACAATAATTCATGATTTTTTGCAATAATTAATAGATTTTAGCAAAAATATTGATAAATTTGTAAAAAAAGTGTTGCATTATTGTACAAAATACTGTATTATTAAGTAGTCAGCCGATTAAAGTGGCGAAAAGGGGCCTGTAGCTCAGCTGGTTAGAGCGTTCGTCTGATAAGCGAAAGGTCGATGGTTCAAGTCCATTCAGGCCCACCATTTATAAAATGGCCCGTTGGTGAAACGGTTAACACACACGCCTTTCACGCGTGCATTTATGGGTTCAAATCCCGTACGGGTCACCATTTGAATATTAGTTCTCATTTGAGAACTTTTTTTATGCCATTTTATAAATTGTATATATAATTAAAAAGGAAATGTAATTATTACATTTCCTTTATTGTTTTAACTAAATCTTCTATTTTAACTAGTTCTTGATTTCCAGTTATCATATCTTTTAGAGTTACTGAATTTTGTTTTAATTCATCTTCTCCGATAATAATAACTTTATCAATGTTTTCTCTATTTGCAGTATTCATTGCTTTTTTAAGTTTTATATTATTTAATTCAGTTAATACTTTGTATCCATTTTCTCTTAACATATTTGATATTTCAAATAAGTTTTTATCATTTATGAATGCATATACATATACATCATATTTCTTTAATGATTCTGACCATTTTTCTTTTAATAACGCATATATTGGTTCTAAACCAAATGACATACCTATAGCTGGATATTCTTCTCCGTTGTGTAAGAATTTAGTTATGATATTATCATATCTTCCTCCGCCACCTAGAGCTGACTTAAATTCTCCAGTTCTATCAAATACTTCCCAGACACATCCAGTATATATTTCAAGTCCTCTTGCTAAGAAAGGAGTGAACTTACATAAATCTAATCCTAAGTCTACGATTAATTTATTTAAGTCATTTAATTCTTTTAATCCTTCATTTAATAATTCTATATTACTATTTTCTAATTCTTTAGTTAATTCTTCTAGATTTAATTTGAAGTATTCAAATACTTTATCAACGTTTTCTTTTGAAGTACATGCTTCTAGTTCTTCTTCAATATCTTCTCTTTTTAATTTATCTAATTTATCAACTAAAGTTATGAATGCTCCTACGTTTTCTTTAGGTACATTACAATATTCTAAAAGTCCACTTAAAAATTTTCTATTGTTGTATCTTATTTCTACATCTATATCAAATTTCTTAAATGCTTCTTTAGTCATCATGAAGTACTCTACTTCTGCATAAGGTGACTCTGTTCCACAAGCATCTACATCACATTGATAGAATTCACGTGCTCTTCCTAATTTAACTGGGCCATCTCTAAATACCTTACCTATTTCATATCTTTTAAATGGTAGTATTAATCCTTTGTTCATACCAATTACTTTTGAGAATGGTACTGTTAAATCATAACGTAAACCTATATCTCTAAGTCCTTGATCTTTAAATTTATATACTTCTTTTAATATTTCTGCTCCACCTGCATATTTACTTGCTAGTAAATCATAATAACATAATATTGGTGTTTCAAGTGGTAAGAAACCATATTTTTCAAATGTACTCTTTAAAGTATCAGTGATTTTATTTCTAATGATTTGTTCTTCTGGTAAAAAGTCACTAGTACCTTTAAGATTCATTAATTTAAAATCTTCATTCATTATCTACTTCTTCCCTCACTTATCTTCTCTTCATAAATTGAACCATTCATATAGTTCATATATAATTTTTGATTATAATTTTTCTTAAATTCTTCTTCAATAATTATTAATTTAGTAAGTAGTGCTTTATATTCACTTACTTTCATATATTCTTTATATTTTTTAATAACTATTCCTTTTAATTTGTTAATTTCATCTAGTACCATACCTACGTCGCCTTCAGTGGTATCTTCATCATTTAAAATACGTAACATAAATTTAATAACTTTATCTATTTTTTTATTTATTCTTTGTTTTATATAGGCATCTCTTAATTCTGGGTCAACTAGTACTACTCTTTTTGCTTTAATAGTTAGTCCTGGAACACCATTTTTAGGTTCGACTCCAAGGCCTACCATATTTACACTATAGTATACTAGTTTCATATCTTTGCCATTTTTTTCTATTACGTATTTCATTTTACCACCCTATAATAAATCGTCTCTATATTCCTTTGTTATTCTTCTTCTTTCACTTTCCCTATATTCATTAATAAGTTTATGGTTACCATTAACTAATACTTCAGGTACTTCCATTCCTCTAAAGTTTCTTGGTTTAGTATAAACTGGATAATCAAGTAAGTTATCATTAAAACTTTCAAATTCTAAACTTGTACTTGTTATAACTCCATCTATTAGTCTTACTACTGAATCTGTTATCATCATTGATGGAAGTTCTCCACCTGTTAAGATGAAGTCCCCGATTGATATTAGTTCATCTGCTAAAGTGTATATTCTTTCATCAAATCCTTCGTAGTGTCCACAAATAATTATTAAATGCTTTTTATCTTTTAGTTCATATGCTTTCTTTTCATTATATGTTTTTCCTCTAGGTGTTAAAAGTATTACATGTGAGTCTTCTGTTCTAATACTTTCTACTGCATTAAATACTGGTTCACACATCATAATCATTCCACCACCACCACCAAATTGATAATCATCAACTTGGTTATTTTTATATGGTGTATAATCTCTAATATCTATTATATTTATTTCTACTTTTCCTTTTTCAATGGCTCTTTTCATTATACTTTCTGTTAAGAATCCATCAAACATATGAGGAAATAGTGTTAATATGTCTATTTTCATAAGAACACTCCTATATCATGAAAATGTATTTCTTTATTTTGCTTATCTATTTTAGAAATGAAGTCTTTATTAAATGGAATAAGTTTATCATTAACTCTTATATTCTTATTACCATTATCTTCTCTATATTCAGTTATATTTCCTACTAAAGAATTATCATTATAAACTTTCATACCGATTAACTCTTCAGTTAAGATTTCATCATTACTTAAATTTAGATCTTCTTCATTTATAAATACACTTGCGCCTTTATATTTAATAACATCATTAATACTATCTATACCAACGAATTTAACCATATCATATTGTTTATGTCGTCTATAGGTTTCAATTGTTTCTTCTGTTTTTAAATGTCCTACATACAATTTGAATCCTTTAGTAAATACTTTACTTTTAAATTCAAAATTACTTAATATTCTTATTTCGCCCTTAAGGGCATGTGTATTAGTCACCTTTCCTATATATATAAATCTCATAATAATTCCCCTTTATTTATATAAATGATATAAGACTATTGATGCTGAAACTCCTACATTTAAGCTTTCACAAGTAGGGTTCATATCTATTCTAATTATTTCATCACACATACTTAGAATTTCTTCTCTTACACCATTACCTTCGTTTCCAAATATTATAGCAAATTCCTTTATTTTTTCAAGTTCTTCAAGTGATTTTGATTTTTTTAGAGAAGTTCCTACTACTTTTATATGTTTTTCTTTTATTTTGCTTATTATTTCTTTTAAGTCACCAATAACTATATTTGTATTATATATCATACCACCAGTACTTCTTAATACTTTTTCATTATATGGACTTACTGAATCTTTTGAAAAAATTACAGTATCTGCGCCAAATGCAACACTTGATCTTATAATAGTTCCTGCATTACCTGGATCTTGTATATTATCAAGTATTACTATTTTATTTCCAATATTATTTGTATTATGTATCTTTGAAACACCTAAAAGTCTTGGAGTACTTTTCAAATCACTAATGCTTTTCATAACTTCTTCAGTTACATAATCATAGTTAAAGTCATAATTACAAGTAGAGCCTTCTAAAACATATAGTTCTTTTAACATATGATTTTTTATTGCTTCTTCTATTAAGTTTTCTCCTTCTATTACAAATAATCCTTTTTCTAAAGAATATTTCTTAGTTAGAAGTTTTCTTATTTCTTTTATTCTATTATTATCTTTAGATGTAATAAGCATGTTATTCCTCCTTTAGTACTTTAGTGTTTTCTTTATAATTTGGTTTATATTTTTTAACATAATTCCAGAAGTTTTTTGAATGATTAAATTCTAAGAAATGACATAATTCATGAATAATAACATAATCTATTTCATCTATACTATATTTAATTAATTCTGAATTTAGTTTTATAAGTTCTTGTCTTTTATTACAATAACCCCATTTTCTTTTCATTTTACCAATCATTACTTTTGGATAAGGAATATCTTCCTCAAATAAATTATAACATATTTTTACTCTCTCATTAAAGATTCTTTCGCATTCATTCTTTAGAAAAGTATTTAAATATGTTTTATTTTTAACAAATACTTGGTTACCTACAAACTCTATTTTAGAAACTGTATTTAGAACTACTACGTCATAGTTATTACCTAGGTAGTAGAATTCTTCATTCTTTTTTTCTTTTCTTTGTACTGTCTCATTCATTCTGATAATATCATCTTCATTTTTTTCTATAAAAGATTTAATCATAGAGTTAGTAACAAAATAATTACAAGTAATATATATACCGTCTTTTTTTACTCTTAAGTACATATTTTTATTATTTTTTCTAGTTATAAATACATTAAATGTTTGATCCTTAATAGTTATTTTCATACTGTAACCTCTAGATGATATTATATCATTTTTTATTGCATTAAAAAAGCATTCGTATGAATGCTTTAAATTACATTGTAGTTTCTGGAATAACTTCCGGAGCTGTTTCAACTATTGTTGGTGCTTCCGGTATAGTTTCTTCTACTACTGGAGTTTCTTCTTCTACTAAGTCTAAACTTGTTGTAGTTTCTGTTTCTCCATTATCTTCTATAGTAGTGTTTGCTGTGTCTTCTGTTTTTTCTTGTTCTTTCCATTTAGCTACTAATTCATTATCAGTATTATCTTTTGGCTTGTAATTTTCATCTACGTCAACTAATGTTTCATTTCCTTCTTCATCAGTTTCTTTAGTTTGCCATCCATCAAATACCTTTTCTAATTCTTCTACTGAGTCACCGACTTCAATAGTTTCATTTTCTCCTGCTTTAGCTTTAGCATCTGCTAGTCTTATTTGACCTTCAAGTGCTTCTTTAACTTCATCAGGTACTACTTCTTTAGCATTTGGACTAGTTTTATCAACTTTTACAAAGTATGTTGGAGCTTTAATTCCTACTTCATCAGGTGTTGGTAAATTATAATCACCTAACTCTTCAGAAGTCATACCTACAGCTACAAGTTCTCCTTCGCTTTCGTAAATAACTTTAGCTGTTCCAATTACTTGGTATAAATCAAGGTCTCCAGTTAATGTTACTTTTTCACCAACATTATATTCAATTACTTTACTATCTTTGCTTGTACTATAACCTAGTAGTTCTTCTGATGTACCATATTTCATTAATGTAATTGGATTATTTTTTTGTGTACTAATTGTAAGGATTAGTCCCACTCCGCCATTACGATCATGGTATCTTACTTCATACTTTTCAGCTATTTTAGCATATAGATAAATTTCATTATCTGAGTTTGCTATATTTACTAGATTTCTTCCTAAGTATTCAACTTTGTCTCCACTAAAATCTGGTGTTGTATACCATCCTTCAAAGAATCCAGTTTCAAGTTCTACTCCACTTAAAGCAACTTTACCATCTTTTATAAGATATTCTTTTGGAGAAGTTGTTTCTCTATCATAAATAATCTTATAAGTAGTAATACTACAACTTGTATAAACATTTGTGTTTTGTGTTATTGTTTTATTGAAATCAAATTCAGTAGTTAACTTTTCATCACTATAATATTTACATGAATCATATCCATATGGAACATATGGTGTTACTTTACCATTTTTAACTTCAACCGTGTAAACACTATCTTCATCTAATAAATTAAATGATACTACATATGTTTCTTCTTCCTTTGTTTTATTAGTATTATCATTTGATTTAGTAGTTACTTTCTTTATAACAGTAGTCTTTGTTTCCTCCTTCTTGTCTTCATCTTTTTTGTTGTTGTCTGGAACTACTATATTATCTTTTGGTTTTACTGGATCTTTATCATCAGTTTTCTTATCACAACCAACAAGAAGTCCTATAATAGTACCAATAATTACTAGAATAGCTATTGCTATAAATATGATTACTCTGTTATCATTTTCTTCTTCCATGAACTTTTCATCATTTTTTACAGCAGGGCTTTTCTTAGTAACTTTCTTACTATCTTTCATTTAACCCTCCCTTGTATCAAGCTTTACGCTTTCTACTCTCATAATCATTATATATTTTATGTTAATGTAAATCAATAGTTATTGTAAATTTAATGTAAAGAAAAAAGAGCTTTACGCTCTTAGAAATCTCTGTTTCTTAGGAAGGCTGGCATTTCAAGTTCTTCATCATCTTCTATTTCTTGTACTGCCTTTTTCTCTCCTTCAATTGATCTATATAGTGGTTCAGTTGAATCTTCAAATCCTGTTGCAATTACTGTTACTACTATTTCATCAGTAAGTGCTTCATTGATAACTGCACCGAATATAATGTTAACATCTGTATTAGCAACTGCTCTTACTACTTCTACAGCATCTTCTGCTTCGAATAATGTCATTGAGTTACCACCAGTGATATTTACGATACAATCTGTTGCACCATTGATAGTTTGTTCAAGTAATGGACTATTTACAGCTTGTTTTGCAGCTTCTACTGCTCTATTATCGCCAAAACCAACACCTATACCGATAAGTGCGTCTCCTCTATCTTCCATTATTGTTCTAACATCTGCAAAGTCTAAGTTTACAAGTCCTGGAACGCTAATTAGGTCAGATATAGATTGGACACCTAATCTAAGTACATTATCTACTTCTTTGAATGCAGCATTTAATGGTGTGCTTCTGTCAATTAAATCTCTTAATTTATCATTTGGAATAACTACGATAGTGTCTACATGTTTTCTAAGTTCATCTAAACCAACTAATGCGTAATCCATTCTTTTCTTACCTTCAAATTTAAATGGTTTTGTAACTATTGCTACTGTTAAGCATCCAAGGTTTTGAGCTATTTCAGCAACTACTGGAGCAGCACCTGTACCAGTACCACCACCAAGTCCACAAGTTACGAATACCATATCTGCTCCGCGTAAAGAGTCTTCAATTTCTTCTTTAGCTTCAAGTGCAGCTTCTCTTCCAACTTCAGGTCTTGTTCCAGCTCCTCTTCCTTTAGTAATAGTTTTACCTAATTGTATTTTGTGTTCTGCATGGGAAACATTTAATACTTGTTGATCAGTATTTGCTACGATAAATTCAACTCCGCGAAGTCCTGAATCTATCATTCTGTTTACAGCATTACATCCACCGCCACCGACACCAATTACTTTTATGTCAGCTATTTGATCCATCTCTAGTTTATTGTTCATAATTCACTCCTTAATCGTTGAAAAAATATCCATATATTTTTCCGAGTACTGTATTATTATTAGTTTTCTTTATATTAATTAATTCTTCTTGCAAATCCTCATCAACTGTATAAGCAAGTTTATTTCTAAAAGCTAATTTATCATGATAATATTTGATAAGTCCTAATGAACTAGAATATTTATTACTTCTACATCCTATTTCATTAACATGGTATCTTTCCATTTCTCTTCCAAATACTTCATCAACTACTAAGTTAAAATCATTAACTTCAGTTGTTCCCCCTGTAAATATTATATAACTAATTTCCAACTTTGTTAAGAGGTTTATTTGCTTTTTAGCAAGGTCTAATAACTCTTTAATTCTAGAACATATTATCTCACTAATCTCATATTGATTTATTTTAATATTTTCTTTAGAGTTTGTCAACACATCCTCACTCCAACTAGTTGATGCATTTCTCTTACTAGCTAGAGCAAATTTTTCTTTTAACTCTTTAGCTTTCTTTCTACTTATATCATATATATAACAAATATCTCTGTCAATGTTTTTGCCACCAACTTCAATATTTTCTGTATCTACTAGTATTCCTTTTTTAAAGATACTTACTTCTGTTTTTTCTTCTCCAATGTTTACTACTGCTACATTTTTAGAATCTAATGTTTTTGTTTTGAATTCGTAATAGTCTGCTACACTTCCGAAGTTTATATCTACTATTCCTACTCCAATACTATCAAGTAATGATACTGCAGCATATACATTCTTTTTAGGAGCTAAACTCATGACTGCTTTACATTTCAATACTTTAGCTTGTTTTCCTTTTGGATCTTTTATTTTTTCTTCATCATCTAGCATAAATTCTATTGGCATGATTGAAACAAATTCTTTATTGTTTGGTACTTTATTATAAACACATGATTGTAGTACTTTTACTATATCATTACCTGTTACTATAGAATCTTCTGCTTTAATGTTAACTTTTCCTTCTACTACATTAAATTCTGCATAATATGATGGAATTGTTAATACAACTTTATTAATTTTTATATTTAACATCTCTTCACATCTATTAAATACTTCTTTTAATGAAATTAATGTTTCCTCAGGATTAACTATAATACCCTTTTTAACTCCTTTTGATTTTACTTCAGATACAGCAAGAACATGTACATCATCTTTGTACACTTCGCCTACTACTAACTTAACTGTAGAACTACCAATATCTAAACTTGATATTATTTCTTTCATGTATCCTCCTATAATCAATTATCATTATATCAAAAAAAATTCTTTTTTTAAAGAATTACTTCATCAAAAACATATTTTATACTAAATTCATAGTATGGTTGCTCTATTTTATCTTTATCATTATATGTTATTTCAACATTTAATTTTTTTGTTTCTCCACCTTTTATCACATCTTCTTTATCAAGTGATAAGTTTATATTAACGTTTTTAGTATCTATGTTTGCAAATATATTTTCTATACGAATATCTATTATTTTAGCATCAATGTTTCCTATGTTTGTTAGGTCTATGCTAAATGAATTAGTCTTTTTAAATTTATTTAAATCTGGCACTTTTACTTGTATAGTACCATTTTCATTATTTAGTTTTATTGTCATATCTGTTTCATAATCTATACTTACATTATTTAATTTTATATCATAATATTTTTTTATTATGTCTGCTTTTCCCATCATTGAGAAACCGTTAAAAAGATAATATAAAGCTAATGATAAAACTAAAATACTAAATAATAATATAATTAAAGCATAAGTTATTTTCTCTTTCATATTACCTTCCTATTCTATAGATATAATAACATAAATAAAGAAAAAAAGCATTAATTTTATAATGCTTTTTTATCAAGCTTTTTATGGGACTGATGGTGATGGTGCGTTATGAACTAATACTTGAATTTCTGAAACATAATAATTGCTATTTCCGTCAACTGTTAAATTATATGTACTTATTCCACCTTTATAATTCTTATGTTCTATATTTGTTATATCAATTACTTTTTTATCAGATGATAACATTTTATCACCAACTTTTAGATCGTATGCACGTACCCAACCTTTATCCACAATATAAACATGATGTCTTGGAGACATTTCTACTTTTTTACCATTTATAGTAACAATATACGTTTCTTCAGTAGAGCTTTTAATTGTTCTGGTCACTTTCTTTAACTCTTTTTCGTTATTATCTAAATTATAAGAATATACCATTTCTCCGACTTTAATGTCTTCTATATTTTTATAACCATTTTCTGTTAACACTTTTGTTCCTGCTACAAAACATATAGCACTTGAATATGTTCCATCTGAAATTTTATTACCAGTTGTTGTGTAAGCTTCTACTTTGTATGCAGTCTTTCCTACTATAACTGAGACATTATATGTGACTTTAAAATTATTTGATTTATCAGTTGATGATATTTCTCCGTCTTTTATATATTCAGGTGACACGTAATCTTCTGCTTTATATACTACATAATTAACTTTATCAAAATTTGCTCCAGTAGCACTATCTAAAGATATTGTCATTATGTTACCACTAACAGTTAATTTAACCGGATAATTTTTATCAGGTATTATTTCTGTTACTTCGTCTTTTACTCCTATTTCTGATAATACATTTCCACATGTGAAATTGCTGTTGTCTCTTTCTACTACTTCATCTACTGTTAGATCACTTACTTCTTTTGTACCATCAGTTACATATTTAATATATTTTTGGTCATCCCAAATAATCAATTTATTTGTTCTACCATCACTACCAAGTTCAACGTAATAATATTTTTGTGCACCCGTCATTTCTAATGGATTTTTTTCATCTGTTTTGCTTTTGCAGTAAACTGTTTCTTTTGTTTCTCCTGATATACTATTAGACAAAAACTTTTTTTCTGATGTTGATGCTACTGTTTGTGCTTCTGTTAAGAAAACTTGTTTCTTTGCATTATTAAACATATTTATTACATTAGGTAGCGCTATAATTACTAGTATTGCTAAAATCGCTATTACAGCTAATAGTTCTACCAATGTAAATCCTTTTTTGCTTTTCATATCTATTCTCCTATCATTTTGTAGTATAGCATTTATAATTATTTAAATCAAATAAAAAGTATCAAGTTGATACTTTATTTTGTTAAAGATACTACAGAGGTAGAAGATGCGACTTTTAATAATTCTTCATTCGATAGATTATCACCTATTATGTAATAATCTTTTCCGTTCATTGTCCAATTTAACGATGAGTTTGATAGTGTTCCAAGTACGTTTTCATAGAATACTAATTCTCCTGATACACTTGTTACTTCAAAATCTTTTGGTGCTTTACTAGCCTCTTCTATTAATATAAATGATTTATCTCCGGTAAATGTTAATATTACTCTTTCAGAATCTTTAGATTTTACTGTTTCTTCACTTTTAAATTTTGTTCCAGTTGGTAAATACATTGGATAAACAATCTCATCAATTTTGCTTACATCTTTGCAACATTCTTCTGATGCATTACTTTCTACATCAAAATATTCCTCTTTGAAATCTGGTTTAAAATCTATTTTAGATATTTTAAATGTAATGTTTGCTACTCCATCTTTATTAAATACATTTACTTCTTCTGGAGACATCTCTTTACTAAACACTATTTTTTGACTAATTAATGAGCTGTTATTTGGATAGTTTACTGATGATGATAATATATATTTATCTTCTTTTTCTTCTAAAATCACATTAGAGTCGTTTTCTAGATCTTTTAAAAGTGATGATAGAATATATGCTTGACTACTGTTGTATGGCCATTCACTTTGAAATTTGAAGCTTTTATTAAGTGCTGGTGTTACTACATATACTCCACTTTTATTTTTTAATATTATTTGTTCATGTTCATTATCTTTATTAACTAGTGATGCTTTATAATAGTCTCCTTCCATATAGTCAACTTTTACATCATAATGATATAATTCTTCGTTACTTACAATATCCATTTGACCTGTTAGTGAATATTTTGTATTATCATCTAAAAGTTTTTTATATTCATTTATAGCTTTTTTAGAATCCATTTTATTACAGCCTGCTAAAAACAAGCATGATACTAGTAACAATATTACTTTTTTTATATAAATTCCCCCTTCACACTAAATTATATTTTTGTTTGTATTTTATATGAATAGAAAATTATTATTTGTTAATAATAATAGTGTGTAAGGAGGAAAGATGAATACGCTTTATAAAGTTGCACTTACATTTACTATAATAGGTGCTATTAACTGGGGTATGGTCGGAATATTCAATGTTAACTTAGTATCTCTTCTATTTGGAGTAGACTCTATGTTAACAAATCTTGTATATGCCATTGTTGGTATATGTGGACTTATATCAACTGGCATATTATTAAAACCACTAGATGAAAAAATCAAATAGTGGTTTTTTTATAAAATAAAAAGTAGTATTTCTACTACTTTATTTATTATAATCCTAGAGAAGCTTTATCAACTTTTAGTCCAGGACTCATAGTTGTTGAAACACTAATGTTTTTAACAAAAGCACCTTTAACAGCTGTAGGTTTATTTTTAACTATTTCATTAACGATAGCTCTTAAATTTTCTTCAAGTTTTTCTTCGCTAAATGATAGTTTTCCGATTGACATATGAACGTTTCCATAAGAATCATTCTTATATTCAACCATACCTTTTTTAATGTTGCTGATAGCATCTTTAACATTAGTAGTAACTGTTCCAAGTTTTGGGTTTGGCATTAATCCTTTAGGACCTAAAACTTTACCAAGTTTACCTAATAATGGCATCATTTCTGGAGTAGCTACGATTGTATCGAAATCGAACCAATTTTCTTTTTCGATTTTTTCAATCATATCTTCAGCTCCACAATAATCAGCTTCGCCAGCTTCAGCAGCTTTAGTCTTAGTAACAACTAAAACTCTTTTAGTCTTTCCAGTTCCGTTTGGAAGAACAAAGCTTCCTCTAATGTTTTGATCAGTTTTCTTAGCATCAATATTTAATTTTAATACTAAATCTACTGATTCATCAAATTTTCTAGGTTTAAGACTTTTTAGTACTTTTATCGCTTCAGTAACATCATAGCTTTTATTTTTTTCTACGTTACCTAATGCTTCCACATACATCTTACTATGTTTTTTCATAAACTTAACCTCCTTATGTGGTAATTGGATTATCTATATTTCTCACGAATAATATTTTTTTAATTATTCTTCGCTTGCTTTTTCTTCGTCTTCTTTAGATTGTTCTGTTGATTCTACTTCAACACTAGCACCTTCAGCCATAGCTTTAGCGCTTTCTTCCATTTCTTCTAGAGCTTCTTCTAATTTAGCAGCTTGAGCTTCAGCTTCAGCAGCTTCTTTAGCATGTTCAGCTAATTCTGAATCATTAAGTCCTTTAATTGCAACACCCATATTTCTTGCAGTTCCAGCAACTGTATTAATAGCAGCAGCTTGATCATATGCATTTAAATCTGGCATTTTAATTTCAGCTATTTTAACGATATCATCTTTAGAAATAGTTGCAACAATGTTATTAGCACCTTTTGTACTACCTTTTTCAATTCCAGCTGCTTTCTTAATTAATGATGCAGTTGGTGGAGTTTTTAATACGAAGTCAAATGTTCTATCATCATAAATAGAAACTTCAACTGGTATGATATCTCCCATTTTTTCTCTTGTTGCTTCATTGTACTTAGTACAGAATTCTTGTAGATTAATTCCTGTAGGTCCAAGTCCAGTACCGATTGGTGGAGCTGGTGTAGCTTTACCTGCTGGAATTTGTAATTTAATTTTCTTTACAACATTCTTTGCCACGAAAAACACCTCCTATATATTTTAGTTATTTTTTTTCGCGAGTGGTTCCGCGATAATCCTTTAATCTCCCACTTCTAATTTATATCACCCGATATAAATCGACTACTTGATAATAGCATAAAAGTTGCATAAAATCAAGGAAAATAAGCATAATATTAATGATTATTATGAAAAAATTAAAATTATTGGTGTTTTTATTATAATGGGTTTATCTGTTTTATCTCATTTTATGTATGAATGGTGTAATAACTTTATATTCAGTATACTTTTTCCTGTCAATGAAAGTATATGGGAACATATGAAATTACTAGTTACTCCAATGTTAATTTATGCATTAATTGAATATTTTATTTATAAAAAGAAAAGTATAAAATATAATAATTTTTCTTTATCATATGGTATTTCTATAATAATTGGTATTATTTTATATCTTACTATTTATTTGCCAATTGATCATTTCTTTGGCCATAATATGATTGTATCTATAATATTATTATTTCTTGATTATATTTTAATTTCTTATATTAGTTATTTGATACTTAATACTAGGGTTATTAAATATTCTAAAACTATTGGTACTTTGTTAATCATATTTACTTATTTTGTATTCTATTATCTTACATATTATCCAGTACATTCTTATATATTTTATGATACTAAAAATAAAATTTATGGCATTAAAAAAGAGGATTAATTCCTCTTTTATAGTTCAATAATTTTATGTTTATTTGGGTCAACTAGTATTTTAACTGCATCATCCATACCACTTGTTAGTCTTTCAAATGCTTTTTGAACATCATCAAGTGTTACAATATCATCTATATATTTTGTTAAATTGATTTTTCCTTTTGATGCTAGTTCAATTACTTCATCAAATTCTTCTCTCTTGTAAGCAATAGATCCTTTGATATTAACTTCTTTCATAACTCCCATTACTAGAGGTATTTGTACCATACCTAGTGAGATACCAACTAATGTTAAGTTTCCATTTGGTTTTGTGAACATTAATCCACTTGATAATGCTGGACTATTTCCACAACAATCACATACAACATCGAATCCTTCTCCATTAGTACGTGCCATTAATTTTTCAGTTAACTTTGGATCTAATGCATTGAACCATTCATCAGCAGCTCCTAATTTAACTGATTTTGCTCCTCTAGCTTCATTAGTTTCAGTTAAAGCTATATAAGATGCTCCTTTTAATCTTAAGAATTCTGCTGTTAAAAGTCCAATGATTCCACCACCTATAACTAGGCATTTATCTCCTTTTTTAACATTTGATACGTTTGCAGCTCTAAGTCCTACTGCTGCTGGCTCAATCATTGCTCCTACTTCAAATGTAACATTATTAGGAAGTGGTCTTACCATATCTTCACGTACTAGAACTCTTCCACCAAATCCACCTGGGAAATCTAAACTAAGTCCTACTGCGTGTGCCCATGTTTCACTACATAATTGAACATTTCCTTCTTTACAATTCTTACATTTTAAACACGGACTAATTGGAAGAGCAGTAACCCTATCGCCTTCTTTGTATTTCTTACTGTTAGCAGCATCAATAACTATACCACTAAATTCATGTCCCATTACTAAATTTTTAGGATTTCCTTCTACCCAATAGTGAATATCAGAGCCACAAATACCAGCTTTTAATACATCGATTAAAATATATCCTTCTTTGCCAACCATATTTTCTTTTTTCTCTACTTCTATTTTTCTAGCACCTTTTAAAACAGCACTTCTCATTAATATCACACCCTATTCTTTAAATATTTTATCATAATCAAATAAAAAATGCATTATTTTTTAATGCATTTTTTAATAATTTTCAGCCTTTAATTCCATATAACTTTCTGGATGCTTACATACAGGACAAACCTTTAAAGCAGTTTTTCCTTTGTATACGTGTCCACAGTTTCTACAAATCCAGATTTTTTCTTCGTTACGTTCAAATACTAGATTATTTTCAATGTTTCCTACTAATTTCATATATCTTTCTTCATGATGTTTTTCAATTTCACCAACTTGTTCAAATAATCTTGCAATGTTATCGAATCCTTCTTCTCTTGCAGTTTCTGCGAATTCTTTATACATTTCTGTCCATTCGTAATTTTCTCCAGCAGCTGCATCCTTTAAATTTTCGATAGTACTTGGAACGCTTCCACCATGTAATTCTTTGAACCACATTTTAGCATGTTCTTTTTCATTGTTAGCTGTTTCTTCGAATATTGCAGCTATTTGTTCATATCCATCCTTCTTAGCTTGACTAGCATAATAAGTATATTTATTTCTAGCTTGACTTTCACCAGCAAATGCTGCTAAAAGATTTGCCTCGGTTTTACTTCCTTTTAATTCCATTATATTACCTCCTTGTAAGTTATACTTACAAATTAAGTATAACATTTATAAATAAAAAGTCAATTTAGTTATTACTAATTTGACTTTCATTATTTGTATAATTCATATATAACTCTGGTGTTATAATTTCATCATCATAAAACTTACCAGTTTTACTTAATATTTTAATATTTAAATCACTATCTACTTCTATTAAATATTTTATAGAATAATCTTTTTCTTTATCTTCTTTTTGAGCATTTATATATTTTATTTCTATTTCAGCAGTTCCTGTTTCTAAAGCTCTAAATCTAATTATTTGTTTTGTTTCTAAAACTTTGTCTTGATCTTTATAAAGGAACTCATCGCCCTCTGATCTTATTACATTTGAATTTAATACTGTTGTTTGCCAAACATAACCATTTTCAGCATCACAGTTAAGTTCTAATTTCATCATGTTTCCTTTTTGTTCTTTATTACATCCAGCTATTATAATTAACATTAGTAGTACTACACTTAAAATCTTTATTTTTTTCATACTTCCTCCGTATAGGTCAATTATATCAAAAAAGATTACATTTCAGCAATCTTTTTAGAAACTTGAATTAAGTCTACTTCTACTGGAGTTTCTTGTCCGAATAAGTCGATAAGTACTGTTAGTTTTTCATTTTCTTTATCTTCACTTTCGATCTTACCATACATACCTTTGAATGGACCATCTATAATTGTTACAGTGTCTCCAACTTCTACATCTGTATTGATAGGCGCTGTTGTATCTACTCCATCTCCTATAAACTTTTTAACTTCTTCTGGTGATAATGGAATTGGTTTAGCACCTTTTCCTGAAGATCCGATAAATCCTGTAACTCCTGGAGTGTTACGAACAACGTACCAAGCTTCATCACTCATTACCATTTCGATAAGAACATATCCTGGGAACATTTTTTTAACTCTTTCTTTTTTAACTCCATCTTTTACTTCGATTTCTGTTCTTTCTGGAATAATAACTCTAAAAATATTATTTTCCATTCCCATACTTTCACGTCTTGATTCTAAATAATCTTTAACTTTTTGTTCATGTCCACTGTATGCATTAACAACATACCATAATTTTTTTTCTTCCATTAGAATAACCCCCTAACAAATGCGAATAATGCATCTAATCCATAAAAGAATAATCCGAAGAATATTAGCATTACTACTGTTATACAAGAATATTTTACTAATGTTTTTCCATCTGGCCATTTTACTGTTTTAGCTTCTTTTTTTACTCCTTTAAAGAAACTTTTTACTTTTTTCATTCTACCCTCCAAAAAAAAACACTTTCATGTGTTACCTAGATAATACCATAATTATTAGGTAAATTCAAGTGTTTTTAATTAATTTCAATTATATCTTTTATCATTATTTTAGTACCATCTATTGCTAAAAGATAGTCATAACTCTTTGATATTATTATATAGTCTTTTTCTTCGTTAATTGTTTTTATATGAAATTTCTTTTTATAGATGAAATCATTTGCTCTAAAGAGTTCATTTATTTTTCTTTGCAGAGTATATTCATCTAATGGTTTTGTTTCTTCTATTATTTCATCGTTGTCTTTATATGAATAGAATACTTCTTTGTTGTTATCAATTTTTTTATTTATTTTGTTAACGTATATCTCAGGTATTTTTTTCATTCTACCACCTAAGATATTATATTATTTTAGTATTCTATATATTCACGTCTTTTGATATCTTTTTCTTTTATTGATTCACGTTTGTCATATAACTTCTTACCTTGACATACACCTAGCTCTACTTTTGCTTTTCCTCTTACAAAATATATTTTTAATGGAATTAGTGTATATCTTTTAGTAGTAACTTCGTTATCTATTTTTAATATTTCTTTTTTATGAAGCAATAGTTTTCTTTCTCTTCTCTCATCATGATTGAATATATTTCCTTCTTCATATTTTCCAATATACATATTAGTTAGATATACTTCACCATTTTTAATTCTAGCGTATGAGTCATTTATGTTAGCATTTCCTTTTCTTAGACTTTTTATTTCTGTTCCTTGAAGTTCTATTCCCGCTTCATATGTATCTTTTATAAAATAATCATAATGTGCTTTTCTATTAAGTATTTCCATTTTATAACTTCCTTACTAATGCAAAGTCTATTTCACGTTTATCAGGATTGCTTCCTATGCAAGAAACAAGTATTTTATCTCCATATCTATAAACTACTCTTCCTTTTTTAGTATATCCATATACTGCATCATTGTATTCATATGGGAATGGTTTTACATGCTCTGCGATGAATTGTTCTATTTCATTTGGATCTGTTAGTGTCTCTAATTCTTTAGCATCTTCTTCATTCATTATGAAGTCTACTTTTCCATCTATGTATTTGTCTGTTGTTTCTGCGAAGAATGAATTTTGCATTGGACTATCAAGTGTTGCTTCGAATGTTTTACCTATTTTGTCTTGCATATATACTGCATCGTAATAGTCATCTACTGCGTATTCACATTCAGCACTTGTTCTTTCACATTCTGATATATGATCGCATACTTCTGTTAGGTATGATGCCCAGAATCTTAAATTCTCTTCACTATAATCTTTTTCAACTAAGAATACTCTAAATATTGTATGTACAAGTAAGTCTGCCATTCTTCTTATTGGAGAAGTAAAGTGACAGTAATCTTCTAATCCTAGACCGAAGTGTCCTTCGTTTTCAGGTGAATATCTAGCTTTTTGCATACTTCTTAATAATTTCTTGCTAAATACATTATAGTGATCACTATCCTTTAGGTATTCAAGTAAATCTCTTATATCTCTACTACTTACGTTTTCTGGATTTATCTTTTTAGGATAATTTACTCCGAATACACTAAGCATTGTCATAAAGTCTTCTATTTTCTTAGGATTTGGTTTTTCGTGAATTCTAAATACGAATGGTACCATTTGAGGAATTATTTCAGCTAAGGCACCGCATACAAATCTTGTAAATCCAACGTTAGCATAAATCATATGATTTTCGATTATATGTTCTGCTTCTCTTTGTACACGTGGTTGGATATCTATAAGTTTATCATTTTCATCAAATATTTGTTTCTTTTCTGAGTTTGAATCAAAGTCGCATTTACCATCTTTTGCTAGTCTAGTATCCATTACTTTAGAAACTTTATACATTAACTTAATAACATCGCTAATTGGTATATTTATTTCATTACCTGATTTAAAATCTTCAGGTTTGTTAAATTCTAATAGTCTTTCTGGAGTAATACAGTTTTTGAATGCAATATCATCTATTGTTTCATTTGGTTTAACTGTATATTTTATAGTTGTGTAATCTTTAGTATCTTCTGTTTCTTTACCTTCTATAATATCTTGAACTGCATCATAGTTCATTTTCTTTTTAGATTTAATGACTGATAAGAATACTTCTTGATTAACTATACGACCTGAATGATCTATTTCAAGTCTACAACTTACTGCGTATCTATCTTCATTTGGATTTAATGAACAAATTCCATTTGAAAGTTCTATTGGAAGCATTGGTCCAACTTTGTTAGCTAGATAGTCTGAGTTACCTTTGCTTTCTGCATATTTCCATATAGCGCTACCCATTTTTACATAGTAACTAACATCTGCGATATCTACTGTTACTTGGAAGTTTGCATTTGGACATATTTCATCTTGAACAGCATCATCTATATCTTTGGTATCTTTGCCATCCATCGTAGTTGTTGTATCCCCTCTTAAGTCACGTCTTCCTAGTTTTAATTCCTTTTCTATTTCTACTGGATCCAAGCTTTTTGGAAATTTCTTTGCTTCTTCCTTAGCATCTTCAGGAACTTGTACGCTTACTCCAAATTCACTTGCTATCATGGCAATTTCAGTATCATTTCCAGGAGCATTTTTGTGTCCAATTACTCTATCTATTTTAGCTAGAACTTTTCCTCTAGAAATATCTCTTACATAATCTATATGTACAATTAAACCATCTACTAAACTAAATTCTGTATCTTTAGTATCTACTACTACTTCATATGGAAGTTCTTTATCAAGTGGAACAATTTTGTATACACCATCAACGTCTACTACTTCAGCTAAGCTTCTACCTAATGAACGTTTTAGTACTCTTACTACTTTTCCTTCATTTTTTTCTTTATTAACGTAGTCAACTAATACTGTATCGTTATCAGTTGCGCCTTTCATATTATTTTTAGCAATGAAAATATCTGGTCCATCTTTTACTAAAAGATGTGCATTTCCTTTTTCATGCATGTCTAATACACCAGTGATTAATTCATTCTTTCTATATGCATTTCCACTTGTTTGTCTAAGTATTCCATCTCTACATAAACTATCAAGTTCATCCATAACTTTTCTATAGTCTTCTACTGTACTATTTTTATATAGCATATTAACTATATCAATTGGATTTAGATTTCTATTTTCTCTTTCGATTATTTCTAATATTTTTTCTCTCATATTTACCTCTACTCCCATTTTAACATATAAATTAAAAAGTTCA
Source organism: uncultured Clostridium sp. (assembly GCA_902492325.1). Taxonomy (GTDB): domain Bacteria; phylum Bacillota_I; class Bacilli_A; order RF39; family UBA660; genus CAG-1000. The sequence continues at coordinate 106,757 of CABULC010000003.1, forward strand.
TAATAGATTTATGAACTTTATTAATATTTTTATACAGATAAAATCATTGAAAGCACTATAAATGCAAAGCCTAACACATATGTAAGCCTTGTTATAAACTTTTCAAAGCCTCTTTCTTTTGATTTACCTAAAAGTACGCTGTTTCCACCAGTTATAATTTGACTTGCATCACTAGCTTTATTACTTTGTAATAATACAACAACTATTAATATAATTGATACTACTAATAAAACTTTTTCCATGTTTTTCTCCCTCGTGAGATATTATACTATATTTATTGTGGATTTACAAGAATTAGTTTTTTTCTTCTAGTTCTTCTTCTATCTTAAGAAGTCTATTAAATTTACAAATTCTCTCTCCACGTGATACTGAACCAGTTTTAACAAATGGTATATTTAATGCTACTGCTGCATCAATGATAAATGTATCTGTTGTTTCTCCACTTCTATGTGACATGATGCATGTGTAGTTGTTCTTTTTAGCAAGTACTACTGTTTCTAACATTTCATAAAATGTACCTATTTGATTTGGTTTAATTAAAATTGAATTACAAAGACCATTTTCAATACCATGTTCTAGTTCCTTTTTATTTGTTACGAATAAATCGTCTCCAACTATATTTATTTCTTTTCCAAGTCTATCTGTTATAAGTTTAAATCCTTCATAATCATTTTCATCATATGGATCCTCTATTGAGATGATTGGATAGTTTTTAACTAAGTCAAGATAGTAATCTAAAAGTTCTTCTTTATTTAAGAATTTATCTTCTATTTTATATGTTTTAGTTGTTTCATTATATAGAGAAGATGCTGCTACATCAAGTGCAATAAATACATCTTTTGCTGGTACATAACCTGCAGTTTCTATTGCTTTAACTATATAATTTAATGCTGTTTTATTTGATTCTAAGTTTGGTGCAAATCCACCTTCATCGCCTACTGAAGTTGCAAGGCCTTCGTTATCTAAAAGTTTTTTTAATGCATGGAATACTTCGCTTGCACATCTAAGATCTTCTTTAAATGATTCTCTTTTTGGTACAATCATGAATTCTTGGATATCTATATTATTTTTTGCATGCATTCCACCATTTACGATATTAAACATAAGTCTTGGTATTTTCTTTTCTCTTGGATTTAAGTATTCATATACTTCTTTTCCTGCTTCTGCTGCTGCTGCTTTTACGCATGCAAGACTTACTCCTAAAGTTGCATTTGCTCCTAATTTACTTTTGTTTGGTGTACCATCTATTTCAATCATTTTTGTATCTATTTCTTTTATTTGAGATACATCAAATCCTAAAACTGCATCTTTAATAAGAGTGTTTACGTTGTTTACTGCTTTTAATACACCTTTTCCACAGTATCTTTCATCATTATCTCTAAGCTCTAGTGCTTCTCTACTACCAGTTGAAGCGCCTGATGGTACTGCTGCTATTGCTTTAATACCTTTTTCAGTAGTTACTTCTACTTCAACAGTTGGATTACCTCTAGAGTCAAGAATTTCTCTTGCTTTTATATTTGTTATTTTACTCATAAATATACCCTCCAATTATTTATATTTTCATTATACTATTTTTTTCGATAATATGCTATAATATTCTTATTAAAAAGGGAGCGAAATTATGGATATAAAAGAAATAAAACCTGAGGTGTTTAGTGAGTACGCAAAAAATCATATACTAAAAAACTTCTTTCAAACTAAAGAATATGGTGAGTTAATGACACACAGTGAGTTTTCAGTAATGTATGTTGGAGCTTATCACAAGGGGATGATTGTTGGAGCAAGTTTAATTTTATATAAATCTATTGGCCCAAATATGAAATATGGTTATGCTCCTCGTGGATTTTTAATTGATTTTTATGATAAACCTCTTCTTAAAGCTTTTACTAAGAAAATAAAAGAATATTTTTTTATGAAAGGATTCGCATTTATTAAGATTAATCCAGAAATAACATATTCTATTATTAATTTTGATAACAAGAGTAAGTTGGTTAATTCAAAAAGCAAACAACTGGTAGCTGAACTTAAGGAACTTGGATATGATAAACTAAGAGATAACTTATATTTTGAGTCTCTTCTTCCTAAATATACACCTGTTATTTATTTACCTACATATGATTTTAATGCACTTGATAAAAAGATGGTTGATGATATGAAGGAATCTGAACTAAAAGGTGTAAGTATAGTTAGTGGTGATGAAAAAGATATTGAGAAGTTCTATTCGTTTGTCAGTGAAAAAGAAAGTAAAACTTCTACATATTATAAATTTTTCTATAAAGAGTTTAAGAAAAGTGATATGGTTGATTTATTGATGGTAAATTTAAACTATGAAACTTATGTTAAATATTTACAAAAAAAATATATTTATGAACAAGAAAAAAATGATGAAATTAATAGAGATTTTCAAAGTAATCCTAATGATGCTTCATTATATGCTAAGAAAACTAAAAGTGACGATGTAATGAATAAAATTTCTTCTGACATTGCACTTGCTAATCAAAGAATGCAAGAAAATACTCTTAAAGAACTTTTAGGCGCAGCTTTTGTCGTTAAGTATGAAGGAAGAATTACTATTATAATTTCCGGATATAATAAAGATTTTCAGGGTATTGATATCAAAACATATATTTTCTATAAAATTATTGAAGAATATAAAAAAGCTGGTTACTTATATTTTGACTTGTATGGAATCACTGCTGACTTCACTGATACCAATCCATACAAAGAGCTTAATGATTTTAAATTAAAGTTTAAACCTACTGTTTATGAGTATATTGGTGAATTTGATTTGATTATCAATAAGCCATTTCATCAATTACTATGGTCAACAAACAAAATTCAAAAAGAATTTTATAAACCAGCAATTAAAAGAACTGGTGTTAACTAAAAAGTTTCGTTATGAAGCTTTTTTTATTGTGTATTTTTAAATTATTATATTGTTTAAAAATAAAAATATGTTTTAAACATATTTTTCTAAATCTTTTGGAACTTTGTCATTTACTATCATATCAATTATTTTATTTTCTTTTTCTTCTGACACTTCTTTTCCTGTAATATCCGATAATTCATGTATTATTTCCCTTAATGTATCTTTGTTTTTAAAATCACCTTCTTGTAGTTTTCTTGCTAAACCAACTATTGTATCTTTATCTACATTAGTTTTTTCCATTATCCTATTAAAAAGATTATCATTCACATATATCACCTAATCTATTATATGTAAATAATAATCTTTTGCCCTAAAAATTAAACATTAACCACTCAGGCTTATAAACCATCAGTACTCCAATGATTATCATAATTAATCCACCTATAAGATGTGAATATTTTCCATATTTATTTGATATTGCTTTAATTTCAAGTGTTTTCATTGCTATTACAAATATAATTATGTCATCAATCATAAAGAATAACACGTATAAAAGTGAGTATAATATTTGTCCAACTTTGCTAACTTCGTTAATCGCAAGTATTTGTGTAAACATTACTGGAAGTCCAAGTGAACACAATAATTCTATAATATTTACTGATGCAGCTAATAGTATAATTCCTAATACTGCTAAAATGAATGATTTCTCTTTTATAATTTTTTGGATTGATTTTATTATTCTTTTTCTATTTTTGCTATCTACAACTTCGCAGCCATCATCTTTTTTAAAAAAGAAATTTACTAATTGTAAAACTCCGAAGAGTACCGCAAAAAATGATATTGCAACTCTTATGTATAAAATCTTATTTAAGAATACCACTAAATTTAACCATGAAAGTAAAAATAAGAAATATACTAATGCTGATGAAGCTAAGAATGTTATACCAAGTATCCACATTCTTTTTTTATTTTTCATTCCAAGTAGCATTGAAATTAAGAATAATAATATCCACATTGCACACGGATTAAATCCGTCAACTACACCTATTAGTATTGCTGAAAGTCCAATAGATACATCTTTTGCTTCTTTTGTACCAAGTAGTGGTATTTTTACTTTTGTGTCTTCATATTTTGATTCATCTTTTCCACTTTCACTTTCTGATACTACACCCAGATATATGCCAACTTTATCTTTGTAATTTATATTGCTATAGTATTCAACGGCGTTTTTTATTCTCTCTGGCGTAAGATCTTTATCGAATCCGCTGATTACTGATTCGCCTATTATCAAATATGGAATTCCATTTGATTTATCATTCAATATTTCATGAACCTTAGAATATTTTTCTTGATTGTCTGTATCATACCAAACTTCATATCTATGAATTTTGATGTTTTTATTTTTTTCTAAATATGTTTTAAACCACTCTTCTTCTTCGGCACAGTGAGGGCATCCGTCGCCATAGAATAGATATATATTCAAATCTTTTTCACTCCCGAAAATAACGCATGGAATAAACATAATCAAAAATAGTAATATAAAAGTTATTTTTTTCATAGTGCTCCTTCTATTATTTTTACAAATTCTTCTTTTTTGTGTTCTCCACATAATCTTGCAATTTCTTTGTCATCTTTATAAAAAATAAATACCGGTAATATCTTTCCTACATTAAATTTTTCAATATCATCAAAGTCAAAATCATAATCTTCAAATTCAATGTTTTTATATTCGAATTTTAATTCATTAATTATCTTATTCATAATTATGCATGATGGACAACCTAATGAATTTATTTTTACTATTTTCATTGCTTCACCTACTTTATTTTTTTTGACTTTTGTATTTTATAAGTGCATTTTACAATAAATTTTCTACTAAATATTCTATTTGCAAACACGCCTAATTTTATTGTGAATCCTGGTATTATTATTAATTTATCTTTCTTCATACATTTTAATGTATACTTTACAACATCTTTACTTTTAAGTGACTTTACTCCAAATTTAACATGAGCTCTTTCATTAAAACCTGTGTCAACTGGTCCAGGACATAGTATATTGATTTTTACCTTGCTTTTATCACGTCTAAGTTCTTCGTAAATTCCCATACTTAAGTTATAAACGTAGGATTTAGTTGCATAATATGTAGACATAAGTGGTCCAGGTTCAAATGCTGCGGAAGACGCAACATTAAGTATTTGTCCTTTATCTTTTTTTACAAAATCTTGTAGGAATAATTTAGTTAAAATATGATATGTTACAATATTCAAATCTATCATATTTAATTCATTATTTAAGTCTGTTTCAGTAAATTTTCCAAATGCTCCAAACCCAGCGTTATTAATTAGTAAATCAATTTTACCTTTATATTTGTTATACAACTTGTAAACATTTTCTTTTACACTTAAATCCATTACTTCAATTTCAATATTTGTTTTTAATTCTTTTTCTAATTTTTCTAATTTATCTTTTGACCTTGCTACTAAAACTAAATCATAACCTTCTTTTGAAAGCTCTTTTGCAAAGTCTGCACCTAAACCATTAGATGCTCCTGTTATTAATGCTATCATTAAATCACCTATTAATTATTTTAACATATATTATTTCTAAAAAAAAGAATTATGTAATTTGATGTTTAAGCCTACAAAAAAAAGAAGCTACTATTTAGCAACTTCTTCTGCTCTTGTTTCCCTTATAACAACAACTTTAATTGTTCCAGGATATTGCATTGTGTCTTCGATTTTATCTTTAATTTCTCTTGCAATTTTATAGCTTGATAAATCATCGATTTCATCTGGCTTAACCATAACACGTAATTCTCTTCCAGCTTGCATAGCAAATGTTTTTTCTACACCTTCCATTGAATTTCCGATGTTTTCTAATTCTTCAAGTCTCTTAACATAGTTTTCTAATGAATCATTTCTAGCACCTGGTCTTGATGCACTTAAAGCATCCGCAATAGCAACTAATTCTGAAATTATGTATTCTGCTTTTTTATCACCATGGTGAGATTCAATCGCATTAATAACTACCTTGTCTTCACCATGTTTTTTAGCAATATCTGCTCCAATTTCAACATGACTTCCTTCTACTTCGAAATCTATAGCTTTTCCTATATCGTGAAGTAATCCAGCTCTTTTTGCTAGCTGTACATTTTCACCTAATTCACTTGCCATAAGGCCTGCTAAATGTGCAACTTCCTTACTATGAGCTAATGCATCTTGTCCGTAACTTGTTCTAAATGCCAATTTACCAACTAGTTCTACTATTTCAGGGTCAACCTTAGATATTCCTAATTCAAATAATGCCTCTTCACCTTTTTCACGAATTATTTTTTTGTAGTCTTCACAAACTTTGTCATATAATTCTTCTATTCTTGCTGGATGAATTCTTCCATCTTTAATAAGAGTCTCTAAAGTGACTTTTGCTATTTCTCTTCTTAGTGGATCAAATGATGATAAAACAATTACTTCAGGAGTGTCATCTATTATTAAATCAACACCTGTTACAGCTTCGATTGTTCTAATATTTCTTCCTTCTCTTCCAATTATTCTACCTTTCATTTCGTCATTAGGTAATTCAACAGTACTTACTGTTTGCTCACTTGTAACATCGCTTGAATATCTTTGCATACTTGATACAATTAATTCTTTTGCTTTCCTATCTGCTTCAAGTTTAGCAGCATCTTCACGTTCTTTTAGGTAGACAGAAATTTCTTTTCCCATTTCTTCTTCTACTTTTTTTAGTATCGTTTCTCTAGCTTTCTCTTTTGAAAAACCTGAGATTTTTTCTAAAAGAGCAATTTGCTCCTTTATTATACTCTCCATTTTTGCATCTTTTTCTTGAATTTCTTTTTGTTGTGCTAATAAATCTTTATCTTTTTGATCTAAGTTTTTTTCTCTTTCAGTTAATAATTCATCACGTTTATCTAAACTTTTCTCTCTGTTATCAATTCTTTGATTTAGTTCATTAAGTTCTTTTTTCTTTTCCTTAATTTCTGCATCAGTTTGATTTTTTAACTTGTAACTTTCTTCTTTTAATTCAAGAATGCCATCTCTTTTTGCTTTTTCAGCTTCTTTTTTAGCATCTTGAATTAGTTTATCAGCTTCTTTTTGTGCTGCGCTTACTTTTAGTTTGTTTATGATTATCATAATGAAAGCGCCCACAAGCAATCCAACTACTACAAGCAAAATGGAGATAATTACATTGTCCATAATTTTCCTCCATTACTTTCTAGAAGTCTATTAAACCTCTATTTCTATTGTAAAATTTTTGTGTTTTAAAGTCAACAATATTTTATAGTAAAAAAATAGGCTTTGTTTTAGCCCACTTTTACTTTTGATTTTCTATTTTTAAATTTTTTTCTTTTTCTTATTTTTAAAATTGCAATCATAAAAAGAATCATTGCTACAAAATATATTTTGTTAATCCACAAAAATGATGCAAGACTAAATGTGAGTTTCTCATTATATATAAGATCAAATGTTTTTAAAGTTTCATTATTTAATTTTATTTTTACTTTTCCTAATTTAGTTCCTTTTTTTGTAAAAAATGATATTTCTCTTATTCCATCATATTCGTATTTAAGATTTTCCTTGTTGAAATCATTTTTTAGATAATACTCAAATTCTTGTGAGGAATGTATATCTACGTTTTTTTCTTTTGCGTACTTAGTTTTTAAATTTACAACCGTATCATTTTTAGTTAATATCGGCTTATATGAATAATTTGTTGAAAAGTATTTGTATGTTGATACGGCATCTAAAATATGTGGCGATTTTTTACTTGAATATGCATTTAAAGTAATTAATAGATAATTCACATTATCTACCGTTGCCGTTGATGCTAAACAATTCCCGGCACGTTTTATGTATCCCGTTTTCGCACCCGTAATATATGAAATATCTTCACCTATTTTTTGATTGTATGTTTTTAATGTACTTTTTATTTTTTTCTTATTTGTTAAGGTGTATTCTTTTGTTTCAAATATTTGCTTAAATTTTTTATTTTTTAATGCATATTTTAGAATTTCTGCCATATCGTACGCACTGCTATAATTGTCTTCATTATATAATCCTACGACATTTTCAAAATGAGTATGTTTAAGTCCTAACTCTTTAACCTTGTTATTCATTAATTCTACAAATTTTTCATAACTTCCTGAAATAGAAATTGCAAGAGCGTTAACACAATCAGCAGCACTAGGTAGTATAGCACCATATAAAAGATCATTATATGTTACTACGTTCCCAGTCTTTAAACCGATTTTGGCAACATCCCACTCAATGTTATTAACCATTTCTTTTGTTATTGTCACTTTTTTATCAAAATCCTCAATATTTTCAATTGCTACTATTGTTGTCATGATTTTGGTTAAACTGGCAACCTGCGTTTCCTCATTTTCGTTTTTTTCTATTAGAACTTTATTGTCATTTAAATTGTATAAAATATATTTATCACTTATCAAGTCCAGATTTTCTGCGTAAATTCCACATGATAATAACGTGATGATTATCGTAAATATTGTTTTAATTAAATTATTTTTTCTGACCATATTTTTTCTTCTCTGTCATCATAAAGTCTGTTATTTTTGTTTCAATTTCTATTGCACCTGTTGGGTCAATGTTTGAAATGTAAACGTTCTCTTTAACTGTATCTATTTCTATGTCACTCCATATTAAGTTCTTAGTTACTTTTAAGTCATTATACATATCTGGAGTAATCGTCGTAAAAAAGTAACCCCAAAGTAATCTTTTTTGACCAATGAGAATTCTTTTGTTTGTTAAAGCAATAACGCACGAATTTATTATCATGAATGAACTTGTGTTCTTTTGTGCACAAAATGCATATAGTACCTCTTCTCCAGGATTTAAGTGTTTTTCGATTACAGATGCATGAGCCATAGTACGAAATGCAACTGTTTTCGGATATTGTCTTTTAAATTTTCTAACCATTTGATATATATTCATATTAATCACCTTCCTTGATTTTACATTATTTTATATTAAAACTCAAGTTTATCATTTTTGTATTATTTATTTATATTTAAATATGACAAAACTTCATTTAGTATTGTTGTTGCACGTGAAGCTACGAAATCATATTTCCATTTTTTTATTTTATTTTGATAGTTAAATATTACATATGTTTTGTTCTTAGTGTAGTCAATCCATATTCCAAGATAATTTTTTCTTTTTTTGATTGCGGTTTCATACTCTTTTAGTTTTCTTATATCAAATGATTCAACGTAACCACTTTCAAAATAAGTATTGCCAAATTTATAACTTTTTAATCCATTATTCAACACTTTTTCGATTTCTTGCTCTAGATTTGTTGGAACAAAATATTTTTTAAACATCTCATTATAATCATACTTAAATCCAAGTTCTTTTGCAATAATTTCATCACTTGCTTTATATCTTGATGATTTGCCAAATGTTGAATCATTTAAAAATGCCATATATATTTGAAATTTTTGTCTTGAAGAAAAATGATATTTATCTTGAAACTCTTTAAAAATATATAACGCTGTCGCACAAGTATCCGTTATAATTGCATTATTCACTTTATTACTATTCGGATGGTGATCAATGCATCCAACAATTTTTGCATTTGATCCGACTGATTGTAAATAATCATTATGGTCAACTAAAAAGAATGTGTATTGATTTGTTTCTTCATTCTTTATTACTACGGGATTAAAATTCATGCATGCATCAACCATTTTTTGATTGTATTCATCAAATTTATAATTTTTTTCTAAAATTGCATATGCGGAGTCAATTCCAAACTTGTTTAGAATTTCTGATAATATTTTTGAAGAAACAGCTGAATCTATGTCAATATTTGAGTGTCCAATTACGTAAATTTTTCCTTTATTTTTTAAACTATCTATTAAATCATTAATTTTCATTTTCGCACCATCAAAACTACATATTTTTTATTATGTTTTTAATTATGATGTTTATAGATTCTATAACAAAATTAAAATTATTTTTATTGATTTCTGTTGTAATCTCTTTTATATCGTCATCAATTCTTGATAATATTTCATTATTTAAATCTCTACTATCATATACAAAAATCATAGATTTTATATTTTCCACAAAATTCGTTCCCATATTTATCGTAAAATTTTTTTGATTTATTTTTGATATCCTTTCTACAAATGCTGATGTTGCTTTTTTTATTGTTTCTGTTTCTACTTTTTTTGATACATAATTTTGCATAATCTTTTCATATTTATTTGATAGCTCAATATATCTGTCTATGGTTTCTTCGCTCGTTTCTATCATACTATTTGTCAAATATTCATCTATGCTTTTATTGATTTTATTTTTATTGAAAGGAATATTGTATTTTTCAAAAATTTTAATCATTCTACATGATAAGCGATTTTGAAAAGCAACAATTAAAAAATTATTGTCGCGTATTACTTCATTTCCATTGGATTTTATTTCATTCATTATACTTTTCATATATCTATGATAACACTTATAATATTTTTTTTCAGTTATTTAATCAAATTTAACAATTAATTTACTAAAAGTTAAAGTGTTTTTAATCTTTTTAGCTTAATAATTAATTAGGAGGTAAGAAATGAACGATAACTTTAATTATTTAGAAAAATTATTTTGTGATATAAAATCACGTAAATACATTGAATCGATGTATTATGATAGTGGTGCTGCCGGAAAGATGTTTGAATGCTTAATTAATAAGAAATTAGATAATAAATGTACTGCTGATTTTATGGGTATTGAACTAAAAGTTTCATCAATGAATAGTAAATTTCCCATAACTCTATTTAGTTCTTTTCCAAAAATGTATAATAAAAGTTTTGAGGAATCAATTTTTTTTTAATCTCAACATACGGTTATAATTGTGAGAACAATATAAAAAAACTTACAATAAATATAAAAAGTAATAAGATAAAATATTGTAAAAATGGTTTTGGCTTTATGTTAAAAGTTTCTTATAAGTGGAACAAGATTTATCTATGCATATTTCATAAAAATAAAATTGTTTTTAATAGGTTCTATTGGACCTTTGAACAATTATACAATATATTTGAATGTAAACTAAAAAACTTAGCTTATATAACTTATGTTCAAAAAGAAATAAATGGCAAAAAATATGTTTATTATAATAATTTAACCTTTTATCAATTAAAAAAATCTTCTTTTTTAATTAAAGCCATAGAAAAAGGTATAATTTCTATTAGTTTTAATATGATACTTTATGGTTCACAGACTATAAGATATCACGGAGTTAATTTTGTAATTCACTATAATGATTTTGATTCTATATATGATAAAATTAGAAAATAAAAAAACTTGCAAATAGCAAGTTTAATTTTCTTATGGTCGGGAAGACAGGATTTGAACCTGCAACCCCTTGGTCCCAAACCAAATGCT
>CABULC010000004.1:0-102453 GCA_902492325.1 uncultured Clostridium sp.
ACCAGAAAATATATTAAATATAGCAAATGTTCAAATAAAAACAAATAATAGAAATCTAAATTATGATATTAAGAAAGCTCAAATACAACAATTTAATAATTTTGAAAATTATGCACCAGAAATGAAATCAATAGAATTTAGAATTCTAAAAGACGAAACAAATAAAATAAAAGTTCTTGTAAATAACGAGAAAATTACAATTTGCGGAATTAAAGAATTTAAAATAATAACTAAAAGTAATCTAAGATATAAATTATTAAATTATTATGTTTACATAACAAAAAATAATCTAACAATAACAAAGAATATATTAATTAAATTTTATAGATTTATTATACATATAACACATATGATAATAAAACATCCAAAACAACTAGAATTAATACTTCTTTCAATGCTTGCAAATTTTAAATTTAGGAATGCTAAAATAGCATATCTTGATAATGAAGGAAATGTTAAAAAATACTTAGAAAAAAATAACATTAAAAATATTTATAAAATATCTGACAATAAAAAAGAAAATGATTTATCAAAAAGATCATTAAAATATAAATTAATATTATTAAATTCTAAAGAAATATATGTATCAAATAATGATAAAGAAAATAGAGATATAAAATATCCTTTTGGTAAATCAACAAAAATATATGTAAATAAAATGCAACCAAATTACTATTATATTGATCAAAATGGTAATATAAACAAAAAAATGTAATTATAATATTTACATTTTTTTATTTACTTATTAAAAATCTTAACATTTCTTCTTTATCTTTTTTGCCTTCTATAATATCATGAATTAAATTTATTATAGGCATTTTAACTTTTTTACGTCTAACTAATTTGTGAATAGATTTTAACGTATACATACCTTCAACTGTAGTATTTTCTAAATATTTATCTATTTCTTCTTTACTAGCTCCACTACCAATTAAATAACCAAAACTAAAGTTTCTAGAGTTTTTACTAGTACATGTCATAAGAATATCTCCAAACCCAGCAAAAGATAATATTGACTTCTTTTTACCACCTAAAGCATCAATTAATTCTTTTATATCATTCATGCTTTCAGTTAGAAATAATGCTCTTGTTGAGTCTGTTACTCCCATACCCTCTAGCATACCACTAGCAATAGCCATAACATTCTTAATACTACCACATATTTCTATACCAGTAATATCTCTAGTTCTTCTAAATTTAGTAGTTGAATTTTCAAAGCACTTACGAATAATCATTTCAGTTTTATGACTTTTAGTTGCCATACTAAAACCAATAGGAGCATCTTTAATCATATCAACTGCAAAAGTTGGTCCTGATATAACAGCCACACTATTCTTCAAATATTTAGAAAATACATCATTTAAAAATAAACATGTATTTTGCTGTATACCTTTAGTCGCAATCAACACAGGTTGTTTCTTCTTAATATATTTAGTAAGTTGTTTTGTAACATCTTCAAACGCAAAAGCTGGAATAGCCATTACTATTAAATCTTTTCCTTCAACTGTTTTCTCTAAATTAGTTGTAAACTTTATTTCTTTTGGAATTTTATATCCATTTAATTTTTTACTTGTTCTTGTTTTATCTAAAGCCTTTGCTTCATCTTCACTATGAGTCCACATTTCAACAGTAACATTATTTTTTACTAGAATATGTGAAAGTGCCAAACCAAAAGCACCAGCACCAAGTACACCTACTTTCATCTATTCACCTCTAAAATAATTATAACAAAATTTAACTATATTTCAAAATTTGATGATGAAAAACGTTAATTAATAATAAATATTAATAAAAATTTACATTATATTAACAAAAAAACTCCAAAATGGAGTTTATTTCTTCTTTCCTTTTTCTTTTGGCTTAGACCAATCAAATACTATATTAGTTTTAAGAACAAAATATAAAACTATAAACATAAGTATTACATAGCAAAATGCTACGATCTTTTTATCACCTAAAACATAGAAAATTGTTGTAACTGAGAACATTATATTAATAGCATATATAACTAGTAATGAACTCTTTTTAGAAAAATGTTTAAGTAATTGGTGATGTAAATGCTCTTTATCAGCATGATCAATGCTTTGTCCTTTAAGCTTTCTTCTTATAATAGCAAATAATGTATCCATAATTGGAATAGCTAATATTAATAATGGAATAATTAAAGATGTTAGTGTTGTAGTTTTAAATCCAAGTAAGAATATTACTGATATCATAAATCCCAAGAATGTACTTCCAGCATCTCCCTGATATATTCTAGCTGGTGGAAAATTGTGTACTAAATATCCAAGTGTTGAACCTAACATAATTAATGAAAGTATTATATCTAAACCACCAAACTTATTTAATATAAATCCTATAATAGAAATAGTCAAGAAATATATAGATGAAATACCAGCGCAAAGTCCATCTAATCCATCTATTAAATTAATAGCGTTTATTGTAGCAACTATTATAAGCATAGAAATTAATTCTGGTAAAAATGGTACTGAACTAAACTTAATTGTTATACCAAACATAGTAACCTTAGTAAGTTCAAGTCCTCCATAAAATACAACTATCGCAGCAACAGTTAATTGAACTAAAACCTTGTATTTATTTGGCATTGGTGTTTCACTCTTAGTCATATCATCAAAAAGTCCTAAAAGCATAATTAAAAACGAACCAATAAGAACTGCTATCATCAAGTTATTCTTAGGTGCAAATAACATATATCCAAGTAAGAATGCAAAGAATATTCCAAGTCCTCCCAATAAAGGTACTGGATGTTCTTGAATCTTTCTAGGATCGTTAGGTATATCCAAAATTTTTAAAAATATAGCCACTTTCTTCATCATTTGAACAAATATTAAAGAAGCTAAAAAGCATACTGAAACTATTATAAATATATTATGCCCATTAACATTAAAATCCATAAATTTCAACTCCCTAATAGTTATTATAAACTAATAATTGTATTTTTTTCAATAAAATTAGTAAAATACAAAAAAGAATTGTATATAAATATCATAAATGATAAAATTTAATCATAAGGAGAATAAAAATGGAAGAAAAGAAAAAGTTATACTTTCAAACTATACTACTCATTATTTTCGCAATAATAATTTTACTTGGAGGTATATATATTTATAGAATAAATAGCAAGCAAAACGAAGTTATTAAGCCTAATAAAACAAATGAAATACAAACTTTATTTGAAAGTTTTCTAAAGATTGATGCTTCTGCTTATAAAGGAACTGTATTAGAATTACTTAACATCGGATATGATAAAAACAAAGACGTAGACTACGAAGATAATATTATAACCAATGTTAAATATGATGACTATAAAAATGCCATGTTAAATTATGTAACAGAGGAATTCTTTGAAAGAGAATATACAAGTAATATTGGTTTTACTAAAAGTGAAGATGGTTTTGTAATCAAACCAAATAATAGAGACTATGAAATAACTTATAAAGTTACTGGAATAATCGAAAAAGAAGATAACTCTTACATCGCATCAATAACAGAAACTAATGAAAATGACGTAACATACAAAGGTACAAGAGAATTTACTGTTAAAAAGCAAAATGAAAAGTTAGTTATTGATAGTTTCTCAGGTAGTAAAACAAACACATATGATAATGTTGATACTAAAGACCCATCTATAGAAGATGTAACAAAAATATTTAAAAGATTTTTAGCTATGGACTCTATGGCTCATGTCGATGGAATTTTAGGATACTTAAATATTGGATATGACGAATCAAAAGATAGCTTTGATGAAACAACAGAAATGGTTACAACAAATGTTAAATATAATGACTATAAGAGTGCTATGTTAAATTATGTATCAGAAAGTTTCTTTGAAAAAGAATACACTGAAAATATTGGAATTTCTAAAAATAAAAATGGTATGTTAATTAAAAGTCAAGGCGGTGGTGACTACCCTGATATAGAAATACTCAATGTAACTAAAACTAATGATTTATCATATGAAGCAGAAATTAAAACAAGTTATAGTTATAATGATGAAACAAGTAATGAAACATACAAATTCACATTAAAAGAATATAATGGAAAACTAGTTATAGATGCTTTTTCAGAAAGACAATAATCACTAAAACTAAATAAATCAAAATTATTTAGTTTTTTTATTACCTATTTATGTAAAATTCCTCGTTTTTAATGAAAAATATGTCGTAATTTGTTATAATTATAATGATAATTAAGAATGTAAAGGAGTACACATGAAAAAAAGATATTATATAACTATATTTTTTCTACTAACATTTCTTTGTGTACCATTGAATATAAATGCCTCTTTTGATGCAGAGATAAATGGAAACACAGTAAGAATTAGAACAGGACCGGGTACCAATAATTCAGCAATAGTTACAGTAAATGCAGGAACTTCAATTTCAGTAGTTGATAAAACACTATATAGTGGTACTGGTTGTAGTGAAAAATGGTTAAAAGTTATTCATAATGAAAAAACAGGATATGTATGTAGTAAATATGTAACTTTCTTAAATAATACATACACTGGAATAAATGTTATAGATTGGACAGCAAGAGTTACTGGAAACAATGTATCAGTAAGAAAAACTGCTTCTTCAAAAGGAACAGTTATAGAAACTCTAACACTCGGAGCAAATGTAACGATATTAGGTTCTAGTGGAAACTTCTATAAAATCAAATACTATGGTGAAAAAGAAGGATACATGAGCAAAAACTATATTATTAAAAAAAGTGATATAACTGCTACTGATGAAGAATATGCAAAAGAATTAAAAAGCAAAGGATTCCCAGATAGTTATATCCCATATTTAACATATCTACATAAAAAATATCCAAACTGGGTATTCAATGCAGATAAAAATAATAGAAGTTTTGTTACTTCAGTAGATAAAGAAGCCGGAAAATGTTATATGCAAACAAAGAATGATAACTATAGAACCTCTTCTACTCCAGCTGAAGGAAAATCGTGGTTCAGAGTTAACAAAGGTGTTATAGCTTTCTATATGGATCCACGAAACTGGCTTACAGAAAATAGAATATTTATGTTTGAAAAATTAGATTATGATAGCAATTTAGATAAAGAATACCCTACTCTTATTAAAGCAATATTTGGAAGTGGCAAACTTGGAGATGATAAATATACAATTCCGATGTACAACGCAGCCAAATCATTAGGTATAAGTCCAATACATGTAGCTAGTAGAATTAGATTAGAAGTTGGAGCTAGTGGAAGCGCATCAACTGATGGTGGAAAATTCACATGGAAAGGTAAAACATATAGTGGATACTATAATTTCTTTAATATAGGAGCTTATGAAACAACAATAGATGGAGTTAAATATTCAGCAGTAACAAGAGGTCTTGCCTACGCTGCTAAACTAATAGGTAGAAATGGAGAGCCATGGAACAACATAGAAACAGCTATTAAAGAAGGAAGTGGCACTCTTGCTAAAAATTATGTCACTAGAGGACAACAAACAATATTCTATCAAAAGTTCAACATTGGTCCTAAAGCTGAAAGCCCTTATGCAAATCAATACATGACAAATATTCAAGCCCCAGCAACAGAAGGATCTTCATCATATAACTCATATAAAAAAGAAAATTTATTAAATTCAAAATTTACATTCGATATTCCTATATATAAAGATGGTACTCTTCCAGAATACACTTCTCTACCAAAAAGTGGTGACACAAATAATAATTTAGCATCACTAAACGTAGTTGGTTATGCACTAACTCCATCATTCGATGAAGATATACTTACATACGATGTTTATGTTCCAAAAGAACTAACAACAGCAACAGTAGAAGCTAAAACACAAAGTGCAAAAGCAACTATATCAGGAACTGGAGAAACAAAACTAGAAGATGATGAAAACGACGTAACAATAACAGTAACTAGCGAAGCTGGCGAAGAAAAGAAATATGTAGTAACAATTAACAAAGTTGATGACCCTACTACAGTAAGTATGGTACTTGAAAAAAGTAACTTAAATATAAAAAACAATTATATAGTTGGAATTAGACCAGAAACAAAAGCTAGTGTTATAAAATCATCAATAATTACTTCTGGTGCAAGAAATGTTACAATTAAAAATTCAAAAGGAATAGAAATTAAAGATACAGATATTTTAGGAACAGATTATAAAGTAACAATCTCTACTCTACTTGAGTCCAAAACATTCACACTTGTAGTAAAAGGAGATACTTCAGGAGATGGAAAAGTAACAATACTTGATCTTTTACAAGTTAGAAAACATATTAATGGAGATAACAAATTAAACAATACTAGATTCCTAGCCGGTGATACATCAGGAGATAACAAAATAACAATACTTGATCTTTTACAAGTTAGAAAACATATTAATGGAGATAAAAAATTATAGGAGGAAAAATGAATAAAATATTAAAATCACTATCTATATTGATAGTATCACTACTCTTTACAATAACAGTAGATGCAGCTTCGGCAAATGTAAAAGTAACTACAAATAAAAGTCAAGTTGTAGTTGGAAATACATTCACAGTAACAACAAAAATCTCAGGCTCAGATTTAGGTTCATGGCAATGGACACTTAGCTATGATACAAAAAAATTTAAATTAGTAAGCGGTGGAAATATTTTCTTCTTTAGTGAATCAGGAGAAAATCAAAAAACAAAAACATGGACGCTAAAGGCAATAGCAAAAGGAAGCGGAAATATAACAGTTAAAGCAGCTGGAGCATTTTCATATAAAAATGAATCAGCAATTAAAGTAACTACTAATTCTAAAACAGTTAAAGTAATAACACAAGCAGAATTAGAAGCAAGTTATTCAAAAGATAACAATCTTAAAAGTTTAAGTATAGATGGTCTAAAGCTAGAACCATCATTCAATAAAGATACAACCGACTATAAAGTTACTGCTGAAAGCAATACAACTGAAATCAAAATAAATGCTGCCCTATCTGATTCAAAAGCAAGTCTTTCAGGAACTGGAACATTCAAAGTAACTGAAGGAGAAAATAAATTCACTATAACAGTTGAAGCAGAAAATGGTTCAGTAAAAAAATATAACATATTAGTTAATGTAACAGATCCAAATCCAATAACAGCAAAAATAAATGATAAAGATTATACAGTTGTTAAAAGAGAAAGTAATCTTACTAAACCAGAAGATTATGAAAAGAAAGAAATAACAATAAATGATCAAAAAGTTCCAGCTTTCTATAATGAAGTAAATAATTTTACTTTAGTTGGACTTAAAAATGCAGAAGGAGATATTTCATTATTCTTATATGATAGTGAAACTAACACATTTAGTGAATATAAAGAGATTAAGCTTGATCAATTAAAACTTTATCCATTATCAATAGATAGAGAAATTGATAATTATAAATTATCTAAAATAACTATAAATGATATTGAGTTTGATGCTTTAGTACTAGATAATAGTGATTACGCTATTATACATGCACAAAATATGAATAATGGTACAAATGACTATTATACATATGATAAAAAAACAAATACTGTTATAACTTATACAGATGAAACATTAAAACCATTACAAGAAAAAATAAATAAATATGAAAAAATGATACTTCTTCTTACAGGAGAAACAGTATTAGTATTCTTCATCCTAATATGCATACTTATATCTAAAATAAGACATACTAAAAAAAGAAAAAGATTACATAAAATGATGATGGAACAAAAAGAACTTGAAGAAAGACAAAAAGAAATAAAAGAAAAAGAAGTAGCTGAAAAGATAGAACAAGAAAAAGAATCAAATGAAAGTGAAAACGAAGAAGTAAAAGAAGAATCAAACGAAGAAACAAAAGAAGAAAATAAACCAAAAAGAAAGAAAAAAGATAAAAAGAAAAAATAATTAGAAAGAAGTGTTAAACATGAGAAAGAAAAAAATATTAAAAACATTAGCAACATTATTACTTTTATTAATAGAATTAATTAGTCTTTGCTTCTTCACCTACTCTTTAATACTTTATGAAGGAGTAGAAACATTCTATAGAATATATGGTGTAATCATACTTGTATATTTCTTCTTATTCTTAAGTTATCTACTACTTAGAAGTATAAAGAAAAAAACTATGAAATCATTCGTAATACCAACAGTATTAACAATCTTAATAATCGGAGTTGAATTTGCTGGATATTATTACTTAACTAAAATATATAAATCAATTGATGCATATAGTGATACTAAAAATACTTATTATAGTTCTTTAGTAACATATGATAAAGCATTAAATACTCAAAAAGATTTAAGAAAGAAAACAATTGGTATAGTAAGTGATTCTAAAGATATCGAAGGAAACATACTTCCTAAAGAATTAATTAAAAAATATAGTTTAGATTCATCAAATACAATAAAAGAATATGATTCAACTATTGAACTATTACACGCCCTATCTAATAAAGAAATAGATGCTGCATTCTTCAGTCGTAACTATGTAGATATGTTCTATAGTCTAGAAGGATATGAAAATATTGAAAGTGATACTAAAGTATTACTAGAAGGTTCTAAAGTATACGAATCAAACGAAGAAAATATTAAAAGTGAAACTGCTTCATTAGATAAGCCATTCACAATGTTATTTATAGGTGTTGACTCATCTAAAGATGGTGTTACTTCTGGATACAATGGAGACGTTCTTCTACTTGCTACATTTAACCCATCAACTTTAAGAGCAACAATAACTTCAGTACCAAGAGATACTTACATTAAAACAGCATGTTCAAATGGAAGTTATAGAAGGATAAATACTACTACTTGGGGAAGTTCTTCAACTTGTGCAGTTAAAACAATAGAAAAACTATTTGATGTAGATATTGACTACTATGCTAAAATTAATTTCAAAGGAGTTGTATCCTTAGTAGATGCAGTCGGAGGAATAGATGTTGATGTTCCATATTCATTTTGTGAACAAAACAGTTCAAGAAAATGGGGAAATAATACAATATATGTAAAACAAGGTAAACAACACTTAAATGGTGAACAAGCCCTAGCCCTTGCTAGAAATAGACATGGATGGCCAAAACACTGTAGTGATGAATGGAACAAAGGAAAAAGAAATGATTTTGTCAGAGGCAAAAATCAAATGAAAATCATAATGGGAGTTGCCAACGCTGCTACTAAACTAACAGATCCAAACCAAGCAATTTCAATACTTGAAAAGATTAAACCAAACTTCCAAACAAATATAACTACTAAAGACGTATTATCACTTTATAGCTTAGCTAAATCAATCGTAATAAATGATAGTGCTAACCTAGTTAATCTACAAAGAATGCAACTTAAAACATACAATGTTTGGGGAAAAATATATGAGCCATCATCTAAAGGTTATCCAGCAGTACAAGTTCCATATCAAGGAAGTATAGATGATATCAAAAAAGAAATAAAAGCTAACCTAGGTAAGTCTAAAATAGAACTTATTAAAACTGCTTCATTTGACTTAAATAAACTATATGAAGATACTTTAATTGGACAAGGTAAATACACTACTCCAACGGTAAATACACTTAAAAATCTATCTAGTTACTCTGTAGCAAATATAAAATCATATGCAAGTAAAAATAAACTTAAACTTAAATTTATAGATTATAGTACAAATAAAGAAGTATCACTAGATAGCTGGGGAGATTATAAATTCCATAGTCAAAAAGAACATGTTGATACAATGATAGATCAATTAAGTAGTTTAACAATATATGTTAAAAAACAAGTAGTTGCACCTGTTACACCAGCTGAACCAACAACACCTACAGAACCAACTACTCCAACTGAACCACAAGCATAGAAAAAGAGTTAAGAATTTCTTAACTCCTTTTATTTTACAAATGTAAATTATTTTTAATTAATTGATTTAATTCAACAGCATATTCCATAGGTAGCTCACTTCTAAATCTATCTAAGAATCCAAGAACTATTAGCTCAGTTGCTTTTTCTTCACTAAGTCCTCTACTCATTAAATAGAAAAGTACTTCATCGCTTATCTTAGAAACAGTTGCTTCGTGTTCAATATTTGATGTTATATTGTTACATGTATTAACAGGTATAGTATCACTCTTAGAAATACCATCTAGTATTAAAGTATCACATTTAACCATGGCTTCACTATTCTCTGCTGTTTTCTTTATATCAACTTTACCTCTATATGTAGAGTTACCACCATTACTAGCTATACTTTTAGATACTATATTACTCTTAGTATTTTTACCTATATGAATCATACGAGCACCAGTATCTTGTATTTGCCCTTCTTTAGCAACTCCAATAGTAATACATGTACCACTTGAGTTATCTCCCTTTAAAACGCAACATGGATACTTCATAGTAACCTTAGAACCAATATTACCATCTATCCATTCCATTAGTCCGCCTTCATCAACTAATGCTCTTTTAGTAACTAAATTATATACATTAGTAGCCCAGTTTTGAATAGTTGAATATCTACATTTACTATTCTTTCCAACATATATTTCTACAACTGCTGCATGAAGTGAAGACTCACTATATGTAGGAGCAGTACATCCTTCAACATAATGAAGGCTTGAGTTATCATCTACTATTATTAAAGTTCTTTCAAATTGACCCATATTCTTACTATTAATTCTAAAATAACTCTGAAGTGGTCTATCTAAATGAGTATTCTTTGGTATATAAATAAAACTACCACCACTAAACACAGCACTATTTAAAGCAGCAAATTTGTTTTCATTCATATTAACAATCTTACCAAAATACTTTTCTACTATATCCTTGTGTTCTCTCATCGCAGTTTCAATAGATGTAAATATAACATTCTTACTTTCAAGTTCTTCTATCATATTATGATATATTACTTCACTTTCATATTGTACTCCCATACCACCTAAATGTTTTTCACTCTCAAGTACACCTAAATCATCAAGTTCATCAACAACAGGTTTAAGAACATTATTCCAGTCACTTTCTATTTTCTTATCAGCATCATTACTTTTATAATAAACTATTTTATCATAATCTAATTTAACATCAGGACCAAAAGAAGGATTATCTTGTTTCATAAAGCTTTCGTAGCCTTTAAGTCTAAAGTCACGAATCCAATCTTCTTCTTTTTTTATACTAGAAATCTTAAGTACATTTTCTTTTGTTAAACCTACTATTTCCATACATTCTCTTCTTTCTATTTATCTTCGTATATTTTAATTATATTAATAATTGCTTTACTTGGAAGTAATGCACAATTCTTACGATTTGGTTGTAAATATATTTCATCATATACATTTAACTCTCCAAGTAAATCTTTATCATATTCTTTTTCATTAATCATATTTTGATAATTAGTTATTATTCGTTCTGCTTCACTTATTGTTTTACCAATAACTTTTTTTATCATTATACTAACAGCAGAAGTACATATCGCACATGCTTCTCCATCAAATCTAGCATCCACTATTTTATCATCTACTATCTTTAACATTAAATCTATATTATCTATACATGAATCACTATTAGTATTTTTAAGAATATAACTTTTATCATCTACAAGTCCCCTGTTAACAGGATTTTGATAATTATCAAGTATTATCTCTCTTTTAATTTCTTTATTCATCTATATCACCACATCATATAATTTATCACTATTTTTAAGTGCTTCTACTAATTTATCTACTTCTTCAAATGTATTATAAATATAGAAACTAATTCTACATGTATTTTTAATATCTATTTCATCTTTTAATATCTTAGCACAATGGTTCCCTGCTCTTATAGCTATACCATATGTATTTAGATATATAGACGTATCTTGAGCAAAAACATCTTTTATATTAAATGTAACTATTCCACTTTCACTATTCTTATTATAAATAATTATATTATCCATATTTTCTATCTTAGATATTAAGTACTTTTTAAGCTCTAATTCATGTTTATGAATATTATCTACACCAATACTAGTTATATAGTTAATCGCTTCTTTAAGACCTATTACTTCAGCTATAGGAGGAGTTCCTGCTTCAAGATTAGTTGGATAACTTTTAAGTACATAACATTTATCACTTTCAAAGCTTTCATTCATTCCTCCACCATACTTAAGAGGTACTAAATCTTTTAAATATTCACCCTTTCCATATAGAACACCTACTCCAGTAGGACCACACATCTTATGCCCACTAAACGCTAAAAAAGATACATTACTTTTAACAACATCTATATTTATATGAGATACACTTTGAGCAGCATCAACAACAAAATATAAATTATTTTCTTTTGCTATCGCACCAATACCTTCTATATCACGTACGTCTCCTATTACATTGGATACATGAGCTATACTTATTACTTTAGTATTTTTAGTTATTGAAGATTTAACATTCTCTAAAGTTACTTCATGATCTTCATTAAGTGGTATATATTTAACAGTACATTTGCCCATCTTTTCAAGTACAAACCAAGGAAGCACATTAGATGCGTGTTCACTCTTAGTAATTAATACTTCATCATCTTTCTTAAGTATATTTTTAAAGTATCCGAAAACTATAGTATTCATAGAATCAGTTGTTCCGCTAGTAAAAACTATTTCATCACTGTTTTTAGCATGAATAAAATCTTTAACAACATCTCTTGTTTCATCATATTCTTTATTAGTACGAATCGCATTATTATAGTCACCTCTATGTATATTAGAAGTATATTTACTATAGTATTCTACCATCTTATCAATGACACATTTAGGTTTTAATGAAGTAGCACTATTATCAAAATATATTAAATTCTCATCTATTGCTGGAAAATCTTCTCTATTCATACTTCACCTCAAATCTTATCTATTTCTTTTTCTAACTCTTCTACTATTTCTTTCTTTTCACAACCATTAATTAAGAAACTCTTAATTAATAAGTCATAACTTACTTTCTCACTAATACCTCTACTCATTAAATAGAAAAGTATCTCATCTTTAAATTTACCAATGTATGCAGAGTGAGAACTTACTACATCGTAATTATCTATTAATAATTTAGGAAGTATAGTACTTTTACCATCTCTAATATTAAGTATTTGATTCTTTTGATTACATTCACTTTTATCACTTTTATTTGGTACATAACCAGTTATATCAAAATCAAGTTTACTATCATTTACATTAACTCCATGATTATATATATTGCTTATAGTCTTTTCACTATTATGATTTACTACTATTTTATATTTATGATCATCATAATTAATTGTACTATAGTGATATTCTACTTCTGCATTTTCTCCATTTAAGTTAATAACTATATCATTATCTATATTTATTCCATATTGATATACAACTAATTTAGTATTTTTACTTACATTATAAGTTCTACATTGATTACTTTTATCAAATAAATATAATTCTTTATTTTCATTTATATTCACTGTTCCCATGATTATCCTCTTTCATGATATCCATGTTTCTCTGTATCAAATGCTAAATCCATATTTCCTGTTTTAACAATCTTACCATTATTCATAATATGAACATAATCTGGATTAATATATTCTAATATTCTAGGATAATGGGTAATTATAAGTACTGAAGTGTCTTTATGTTCTTCTCTATATTTATTAATATTTTCACACACTATTCTAAGACTATCTACATCTAGTCCACTATCTATTTCATCGAGTATTATGAACTTAGGTTTTAACATCTTTATTTGTAGTACTTCATTTTTTTTCTTTTCACCACCAGAAAAGCCTTTATTTAAATGACGATATAACATATCTTTATCAAATTCTAAGTCTTCTATTGATTTATTAACTTCATCAAGAAATTTAAAGTAATCAATATTTTCACCAGTTAGTTCTCTACTAGCAGTCTTTAAAAATTCACTATTAGTAACACCATCTACTACAGTAGGATCTTGCATAGCTAAGAATATTCCTCTTTTAGCTCTTTCATTTACCTCTAAATTTTTAAGACTTTCACCATTAAATAATATATCTCCATCTGTAAGCTCATATTTATAGTTACCCATTATTACTTTAGATAGCGTACTTTTACCAGTACCATTAGGGCCCATAATCGCATGTACTTCTCCATCTTTAATATCTAGAGAAAGTCCATTTATTATATGTTTATCAGAATCTTTAATTTTAACATTTATATTTTTAATCTCTAGCATATTCCACCTCTAATATAATTTCTTAAATAAATCCATAGCTTCATCTATAGCTTTATTTTCACCCTTTAATATTTTTTTAGTAACACAAGTCTCTAAATGACTTTTTAATAATGTATTACCAAAACTTTGTAATGATTTAGTTATTGCTGATACTTGTATTAACACATCTTCACATTTACGTTCACTCTCAAGCATTTGTCTAACACCTTTAATTTGTCCTTCAATAACATTAAGTCTTTTTATTAAATCTTGAGTTTCTTTTTCTGTTCTATGAAATGAATTCATACACATACCACAATTTTTACACTCTTCTCTCATTTAAATCACCAAAAATATTATACACCCTAGGGGGGTCTATGTAAATAACAAATTAAAAGACTATTTCTAGTCTTATTTATTTAAAAAATATAAATTCCATTTATTATTTCAAAAATATTAAAGATTCAAATCAATTATGGCACATTGGTACCACCTCAAAATCTAAAATTTCATATTTTATTTTTCCTATAAGGAGGTGTTAGGTAACAAAATTCGTGGTACCTGACTCAGGAATCAAGTACTTCATTAACAATAATATAACATAGTTTACTCACGACGTAAATTATTTTTATTTTAAACTATAACTATTATTTATAATAGAAGTATTATAAATAAATAGAACATCTTTATTATTAAAATCAATATAATTTCCAAGTATTTTAGGACTCATATACCTAGTATCCACTAAAGTAATAGTTTTATATGATGAAACTAGTAAAGGCGCTAAAGAGCTACCAAAACTATCTCTAAATATTACTAATTCTCTATCACTATTAGTATCATTATTATAAATACTAATTAAAGGATTACTTCCTCCTAAATACATTTCATACTTATCGTTTCCTTTAAGTTTACTCTTATCATAAAAATCTATATAACTTTTTTTACTATAATCATAAACTAAACTATTATTTATAAAATCATTCTTAATAATATATAAGTCATCACTTTCACTACTTATAGGTATTCTTGACTTATAAACACCATCAAAACTACCAACTTTTTCTACACTATAATCAATACTACTATAATTATTCATACCACTTAATAATCTAGAAGCAACTTTATCAATTTTATTAATCTTAAAGTGACTATCAGTCTTATAATAATCATCTAATTTTAAAGTATTAAAAATATCAATATACTTAAAATTTAGTTTATCATACATATATTCTTCTAAATATTCATAATTTATTCTTAAATTACCTTTATTAACAAAATAATTTTTATCAGGTATTATTGAATAATAAACATTACTTTCTTTTAAATAATGATCTTTTATATAATTAATTTTATTTATTAAGTTATCTACTGAATTAATATTTAATGGATATTCCATTTCTATAAAATTATTATCTTTTATATATAAATTATGATAATTATTTTTAATATTTAAATCCATTTTAGCCTTCAATGTTCTAAAAGTATCTCTAAATATAAATTGATCAGTAGTATATTTATCTACTTCATTAAAATATGTCCCATTAAACACACTTTTTAAACTAAATTTAGGCATTAATGTAAGTTTACGTCTCTCACTTACTGATACTAGAGTATCACTCTTAAAAACGTTTAAAACAAAGAATAATAAAAGTATTAATACAAATAATAAACTAATAACTATATCTCTATATTTGTTACTCATATACCCTCCTTAAAACCTAAAATATAAAAATGGATTATAACTACTATCAATAAGCATAGAAGTAATAACAACAAGTATTAAAACAAGAATAATAACCTCAAAAATATTAATAATATAATTTAATATTTTATTTTCTCTTAACTTATTAATAACATTCTTAATTAATGGAGTACAAAGCACTAAACCACCAATTAATATAACACCATAACTTCTTATATAGTAAATTATAAAATCATTAGATAATTTTAAACTACTAAAACTAAATAAACCTTTAATAGCAACTAATGCACTACTTATATCATCACTTGAAAATATAATAAAACTTATCATAACAATAAACATTGCATAAATATTTCTAATTACTCTTGGTAACTTTTCAAGCACTTTATTAAGATAATATTTTTCAATTATAAGTATTACACCAAAGTATATACCCCATATTATAAAATTCCAACTAGCTCCATGCCATAAACCAGTAAGCATCCATACAACCAATATATTTCTAATATGTTTAAGTGTACTTACTCTATTACCTCCAAGTGGTATATATACATAATCTCTAAACCAACTACTTAGTGTCATATGCCAACGTCTCCAAAAATCAGTTACACTATTCGCAGTATAAGGATAATTGAAGTTCTCTGGAAACTTAAATCCAATCATTCTTCCAATTCCTATAGCTATATCACTATACCCAGAAAAATCAAAATATATCTGTAGCATATAACTAATACCAAGAATCCAATATAATAAAACAGATACTTCACTACTGCTATTTAATATATTACATAACTCTCCTATATTATTAGCAATAACAACCTTTTTAAATAAACCAATTATAAATCTATTAACACCATAACTAAAATCTTCCAGCGTTACTTTTCTTGATTTTAATTCTTTACTAATAGTTTCATATCTTACTATTGGTCCAGCTATTAATTGAGGAAATAAGAATACATAAGTCATATAATCTATTAAACTCTTAGATGCTTTTACTTTACTTCTATAAACATCAACTTCATAACTAATAATCTGAAATGTATAAAAACTTATACCAATCGGAAGTACAATATTTAATAAAGAAATATTTCCATCAAATATAGAATTTATATTAGTAATTATAAAATTAAAATATTTAAATACACATAGTAAAAATATATGAAATGAAACAATAATACCAAGTAAACTCTTACTTTTATTCTTTTCTAAACTTAAAGTCATAAAATAAGAAAACAATACTTCTATTAACATAAGTAATATATATTTAGGTTCACCATAAAAATAAAATATAATTGAAAATATTAATAAAACTATATTTTTGTATCTTCTAGGAACAATAAAATATAATATTAAAAACATAGGTAAAAAATAATATAAAAATGTAATACTAGCAAATACCATAAATTCTCCTTTAAAAAAGCTCCATAAAGGAGCATATATTAATTATCTTCTGGGGTTTGAAGTAACTCATCTGGAAGTTTGATATTTTCTCCTTCATCCTTAGTTAATTCTTTTCCTATATTATTATTAACATATTTTTTAAAACTATTATAAACAGGTGTAGCCCATTCATCAACAGACATTACCATAAATATAAGATCTCCACTATTTGTTATATATAGTTTTTCAGCACTTACGCAAATCCATTTAGCCATATCTATATTGTCATACATCTCTTGTTTCATACTTTCTATTTTAGATGCATCTTTTACTTTTAAAGCAACTAAACTATAAGCTTGAGCATTCATTTCAGGTTCAGATACAACCATAAAATCAATATTAGAGTTATCACTTAAACC
Organism: uncultured Clostridium sp.; assembly: GCA_902492325.1. Lineage (GTDB taxonomy): Bacteria > Bacillota_I > Bacilli_A > RF39 > UBA660 > CAG-1000. Next base: position 17,635 of record CABULC010000004.1, read on the forward strand.
AGTATAACTTTTTAATGAATCTAAAGAAGTATCAACATTTTGAAACGCAAGTTCTGGTAATTGATCACCTAACTCATTATAAATACTTTTAACCATTTTTTTAACATCACTTGAAGACTTAAAAGAATTGGTATCAGTATTACTATTTCCTTTTATAGACATAACAACTACAAGAATAATAACACAAGCAATTAATAAAATAGTACCAATAATTATTGGTTTGTTTTTATCGTTCATTTTTTCCTCCTAATATATATAAATTATATCAAATTTTATATATTATTCAATATAAAAAAGACTATTTCTAGTCTTAATTACCTTTAACAATATATAGAATATCATTATCATTAATAACTGTTAACTTAGCACTTGTTTGATATCCTAAATCTTTTTCATATATCCAATTAGCAGTTACTAAATATGCATTATATTCTTTTTTATTATAAGTATATTTAGTTTCAAAAACATCACTAATAGTTACTTCTTTAACAACTGGAAGCTCTTGTTTTCTCTTACCATCTAAATTGCTTTCAACATACTTATATAAAGTAGCACCCATATTCTCTTTAAAGTTATCTCTTAAATCTTTATGTAAGAATTCAAGTCCACCTATATCAGTACTAGATAACTTATTATCTAAAGTATATAAATCAATTATAAATAATTTAGATATAAGTTTAGCATATTCAGTATTGTCAATAGGTTTGTTATTTAAAACTTTGCTTAGTTCTTTGAAAGTACTTTTATATACATCTGTATCACTCTTAGTTAATGTATAACCATAATACTCAATAGAATCTATTTGTTTTTTATTGGCATTCTTACTAAAGAAATCTTTATTAACTCTATAAATTAGAAAACCAAATAATAAGATTCCAACTAATATAAATAATAATATTATCTTTCTATCACTTTTTCTTCTCATTTTCACAAGCTCCAATCTTACTTTCTTCATTCTTAATTAAATCATGAAGAACAATACCATTTGAAACATCTAATATTTGACTAGCATATTCTTTTATTCTACTAATATAATCCGAATCTATTGGTGAATCACTTAACGTAACATATTCATCATTTAAGTTACTATAATATACTTTATCTGTAAGTACATTTCCATTAGGGAATACTACTATCTTTTCATTATTACTAAATATATCATGTCCAAGACCATATTTATCTTTGAATCCAAACATATTTGCTAATGTTGGTAATACATCATACATACCCATTGCATAACTTACTTTCTTTTTATATTTCTTTTCAGCACTCCACATAATTAAAGGAGTATTTTTAAGTAAGTCATAATTATAATTTTCCATTGACACAAATGTTGGATCATTTTCATCTTTAATATCATTTGTTACAGGATCATAATTATATAATAAGTTAAATTGTTTTTTAGCAAGTCTTGCTTCATGATCTCCATATAGCATTATAATTGTATTTTTAGTTAAATTATTATCTTTTAATAATTGAATAAACTCACCTAAAGCAGCATCAGCATAATGAGCACTTCTAATATAATTACCCATAGATGTATTTTCTAAATAATTTGCTTTTCCAGTCTGTTTTTTACCATTCTCATCAGTATATGTATAATCCATAGTTACTTCAAAAGGATCATATTTTTTCAAATCATTAAATGGTGAATGATTTGAAAGTGTAATTACAGTTCCATAGAATGGACTCTTAGTTTCTTTAATATTTTTTAATATTGGAATTAATTGATTAAAGAATGATTTATCAGAAAGGCCTAAACCCACCCAATTAGGGTCATTAGTATCACTTGGTACAACATATGAATCTTTAGCATAGAAATCTTGATATCCTAAAGTCTTATGCATAGTTTTACGATTCCAATAGTCAGCATTATTAGCATGAGCACTAAATGTATAATATCCCATCTCATTAAAATATTTAGGAAGTGAATAATAAGTTCTATTATAGTAGTTTACAAATACTGTACCACTTGATGAAGGCATTAAACCAGTATTTAAAGTAAACTCGGTATCGGAACTTGTTCCAATACTTATTTGAGGATAAAATCTATCAAAATACATTCCTTCACGAGCAAGTTTATTTAAGTTTGGTGTAACTTCTTTTCCGTTAATCTTTAAACCAACTAAGAAGTTTTGCATACTTTCAGCATGAATAAATATAACATTTTTCCCTTTAAACATATTAGTATATTTATTAGTTTTAGTTTCTTCTTCCCACTTACAAGCATAAAAATTTCTAAACTTACGGGCAGCCTCATCATAACCAAATAATGTATTTAAATGTGGTTGAATACTTTGAATTAAATCATTTGCAGTATAAGTATAAAGACCAAACTTACGTACTAACCATTCTCTATTCCATTGTTTAACAAGTCTACTAGTATCAGTACCATTAAGAGTAAATAATAATGAACAAATAATAACACCAGAAGTTGCTAAACTATATATAAACATTTTCTTACCTTTTTCAGTCTTCTCAACTTCAAAATAATAATTTCTCTTATTTAATTTTCTATGAATAAATACAAATATTATAGGAAATATAATATATAAAAATTGAGTAATATGTAACTTATCATATAAAGAATCATCAACAGCACCCAACATAGATGCAGTTGATATTAAATTAACAGATAAAAATGATTGATAAAATTGATAATAAATTGTATTTCCAATAGCTAAAAATGTATAAAATATAATCCAAACAAAGAAATATGTAAATTGATATTTTGGTTTAAACAAATAACCAAAAGCACCAATCAATAACACCATCATAAAGTCTGATAATAATGCTTTAAAATATAAAGGCGTACCTATAGTACCAAGTCTTAATAAAAATCCTATCAACAATGATATAATCACATAAGACAAAAATAATATGTTCGTAGAAGCATATTTTTTAATACTCTTTAATATATTCTTTCCAAATTTTTTAATATCAAAACTCTTAATTTTTTCTAAATCAATCTTTTTAAACCTTTTCATACTAATTCCCTCAAACTAATTATAGCATTATTATTATATTTTTTCAATGCAAACAAAAAAGGACATAAGTCCTTTTTATTACTAATTTTCATCAATGCCAATATCACAACTAAATGGATTATTAATACAAGTCATACACTTACTATAATCATCAGCACCGATTAATCTCATAAGAACACCAACAATAGTTACAATTAAGAAAACTAATACAGCAGCGATAGCTTTTTTAATTAATTTATGTTGAGCATCTTTGATTTTATTTTCATCTTTTTCAGTAACTGCCTTAGCCATATCTATCATACCTACTACAATTAATATGATAGGAACAACAACTTTAATTCCGAAAACAACTATACCAACTAATCTTAATACAGGTTGTAAATCAGTACATAAAGCGGCAGCATCATTAATTGCTTCATTGCCGGCACCAGCAGCATCTAAAACACTAATTAAATTTAACATACTTTAACTCTCCTTCTCTATTTAAAATTTTATATAATTTTATTGAATTTGTCAACTATACCAAAATAGTTTTAACAATTATATACCCATTTTACTAATAAAGTTTTTAATAGGTTCAATATTTTCTTGTCTATCATCACAAGGTGGTATAGCAGCAAATACCTTCAATTTTGTTTCATATTCAAATGTAGCAACATCTTCAGAATTAAGAACACATTTATTTAAAACTACTTTTTCATTCTTTAAAGTTTCTAAAGCAGCTCTATTCTTTCTTAACATTTTATTAATCATGATAGTTGATGGTTCAACTAAATAATAAACTTGACTACATATTGATACATCGTCATAATCATTTAAATCAACCAAAACAACATCACACATTTGTTTTTTCATAAGTTCTTTAGGTAAATCAGTAGAAACTGTACTTACTAAATCTTTATCATTAAAATATAAAAAATCTACTTTATTTACCTCTATAGCAGCAACATTTCTAAATTGTGATAACATTTTACGTAACATATAAATTAAAGTTGTTGCTCCTGCATGTTGAGTCATATTCTTAAATCCAATAATCTTCATCTTTCCGCCACCAGAAGATCCAACTCCATCAAGAGCAGGATTAGCTTCAGTAGTAGTAGCATCCATATCTTGTAAATTATGAATATTAACAACATCTCTATATGTATGAGGATGAACTAATAAATAATTAATTCCTTCAGCATTACGTGTAAAATTATAAATACCAAGAGATATCAATTTTGATAGATAAGTCTTAGAATCACTTTCCGGACTATCGTCAAGTAATAAAATCACATTCTCCATATTTATATTCATAGCTAATTTTTGCAAATTGTCAGTATTTTGATAATCACGTATAGCAGTAATATCTAAAATCATTTTATCATAATAGAAATTAGTAAAAGTATCTATTATTTCATCTACATTAAATACACCCTCCATAGACTTCATAACTTCAATATTTAAGCCCATTAGAAGTTCTTTGTATTTGTTATAAACCATTACGTTCATTTATAAATCATCTCCCCTATTTAATTATTTTGAACACGCAAATGTACTTACATCATAATATAATGCTTTTGTTTCACCAGAAATTGGTAACTTAACAGTAACATTTATGATTGGTATTGAAAGAGCAATAAAAGTAGTAACTTTATAATATACCTTTTCGCTTTCACCTGCTTTAGGACAATATTTAATTAAACAATAACCACCCTTTTGTTTCGTACCCATATTATTACGAGAACAAGGATCATTTGTTCCATCAAATACAGCATAATTATATCCTAATGATTTGATATAATTAAAAGCTTTTCCCTCAACAGAAGTATCTCTACTCAAAGCATCATCAGTAATATTGTCTAAATTATTATTAGAAGTAGTAAAACCTTCATTTCTTTCAATTAAGTTTAATATTTCATTCTTAGCTCTAAATGCTTTAGTATAACTTATAGAATAAGCAAGAAAACCAGCAAATAAGAATATAAATATAATAACCAAACCAGTTAGCCAAGTACCACCCATTGCATCTCTCATATCACACTTCCTTTACACTTTTTATACTAAAAAAAGAGGCCATAAATGCCATTGACATCAATAAGCCACGACACCTATAGCATTTTTTATAAGTTAACTATTTATTATACTCTGTAGTTACACATTTAGAACTTTTAGCAGCAGTCATATTAGCAGGTGCTGATTTAACACTACTTGGACAACAAACCCAAACTTTTACAGTTGCATTTGAACCAGTTTGAGCACTTTGACCATTAGTTGATGAATCAGTTGTAGCCCATGCTTGCCAATCACTACCGTAAGTTTTACAAGTTTGAGTAACAATAGATTTTTGAATCATTGGCCAAACAAATACATAAAATAAAGCACCAACAGCAGCTATTGCGATAATAGTAACTACTGTCATATTTAATTCACCAGTAGCTTCTTTCATTTATTAATTCCTCCTTTACCTTCTAAAATAATTATACAATAATGATTTTTTAAAATCAATACATATTTACACTATGCAGTAACAAACATTCTAAAAATTGCAAGAACTAGAATAACCATAACACCTGCACCTGTTGAAGTAAGCATTGTCATAGTTTTCTTTTCCATCTTTTCTAAACGTTCTTTATATTTAGTTTCTCTTGATTTATTTTGAAGATTTGAAATAGTTCTAGAGAAAACTATCAATTGTTCTTGTTTTCTCTCTTGACTACCTAAACTAAGTCTATATAAAAGTCTCATCATACGCATACTATCACGAACAGGATATCTACGAGCAAAAGCCATATATGGCTCAATAGAAGAATCACCTGCGTCAATTGAAGCTATTAAATCACGAAGTCCAGGTTTAAACATCTCTGGAGCTGTTTCTAAACTACGTGTAATAGCAACCGGAACAGTATAGTGTTGAATTAAAATTTCTAAACTCTTTAAATAATATGGTAACTTCAAATTTATTTCATGTAAGTGAACTTTATAAAAACTCTTAACATTGTTATAATCAGTCTTAAACATGAAATATGAAGCAGCAAACACTAATACCAATTTAATCGCAAAATTTAAATTTTGAATACTAGTTATCGCAAGAATAAGACCTAAAATAAATGTTATTATCGCAGTCTTTACTCTTTTTTGATACATTTGATTAACATCAACTTTCTCTCCATATTTTGATACCACAAGAAAGTCATAATCATCTTCTTTTAATTTTGAAAATAATACTTTATTATCATCAACAAACTTATTAAAATTAAAAGTTCCAAGATAATTAAATAATAATATTATTATAACTCCTACTATAAATATTTCCATTATTCAGCACCTACATCCTCATGGTAATATTTGATACCTGAAAGTAAGAAATATGTATTAATTAATATTACACCATGAAGTAATATTAATACATACCATTCATCAATAAGTTGTAAATAACTATCATTTCCAAGCAATAGTTGAACTAATAACACAAGTAAATAAAGTGCAACACCGAAAGTACAAAATTGTTTATAGAATGTTGTTCTATCAATTCTATCACGATATACACTTTCAACAAGCATATCTATATCTTGAAGCATTCCTTCTAAAGCTTCGCCTGAGTCTTTAGAACCTTCTTTAGTTATTTGTAAGAATAATTGATGCATATTTTTAACAACGTAATAATCATACTTTTCATTCATAAATCTTATAGCTTCATCAATAGTACCATTCTCATAAGACATTTGAATCATTTCCTTAATATCTCCAAGTAATGGTTCTTCAAGAACTTGAGAATCTCTAACTCCTTCTAAAGCTTTAACAAATGATTGAGTTGTATTAAACTCCATTATAACGTTTGTTGTATAAACTTGTATTTGTTCAAATATAAATTCACTATATGCTTTTTTACATCTCATATAAGTTAAGTATGGAATAGCTACTATGGCACCACAAGCATACACAATACTCCAAATAATACTATAAAAATATAAGTATGAAACAAATGCAGCACCAATACCAAATATAGCTATTTGAATAACATATTGACGAGTTGTATATTCTTGACCTAATTCTTTTGCTTTTTCACGTACTACTTTAAATGAGTAAGGAGCATATTTTTCATATGTATTTCCTACTGTTCTAGCAATAAACTTATAAGATTTATCGCCTGTATTTTTACGATATAAAATTACAAACGCAACTATTATAGCAATTACAAGTATTTCAATATACATATATACCTCCTTATTAAATTTCTATCATTTCTATATTTTGTGAAGCAGGAACACTAGTAATTTGAGTAACTGGTTCTACAGAACTAACTGTTTTAACCTCCTCTACAGGTTCTTGATTTACTACTTCTTCCTTAACTTCAACTTTAGTATCATTATTAGTAGCTTCTTCTACCTTCATATCATTAGTTTCTTCAGTACTTTGAAGTTCACTTCCCTTTGGTATGAATGGATCTTCCTGCATCATAACACCTTGAGAAGCTAAATAATCTATCAAGTGTGATGTTGGATTATTATAAACTTCATTTTCCATCAAATCACGAGCATATAATACATTTACCTTAGCTTCATTAGTTTCATCATCTACATAAAATTCTACAACTTGAGTAATCTCTCTTTGAAACCTATTATATTTCTTTGAGAAGAAACCTTTAACATGTATACCTAGTTGAATATATCTATGCATACCTTTAACAAATTGATCAATATCTTGACTACTTTCAAGTAGCGAATAAAGACGCATTGGAATACTTGAAGCTTTATCAGAGTGTATTGTTGATAAAATATTATGTCCTGAAGAAATTGAGTTACGAACAGCAAGAACTGCTTCCGCAGAACGAACCTCTGAAAGCAAAATCCATCTTGGGTTTTGACGCATACAAGCTACCAAAACATCTGAATATGAAGCAATATTATTTGTTTTCATTGCAACTATATCACGAGTTGGATAAATCTTATCTAAGTGAAGCTCTAATGTATCTTCTATAGTTATTATCTTTTCATCTTCCTTAATGTGACTAGCTAAATACTTAACTAGCTCAGTTTTACCTGAACCAGTTTCTCCACTTACAAGTATATTACAGTGGCCACCAACACAAGTCATTAAGAAATCATGAAGTTTTAATGATACATAATCTTCTTTGACTAACTTATCTTTATTTAATCTTATCTTTGCCGGAGTTTTTCTTATTAATACAGCTATTCCATTAGTAGCAATAGATTCATGTACAAAGTTAAGACGTAACTCAGCGCTTTCGGCATCAAGTAATGGATGAGCCATATTAAATGTTTTACCCATAACGTTTGAACATTGAAACGCTAGTTTTTCCATTACTTCATTATTAAGACCATCTATATGAGTAGGTTTAACACCTTGTGACAATGTTTTAATCCATAACTGGCCATTATTTGAGTATGAGATATCGGTAACATCATCATCTTCTAAAAGAGGCATTAATAAACCAAAGTCTATTTGTGAAAATACAGCATCCTCCATTAATCTTTTTCCCTTCCTTCTTCTTTTTATTCAGTAATATCTATATTATTGTCTCCACTATTATTATTGTTATTATTATTATTATTATTATCATTATTAGTATTATCACCATCAGTAGTTTCATCTATATAATCTAGCGGAACTTCTCTAGTATTTTGTAATATTAAATTCTTTAAGTAATCACTACTAATAGTAGTAGTTGGATTATAATTAGCATTTCTAGGTATTGGTATTAAATTTTCAGAACCTGAAATAGCATAAGCCTTTCTAAATAATAAGTGTAAATCTTCAGGTACTGCAAATATAAACGCAGCAGCTTCAGTTTGAGAAGCACTCTTCTTAAAGATATGGTTTCCTTGACCATCTTTAACAGCAAGAATTTCAATACCCTCAATTAATTTTCCATAAACAAGCTTACCACTATCATATGTTGAATAATATAAGTCTATTTTATCTCCCGGGAATATTGAGTTACCATATGTTGTCTTTTCATTAACTGGGAAAGAAACAACAGTATAACCTTCTGGTATATTACTCCATGCTGAATCAGGCATTGTATCCCAAGTTACTACGGATGATGCATAAAATAAACTACCAGCAGGAATAAATGTATTATAGTTTACATACTTACCAATAACATTAGCATCACTTGTAATAACATTGTCAGTAACCATAGATGAAGCAACTTTAACAATTCCAACATCTTCTTGTGTTATTTCAGATCTTGCTTTAATATCTCTTAAAGCATAAGGAACACTAATAGCATTAATTGCTTTGTCAACTCTATATCTATATGCAAAGAACAAAATAACTAAACATAAGACACCTGCAGCTATAGTAACAACACCTTTATTACCTAAAAGTTTTTTTAATGGATTAGTTTTAGTTTGCATCAGTTACACCTCCGCTTACATTAATATTCTTTAAATCTTCTTCTTTAACATCAACAGTTTGAGATAATATTAAATTTTGAAGATATGAACTAACAATACGTGTTTCTTTAGGGTTTTCAGAATACTTAGCATTTCTTGGTACTGGGAATAGCGTACCTCCGACATACATAGTTTTTCTTAATAATAAGTGCATTTCTTCAGGAACATTAAATATTAAATATTCAGGTTGTGCCGAACCATCAGTATTTTCAAATATATTATTAAATGAAGCATCAGTAACAGCCATTACTCTAATACTTTCAATAAATTTTCCTACTAATAACTTGCCATCATAATCATCACCAGAATAATATAAATCAATATAGTTTCCTGGGAATATTGAGTTACCATATGTTGATTCCATTGAAACAGGTAATGCTACAATTGTATTTCCTTCAGGAATATTGCCATAAATACTAGTTGGTAATTCTTCCCATGTTAATAATGTATTTGCATAAAATAAACTATTAATTGGAATATCAACTTCGTTACTTACATACTTACCAATTATTAAACTTGATTCAGTAATAACATTAGCAGTTACAATACTTCCTGGAACCTTTCTTGTACCAACCATATCTTCAGTTATAAGTGTTCTAGGTGGTAATTCTTTAATAGCATAAGGAACCATAGTTGGTTGTGTAGCCTTTTTAATTCTATATGAATAAGCAAAATATATAATAACTAAACAAACAACAACAGCAAAAATAGTAACAGTATTTTTATTCTTAAAAAATCTTTTAACCCCTACCATAATATTATTCATTCTTTATTCCTCCAAATTTCATATCACTCTATTCTAATTAATTATAGCACACTAATATCTATTTTTTCAATATAGGAAAACAAAATAAAAGAGAAAATATTTTCTCTTTTACATCTCTATTTTAGCAATCATATATTTATTAATATCTTTTAGTAAATATGAAGCATATAAATTACCATTGGAATCATAAAGTAATATCACATCTTTATAAGATTCTCTAATTTTATACTTTTTATTATCATATTCATTCATTATATTAATTGAAGAATCAATAGCTTCTTTTATCTTAGCATCAGATAATTTAATCTTTTCTTTGAATTCTTCTTGACTTAACATTTTACCTTCTTTTATATCATAAATATATGATGTTGTAGGTATTGGATCATTTTTATCATCACAAACATAATAACCATTTCTAACTACACCAAATGTAACAAAGTCATCATTTGTATATTGATAATAATTAGAATTAACAAAATATTTATATTTAATATTCTCTTTACAAACTTCATCTTCAACTTCAGAATTTAAAGTTTTCTCACGATACTTTTTAGTATCTTCATTAATAGTATTTAAAGCATCCTTTAGTTCCTTAACATCAGTTGAATAACTCATATTTCCAAAATATGTTGTAGCAGTAACAGGGCACGTAGATTCATCATCACATATCTTTACATATTCTAATTCTTTTAAATCATAATCAATTTTTTTAAAGTCTTCACTTGTATTTTTCTTGCCACATCCAGTAAGTGAAACAAGAATTAACAAGGAAAAAAACAATATAGAATTTTTTTTCATTTATTACCTCCTATTAAGGACAATCAGCTGGTTCACAATCGTCAGTTCTACTAGCATCATATAAACAATTACTATAAATCCAAAAATACTCATCACCATAATATGAACTGTAATATTTTTCACCAGTTGGAGATTGTGATTCTGATTTAATTAACTTAACATATGTCATGCCATTAACCTCTTTTATCTTATAAAGTCTTGCTTGTTTCTTTACAGTACCAGCATATAAACTATTTGTATTAGATTCCTTATATGCATAAACATTTCCATCTCTACAAAATCTTACTTTAGAGCAACCTTCTGGATTTTCTTTACTACAAGCAGAACTCCATACCGCATAAATTGTAGTATTAGATGTAAATGCTGTATTTGAATTTACATTAACACTTCCGCCATTAGTTTTAGACCATCCTGCAAAAGTATAACCACTTCTACTTGGTTTACATAAGTCGCCAACTTTAACATTATACTCAATTGTTTTCACAGTACATCCACTGCCACCTGTATTATTATAAGTTAATGTTAATTTTTTAGGTTTCCAACAAGCATAATATTTCATATCTTTGGTTATTGTAGTTGTTGTTTCAGCTTTAGTTCCCTTGCATCCAGTTTGATCATACCAACCATTAAAATCATATCCGTCTTTCTTTGGTGTACACAAGGTTCCTAATTCAGAACCATTAGTTAAACTCTTAGTATCACATTTTGTACCACCAACACTATCGAATTCAACAACCTTATTCTTACATGCAGGCTTACTAACTGTTAATTCTTTTCTCTTTACATAAATAGTGCTTCCTTGATATATAACTTTACAATATTCATCACCACTGAAATATTTTTTACATACAGAATTTATTCCATCAGTTTCATTTTTGTATTTTACTGAATCATATTTTAATAATACAGTAGCACCACGAGTTAAATCATATTGATATACACTTCCATTAAGATTATATCCATCAGCAGTTGCATTACAGATTATATATCTTTTTACAGATTTAGTTGTAACCTTTTGTTCATTAGAAGTACTATAAATAGTTTCTAAAATTCCTGTTACTAATGTATCTAAATTTATATCAAATGATTCATTATCAAGTTCTGTAGTACCAGCTCTAGTTCTAATTTTTATGGTAGCCTTAGGTGGCTCCTCATATATATCATAAAAACTAATTTGATATGTTTTATTATTTGTTACAGATTCAGAGAATCTTCTTAAGAATACCTCAACAAATTTTTGTTCAGACATTACTAATTTACCGGTAGTACGGTAAGTGCCATAATCGACAGCGTCGATCATAGCAGCTTCCATAACCTCTCTAGCTAAGTAAAAGTCTTCTTCAGTTGTTGTAGTCATTCTTTGTATCAATAACATTATTACGATAATAGCAAGTCCCATTGCAATTACGAAATAACCCCAAAACGAATGTTTCATACTCTACTACCTCCTAACTCTTACTTCCGCTTACTTTAATATCACCGAATTTACCATTTTTAACTTCATTTAAGAATGAACTCTTACATTCAGTGAAAGCTTTTAATCCACCAGCATCATTTACCATCTTACAATTAGATAATGTTTCATTTAGATATCCACCATTAGAATTTTGAGAAGAGTTATAATCTCTTATTTGTCTAATATTACTTGGTGTTAATACATATCTATATTCTAAATAATCATCAGTTGTATAAATAGTATCAGCAGTTTTTTCAATTGCATCTATAACATCAGTCTTACTACTCCAGTTAATACCAGTGTCTCTAATATTTTCTCCTGGGAATAAGTTGCCAACATCAACGTTTCTATAAATAAATCCATATGTTTTAGAATTGGTATCTTTTGGTGTCCAAACATCACACGAATCAGTTATAACAGGAACACCATCTTTTAATTCATAACAAGGGTTTTTACATTTAGTTAAATCTGTTACACCATCTTCATTAGTTTCACAGTCATAATATTTAGTTGTGTTATAAACTTCATAATTACATGCATATTCAAAGTCAAACTTATCATTAGATGTTAATCCTAAATTAGAATATTTATGTTTAACATCATATGAACCAGTTGAACCAATGTCTTTACCATTTTTATCTTTTCTTGTTTTATTACTTACAGGGAATACTTCTTTTCCAAGTGGAGTACTATCTCCTGCACTAGCAGAACCATCATCTTCACTTACAATACCTGTATAAACAGATGTTTTATAAGATTTAGGTTGCCAGAAATCAGCTTCAGTAACTGTAATGAATGTAGCATAATCATTTGTTGGTAATGTAATAGTTTTAGTAGAACAAGTAGCACTAGTTCCAACACCAGAACATACAATTCTATCAACAGAACCAGTTTTATTAGTGTTTTCAATTTCTACTTCTTCATCTTGCTTATATTCATAACACTTAATTTTATTGCCATCATTCTTGCAATAATAGTTATTGTTTAAAACAGAAGGAACATTATCAACATTTTTACTAAATTCAGTATTAGCTCCATAATCATCTTCATATCCAAGAATTAATGATACGCAATCTTCTTTAGTTTTACAATAAGCTTGTTTAAGTAAGTAATCTTTAATTGTACCACTAGCATTAGAATTAGTTGGTGAAACACTAGTTTCAGAAGTATGATATGTAGCTTTTAAATCAGTATAGAAACGTGAAATCTTTTCTGCGAAAGTCTTTTTATTTTCAGTAGAATCTACATAGAAATTACAACTTTGTAAATCATAATATAATTGCTCAACAGCTTTAACAGCAGCTTTAAAGTTATTCCATGCTTCTTTTTCATCGTTTCTTAAAGTACCATCTTTTCCCATATTAGTACTTTCCACATCATTATATGCAGTACCATTTGTACATGTAGAACTAGTACTCTTCGTAGAATAACAATTACATTTATAAGTTGTTTTTTTAGGTTTGCAGCCTTTTGGTGCCTTAGGTCCACACGTTACGCCATCATGACAACTACAAGTTTTAGCATAAACACACCTCTCAGCACCACATGTTGTACCAGTATTAGGTTTACCAGCCATCAAAGTAGTTGATGATTGTGAAGGTTTACTTAATGAACATGTAACTTTACCATTACTAGTAGAACAATTACTCTTTAAATTCCAATTATTATAATTTTTATATTTAACAGTATATGTATCTACTCCATTGGATACACAATTATAATTAGTGTACTTAGGCCATGTATAAATCTTCTTTGCTCCACATACATTTGTTGCAGAATCTGTACATTTAGTATTTTGTGTTCTCGTACAACTAGATGCACCTACCTTACTCTTCTTTTCGCAAGCTGTAAAGTATCTATCAGAAGCTGTTGCTTTATATTCCCAATCGTATAATACTTCTATTTTCTTCCATTCATTATATTTAGTGAGCATATTTTTAACAGCAGCATTATATAGGTCTAACCATGTTTGACCATCAGCATTCTTTTTATTGTAATATATTTCACTAGTACACTGCCTCTTTTGAAGAACTATACTTGTTAATTTATGATTAGTAGTTAAAACTTTATCAATATCGCCTTCGCCTTCAATTACTTTAGATGCGATATCATAACTAAATTGCATTCCTGCATATACTTTAGTTTTATTTGCTAAGTAGAAAGTTAACTCTTTTCTACAATAAATATTACATACCTTACTATTAGCACCAGTTTCTTTAGTATAACTGAAGTCTTCTTTCTTACTTGGATCACATGCATTTAAGATACAGTTCATGTAAGGATCTTCATAAGTCGCTTTTTCATATGTATCATAAGCACCAGCACCTTGTATTCCATAACCTTCACAAGTATTTTTTAAATAACCTTTTGCTTTAAAATTATCACAATATTTTTTAGGGTCACAATAACAAGGAACCTTTATAGTATAATGATAAGTTGAGAAACTACTAGAATTTTCACCATTAACATTTTCAACTTCATTTCTTTTTTCGTTAAATGCAAATGTAAGCATTATTTGAGAAGCATCAGCTCCACTAGCATTATAGTATTGACGAACATAGCCACCCCTACTATAACCTTTAAGTCCTAAATCAAGTGTTAATTTTGATTCTGTTTTAACAATTTTTCCACCTGTTCTAGAACATTCTTTTCTTTTTGCTTTTATAACGAAATCGCAAGTTTCTTTTCCTTCACATTTAGCATCTTCTATTAATGTATTAACAATTTTACCATTTTCATCTTTTAATTCGGCATAAACTTTGCAATCTGATCTTTTATTTAAAATTTCTTGCTTAGTACAATCAACCATCTTTTCTTGGAATGTCTCTGGAATTTCAGCAACTATAGTATAAGTTGCATCACCATCATCAGTATTTGAAGATTGTGAGAAAGTAGGATTAGTTGCTGTATTAGATTCATATTTAACAAACTCGTGTTCACCTTTTAAAGCATAATTAAATAATTCAATAGCTTTTTGATATCTTTTATATTTATCATATGTACATAATACACCACGTCCAGGATTAGAATTACATGCAACACCAGTATATCCACTTGCTGCCTTATTTGCAGTCTTTAAATATGCATCTGTTCTTGTAACAACATTATATTCATCTTCTGCTTCACCTAAACCTGTTACTATTTCACCATCAGATAAGGTGATAGCTCCTTTAGCAGCATAAGCAACCCACATTCTAAGTGCAGTAGTAATTTCTGGATAATCATATTTTCCATTATCTACAAATTTAACAGAACCATCAGAATATGTTCCATCTTCTTTAACTGTTTGATATAAAATATCAGCAAATCCACAGAAATAATGGTTTTCTGTTTTACATCTAGACAAATCAAAATCTTGATTCAAACAATATTCAGTTCCACCATTAGCTTCAGTCCTAGGTCCAACCTTACCTGGTTGAATACAATAAGTTTTATCACCATCATCTGTAATATATTTATATATAGCTAATGGGAAATTTCCTATTTTCCAACTCTCATCAACACCAGAAGTAACAGTTTTAGCTTTCCAAACATATCCATATTTTACATTGTTCGAACTAAAATTATCATTACTAACACATGAGTTACCACATTTTTTAGTAGTAGCCTTACAAGTACCGCAACTAGAAGCACTCGCTCCAACACATGTTTTAAATGTTGTTGTACATCTATATTTTATGCAATTTTTTGTACAATTCGATTTAAATGTATATGATTTACCATCAAGTGAACATACATGATTTGCAAATTTATCAGAGCATGTTCCAGTAGTTACCTTATTCCAATAACCAGATATCGTATAAGTATGATTTTGACATGCATATTCACTACTAAACGAAGCACCTTGACAATAATACTTATTAGAAACATATCGGTAAGATCTTAAACAAACTATTTTACCATTCTTATAATTAGTAGTTTTTCTACATGCTTCCAATGCTTCTCTAGAGGTATCCCATCTTGCACCAGATTGGTGTTCATCACCATAAGAAACCTTTTCCCAAGTTTTTTTATCTAAATATTCTTGTTCATAATACCCAACAATAACGCCCTGACCAGCAGAATTAATCTTAAGGCATTCTTTGGCACCAACACCACTTAGGCAAAAAAGAAAAGAAAATATAATTAATACTTTTAAAAACTTCTTTTTCATTTAATTCACCTTCTTTTTCTTTTCCATATAAATTGTAATTCCATAAAATATTGAAATTAAAACTATAGGTATAACAGCATAATAACAATACTTCTTTATATATAACCAAAGTTTAGCAGACCATGACATATTTTTTATTTCTTCGGCTGAATTTTGTTTGGCAACATAAGCATTAAACTCTTCTTCAGTCATTGTACCAGCATCAGAATCAAATAAACATTTTTCATCTCCAGGATTATTAATACAAAATTCAGTAGTCATATATTTATTATATGGATTTGCCTCATAAGTTAAAGTTTTTAACTTCTCATTAGGACAAGCACTATTGCTACTACCATATATTGTAATAGTATATTTCTTTTTCTTATTGTGTATTTTTGATCCAATAGCCACAGTACTAAAATCAGAATTAGGATATACAGTATACTCTTCATTTGTTAAAGAATCTCTAACCTTAGCGTAAATTATATTTGCTTGAGGATACACTAATAAATAATAATGATATTCTTTTTTATGAGTACCTATTAGATTTCCTTCTTCATCATAAGTATCCATATCTTGGTCTTCAATAGCTTCTATTCTAGCGCTCTCAGCCCAACTATTCAATTGTTCATCTTCGCAAACAGCTAATACTTTATCACTGAAAACAAAAACAAGCATTAAGCTAAATAATAGAAATTTTACTTTCTTCATAATTCACCTACTCTTCTATTCAAAATTATAACATAAATGCATTTTCGTTTTCAATAGATTATAACAAATAAAAAGAGAAATAAATCTCTTAAATTCCATGTTTTACTTTTCTAAGTTTAGCATTAAAAGGAATAATTGTTATAACACTAACTACTACAACTATTGCTATTTGAATACCCCAATCTTTCATAAAATCAACTATATCATCTATAATAGTTCTATTATCTGGTTCTTGTATTGGTTTTTCTAGTTCTATACCACCTAAGTTTTTAACTTGTAATTCAAAAATGTCTAAAGTTGGTTTATAATTCAAAAATTGAGATGAACATATACTTAATTTTCCTTTATATTCATCACATCTATCAGTTTCATAGAATGTATTATAATATGGAAAATTAATACTAATAGTTTTTATTAAAGAACCACAATCAGTCTCAGAAGTATTAATTATATATGAAACACTCTTTCCTTCTTCTATATTGCTTATATATATAGTATTTTCAAGATCAGCACTATAATAATTTGTACTATCAGTAATATATAAACCAGGTACAACATTATAAAATGTTACACTAAACTTATTAGCAGATTTACTATATGATGTTTCATAAGTTACATTATCTGCTAACTTTTGATATTGCACGAACGCTTTAGTATCACAAGCAGCAGATACAACATTTGGAAATAGGATCGTCAATAATAATATAATTATATTTTTTTTCATATCTATGCCTCTCTATTCTTTTATAAGTACAGCATGTACTACTAATCTCTTCTTACCACTAGCACATGTAGATAAAGTTAATATTTTATCACCATACTCTACTTTATCTTTAGTTTTAAAAGTACTTCTTCCTCTAATTAATTTAACAAATGCATCAAACTCTTTTTTATTTTCAAAATCAGTTTTTAAATAATCTGTAGTATATTCAACTCTATACCCAGCAAAAATTTTAAATTTATATTGTCCATTAGGAGTGTCATAACTAATTATCATATTTTCACTATTTTTTCTAAAATTAGAAGTTAATACATTTTTCAAAGTACCAAACATAGTACCATTAAGCATACTATGTCCATATATAATATTATTAGAATCAAATTCATTTTTAGAATTTCTATAGTCTAAATAAACCCACCCCATAGAACTCTTCTTTTTATATATATCTCTTTTCAAATAATAACTATTATCATTATGTTGTACTATTGGATAATTAATATTAGTACCTTTAACTGTTAAAAAACCAATTGTTTCATTATTAATCTTTTTTAATTTAGAAAATACTTTTTCAAACTGATATTTTGTACTTGCAGGTTTACTAGTATTATTTTTATTACTATTATTTCCACCATTTGCATCACTAGTATCATCATCTTCTTCATCAACATCATCTAATCTATCAAGTTCAAAATCATTACCATAAGTGCCATTACTTATAGTAGCATTTATTTCATCTATACTCATTTTTTCTACATATTCATAAGATTTAATAATTATTAAGCTAACTAAACTAACATAGATGCATAATAAAGATATAAGTTTTAAATTATTAAAAGTTAATTGCTTAAATAAATTATTAACAAGAAAAGAATTAGAATAAACTATTCTAAACTCACAAGTATATTCATTCTTACATTTCTTGTTTACTTCTTTTAACCAAAGAAAATTCTTAGAAATAAAGTTATATTCATCATATCCTTGATGTAAAAAAACTATAATTTCTCTAGATTCATCTTTCTTAATTAAATCCATTATTGAAGAAATTAATTCTTTAGAAAATATATATAAATGAATAGATTTAAGATTATAATTTATTCTTAAGAATTCTTTTAAATCACTAACTAAATTATCATATTTTTCTCTTATTTCTATATTCTTTTTATAATATAAAGTTTCATAATCAAATGCATCCTGCATTAACATAAATCTATCAGATACTTTTTCTTTATTATATAGTGTTACATTAACACCTTTTCTATTAAATTTATCAATAATAAATTTAGGCATATAATAACAATCTATTTCTTTTAAACTACCTACTTCTAAGAACATTTCATAATCTTGTAAACTTACTGTTGAAGCAAAATCAAGTCTCAATCTTTTTATATTCAATTCATTTAATAAATAAATACTATATTTAAAAGTAATTAATCGTTTAATAGTAAGTATTTCTAATCCTTTATCTTTTAATAAATTAATAATTTTACTATAGTTCTTTTTATAATATTTAAGGGAAATATATAATGAAGCATTATAAAACTCTAAACTATTAACAAATTTATTTTCTTTTTCATTAATAGTTTTAAAGTCAAAAAATAATGTTTTATCATTAACTGTAAGTACAATATACTCTTTCATTACTTTCTCCTAATATACAAGTATATAATATCATAATTTTAATCAAAAAAAAATATGAAACTATTCAATTCCATATTTTTCAATCATTTTATTTAGTACTTTATAATCAATAGTTTTAAGTTCACTACTCATTGCTTCTACTGCTTCACCATCTTTAATATATATTAATAATGGAGCATTAGTTATTTCATCTCTTATATTAGAAAATTGTTTTTTTAAAGTTGATATATAATCAGTACTATCACCATAATCAGATACATTCCAATAAATAATATCATCTAATAAATCTTTTTTCTCTAAAACTTCATACATTTTCTTTTCATTATTATATATTTCACTATTTCCAGTATAACTTACATATAGAAGTACATCCCCAGTTTCTGTTAAAGCAAAGTTAACATCTTTGGTATTTATTTGTTTAATTTTTTGATCTGAAAATACACTAGTACTTAATTTATTATTTCTATATGTTAAATAGAATGTCCTTAAATATAAACAAGCTATGATAACAAGTACTGACACAACTAATACTATAAAATAATTACGTGTTGGTATTTTTTTATCAAATAATTTAAATTTAAATTTTTTCATCTACGTTCCTCCGTTTATCTTACATATTCATTTTAACATAAATGAATATCTTTTTCAAACTATTTATTAATTTAATATATATTATTTATTGTAGAAAAATTTATTATTTTATTATATAATTCTTTCTAGAGGTATTTTATTATGTATGAAGCTTTCAATAAAGAATTAAGTTATATAAAAGATGAAAAAATTAAAAATAGTTTAAAAACAATGTTAAATTTATTACCAGAGTATTTTTATCAAATACCAGCAAGTTCTACTGGTAAATATCATCCTGAATTTACTTTAGGTGATGGTGGTCTTGTGAGACATACAAAAGCTGCTGTAAGAATAGCATATGAGCTTTTACAAAATCCAGCTATTAATAACTTCACTGATGAAGAAAAAGATTTAATATTATTTGCATTAACTGTTCATGATGGCCTTAAGAATGGTAAAGTCAAAAGTAGATATACAGCATTTGATCACCCTATCCAAATGAGTAACTATATTAAAGAAAATAAAGATAAACTAGAATTAAATGATAATCAAATTGATTTAGTTTGCAGATGTATAGCTACTCATATGGGCCCATGGACAACTGATTTTAATGGTAACGAAATATTAGAAGCCCCAAAAGACAAATATCAAAGATTTGTACATATGTGTGACTATCTAGCAAGTAGAAAATTCTTAAACATTAAATTTGAAAATAATGAAATAAATTAAAACTGAAGACGAAATCTTCAGCTTTTTTAATCATAGAATTCTTGCTTTTTAGAATCACTAACACAAGCATAATCTTTAAGACTTTTAAACTCTTTATTATTTTTAAAAAGTTCGTTAGCCTTTTCTATATTACAAAAATTAGCAATATATTCTTTAAAGATACTTTTATCTTTTTTTAATGAATCAATTTTTACTTTAATTTTATTATTCATTAGTCCTCCTAATTATTTTGAATATAAACAATCTTTAAGTTGTTCTTTTTAGCAATCGCAAGAAGATCATCAGTTAATTTACCAACAATTACTAAAAATGCTGGATTCATAGTATATTTAACAGTTCTATCTTTATTTACCTTAATTAAAGTATGATCATCATATGTAGTAAATCTAAGAGAACCTGTTTTAACTAATTTATTATAACCATAACAATTCTTTTCAAGATCACTTATATTCATACATGCATAATGTGTTCCATCATTAGTATAAGAACATAATATTTTAAAGTCTTGATTATTTATTTCATAAACTACTACACCATCTTCTACTCTTTTTTCAACTATATCAGGACTATCTATATATAATAACTCTATATCATCAATCGTTACAATTTGATCATTTATTATTTCACATCTATATTTCTTTAATTTATTAAAGAAGTCAATAACACCAATTAAATTTCTATTAGTTTTATTATTAACTAAATTATCAATGTATCCAAGATATAAATCAGTATCGTTTACATTAAATAATAATTTAATCATGCTAAATAAATTAATTTCTTCAGTGCTAAATACTTTATTACCATCGTCTTCAATATTTTCTAAATTTTCAGCATCAAATACATCACATAATTCTTTAATAGTAGATATTTCTAACCATCCACTATTTCCATTTTTATCATAACCTTTATTGAATAAATATCTACATAATAAATTCTTATAAATAGATACATCTTTTATAGCAGATAGTTCATTTATTAATTTTTTAAGAAGTGATATATCATAAGAAGCAAGTTCACTAGTCTTAGTAATATGTAAATAGTTACCATAAGTGGCAATTAAATCTATTAAATTATCAGTTTCAACATCAGTTAACTCTTTACCATCTATATCAGCAATAATCTCTTTATAATAAGTAAAATTCTCTACTGCTTTATATAAAGACTCTTTACTCTCACCATAGATAGATTTAAATATATCATAATATTTAATAAATAATTCTCTGTTTTTATTACTCTTCGCTATTAAAAGTAACGTAGACATATTAACAAAATTATATTTAAAATAATTATTAAGTAACAAACTAGGTATAAATGATAATCTATTATCAAAAATCTCAAGTGAATAAATATTATATATTTCCGTATCTAATTTAATTTCTTTATTGTATGCTGTTGATAATAAATCACTTAATAATTTAATAGCTGATTCTTGAGTTTTACCCTCTTTACCTTTATATAACAAAGATATACCCATAAATAAAGTAATCTTTTCAACGTTATTCTTTGTCATAATATTTTTATTAAATAAAACTTTAAATAAATCAAATACACAATTATAATCAACATTAAAATCATATTTATCTATATTTTCTAAATATTCATTATATATTTTATTTATAACTTTATAAAAATTATTATACATTTCTTGATCGTAATAAGCTTTAAATAAATTTAAACATCTAGAATCACAATCTATAATTATACTTTCTTTTGTTTTTCTATCAGTATCATTATTATAAACTGGTACAACATAAGGAAGTACATAGTTAACATCTATATTAATAAGTAACATCATTTGTTCAATACTAAGACCTTGTATTATCTTAATTAATCTCTTAGTATATTGGTAACTTATATTATTACTTTTAGCATCAAATCTATATAGTTTACCTTTGGCATTCAGTAACCCTTTATCTATTAATATATTAACTATATCATTTATATTCTTATTACCTATTTCTTCTAAAAGTCCATAAACAACTTCATGATCTTTATTATCTTTACTTTTTAAAGCAGCTATATTTAAATATTTAATTAATTCTATATCATATTTTAATAATTCAGTAAGTGTTGATGTATCTAAATAATTTATCATAAATGGATATTCTTTTATAAATTCTTTTTGTACATCTATAGGCATAGTATTAAGAAGTGTGAAATCATTTTTAATTTTATCTACTTGCTTCTTAACAAAATTATTTCTAGCATCTCCACTAATATACATATTATATGCTTCATCTTCAGCATATTTATTTTGAATTGTTTGACTAGCATATTTTATAAAACATGGATTTACTTTTATAACAAATTCCCATTGTTTATCAGTTAATTTATCTTTAATTTTATTTATTAAATCCTCAGTTGATTTTAAATCACTATTAGATAAAACAGTTATAACTTCTTTTAAATCTTCCATATAAAGTTTAGCTACATCATCAGGTTGTGAAAAATATAATTTAATATATGAAGTATATTCTTCTGGATCTAAATCAAGAACATTACTATTCATAAAAAATTTATTACCCGCAAGCCAATCACATACCAAAGCCTTACGTGCCTCTATAGAACCATATCTAAACATAGAAAGATTACTATTAAGACGAGATTTTTGAAAATCGATTGGTAATATTCTAATTAAAGATGGATGATGAAAAAATAAATAGCTTAAAACAATTTCATTATTTTCAAATTCTTTAGTGTTTAAATAAGCTTGCTCTATTTCTTTTTCACTTTTATTACTAAGACTCTTAATGAAATCATTTGCTCTTCTTTGAATTTGTCTGCTTTTCATTTGTTTGAATAGTGACATATACACACCTCTATTATAATAATTATTATAACACAATTATTATTTTAAAAATAGATTTAAATATATAAAAAAATAGATTATATCTATAATCTATTTTACTTTGAATACTAAACCAGATGGTTTATAACTTGAATTATTTAAAAGTGTAGCAATAGTATCATTTTTAGCATAACCAATTCTAACTTGAGCACCTCTAAAAATATCAGTTATATTGGTTGAACTACTGATATCAAAGCTACTTAAATCAAGTGAAGTAACTTTACTACTTGAAAACATTCCACCCATATCTGTAACCTTTCTAGTATCAAAACTCGTTAAATTTAAACTAGATGCTTTATTAGCATAAAACATATGATGCATATTAGTAACTTTACTTGTGTTAAAATTTCTTAAATCAAGTGTAGGAACAACACAATCATAAAACATAGAGCTCATATCAGTAACATTTGATGTATCGAAATTACTAACATCCAAACTGGTTGCAACACTATTCCAAAACATAAAGCCCATATCCCATACCTTACTAGTGTTAAATTTATTTAAGCCTTTAATTTGCGTTGCAGCTGCCCATCCAAACATATATCTCATATTAGTTACATTGGACGTATCAAAATTACTAACATCTAATGAAGTAGCTTTTGAAGTATAAAACATATATCCCATATCTGTAACTTTACTTGTATTAAATTTACTTAAATCTAATGAAGTTGCTCTAGATCCAAAAAACATTCCACTCATATTTTTCACATTACTTGTATCAAAGCTACTCAAATCTAAACTGGTTGCTGGATTACTTCTAAACATTCCATTCATATTAGTAACATTGCTTGTATCAAAATTATTTAATCCTTTTATTTCTTTAGCTCTACTTTCATAAAACATACCACCCATATTTATTATATTAGAAGTATTAATTTTTTCTAAATCAATAGAAGATGCTTTAGTTTGATAAAACATACACGATGTAGATACAACTGGCTTATTATTTATATACGTGCAAACTTGACTTGTTACAGGGTCAGTTGATTCTTGATCCGTTAAAGCTACACCCCATCCATCAGTGTTCATATTGCTCCATCTAAATTTAATATTATAAATGCCACCTTGTTGCTTGTATCTATATGTATATTGTCCATTTACATATTCAGCACCCTGCACCATATCTCCATCAAAAGTACAATTAATATAATTAGGGAGATCTGGATTGCTTGGTTTATCTGGCTGATTAGGATTATCAGGATTACTTGGCTCATTTGACCCACAATTATAATCATCTAAATTTCCATTTTCTAAATCATCTATAGTTAAATCTTCAACAGCTTTGCCATTTAAACTTGCTATCCATTTACCATTAGATACTTTCATATCAGTTACTTTACCACTACTATTTAAAATGACACAATATTGAAGTTTCTTTCCTGTCATATCGAGTTTAGAATTGTCTTTTGAATTAATAACATTTGTTTTATTGCCACTTATTGAATTTGATAAATACTTTTTTTCTGATTCACTATAAACCTTTTTTGCCTCAGTTAAAAAAATTTCTTTTTGTGCTTTGTTATACATATTTATTACATTAGGTAGCGCTATAATTACTAGTATAGCTAAGATTGCTATCACTGCCAGTAACTCTACCAATGTAAAACCTCTTTTATTTTTCATATCATCACCAATTATAAGTATAACACAATAAAACTATATTGTAATTAAAAAAACACATAGCTTTTTACATCCAATGTTTGTTCGCACTTACATTGTAACATAGGTAAACACTATGTGTCTTTTTTTATGTTATTTTCGGACATTTAATTTTTCTAGTTATATTCTAAATAGAACTCTTAGAATTGTACTTTAACGTTTTTACGTTCTTCAACACTATCTACTTCATACATTTTTTGTTCTTTATAACCTAACATATTAGCAACTATATTACTTGGAAACATCATTACTTTGTTATTAAATATTTTAACAACGCCATTATAATATTTTCTAGAATTAGCTATATCTGCTTCTACATTAGATAAATCAGAACTTAAACTTAAGAAGTTTTGATTAGCTTTTAACTCTGGATAAGCTTCAGCTAAAGCCATTATTTTAGTAATACCTGCAGATAACTTAGCATTATTTTCTATTTTTTCATCTGGACTCATCTTATCGTAAGCACCACTTCTTAATTTAACAACTTCTTCTAAAGTTCCTTTTTCATGCTTAGCATAACCTTTAACAGTTTCAACTAAATTTGGTATTAAATCCCATCTCTTTTTTAGATATACATCCATTGTAGAAAAAGCTTCTTTAACATTATTATTTAATTTAACTAATGAGTTATAAACACTAATAAAATAAATAACTAATATTACCAAAACTGCTATGATTATATAACCAACTGGACCCATATATATTCCTCCTAACTTATTAAGAACATTATATCATTAATGTTCTTAATTGTAAATTGACAAAGCATTTACAAATTAAAAAGAAATAACTTTACATTATTTCTTTGTCAAATATTTATGATTAGCAGCAATACTCTTTATACCTACTCCATGAGCAAATGCAATAGTTGCAATTCCACCACTAATTTTAATAACAACACCTTCACCAAATACTGTGTGAATAACATTATCTCCAGCTTTGATTCCATCACTAGTAGCATTATTATTATACATATTTCCAAGTGTTCTCTTAGGTCTATCATCTGGTCTTACTGACATATTAGTTTTATTTATTAAATCATCATCTATTTCTTTAATAAATCTACTTTCTACAGTACCACTAGTTTTACCAAATAAAGTTCTTTGTCTAGCACTTAGTAAATATAGAATACTCTTAGCTCTAGTAATTCCAACGTAACATAGTCTTCTTTCTTCTTCAAGCTCACTAGCACTTTCAAAACTTCTATTATGTGGGAATATGCCTTCTTCCATACCAAGAATAAATACGACTTTAAATTCAAGTCCTTTTGCTGAATGAAGAGTCATTAAATTAACAGCATCTTTATTCTCTTTATATTGACCTGCATCACTAACAAGTAATATATTTTCCAAGAATGTTGATAAATCATAAACTCCACTTTCTTCAAAAGCAACAGCTACAGATTTAAATTCATTTAAGTTTTCTATTTTAGCATCACTTTCAAGTGATTTATCTAGTTCATATTCTGCTCTGATACCACTTTTAACAAGTGTGTCTTCTATTAATTCAGATAAACTAAGAGTTTTAGCATCTTCTTGTAATTCTAGAATTAATTTCTTAAATTCAAGTTCTTTTCCAGACTCTATCGCATCAAACATAGATATATTATTTTCACGTGCTTTATTACGAATATTTTCTATAGTTTTAGTACCTATTCCTCTTTTAGGAGTATTAATTACTCTTTCCAAACTAACTGAATCATTAGAGTTATATACTAAATTTAAGTATGCTATTAAATCCTTAATTTCTTTTCTACTATAGAAGTAATAACTACCAATAATATTATATGGAATATTACTTCTTACAAAAGCTTCTTCAATTGTTCTACTTTGAGCATTAGTTCTATAAAGTACAGCAAAATCACTATATTGATATCCTTCATCTATCATCTCTTTTATCTTTTTGATAACAAATGAACTTTCTTTAATTTCATCTTCAAGTCTAATATATTCAATTTTTTCTCCATCTCCACTAGATGTCCATAGATTCAATTTAGTACCTTCACGATTATTCTTAATTACAGAGTTTGCTGCTTTTAGTATTGTATTAGTACTTCTATAATTTTCTTCTAAAAGAACTACTTTAGCATCTTTATAATCTTTTTCAAAATTAAGAATATTTTTATAATCAGCATTTCTCCATGAATATATAGATTGATTAGCATCTCCTACTACAAAAATATTATGATACTTACTAGCAAGTAACTTACATAGTTCATACTGAATACTGTTAGTATCTTGATATTCATCAACAAGAATATATTTAAATCTTTCTTGATATTTTTCCAATATATCTTTACGTTTTTTAAATAACTCTACTGGTTTTAATAATAAATCATCAAAATCTACTGAATTATTCTCTTTTAATAGCTTAATATATTTTTCATATACAAAAGATATTACTTTATCTTCATCTCTTAAAAATAATTTAGAATATTCTAAAGGACTTAATCCATCATTTTTAGCACTACTAATTCTAGATATAATATGTTTAATATCATAGTTAGCTGGGTCGTAAGAATTTTCTTTTAATATTCTTTTGATAAGTGCTTTCGTATCATCTGTATCAAGTATTGTTATATTAGATGTATATCCTATATCACTATAATTTTCTCTAAGTATTCTAAGACCAAATGAATGGAAAGTTCCAATAAATATAGAATCAGCTATTGTATCTATTTTAGCTTCTACTCTTTCTCTCATTTCTTTAGCTGCTTTATTAGTAAAAGTTATTGCAAGTATATTATATGGACTTACTCCTTCGTCTATTAATTTTATTATTCTTTCAGTTAATACTCTTGTTTTACCACTACCTGCTCCTGCAAGAACTAAACAAGGCCCTTCTTTATGATTAACTGCTTCCATTTGTTTATTATTTAACATCATATTTATTACCTCTTAATCATTATAACATTATCGCCTGTTTAAGAAAAGCAAACAAATAAAAAAACAAAAGTAAATTTACTTTTGTTTTAATTAGCTACTAAATAATTACTATAAGCTTTAAAGTATGTATTAGATCTATAATTACTTATATAGTCAGTAGGAACATACATTTGTAATTGATATGAAGTATCAAATGTATCAAATCCAGTCAACTTAGGTACATCTGTATAAAAGTAATAAGCTGATAAATTTGTACATCCATTAAATGCATAAGCACCAATACTTTCAAGTATATTATTCATATATATAGTATTTATATTAGTTTGATTAGCAAATGCTCTATAACCAATTGTTTTAACAGTAGATGGTACTGTAAAAGTAATAGCTGTTTTTCCATTTGGATATCTAATTAATGAACTAGCATCTTTATTATAAAGAACTCCTGAAGTACTTGAAAATGTTGCATTGTTAGCATCAACATTTATATTACTAATATTAGAGTTTCCATCTAAGAATCCCCCCGGAATATCATCTAAATATCTTGGAAGTTTTAATGTTGTTACATATCTATTTCCATCAAATGCATCAGCTGTAATACTAGTAACATTATAACTTCTACCATTAACATCTAATGTATCAGGAATAGTTACAGAAGCTGAACTTCCTGTATAAGATGTTATCTTAATTTCATTGTTATTATTAAGTATATATAAGAAATCAGATGAATATTGGGCGCTCGAATAATTATGATAACTCCAAGGTGTAGCATTTCTAAAGTCACTTAGTACACTAGATGGTACAGAATAAGTAAAGTGTGAATTATACCATAAACCTAAGAATCCTCTTTCATATCCTGGAAGTGCATTAGACGCAGTATTTGGAACACTATTTACTTGCATACTTAATGTAGTTGTTGGTCCACCTTGATATGGGTTATATAAAGCATAATCATTAATATTTGTTGTACCAGTACCAAATTGAATATATGAAATAGAGCCACAACTATAAAGACAATAATCATCAGCTACCACTACACTATTAAATATTGCATTAGTTAATTTTTCACAATCAGCAAATGAATATTTACCAAGTCTTGTTATTTGGTTTCCAGTTACTCTTGTAACATCTGTTTGATAGAATGCATAATCATCAATAAGAACTACACTATTAGGAAGATTAACTACCCATGTTTGACCAGTAACAACCTCTACTCCATAATAAGCATAAGTACCAATTGATACAACATCATGTGTTATACCACCAGCAGTAATCTCATTTGGAATTTCAAATGATGAAGTAACATCAGGTCCATGATATTCAATAATTTCCCAACCAGTTACATCAGCATTCATCATATTTTTAAGTGTTACTTCACGTACACTATATTCTCCAATATCATATGGAAGTGTACCAAATTTATAACTACCAATTATATATCCAGTTGGATAAATATAATCTTTAACATTAGATGGGAATGTATTCTTATATGCTTCTTGATAAGTTACATTTGAAGTACCTATCTTACCATCTGGAACATATATTCTAAATCTCTTTCCAATTGTAGTACCTACATTATAGAATGCATTACTTCCTACACCAATTTTCATACCACTTGCTTGTGTATCAGCATTAGTAGAAGTAAAGAACATTTGCTCCATTCCAGTACATCCATAGAAAGCACCTTCACCAATACTTGTAACAGGTCCGGCATTAACATAGTTAAGAGTTATATTATTAGCATAAGCATAATTACCAAGTTCTACAAGTTTAGGAGTTGTTGCTTTATAAAGTTTATTATTAAATAATGCGTACTCACCAATGTAATCAACATTTGAAAGATTAAGTTCACGAACACCTTGTAAATTATAGAATGCATAGTTTCCAATATATCTTAAATTTGTATTAACTATATCAAATGTACTACCAGAACTCATTGTTACCCATCTAAATGCTCTCTCACCTACACCAATTACTTCATAACTTTGACCATCAATAGCTAATGTAGTTGGTAACATATAAGTAGCATTTAAGTCAGCACCATGATATTCAACAATTTCTAATCCTTTAACACTTTGATTATCTTTTGTTATATATTCACGACTTACAACACTATATTCACCAATATTATATGGAATATTTGTAGAACTATAAGTACCCATTATTGTTCCATAATCATAGAAATAATCTTTATATTCTTTTCTAAATGAATTAGCATATACATCAGTTAAATAATCAGTTGAAGTTGTAATTGTAGTTGTATAGTAAGTACCAGTTGAACCAGATAAATGACCATATAAGTTTGTCCAAGTGCTACTATTTGTTGTTCTAACTGTATAACTAAATGTTGTACTTGAACCATTAGTTAACGTACCATTACTAGAAGTATTATTAAATACTATTCTAGAACTTGATGCTTCATATAAAGCATTAGTAGCAGTTTGAAGTGTAGTATTTCCAAGAGTAACAGATGTAGTCCATGCTTCTATATCATGTCCAGAATCATTTCTAACTGTTACAGTACATACATAAGTATATCTTCTACTAGTACCATTACCCCTTTGACTTCTAGAACAACTATCAGTAACATTGATATTTACATTATTTGGAGTTTTAACTTCAGTTGAAGTATTAGAAGAACCAACATAGAATCTAATTCTATTATTAGTAAGTGTTCCAACATCAGTAAATGCATATTGATCAAATACTCTAGTTTCACTTCCTGGAGTAAAGAATACTTGTACTAAATTTGGAAGAGCATAAACAGCGTTTGTATCCATTTGATATACAGAACCTAAATTAATTTTATAAAGTGTATTCATATTAGCAAGTGCATAAGAACCAATGCTTCTTAAATTAGGTGTTTCTAAATATACAAGGCCACCATTATTAAATGCATAACTTCCTATATCAAGTAAACTAGTAGATGTAAATGATTTAATAGCTGTAATTCCTTCGAAACTATGATCTCCTAATTTCATAAGTTTATTATTAACTATATCACTACCACCGCTACCATTAACAGTAGTATGTTTAAATGCATGATCACCTACAGCTATAACATCTTTAGTAACTCCTTTTATTGTATACGTAAGTGGAATATTAAATGTATTAGATATATCTGCTCCATGATATTCAATAATTTCCCAACCATTAACATCTTGATTATTTCTATCTTTTATAGTTGTCTCTCTTACACTATACTCACCAATATCATATGGAATTGGTGTATTGATAAATGAACCAACTATATATCCAGTTGGATAAATATAATCTTGATAATTACTAAATAATGCTTTATAGAAATCAACTTTTCCTTCAGGTACATATATTCTAAGTCTATTATTAGCATTAGTACCAATATTATTCATCGCTGTACTATGAACTGACATGTTATCAGTATTAGTAGTACCTATAAATATTTGTTCTAAGTTAGGGTTATTACTAATAGCATTCTCTCCCATTACTTGAATATTACCAAGGTTAACACTATATAAAGTATCCATATCCGACATAGCATATTTACCCATAGAATTTAAATTTGGAAGGTCTACTGTTTGAAGACCAGTATTATATAAACTATAGTCTCCAATAGAAATTAAACTCTCTGAAGTAAGTGATTTAACTTTAATATTTTCAAGACCATGATTATCTATATTTATTAAATTATTCGCAAGTAAATCAATAGTTTGATTTGATGATGAAGCAGTATGTCTATATGCATACTCGCCTACTGAAATTATATTCATTAAAGGACTAGTCGAAGAATATACACTCAAGATACCAATACTTAAACTTTGAGAAGACATATCATAATAGAATGACAATTGTTTACTTTCTCCAGGAGCAATAGTTCCATTATAATCTTTACTTGTTAAGATTAATAAGTTACCATTTACACTTTCATTAGCTCCAGTATAAGTAGAACCCCATGTAACACCCGTTGGAAGATTTATTCTAACAGTCCAATCATTTATAGTAGCTGTTGTATTATTTGTAATTGTTAAGTTACCACCAAATCTGTATCCACTACCATTTTGCCATGAGTTACCAGTTATAGATGCAGATAATCCTTCGTCAGATACTATAACATCTGGTATTTGATAACTACTAGTTAAATCAGCTCCATGATATTCAATAATTTCATAAGCAGTTACATCTTCGCCCTGAGCATTCTTTTTAGTAACACCACGTACACTATATTCACCCCAATCATATGGAATAGCTACGTGTTTATAACTACCAATTATTGTTCCTTTAGGATATACAAATGATTCATTAGCAGCAAATATCTTCTTATACCCTTGTAAATAATCAAATCCTTCAGCATCTGTTCCTGATGGAACATACACTCTAAGTCTACCATCTAAGTACATTCCCCAATTTGTAAATACAGCATCTTCACCAACAGTTAAATCAATACTTTTACCATTATTTACAACCTTAGTAGAAATATTACTAAACCAAACTCTACCAAGTTGAGGACAATTATAAAATGCTTTATCACCTATTACTTTAACAGTTCCAAGGTCCATCTCATAAAGAGTTGTACTATTCATAAACGCATATGACATTATTTCATCAACATTAGGAAGACTAATATAAGTTATTGGATTTTGATAGAAACCATAAGAACCAATATATTCAAGTTTATTAGAAACAAGTGTAGTTAACTTTGTATCATAAAATGCATATGAATTTATTTTACTAACTTCACCTAAATTTATTTCAGTTATATTATCTTTATAGAATGCATATGAATCAATTAATGACACAGTATTTGGAATAGTTATCTTAGTACCAGTAGCAGCTGTATTTAAATTCCTATATGAATTATATCCAAGTGCAGTAACAGGTTTAGTAACAGATGATTTAGTTATATTATTTGGAATAGTAATACTAGAACCAACTGATACACTATTTATAAAGTATGAAATTCCATATCCTTCACCATAATCATAAACAAAATATTGTTTATTATCAGATAATTCTCCGTGATAATATACATATGCTTCATTAATATTTTTAGTATTTCTAAATGTTTCAATTGCTCCTTGACTTACAAAGAACTTAGTACCATTAGAACTATCATTAAATGTATTACTTCCAATAGTTGGAGGAATTTGTCCTCCAAACTTAACATATCTTGCATTAGCAAATGCTCCATCACCTATATTAGTTACAGTAGATGGAATTGATAAGAATGTAAATGCTCTAGAAGTAGATATACGGCCTAGGTTAACATTAGCAAATGCATTAGAACCAATAGTTGTTAATGTTTTAGGAAGAATTAATGTCTTAATACTTGTCTTATCTTTTAAAGTATTATTAGCTATTTTATTAATTGTTGTTCCATCGCTAACAGTAGCATTCGCAAGTCCTAAATATTCTATAGAATGCATTTCATCACTAGCTATATAAGTAAAATCTTCATTTTCAAAATAAGCACTATTTAATGTATATATTATTAATTTCTTAATATTATAAATATTTTCAGTAGTAGTTGTAGGATCAATATCATCAAAGTATGCTTTTAATAGCTTTTCTAATGATTCGTTATTATCACGAATATAAACATAATATGAATTTTCTTCACCTTGAATTGGTATTACAGAATCTTCAGGAGCACCCTGATTGATATCATCTCCAGTAAAGTTATCAGATCCGCCAACTGTAATATTGTTAGATGAAACTCCTCTTATAATTAATGTATTACCAGTGTTAGGACCAGTATATGGTGTTGAGTTAGATGGAAGCATAATAGAAGGTCCATTTAATACCCCAAGAATTGTATTTAAGTTGTATACATATATTTGATATTTAGAGAATGAATCAATAAGTTTCATGTTTTGAAGTTGTATTTGAGTAATAGTACCATTATTAAGAATCTCAATGTTAGTTGAACCATCTGCTCCTATTACATAACCTACTTCTACATTAGGTGCAATAGTTAAACGAGTATTTGATTCAACAATTATATCAACAGGTATATTACCTACTTTATTTTTAACAATTCTAACAGCTTCTAATAAAACACCATCTTCCTCTTCATTTTGAATACCATTAACAGTAAATTCTTTACCAACAAATATATCATAATCTTGATTTAAACCAACAATATGTATTTGACTCTTTGGAGTATTTATATATAAATTTCCATCAACATCTATTTTTCCACCAGAGGAAGTATCAATGTTAAGTTTACCCATCTCAACGAAATCATAAACTAAGTCTCCAGTAAAATGTAAGTTGTATCCAGCAGTATCTAAATGTACTCTACGTTGAAAATCAACACTACCATCAATCTTAATATCATCAGCAAGCTTAATTGTATCTCCACTAAGAGCATTAAGTGCAGCATCTCTAAATTGACTTTCATTTTCTACTAACCAAATTTGTCCTTCATTAGCAAGGCTAACATCTATTCCTCTTTGAGTACAATACACGTTCGCATGAACACTTACTGAAGCTCCACTATATAATGACGAATTAACATTTTGATACATACCATAATCTATTCTAAAGTATCTATAATTATTTTCATCATCATCTTTATCTTTATCTATTTCACCTTTAATAATTATTTGAGGTATTGTAGTTAAATTTGATACTGGGTTTAATGCATCAGTTTCAAGATTATCAGGTGTTGGATTTGAAGCAGCATATGCTTTTAACTTAGTATCATTAGTAGCAGTAACTGTACTTGAAAGTACTTCATCAGTAATATCTATAACTCTATAATATAGTACTCCTGCATTAGACATTGTTCCATCTAACGTAAATGATAAGTTATAATCTATATTTAATGAACCAGTATTTTTAATCTCAATATATCTTGTATTCTTAAATGTATTACTTAAATCTGTTTCACGTACTACAGTAACGGTGTCACCTTCAGTACCAATTAAAACACCAGATTTATCATATTGATTAACTATATGTTCTACAGTACCTAATTTAATTTCAGTACCTTTACTAACATATTCATTATAAAACCAACTATAAGCATCATATATTAAGAAAACACTAAGTATGACAAGTACAAATGATTTAGCCATAATTCTAGGAGTCATATATTTAGAATATTCACTTCTGTAACCGTCTATTCTCTCTTTATTTTTAGTTTTAGCTAAACTCAAGTACTCTTTAAATTCACTATAATATTCTTTTGCATATCTCTTAAACTTTTTACAATATAGTACTATATAAAGTCTAATCTTTTTTAAGAATCTTAAATTATAAATTGAATCAATAAATCTATATAGATAAACAGATACTACTATTACACCAAGTATTTCATAATAGTAAAACTTTCTTAATTTCTTTCTAATTTTTTTATAACATCTTTTAAATCTTTTTTTAGCAACATGAAAGAAATCAATTAAATAATTGATTAATGCATTATAAATTTTATTAATGCTTTCTTTCATATCTACTCCTTATTGATTTTTTATTTTTTTAACATCCTTTACTATATCTTTTATTTCAAAGAAATATATAAGTCCTAAAGGTATAATTATTATAAGTATAAATCCTAATTTAGTATCCATTATTCTTTCTATAATACTAAATAAGAAAAATTTATATATGTATTTTCCAAGCATTTGTTCTTCATAAACCGCTGGGTCATTTGACACATTTTTAATACCTTTAGTATAAAATATTCTTCTATTGTTTTCTTTTGAAATTCCAACTATTTCGTGAGTAACTATTTTACCTTTTAAGTCTCCATCCATTCCTCTAAAAGTAACTATATCTCCAACTTTATAGTCAGATATTTTTTGTTTTTTTATAAGTATTACATCACCTTTTTTTAGTTTAGGATACATACTATTAGTTATTATTGAGTAAGTTCTAAATCCAAAAACACTTGGATTATTTGGCACTACTTTTTGATAAGCAGTTGCTATTACAAATAGTACAAGTAAGATAAGTAATATTATTTTAATAACATCTAATATTTTAAGTAATACTTTTTTCATATATATCCTTTCTATGGTTTAATAAACATTATTTTGTTAACTTTTAGTGATGTTCCCTGTAATGCATTTGGAGCATCTATATCTATTTCTAAATTCCAATAATAATTTAATGTTGAGTTCGCAGGAATTGTAACACTTTTAGCAAAATCGAAGAAATATCTATCATCCTCTTCATTATGTTCAAGTCTATCATTAAGCATAAATGAGAATGTTTCAGGGTTAGTAGCACTTATTTTTAAATAATTCTTCATAAAATTTATATTACCTGTTATTTCAGTAAATACAATCTTAACTTTAGCAGCTACCTTATTTTTATTAGTTAATTCAAACCTATATCTTTGTATTTTTCCTGGATACATTTCATCAAGAGTAATAAGTGCATCAGCACTTTGTTGTCCTTGAAGAACATAAGTATTATTAACAAGAGCATAAAGTTTAACATCTATATCACTATCAGTTATATAAAAGTCACGATTATATTCAATGTTTTCGCCTAAAGATGGTTCTGTTTGCATCCATCCATAAGCTATTCCTATTAATAAAGCAATTATTAGAATATTTAATATTATTGATATATTCTTTTTCATATTAACCCCCAAATGTTACCAGTGTTGCATAACTTTCTGGAGATACACCAACCACTTCAGCAATTCTAACATATACACTTTGATATCCTGTAAATTGTTGATTTGGATCAGTTACCTTAGTCCATACAGTATTTTGATCATTAGTAGTTGCCCATTCCATTGTAGTATCAAGTCCAGTAATTGTATAGTTAGTATTTCCAGTTAATGAAGGAGCCGCTAATAATTCATTCGCACTACCAAACTTAAATAATACATTTATTATTGTAGAAGCAAGAGCATTAGTACAATCAACATCTCCCCCTTCTAACCATATCTTAAGATTAACTTGCATTCTAGAGTTTTTAGGAATAGTAAACAGCACTTTATTAAGATCAATATTATCACTATCACTAGAACTTCTTCCACCATCTTTAAAACTAAAATTACGAACTAATTGGTTAGTAGAATATTCACTAGGTACATTACCAAAAGTAAATTTTCCAGTTTTAATTATAGCCTTAGTTGTATACGGATCAGTTATACCATTTTCAGGTGTTTTACCAAATATCACTGTCGCAGTTGAACTACTTGAAGTTGGATAAGTAATTGCTATTCTAAGAGCATCCCACGCAGGACCAGTAACTTTAGTATCCCTATGTATATATACATGTTTTGGATAGTCTTCAGTTTGTAAATAAAAATTAAAATCAACGTAACCATTCTCTATCATTTGAGATACACTTCCATCAGACTTAGGAAGTAAAATAAATTCTGGATCAGTCAATGATAAACCTTCATTAAAATCAATTGTATAAAAGTTAGCAGCATCTACACTAGATACTTGTTTTAACTCAAATTCATCAAAATTATCTAACATATTATTTAAATTAACAACACTTCTAGCAGCAGAATCTGGTTGAAGTTTTATAACCAATCCTTCAGCAGCACTAACCTGAATATTAGATAAGTTTATTTGAGGATTTGATCTATCTTGAAACCATGCATATGAAGTCATAAATAATATAACAGTAAATCCAACAAGTAATATTATTTTTACTATTATTTTCTTATTCATTAATTTTCACCCCCAAACTTAACAATTACTGCTTTAGATGCTAATAACTCATCTGTTTCTTTATATCTAACATATACAGTAGAATTCTTATCAAATGTTACAATATTTTTATATTCAATGTATGTAAGACCATTATCAGTTGAATACTCCATGTGTTCATTTATACCATCTATAGTTTTACTAACATCATCAGCTTTAACATTTGGAACATTGGTGTTTTCCTCTTTAGTAATACCTACAAAAGATAAATTTATTTTAAATATTCCACCTTTTAAAGCAGAAACAGCATCTCTATCATTTCCTTCTACCCATACTCTAACTTTAAGTCCAGCTTTTTTCTCTAGCCCATCTTCTGTATCTATAGATACAAGTACTGGATCTCCATTAGCCATTTTGGTATCATATGAAGCGCTTATATCATCTTTTAAATTATCTAAATCTTCTTCACGAAAAGTATTTGAATCTTCAACTTTAATATATTTATAACTTTGACTATTAGTTGATTCAACATCAGCTGTAAACCAACCATCATTTTCAATTATTTCATATGTTTTATTTGGAGCCCAAATTAGAACTGGTTTATCTTCAAGTTCAAAACTATTAGTTTCCTCATTAAAATTATATCTTATAAATGCGACTCTAACAGCCCCAGCTATTAAGTCTCTACTAAAGTCTCCATAAGCACTAGCTCTAACAATATCATCTATCTTTTTATCACTACCTGGAGTTAATACCAAGTCTTCTTTTTTAGTACCACACTCTGGAGTAACACTAGAATCTTCTTCTAAAAATAATTTAACAGAAGAATCATTCTTAAACCAAACATCAAATTCTAAATAATCTTCATTAAGAGTAGCATTAGTAAAACTTAAAGGAGTTCCATACTCATCTTTTAAATTAGCTTTATAGAAATTAATACCATCACTAGTTACTTCATTATTAAATCTAAATCCTTCACCAACATCAATATTAAATGAGTCTCCCCAACCTTGATTTCCATCTTCAGAAATCATAATATTATTTGTTTTAGCAGTACCAATATTAACTCCTTCTACATTACTATCACTTTCATGAACAAACCAAGCATAAGAAAAAACAAATATAGATACAATTATAGCTATAAGTTTAAACATTGTAACATAAATATTTTTACTTGCTTCCTTATTCATATACTACCTCAAATATGCAAATGCATCTTGTTTATTCTTTCTATATCCTTTAAGAAGTCCTTTAAACTTCTTAATAATCTCTTTGTCTGTTTTTAACTCTTTTTCATGAGCTAATTTAAACTCTTCAGTAAGAATCTTTTTGAATTCCTTTTCAGAATATTTTCGATTATTAATCATAAAGTCAGCAATCAACTTGCGAAGAGCATATCTATTAATTTTATCTTCTTTAAATGTTTTATTAGAATCGCTCTCATTAAGTATTACATAATCTAAGAAGAATGCCATGTCCATTCTATTTTTAGTTTTTTCATCATCTACTTTTTCATGAGAATCATTAACTTCCTTCTTATCTTTAACATCATATTGCTCTATAAATTCCCATAATTCTAATGCTTTTTGAAAGTTTGGATTTTTAAGAATAGTATTTGTCTTTCTAATTGGAGATTTTACTGGAGCAGCACTTGCAAGTTCTTTAACAAATGGTGTTTTTAAAAAGTCAGCAACTACTAACTCAATCTTAGCAAGTCTTTGTTCAACACTCTCTCCACTTGATGAAGTACCACTTAAATCTTCAAATGAATTAGTTTCCATATTTAAAGTTATATTTACTTCATCTTTTCCTAACTTAGTTTTACCATTATAAGTCATTATTCTCTTTTTCTTAGCATAACTTCCACTCGCAGTAGCTTCTTTTCTAAGTTTAAAGAAATAATTAAGGTTATTTAATAATGATATTACAAATCTATTCTCATAAATATCAAAGCTTTCTTCCTTGTTTACATTAAGTACTTTACTAGGAGTAATTGTTCCATCTTCACTAACATCTTGTATTAAATCAGTATGTTGTGCTAAATGTTTTATAGTTTCTTGACTAATCTTTTTAGCTTTTTCTACTGGAACTATTTCTTCTTCTTGCATTATGAATCTTTTAGGGTTTCTAATGATATTATCAAGATAAATAAGAGTTTCTTCTATTTTATCTATCCATGAGTAATCATACTCTACACTTTGAAAAGATGAATTAACAACAACTTTAGATTCATTAGAACCAACAAATTGTTGCATAGCTAAATTATCTGTATCATCTAATAAATTTAATAATTCGTTTTTATTCATCTTTTATTCCTTTCTACATTGCTTTCTTAAGTCTAGCTAAATATTCTTTACATTCACTCATATTTTCTTTTCCAAATGTTTTATCTAAGAATTTAACATATCCATCTATCTCATCACGAATGAATGATAAGTTTAATTGTTCAAACTTTCTAAGTACTTTTTTACAAAGTATATAATCAAATCCATCTAACTCAGTACCACCACATGCTACATATACTGGAATGAATTCTTTAATATGTTTTACGATACGGTTTCCAAAGGCTAGTCTGAAATGTTCAATAACATAATTGTCCATATCTTCTAACTTATTAAGTGTATCTTGACTAACTGCATGTTCTTGCTTAGCTTTAGTAAATAAGCTTTCTAAGTAACTACTATTAATTCTAATACCTTCTGTATCAGGTGCATCAAATGGTTGACCTTTATCATTAATATCTATAGGCATCGCACGGTCGTATACCTTATCTGTTACCATAAATGTTGAATCATCATTATTGATTGTACCAATGTACCACATGTTATCTGGTATCTTAAGTTTACCATCAGGTAAATGTTTAGGATCGTTTGGCCATACATTTGGTACCAAATCTATTACCCATTCATCACGAGAAGGCATTTCTAATATAGATAGCATTTCTGCGAAATAGTATTCAACACGAGCTATATTCATTTCATCTAGTATTGTTAAATACATTTCATCATTATAACTTGCTTCATACATAGCTTTTAATACTTCTGTTTCGTTAAACTTTTTAGTAAACTCGTTGAAGTAACCAAATAGCTCTGTTCTATCTCTCCATGAAGGTTGAACTGAAGCAATAGTTGCATCTCTACTAATAAATTTTCCCCAAGCATATGGAAGTGATGTTTTACCAGTACCAGAGATACCTTGTAAAATTACAAGTCTTGTTGCTCCAAGAGCTGCTACAAACAAACGAATAATTTTAACTTTATAATATAGTTTCATACGACTAGCAGCAAAGTTTCTAAAAGTATCACATAATTCTTCAAGTGTGAATGTATTACCAAAGTTTTCTGGTTCTTTATTTGCATACTCTTCATCAATTTGAGTTAACTTGAAGAAACGACTTCCATTAGCCGCTTCAGGTATAGCTTCAGCTGGAGTCTCTTCACCTTCACCAGTTTCACCTTCAGTAGTAGTACTTTCACTAGTACTCTTAATATCACTAGGTAAATCTACATTCAAAGCACTCTCTTGAGGTTTAAGACCAATTTGTGAAACTTTCAAAGCATATAATTCTTCTTTTTCTTGATTAAGTCTTATAACATCTCTATCAAGTTTAGCCACTTCTTCTAATAAACTTTCTTGCTCAACTAAAGTTTTCTTAAACTTAAATATTTTTCTAATTAACAAAAATACCAAATATATAATTCCAAGTAAGAATGCAAGTATAAGTAATACTGCTAAACCTACTAATATCCATTGACCAACTGAAAATTCTCCAGAATATTCTTTTAATATTTTCAAATATGCTTTAAAGTTAAACATCTTAATAATGCCTTTAAAAAATCCCATAAAAATATTTATTATTCCGGAAAAGAATTGTTCAAATAAATCATATAAAAATCTAATATATGTTGACAATTCTTCCACCTCTATTCTTAATTCTATACTCAGTTTAATTTTATCATATTTTAGGACTAAATTACAAGGAAATATACTACTTTTATCAAAATAAAAAAGCTATTCAATGAATAGCAATTTTTATATTAAACAAATCATTTAACTTTCTTATAATCTAGTAACAACATTATAAATTTATATAATTGATATATAAAGAATGCTGCTAAAGGTAAAATGATACATACAAAGAATCCAACTTTAGCTTTTAAGAATGTTAGGATTGAACCTAAAACCGGTAATCTTGTTCCATTCCATACAGAGATAATATCTCCAGGAGCAACTTGTTGTGGATCTTCTCCAGTATTAGCATCACCTTGAGTAACATAAGATGTCATACCATTTACTGTAAGTACTGATTTAATTCTGTGTGTTTTAATTATTTTAGTATTTTCTTCCATTGCGAAGAATGCAATAACATCCCCCTCTTTTAATACAGTTTTTCCATCATAACTCTTAGTAACAATTAAGTCACCAGTCTTAATAACAGGTTCCATTGATCCTGTTTGAATATTTAGAGGGATGTATCCAAATATTTTAGAAACTCCTTTTTCACGAGAAGTTAATGTAATCAAAGTTACACTAGCTGCTAAAATAATAACAACCCAAATTATTATATCTAAAATAACTTTTAAAATCTTTTTTCCTTTCATATTACGCCTCCAAAATTACTATACACCAGCATTTTTAGATATTTGAATGTTGAAAGTAATATTAGAACCAGAAGCATTATTTTCACAGTCATAATCTTGTCCTTCAACCCATCCATATATTCTAACCTTATTAATACCAGCAGCTAAGTTAAATAATGTTTTATATTCTCCATTAGCAGTAT
This sequence comes from uncultured Clostridium sp., assembly GCA_902492325.1. Lineage (GTDB taxonomy): Bacteria > Bacillota_I > Bacilli_A > RF39 > UBA660 > CAG-1000. Next base: position 60,318 of record CABULC010000004.1, read on the forward strand.
TTCCATTTGGAGTTTGAATATCAGGAGTTACTTGATCAAAATATGTAGTAACTTTTGATTGATAGTCTACTGCAGGATTTGCAGCAATAGCAGCTTTAATACCATAGTAATTAGGTACAACTGTAGTCGTATCATATGTAGTTTCACCATAGTTGTTTGCTTGTGCTACACCAGCAGCTGTGTGTATATTTGAGTTTGGTTCCCAGAACATATTAGTAGCACCACCAGCACTATGACTAGCAGCACCTTTTAATGCAATAGCATCTGCACTAGCACCTGTAGCAGCACTACCTTCATAAAGGAATGCAACTCTAGCGGCATTCTTAAGTCCAGTATCAGCAGCAGTAGCTACAACATCTGATGAAGTTGTTAAATATACTGTAGTAGCTTGTGTAGTTAATAAGAATAAATCAAATGCAATAAAGTCACCTGTAGTACCTGCTTTTTCAATAGATTGTTCTGCAACTAATCTATAACCATGAGCAGTAGTAGCATCAGCTTCAATACTACCTTTATACATTTTCATAAATCCTGTAGTAGCATCTACATCACCTATAGTAGATACAGGAACAATTTGATTTGGTAATTGGTTTGTATTACCAGCATAAGCATTAGCAGTAATATCATTAGTTGAAATATTTGCTTTCCAGTTAACAGCATCTACAGAAACTTGGATACCATTAGCAGCACTAACATTTACATCAATGCTATCAACAGTAACAGTTGTATTTTCAGTGAACCATGCATAAGATGCAGTAGTTAAAGAAATAGCAGTAACTATCAACATAAGGAATGCAGTAAGAATCTTTTTACTATTATTATTTGATTCTTCATGATTTTCTTTTACAACATTGTTTTCAACAACATTAGTTGCTTGTGGTTGAGCAGGAGTATTATTAACAACTGCTTGATCAACAGGTGTTGTTTGAACATTGTTTTTTACATTGTTTTCATTTTCCATAATTTAATCCTTTCATTAATCAGTTTTTTCAGTAATTATCATAGACATTTTCATTTCCCCTCCAATGATATCATCGATACATTCAGGGTCTTTACCTTCAAGCCAAACAATTACAGTGTACCTGTCTATTTCACCAGGTTTAATGTTATTTCTATCTTGTTGCATTATTAAATGATTTGATAAAAACGATATTGTATTTGGTTCAGCTTTGCCATCTTTAGACTTTTTAGCATAAACCTTTTTTTCGCCATTAGTATAAAGAGCAACTCTAACAGCCTCATCAACATTCTTTATAACAGATTCTATAACAATCTTAGATTTATAACTAACATTCTCTTTTCCATCATTTTTTACAAAGAACGTATATGCGATATAGTTATCTTCACTATGATCACCTTCTTTTGATATTAAACTATCAAAAGGAATCCACCCTTCAGTAATGTTATCCATATACTCTAAACCTTTTACTTTGATTTCAACAGTTTCCGCAGAAAACTCTGAATCAGAAGATAAAAGTATATGTCTTTCAGACTTTAAATTTTTATCTAGTTTAATTGTAAAATAACCATTGCTATTCACAACATATAATATTAAATATAATATTGAGAAAAACAGTAATAAAACTAATAAAGCCATTTTTACAATTCTAGTAAATAATTTTCGTCTATAAACTTTTTCAGCAGTTACTTTAACAATATTATCCATAAAGTCACCTACTTATACATTTTATAAGTTCCATTATCATATTCTTCTACAATTGTGGCATTAATACTTCTAGAAAAATTGATAATACTTTCATAATTAGTAACTTCGCCAGGCTTTAAAAATAAATAATTTACAAGACCTTTAAGTTTAATAGATTTTTGCTCTAGAGTATTTAAATGATAAACGCCAATCATAACACCAGCATTCTTCAGCTCTTTTACTTTAATATCTCTAGAAATTAGTTCACTATATGGTACTAAAAATACAAAATGATTTAGAGTTTTAGGCTCAATAATATTAAGCATCTTAGTAACATTAGTTCTAAGTCTAAAAAATCCATTCGGAAGTTTTATAAAATATAATGTATTCTTTTTATCAGAGAAAACATCTTTAACTATTTGAAAACTTACATTTTCAGCTTCAATATACTTAAAATCTATCGCAAATTCATATTTAATAAATGCATCATATACATGACTAGAATCAATACCACTAAATTCTTCTTTATCAAAATGAATTCTTGACATATAGTAATTAATACCATTTAAATTACCAACAATGTCATAATAAACTTTCAAAGGTGATTTCGATAATTCTCTTAAACACTTTTTATAATTTTTACTTTCTTTAGTAATATTTTTAATTATTTTAATATAATTTTCATCAAATAATTCTTTTACTTCAGAATCAAAAAGTGACTTATTCTTAACTTCAAACATCTTTATGATTTCTTCATAACTGTATTTATCTTTAGTTAATGAATTAGAATATTCTTCTAAAGCAATATTTAAAAGAATAAGTTTAGCTACTAAATAATACCAATTGAATAACTTTTTATTATCAATCAAATCTAAGTAATCAACTACATTTTCAAAAATAAGTAAAAGCATTCTTTTTGGTACAATACTAACTACACCATATTTTTCAAATATTTCTGTATATTCTTCTAGAGCTTTATCTATGTTTCTATTTCCAAAAAAGAAGTCTTGATAGAATTTATCTATACATATTTCAAAGTCTTCTATATTTTTTGGATATGGAACAATCTCATCACGAATAAGTATATCTACGTTTTTAAGAATGCATTTAGCTTTTTGTTTTAAAAAAACATCTGCTATGCACCTCATCATTTCCTCCTTACCCTATACATTATACAAACTAATTATATACTAGTTTTAGAAAAAACACAATATTTTAACGATAAAAAAAGAAAGATAAACCCTTAAACATTTTTATAAGACTATATGTCTACTTTTAGAAATTATATTTTTATAGTTTTTTAAGTTATTTTGATTATTATTTTGGTTTAATGTTTTACCCAAAGCATTTATACATCCAAGCTTTTGATTTGGTGTTAATTTTGCTAATTTAACAACTTTACAAGACATTAAAAATCTCATGATATTGTCTACATGACCTAATGTACGACTTGCAGAATTATAAGCATAATATACTATATCACCATTACCCATTTCTTTAGAAAAGAATAAATATGAGCCATCCTTTTTTAATTTACCATTTACTACCTTTAATGGAACATATACTTCCACATCAGAATGTTCATCAATCATATAAACACCTCTAGTATTATTTTACATTAAATGAATACTTATTGTCAAACTTGTTTATAATACTTAATCAAAGTTATGTTGGTAACTTTAATCTTTTATGTTATACTAATATAAGAATAAGGAGAATATCTATGATAGTAAATTCAAACTATGATACAAGGATTAAAGTAATTGAAGATGATATTATCAACACTATTAAACCTGAATGGAATAAAGATGAAATAATAAGATATGTTTATTTATATATAGGTAAAATAATATCAAAAAATGTAGATTTCTTCTATTCATTAGGAAGAAAACTAGAATATAAAAATTATCCATTTGATAGACTAAAAAGAACATATGAAAGTAAAAGAATAGCTAATTTATCAGTTATATGTAAATCTTCTGCAATCATTTTAAAAAGAATATATGATAGACTTGGTATAGAGAGCAATCTTATGGAAACAGTTGATTACAATCAATTCACTGATGAAGAAACAAAAGAAACATTAGATGTTCACCATTGGTTTTTATGTGTCACTGGAGAAAACAATAGAAAATATTTTTTAACAATTATACCTGACTTATTTTTTATACAATTTAATATGAAAACTAAACACTTTGCTAATAGAATCGATTACTATAGAGAAGTAGATGGTAAAAAACTTCAAATATACAAAGGTCCACCAATAAATAATACGATGTTAACTGATGAAGAAATAGAAAAAATAGATGAAAAAATTGGATATATTATCCCCTACTATGTCGAAGAAAAGAATGGTAAAAGAAAAAGATATAATGGTTACGATGATATATTTATAGAAAACTTAAAAATGTATTCAAGAAAAAATAGTTATCTTATAGAACTTGGATATGATACTGATTTCTTTAAAGATATTACAAACTATAAAGTTGGAGATTTAACTATTGAAGAATATTTAAATACAAAAGAATTTAGTATGGATAAAGTAGATAAATGGATAGATTACATTAAAGAAAGAGCAACATTTTATGGACACGATCCAGAGCAAGATAAAGACACTAATGGAAAAATAAAAGCATTAAGAAAAACTCTTGAAAATAGAGATGCCAAAAAATACAGAAATGTTATTGGCCAACTCGGAATTTCTTTCGTAGATGATAAATACAAAATTGATGAAAATGGATACTGTTCACTAACTTATATAGAGAAAAAATTTGAATATTTATTTCCTAAATTCTTCTCTTGTAATGAAACAGTAAAACCTTTAACATCAAAATTTACAGGTTTAGCAGAAAAATTAGATTTCATTGATATGTTTATTGATAACATGTTTCCTGAATTAAAAGAATCTAAAGCAAATGCAGGAATCAAAATAAATCCTAAATATTCTTTAGTAAGAAATAGAATTCAAAGATATGTTGTATACTCAACAAAAAGAAAAAAATATGACATAATATTTTCAATAGATAATAGTAATACTTATTATTACTTTAATCCTATTAGTGGAAAATTTGCTAAAATTGGTAACTTACTTAATTTAATAAGTGATGAATTTATAATAGTAAGTGATGAACTAAAAAATAGAATGAGAGAAGTTGAAAATATAGAAAAACCAACTAAAGCATTATAAAAGACTATAAAGTCTTTTTAATTTAACAAAAATATTTATTTAGAATATATTACTATGAAAGCGAGGTTATATGAAAAAAATAATTCTTATAGTAGTAACTATATTTTTAATATTTATAATTGGTTTTTCTTTTAAGAAAGATGAAAGCAAAAGAATTGTTGTTTCAGAAGTTACACATTCAGTATTTTATAGTCCTTGGTATGTGGCTCTTGAAAATAAATATTTTGAAAGTGAAGGACTTGATATTGAAGTCGTTTTAACACCAGGTGCTGATAAGGTAGCTGCATCTGTTATATCTGAAGATGCAACTATTGGATTCTCCGGACCAGAAGCAACTGTTTATATTTATAATAATAGTAATGAAAAATTAGTAACATTTGCATCTCTTACTAAAAGAGACGGACAATTTATAGTTGGAGATTGTAAATATAAAGATAATTTTAGTGTACAGGATTTAAAAGGTAAAAAAGTATTAGCTGGAAGAAGTGGTGGTATGCCATTACTTATGTTTAAGTATGCTTTAAAAGAAACAAACATTAATGAAAATGAAGTTAATATAGATACATCTATAGACTTTGCATCCCTAACAGGAGCATATATAAGTGGTCAAGGTGACTTTGTTAATCTTTTTGAACCAAATGCATTAAAAGTAGAAAAAGAAGGAAAAGGATGTGTATTATCTTCACTAGGTAATATATCAGGTACTGTTCCCTACACTGCTTTCTATGCTAAAGAAAGTTACATTAAAAAGAATAAAGATGTCATAAAGAAATTTAATAAAGCACTAAATAAAGGATTAGAATTTGTACATAAAAATGATGCTAAAACTATAGCTAATGCTATTAAAAACCAATTTAGTGATACTTCTATTGAAGACCTAACAACTATAGTAGAAAGATATAAAAGTGCTGACTCATGGTATAATTCAACATACATAAACAAAAAAGACTATAATAGATTATTAGATATTATGATATATGGTAAAACAATAGAAAAAAAAGTTAATATAGATGATTTAATAACAAATGAATACAACTAATATTTTAGAAGTTAAAAACATATCTAAAGTTTACCATACAACCGAAGGAGAAATAGAAGCACTAAATAATATAAGTTTTAATATTGACTCTGGTGACTTTATTGGTCTTATAGGTCCTTCAGGTTGCGGAAAAAGTTCTATACTAAATATAATATCTAATCTTGATAAAAATTATAAAGGAAATATAAATATTAAAAATGGCATAAAAGTTTCATATATGCTTCAAGAAGATGCATTATTTCCATGGTTAACTGTTCTTGATAATGCCCTACTTGGTTTAAAAATAAAACATAAACTTACTAAAGATAACAAAGAGTATATTTTATCTCTATTAAAAAAATATGATCTATATGATTTTATTAATAAGTATCCAAATTCTCTATCAGGTGGTATGAAACAAAGATTAGCACTTATTAGAACATTAGCAATGAAACCTGATATTTTACTTCTAGATGAACCTTATAGTGCTCTTGATTATCAAACAAGATTAAAAGTTGGAGATGATGTATTTAAAATAATCAAAGAAGAAAATAAAACTGTTGTAATAGTGACTCATGATATTGCTGAAGCAATTTCTATGTGTAATAAAATAATAGTTTTCTCTAAAAGACCAGCAACTATTAAAAATATACATGAAATAAATTTATCTAACAAAAGTACACCAATAAATAATAGAGAAGCAAAAGAATTTAAAGATTACTACAAACTTATCTGGAAGGAAATAGATAATAGTGAGTAATGAACATAAAAAATATTTAAAAAGAATTAAGCTCAATAAGTTATTAGTAACTATTACACAGTTTAGTATATTTATATTTTTTATTATTATTTGGCAATATCTAGCTAATCATAATTATATAAATTCTTTTATCACTAGTTCCCCCTCTAAAATAATAAAAACTATTTCTAGACTTTATATTGAAAATAATCTATTTATTCATATATGGATTACTATAAAAGAAACTCTTATTTCTTTTATTATAACTACTCTTATATCTATTATTATATCTATAATTTTATATGAAAGTAATTTTCTTTCTAAAGTTATTGATCCATATCTTACAATATTAAATAGTCTTCCAAAAGTAGCATTAGGTCCTATAATTATTATATGGATTGGTGCTAATCAAAATGGAATTATTACTATGGCAATATTAATTTCAGTTATTGTAAGTATTCAAACTATCTATAATGGTTTTATAAATACAGATAAATTAAAAATTAAATTATTAAAAACATTCAACGCTACAAAGAAAGACATATTATTTTATTTAGTAATTCCATCTAATAAAAACACTATTATTAATACTTTAAAAATAAATATATCAATGTGCTTAATAGGAGTTATTATGGGAGAATTTCTAACTTCAAAAGCCGGGATTGGATATTTAATATTATATGGTTCTCAAGTATTTAATTTAGATTTAGTAATGACAGGTATATTCTTATTAACAATTATATCGATTGTTATGTATAAAGTTATTTCAAAGATAAGTAAAAGAAGTTAACTATCTATTAACTTCTTTTTTATTCTACAATACCATCCCAATTGACAAATTTATCTCTTAAAGTATCTGCGTAATCAGTTGTAATTATTATCTCATTTTCAGATATTTCTTTTTCTTCTACTACTATAGGATTACATCCATCTTTCTCTACTCCTATTTTGTCTATGTGAAATAAACTAGCACAGTTTTCACATTTTAAGTATTCTCCCTCTTGAACAAAATATGCTCTTGGAGAAGGATTACATGCTTGACATGTATTGAATGCAATTTTAACTTCACCATCAGTATCACGTACAACGATAAACTGTATTATTACTCCATTACTATCATAATTAACAAATGTAACATCACTAGTTATATTAGTAGTATCAAGCACTAATTTTCCATCTACTGAGTTTACAGTTATAATATTATTCTTCTTTTCTGCTTCTTCTTGCTTATCACAACCATATAGAATAAATATTGAAAAAAGTAACCAAAATACTAAAAAATTTCTTCATATTACTCTTTTACACCTACAAATGTAAACCCTGTTTCATTTACATTTTCTTTTACACTATTAATGTCAATCGAATTTTTACTAGTAATAATTACTCCACCACTCTTTAAATCTACTTTAACTTTAGCACTATCATCTACTTTAAGTATTGCATCAGTAACTTTCTTAGCACAATGTTCGCAATGCATACCATCCACTATAATTATTATTTTGTTTTTCTTTCCAAACATATTAACACTTCCTTACCTTTACTCTTTTTAATCTTAATGTATTTAACATAACAGTAACGCTACTTAATGTCATTGATAAACCTGCTATCATAGGATTCATATTAATACCAAATCTACTTAGTAATCCTATTGATATAGGTATCATACATATATTATAAAAGAATGCCCAAAATAAATTTTCTTTTATAATTTTAATAGTACTTTTACTAATATTAATTAAATTAACTATATTTACTAAATTATCATTCATAAGTATTACATCTGATGAATCATTAGCTATATCAGTACCACTTCCAATAGAAACACCAATAGAAGATGTTGCAAGACTAGGAGCATCATTTATTCCATCCCCTATCATCATAACTGTTTTTTCTTTCATTAAATTATTTATTTCTTTTACCTTTTCACTTGGAAGTACATTAGAAATAACTTTATTTATATTTAATTCTTTTGCAATAACATTTGCAGTAACTTCATTATCACCAGTTAACATAATTACTTCTCTACTAACATTTAATTCATTAATTATTTTTTTAGCATCATCTCTAATAATATCTTTCACACCAACTAATGCAATTACCTTTTTATTCTCAATAACATAAAGAATACTATTACCATCATTAGTTAACTCTTTTTCATCATTAGAGTAATTATTTTCAATTTTCAATTTTTCAAATAACCTAGCATTACCAATATAATATTTATTATCTTCTATCTTTCCTTGTAAACCTATACCATCAATATTTTTATAATTAGTTACTTCTTTTAACTTTAATTTTTCATTCTTAAACGCACTTGCAATTGGATGACTAGATTTACTTTCAAGAGACGAAATTATTATATTAAGTTCACTATCTTTATAATCACTATAATTATTTACTTTATTTATTTTTAAATTACCATATGTTAATGTACCAGTTTTATCAAATACCATAGTATTAACTTTATACGAATTTTCAAGTGTCTCACTATTCTTTACAAGAATACCATTTTTAGCACATACTCCTTCACTCACGACTATCGCAAGTGGTGTTGCAAGTCCTAAAGCACAAGGGCATGAAACAACTAATACATTAACAAAATGAACTAAACTATTGTTAATACCTTTACCAAGTAACAAATAACTAGCAAATGTTATAACAGCTATTAAGATTATACTTGGTACAAAGTAACCACTAACCTTATCAGCAAATCTAGCAATTGGAGCCTTCGTATTACTAGCATCAACAACTAATCTGACTATTTCAGATATTGTTGAATTTTTTCCTATAGCCTTCGCTTCATATAAAACAGAACCATCTATATTTAAACTACCAGCAACCACTTTATCATTAATACTCTTTTTATTTGGTTTACTCTCTCCTGTAATAAAAGATTCATCTGCATGAGTACTACCATCAACAATAATACCATCAACTGCAAACTTCATACCAGGTTTACAAATTAAAATATCTCCCACTTTAACTTCATCAATAGTTACTTCTTTTTCTCTATCTTTAGTTTTAACTAAAGCTTTCATTGGAGTTATTTGTACTAAAGACTTTATTGCATCTTTAGTTTTTTCTTTACTTTTAGAATCTATATATCTTCCAAGTTTTATGAAATATATAACTACTCCAGCACTTTCATAATATAAATTATGGACAAACATATCTTTATCAAGAATAATCATAATACTACTAAATAAGCTATAAATAAAGCTTGATAAGACACCAATAGACACAAGAGTATCCATGTTAGGTGTTTTATGTATTAAGTTCTTATAACCGCCCTTAAATATGTCTAAGCCATAAATCATAAACGGAATAGTAAGAACTAATAAACATATAGAATAATTATTAGCATAATTTTCCATATTAAGAAAATCAATAGTTGGAAGTCCTACCATATGAGACATAGATACATATAATAAAATCAAAACCAATACACTATATATAATTAAATTTCTTTTAATATTTTTATTTTTTTTCTCTTTAAATAAATCATAAGGTCCTAAACTTTCAAAGCCTGCTTCCTTAATATATCTTTCAATATCTTTAATATCAATTCCTTCATATTTTATAGTAGCCATCGCAAGAACTAAATTAACTGAAGCGTCCACTATACCCTTTTGTTTATTTAAATATTTTTCAAGTCCAGAAGAACAAGCACTACAACTCATTCCCCCAATACTAAGATCAATCTTATTCATTTTTATCACCATACACATTATAGGGTATAGGGATTTCCCTGTCAACGCTAAAACAAATAAAAAGTACTATTTCTAGTACTAATTAATTTTCTTGTATAAGAATAAAGTTATAACCAATAATATACCAATTATTACACCACTAGCAATATACCAGCCACTTATTCCACTTCCAACTTTATCTTTACTAATTGCAAAATAAATATTATTGTCTTCTTGATCAATAGTCCAAGTAGCAGTATCTCCATTTACATTTTTCGAATTCGTATTTAATAACTTATCTTTTGCTTCAATTTTAAATTGCATACCTTCTACATATCTACATGTATAATATCCAGATAAGCTATAATAATATGCTTCATCATCATCTCTTATATATTTAATACTAAAGCAATTATTAAATATATTATTATTTTTAAATTCATCATATTTATATTTATAGGTATACTCATATATAAAGTCATTATTATTTTGTGTTAATTTTCCATTGTATTTATAAGTATCCATATTAGCAAAACTATTTATTTTGTTTTCATCAAATAATTTTTCAGAACCAGTTTTTACTTGATAACTAGTATATGTTCTACTAACATTAAATTCTTCATCAGTATCATTTACATATTTTGTATATTCATTTGCATTGTATTTTATTGTTATTTTTGAATCAATACCATCTTCTCCAAAGTTATAATATATTTCACTAGTACAACCCGTACACAAAATAATAACGAATACTAATAAAAATAATTCTTTAAATTTAAGCAATTTTGTAACTTGCATATCCATCAACTCCAGAATAATCAAATAAATTTGTTATATTAGCACCAGGATCTATAATGTAAACATTACTTCCTTCTACTCTATCAACAAAAACCCAATGTCCCCCACCTTTTACATAAGCAATAACATATTCTCCTCTATTTAATGCTTGTCTTAATTGTTCAGCTTTATGAGCATTAGAACCAGTTAAACTAGTTTGTCCTTGATATTTAAAATTTGGTGCTAAATTTGTTACGGCACCCCAAACTAATAAATTACCAGAATATCCGCCATTATTATTCATCCAGTTAACAAAAGTTGCCGGATTAAGTGTTGGAACATTTACTCTTACACCACTTTTAGCTAAAGCTATTGCTACAGAAGTAGAAGTACATCCTGCACCACAAATAGTTTGACTTTTTCCCATTCTATTACTTCCCCAATTTTGAGAACATTGTTTCCAAGTTCTATAGTCACCTGTAGAAAAATAATTAGAACTACCACCATAAGTTGCACCTTGTGCATTTTTTTCAACTCTTTCGGCTTCTAATCTAGCAGCCTCTTCAGCAACTTTTTTATTATACTCTGCAAGTCTTTCATCATTTATTTTTTGCATTGCTTCTTCTTCGCTTTTTCTTTGTGCTATATATTCAGATGTAGCATTAGAAAAACAAGTTCTATATTCACTATTACCAGGAGATAATCTAGTCAAAACATTAACTAATGTTGGAATCATAAATATAACTACAGTAGCAATCATCTTTTTAACAGCAGTAGTTTTAATTTTATTTAATAATTCAGGATCTCCATTCATTAATTCTCTAACAATATTAATCATTAAAGAAACCATTAAAATAATAGGAACAGCTATACTAATAATCATAATTACAGTTTTAACAATCAGCATTACATTAAGTATAGCAGAATTATCACATATAGCTAAAAAATACATTTAATACACCCCCTAAATATTTCCATGCTCATTTTCCATACTTAATAATTTACTTTTAAGTAAAACTAATCTAAATATTTTATAAATATCATATGAAATAATAACAAGAGCAGGAATCATTATAGCAATAATCCATCCACCTTTAGATGCTAAGAAAAATTGTACTCTTCCAAGCTGTGGTATTTTAAATAAAACTTTACCAACAACATTACTAGGAATAACTTTTTCTTCATCAGCTTTAGGATTAGCATCCCCTTTTACTCTAAACATTTTACCTGATTCAGGTACATTAACAATTTCTATAATTCTATGTGTTATAGGAGTTCCACCAAAGAAAGAGTTAGTAGAATAAAAAGTAATTATATCTCCTTCTTTTAATTTGTCTGTATCAACTCTCATAGTAAAAGCAACATCATACACATTTAAAGTACCAGTCATACTAGGACTTATTATTGTATATAAACCAAACAATGGTTTTTTACCTTGCTTTTGAGCAATCTTTCCACTAATAACATAAAATATTAAAAATGCAGCTATTGCCATAAGAATACAAATAATAGTATAACTTATGACTTTATAAATCATTTTAAATATTTTTTTTCTCTTAATTTTCTTATCCTCTTCCATAAACAAACTCCATTATTCATAAACATAAAGAACTGTTATTTTAGCAATAAACATTTTACCATTTAAATAATTTTGATCTTTACCATTATCTTTTAATTTAAGTTTTAATTCATAATCATGTAATGAACCAACACTTATATCACCTATTCCTAATTCAGTTGAAGTAACAGGTATAGCTTGTTCACTTTTAGTAACCACTTTATCATTATTATTTTTAGAAGATTTACCAGTTAATTCAAAAACAAAACTATCTTCTATAGAATCAGTAAGAGGTTTTTCAATATCAAAAATTATTTTATACTTACCTACTGTATCAGGACTATAGTTTTCTACTGAAAATTTATATGTAGACTCCCAATTAGGTTCTATATCGTATGCATTTATTTGATTTCCATCATAAAATCTTAAAAGCATATTTGAACTTTTTATTATAACTCTAGTTTCATCACCATTTTTAATTGTTTTAATATAGTAAGCATAAGAAGTACCAATTAACATAGTAAATAAAGCTACTAAAACCAATAAATAAATAACAATATTAAATTTTCTTGCCTTTTCTTTTTCATTGTTCATAATCTCGTCACCATACTATATATATAATAACAAAAAACGTACTAGTTTACAAGAAATAATACTAACATAAACTTTTATTTACAAATAAAAAAAGTAGTAATTAAACTACTTATTTTATCCTAAATTAAACTATTGTGCATTTTCAACAACAAGTTTACCAGCGAATGTTTTGCCTTGAGCAGCATTTTGATCAGAACCTGATTCCTTAAATTGAATTGAATAAGTATATGTATGAGTTTCAGTACCATTTAAAGTACCATTTCCTAATACATTTTTTCCAACTCCAGGAACAACTTGCTCAGTGATAGCTTTAGCAACAGTACCACTATTGTTAGCTTTACCACTTAATGAATGAACAAAATAACCATTTGCAGCGTCACTTAATGTATTTGCAGTAACATCTAAATAAATAACATAATTAATTTTTTCTGTTGCACCAGATGTTGTATTTACAATAGTAAATGTTTTAGTAGTTTGTGGACTTTCTTCTGGTCTAATATTTGTCATATTAATTTCATCACCATCAGTAAATACTACACTACCTAATGTTGCAGTAGTTACGATAATACTAGAAGCTTTATCATTTCCTTGGATAGTAATACTAAACCATGCAAATGTTGCTCCAATAATTGCTACTAATAATGTTGCGATACCTATAACAGATAAAAATATTGTTTGTCCTTTATTGTTATCCATGATTCATCCTCCCTTTGCTATAATAATATTAGCATTTTTAAAAAAAACTTTCAATAGATTTTTTAAAAGTTTCATCATTGTGATATAATTTTTTTACAAGGGTGATAACATGAAAATAAAAATTAAGAAATATATTCCAGAAATAATTTCAATAATTATACCAATAATTATTTTATCTATAGCATGCTTTTTTACAAACACACAACCCTTTGGCGATTACCTATTACCAAAATATGATGGATTATCACAATATGCAAGTTTTACAATGAATTTCAAGAATGCACTTCTTGGAAAAAATAGTTTGTTCTACTCTTTTGGAGGATCACTCGGATATAATTTCTATGCAACAAGCATTTATTATATGTTTAATCCAACAAACTTACTTTGTTTATTCGCGACAGAAAAAACAATAACAGAATATTATACATTTTTAATATTTTTAAGAATTAGTCTTTCAGCATTCACAATGTGTAAATACTTAAAATATAAATTCAAAAACCAAAGTAATATATTTTATATTTCATTAAGTATATGTTATGCATTAATGGGATACAATGTTTGTTATTTCTTTAACTATATGTATTTTGACAATGTAATGTTATTCCCTATTCTAATGATTGGACTAGACAAATTAATAAATGAAAGAAAAAAAGTTCTCTATATAATAATGTTAACAATCTCAATATTATCTAACTTCTATATTGGATATATGGAATGTATATTTTGTTTACTTTATTTTATTTATAATTATATTAACTTAAAGAAAAAAGATAATAAAATTATTAAAGATTTTATTATCTCGAGTTTATTATCTGGATTTATGTGTATGATAACATTAATACCCGAAATATTAGAATTAATGCAAGGTAAATTAGAACACTTTAGTAGTGAATTTCAAACAAACTATTTTGCTTTCAACAGTAATTACTTAAATTTCTTCTATAAACTCACTCCAGGAAGTATGATAGAATGTGACATTAAATATGGATATGTTAATATATATGTTTCACTACTAGTCGCAGTGTTAGTAATTAAATACTTTTTTCTTAAAAATGTGTCAAAAAAAGAAAAAATAACAACGTTAGTATTTATATTATTCTTCATACTAAGCATAAGTTTTAATTTATTAGATTACGCATGGCAAATGTTTCAAAGACCAATATGGTATCCTAATAGATATATATTTACATTCTCATTCTTTTTAATAACAATAGCAGCAAAAACATATGCTAATAAAGACAAAATAAATCAACCAATTAAATGGAAAATTATTACAAGTATTATTTATATCATATTAATAACACTAGCAGTAATTATTAATGAAAGATTCACATATATGTACGGAGCAATCAAAATCGCAGCATTCATCTTCAGTATAATGTTATTGCTAGAATATATATTCTTATTCGAAAATAAGAAAGCAATATTATTAATAACATCAATGCTAATTATAGAACTAACGTTTAACACAATAGTTACATTTAAAGAACAAGAAACAATTTATCCATACAATAACTTTCAAAATTCAACACAAGAAAAATTAGATATAACTAATTATATCAAAGAAACTGATAATAAAACAAATAACTTTTATAGAGTAAATCTAGAAAAAACAAATATACACACAGAAGGTTCATTCTATCAATATAATGGAATTAACTCATTTAGTTCAATAAAAAACTCAAAATTGCTTCATTTCTTCAAAGATCAAATGCTTTATGACGTTATTGACAATACACGATTAATATTTAACTATTATAATCCATATATTACATCATTAATCGGAGTCAAATACATAGATGGAAATGAAATAGAATATTACTATGAAAAAGTATATGATAAATATGCATCAACAACAATATATAAAAATAATGATGCATTATCTTTAGGTTTCATGATAAATAAAGATATTATAAATTATAAATATATAGAAAATAATTCATATGAAAATACAAAAAACTTAACAAACAAAATGATTAATAAAAATAATAAAGTATATGAATCACTAAACAAAAACATAAAATTACACAACTCCGAAATAAAAACGATAGATAATACAAAATATGTAATAATAAATAATAAAGATGATAATTACATATCTATAGAAGGAACAATAACTAAAGATGGTTTTGTAACATTAAACGAGAGTATTGATTTCTATGTTCTAACAGAAGTTTATATAAACAATAAAAGATTAGAAGGTTATGGAAGAAACAAAACACCACTAACACTTAAAAAAGGTGATAAATATAAAATAATATTTAGAAGCAATAAAGATAAATATGAATATAAATATATAGAATGGTTCTTAATATATATAGAAGATTATAAAGAATTTATAAATGAATTAAAAAAGAATGAATTACAAATAACAGAATATAAAAAAGATGATTATATAAAAGGAATAATAAATGTTACAAATGATAAAACCACTCTATTTACATCTATACCATATAATAAAGGATGGAAAGTATTAATAGATGGTAAAGAAAGAAATTATGAAGATTGCGCTAATGCATTTATATGTGTAAATAATCTAAATGAAGGAAAACATACAATTGAATTTAAATTTATACCGCAAGGATTTATTCCAGGAAGCTTAATATCACTAGTAACTTTAATTCTAACAATTATTTACATAAAAAAAGAGCGTACCAAATAGTACGTTCTTTTATTGCTTAACTATAATTTTTATTTTCGCATCGAATATTTTACCTTTATCAACATCTTGATTTATACTAGTATTTTTAAATTCAAAACTAAATTTAAAAGTATAAGTTGTTTTAGCTGGTATTGTAACATTAGAAACAATATTTGAATCTTTATAAGGTGCTCTAGCATTTTTTACAAGAACTGTATTATTTCTACTAATTGTATAATATAAATTATTAACTGAAGTAAAAGTATTCTTAACATTCAACCATTTCATGTTAATAACTTGTGGAGAATTTGTATTGTTTGATAGTTTAAAACTTTTAGAACCAGTCCAACCAGGAACAATATTATTTCTATTATATGTTGCAGAATCAGTAAGAGTTAATACATATTCTTCGCCTTCAACAATATCTATTGTTGGATCATTACATTTCTCATCACACTTGCCGTCTCCATTTGTATCACAGTACAAATCACATTTTCCATCCCCATCAGTGTCACAGTTTAAATCGCATTTTCCATCTTTATTATTATCACAATTTAAGTCACACTTGCCGTCATTATTAGTATCACAATTTAAATCACATTTGCCATCTTTATTTGTATCGCAATTTAAATCGCACTTTCCATCGTTATTTGTATCACAGTTTAAATCACATTTACCATCTTTATCAGTGTCACAATTTAAGTCACACTTGCCGTCATTATTAGTATCACAGTTTAAATCACATTTGCCATCTTTATCGGTGTCACAATTTAAATCACATTTACCATCTTTATCGGTGTCACAATTTAAGTCGCACTTTCCATCTTTATTGGTATCACAGTTAAGTTCACATTTACCGTCACCATCTATATCACAATCTAAATCACACTTTCCATCGTTATTAGTATCACAACTATGATTACATTTACCATCATTATCAGTATCACAATTCAAATCGCAATAACCATCTTTATTATTATCGCAATTTAAGTCGCATTTACCATCTCCATCAGTATCACAGTTTAAATCACAAATTCCGTCTTTATTAGTATCGCAATTCAAATCACACTTTCCATCATTGTCAGTGTCACAATTAGTGTTACAAACATCATCTTTATCAGTATCACAATTTAAATCACATTTTCCATCATCATCTAAATCAAGGTTTGAATCTGGCCACCCATCACCATCCGTATCACAGTTTAAATCGCACTTTCCATCTCCATCTTTATCTTGATTTATTAAATTTGAATCGGGTTTACCATCACCATCTTTATCGATATTAAATGTAGGCTTATTATTCTTTTTAAAATCAATATTAGTATTTGGTTTCTTTTTATCATTACTACAATTAACAAGACACTTACCAGTACCATTATCAATATTAATATCAGCAATACCATCACCATCTATATCAATATTCAAGTCTCCATTACCCTTGTGTTTAATATAAAGTCCAGTACCTCCAAGAATAAGTATTATGAAAAATAAAAGTAACAATAATAATAGTAATAATCTTCTTTTACGTTTCTTCTCATCCTCTTCTTGTTGATTTTGATTATCATTGTATTCATAATTGTCATTTAAAGTCACATTATCTTCCATAATCTATCTCCTATTATCAAAATAATTTTAACACAAAGAATTAAATACTTCAATATTTAGAAATAGTGAAAACAGGTTTAACATCTAATTTAGTAGTATAATTTTCTTTTACATAAACATCATAATTAAATTGAACTGAAGAACCATAATTTTCTATACCGCTACTTATTAACCAATAATTTCCAATTAACAACTTTTTATTTTTCATTTTATCAAATATATTAGCATATTCACTATAAGATAATATTCTAATCTTACTTTTACTATAATTATTACATGACCAATTATTAGAATTTATTTCATCTTTAGTAAATCCTCCACATCCTTCATCATTTAAACAACCACTAGTGATAAAGTCATCACATATTGGTGTATCTTTTAATTTATTTTGAATTTTTTCATTTAAAGTTTTAATATAAACATTATTAAGATAATAATTTATATATGAATTGCTCCATTTATAATTAACTGTTTTATCATTTGTATAATAACAATAATTACTTTCAACATCTAAACAATGATATAACTTTTCATCAAGTGAATTTTGTTTCATAAGAGTTATATCATCTTTATTATCATTAAGAACAATATAATTAATATCATCAATTGATATTATAGAACCATCACAATAATATTTATTTTCGTCATACTCCGCTTTATTTCCTAAAAAGCATTCTACTGTATAAGAATATGATTTACTTAAATTTCCATCTTTATCTTTAAACCAAATATAATGCTTTCCTTCATCAAATGATTTAATAATAATATTATCAGTATAATTTGGTTTAATCCATTCACCTTTTAAATTATCAGAATCAGATATTAAATATTCTAAATTCTTTTGATTTACACTAAATGAAATAATATTGTTGTTCTTATTAATTTGCGCATTTATCAAAATAAAATCAGGGCATTCTTTTTTATCAATTTTTATTTCATCAAGTTGAGTCTTACTAATACAATAATCACCTGATTGTATTATAAAACTAACATTTTTATAATCATCAACTTTAATATTACCATTGCCCTCAAAATAATAATCAGTATTTAATATTTTAGTTTCAGTATATATCGCACCACTCTTATACTTATATTCACCACTATCTAAAGTATATAAATACTCAAGTAAATTTCTTGATTTATTAAGCAAATGAATATTATTAAATCTAAATATAAAAAATAATAGAATCAGTAGCATAACCACTACGAATAAAATAATTGTAATAATATATTTTTTTGCGTTTTTCATAATAATTATTATAAATTAAATAAAAAGAAAAGGAAATACTTTTATTTCCTAATCACACCATAAACATTTAGTAACACCAATTTTATCCAATGTATTTTTATTACCCTCAATTGTTATTTCTAATTTTCTTTCAACATCATAATTATAAAATCTACCATGTTTTACATCATCTAATATTCTATTTAATAATTTATTTGTTGAGTTTCTATAATATATAGTTGCAGCTGTAGAACCAAGACTATAGTTATGTTCATAATAGTATGGACTTGAATATTCAGGACCATATACTTTAACAATTATAGTTCCATCTTCCATATCTTTCACTTCATTTTTATTTACAATCTTACAATAATCACATTCTATTTTATTAATTACATTTGTATCAAAAGTATATTCTTTTCTTAAAATATATTCTGGTTCTATATCATTAAAATCAAGACCAGCTACTTCCACAGCAAATAAACCAATTCCAGAGCCAAATAATACAACTGCAGCAATAAATGTAATTAATAATCTTAATTTATTCTGTTTATAATTAAATATAAATCTATATAAAATTTCACAAAACCAAATTGCTCCTAATAAAAGTCCAAAAGAACCAATAATAGCACCTAAGAATAAATAATATTTAAGTGAGAATTCTACTGCAACTGCAAATAATACTGAAACAGTAACCAATGCACAAGCAGCCATAATTAATATCAAGAAAGCATTAAACTTAAATATCCAGACAAATACATTACCAATAAAATCCATAAAAGAGTTATCATGCTTATGTAAATCTTTCTTTTCACTCTTTTCTATTTTTTCTTCTTTAATCTTTTTACTATTAACATTTTTCTTTTTAGTAACATCTTTTTTATCATTAAGTTCAAAACTATTTAATATTTTTTCACTCATAAGTTTGATAAAGACAACGTATGCAATTATTATATAAATGATATTTATAACTACTGCTACGATACCACTAATTACATTATAAATTCTATATGGTAATGGTGAAATAATACTTTCAAATCCATCTTGTATAAAATAAAATGGTATTTTAACAAAAGCACATATAATTAAAGCAATTAAAATATAAATTAGTAACTGCAAAATATCTTTAAAAGTACCCGATGAAACAATTTTAATAGTTTTATTAAACACACTCTTTGTAGTATCTATTAAGTCATTAACTATATTACTATTACCCTTATTATAATTTTTATTTATTTTATATGCATCTAAAATATTAGTAACTAATTCATTAAAATCACCAAATTCTAAAATAGCATCTTCTTCAGAAACACCAGATTTTACTTTTTCATCTATATGTTCACTATATTCATTTATTATATCTTCTACTTCATCACTTTTTAATATTTCCAATTTTCCTCTTAACTTGTCTAAAAAATCTTTTTTAGTCATTACTTTCACTCTCCTTTATAAAAGAATTAACACTACTCTCAAATTTTTTCCATTCATCAAGTAAACTATCTTTTCTTTTAATGCCAAGTACTGTCAATTTATAATATTTTCTACTTGGACCTCCTGTTGACTCTTTAAGATATGTTTCAAAGTATCCTTCATTAGTTAATCTCTTAAGTATTGGATATATAGTGCCTTCATTAACATTAACAACTTTACTAATCTCTTCAACTAGTTCATAACCATATCTATCTTTTTTTGATGCAAATAAAAGAACCAACAATTCTAAAACACCTTTTTTAAATTGTGTATCCATTTAGTCACCTCACGATAATAATATCATTGCTACTATGTATTGTCAAGTAGTGTTTATTACATAAGAGTAAAATATTTAATTAAAAATATAATTAATAAATGTATTGGATAAAAGAAATAAAAGAAATATTTATTAATTTTAATATTAGTTTTAGTATTTATTAATATAAAGGGAAGAGCAAAAACCGCACAAGTATCTATACATGAAGGTATGTTATTAATATAAATATAATTACTAATCGCATAATTAAAATAAAAAGTAATATATGCTAAAAACATTATAAATTTATTGCTTCTAAAATAATAGAATAATGGTACTAAAAATAAATATGTAACTGCATAATCAACTTTAAATAAGAATGATAATATTACAAAGAATGGCAAATAAAACCATTTCTTATTATCAAGAGTATAATAAAGAAGAACTTCAAGTAATATTGTAAACATAATATTAGGATTATAAGTATTAAACAAAATAGTATAAAATGGTTGACTAATTATTCCTAAAATAAATAATCTCAAAATATATTTTTTTAAATCTTTAGTTTTAAAATATCCTATCATCGCACAATATGTAAATATAGGAAAAGCAATTCTACCAATAGAACGCATTATTAAATCATTAGAAAAAAGTGCATAACCAATATGATCTATTACCATAGAAATAATTGCTATAAATTTCAAAAAATTAGTATCCATATTAGTAACTATTTCACTATTCTTTTTCATATATATTCACCATCTAAATTTTAACATAATGATCATTATATGTAAATTAACGAATATTTTACACATAAAAAATAGATTGTATGTAAACAATCTATTTAGTTTCTATTCTATTAAATAGTATTTCTGCTTCATTAAGAGTAATATTTGTTTCTAAATTACCAAATTCTAAAGTGTCAAATTCTATATTTTTTGTATTTAACATTTTAAATATTCTATCACTAGTTCCAGGTATATATGCTCTTAAAAGTACAGCAGATATTCTAATACATTCAAGTAAATTATAAAGTACTGTTTTTAATCTATCAGCTTTTGTTTCATCTTTAGCAAGTACCCATGGAGTTGTATCATCAATATATTTATTACTTCTCTTTAATAATTCAAATATATCTTCAAGAGCTTCATTAACTTTTAATGAATTCATTTTTTCATCAACAAGTTGAGGTAAATTTTTAGCATAGTTAATTAATTCCGCATCAACTTCTTCACTTACTTTAGGATTCTCAACTTTAGATTCAAAATATTTCTTACTCATCGCGATAGTTCTATTTACTAAATTACCAAGAGTATTCACAAGATCGGCATTAGTTCTAGTTATTAATGCTTCTTCACTAAAGTTACCATCATTTCCAAAAGGAACTTCACGAAGAGCAAAATATCTAACCGCATCAACACCATAAGTATTAATATATTCTCTTGGATCTTTATAATTACCAAGTGACTTAGAAATTTTACCACCATTTATAATTAACCATCCATGGCCAAATACTTGTTTTGGTAAATCAATACCAAGACTCATACACATACAAGGCCAAATAATAGTATGGAATCTTACGATTTCTTTTCCAACTAAATGTAAATCAGCAGGCCAATACTTTTTAAACATTTCACTATTTCTATCAGGATATCCAAGTGAAGTAATATAGTTAGAAAGAGCATCAACCCAAACATAAACTACATGCTTATCATCAAAAGAAACTGGAATACCCCAAGTAAATGATGTTCTTGAAACACATAAATCAGCAAGTCCGGGTTTAATAAAATTATTTAACATTTCATTTTTTCTAGTAAGTGGTTGTATAAAATTAGGATTATCTTCATAAAACTTTTCTAAATCTTTTTGATATTTAGATAATTTAAAGAAATATGCTTCTTCACTTACTTCATGAACTTCTCTATGACAGTCAGGACACATTCCATTTTCATCTAATTGACTTTCAGTCCAGAATGATTCACATGGTGTACAATAAAGCCCTTTATATTCACCTTTGTAAATATCACCTTTATCATACATTTCTTTGAATATAGCTTGAACTCCTTTAACATGATATTCATCAGTAGTTCTAATGAAATGATCATAAGAAATACCAAGCTTATTCCATAAATCTTTAGCATTTTCTACAATTGGATTAACATATTCAATTGGAGTAACACCAGCAGCCTCTGCTTTCTTTTCAATCTTTTGTCCATGTTCATCTGTTCCAGTTTGAAAATAAACATCATAACCTTTTAATCTTTTATAACGTGCAATTGCATCAGCAACAATAGTTGTGTAACAATGACCAATATGAAAATCAGCACTTGGATAATATATTGGTGTTGTTATATAAAATTTTTCCTTTTCCATTTTTTCCCTCCTAAAATAAAAAAGTCATAAACTAAGGACGACTTATGCCGCGGTACCACCTTAATTCATGACTTATCATGCTTCTTAAATTCTTAACGCGAATAACGATTTAACTCCAGAACCATTTTCAAGTATCTTCATATTAGTTTTCACCAGCCACTAACTCTCTACAAATAGGATATCTATCTCTTTCCTTCTTCGTTAATTACAACTGATTTTAACACAAAATAATAAGTTTGTCTAGTATTTTATATATCACTTCTACTCATTATTTCTGCAGGTGTTTTTCTAAGAGTAAATGCACAAGGTAATAAACCTACCAATAAATTAAATAAATAAACAATTATTACAATAGTTAAAACCGTAGTACCATTCATTAAAAATTTATTTGCATAATAACTTACAGTTGTTAATTGATAAATAACATAAGATGAAAAGAATACACCAGTCATACTACCTAAAGTAGTAATTGCTATTATTTCACCAATAAACATTTTATAAATGTCCAATCTTTTCATACCTATAGCTCTATAAATGCCTACTTCTTTAATTCTAGATAAGAAAGAAGATCTCATCATCAAATATATTTCAATCAATGATATTAGTAAAATAACAACACTAAATATCAAAGTAGAAGCCATAGAATCCATTCTAGTATTATAATATTTATCTCTAGAATATTGATATGAATCCTTAATATTTAAACCCATAGCTTTAAAATCATTTAAAGCTTTATTCTTATCTTTAACACTAAGAGTCATATCACTACTATTAGAAATTAAACTATATTTAATAGTATTAGTATTTGATAACAAATAACTAATATTATCATCGCTAGTATAAAAACCAACTACTTTTAATTTTTTATCATTTATCTTAACATCTATTTCTTGATTTATTTTGTATGAATCCTTATAGAAATTATTTACTATAACTTCATAATCATTCAAAGGAAATCTTCCTCCTTTTATAGTTATTTTATTTTTATAAATATTATAATCATATATTAAATTTTCAACCATTTTGTCATCAACAATATATTCTTCATAATAATTATCTGTAAAAGCAGTATCATTTGTATTATAAAGAATATTAATAAATTCACTTTCATCAGTATAAATTGATGGACTACCTAAATCAACTACACCAACTATTTTATAATTTTCTAATACACCAACTGTTAATTCTCTATCAAATAATTTTTCAGGAGTGTTAATACCTAACATAGATGCAAACGGATTACTATAATAAGTATCAAATACTAATTTATCAATAACTATTTCATTAGATTTATTAGGCATTCTACCACTTATGATATCATTCTCACTAATCATATTTAAACTAGATAAAGAACCATATATTAAATCTTTATAATTAAGAGTTTGATAATAGTCATCATATTCTATATAAAATGAAACCAAACTACCACCTGGTAATATATAATTAACATTATCATTCTTTTCATATTTTAAGAAATCATTAACATCTATTTTTTTAGAATCTATTACTAAATAATTTTTATTAATTGTAACAAACTTACTATCATCTATATTATAAATGCCATATAAAGATGATACAGAATATGTTATAAATATACCCGATAAAAAGAAACCAACTAATAATAATTTCTTTATCGCTGAATAATTAATTACCTTTTTAAATCCATTTTTAATTAATGTAATTGGATTAAATATAGAAGAATATTTTTTATTGATATTTTTATTTATTATCTTATCAAAATCAAATTTATATTCTTGATAAATATCTTTGGATATTTTTTTATAATGATCATTCACTAATTCTATGCTTGAATTATTATCAATAACTTCTACTTTATTTGAACTTTCTATATAAACATTACCATTTTTAACAATTAATTTTATATTTAGTTTTTCTTTAATATCACTATAAAAATCAACTTTTAAATTTTCTTTATCTATAGTTTCGTGATTTTCTAAATCTTTAAGATATATTTTATTTTCTAATCTATAATCTAAATCATTATCATGATTATTTACTATATCTTCTATTATTTTTCCATCTTCTATTTTTAAAATTCTATCCGCATAAAAATCAGCAAGTTCTGTTTCATGAGTAACAAGAATTACAAGTCTATCTTTAGATATAGCTTTAATTATATTCATTATTTCTATTGTATTTTTAGAATCTAAATTTCCAGTAGGTTCATCTGCAATTATTATACTAGGGTCTTTAACAATAGCTCTAGCAATACCTACTCTTTGTCTTTCACCTCCAGATAACATATTAGCATATCTATTTCTATATCTATACATTCCAACTTTTTCTAAAACATAATTTACTCTTTTTGTTATTTCATCTTTATCTTTTATACCATTGATTTTCAAAACTAATGCTACATTATCAAAAACAGTCATGTTATTAACAAGATAATAATCCTGAAATATATACCCTATATTTATATTTCTAATTTTATCAACACTAGAAACACTTCTTCTAGATAATCTCTCTCCATTAATATATATTTTTCCACTATCAATCTTATCAAGTCCACCAATAGCATTTAATAAAGTAGTTTTTCCACAACCAGAAGGTCCAAGTAAAGAAACCATTCCTTTGTCTTCTAAAGTAAGAGATGTATTATTAATAACATGTATTTGATTCTTCTTATGTCTATAGAAAAACTTATTAACATTTTCTAACTTTATCATACTACACCTCTTCTCTATAACTATTCATAGCTGAATCTTTAAATAGTTTTCTTGAATATCTCATCGTAATAAATAATGACATAATAATTATAACAACATATATAACAACATAATTACTAAGATTCATAAATGTTGATAATTCATTTAATAATTCATTGTTTATTAGAGAATATTTAACAAGCATCAAGAATATAACAAATATAAAATATGATAAATTTGCTAGTGTTAAGAGCTCTATATTTAAAAGTGACTTAGTGCATTTATATGAAGAACCAAGAATTCTAAGAGTCGAATAATAAATATTTCTTGATTTAAACACTAACTTAATAATGAAATATGATATGAAGAATAACGTAATGAATAAAATTGTTAAAACTAACATTCTAGCTATTTTTAAACCAGCTGTACCATCTGACATAGTATTAACTAATACATCAGGTATATATAAAGTTATATATCCTAAATCATTTAAAGTCTTAATCGTACTTCTAACATCTTTTACATCTTTTATGAATACACTACTTTGATAATAACCTTTATCAAATAAATTATAATAATCTTTTTCATTTATAAAAATAGCTCCATTATATTTATCATAATTATATCCCGTAAATTTTTCAAAAGTCTTAGAATTATAATTGTCATAAACAGTAAATTCTTTATCAAAATTAAAATACAAGTTATCAACATTTATTTTTACTTTACTATTTTTACAATCAAAATCTTTACATTGTATTTTCCATTCTTCAGGTATAACTATTTTACCAGTATCAACTTTTTTACTAGGAAGTACCTCGCCAGAAACAGTATCATAATAAGAATTTCCAGACAATTCGCCAAACTTATAACTTAGGCTACTATAACTTTTATTAATTTCATCACTTAATTTTTTATGTAAATTATCAGTGATATAAAATATAGAATCAGAATTCAAAGATGAACTACTTTTTATCTTTTTAATACCTACAATTTTTAAATTATTAATTTCTCTTCCATTCACATCAATAGAAAAAGTACTTTCAAAAAATCTATTTCTATCAGTTTCATCATATATAGAATAATCGTTTGTTAAAGCAACAACTATTTCATTATCATTAGATGGGATTCTTCCATAATCTACACCATCAATCTCATTCATATTTGAAATAGTTCCTGAAAAATATAAATAGTTTCCATTATTAATATAAACACTTTGATCTAGTAATAAATCATTTTTAATAATATTATCAACATTACTAAGTTCATTTATTTTTTTATAATCTTCTTCACTTATATTAGATTTATCATTCTTTTTAATTATTATTCTTTTATCACTTATATTCTTAAAAAATGAACTAGCTCCATCAATTGATAACTGATACTCTAATTTTTCAAAAGCAGAATATGCAGAAAAAATAGATAAAACCATAAAGAAATATACAGCAGTAATTAAAAAGAATTTCGAAGGTATATTAAAAGCATTACGAATACCTAAACAAAACTTATTAAACCAAGTAATATCACTAAAATTATTTTCTAATACTTTATCTACCTTATCATAATTTTTAACTTTCTTATCTTCTAAAACTTTACCATCATGCATAGTTATTTTTCTAGTAACATATTTTTCTATTTGATCATAATTATGAGTAACTATAATAACTAATTTATCTTTAGAAATTTCATATAAAAGTTTTAAAACACTTTCGCTAGATTTTTTATCTAAATTTCCAGTAGGTTCATCAGCAAGTATAATTGGTGTATTCATCGCTAATGCTCTAGCAATCGCAACTCTTTGTTTTTGACCACCAGATAGCTTCGATACTTTTCTATTTCTATATTTATATAAATCAACTTTTTTTATTAAAGATATTATTTCATCTTTTATTTCACTTTTCTTTTTACCATTTAATAAAAGTACAAGTTCAATATTTTGATAAACAGTATAACTATTAACTAAATTAAAATTTTGAAATATATTACCAACATATTTCCTTCTATATATTTCATAATCTTTTTCTGTGTAATGACTTGTTTCATCACCATTAATATACATCTCTCCTTCTTCATAAGAATCAAGACCACTTATAACATTTAATAGTGTACTCTTACCACTACCACTCTCTCCAGTAATCGCAACAAATTCACCTAAATCAAATTTTAAAGAGACACGTGAAAATCCAGTTGAAACCATACCATTACTAGAATAAAATTTTGAAACGTTTTTTAACTCTAACATATTATTCTCCTATAAATTTAATTGTTGTAATATTAAGATAAAACTATACTTAAACAACTCTACTCTATAAAATATTATAACAAAAAAAATATAGATATGAATATCTATATTATTAATCTTTCTCTTTCTTTAATTAAAGATGAATCCAACGTATCTACATTAGTCTTTAATCTATCATTTAAATCAGCATATTCTCTTGTAATATAATTTAATGACTCTTCAATTTTATTAGCAGTTGTAGTATATCCACTAATAACATTATGAAGAGAATTTATATAGTTCTTATATTGAAAACTGCTTGGACAAGATAATGTACTAGCACTTATCTTTGCCTTTTCAAGATTAGAAATTATATCATTAATATTAGATTGACAATAAGAACTAATACCATTCTTAACATATTCAATCTTCGCCACTTTACACCTCATTGAGCTTCCTTTCTAATTACAGTACTAACTGTATTTTCAATATCAACCACATCATCATTTAATTTTTCACCATATTCTCTAATTCTATCACCAAAATTAATAAAGTCATCTTTTTCTAAGGCAACTAAATCAAAAAATTTATCTGATTGATTACCAACCCACTCTTTAGTATCATAAGGTACCGCAGCAAACATATTAAATAATTTATTAATTTCTGAATTATAATCGTTAGCTAATGAAATAATAGAATCAGCAATATTTTTTATTTGTTTTGTTTCAGCATATTCAATTGCAGACATAACTCCTCCTATTTAACATACCTAGTTGTGTTAGATTTAACACCTTTAGATGGTGTTTTAGTATTAGCTTTAGATGCTTCTTCTTGTTTCCTTCTTTCAGCTTCTTCCTCTTCAGCTTCTATTTCAGCAATTCTTCTATATAAAGCTTTTATAGCAAAAGATATAGCAGGTAATATGGTATTTTTTAAATAATTAGAAGTTTTATCTACATCAACAGCTAAATTATTAGTCTTATCATAAACTGGTGTAACATCACCATTAACTAAATAATTATCTTGAATATTTTTCTTCAAATTCTCAAAGTCTTTATCATTACTATCTAATAAAGATACTAAACTTGAAATTGAACTAGATAATGCCTCATACTTTCTAATATCAGCATAACACCCAGGTATCGTTGATGGCATATAAAACTCCTCCTTTAATTAAAAAATTAATCTAATTTAACTTTTTGAGCTTCAGAACGAATATTAGCAGCATCTGCTTGTACGTCTTGAGCAATGCTTTGTGCAGCTTGTTTATAATTTTGGAATGCTGTATCAGCTTCAGCAATATTTCTTCTCATAGTTGAAACATAAGCAACTAAAATTTCTTTTACAGCTCCTACAAAATCACTAGCAGCATCTTTAATTGCACCTTTATATGCAACTTCTAAATTTCCTTCTTGATTGAAACCATTAATAATTTCATCTACTTCATCACAATATGTAATAATAGCTTGCTTTAATGATTCGAAATTGTTTTCATCGATACCAGCAAAGCCACCACTCCATAAATTTGATAAAGCTGTTCCAACAGAACCTACAATATTTCCAAGAGCAGCTTTAGCAACAGATATAGCAGAATCTAATCCGTTATCAACAGCTGAAGTAATATTTCCAAATGCACTTTGAATTGACATAACCAACTACCCCCTTCCTTGTACAAGATTTTGATCAACTTCATCCATCTTGTTAACAATTTCGTGTAATTCTGTTTCTAATACTCCTCGAGTTTCATCTAGAGCCTTGCAAATTGTATCAACATCATAATCCATATTTTTCTTGAATTGTTCTGCTGATTGTCCAACCCATACTGAGTCTACAGTCTCACGTAGTGAGAGTAAACTGTTTTTTAATCTAATTTTAGAGCCTTCAATTACTTGCATATTTAAACTGTTTAAAGCATCTTGTACATTGTTAGCATCATAACCTAAAGTAGCTCCTTCGATATTTAAAGCCATTTAAAGCACCTCCTTATACACAATTTCTTTTGCTTTTGACTTTCTCTCCTCGGTAAAATCTTTGAACATAGTTGAAACTTCATCCAGGCCTTCCTTCATCTTATCTACAAGTCTAAATAAATCATCAGAATATGAAATAATATTAGCTTTAATTATTTCATAGTTCTTTCTAAATAATTCATAAGAATTATAGAATTCATCAAAAGAAGAAGACTTATAATAATCAGGTAATTCATTTATCTTAGCATCAATAGAATCAAAAATAACAGAAATTCTTTCACTACTTTTAAGAATCTCAACACCTAGAACACGAATATCATTTTCATTAACGCCACCTAAAAAGTCAGTATTCATCTTACCTCCAACCTTACCTGAGTATATACCCTCTATACTCTAATTAAAATATATATTTTATTCAAAAATTAATCAAGGAAAACATAAAAATATTTACATTCGATTGACAAAAAAGATGTCTATCAAAACATCTTTTAAAACATAACTAATTCAGTTCCATTTCTTATATTAGTATTTCTAACAATATCATTGTAATTATATAGAATATTATTACGCCTATTCATAAGCTGTAATCCCTCTTTTATAGGATAAACATTTAGTGTTATATCATTAACAACTTTATTCATAAGTTCAATTACTTGACCTACAGTTCTATTAGCTGGAATATACATTTCATAATTTTGTTCCATTTCTGGTAAAAATAATTTAATCAATATTTTATAATCCATTATTCATCACCATCCAACATTGTTTTAACTACTGTATAATTTGAATCTTTAATACTATAAGCTAAGCCTTCAAATGTATATTTTTTATCATCTTGAGTAACAGCATTAGATGAGAATATACTTTGAGAACTAAATCCTGTACCAAGCCATATACCATTAGTAATATTTACATTTGAGAACCATGATTCTAACTTTAATGTTCTAATCTTTTCATAATCATCTATAAGAATAAAGATACATTTTTTAGAATTAGCAATCTTATCAAACATATTATTAGCAACCTCTACTCCACCTTTTGATAGTTTCTTCTTATATTGACCCGCGCCAATAATAATATTAACAGCGAAGTCTTGAGCGTCAGTTCTATTTAAAACATCATTTTCTAACGCACCAAATACATTATTATAATCGCTATTAAATAGTTTAATATCTAACAATTGTTTTTTAAATATACCTAATAAGTCAACAACCCTAACTTTAACATTAGAATGTTTACTAATAATATTAGTTAAACCATATATAAATTTAATATTATCTTTAATTTCTTTAGAAGCGATTAAATTAATTTTATTATCTAATAAATTATATTTAGCAACATCCTTTTCATAGAAATTAAATCCTATAGGTACAGCTGATAAATCAGTTACATACTTACTCATATCTTCGCTCGTAACTGTCTCTGGTATTTTAGCTAATTGTTTAGCTTTTACTTTATAATAATCTACTAATTGATTTGCAGTACCCTTTATGTACTCATATAAACCTTCTTCTGGAGCAATAAATGCAGTTTGGAATTCACAATAACTATCTTCATCAATACCAACTTTACAAATACCTCTACCAAACACTCTAGCCGGTAATAAATCTCTTCTACAATTAGTT
Source organism: uncultured Clostridium sp. (assembly GCA_902492325.1). GTDB lineage: Bacteria > Bacillota_I > Bacilli_A > RF39 > UBA660 > CAG-1000. Next base: position 92,276 of record CABULC010000004.1, read on the forward strand.
GTAGCTCTATATAAAGTTTCATCTTGCATTTGTAACATAATAACATGATTAAAGTATTGTAATTGTCTAGAACGAAGTACAGTATGAGTAGAAGAACTTACAATCATTACAATTCCATATCTAGGAGCATCCCTAAATAATGATAAGAATACATCACCAGCTTTAGGTATTAATTCTAAAAGAACATCATAAGAATTTATTGTAAATACTATTAAAGGCAATTTCTTACCACTCATCTTATTATAATATTCAAATGAACCATTATAATCTGAGAATAATTCTTTTCTTTCCTCAAACTCCCCATTAATAAGTTCCATTAAATCAGCAAATCTATCCATTTCACTTTGGAAAATAACTTCTCCAACATGAGGAAATTTAGCAAACTTTTTAAGTGTTTCAGCACCAAAATCAACAATATAATGATTTATTTCTTGAGGCGTATGCTCTATCATACTAGACCATAAAATAGTTGATATTAAATTCTCTTTTCCACTTCCAGTTTGTCCTATAATCGCAATATTTCCTTTTTCTAAATCAATACTTAATAAACCTTGTTCTTGTTTTCTTGGTTCATCATATTCACCAATTGGAACATTAAAATTATAACTTTCAGGTTTATGATTATATTTCTTAACTAAATCACTTATATAACTAACTTCACTAACATTAGGTAACCATAACTTTCTACCTGAATAATTCTCTTTTTTAGCAAGTCCATCTATGTATTGGACAATATTTATCAATTGTTCTCCTTTATTCTCTTTTTGAACATTGATATCAATATCATCATATACATTTATTGTTCGACCTATGTTATCAATATATTGTACAGATTGATCAATTTTCTTCTTTAAAACATCACTAGGATAATATTTAGCTCCAGCCCAAGCAGACTGACCTAAATTATAATAGTCATCATTTCCAACCTCTAAATAAAATGCACCAGTTTGTTTTAAGAAAGCAGCATCAGGTTTCTTCAATATCTCATTAGAATCTCCTTTATCTTGCACTTTTAAACAAACCTTAAATTTAGAGTTAGACCAAATTTGATCATTAACAACACCACTAGGTTTTTGAGTTGCTAAGATTAAATGCACACCAAGACTACGACCTATACGAGAAATAGAAATTAATTGTTCCATAAACTCTGGTTGTTGTTGTTTAAGTTCAGCAAACTCATCACAAATAATCAAAAGATGACTCATAGGTTCACTTAACATTCCTTTTCTATAAAACTGTTGATATTTATATATGTTCATAGAACCTTCTTTAAGTTTTTCACGAGCTTCATTAAACACAGCTTGTCTTCTTTTAAGTTCAGACTCTAAAGAAGCAATTGCTCTATTTATAGCTGATTTATCTAAGTTAGTAATTGTTCCAGCCAAATGAGGTAATTTTATACCCATTTCTGAATTTTCAAAGCTTAATGCAAGACCTCCACCTTTATAATCTATTAATACAAATTGAACTTCATCAGGATGAAAATTAACTGCCAATGATAATATATATGTAACAATCCATTCAGACTTACCACTACCAGTAGTACCAGCTACTAAACCATGTGGACCATATGCCTTTTCATGAATATCCATTTTAAATAATTCACCATTTTGATCAACACCTATTGGTACAGATAAACTATTTACAGGATTATTATTAACCCACTTTTCACTTATATTTAATTGTTCAACTTTTCCAACACCATACATTTCCAAGAAAGAAAGTGATGTAGGTAACTCATACTTAGCCTTTTCAACATTAATAGGTACATTAGCTAACTTTTGAGCACACTCATATACATCAATATCATTATTAATTTCAGCAGTAAATTGCTTTTGATTATCTTCAGATAAATCATTCGTAACAAGACCAGATTGAGGCTCATCTATATTTATAAATGTAGTCGTTTCACTTGGCAATGTAGATAATCTATCATTAAACATAAGAATAGAAAAACCTAAATTCTTTTTATATTTTAATATTTTCTTAATTAATGAAACATTCCTAATCGCATTTATATCATCAGTAAATATCAAATAATAAGGTTTATAATTTTTATATAATTCTTCTGTTGATTGTTCTCTACCATCCTTATCAATTTGGACTTCCTCATCATTACTAGTTCTTCCATCAAATATTTTTTCTAAATCAACAGTAACAGTGTTTAACTCATCTAAATTTGTAGTAAAATATCTAATAGTCTTTTGATTATCCCAACAATGAGGTAAAATTTTCAAATAATCCCATTTTTTCTCATTCTTAGTATAAACTATTATCTTCAAATCTGTATAAGCATGAAAAGCCATTATTTGTAAGAAAACACCATCAATAAATTGTTTAACAAGTGTAGGATTACCTACTATACCAGTTATATTATTTTCAACTAAATTTACAGTTAATGGTGCACCTTTAATTAATAAAGAGTCAGATACAACATTTTTTAATTCACTAAATAAATTATCTTCTTCTTCCATAGAAAATTCTTCTTGTGGAATTGCAATTTTTATTTTAGTTTTTACATTACCTATACCCAACCTAATTAACAAAAAGTCACTATTTTCTATATTTCTTTGCCATAAAGTACGAGGTTTAGTATCAATTATTAACTTACAATTTTCAAGAGAAGTAGCATTCTCCATTATGATTTGTCTTTGTTTATTTTTTATTAACTCAATTTCATGTCTTTTTTTATCTAAATATTGTTTATATTTTTCTTGACGCTTTTTTTCTTTCTTCTTAACGGATCTTTTATTAAAAACGCTTGTCAAAGCAGGCCAAACCAATGCACCAACGATCATTACAGATATAGTTATTACCGAAGTTATAAAACTAGACTTAGTAGCAGTTCCTTCTAAATATGAAGTAGTATAATTTATCAAAGAAATAACTGATGTACAAAGCATAGTCAATCTAGGACCCACAGTTAATATCATAGGTGTATCATTAAGAACAACAGGTTCTGGTGGCTCATCTATAAGTACTTGCTCTTCTTCCATAACAGAATTAAATCTTGGAGATTTAAAATAATAATCATCCTTACTAAATAAAGGAATATCTTCATCAATATCTAATTTTCCATTAAAATAAGGAATATTATCAAAACTCTTAGTAACAAACTTATCTTGTGCTAAAGACAAATTATTAACATTATTTACAATAATAAATTTATCTAAAAATATAATCTTTAAACCATAATAGAATAGAAAGTCACCATTAAATAAGGATTTCTTTTTAACTCTTTCATCAGAAACAAAAACATTATCTACCTCAGTTTCAAGACACCACTTATTTTCTTGATAAGTAAAATTTATAACACTATCACTAATAGAATCAATATTATAACTAATGTCACAGCCAGTTTTTCCAATACTAAATTTATCTGTTTTAACTTCATATCTTTTTAAATTTTCATCATAACTAGGCAAAACATAAACATATATAACCCTATTATCATTGTTAGTATCTAATAATTTAAATGAAGAATATGCAGTAATATTTGGTATTGTAGTATTGTCATATGAAATATTATCAGCAAGTTTTAAACTCCAATTACCATCAACTTCTTCAACATTACCCAAAAAAACCCTATCATTCAAATATAATGGATAAACGCCATTGATCTTAACCGGTAAATTTACCTTATTAAAATATATATCATTAAACAAATAAACTATCACATTCACACCTACTCTATTCATAATAAAGTATACATTAGGATATATTTAATGTCAATTAAAAACACCGATATTGATATCTTATAAATTATATTTTATAATTATACTAAAGTAGGAGAAAATATGAAAGAATATAGAGAATTAGTAAGACTAAAATTTAACAATAGAAAATATATAATGTACATAGATAATCAAAATAAATATTTTTTTCTTGAGTTAAAAGATGGTAATCAACTTTCTTACATTCAATTACAAACTTACAAAGAATTATGTGACGCTTTTTGTAAAACTCCACATATATTAAGGGTACAAAAAGATGGAAAAAAAGAAAAAAAGAAATTGAAATTAATACCTAAAATACTTATTGGAACATTAGCGGTTCCTTTAACATTAACAACATATCTTTTTTTAAATGCAACAGTACAAGAAATAGGAAATCTTATACAGCCAAACACACCATCACAAAGTTATACGCAAACAGGTAACTATGGTGAAAATAGTTCATCAATAATAAATCATATTTCATTTGATGTTGAAGACTCCGATGAAGAATTTAAAGTAGATACATATTTAGAAAATGAATATTCAAAATATATATATGTTTATGATAATGATTATTTAGACAAAATTCTAGAATATTCAAGCGTAAGTGCTGAAGAAATGCACAATGTTGTTAATAACAATAGTAGTATAACACCAAGATATAAAGAGATAATTAATGATTTTATAGATGATTTTTATGAGAAACAACCAGATGCAGAAAAAAGAATTCTATATGAAAATTTAAAAACACTAGAAGTCGTAGAATGTACAAAAAATGAACTAGCTCTAGAAAGTTTATCAATGGACTCGTATGGTTGTTACATAAGAACTAAGAATAAAATATATGTCTTAAAAGATAATGAATATAAAGAAGGAACATGGGAATATCAAGTAATATACCACGAACTATGCCACGCAGCTAGAACAGGATTTTGGGATTCAGATAAAAAACAAATAAGAGTTCAATGTGAAGGACTAAACTTTTATACTACAACTGCTGCAGAAGCACTAAACTCAATTTTCGCTGTAAGTTTATTTGATTATGATGAAAAAGATATAGCTTATCAATTACAAAGTAATTATTTTAGTGTAATTCTAGACTGTATGAATAATTATAAAATTTCAGATTACATGAATCATAGTTTAGGATACTTTGTAAAAAAACTAGACGAATTTAATGGTGATAATAATTATGCAGCATCAATACTTCAGCTAATGGAAGTACAATTTAATGATTATCATAGTGATAGAATTGAAATTGAAGAAAGCGAATATTACCCTATATATGATTATATTTCATCTATGTATTTGCAAAAATATATAACACCAGATATGAGCTATGATGAATGTAAAGAAGCAATAGATAGATTAGTAAAAACAATAACATTTGATGTCCCAGAAGAATATCATATAGATAAAAATAGATTTTATGAAAATGCAGATGAATATTGTAAACAAATAGGTATTGAAATACCAAATTTAACAAGATAAAAAACACTGAAAATTAATTCAGTGTTTTAATTTTTCTCTCCACTTCCTGTCAAAGTAACTGTTAAAGTCTTTTCACTACCATTTCTTTCAATTGTTATCTTAATCTTATCTCCAATATTATATTTATATAATTGATATCTAAAATATGATGTATTAGCTATATCAACATCATTTACTTTAAGAATCTTATCCCCACTCTTAATGCCTGCTTTATCAGCTGGGCCATTTTTTTCAACAGATTCAACATAAACACCAGTATTATTATTAAAATAATTATTGCTATCATAAATACTTACACCTAAATATGGTCTACTTATCTTTTTACCGCTTATAATAGTTTCTGCATTTGTAACAGCATCTTCAATAGGTATAGCAAATCCCATACCTTCAATTTGTGAACTAGCAAGTTTCATATTCGTAATACCAATAACTTCACCATTAGAATTGCATAATGGACCACCACTATTTCCAGAATTAATTGCAGTATCAGTTTGTAAAACACTCATTACATAATTATCAACTTGAACCATTCTATTTTTTCCACTAAGTATTCCTCTTGTTACACTCCAAGAATAAACACTTGAATCAACTGGAGTACCAACAGCAAAAGTTGTATCACCAATTCTCATATCGTTACTACTACCAATTTGTGCAGTAGATAGAACTAATGACTTATCAACAGCCAAAACAGCTATATCAGAATACTCATCATAACCTACAACAGTTACTTTTTCTTCTTTATTGTTAGTAAAAACAACAGAAACTTCATTACCACCATTAATAACATGATAATTAGTTAAAATGTAGCCATATTTGTCATCTGTTTTAAATACAAAACCACTACCTGTAGAATATAATTGATTTCTTACGTAATTTTTAACAGTAACAACAGAATCATATACTTTTTCAACTGCATCTGCAATTCCTGTATCAGTAACAGTAACATCTTTAATAGTCTTGGTCGTTTCAACAACTAAATGTTTTAAGTAAAGTTCATAAAAGCCACCAAACAAGCACAAGCATACACAAAATGTTAAAATAACATAAACAATACCATTAGTAGATTTGTTTGCATTAAAAGTCTTATTTTCAGGCTTAGAATGAGTCTCAGTATGTTCATCATCAATTACTTTAACATTTTTCTTTTTATCTTTTTTATTATTCATAATTTCACCTCACTATAAATAATAGTACTCTTATGTTAATATTTTGTGAAAAATTTATATAAAATATTAGAAAAAAATAAAAAAGCCATAAAGGCTAGTTTATAAATATGGGGCGCAATGTGGGAATCGAACCCACGCATAACGGGACCACAATCCGCCGTGTTAACCACTTCACCAATTGCGCCATAGCAACATGTATTATATCAAAGAAATACAACAAATGCAATAGAAGAAACAAAAAAATGAGCAAAAAAAAATTGGCAACTTGCTATCTTCGCTTACACTATTTTCGCCGTTAAAGTGCTTAACTTCTCTGTTCGGTATGGGAAGAGGTGTATCCACTTTGCTATCGTCACCAATTAAATGTATTATACCATAATTGTTCTCTGGAAACAAGATAATGTGACTTTCTATATCAAATTATTAAAATGATTAAACTATCGATCTATTAGTATTAGTCAGCTCAACATATCACTATGCTTACACATCTAACCTATCAACCTTGTCGTCTACAAGGGATCTTATATCTTGAAGATAAAGAAAACTCATCTTGGAGAGGGCTTCTCGCTTAGATGCCTTCAGCGATTATCCCTTCCGAACATAGCTACTCAGCACTGCCTCTGGCGAGACAACTGATACACCATCGGTTCGTCCTTTCCGGTCCTCTCGTACTAGGAAAAGCTCTCCTCAATTTTCTAACGCCCACTACGGATAGAGACCGAACTGTCTCACGACGTTCTGAACCCAGCTCGCGTGCCGTTTTAATGGGCGAACAGCCCAACCCTTGGAAGCGATTCCACCTCCAGGATACGACGAGCCGACATCGAGGTGCCAAACCCCACCGTCTATATGAACTATTGGGTGGGATCAGCCTGTTATCCCCGGGGTAACTTTTATCCGTTAAGCAACGACCCTTCCATTCGGGATCGCAAGATCACTATGCCCTGCTTTCGCATCTGCTTGACTTGTAGGTCTCGCAGTTAAGCTCCCTTCTGCCATTACACTCTACGAATGATTTCCAACCATTCTGAGGGAACCTTTGGGCGCCTCCGTTACTCTTTGGGAGGCGACCGCCCCAGTCAAACTGCCCACCAGACACTGTCCTCCACCCAGATAATGGGCGCAAGTTAGAAGTCAAACATAACAAGGGTGGTATTCCAAGGTTGACTCCATTAGAACTGACGTCCTAACTTCAAAGTCTCCCACCTATCCTCTACATGTTACATCTGATTTCAATATCAAGTTGCAGTAAAGCTCCACGGGGTCTTTTTGTCCTGTAGCGGGTAACCTGCATTTTCACAGGTATTAAGATTTCACCGAGTCTATGGTTGAGACAGCGTCCAGATCATTACGCCTTTCGTGCGGGTCAGAACTTACCTGACAAGGAATTTCGCTACCTTAGGACCGTTATAGTTACGGCCGCCGTTCACTGGGGCTTCAATTCGAAGCTTCGTTGTTATCGACTTGCGTCCAACTAACATCTCCTCTTAACCTTCCAGCACTGGGCAGGCGTCAGCCCCTATACATCAGCTTACGCTTTAGCAGAGACCTGTGTTTTTGGTAAACAGTTGCCTGGACCTATTTCCTGCGGGTGTATCGCTACACCTCCCCTTATTCCGAAGTTACGGGGTCATTTTGCCGAGTTCCTTAACCATAGTTATCTCGCTCACCTTAGGATTCTCTCCTTGACTACCAGTGTCGGTTCTGAGTACAGGCACCTATATGATTAGCCCTAGAAGTTTTTCTTGAAAGCTTGGCTTCATCAGAGTTGAAGTTCCGTAGAACTTTTTCCCCATCACACTTCAGAGTTATAGTTGGTAGATTTGCTTACCCAACACTCCTTTGTGCTTAGACCAAAATCCAATAATTGGCTCTGATTAGCCTTCTTTGTCACTCCATCAGTCATATAGGTGGTACAGGAATATAAACCTGTTGTCCATCGACTACGCCTTTCGGCCTCGCCTTAGGTCCTGACTTACCCTGGGAAGACGAACTTGACCCAGGAACCCTTAGTCAATCAGTGGGAAGGATTCTCACCTTCCTTACGTTACTCACGCCGGCATTCTCACTTCTAAGCGCTCCAATAGTCCTCACGATCTATCTTCAACGCCCTTAGAACGCTCCCCTACCATGTTAATTAAAAACTAACATCCACAGTTTCGGTGTTATGCTTAAGCCCCGGTACATGTTCTGCGCAGAGCCACTCGACTAGTGAGCTATTACGCACTCTTTAAAGGATGGCTGCTTCTAAGCCAACCTCCTAGCTGTTCATGCGACTCCACATCATTTTCCACTTAGCATAAACTTTGGGACCTTAACCGATGGTCAGGATTCATTTCCTCTCGCGTATGGACGTTATCACCCATACACTGACTCCTCTACATACTTGCCTGGCATTCGGAGTTTGATTGCAGTCAGTACCGCTAGACGCGGCCATTCCACATTCAGTGCTCTACCTCCAGGTAGCTAATTAGAAGGCTAGGCCTAAACCTATTTCGGGGAGAACCAGCTATATCCGAGTTCGATTGGAATTTCTCCGCTATCCACAAGTCATCCCCGCGTTTTGCAACACACGTGGGTTCGGTCCTCCATTAGGTATCACCCCAACTTCAACCTGCTCATGGATAGATCACTCGGTTTCGGGTCTATGCCACCATACTTATTCGCCCTATTAAGACTCGCTTTCGCTTCGGCTCCGAATCTTCTTCTTAACCTTGCATGATAACATAACTCGCCGGCTCATTCTGCAAAAGGCACGCTCTCACCCATTAACGGGCTCGAACTTTTTGTAAGCACACGGTTTCAGAATCTCTATTTCACTCCCCTCCCGGGGTTCTTTTCACCTTTCCCTCACGGTACTTGTTCACTATCGGTCATTAGAGAGTATTTAGCCTTACGGGATGGTCCCCGCAGATTCAGTCAAGATTTCACGTGTCCCGACTTACTCAGGATACATCACGAAGATCACAACATTTCGCATACAGGTCTTTCACCTTCTATGGATATTCTTTCCAGAATATTCTGCTATGTTGTAACTTTGTAACTTCTTAATTGTGATGTCCTACAACCCCAGTCCTAAGACTGGTTTGGGCTGTTACCGTTTCGCTCGCCACTACTAAGGTAATCGATTTTTCTTTCTTTTCCTCCAGTTACTAAGATGTTTCAGTTCACTGGGTTGTCCTCATATAACTATGTATTCATTATATGATGATAGCGGTTTGCCGCTACCGAGTTTCCTCATTCGGAGATCTCCGGATCAAAGATTGCTTACATCTCCCCGAAGCATATCGTAGTTTGCCACGTCCTTCTTCGTCTTCTAATGCCAAGGCATCCACCATGCGCCCTTATTAATTTAACCACTTACTTTACCTAATTTGATGAGTTTGATTTCTTAATATCTAATAAATTAGATTACTCTTAAAAAATTTACTCCTGTATATATTGCTCGTTTGAATATATACAAAATCACATTACCAAGTTTTCAAAGAACAATTATTGTACAACACATACAATAATATTGAGAGAATAATCTCTCAAAGCTAAGTAAAATAATCTTTAATGTTTTATAGAAGGTATACACTTGCTAGTTTGTTTTAAATCTAAACTAGCAAACGATTATTTTCTATTAGAAATACTCCATAGAAAGGAGGTGATCCATCCCCACGTTCCCGTAGGGATACCTTGTTACGACTTAAGCCCAGTCACCGGTCCTATCTTAGGAGGCCCCCTCCCTTGCGGGTTAGGCTACCTACTTCGGATATTACCGACTCCCATGCCTTGACGGGCGGTGTGTACAACACCCGAG
>CABULC010000005.1:0-74100 GCA_902492325.1 uncultured Clostridium sp.
ACTTTGGATTAGCAGTTGGTGGTAATGTAGTTGGAGACATTCTTAGTGGACTTGCCGAGAAGAATATTGCTAAAAGGGCATTGGAAAATATAAAATCGCAAGAGAAAGATGCTCTGTTAAAAAATTTTCGTAATATTATACTTACTGGAGATGCGAGTGATAGTCAGGTTGAGGATTTGATGTATAACACATTTAAAACTGCACTTGATAATGATAATGCAGAAGCATATGAAATATTAAAAAAATTCAATGAGTTAAAGAAAAATAATCCTGATTTAAAGCTTGTTTTTGATAATACTTCTAATCGTTGTTATTGGGATCCTGTTACTTCATCAATAGTTATTGGTAAATCACATGTTGATATTGGAGATTCTGGTACTTTTTGCCATGAACTTGGACATTGTTTATATGATGGCGTGTTAGGGGGACAATTACCTAATAATTGGAATAGTATTTCTGCTAGGGCTAGAGTAATATCATCTAATGGAACTAGTATGAAATCCATGGGTAATACTTTAAGACAAATTCAAAATTCCACTTGGTCCGATGCTAGAAAGATATATGATGGTATCGTTCAAAGTCAGTATGGTATAACTTTAAAAGATCTTGAGGGACAGTGGACAAATTTTTTTAATGGGCTATCTAAAAATGATGTAATTAATACTTTAAAACAGTGTGGACTTGATGATGAAGTTATTAATCAAATTTTCAGAGACGGATTAAATCCTAGAGATTTAGCAACTAATTATATAGGGGATGTCTTTATCTTTCCAATTTATGACGAAATAAATAGAACACAATTCGGAAAATATTGTGCAATTTCAGATATAATTGCTTCAGTTTATGAAGGACAAAATGTTGATTTGAATGGAAAAGAAATATTTACTACATATGCGCATGATTTAAATTATTATAGGAGTATGCCGATAAATGCTTCGTTTCATGAGATTATTGCAAATTTTACTCAACTTAAAATTACAGGTGACGCAAATTCATTAAAACAATTGAAAAAGATTTTTGGGGAAGAATTTTATAATATGCTAGAAGATACTTTTGCTGAATTTATGAAAAATCAATAGGATGAGGTGATATTATGGATAAAAAAGTTTTATATGTTATATTGGATACACAATATTTAAAAATGTTTGGAAGAAAACCAACATATGAGTCAGCTGCAAATTTGGATTTATATCCTAGCGATTGGGGTTTAAATAATGATTTTGATTTTAAAGTTAAAGTTTTAGTAGAAGCATTAAATAAAAAAATCAAAATAACAGATACTGAATTATATCAAAAAATTGTTGAGGGTCCTCGTAGTTTTGGAATGTAGTTTGGAATAAAATTTAAATTTTTAGTTAGTATTAATTTATTTTATTACAAGTAAGTTTGTTCAATAAAATAAAATTATTAAAATTAAATTGAAAGTGTTTTTAAAAACACTTTTTTATATTGTGTGTAAAAAGTATTTGTGATAAAATTATGTTAAGAATAGAGAGGAAGGTTTTTTAATATGCTTGGGAAGGTTCTTACAATTACCAAGAATAGTGCGATTGTTGGTGTAAACAAAGAAACTATTAGTGGTATAAAAGATTTAATAAACTTACATGTTGTATTTGAAGATGCTGATAAAAAGATTTTAGGAGAAGTAGATTCTATTGAACAAGATACTATTAAAGTTAGTTTCTTGGGTGAACTTACTGAAAATGATTTTATTGGAGGTCTTATAAAAAAACCTAGCCTTGATGCAAACGTTAGAATTATTAATCAAGAAGAATTAAAAATACTTACTGGTAGTGAAGACAGAAGTATAAGATTAGGAGTAAGTCCTTTATACAATGATTTTCCATTGAATGTTAGTATAGATGAATTATTTTCAAACCATACTGCTATATTTGGCAATACTGGTAGTGGTAAAACATATGGTATATGTAGAATTATTCAAAATATATTTCCTAATGGTCAAATAATTCCTTATAATGCGAATATATTTATATTTGATAGTTATGGAGAATATATGAATGCATTTAAAGATTTAAGTAAAAATAATCCTTACTATTCATTTAAGGTAATTACTACTAATATGAAGAAAGATTATGAAAAACTTAGTATTCCGGTATGCCTTCTTGAACTTGATGATGTACTTAACTTATTAGATGCGACTAACTTCTCTCAAATAGCTATGGTTGAAACTGCACTTGTATATGTTAAGATGTTTGCTCGTGAAGATAAAGAAGCACTAGACTATAAGAATCATATTCTTGCGAAAGCAATTATTAATATAATGTATACTAATCAAACTTCAAGTAAGATTAGAGATCAAATTTTTGAAATATTAACTGAAACTAATACTCCAGAACTATCTTTAGAAACAGAAGTTCCTGGTATAGGTTTTACACGTATGTTTAGAAATTGTTTTGATATAGATAGTGAAGGAAGATTTGCTGAACGTAAAATAATTACTGATTATATCAAAGGATTTATAGATGATTCACGTAAATGGAATTATAATGCTGAAGGAGTATATTACTCTTTACATGATTTAGAGGTTGCTCTTAACTTTACATTATATAGTGAAAGATATTTATTAAATGAAGCTATGTATGACTCTGCGATGAGTTTAAAAGTTAGACTTCATGATTTAGCCACTCGTCAAAATGCATCATTCTTCAGTGCTGATGGATATACTACAATTGATGAATATATTAAGAAAATACAAATTAGTGGGAATAAAAAATGTCAAATTGTCAACTTCAATTTAGAAGATGTTGATGATAGATTTGCTCGTAGTATTGTTAAAATATTTGGACGTATGTTCATGAAATTTACAAGAGCATTACAAGCTAGAGCTACTTTCCCAATACATATGATATTAGAAGAAGCTCACCGATATGTTTTAGAAGGAGACGATAAAGCTCTTCTTGGATATAACATATTTGAAAGAATTGCTAAGGAAGGTCGTAAATATGGTTTATTGTTAGACTTAATTACTCAAAGACCAACTGACTTAAATGAAAACGTTATAAGTCAATGTGCGAACTTCTTAATATTTAAAATAAATCACCCAGCTGACTTAGATTATATTTCTAAATCAGTACCTAATATGAGTGAAGATGTTGTTGAAAAACAAAAGACATTACAAGCAGGTACTTGTGTTGCCTTTGGTAGAATATTTAAAATACCAATGATTGTGAAGATGGAAAAAGCTGATCCACCACCAACAAGTGCTAACTGCGAAATATATAATAACTGGATGGTAAGATTAAAACAATAATTAAGTAAATAAAGTAGGAGGAAAATTCATGTATGATTTTGGTTCACAATTTTATATAGATATGACTAAGAGTAAGACTCCATCATCATATGTATTTATGGGTAAAACGTATAGAATAAGTATTTTATCTGATGCTTTAATACGTTTTGAATATAGTGAAACAGGTGCATTTAATGATTATCCTACTTTTTTTGCTACTAATAGAAGTTTTGGTAAACCAAAGATAACAGTAGAAGAAGATAATAATGTTCTTGTTATTAAAAGTGGTATATTTATACTTGAATATAATAAAGAAAAACCATATGTAGGAAGTAAATTCTTACCTGATCAATATTTAAAAGTAAGTATTGTTGGTACTGATAAAGTATGGTATTTTAATCATCCTGAAGTAAGAAACTTTAAAGGAAGTGCTTATAGTTTAGATGATTATAAGGGTGGTGGAGTACCTTTAGATAAAGGCTTATTTTCACTTGATGGATTTACTACATTTGATGACTCTAGAACACCAATATTAAATCAATATGGTAATATTATTGCTCCTAATTATAAAAATATAGATACATATTTGTTTATATATAATAATGATTTTGGGGTAGGTCTTCGTGATTATTTTAACTTAACTGGTTTACCACCACTAATTCCTAGATATGCTTTAGGTGTATGGTGGAATAAAAATGAGGCATATAATTCAGATGAAATTGAAAAGATAGTATATAACTTTAAGAAAAATGATATTCCTCTTTCTGTTATGTTACTAGGTGAATATGAAAGAACTAAAAATAAATATAGTTCAATAAGTTTTAGTCTTAATAAAGTAGGTATTCCTGATGTTAAAACATTAAGTGAGAGACTACATAATAATCATGTACATCTAGGTATGAATATTAAAACTGAAGGAATAATTAGTATAGAAGAAGAAAATTATCAAACATTTTCTACTTTGCTTGGTAGAGATGCTAATAAGAATATACCTCTTAATGTTTATGATAATAAATTAATAGATGCATTTATGAAGGGCATTATTAATCCTATGATGGCAAAGGGTATAGATATGTTATGGGTTGATGACTATAACAAAGAAAATACTCTTAGAAGTTTTGTAATGAATTATTATTTATATAATACTCTTGCTGTTAATAAAGCTAAAAGACCACTTATAATGAGTCGTAATTTTGGTGTTAATCCTCATAGATATTCTATTCTTTATTCTGGTAAAACTAATGTAAGTTGGAAAACATTAAAGTTACTTCCATTTTATAATAGTACTGCTGCTAATATTGGTATTAGTTGGTGGAGTCATGATATAGGGGGATTTAAAGGTGGTATAGAAGACTCCGAACTTTATATGAGATATGTTCAATTAGGAGTTTATAGTCCAATATTAAGATTATCTAGTTCTTTTGGTAAATATTATAAAAGAGAACCATGGAAGTGGGATGCTAAAACATTAAAGATAGTTCATGATTATTTAAGAATAAGACATAAACTTATTCCATACTTATATAGTGAAGCTAAGAAATATTCTAGTTTTGGTGCTCCATTAATACAACCTTTGTATTATAAATATCCTGAAACTTATGATGAACCACTTTATAAAAATGAATTTTACTATGGTAGTGAGTTATTTGTTGCTCCTATAGTTGATCCTAAAGATTCAGTAATGAATAGGGTTGTACATAAAATATTCTTACCGAATGGAGTATGGTATGACTTTAAAACTGGTAAGAAATTCCCTGGTGGTAAAAGATATGTTACATTCTATAAAGATGAAGATTATCCAGTTTATGCTAAGACTGGTGCTATAATACCAATGGCAAGATTAAATCGTGATAATTTGAATGATGTATCTAATCCTAAATCATTAGAGATACAAATATTCCCTGGAAGAAGTAATACATATAAACTTTATGAAGATGATGGGGAATCATTAATGTATAGAGAAGGACAAAGCTTTACTACAGAAATAAATTACTACTATAAAGAAAATGATTTCTCAGTGTCAATACAACCAGTAGAAGGTGTTGAAGGAATAATACCAGCTACTCGTAATTATAAAATAGTATTTAGAAATACTAAGTTTACTGATAATGTACAAGTATTTAAAGATGAAGTAAATGTTCCATATAGAAGATATGTAGATGATAATGATTTCGTAATAGAATTCGATGAAATACCAACATTAAGTAAGATATTTGTGTATTGTAAAGGTAAAGATATAGAAATAAATGCTGAGAGAATTATTAATGAAGATATAGAAAGTATCATTAGTGATTTAAATATTTCTACTGAATTAAAAGAAAAAGTAGATAAAATTATATTTAGCGATAAAAGTATTAGAGATAAAAGATTTGCTATTAGAAGAATGAGAAGTCTTCCAAGTGTATTTAGAAAAATGTTCTTAAAGTTACTTGAATATATAGCTGAGGTGTAGTATAATACATACATATTTCGATTGACGAAAAGAGTAGTAGGTATAGAAAAATTTAAAGAGAGTTAGTGGTTGGTGTGAACTAATAATAATATATATTGAACTTACTTTTTTAGAAATAACGCAGTTCTGCGATAAAGATAAGAGATGCATAAGCTTTATGAATTAAGGTGGTACCGTGGGTTATACTCATCCTTAAGTTATAAAGCTTTTATTTTGAGGAGGAAAATATGAAATTATTTTTAAGTTGTTTATATGATTTTGTTTTTATATTCTTGCTTATGTTAGTTGTTTATTCAGTATTTCTGAATAAAAATAGAAAAGAATATAGTAAACTCAAAGATAATGATATGGTTAAATACTTTATCGCAAGATATGATTTAGATATGAGAAAAACTAGGTATAAAACTGTACTTAATATAGTTACAGTTATTAATTCATTTATAATATCATTTTGTTCTGTGTTAGTTATTAATATTAAAGGAGTTATGTGGGCTATAGTAATTGGTTTTGCTGTTATAATGGCTCTTACATACTCTTTATATGAAATATTTGGTAGAGCATTAAAAAGAAGGGAAGATAAATAAAAATGTACGATTATAAAAAAATAGAAGAAAAATGGAAAAAGTATTGGGAAGACAATGAATGCTTTAAAACTGATATTAATGATTTTAGTAAACCTAAGTTTTATGCTTTAGATATGTTTCCTTATCCTAGTGGCGTTGGATTACATGCTGGGCATCCGGAAGGTTATACTGCAACTGATATAGTATCTAGAATGAAGAGAATGCAAGGATATAATGTACTTCATCCAATGGGATTTGATTCATTTGGTTTACCTGCTGAACAGTATGCTATACAAACTGGTAATCATCCATCTATTTTTACAGATGAAAATATTAAAACATTTAGAAGTCAATTAAAAAATATAGGACTTTCTTATGATTGGGATAGAGAATTATCTACAAGTGATCCTAAGTTCTATAAATGGACTCAATGGATATTTAAAAGATTATTTGAAGATGGACTTGCTAAAAAAGTAGATATGCCTGTTAACTGGTGTGAAGAACTAGGAACTGTACTTGCTAATGATGAGGTAATTGATGGCAAAAGTGAAAGAGGTGGATATCCTGTTGTTCGTAAGAATATGAGTCAATGGGTTATAAATATTACTAAGTATGCTGATAGATTATTAGAAGGACTTAATGAAATAGATTGGCCAGAATCTACTAAAGATATACAAAGATATTGGATAGGTAAGAGTATTGGAGCAGAAGTAATTTTTAAAGTAAAAGATAGTGATAAAGATTTTACTGTTTTTACTACTAGATGCGATACTTTATATGGTGCAACTTATTGTGTACTTAGTCCAGAGCATCCTCTTATTAGTGAAATAACTACTTCAGAAAAGAAAGAAGAAGTAGAAAAATATATTAATGAATCTAAGAGTAAGAGTGAACTTGAGAGAACTGGTACTAATGGTGGTAAAACTGGAGTATTTACTGGGGCATATGCTATTAATCCAGTTAATAATAAGGAAATACCTATATGGATAAGTGATTACGTTCTTATGAGTTATGGAACTGGTGCTATTATGGCTGTACCTGCTCATGATGAAAGAGATTATGAATTTGCTCGTAAGTTTAATATTCCTGTTATTGAAGTATTAAAAGGTGGAGATATTACAAAAGAAGCTTATACTAAAGATGGAATACATGTTAATTCTGGATTCTTAGATGGACTTGATAAGGAAGAAGCAATTAACAAAATGATTCTTTGGTTAGAAGAACATAATTGTGGAAAGAAAAAGATAAATTATAGATTAAGAGATTGGATATTTGCAAGACAAAGATATTGGGGAGAACCTATTCCAGTAGTAGAATTAGAAGATGGAGAGTATGTTGCTCTTAAAGATGAAGAATTGCCTTTAATATTACCAGAGCTTGAAGACTATACTCCAATGAAAGATGGAACTGCACCTTTAAATAAAGCAAAAGATTGGGTTAATGTAATAGTTGATGGCAAAAAAGGAAAAAGAGAAACTTCTACTATGCCTGGTAGTGCTGGATCAAGTTGGTATTTCTTAAGATATATAGATCCACATAATGATAAGGAACTTGCTAATTACAAGTTGTTAGAACACTGGATGCCAGTAGATTTATATGTAGGTGGTCCTGAACATGCTACTGGACACTTATTATATTCTAGAATGTGGAATAACTACTTATATGATAAAGGAATTGTACCAGTAAAAGAACCATTTAAAAAGCTTGTTCATCAAGGAATGATACTTGGGTCTAATGGAATTAAAATGGGTAAGAGACATCCTGAATTTGTTGTAAATCCTAATGATGTAGTACGTGAATACGGAGCAGATACATTAAGACTTTATGAAATGTTTATGGGTCCAATCGAAGCTGATAAACCATGGAGTGAACAAGGAGTTAATGGAAGTAAGAAATTCTTAGATAAAGTATATAGATTACTTATTGAAAGTGATAAAGTAAAAGGTGAAGAAAATAAAAATTTAGAACAACTATATCATTCAACAGTTAAAAAGGTTACTGAAGATTATGAGAATCTTAAATTTAATACTGCGATTAGTACACTTATGATATTTATGAATGCTGTAAGTAAGGAAGAAGTTTTACCAAAAGAATATGCAGTTGGATTTATTAAATTATTGTATCCAATATGTCCATTTATTTGTGAAGAAATGTATTCAATTATAGATGGAAGTGAAGATACACTTACTTATGCTAGTTGGCCAAAATATGATGAAAAGAAAGCATTACTTGATGAAGTAACTATAGCAGTAAGCGTTAATGGTAAATTAAGAGCGACTTTCAGTGTAAGTAAAGATACTGATAAAGATGAATTATTAAAGTTAGCTAAAGAACAAGAGAATGTTATTAAACATATTGAAGGACATGAAATAGTAAAAGAAATAGTTGTTCCTAATAAGATTGTTAATATAGTAATTAAATAGGTTAAGTAGTTAACCTATTTTTTAATTGAATTAATCTTGTACTTCTTAAAAGTTAAATTAAAAAGAAGTGTTTTGATAATTTATGCCTAACTATAATAATAGGAGGGTTAAATGAAAAAAATATTTTTAGTTTTAGTAACTATATTTTTATTTAGTAAGTGTTATGCGATTGAATATAAATATAGTGAATGGAGTCCTATTTATCCGGGGGAAGTAAAGGATAAGAAATTTATATTTGAAGAAGATAGGTATTTATGGTACAAAGAAGTAGAAAAGGATATTAAATATCTAAAACTTGAAGATATAGAAAGTGATATGTTGGTGCAGTATGAAGATTATAAATATATTAACTTTATAACACCAAAAGCACCAGAAAAATATAAAGAAAGGATTATTACGTCTAATTTTGAAGATTATACATTTAAAAATGAAGATATAACAGGTTTAGTATTAAATGAGATAGAAGACCTAAATATATCAAAAATAGAAATCTTTGATAATAATAAAAAAATAAATTATAATACTAATCTTAAATCTTTAATAAATGGTAATGAGTTTATAAATTATAAAAATAAAAATCTTAAATTATTTTTTGATGGATTTAATGAATCATTTAATATAGTTATTCATTATAAAAGTAGTGATGATGTTAGTGCATTAATATCATATAAATCATGTGATAAATATAATGTTTATAGTAAGAAGTTTACTTTTAAGAAGTGTGATGATTGTGAGTTAAAACTATCTTTAAAAGATTTTAAATCATATGTTAATCAATATATGGAGATATATAAAGTAACTGATAAAGTGTATAAAACATATAAGATAGAAAGAGAATATGCAACTGATTATTATTCTAATTTAGATGGTTATATTAAAGATGAAAGTACACTTAAAAAATATTATAGATTTTTACTTAATGATTATATTATTGTTGATAATGATGGTAATTTAGTAGAAGATGGTAATTGTTTTAAAGAAACATGTTATATTAAATATCTAGATTATAAAGAAGAAATAGAGAATCCTAAAACAGGAGATAATATATATAAATATCTTACTAATAGTTCTATATTGTTAGTTATACTTGTACTTTTGATAAATAAAAAATCTAGTTTTGTCGAATCACAACATTCATAATAACAATTGTAGTATTATTTAATCATGACAACAAATATTGAATTCAAAAAAGGGATTTTATTTGTTAGATTAAATGGTAGTTTTTATAACGAGACATTAAATGTATTTGAGAGTAGAGTTATTCCTGTAATATTAGGTATGTCTTTAAAACAAGTTAATATTGATTTAGAAGATGTTAATTATGTTGATAAAAGTGGAATAGATTCTATAATTAAAATATCTAATGTTGTTAGTAGATATGATGGTAAAGTAGTAATTAGTGGTATAAATGATAAACTTAAATTAACTCTTAAAAATAGTGATTTATTTGATTATTGTTTTAAATCTAAGAGTGAAAAACATAGTATAGGGATATTTAATATATGAGCGATAAATATTTAACATTGATTAAAGAAAGTGAGGGATTAATATATAAAATCGCTAGTAAATATTCTATGTATTATAGTATTGATGATCTCTATCAGGTAGGTTCTATTGGAGTAATAAAAGCATATAAAAATTTTAAGAAAGATACTAGTGTTAAGTTTAGTACATATGCTTATAAATATATTTTAGGTGAAATAATAGAATTTATTAGAACTGATAGGAATATAAGAGTTAGTGAGGAGTATATGTCATTATATAAAAAATATTTAAATGTAAAAACATTACTTACTACAAGATATGGTAGAGAGGTAACATTTAAAGAGATTTGCTCGTTTATGGAAATAGATGAAAGTGTTATGCTTAATATAATTGAAACTATATCGTTTACTACAAGTACAGATGAAAAAGATTATGATTATGGAAATGATAAAAGAGAGGAGATTGATAATAGAATTCTTTTAGATACAGAATTATCGTCAATGAATGATTTTGATAGACATTTAATAGAATATAGATATTATCAAGGATATACTCAAAGTGAAACAGCTGATGTTTTAGGAGTGTCTCAAGTAAAAGTATCAAGGCAAGAAAAATTAATACTAGAGAGAATGAAATCCAATATTTGTGCATAATAAAAAACACTTTTTAGTGTTTTTTTAATGTTGAGATTACGAATGCTACGATTCCACCGAAGACGCCAATTACTAATGCAAGTTTCCATTTGTTTTTTAGAAAGTTGTTATCTTCAATTTCTTTATCAAGTGTCTTGAAACTATTTATTGTAGTTTTAAAGTCTTCATTATTAGTAAGTTCTGAATCACTACTGTAAGTATAAACATAAATATAATTTTCAGTAGTAAATGCATATCCTTTTTGATATATATCGTATCCAGTTGATTCTTTAGTAGGCCATATTACATCATAACTAACTGTTTGCATATCATTAAGAGTATCTTTTTTAACATTTTTAACATCTACTTTAATTTTATATTCTTCTAGTTGCTTATTTATTTCATCTTCTAAATATTTTTCATATTCATTGATATTTTCATCAGTATAGTTTTCAATGTTATATTTATTATCTTTTTGATTCTTACTAACTGTAATAATTATATTATCATTATTTTTAGAATCATTACTAATCCATTTATATGTTCCATTTTCAGCAATTTCTTCTTTAAATGTATCAGGTATATCAATCTTAAAGTATTCGTTTTCATAAGCTTTTACATTACTTATACTTAGTAAAAGTAATGGTATTAATAATAATTTTTTCATTCAATTCACCAAAACAATTATAATCCATTTTAATAAATTTATCAATATTGATTATTGACCTAACTAAATTAGATAGTTATAATTATAATAGGTGATTATATGAAAAATAGAAATGGTTTTACATTAGTTGAATTACTTGCAGTCATTGCAATTTTAGCAATACTTGTAATAATAGCGCTTCCTAATGTAATAAATATGTACAATAAAGCGCAAAAAGAAACATTTTTAACAGAAGCAAAGAAAGTGTATAGTGAATCAGAAAAGAAGTTTATATCAAATTCTATAAGTAACAAGCAAACAAAAATTATAAATTCAGAAGATAGTACTAAACTTGATATGACAGGAAAAAAACTTCAATATTGTGTTATTCTAAATAATAGTGGAAAAGTAACTAGTATGAAGGTATCTAATGGTAAATGGATAGCAAGTTTAGATAATAACAAAACTGTTGATAAATTAACTATAGATGATTTAGAAGAAGGAAATTTAGATAACTATGAATGTGGTAGTCAATCAGTAGATTCTAATTCTTATAATTGTACTTTTAATGGAAATATGGTACAAGGTGCCGAATTTATTGATGGTAAATATACCTATAGATACATGCAAAAAGTAGGATATAATGTTACTGAAAAAGGAATTATAACTTGGGTTAATATATCAACTGATGGCTGGGGAGTTAGTCTTACTGATAAAAATAGTACTGAAATGGTAAGCGGTAAAACATGCTCAACTATAAATAATATACCAATAGTTTCAATGTCTTATATGTTTTTTGATAGTAATGCTTCTACAGTTGATGTAAGTGAATTCGATACCAAAAATGTAGTTGATATGCAAGGAATGTTTGATGGCAGTCAAGCAACAGTAATAAATGGCTTTGAAAATTTTGATACTAGTAATGTTGCAAATATGAGAGATATGTTTTATGATAGTAAAGTAGTAACTTTTGATTTAAGTAGTTTTGATACAAGTAACGTAACTAATATGAGGTATATGTTTTATAATAATAAAGCTTCAAAATTAGAATTAGCAAATTTTAATACTAAAAATGTAACTGATATGTCTGGTATGTTTTATCAAAGCGAAGCTTCTATAATTGATATAAGTGGTTTTGATACAAGTAATGTTACTGATATGAGTTATATGTTTGAGAATACTAAAAATCTTAAAACAATATATGCAAGTGATAAATTTATAACTAACAAAGTTACTAGTAGCACTAATATGTTTTCTAGTTCGATTAATCTAGTTGGTGGTGCAGGTACTATATATAATAGTTCTAAAACTGATAAAACATTTGCAAGAATAGATGGTGGAACATCAAGCCCAGGATATTTTACTAAAAAGTAAAAGATGTTAAAAAGAAAATTATAATAATATATAATAATATATAATAATATATAATAATATATAATAATGATTACTTAAAGGCTAGAATATAAAATCTAGTCTTTTTTAATGTAAGATTGTTATAATTTTCTTTTTGTTTTTAATAATTAATGATATAATCTATTATAGGAGAAGATATATGAAGAAGTTATTTAAATTATTGGTTGTTATTAGTTTTTCATTTTTATTCTTTGGATGTGATAAAGATGATAATAAGTTAGTTATGGTTACTGAGGCAGGTTTTGCACCTTATGAATACCGTGATAGTAATGGTATAGTAGGAGTAGATGTTGATATAGCACGTGAAATAGCTGCATCTATGGGAAAAGAATTAGAAATTAAAGATGTTGCTTTTGATTCACTTATTAATGAACTTAATTCTGGTAAAGCTGATTTTGCTGCTGCCGGAATGAGTATTAGTGAAGAGAGAAAAAAAGAAGTAGATTTTTCTATTGAATATGTTTCTAGTAAACAAGTAATAGTTGTTAGAAAAGACTATAATAAAATTAAAAGTGTTAATGATTTGAATGGTAAAACCATTTCTGTTCAACTTGGAAGTGTTGCAGATAGTTATGTTAATAATAATTATAAAAATTCTAAAATAGTTCGTCAAAAGAAATTTTTAAGTGCTGCTGAAGATGTTAAAGCTAAAAAAGCAGATTGTATTGTAATGGATGAACTACCAGCAAAAGAACTTGTTAAAAATAATAGTGAACTTACTATATTAAGTATAGAACTATTTACTGATAAATATGCTATTGCTGTTAAAAAAGGAAATACTGAATTATTAAATAAAATAAATGAAGTGTTGGAAAAATTAATTGAAGAAGGGAAGATAGAAGAATTTATTATTAATCATTCTTCTTAGTGTTGTATGTCTGATTTATTAAATAAAATATATGATAATTTTTATAAAACAGTTATATTTGATAATCGATATGAATTAATATTGGAAGGTCTTAAGAACACTATTATTATATCTTTAGGGGCTCTTGCGATTGGTATATTAATTGGAGCAATTATATCTATTATAAGATATACTAATAAACATACTGGCAAATTTAAAATATTAAATGCTATTAGTAAATTATATGTTTCAATTATAAGAGGAACTCCTAGTGTTCTTCAACTTATGATTATGTACTATATAATATTTAAAACATCTACATTAAATCCTGTTATAGTTGGTATGCTTGCATTTGGTATTAATAGTGGAGCATATAGTTCTGAGATACTTAGAAGTGGATTTGATAGTATAGATGATGGTCAAATTGAAGGTGGACTTGCACTTGGTCTTACATTTAGACAAACATTAATACATATTATAATACCTCAAGCAGTTAAGAATAGTTTAGCATCTATGGGTAATGAATTTATTACTCTTGTAAAAGAAACTGCGATTGCAGGATATATAGGTATTACAGATTTAACAAAAGCATCTGATATTATTGCATCTAATACATATGATTATTTCTTTCCGTTAATTATTATTGCGATTATATATTTAATAATTACTGGATTATTAAGTAAAATAATGAAAACTATTGAAAGGAAGATGGATGTTTAATGATTAGTGTAGATAATATTACTAAAAAGTATGGTAAAAAAATAGTATTTAGGAATATTAGTTTTGATATTACTGATAATGAAAAATTATTAATTATTGGTCCATCTGGTTGTGGTAAGACAACGCTTATTAGATGTTTAAATGGATTTGAAAAAATAGATGGTGGTAAGATACTTTTAAATGGTGTTAATATTAAAGATATAGATGAAGTAACATTAAAGAGTAAAGTAGGAATGGTATTTCAAAACTTTAATTTATTTCCTCATTTAACAGTTGGAGAAAATATAGCACTTGCTCCTAGATTATTAAAACTTGGAAGTAAAAGTGAGATTGACAAAAAAGTTAGAGAGTTATTAAATCAAGTTCATATACTTGATAAAATTGATGCTTATCCTAAGAGATTAAGTGGAGGAGAAAAACAAAGAGTTGCGATAGCAAGAGCACTTGCTACTAAACCTGAAGTTATATTATTTGATGAACCTACAAGTGCATTAGATCCAGCAGTAATAAATGACTTATTAGAACTTTTAGATGAATTATCCAAAACCACTACAATAGTTGTTGTATCCCATGAAATGGATTTAATTAAAAATTATGCTGATAAAGTATTATTCCTAAAAGATAAAAAAATAATCGAATATGGAACTAAAAAAGATATATTAAATAGTGAAAATATTGATGTTAGAGAATTTTTAGGAAAGAGTAAGTGAAAATTTTAAAATTCATTTACTTTTTTTTATATAAAAGTTATAATTATTGTGAAGAATAAAGATGGAAAGGAGAGTTGTATGTCAGGTATTCATGTATATAGTGAAATAAAACCTTTAAAGAAAGTATTATTGCATAGACCTGGAGATGAATTTTTGAATTTAACTCCTAATACTTTAGAGAGACTTTTATTTGATGATATACCATATTTGAAAAAGGCTCAAGAAGAACATGATGTATTTGCTGGTGCTCTTAGAGCTGAAGGGGTTGAGGTTGTATATCTTGTTGATTTAGCTGCTGAAGCATTAGATACACATCCTAAGGTTAGAGAAAAATTCTTAAAACAATTTATTAAAGAAGGAGGAGTTACGTCCCCAATAGTATTTGACTTAGTATTTAATTATTTAAATCAATTTAAAGATAATCGTGAATTAATTAAGAAATGTATTACTGGTATAGATAGTGAAGATTTAGAAGGATATAGACCAAGTAGTGGGTTCTTTGCTACTCGTGATATTGGAAAAATGATATTAGATCCACTTCCAAATTTATATGCTCCACGTGACCCATTTGCTTCAATTGGAGATGGGGTAAGTATTCATAGAATGTACTCAGTAACTCGTCAAAGAGAGACTATATTTGCTGAATATATATTTAAATATCATCCAGAATATAAGGATACTCCAAGATATTATGATAGATATAATGCTTATCATATTGAAGGAGGAGATATTCAAGTACTAAGTGATGAAGTTATTGCGATAGGTATTTCTGAGAGAACAGAACCTGATGCGATAAATTTACTTGCTAAAAACATATTTAGTACTAAAGGCAATAAATTTAAATATGTTCTTGCTTTTGATATTCCAGATGAAAGAAGTTTTATGCATTTAGATACTGTTATGACTAGAGTGGACACTGATAAATTTGCTGTTCATAGTCAAGTTATGCATGTAACAACTGTGTTTGAACTTTCTAAAGGAAAAAGTGATGATGAATTAAATATAGTAGAACTTAAAATGCCACTTGATAAATTATTAGAGAAATATTTACACATTGATAAAGTTACTCTTATTAAATGCGGTGGAGGAAAGAGAATTCCTGCAGAACGTGAACAATGGAGTGATGGAGCTAATCTGCTTACAATTAGACCTGGTGTAGCAATAGCATACGATAGAAATCACGTAAGTAATGAAGTATTTAGACAAGCTGGCATTAAAATAATAGAAGTACCAAGTAGTGAGTTATCTCGTGGTAGAGGTGGACCTCATTGTATGAGTATGGCATTAGAAAGAGAGGATTAAAAAGATGGTTGATTTAAGAAAAAAATGTTTTCTAAAAATATTTGATTTTAAAGAAGAAGAGATTAGATATTTATTAGATTTAGCAAAAGATTTTAAAGAAAAGAAACATAATCATGTAACTCATGATTACTTAAAAGGAAAAAATATTGCATTAATATTTGAAAAGACTAGTACTAGAACTAGATGTTCATTTGAGGTTGCAGCTTATGATTTAGGTATGCATACTACTTATTTAGATTCAAGTGGTAGTCAACTTGGAAAGAAAGAAAGTATTGCTGATACTGCTAGAGTTCTTGGAAGAATGTATGATGGCATTGAGTTTAGAGGATTTAAACAAGCATCAGTAAATGATTTAGCTAAATATTCTGGAGTACCTGTATGGAATGGACTTACTGATACTTTTCATCCAACACAAGTGCTTGCTGATTTTATGACTATGGAAGAACATTTTGGTCATTTAAAAGGATTAAAACTTGTATTTATTGGAGATACTAGAAATAATATAGCTAATTCTTTAACTGTTATGAGTGCTAAAATGGGAGTTAATTTTGTAGCTTGTGGACCTAAAGAATTATGGGGAGATGAAAAAATTCTTTCTAAAGCACGTACTATTGCTGAAAAGAATGGATGCACAATTACACAAACTGAAGATGTAAATGAAGCATTTAAAGATGCTGATGTAATATATACTGATGTATGGGTATCAATGGGAGAACCAGATGAGATATGGGAAAAGAGAATTAAACTATTAAAACCATATCAAGTAGATAAAGCTAAAATGTCTATGGCAAAAAAAGATGCTATATTTATGCATGCTTTACCTTCATTCCATGATCAAAATACTTCAATAGGAGTAGATATTAATAATAAATTTGGTATTCCAGAAATGGAAGTTACTAATGAAGTGTTTGAAAGTGAGCAATCAGTTGTATTTGATGAAGCAGAAAATAGAATGCATACTATTAAAGCTGTTATGTATGCAACATTAAAAGATTAATAAAAGTAAGGGAGTTTTAAAAATGAAGTTGATTAAGAAAATATTTATAATAACAATTGTACTATTATTAATATTGTCAGGCTTATCTTATATAGATTATTTTCTTGTCAAAACTAAAAATGTTGTACCTAAGATTTCTTTGAAGGAAGATAAAAAAGAATTTATTGTATATAAAGCACCATTTTATAAAGTATGGTATTGTAAAGATAGTAAAACTACTGTGATAGGAGGGTATGATGATCCTGATGCAGTTTGTCCTAAAAATTATACTTATGATAATGGATATTATACAAATTCTTTAGGAGTAAAAATTTCTCAAAGAGATTTAGAATTAATTACTAAAAATGGTATTTATACAAGTGAAATGGTTGAAGCAATGAAAGATGAAAAAGCAGTAAATGATGCTGTGTATGTTGCTTCTTTATATGGAAAGACAGTGTACAAAAAATTAGTTGATAAAAAAGACAATGAGATGATGGTAGATAATAACTATTTAGTTGTTTTTCCCAAATTTAAAGAAGTAAAAGGTGTATATGATTGGTATTATGATGAAGAAGATGATACACAATTTTATTGCTTAATTGAAAAAGATAATGAAATAATTTATTCTAAGTATGAGAATAATAGTTGCGATAAAAAATATAATAAGTTAAAGCTTGATACTGAATGGTGTGGTAAGTATAAAGATTCGACACTTGTATATAATGAAGATGTAATTAAGAAATTATGTGAAGAGTAATGTGAGTTACTCTTTTTTTCTTGTTTATGTATATTCAACGTGTTATAATTGATATGGTGAAGTATATGAAAAAAAGAGTGATTAGTGCTATAGTAGCTTTGATTATTGTAGTACCATTATTGATTTTAGGTGGTTATTGGTTTTATATAGGAGCATGTGTTATAGGAGTAATTGGTTTTAATGAATTCTTATTAGTTCGTGAAAAAGAAAAGAAGTTACCATTAATAGTTAAAAGTTTATCAATGGCTGCTTTTATACTTTTGATGATGTCATCAATATCTAATAGTTATACATTTAAAATTGATTATAGATCATTATCACTTGTTATGTTATGTTGCTTATTACCATTATTATTTTATCCTGATAGAAAAGAGTATGATGCTGATGATGCATTCTATCTATTAGGTGGAGTATTCTTTTTAGGAACTGCATTTAATTTCTTAATTACTATTAGAAATATGAGTTTAGACTATTTAGTTTACATTATGTTAGTAACATTTATGACAGATACATTTGCTCATTTCTTTGGAACTAAATTAGGAAAGATTAAATTATGTCCTAAAATTAGTCCTAATAAAACTGTAGAAGGAGCTTTAGGTGGCACTTTCTTTGGTACATTTATTGGAGTTGTATATTTTATAACATTTATTAAGATTGATGCTAATTTATTATCAGTATGCTTAATATCTTTATTCTTATCTGTTATGGCTCAATTTGGAGATTTATTCTTCTCATCAGTTAAGAGAAAATATGGTGTTAAAGATTATGGTAATATTATGCCAGGACATGGTGGAGTACTAGATAGGGTAGATAGTTTATTATTTGCTATATTAGCATTTACTTTTGCAATAACATTCTTCTAGGAGGGATAAAATGAATTTCTTGATAACGTTATTGATATTATTTATAATTTTAAGTGTAATAATAATTGTCCATGAATTTGGACATTTTATTGCGGCAAAAAAAGGTGGGGTTTATATAGATGAGTTCTCACTTGGTATGGGACCTCAACTATTAAAACATAAACCTAAAAAGAGTGAGACAACTTATTCTTTGAGAGCTTTTCCAATTGGTGGTTTTGTTTCTATGGCTGAAAAAGAAGATCCTAGTAACAAAGCTATTAAGAAAAATCAAGTACTTGAGAATAAGAGTTTTGGAAGAAAACTATTAGTATTAATAAATGGTATATTATTTAACTGTTTCTTAGCTATTTTCTTATTCTTTATAAGTGGACTTTTTTATGGCAGACCTGTTAGTGAACCAGTGATTAATAAAGTTGTTGAAGGAATGGCTGCAGAACAAGCTGGACTTGAAAGTGGAGATAAGATTCTTGAAGTTAATGGTGTTAAAATAAATACTTGGGATGATTTCTTATTAGAAGCATCTGCTAAAAAGTTAAAAGATGAATATATATTTAAAATAGAAAAAAGTAATGGAGACATTAAAGAATATAATTTAGTTCCTGAAGTACAAGAAGTTGAAGGACAAGAAGTAAAAGTATTTGGTATACAATCAAGTGGAACAACTTACTATAAAGGATTTAAAAATGCAGTAATATATGCGTTTGAAGGATTCTATACAAACTTTAAAACAATATTTAAAATATTAGGTAATTTATTTACTGGTGAAGTTCCAGTTAAGAGTCTTAGTGGACCGGTTGGAATATATTCACTTGTAGATTCTGTTAAATCTCAAGGATTAAATACATTACTATATTTAACTGCATATTTAAGTATTAATGTAGCAATTATTAATTTAATACCTATACCAGTATTTGATGGTGGAAGAGTATTACTATTATTGATAGAAAAGATAACAAGAAAGAAATCTAGTGAAAATTTAGAAGCTATATTAAACTATATTGGTTTTGGTTTAATGATTTTATTGATGCTTTATGTTACATTTAATGATATAATAAAGCTTGTGGTGAAATAATGAAAAATAGTTATTTAGATAATAAAGTTGTATTAAAATATTGTCCTGATTACTATAGAATAATAAATGAAGAATTTAGTGAGCTTGACTATATGACTGATAAAATAATAACTATTTTTCAGTCTTATATATTTAGAATTGATATTACAGATAAAACTGATTTGAAAAAAGTTGGTATGCTAAATAAAGCAGTTGCTAGATATATTGATGACAGGGAGTTTAAGACTTTACTCACTTCTTCTTTAACATCTCTAAAAGTTTCTAAAAAGGAAACTGATGTTATTGGTGTAATAGTAAAAACTATTATAGATGAGTATAAAAAGTATATGGAAGGATTTACAAGAAATTTGTATATTCCTAGATGGATTTAAATTTTAATAAGGTGTGGTAATAAAAATGAATTATGATAAAGGCTTATACTATGAAATCTATAGCGAATTTTATAGTGTTAATAAGTTTAGAAAACTTAAGTCTATAATACATCATGGTGATAATAGACTTAATCATATAAATAGAGTCGCTAAAATGAGTTTTTTTATCTCTTCAAAAATGGGGTTGGATTATATTTCTTGTACAAGAGGTGCTCTTATGCATGATTTCTTTACTACTGATGATTTAAGTAAAACTGACAGTAGATATAAAGATTTCTTAAGGACTCATCCTAAAGAAGCACTTGCTAATGCTTCTAAGTACTTTGAAATAAACGAAGTTGAAAAAGATATAATACTTACACATATGTATCCAATTACTAGAATTAAACCTAAATATAAAGAATCTAAGATAGTTAGTATTTGTGATAAATTAGTTAGTTTTTATGAATTTTTTAGATTTGAAGTTAAAGCTAATTTCTGTTATGCGTTATTATCTTTTTATAAATTAATTTAGACTAGTTACTAGTCTTTTTTTGTGCTACAATAGGTATGTGTCCATGTAGCTCAGTAGGATAGAGCAATCGCCTCCTAAGCGATAGGTCGTTGGTTCGATTCCAATCATGGACGCCACTTCGTAAAATAAAATACTTAAGATTAAACTTAAGTATTTTTTTATCTCTTCATATTATCATTAAATGTTTCATTTTCGAATGTCATTGTTATAGTTTCACCTGATGTTTTTTTGAATTCTATTTGTGTATCGTTTGGAAGATATCTAAGAACATTCTCTAAATATCTATCATCACCGTTTTTAATTACACTTCTATAGTTTGTCCATATCAGATTAGTAGGGTCGCTTATATCACTACGACTATATCCTGTATCTCTGCAGCACTCACTGATTACTTGATCCATGTATGCACTTCCATAGTTATAACATTGAATAGCTCTTGGTACATTATAATTTTGTTCTCTAAGAGCATTTTGAAATAACATACATCCATATTTTATATTATATTCTAAAGTACTTGCTTTTTCTTTAGTTATTGTAACTGTTTCTTCTTCGTTAGTTCTAAAATTGAATGCTGATATGTCTTCGTTATCCCAGTTCCAGCCACCTTCAATTTGTATTTGAAATAATCCAAGTCCTCCACCTGCATCAACAGTTTCAGAGTGAACACCTCTTTCTTGAGTAGCTAAAGCAAGCATTACCATTGGATCAAGTCCATATTCAGTTGCATATTTTTCAATTAAATCAAAATATTTCTCTTTAGTATTTTGATATTTTTCGCTACCAGTTAAATCTTCTGTTTCTATAGTAAATGGATTTACTTTTTCTTCTTGTACTTCTTCTACAGGTGTAGGTGGGATTGTTTCTTTTACTTCTTCTTTAATATCCACTATTGGTGGGGTTGTTACTGTGAATTCTTTATTTATATCATCTTCGATTTCGATATTTTGAGAATAACCTACTGAAGGGTTTATATCTACGTTAGTTGCAGCTTTTGTATCAGCTTTAGAAATAAAAGATAATAACATTATAGTTGATAGAGTAAGAGCTGTAACAGTTGCAGCTATAGTTTTTTTATTACTCTTTTTTCTTGTAACTGTTTTATTTTTACCTTTTATATATTCTCTATCACAAGTGTAATCGATAGTTTCTGTTTGATATCTTCTTTCTTGATGAGCTTTAGCTCTTATTCTTTCTAACTTTTGCTTATACTCAGCTGATATTTTGGCAAGTTCTGTAAGAGCATCATCATCAACATCATAGAAAGTTAAGATTATTGTATCTTTATTAATTTTTTCATCTATTTGTTTATATTCATCAGCAAATAATTTTAATAGTGAATTAAGTCTTCCAGGTTCCATTTCTATAGTACCAGTTTTATTACTATTAATATCGTGAGTATAAACACATTTTAATACATTATCATAATCATCTACTATAAATCTTATCGCATTCATTATTCTTCTCCTATATTAGATAATATGCTATCTATATAATCCCATTCATCATCATTTTCAATTTCATGTAATTTTAATTCATTATCATTTATTTCAAAAGTAGATGCATATACATCTTTATTATCATTATTTTCTGTATAGATTATATAATTCTTATTATTATCTTTATTAGTAATCATTTTGATAATAAAATATTCTTTTGTAATACCATCTTCAGTTAATTTAAATGTTAGTTTATTTTTCATATACTTCACCAATACTATTTTAACATAATGATTTTATTTTATAAAGAACAATATGTTTGATTAATTGACTTTTAAAGTGTATTTATGTAAAATGTTGTTGTGATTATTTATGATTAAAATTAATAAAAAAGATAAGCTTAATTTAATTATTATGACTGTTATATTTTGCTTGATTATAATATTTATATTAAGAAATGGTAATTTATATGGAAGTATTCTTGATTGGAATACTCAACATTCTGTTATTCCAGAATATTTTAGAAGTTTATTTTATAAAACTTTAAATATATTTCCCGATTTTGCTTTAAATTTAGGAAGTGGTCAAAATATATATAATTATAGTTATTATGGGCTTTTTAATCCTGTTATAATTATTTCATATTTTTTACCATTTATTAGTATGAAAAGTTATATTCAAATATCGAGTATATTACTTGTATATTCTAGCGTTATATTATTTTATTATTTTCTAAGAAGAAATAAAATTAATGAGAATGTTAGTTTATTATCTAGTATTGTATTTTTAACAGCTAGTCCATTATTATTTCATTCTCATAGGCATATTATGTTTATGAATTATATGCCATTTTTAGTACTTGCATTAATTGGTGTAGATAAATATTTTGAAAAAGATAATAGTAAATTACTGTGTATTTCAACAGTATTAATTATATTAATGAGTTATTACTATAGTATACCAGCTATTATATCAATAGTTATATATGGTGTTTATAAATATATTAAACTTAATAAAAAGATAACTTTTAAATCATTTTTCAAAGATGGGTTTAGATTTTTAATTCCTATAATGATTGCGATACTTATATCTTGTGTGTTATTAGTTCCAACATTTTATGCGATATTAACAGGAAGACTACCTAATGATATACATATTAGTTTAAGTGATTTATTAGTACCTAGAATTAATGTTAAATATTTGATGTATAATGCTTATGGAATAGGTCTTACATCTATTTCATTACTTGCGTTAATTACATTTGCTTTTGATAAAAAACGTGAGAATAGATTTTTATTAATTTGTTTATCATTTCTTATTATTTTTCCAATTATTAATTATTTATTAAATGGAACCATGTATATAGATGCTAAAGTATTAATACCATTTTTACCTTTATATACTTTAGTAATATCTTATATGTTTGATAAAATAAGTACTAAAAAAATAGATTTAAGAAAGTTAATTATTGCGTCTTTAGCAGTTCTATTCTTAATATATGTAGGTAAAAGTAGTTATGGAAATTATTTCTATATAGATTTTATATTTAGTTTGATTTTAATAATTATTGCTACTAAAACAAATACTAAATATTTATTTAAAGTATTAACTATAGTTTTGCTTGTTATATATTCTTGTGCTGGTAATAGTAAAGATACATTAGTATCAAGAAAAGATATAAATTCTAGTGAAAATGTTAATCAAGAAAAATTAATAAAAAAAATACCTAAAGGGTATGATCATACGACATTATATAATTTGAAATTAGAAAATGTTAATAATATATATGGTAATTTAAATATATATTCTGATTACTTATATTCATCTACTGGAAATGCTAACTATAATTTATTTATGTTTGATACATTTGAAGTACCTATGCAATCTAGAAATAGATTAATAATAAGTGCTAATAAAGATTTAATGTATTTGATGTTTTCAAACAATAGATATTTTATTGGAGATAATGTTGATATAACTGGTTATAAAGAAATAGACAAAATAGGGGATACAAAACTTTATGAAAATACTGATGTTCTTCCATTTATGTATGTAAGCTATAACTATTATAATAAAACTGATTTTAGTAAGAAGTCATTTCCATATAACAATGAAATATTACTAAATAATGTAGTTGTTAATGAAAAAACTAATAATGAGTTTAAAACTAGTATTAAAGAAACATTTATTAGACAAAGTGATATTAAATATATGGATCCTAGTATCATAAATAATGGAGACAGAATAACTGTTAAAAAAGATGATAGTAGAATGTTAATAGATGTACCAAAAGTTGCTCGTAATAAAATATTGTTTGTAAGTTTTGAGTTAGAACCTCAATCTTGTAGAGTAGGAGACTTACTAGTAAATATAAATGGTAATACTAATAAACTTACTTGTAGAGAGTGGAAATACTATAATGGAAATACTACATTTAATTATGTAATATCTGGAGATACATCTAATAAAGTAGAAGTTACATTCTCAAAAGGAATGTATAAAATAGATAATCTAAAAATATATTATATGGATTATAATGATATCAAAGATATAAATAAAAAAGTTACTAAGGTAGACATTGATTCCAAAACTAAAGGGGATAAAATATATGCTTCAGTTGAAGCAGAAAAAGATGGTTACTTTGTAACAACACTACCGTATGATAAAGGATTTACTATTAAAGTTGATAATAAAAAGGTAGATTATGAAAAAGTAAATACAGCTTATGTTGGATTTAAAATATCTAAAGGAAAACATAATATAGTTATTGAATACAAAGCTCCATTTAAAATAGTAGGTTTAATAATGAGTTTTGCTGGTATTATTGTGTATATACTTTTCTATCATAAAAATTTAATTAAAAATATTAAGAAAAAATAGAGATATTTTTTCTTTTATTATGTCTATTTTTTTAATAATGTGTTAATATAATTTGTATGAAGAAATACATATTAGGAAATATTAGAAAAATTATTTATGAGAGTAATAACGGGCCATATAAAGTTGGTATTTTTAAAGTACGTGAAACTAATGATGATGAGATGAGTGAGTATGTTAATAAAGTTATTGGTTTTACTGGTAATTTTGCTGAAGTTAATCCTGATGTTGATTATATACTATATGGTAGACTTGTAGAACATCCTAAATATGGAAGTCAATTTGAAGTTTTAAATTATGAAATAAAAGCACCAAGTGATTTGGATAGTTTGGTATTATATTTAAGCAGTGGAATGTTTAAAGGAATTGGTCTTAAGACAGCTAAACGTATTGTTGAAAGATTTGGGACAGATACTATAAAAACCATAAAAGAAAATCCTGAAAATATTGCTACTGTTAGTGGAATGACTATTACTAAAGCAAGACGTATGCATGATAAAATATTAGAAAATGAATATAATCAAGATTTAATACTTAAATTAAATGGTTATGGATTTAGTGTACGTGAAGCTATAGATTTGATAACAATATACGGAAGTAATCTTCAAAATAAAATAGAAGAAAATATATATGATTTAGTAGAACATATTACTTTTGATAAACTAGATATTATGTTTTTAAAAGATAATGATGAAATGGATAAAAGAAGAATAGAAGCACTAATTCTTCATAATATATATACTACTTGTTATGAAACAGGAGATACGTTAGTACTTAAAGATGAGCTATTTATTAAAATGAAAAGATGCTTTAAAGGTGTATTTGCAGCAGAAGAATATCTTAAATATATAGATAGTTTAGCATTAAAAGCAAAGATAGTTTTATTTAATGAGTATGTTACGTTAAGTGACTTTTATAATACTGAAAAATCTATTCTTATGGATATAAATAGAATTAATGATATTAAAAATACTATTAAACCAGATAAAATTGATACATATATAAGTGAATATGAAAAGATAAATTCTATTACATTTAATAATGATCAAAAAGAAGCAATAAAGGGAGCAATATTAAATAATTTCTTTATAATAACTGGTGGCCCTGGTACTGGAAAGACAACTATTATTAAAGCAATTGTTATGATTTTAAAAGATATACTTGATTTGAATCATGAAGATATTGCTTTACTTGCACCAACTGGTAGAGCTAGTAAAAGAATGGCTGAGAGTGTAGGAGCACCTGCTTATACAATACATAAATTTTTAAAATGGAATAAAGAAACAGAATCTTTCTTAATAGATGAATATAATAAATCTCAAGAAAAAGTAGTAATAGTAGATGAGAGTTCTATGATAGATATATTCTTATTTTCATCATTACTTAAAGGACTTAAATTAAATGTTAAATTAATATTAGTAGGGGATGCTAATCAGCTTCCTTCTATAGGTCCTGGTGACTTACTTAATGATTTATTACATATTAGTACTATTAAAAATAAGTATTTAAATACTATTTATAGAGTTAAAGAAGGAAGTTATATAACATACTTAGCAAATGATATTAAGAATAGAAAACATTTTGATAAGTTTCCAACTAACTATAGTGATTTTAAATTCATTGAAAGTAATGATGATGATATTAAAAAATATCTTAGTGAAATAGTTAATAAAGCAGTTGAAAAGGGTATTCATAGTGAAAACTTTCAAGTGCTTGCGCCTATGTATAAAGGACTTAATGGAATAGATAGTTTAAATAGTATGATGGCTGATATATTTAATCCTAACGCTGAAAAGTTTGTTATAGGAGATAAATACTATAGAGTTAATGATAAAGTTATACAACTTGTAAATGATGTGGATAACAACGTTTATAATGGTGATATAGGATATATAAGAGATATATATTATCTTGATAAAAAGATGGTTGTTGAAATAGATTATTCTGGTAATATAGTTGAATATAAGAGTGGAGAATTTGATAAGTTTAATCTTGCTTATGCAGTTAGTATTCATAAAAGTCAAGGAAGTGAATATGCTAATGTTGTAATAATACTTGCTCGTAGTTTTAATAGAATGTTTTATAATAAATTAATATATACAGCAGTTACTCGTGCTAAGAGTTCACTGATAATACTAGGAAGTATAGATTCACTTAATAAATCAGTTCTTACTAATTATGGAGCAAATAGAAATACTTATTTAAAATACGTATAAAATTTTAGAAATAATAAATAATAATATCAAAGGAGCGTGATATTATTAAAACTTTAGGAAATATGATAGCTTTTGCTTCAGGTGTGGGTGCGTGCCTAGTTTATAAGAAATATGAAAAAGACATTATGAATTATATGCAAAAGATGTCAAAAACATTATCAGAAGGAAAATAGTTCTAAAATTGAACTATTTTTTTAATAGAAAGTGTGTTATTATTATGATGATAGGAGTGGAAAAGTATGATTGAAAAATTCAAAAAAGATGAAGATAAAAAAGTTAATACTAAAAAAGTTAATGAATTAGTTAGTACTGGTAATAAGATTTTAAAAATAATGTATATATTATTTGCGATAGTATTAATATATGTACTTGGTTTAATATTTAAAGAATGGCATATATTATCATTTATTGGTAAAATATTTTCAATAATATCTCCATTATTTATTGGGTGGTTTATTGCTTGGTTACTTAATCCTTTAGTAAAGAAACTTACTGATAAAGGGATAAAGAGAACACTTAGTGTAGTAATAGCATATTTATTATTAATAGCTGTGTTATATGCTTTATTTGCATTTACTATACCATCACTTGGTACTCAAATATCTGAAATGGTTTCATCAATTCCTAAAATGGTAGAAGATGTTAAGGGATGGATAGATAATGTATTTATTAAATTATCAAATTTAAGTTTAGAAAATTTAGATGGTATAAAAGCTTCATTCTTAGGTAAGATAGAAACATTTGCTCGTGATATTCAAACTAATATACCAGAAATGGCAATGACAGTTGTTTCATCGCTAGCTAGTGGAATAGGTAAGATAGCATTAAGTTTAATCTTAGGATTCTATATATTATTTGACTTTGATAAAGTTAGTGCTGGATTTATTAATTTATTTCCTAAAAAATCTAGAAAAGAAGTTAAATATTTAATGGAACAATTAGACGATTCATTATTCTCATTTGTAAGTGGAACTTTATGGTTATCATTATTATTATTTGTAACTTCATTAATAGGTTTCTCTATAATAGGTTTAAATGCTCCAGTTCTTGTAACAATTGTATGTGTTATTACTAACTTAATTCCATATATTGGGCCTTATATGGGTGCTGCAGTTGCAGGTGCAATTGGATTTACTCAAAGTCCATTAATAGGTATTTTAACATTAGTATTTATTGCTGTAGTTCAAACTATAGATGGAAATGTATTACAACCTTTAGTAATGAGTAAAAAGCTTAACTTAAGCCCTATAACTATTATTTTATCATTAATGATATTTGAATATTTATTTGGTATTTTTGGAATGGTAATTGCTACTCCAGTAGTTGCACTTCTTAAAATAATATATGTGTTCTTTGATGAAAAATATAATTTCTTTGGTTATAGAGATAAAGAAGAAAAAGATGAAGAATAGTTAAAACTATTCTTTTATTTTGCGTTGACTTATTCTTTTAAATGATATAGAATTAATTTTAGAATAAGAAGGTGCGTTATGAAGAAAGTGGTAATAAAAGAGTTAGATAGAACATTTTTAGGAATAGATTTAATGTTATATTCTATATATGCAGTTATTGGATATATATTAATTGGTTTTCCTGAAATAGAGATATTAGATCCTATAGAATATTCTCCAGTATTATTTTATATGTTTGGTTTATTTTCATTAATTGCATATTTTTCAAATAGAAGAATTGGAGATTATGAATATTTGTTTTTAGGATTAATAAATGTAATAATTGGCTCTTTTGTTCTTGTAAATGTATTGTATGGCAATGATGCTTTAATAATAACTTTGGCTGTCTCTGCTTATTCATTAGCAATTATATTAAATAAATCTTATCATTTATTTAATATGTTTAAAAATAAAGATATTAATTTTTATCCTAAAACTATAACAGTTATTTTATTAGTATTTATAGGATTTTTAACTATTTCACCATTGTTTGCTAAGTATGCTGCTGCTAATATGATTCTTGGATATTATTTTATGTCTTTTGGACTTATTAACTTACTTGAAGTTTTAACTACTATAATAATTAGAAATCCAAAATTAGATAAAGCTTTATCTTCTTTAGTTGGTTTAGAACCTAAGAAAAAGAATAAAAAAAAAGTAGTTTTAAAAGAGATAAAAAAGGAAAAAATAAATAAGAGTACTAAAGATTAATTCTTTAGTATTTTTTTATTTAATATTCATATAAATTAATGAGGTGAAAGAAATGGATATAATAAAAGTTTCAAGTAAAAGTATTTCTCAAAAGGTTGCTGGAAGTATAGCTAACTCTTTTAGAGAGGGGTGTAGTGAAGTAGAAATACAAACTGTAGGAGCAGGAGCAGTAAATCAAGCTATTAAGGCTATTTCTATTGCTAGAGGTTTTGTTGCTCCACTTGGTATGAATTTAATGTGTACTCCTGCTTTCTATGATGTAGTTATAGATGGTAAAGAGAAAACAGCTATTAAATTATTAGTACAAAATAAATAAGCAACTAATGTTGCTTTTTTTAGTGAATTACTTTATCAAGTTTAATATCATATTTATCTATTGGCAACTTTTTGATAATTGTTTCTTTGTATGATAAACCAATAGTATAAATATTTTTATTTGATAAAAACTTATCATAATATCCTTTACCATAACCAAGCCTGTAATTTTCTTTATCAAAACATAATCCTGGTACTATGCAAATAGAATTATCAAAGTTAGTAACTTTATTTGTAGTAATAGGTTCTAAAATATTAAATGATCCTTTTGATAAGTCATTAAAAGAATCTATGTAGTAAAAATTCATTTCGTTACCATTAACTTTTGGCACAGCTACTTTTTTCTTACCTAAAAAATACTTAATAATATTTAAAGTATCTACTTCATTATTAAAAGATACATATATTAAAATAGTATCTGCTTTTTTGACTTTTTCTAAACTAATTACTTTATTAAAAATAATTTCATTTTGAATATTTCTATCTTTTATATTATTTCTAATATATTTATAAATTTTTCTTAATTCATTTTTATTCATAATATAATTGTATCATACTTTATCTGTAAATATATTTTAAAAATATAGAAATAGATTATTAAATAGTGTATAATATTTTAATAGATGGAGGTATCGATAATGATATATACAACTATATTGAAAATAGCAGCTAAGATACTAGATATTGCTGTTGTGTGGTTCATGTTTTATGAATTATTAAAGTATTCTAGAAATAATTTTAAGTTAACATTAATATTTAAGGGAGTAATAATAATAGTATTATTAAAGTTCTTGAGTGACTTTTTAAATTTAAATACTGTTGGTATTATACTTGAATATGTAATTTCTTGGGGACCTTTGGCGTTGATTATAATATTTCAACCAGAAATTAGAAATGCTCTTGAAAGTATTGGTAGAAGTCAATTACTTGGTAGACATAAGACATTAACAGTAGATGAAAGAGAAAAAATGGTTTATGAAATAGTTAATGCTTTAGATTATTTAAAGAAAAATAAAATTGGAGCATTAATAGTTATTGAAAGAGATTATAGTTTAGCTCAATATATAGAACCAGCTACTAAGTTATATGCTGATATTACAAGTGAGTTATTAATATCTATATTCTGGAAGAATAATCCACTTCATGATGGTGGTGTTATTATTCAAGGTGATAAGATTACTTGTGCTGGAAGCGTATTCCCAACAAGTTCAAACCCTAATATTTCTAAGAGACTAGGTACTCGTCATAGAGCAGCTCTTGGAATAAGTGAAATTTCAGATTGTATTTCAGTAATAGTTAGTGAAGAGACTGGTAGAATATCAATCGCTATTCAAAGTGATTTACATTATAATTTATCATTAGATGATGCTAGAATGTTACTATTAGAAGAGTTACAACCAAAGAAAGAAACATTCTATGAAGCTGATACTATAGAAAGCGAAGGTGATGAAGATGAAAAAAATGCTTAAGAAAATAGGTAAGTTCTTCGCTAGATTATTTAAGATGTTATATAAAGTAATTGATGTTTTACTTGTAACACCAATATCTAAGGCAGTATATTTTATAGGTGATAAATTCAGTAATAAAAATGGAAACTTAGATAAATTTTTAAATAAACCTAATACATTAATATATGTTTCATTGATTTGTGCGTTTGCTGCTTTCTTTGCAGTAGATAGAAAGGTTATTAATTTAGTTGAAACTGAAGCTATAGTTTTATCTAATCAACCTGTAGTTGCTGAATATAATGAAGAAGCATATGTAGTTGAGGGAATACCTGAAACTGCTGATATAGTGCTTATGGGTAGAAAGAGTGATTTATACTTAGCAGAACAATTAGGTGATCATAAATTAACACTTGATTTAACTGGTTTATCTGCTGGTACTCATAAAGTTAATATTAAATATAATAATCCAATTAAATCATTAGATTATAAAGTAGACCCATCAAGGGCTACAATAGTTATATATCCTAAAGTTAGTGCTTCTCGTACAGTTACTACTGATATATTAAATAAAGATAAATTAGGAAGTACACTTGTAATAAGTTCTATTAAACTTGATAGAGATGAAGTAATTATTAAATCATATAAAGAAAAATTAGAGAAGGTTGCTAGTGTTAAAGCGTTAGTTGATGTTAATGCATTAAATGCTAATAGTGCTGGTACATATACTTTAGAAAACGTTAAATTAATTGCTTATGATGAAAAAGGTACAGAAATTAAAGATATAGAAATAGTTCCAGGTACAATAACTGCTACTGTTGTAATATCAAGCCCAAGTAAGACTGTTCCGGTTAAAGTTGTTCCAGTTGGAGAAGTTGCTAGTGGAAGTGCTATTAGTTCAATAACTTCAAATGTAACTACTGTAACATTATATGGTGAAGAAGATGTACTTAAAGATATTAGTGAAATAGAAGTAGAAATAGATGTAAATGGACTTAGCAAAGATAAGACGTTCCAAGAAACAATAGTTAAACCTACTGGTGTTAGATCAATGTCTGATACGGCAGTAACTATTAAAGTTAAAATGGAAGGTGAAACATCTAAAGAGTTTAAAGATATACCAATTGTATTTGAACATTTAGATACAACTAAATATAAACCGCTTGCTAAGAATGCTAGTGATACTAAAGTAAATGTAGTTGTTAAAGGCGTTAAATCAGTACTTAATAAATTAGATTCTAAAGATATAAAAGCATATGTTGATTTATCAGATTTAGAGCCAGGTACATATGAAGTTCCAGTAATGGTAACTGGAAACGACTTGAAGCTTACATATTCATCTAGAACTACTAAAATAGAAGTAATAATAGCTAAAAAGTAAAGAGTAATCTTTACTTTTTTAATTGTAATAAAAAATTAGTATGATATAATTAAAATAGGTGAATGATGTGAAAAATAAAAATGGATTTTCTTTAATTGAATTGCTTGGAGTAATTGCGATAGTTGCAATTTTAACGTTAATGACTGTTCCTGCAGTTTTAGAAATATATAATAAGAATGTAATAAAGAGTATGCATATACAAGAAACTGAGATTAAAGATGCTGCTAATTTATTTGTAGAAGATTATTGTAAAACTTCAATTGATCAGACTAAGATTTGTCCTAAGAGTTATAGTACTGCAGTTAATAATAAGAAAACTGTTTGTCTTAAAGACCTTCAAAATAAATCAGATAAATATATTGATACGGTTAAATATAAAGGCTCTGATTGTAAATGATATGTTACATATTATTTAGATTCTGAAACTGGTGTCTATGGAAATGAAAAAACATATTTATTTTGTGGTAGGGGTGAAGACAATACTTATGCATATATGACTGATAGTAATTATGATCATAAAGAGTATTGTAAGTGTAGTGATGATGAGAAAATATGTGGTTCTTCTTATCCATTACTTTATAATGTTTTAAAAAATGAAGAAGAAAATGGCGGTTTAGTAAAAAAATATGATGGTATTCATAATGATTCTTATAATGAAACTGGAAATAAAGATATATATTATTATAGAGCTGAAACAAATGATGATGTAAATAAAATATTAAATAAAAATAATGTGCTATTTGGAAACTATTGTTGGCAAATAATAAGAACTACAGATATGGGTGGTGTTAGGTTATTATATAATGGTGAACCAAATGTTGTTGATGGAAAAAAACAATGTTATAATGATACAACAATTCGTTCAATTGGAAAATCAAAATTTAATGATGGGTATGATTCTATTGGCTATGTTGGTTATATGTATAATAAAAGTGAAACAGAAAAATACAAGTACACTTATAAAAAAATGATTGATGTTCAAGGGTCATCTTATACATTTAAATATTCTACTAGTTTTGATTATAAGAATGGTGTATATACTTTAAAGGATGACATAAAAGAGATTAAGGCCGCTTATCCAGGCAATGTTAAAAATAGACATTATACTTGTTTAAGTGATTCTGAAACTTGTAAAAATGGAGAAATATATTATATTACTGGTTTTGAATATGATGGTGATGATTGGCATCTATACTATATAACATTGAAAAATGGAAATAGTGTTGAAGATGCATTGAATTCTATGCTGTATAATGATGTTAATAAAGATGATTCATCAATAAAAAAATATATTGATAATTGGTTCGAACAAAAATTATTAAATTTTTCTGATTATTTAGAAGATAGTGTTTATTGTAATGATAGAACTATTATTGATTATAGTAATTGGGATTCTAAAAGTAATTGTACTTCTTTTGGTTCAGCTTACGAAACTTTAAAATTTAAAAATTATAATTTAAATAATGATCTTTATTGTACAAATATTACTGATAGATTTAGTGTTAATAATAATAAAGCTAAATTGAAATATCCTATTGGATTAATTACTCTTCCTGAATTATATTTACTTAAAGACGGTTCCACATCTGCTCCTTATAGAGAAGGATTTTATACAATGTCTCCTTTAAGATCCTTTAATTATAGTGAATTAGTTAATGGTTCGTTATTTGGTAACAATTATTTTCAGGCACCTAATAATTATTATTTAACTATAGGAAGTAGTGCGAGTATAGAGACTTATGTACGTCCTGTTATAACACTTGCTTCTAATACTGAATATTTAAAAGGAGATGGAAGTTCTACTAATCCATATATTATTATTACTGATAACAAATAATTTTAAAAAAGGGGTTTACATTTTAAAAATAATATTGTATAATCTAATTCGTGAAGTGACCAAAGACAGTAAGTACAGAAGTAAATCTTACCGAGGAAACAATGAATAATGACGATTATTATGAGTTTCCTTGTCATGAGGAAACTTTTT
The DNA here is from genome assembly GCA_902492325.1 of uncultured Clostridium sp. Taxonomy (GTDB): domain Bacteria; phylum Bacillota_I; class Bacilli_A; order RF39; family UBA660; genus CAG-1000. The sequence continues at coordinate 34,819 of CABULC010000005.1, forward strand.
AATTTATGAAAGGAGACTATATGGCAAGTAAAGAGATACTTAAACAAAAAGAAGCTGTTGTAAAAGAAATAACTGAAAAATTAGATAATTCTAAAACATTCTTGTTATTAAATTATCAAGGTTTAACAGTTAGTGAATTTGCAGAGTTAAGAAGAAGTTTAAGAGAAGTTAATTCTGATGTAAAAATTTATAAAAATACTCTTATGAATATTGCATTAAATCAAAAGAATATTAAATTAAATGATTACATGGAAGGACCAAATGCTTATCTTTTTGCTGATTCTATTATTGAACCAATCAAAGTTGTTAGTAAGTTTGCTAAAGAACATCCAGCTCTTGAAGTTAGAGTAGGATATATTGATTCAGAATTTGCTGATAGCAAAATCATTGCTGAATATGCAACTATTCCAAGTATGGAAGGATTACTTACAATGTTTGCTGGTGGCTTAATTGAACATGTAAGAAATTTAAGTATTGCATTAAATCTATATGCTGAAAAGTTAGAAGAAGGAGGAAATAATTAATATGGCAAAGATTGAAAACAAAGAAATTATTGAAGCTTTAAAAGAAAAAACTATTCTTGAAGTTAAAGAATTACTAGATATGATGAAAGAAGAATTTGGTGTTGATCCAAGTGCTGTAGCTGTTGCTGCTGCTCCAGCTGCTGTTGAAGAAGACAATGCAGGAAGTGGAGTTAAGACTGTAGTATTAAAAGCTGCTGGTGCTCAAAAATTACAAGTTATTAAAGTAATTAGAGAAGTTACTGGATTAGGTCTTAAAGAAGCTAAAGATATCGCTGATGCTGGTGGAAATGTTAAAGAAGGAATTCCTGCTAGTGAAGCTGAAGAATTAAAAGCTAAATTAGAAGAAGCTGGCGCTACTGTAGAATTAGCTTAATTTAACTATGAGCCTTGTTAAAAGGCTTTTTTGCGTATATAAGAGAAGGAGAATTATATGAGTCATTATTTTGAAAATGATATGAACTTAAAGAGTGAAATTAGAGAATTAAGTTATAAATATGATTCTTCTTTTTTCACGTTTTATAGCGATAATGGTGTGTTTAGTAAAAAGAATGTCGATTATGGAAGCAAATTATTATTAGAAACATATCTAAAAGAAAATATAACTAACGCAAATGTTCTTGATGTTGGTTGCGGTTATGGATTTATAGGAATAGTAATAAGTGTTCTTACAAATTCATATGTAGATATGGTTGATGTTAATAAAAGAGCTATCCATCTAACAAATAGAAATATTAAACGTTATCCTAAGTTTAATGGAAGTGCATTTATAAGTGATGCATACTCAAATATTAAAAATAAATACAATGTAATTATTACTAATCCGCCAATTAGAGTAGGTAAAACTAAATTATTAGAGATATTAGAAGGTGCTTTTGATCATTTAGATGAAGATGGGGTTTTGTACTTCGTTATTCGTAAAGATCAAGGAGCTTTATCAATAAAGAAGATTCTTGAAGAGCAAAGACAAGTAGAAATAATTAACAAAGATAAAGGATACTTTATATTTAAAGTAAAATAATATAAATTTGCTTGACATTTTTTATAAAAAATAATTGACTTATTGAAATAGAGTGTGGTAAAATTTTATATTGCAGTACATTTGTTTTATTTTTAAAATTTGTGTTCTTTAAAAATTTAGGATTGGGGTGAAATAGTGGCATACAAAACAGTAAAATTTGGTGACCATAGAGAAAGAAGAAGTTTCTCAACAAAGCGTAGTACGCTAGAACTTTCTAATTTATTAGAAATTCAGAAAAGTTCATTTGACTTATTTTTAAAGGAAGGAATCAAGGAAGTATTTGAGGATATTTTTCCTGTTGAAAGTTTTTCAGGTTCATTATCACTAGAATTTGGTGATTATTATTTTGATGAGCCTAAATATTCTGTTAAAGAAAGTCGTGAAAGAAAAGTTACATATTCTGCACCTTTAAAAGTAAAAGCTAGATTATTTATTAATGAAACTGGTGAAGTTAAGGAACAAGAAGTATTCTTAGGTGATATGCCTTTAATGACTGATACTGGTTCATTCATAATTAATGGAGCAGAGAGAGTTATCAACTCACAACTTGTTATGGGACCATCTTGTTATTACAAGAATGAAGTAGATAAGAGTGGTAGAAATATCATTACAAGTGAAGTAAGACCTAATAAAGGTACTTGGCTTGAATATGAACTTGATGCTAGAGGAATCTTATATGTAAGAATAGATAGAACTCGTAAAGTTCCTGTTACTACATTATTAAGAGCTTTAGGACTTTCAAGTGACGATGAAATTTTAGAATTATTTGGTCAAGATGAATATTTAATTAATACTTTAGAAAAAGATTCTACTAAGAATACTGATGAAGCATTAATTGAAATATATGAAAAATTAAGACCAGGTGAACCAGCAACATTAGACTCAGCTAAAAACCAATTAATCGTTAGATTCTTTGATAAATTTAGATATGATTTAGGTAAAGTTGGTAGATATAAATTCAATAAAAAACTTAATGTATTAGATAGACTTCTTAATGCTAAAATAGCTCAAGATATCGAAATTGATGGAGAAGTTATTGTTAAAAAAGGTACAGTAATTACTAAAGATATTCTTGAAACTATTAAACCATATTTTAAAAATGGCTATGGTGTAAAAGAAGTAACTATTAATGAAGAATTAGATACATACAATAAGATCCAAGAAGTTCTTGTATATTCTAATGATGAAGATGAAAAAGTTATTAAGATTATAGGTAATGATCAAACTATTGATACTAAGAGATTAACTATATCTGATGTGTATGCATCACTATCATATTATATTTGTTTATTATATGGTATTGGTAAGTATGATGAAATAGATCACTTAGGAAATAGACGTGTAAGACAAGTAGGAGAATTAATTCAAAATCAATTTAGAATTGGTATTGCACGTATGGAAAGACAAATTAGAGATAAGATGTCTACTCAAGAGATTGATGCTGTTACTCCAAAATCATTAATTAATATTAGACCAGTTACTGCTTCATTAAAAGAATTCTTTGGTAGCAGTCAACTTTCTAAATTCATGGATCAAATAAACCCATTATCAGAATTAAATGATAAACGTAGACTTAGTGCTTTAGGTCCAGGTGGTTTATCAAGAGATAGAGCTGGTATGGAAGTTCGTGATGTTAACCCATCTCACTATGGTAGAATTTGTCCTATCGAGACTCCAGAAGGTCAAAACATTGGACTTATTACATCACTTGCTAGTTATGCTAGAATTAATGAATATGGATTTATAATGACTCCATATAGAAAAGTTGTTGATAATAAAATAACTGATGAAATAGTATATATGACTGCTGATGAAGAAGAAGATTATTACATTAGTCAAGCTACAATTGATGTAGATGATAATGGTTATATTGCTTCTGAAACAGTTCCAGTTAGATATAATAAAGATAATATGATCGTTCCTCGTGAGAAGGTAGATTATATAGATGTTTCACCATCACAAATCGTATCTGTTACAACAAGCATGATTCCATTTATGGAACATGATGATGCTAACCGTACACTAATGGGTGCAAACATGCAAAGACAAGCTGTACCACTAATGATTACAGAAGCTCCTATTGTAGGAACTGGAGTAGAAGCTGCTATAGCTCGTGATTCTGGTTGCTCAGTAGTATGTGACTTAGATGGTGTAGTTGAATACGTTGATGCTAAAAAGATCATAGTTAAAGGTTTAGAAGAAAAACATACTTATGAACTAGTTAGTTATCAAAGAAGTAATAATGAAACTTGTTATAATCAAAGACCAATTGTTAAGAAAGGTGAACAAGTTCATAAAGGAGAAATAATTGCTGATGGACCTTCTACTGATAAAGGAGAAATAGGTTTAGGTAAAAACTTAGTTGTAGCATTCATGACTTATAATGGTTATAACTATGAAGATGCAGTTATTCTAAATGAAAGAATAGTTCGTGATGATGTTCTTACATCAGTTCACATTGAAATGAAAGAAATAGAGTGCCGTGATACTAAACTTGGACCAGAAGAATTCACAAGAGATATTCCAAATATTAGTGAAGATGCTCGTAAGAATTTAGATGAAAATGGTATAGTAAGAATTGGTACTGAAATAAAAGAAAATGATATTCTTGTTGGTAAAGTTACTCCTAAGGGAATGCAAGAATTATCAAGTGAAGAAAAATTATTACATGCAATCTTCGGTGAAAAGACTCGTGAAGTTCGTGATACATCACTTCGTGTTAGCCACGGATGTTCAGGAATTGTACACGACGTTCAAATATTCACTAAAGAAAACTCTGATGAACTTCCTGCTGGAGTTTCAAAAGTAGTTCGTGTATATATAGTTAAGAAGAGAAAGATTCAAGTTGGAGATAAGATGGCTGGACGTCACGGAAATAAAGGTGTTTGTTCATTAATTCTTCCTTCAGAAGATATGCCATATTTACCAGATGGTACTCCAGTAGATGTAATCTTAAACCCATTAGGTGTTCCTTCTCGTATGAACTTAGGACAAATCTTAGAGTTACACTTAGGTATGGCTGGTAAAAAGTTAGGTGTTCATTATGCTACACCAATATTCGATAGTGCTACTGAAAAAGATATTCAAGAAGAAGTAGCTGAAGCTGGACTTGATCCTGACTATAAGACTTGGTTATATGATGGACGTACAGGTGAAAGATTCGATAAGAGAGTATCTGTTGGTGTCATGTACATGATAAGACTTGTACACATGGTTGATGATAAGATTCATGCTCGTGCTACAGGACCTTATAGTATGGTTACACAACAACCTTTAGGTGGTAAAGCTCAATTTGGTGGTCAAAGATTCGGAGAAATGGAAGTTTGGGCATTATATGCTTATGGTGCTGCTCATATCTTACAAGAAGTTCTTACAATTAAATCAGATGATGTAGTTGGAAGAGTTAGAGTATATGAAGCACTTGTTAAAGGTAAACCAATCCCAACACCAGGTGTTCCAGAATCATTTAGAGTATTAATTAAAGAATTCCAAGCATTAGGTTTAGATATTCAAATAGTTAATAAAGATGGATCACTAAAAGATGTTAAAGAACTTGAAGATGATGAAGATAAAGAAGATACTCCAGTATCAATCGAAGAAATTAGTAAAGTAGAAGATACTGAAAGTGATAATACAGATGAATCTGATTATGAAGATGTTCAAGATGAAGATGATGAGGATGAAGATTTAGAACCTACTGATGAAGATCTTGAATATGAAGAAGAGTATGGTCTTGATGACTATCAAGATGATGCTTACGAAAGGGGTGAAGAATAATGATGGAAGTTAATGAATTTGATGGAATTCGTATTGGTATAGCTTCTCCTGAAAAGATTCGTGAATGGTCTTATGGTGAAGTTAAAAAACCAGAAACTATTAACTACAGAACTTTAAACCCTGAAAGAGATGGACTTTTCTGTGAAAAGATATTCGGTCCAACAAAAGACTTTGAATGTAGTTGTAAAAAATATAAAAGATTAAGATATAAAAATGTTATTTGTGATAGATGTGGTGTAGAAGTAACACGTGCTAAAGTACGTAGAGAAAGAATGGGACATATTGAACTTGCTAGTCCTGTTAGCCACATTTGGTATGCAAAAGGTGTACCTCCTAAAATGGGACTTGTACTTGATATTAGTCCTCGTGAACTTGAAGAAGTATTATATTTCGTTAGTTATATAGTACTTGATCCAGGAATTGCACCTCTTGCTAAAAAGCAAACATTATCTGATAAAGAGTACAGAGCATATTATGAAAAATATGGTGATGAATTCAAAGTAGGTATGGGTGCTGAAGCAATTAAACAATTACTTACTGAAGTTGATCTTGAAAAAGAAGTAGAAGAATTAAAGAAAGAAGTAGAAAAAGCTCAAGGACAAAAGAAAATTAGATTAGTTAAGAGACTTGACTGTTTAAATTCATTCCTTGAAAGTGGTCAAAGACCTGAATGGATGATACTTGATGTACTTCCAGTAATACCACCAGATCTAAGACCTATGATTCAACTTCCAGGTGGAAGATTTGCTACTTCAGATTTAAATGATTTATATAGAAGAATTATTAATAGAAATAATCGTCTTAAAAAATTATTAGAACTTGAAGCTCCAACAATCATTGTTCAAAATGAAAAACGTATGCTTCAAGAAGCAGTAGATGCTTTAATTGATAATGGAAGACGTGGTAGAAGTGTTTCTGGTGTAGGAAATAGACCACTTAAATCATTATCATCAATGTTAAAAGGAAAACAAGGTAGATTTAGACAAAACCTATTAGGTAAACGTGTTGACTATAGTGGTCGTTCAGTTATCGTAGTAGGACCTAGTCTTAAAATGTATCAATGTGGTGTACCTAAAGATATGGCTCTTGAATTATTCAAACCATATGTTATGCAACAATTAGTTGAAAGAGGAATAGCTCACAATATTAAAGCTGCTAAGAAGATAATAGATGTGCAAGATGAAAGAGTATGGGATGTAGTAGAAGATGTTATTCGTGAACATCCAGTATTATTAAACCGTGCTCCAACACTACATAGACTTTCTATTCAAGCATTCGAACCAATCTTAGTTAGTGGTAAAGCATTAAGATTACACCCACTAGTTTGTAGTGGATTCAATGCTGACTTCGATGGTGACCAAATGGCTATTCATATTCCAATTAGTGAAGAAGCTCAAGCTGAAGCTAGATTATTAATGTTAGGTGCTAATAACATACTTGATCCAAAAGATGGAAAACCAATCGTTACACCATCTCAAGATATGGTATTAGGTAACTATTATTTAACATTAGAATTAGCTGGTGAACCTAATGAAGGTAAAGCTTATAAAGATCCAAATGAAGTATTAATGGCTTATGAAAGACGTGATATTACTCTTCATACTAGAGTATGTATTCCAACTAAGGAATTTAAACATAAAGTTTGGACAGATGAGCAAAAAGATAAATATATAGTAACAACTGCTGGTAAAATAATATTCAATGAAATATTCCCAGATACTTATCCTTACATTAACGAAGGAAGTAAAGAAAATATCGAAGTTATGACTCCAGATAAATTCTTTATTGAAAAAGGTAAGAATCTTCCAGAAGAAGTTGCTAAAATGCCTTTAATTCCTGCTTTAATTAAAAAAGATTTAGGAAAAATAATTGCTCAAATATTTAAGAGATATAAAACTACAGAAACATCAATTTTCTTAGATAAATTAAAAGATTTAGGATTTAAATATAGTACTAAATCTGGTATAACAATTTCACTTTCTGATATACCAGTTAACCATGAAAAAGAAACTATTATAGCTGAAACTAATGCTACTATTGAAAAAATCAATAAGCAATTCAAACGTGGTCTTATAACTGATGAAGAAAGACATAATAAAGTTATTAAATTATGGACAGATGCTACAAATAATGTTCAAGGTAAATTAGGTGAATTACTAAAACAAGATGTAGAAAATCCATTATCAATGATTATTAACTCTGGAGCCAGAGGTTCTGCAAACCAATTAGGACAACTTGCTGGTATGCGTGGTATTATGGCTAAACCAGATGGTGGTCAAGTAGAAATTCCAATCTTAGCTTCATTCCGTGAAGGATTAGACGTTCAAGAATTCTTCTTATCAACACACGGATCTAGAAAAGGAACTGCCGATACAGCACTTAAGACTGCAGATGCAGGTTACTTAACAAGACGTTTAGTTGATGTAGTACAAGATATAATTGTACGTGAAGAAGATTGTGGAACTATCCAAGGTATTGAAGTTGAAGCATTCACTGATGAAAAGAGTGGAGCTGTTATTGAAAGCTTTAAAGATAGAATAACAGGTCGTTTCTCAAATCAAAAAGTATTAAATCCTGAAACTAAAGAAGTATTAGTTGATAAAGGTGCTTTAATTACTGAAAAGATTGCTGATAAGATAGAAAAAGCTGGAATTACTAAGATGGAAATCAGAAGTGTACTTACTTGTAAGTGTACTAATGGTGTATGTCAAAAATGTTATGGTATCAACCTTGCTACTGGTAACCTAGTAGAAGTAGGTGAAGCTACTGGTATTATGGCTGCTCAATCAATCGGTGAGCCAGGTACACAATTAACAATGCGTACATTCCATACAGGTGGTGTTGCATCAGCTGCAGATATCACTCAAGGTCTTCCAAGAGTTGAAGAACTTTTCGAAGCTCGTATTCCTAAAGCTAAAGCTACTATCGCTGAAATCAATGGTAAGATTACTAAGATTACTGATGATAAGAATAATAGATTTAAAATATATATTACTAACGATGTTGAAACTCGTGAACATGTTACTCAATACAATGCTAAACTTAGAGTTGAAAAGGGTGACGTTGTAAATGCTGGAGATCCATTAACAGAAGGAAGTATTTCTCCAAAAGAATTACTTGCTGTTACTGACCCAACTACAGTACAAGGTTACATCTTAAAAGAAATTCAAAAAGTTTATAAGAGTCAAGGTGTTGATGTTTCAGATAAACATGTTGAAACAGTTGTTAGAAGAATGATTACTAAGATTAAAGTTGTTGATCCAGGAGATACAAATTTAATTGAAGGACTTACAGTTCCTCTAAGAGAATTTGCTGAAATCAACAAACCTGTTATCTTATCAGGTGGAGTTCCAGCTACTGGAAAACCAATTATGTTAGGTATAACTAAGGCTTCATTAGAAACTGATTCATTCTTATCAGCTGCATCATTCCAAGAAACTACAAGAATCTTAACTGATGCTGCTACTCGTGGTAAGATGGATATGTTACATGGACTTAAAGAAAACGTTATCTTAGGTAAATTAATTCCTGCTGGTACAGGTGCTAAACAATACAACAATATCGAAGTTATCTTAAAGAATGAACTTTTAGATGATGATGCTGCTGAAGTATTAGAAGAAAAGTTCTTAACTGATGATAAAACTGAAGAAGTAGTTGACGCAATGGCTAAACCAGAAAAAGAAAACGATGAAGAAGAAAATGCTTAATGCGTTTTCTTTTTTTATGCCTTTATGTTATAATAATTTTTAGGTGATATAAATGTTTGAAAACTTGAGTGAAAGATTACAAAAAGTGGTTAGTAATATTAAATCTAAAGGTGTAATAAATGAAGATAATATTAGTGATATTACTCGTGAAATTAGACTTTGTTTATTGGAAGCTGATGTTAATGTTAAAATAGTTCGTGAATTTATAGATAGCGTTAAAGAAAAAGCACTTGGTGAAGAAGTTAGAAAAAGTATTAAGCCAGGAGATATGTTTGTTAAAATCTTAAAAGATGAACTTGTTAATTTACTTGGAGGAGATAGTGCTCCTTTAGAAGTAAATAAGAATCCAACTATAGTTATGGTTGTTGGTCTTCAAGGTGGTGGTAAAACTACTACTATAGGTAAGATTGGAAATATGGTACGTAAGAAACATCATAAAAAACCTATGTTTATAGCATGTGATGTTTATAGACCTGCTGCTATAGATCAACTTAAAGATATTGGAAAACAACTTAATATTGAAGTTTATGAAGAAGGAAAAGGAAATCCTGTAGAAATATCTAAACGTGGTATAGAGTATGCTAAAAGTAAAGGATACGATTATATATTAATAGATACAGCTGGTCGTCTTCAAATAGATGAAGCACTAATGGACGAGCTTGTTAATATTGAAAGTGAAGTTAAACCAAATGAAGAATTACTTGTAATAGATGCTATGATGGGACAAGATGCTATTAATGTAATTACTGGATTTAATGAAAAACTTAAACTTACTGGTTGTGTTCTTACTAAGATGGATGGAGACACTAAAGGTGGTGTTGCTTTATCATTAAGGCATCTTACTAATATACCAATTAAGTTAATAGGAGATTCTGAAAAGTTAGATGGTATTAGTGAATTTTATCCTGAACGTATAGCTGATAGAATTCTTGGTATGGGAGATTTACTTTCAATAATAGAGAAGACTGAAGCTGAACTTGATAAAGATGAAATGATGAGTACTGCTAAGAGAATGCAAAGAGGTAAATTTGATCTTGAAGATTTCTTAAAAACAACTAAACAAATTAAGAAGTTAGGTCCACTTGAAAACTTATTAAAACTACTTCCAGGAGCATCTAAAATGGGACTTAACAATGTTAATATAGATCCTAAAATAATGGCTAGAACAGAAGCTATAGTTCTTTCTATGACACCACAAGAAAGACGTAATCCTGAGATAATAAAAGCAGAAAGAAAGGTAAGAATAGCTAAAGGATGTGGACAAAAAGTAGAAGATGTTAATCGTTTACTTAAACAATTTGATCAAATGAAACAAATGATGAAACAAATGAAAAATATGAAATTTTAGATTATTGATATTCAATAATCTTTTTTATGTTAAAATTTATTTAAGGTAGTGATTGTATGGATGAGAAAGCTCAAAAAGAAGCACTTAGAGAATTAAATAAATCTTTAGAAGAAAACATAAAGAAAAGAAATAGAAAAATATTAATTATATTAATAATATACATTATTCTTGTTATTGTATATCAAACAATTATTGGAACTTTGAAAAGAGAAAATCCTGCTTTTTTAGATTTTAAAATAATACCAATTAAAGATGTTCAAACTAAAGAAAAATATGAAATAAATATTAATGATTATGATAATCTGGATATTATGTTCAGAAAGATTTTAAATTTCTTATAATACCTTTCTTGTTAGATATAGTAGATTATGGTAGTGATACTACCGGTAGTGGGGACCTTATAATTATTGAGTCTAATGATAAATTTAAAATTAAATTTAGAAGTATATAAGTGTTATAAAAATAAATTTATAAGTAGTAATTGTAATAAAGAAACTAAATATTTTAAAAAGAAAGAAATTAAAATAGATGAAGTGGAGATTAGAAGATAGGAATTAATTCAAATAAATATAATGAGCTAGTTTATAAAGGTCAATTTGGAAAAGATATTTATTCTTATGTGAAAGATACTGATTACTATTCATTAAGATTTAAATATAAAGATGGAAATAAAATATATAATGTAGATTATGGGTTTTTCACAAATATTTTACATCCTGATATTCTATAATTTACTTATAAAATTTAATATGATATACTAATTATGAAGATAAGGTGTTGGTTATATGAAAAAGAAAATTATCGTTATAGTAGTTGCTTTATTATTTGTTTTTAGCTTTGTTAAAGATTTTGTTAAAGAACAATTACCAAGTATAAACGATAAAAAAAGTTTTAGGATTTTAGCAAATCCTGATAATAAAGACTTCATGGAAGAACTTGTTAAATATGGAAAGAGTGAACATATTAATGTTTATGTTGAATATGCTGATGATTTAGAAGCAGTTGATATGTTAGAAGAAGAAAATAATTATGATGCTGTATGGATGTCTAACTCAGTGTGGCTATATATGCTTAATAATGCTAGGGTATCTAATTCTAAATCAATTAGTATTAATCCTGTAGTTATGGGTATTAAAAAATCTAAAGCTAGCGAGTTAAGATTTGTTGATAATGAAATTAAAAATAAAGATATTTTGAATGCTGTTAGTAGTGGAAAACTTAAATATGTTATGACTTCTGTTACTAAGACAAATACTGGCCTTACTGCTTACTTAGGATTTTTAAATTCTCTTGCTGGTAGTCCTGAAATATTAACAAGTGATATGCTTAATGATAAAGATTTAGTTACAAATTTAAAATCACTATTTAGTGGAGTAGAAAGAGTTTCTGGTAGTACTTCATTCTTGGAAGATATGTTTGTTAATAGTAATGATTATGAAGCAGTTATTGCGACTGAATCATCATTAATAAATATAAATAAGCAATTAGAAAATAGTAACAAAGAAACATTATATTTATTATATCCAAGTGATGGTGTTGCTATTAATGATTCTCCATTTGCATATGTAGATAGAGGACAAGAGAAGTTAGAAAAGTTTAATACTTTACAATCATATTTATTAAGTTTATCTACTCAAAAAGAATTAGAAAAACTTGGTAAAAGAACTTGGTATGGTGGAACTAATAGTAATGCTGATAAATCAGTGTTTAAGACATCATATGGAATAGATACAACTAAATATTTAATGCCACTTAAGTATCCTTCTAAAAAGGTTATGAATGAGGCTATTGCACTTTATATTGCTGAACTTAGAAAACCGGCTGCTGTAGCGTTCTGCTTAGATTATTCTGGTAGCATGTATGGTAGAGGAGAGAGAGAACTTAAATCCGCAATGGAATTTATACTTGATGCTGATAAAGCTAGTGAAGAAAGACTTCAATTTTCAAAATATGACAAAATATTTGTAATTCCATTTGATTCTGATAATAGAACAGTTTTAAGTGGTAGTGGAGATAATACTAAAAAATTAATTGAAAGAATTAATGAAGCTGATCCTAGTGGTGGAACTAATATTTATGGTTGTACAGTAGAAGCATTTAAGCAACTTGAAAAAACTGGTAAAGATTATACAAAAACAGTTATACTTATGTCAGATGGTTACTCTAATACAGGAAAATTTGATGATGTTACGAATTATTACTTAAATATGACTGAAAAAATACCAGTATATAGTATTATGTTTGGAGATTCAAGTGAATATGAACTTGGAAATTTAGCTAATCTTACTAATGCTAAAGTATTTGATGGAAGAACAAGTTTAATAAGAGCATTTAAAGAAGTAAGGAGTTATAACTAATGATTAATATACAAAAAAGATATTTGTTGTCTGCTTTGGTATCAGGTCTTTCATTCATAATATTATATGTGGTGTTAGACTTCTACTTATGGATGGCATTATTACTCACAATACTTATTTATATAGCTGGTATATTCTTATTTAAATCGCAAGATATAAGAATATACGATAGAGAAGCTCTTGCTAGATATAACTTCGAAATGTCTAAACTAAATGATTATAAAGAAAAAATAAAAGATAAAACTATAAAAGATAAGTTAGCTAAAATAGTTAATGTTTCTCAAAAAATAACAAAACATTTAGAAACTAGACCTAGAAATGCTACTAAAATTTATAACTTCTTAGATTATTATTTACCATTTACTACTAGAATAGTTACTAAATATATAGAAGCTGAAAGTAAGAAAGAAAAAACTTTCGTAGAAAATAAACTTATACTTAAAATGTCAGTATATATTAAAGAAGTTGAACATGAATGTGATAGATTACTTGAAGAGATCGTAAAATCTAAAGATAAAGAATTAGATTTTGAAATGAAAGTCTTTGAAAAAACATCTGATTTAGATATAAATGAAGATGAATTAAAAGGAAGTGAAAAAAATGTTTAAAAAAGAAGGAATGGTATCAAAGATAGTTGGTGTTGTTTTACTTGTAGTTATTATTGTTTTAGTAATAGTAATTAAGAATGGAAATTTCACTAATAAAGTTGATGAAATTTATGGAGCAGTAGGTGGTGGTAAAGAAGACTTACTTGCTGATGAAGAAATTAATAAAATATTTGCTAAAAAGTATAAATTTAAATTTGTACAAGATTCATGGAGTAATGGAAAAACTGTTAAAGAAAGTTTGGTTCGTAAAGATGGAAGTAAGTATGATTTAGCTTTCTTCTCTGATCAAAGATATTATGATTACTTTAAAACTTCTCCTAAAGCGGATGAAGCGCCTCGTGATTATGTAATTGATGGTGATTTAGTACTTAATACGCCAATTGTTATTTATAGTTGGGCTGAAGTAACTGATGCATTAATTAAAGAAAATATCGTAACAGTTAAGAATGATGTTTATTATATTACTGATATGAATAAACTTATAACTTATATATTAAATGGTAAAAAATGGAGTGAACTTGGTTTAGATATATATGGTCAAGTTAATATAGGTTCTACAGATCCTGTTACTTCATCACCAGGTGCTACATATTATGGACTTTTACTTTCTATAATGGCTGGTGGAGATGTTAATAATGTAAGTATTAAAGAAGCACTTCCTAAATTAAAAGAATTTTATATAAAGAGTGGATACATGAATAATACACCTGCTGACTTATTCTCAATGTTCTTAAAGACTGGTATGGGTGCTAAACCTATGATAGTTGATTATGAAAAGAGTGTTATTGATTTTGCTAATGCAAATCCTGATGGATGGAATCAAGTAAAAGATAAAATTAGAATATTATATCCAACACCAACTATATGGAATAGCCACTGTATTGCAGCATTTGATGAAAATGGTAAAAAGCTTTTAGAAGCATTCAATGATAAAGAGGTTGCTCAAAGAAGTTGGGAAAGATATGGATTTAGAGTTGGTACTACTGGAGGAAACTATGATGTTAGTAAAATTAGTGGTACTATAAAAGGAATACCTCAAGAAATAACAAGTGTAACTTCTGGACTTAGAATGGATGTATATAATGAAGTTATAGATTACTTAAAAAATAATCAATAAGTTAATATTTGGAGTTTAATTAAAACAGTATTTATTTTTTATAAATACTGTTTTTAGTTTGATAATTTATATAGTTTATTAGTCTTTTATAAGCGGTTTAAAATTTTTAATTGCTTCAATAAGTTTTTGGTTTTGTATGACAAAGTGTATTACGGGATTTGAGCTTTTTGAGATGATTGTGTAATTATTTTCAAGTGATACTATAGTTATATTTTTAAATATTTTTTCGGCTAAATAATTTAGTTTGTAATTTTTTACGCTTTTTGCATATTCCTTTGTTTGATTTAGATGCTCTATATATTCGTTATAATTGTAATTTATTTTTTTATTAAAAAAAATGTTACTTAATAAAAGTGATGGTGTATCATTTTTAAATTCGTTTTCTTTTATATTATAAATATAATCATATATTTTATTATTCTTCCTAATGCTATTTATATGTTTTAGTTCATCATTCTTGTATTTTATTATTTTATTAATGTCTTCATTTGTTAGTTTATTTCTTTTTAAAATTTTAATTAATAATTCATCTTTTATAGTGAATATTGGTAATGATGAAAGATATCTTTTTCTATTGCATATTATTTTTTCATCTTTTTTTAAAAATAATTCGTATTCTTTTGCATTATTTTCTCTATAAATTTTCATAAGTGGTTTTGCTTTTTTAAGAAGTAAATTACTTTTTTCTCTATAATATTTAACCTCATTTTTGTTTGTTGTTAGATAATACATTCCCTTATCATGGTAACCTTTAATGCATTCGCCAGTTAATGCTGACGTTCCTGATACATAATCAAGGTGATTGTAAATACTATTTTTTATATCTTTTAAATAGTAGGGTGATACTTGTCCAGTCATATAAATCGGTATCCAACTTTCAAGACCTAGCATCATTTCGTTAAATGGTCTATCTACATTATGAATAATATTTATATGATGTCCTTTTTTTAAACACATAGCTATTGCTAACATCCATTTTTTTCCAAATTCTGTATCTTTGGCCATGTCTTCCATTGGCATGTAACTGCACATGAAAATATCTTCTTTTGATTTAGCTAAAACTGTTGCTTTAAAAAAATTAAGTTCTCCTTCTTTCATTTCTTCTATTCCATAATAATGTTTTGTTTTTGCTTTATAAAAAGGTATACTTGGAACTTTTAATTTATCAAATTTTATTACTTTTATATAATCTTCTAAATCAAATGTATCGAGATTATATAAAAAATCTGATACATTATTTTTAGTTGGGGTTGTTTCACTTGTAAGCCAAGTAAGTAATGTATTATATAAATTTTCAGATGTTAATTTATTTTTTTCATTGTCAATGATTGTTGCTATACGATTTATATTATCTACATTATTACATTTGCTAAATATATAAGAACATATTTTGTTTGAAAATTCTACTGGATTTGAAGGCTTAGCTTTACCATTTTTTATTCTTGAAATATGTGATGCATCAAATACAATATATTTTGCCATTTCGTTTGTATTTATATTAAGTAGTGTTATTAAAGTATTTAGTTTATTACTAAAAGCTGTATAATCAAAGTCATCACTTGATAGTGTTGAATTAAAATCATTTGATATTTTATCAAGTGTATATTGAGTTTTATTATTTTCTTGTGCAATATTAAAAAGTGCAGCAGTTAACTCGGTTAGTTGTTTGCTGTTTTTTAGTGGAATTCTTTCGCCATTTCTATATCTACTGATAACTGTTTGTGATAATCCAGAAACTTTAGATAGTTGTTTTGGAGTGCAATTAAGTTCTTGTAAATATATATTTAATAGGTTTTTAAAATTCATAGTATATTACTCCTTTGATAGTATTATACTATGAATTTCGAGTGTAGTAAATTTATTACCATTGAAAACAATGATTTTGCTGGTAACTTAGTTGTACTTTAAATAACTTCAAATTATAATATATATATAAAGGAGAAGAATGTTTATGAAGAATGTTAAATTAAATTCTATGCAAAAAAGAATAATTATAATTTCTATAGCTGCTATTACTATATTAGTATGTGTTATTTTATTTAGTAATAATGGTAAAGGAATATTTAATAATCCTGATAGTAATGTTAAAATTGTAAAATCAGAAGTTAGTAAAATAGAACTTGAGGATTATAATACCAGTGAATTTACCATAAAAAAGCCAAAAGGTTGGAAAGTTGATACACTTGGAGATTATATTCATTATACAATTAAGGTATATGACCCAAATAATTCATCTTATCAATTTTTCTTTAATATGAAAACTGAAGGGTATAATAAGTCAGAGGCTGCTAAAAAATGGCAACAAAAGTATTATCCAAATAATATATTTTCAAAAACTAGTGTAATTGCTACTAAAGATACTGAAGGATTTTATAAGATATTTAATGATTTAGGAACTTTAAATAATACTAGTACATTTACGTTTCCAACATTAACTGATTTTACTGTAACGGATAATTTAGGTAAAGGTAGTTTAGGTGGAGATATGCTAAGAGCAACATTTAAAGATGCTAATGGTAAAGAGGGAGAAGGAATATTTACTGCCTATGTATATGATGTTGGACCTTATTATGTTTATGAAAATATAGTTTCGGGTAGAAAAATAGATATACAACACTTAAATGTATATGATGCTATCTTTATTACTGCACCAAAAGATGAACTTATAGATTGGCAAGATACATTGAATACTATTTGTTCTTCACTAGAATTCACAGATACTTTTATAAATGGATTTAATCAACAACAAGACGCAGTCATGAAAAACTTTCAACAAATTAGAGCAATAGGTAATCAAATAAGTGATGGAATAATGGATTCTTGGAATAAAAGAAATAAATCATTTGATATTATGAGTCAAAAACAAAGTGATGCAACACTTGGATATGAAAGAGTATATGATACTGAAACTAATGAAATATATAAAGCATATAATGGATTTACAGATGACTATGATGGGGAAAGATATAAATCTATAACTGATGATATGTATTCACAAAAAACTAGTGGATATATAGAAAAGTAGGTATGGTATGAAGAATAAAAAAACAATTTATGTTATTATATTATCTATTGTATTAGTAGGTATTATTTCTATAATTATTATTAAAAGTAAAAATCAAAAATTAAATGATCATACTCCTCCAGAAGCAAAATCAATATTTGATGCACTTAAGAAAAAATATCCGGATAAAGAATATCAAAGACTAAAGGGTGGAGAAATATTAAAGGAAGATACTTCATTTAGTAAATACTCTTTTATTGCCAATAATTCTATATATATTTTTAATCCACAAAAACTAGATAATGGAGAGTTTGAATATAAAAAAGTATATAATATAGCTAATAGTATTAAGGTTATGAATATTACTCCGAATTCAGGTGCTGATATAAGATTTTATGATTATAATGATACTATATATACTTTACATGATGATAATACAAATAATAAAATTAAAGATAGTTATGATATGTATTTAAATGCAAATTATAATCTTAGTGATTATCTTAAATGGGATTATTCAACAGAGTTTCTTGGCAAAAAAATTGATTATGATTTTATGTCTGAATATGCTTATGTAAAAGATAATGTTTTATATAGTAAAAACTATGGCAATGAAAAATATCCAACTATTGAAAAAATAAGTGGTAATTATGAGGGAGAAAAAGTAATTAGAATCTACAATGAGAGAATTGTGAAAACTGATAAAGGTTTTTATGAACTGATGAGTTATTTTGATAATAATTTAAATAAAAAAGTTATTACTACTGTTAGAATTAATATGCTAACAAAATATTATGATGAGATTTTAACGTTTACATATAAATATGTAATATTAAAGGATTGTACACTTATACCTATAAATGATGTTATGGAGAATAGGGTAAGAGAATATTCATATGATTATTATATAAGTGGATTTAATTCTATGAGTGAAGTTAGATATGAAGAATAAAAAGTTCATTATCTAACTTTTTTTATAGATGTGATATAATTTAATTGAGGTGTCAGATGATTATAAGAGTAGAAAATGTAGAAGACTGTAAAACTTGTGATGAATTTTTAACACT
The DNA here is from genome assembly GCA_902492325.1 of uncultured Clostridium sp. Classification (GTDB taxonomy): domain Bacteria; phylum Bacillota_I; class Bacilli_A; order RF39; family UBA660; genus CAG-1000. The sequence continues at coordinate 53,346 of CABULC010000005.1, forward strand.
ATTAATTCATGATGAAAAACAATATGATGAAACAATAGATGAGAATTTTGTTGTTAAAGATTATTTTGTTAATGTAATAAAAAATAAAGATAATATATTACTTTTATATAAAGAAGATAATAATAGTATTGGTTATATGTTTGCTAAAAGAGTAGACGAAGGATATTTATTGGATGGATTATATGTTCTTGAAAACTTTAGAAATAAAGGAATTGCTAGAAAACTTTTAAATGAAATTATTAAAGAAATTAATTTAAATGGTGAATATAAAATATCTATAAATGTTTTAAAAGAAAATGCTGTTGCTTATAATTTATATAAAAGCTTAGGATTTATTATTCAAAAAGAAGATGAACTTAAATATTATATGATTTATAAAAAATAGTTTTACTTTGCCTAAACATAGATTTTATTTTTACATAAAATATCTATGAAAAGGAGAAGTGTTAAAATGAATAATACAATGGGTATGTATCAAGGTTATAGTGTTGAAGGTAGTGCTGAATTAAAAGTTACTCCTGAAAAAATGATGAATGAAAATGTTTCTTCTTGTAATACTATGCCAGGTGTAGTTTGTCAACCAATATATGAATGTCCACAAGAAAGATGTGTACATAGACAAATTATTCATGAAGTTCCACATGTTTGTCCAGTAAATACAAGAATTATTAATCATCATATTTATAGACATACTTATAGTCCTTGTTATACATGTACTGAAGAAAATGAAATTTGTAATGAGAATGTAGGTTGCCCTATAAAGTTCTAATAAAAGTTTATAAAAGAGTTATTTAATATAACTTTTTTATTTTGTAAAAAGAAGTGTTTTTGAAATTTATGTCTAACTATAATAATAGGAGGCTATAATATGAAAGAAAATCAAATGTACTTAATAAACAAAATGTTTAATAGTGAAACAATAAGAACTGTGTGGAATAGGGAGAAACAAAAGTATTATATTAGTGTTGTTGATATAGTTGCTGTTTTGGTAGAAAGCAAAGATCCTAGACATTATTGGAATGTTCTAAAATCAAGATTAAAACATGAAGGAAATCAGTCGGTCACAAATTGTGACCAACTGAAATTAAAATCATCAGATGGCAAATATTATAAAACTGATGTAGTTGATATCGAAGGTATGTTTAGAATAATTGAATCAATTCCAAGTAAAAATGCAGAACCCATCAAATTATGGTTAGCAAGACTTGGAAGAGAAAGAATAGATGAAGTATTTGACCCATCAATAACTGTGCAAAGAGCAATAGATACATATAGAGTTAAAGGATATGATTAGGTGGTCATGCCTCTAAAGTTGCGCGTGAGGATATAGAAAAGAATTTAGGACAAAGTATTTTAAGTGTTGAAAATACTTTAGAATATGAATATACTCAGGATAAAGAGATGATTCAAAATAAATAATATAGTGTTATAAAGCTATCATCTATGCTAAAATAATATTGGTGAAGATAATGATCAAAAAGTATGAAAAAATATTAAAATTAGATGATACAGTAGCTAAAAATTTATTTGATAAAGTAGAATACCCATGGGAAGTATTACCTGAAATTAAAAATTATATATTAGAAATAATTCCTACTTTAGGAAGTGAATATATAAAATTAAAAGATGATGTTTATGTTCATAAAAATGTTCAAGTTGATGAGAGTGCTCATATAGATGGACCTTCTGTTATTGGTGAAAATAGTGTAATAAGACATTCTGCATATATTAGAGGTTCTGTTATAATTGGTAAGAATTGTGTTATAGGGAATTCTACTGAAATTAAAAATTCTATTCTTTTTGATGGAGTTGCTTGTCCTCATTTTAATTATGTTGGTGACTCTATTTTAGGAAGTAAAGCTCATACCGGAGCTGGTGTTATTCTTTCTAATGTTAAAAGCGATAATACTAATGTAATTATTAGAGATAAAGATAATTCTATCGATACTAATCTTAGAAAAATGGGTTCTATAATTGGAAATAATGTTGAGATAGGATGTAATAGTGTTATATGTCCTGGTACAATAATAAATTCTAATGTAAATATTTATCCACTTACTATGGTAAGAGGTGTAATACCTGAAAATGTTATAGTAAAATCTATGGATAATATAATAAATAAAAAATAATTATGATATAATGAATTAGGTGAATTATTATGATTTTAAGTATATGTTCTAATCCTGAAGTGCTAGAAGTTATGAGAATTGTTAATATGGCAATATTGATAATTAAAATAACTGTTCCAATATTATTAATAGTTATTGGTATGGTAACGTTAATGAATACAATTAAAGTTGGTAATGAAGATTTACTAGCTAAAGCTAAAAAACAACTTATTAATAATTGTATTGCAGCAATGATTATATTTTTAATACCAACTCTTGTTAGTGTAATAGTTAGAGTAAGTGATACTAATAATCAATACAGAGCTTGTTTAGATGCTGATGTAACAATGATAAATGATGCATATATATCAAGAGCTGAGAATTTAGTATCTAAAGCTGAAGAAGCAAAAACATACAATGATTATTATGCTGCTAAAAAAGCAGTAGATGGATTGAAAAATGAAAGTGATAGAGCTAGTTTTAGTTCAAGATTAAATGCTGTATATGAAATAATTAAGGCAGATATTGAAAAAAACAATAATAATGAAGATGAAAATAGTGGTGGCGTAGGTTCTAGTGATGATGGAAGCGGAAGTACTACGGGTAGTAATTTAAATGTTAGTGCTGGTTCATCTGAATATACTGGAGTAGGAAGTATTACTAAATATACTTTGTTTGTTCCAAAAAATGCCAAAGAAAATATGCCATTGATAGTTATGTTACCTGCTAGTAACGGGGACTATAGTGCTGCTGTTAATGAATTTAAAAATATGAAACTTGAAAATGATTTAGCATTTATGATGGTTGTTTATCCTAGTGGTAACTATTCTTCACAAGCATATAGCGATATTAAAACTACAGCTGATGAAGTTGTTAATAAATATAAAATAAACAAAAATAAAATTGGTGCTTCTGGATTTAGTTCTAGTGGGACATATGTGTATCATTTAGTTGTGAATAATCAAGGTTATTTTCATAGTATGGTTCCTATAAGTTCAGGAGTAAGTTCATCGGATAAAATTTTAAAAGATAACTTAGATTATTTAAAAACATTAAATATTAAAGGTTATGGTGAAAATGGTGGAGCATATGATTCTAATGGTAAAAAATGTGCTGGATGGACTAATTGGTCACCATCTAATTCAATGACAAGTGCATTTAATGCTTTAGGCAAATCAAATAATTTTGTTAATCTTGGAAAGATATGCCATAGTAATGTTAGAAGTTATGTTTTTAATTTAGATGAAAATAATAATAATCGTTCTGATTATATAGAATGGTTTACTAAATAGAAGTATTATTTTTTAATAATACTTTTTTTGTAAAGTTTTGAAATATTTTTTATATATATTGACAAGTGAGTAGCTGTTCAACTATAATATAAATAGTTGAAAGAATATTCAACTAAAGGAGTTATTATGTCAAAGAATGAGTTTACTTGTGATTGTAATATAATACATGAAGATGCTGTTCATAATGTTAAAAAAAATATGCCAGATGAAAATACATTCAATAATTTAGCAGATTTGTTTAAATTAATAGGTGATACTACTAGATGCAGAATATTATTTGCTTTAGACGAAAATGAAATGTGTGTCTGCGATATTGCTAATGTACTTAGTATGACTAAGTCCGCTGTTTCTCATCAACTTGCAACTTTAAGAAGAAGTGGAATAGTAAGATGTAGAAAAAGTGGTAAAGAGGTGTATTATACACTTGATGATGATCATATAGTTAAATTGTTTGAAATAGGACTTCAACATATAAAACATAGATGTTAGAAAGAAGGAAATATGAAAAATTATAAGTTTAAAATTGAGGGGTTAGATTGTGCTAATTGTGCTAATGAATTAGAAAGTGAACTTAGAGAGTTAGATTTAATAAATAACGTTAGTATAAGTTTTATGACTGAAAAATTATCTTTTGATTGCGAAGAAAATAATATAGATGAAGCGTTAAAAGAAATAAAGAAAGTAATAAAGAGAGAAGAACCTGATGTTTCTATTGAGGAAATGTAATGAATAAAAAGATGAAAAAACAACTACTTAGAATTATAATATCTGGAATTATGTTATTGTTTTCTATGCTAGTTAGTATTAATGTTAAGTATATAAATAATATTATATTTATTATTGCATACTTTATAATTGGTTATGATATTTTATTAAAAGCATTTAGAAATATAAAATGTGGAAAAGTATTTGATGAAAACTTTTTAATGGCAGTTGCTACTATAGGTGCTTTATGTATAGGAAATATACCTGAAGCTGTTAGTGTTATGTTATTTTATCAAGTTGGTGAATTATTTCAAAGCTATGCTGTTAATAAGAGTAGAAAGTCAGTTGCTGCTTTAATGGATATTAGACCTGATTACGCTAATGTAATTAGAAATGATAAACATATTAAAGTAGATCCAAATGAAGTAAATATTGAAGAAATAATACTTGTTAAACCAGGTGAGAAGATTCCACTAGATGGAATTATTGTTGAGGGTAGTTCAATGCTTAATACTCTTGCTCTTACTGGTGAAGCAGTTCCAAGAAGTGTTAAAAAGGGTGATGAAGTTCTTAGTGGATGTGTAAATAATGAAGGTATATTAAAAATAAAAGTTACTAAGAAATTTGGAGAATCAACAGTTAGTAAAATATTAGAATTAGTTGAGAATGCTAGTAGTAGAAAGTCTAGTTCAGAAGCATTTATTACTAAGTTTGCTAAATATTATACTCCTATAGTATGTGCTATAGCTTTAGTACTCGCAATATTTCCTCCATTAATATTAAATCAACCATTTAATACTTGGATATATAGAGCATTATCATTCTTAGTAGTTTCATGTCCATGTGCTTTAGTTGTTTCAATTCCGCTTAGTTTCTTTGGTGGAATAGGTGCCTCTTCAAGTATAGGAGTACTTGTTAAAGGTAGTAATTATTTAGAAGCACTTTCTAATGTAGAGATTGTTGTATGTGATAAAACTGGTACATTAACAGAAGGAGTTTTTAAAGTTCAAAAGATAGAAGCTATATCTATTAGTGATGAAGATTTATTAAAGTATGCTGCTTATGCTGAGAGTTTTTCTAATCATCCAATTGCATTATCTTTAAAAGAAGCTTATGGTAAAAAAATAGATAATAAAAAAATTACTGATACTAAAGAAATATCAGGAAAAGGTGTACAAGCTAAAATTGATGGAAAAGAAGTTTTAGTGGGAAATGAAAAACTATTAAAAGAAAAGAATATAGATTTTAATAAATCTAAAGATATTGGTACTATAGTATATATCGTTATAGATAATAAATATTGTGGTTATATAGTTATTTCGGATAAAATAAAGGAAGACTCTTATAAAGCAGTTAGTTCATTAAAAGAAAATAATGTTAAGAAAATAGTTATGCTTACAGGAGATAAAACTGATATAAGTAGAGAAGTAAGTGAAGAATTAAACCTTGATGAATTTCATAGTGAGTTGTTACCTCAAGATAAAGTAAAAAAGATTGAAAAATTAATGTTAGAAAAATCTAACGATGGTAAATTATTGTTTATAGGTGATGGTATAAATGATGCTCCTGTACTTGCATTATCAGATATAGGTGTTGCGATGGGTGGTCTTGGAAGTGATGCTGCTATTGAAGCTGCTGATATTGTAATTATGACTGATGAACCATCTAAAATTGCTGAAGCAATTAAAATATCTCATAAGACTATGAGAATAGTAAAAGAAAATATAGTGTTTGCTATAACTGTTAAGATAGCTGTACTTGTATTATCAGCGCTTGGAATTGCAACTATGTGGTCTGCTGTATTTGCTGATGTTGGTGTATCAGTAATAGCAATATTAAATGCACTTAGAATTTTAAAGGTAAATAAATAATTTACCTTTTTATTTTGCTTAGCAACGTGTTATAATTCATAATAGGTGAAGCATATGAAAAATAAAAATGGATTTTCTTTAATTGAATTGCTTGGAGTAATTGCGATAGTTGCAATTCTTACTTTAATGGTTGTACCAGCTGCTATTAAAACCTATAATGAAAATGTTATTAAAGCAATGCATGTACAAGAAAATGAAATGAAGGAAGCGGCAAATTTATTTGTAGAAGACTATTGTAAGAATTCAATTGATCAAACTAAGATTTGTCCTAAGAGTTATAGTACTGCAGTTAATAATAAGAAAACAGTATGTCTTCAAGATCTTCAAAAGAGTAGTGATAAATATATAGATGGTATTAAATATAAGGGTTCTGATTGTAAAGGATATGTTACTTATTATTTAGATTCTGAAACTGGTGTGTATGGTAATGAAAAAGCATATTTATTTTGTGGATTAAATGAAGATGGTTCTTTTGATTATGCTACAAGTAAAGATTATGATTATAAAGAATATTGTAGTTGTAGTGATGATGAAATATGTAAGGAGAAAACTGAAAGAGTTTATTGTAAATTTGATGGTGACTTGAAACAAGGCGCTGAGTATGTCAATGGTCAATATACTTATAGATATAAACAAGCTGGTGTTAGAAGTGATGATGATCTTGCATGGAATAATTTTTCAAAAGATGGATGGGGAGTACAACTTACAGATAAAACTAGTACTGAACCAGTAACTAGTAAAGTATGTACATATATAAATGATAAACCAGTTATCGCTATGTCTAATATGTATAGTGATAGTAAGGCTACAAGTATAGATTTAAGTAGTTTAAATACAGCAAAAGTTGATAATATGAGTTATATGTTTGCATCTAGTGCTGCAACTGATTTAGATGTTAGTTTCTTTAATACAAGTAATGTAACTCTTATACATAGTATGTTTAATGGAAGTAAAACAACTACTTTAGATGTAAGCGGATTTGATACAAGTAAAGTAACAAATATGGGTAATATGTTTAGAGGTGTTTTAGTTGAAACCTTAGATTTAAATAATTTTAATACTTCTAATGTTATATATATGGATAACATGTTCTTTGGAAGTAAAATGATTTCATTAGATCTTTCAAGTTTCAACACTTCTAATGTAACGACTATGTATGGAATGTTTTGGGGTTCATCAGCGACTGATTTAAATCTTAAGAGTTTTGATACAAGCAAGGTTAAATCAATGTCATTTATGTTTAGAGGTGCTTTAGCTGAAAATTTAGATTTGAATAATTTTAATACAAGTAATGTCGCTGATATGGGGGGAATGTTTGAAGGTGCTAAAGCTAAAACATTGGATTTGAGTAATTTTAATACTTCAAAAGTTAAAAATATGTATTTAATGTTTGATGGCGCTGAAGCAGAGAATTTAGATTTAACAAGTTTTGATACAAGTAATGTAACTGATATGAGTTCTATGTTTAGATTTTCAAAAGCTAAAAAAATAGATGTTTCAAGTTTTGATACAAGTAATGTAACTAGTATGTTTCTTACATTTGCTCAATGTTCTGCGACTGAGGTTGATGTTAGCAAGTTCAATACTAGTAATGTTAAAAATATGGGAAGTATGTTTCATTCAAGCAATATAATCAATTTGGATGTAAGCAACTTTGATACAAGTAATGTTACTAATATGGCGTCAATGTTCTATTATAGTAAGTCAAAAACTTTAGATGTTAGTAAATTTAATACTGAAAAGGTTACTGATATGAGCGCGATGTTTCAAGGAAGCAATGCAGAATTATTAGATTTAAGTAATTTTAATATTGATAATGTAACTAATATGAATATAATGTTTAGTGCAGCTAAAGCAACTACTGGATATGCAAAAGATGATCCAACTGCAGCTAAGTTTAATGACAGTAGTGTTACTAAAATACCAAGTACACTTAAATTTACTGTTAAATAAAAAGTACTAGAAATAGTACTTTTCTTTTGTTATAATTTGTATGGTGATAATATGGAACATATGATGAGACTTCATAAAGGACCATTTGAATTAATTAAGAATGGTAGTAAAACTATAGAGTTAAGACTTTATGATGAAAAAAGACAAATGATTAATTTGGGAGATACTATTACTTTTGAAAATAGAAGTGATGGAGATAAGATTAAAGTTAAAGTTATTGCTTTACATAAATATCCTAGTTTTGAAGAATTATATAAACATTTTAATAAAATATCTATGGGATATAAAGAAGATGAAGAAGCTGACCCTAAAGATATGGAATTATATTATAGTAGTGAAGAGCAATCTAAATATGGTGTGGTTGGTATAGAAATGGAGTTAATTAAATAATTATGAAAATATTACTTAGTTGGAAGTTTTGGGTAATTTTATATTTAGTTTCTGCGGTTATATTTGCTCAAGCTTTTAAAAAATCAAATCGTAATATGAAGAGTGCTGGAGCTCTTACAATATTACTTGAAATATATACTGCATTTTTTGCTATATTTTTTATTCCATTTTTTGATTTTGTTTGGCCAACTGATTCTAGTGTATATTTAACATTAGTTGCTGTTGTTAGTATCTATGCTATAACAGATAGACTTAATATTGAAGCTAGATATGGACTTGATCCTTCAGTATTTAGTATGCTTAAACAATTATCTACAGTATTCTTAATAATATTAGGATTTATATTCTTAAAAGAACCAGTTGTTCTTAAAAAGATTATTGGTTCATTAATAATTATATTTGCGAATGTTTTACTTGCGTTTGATAAAGGAAAAATCAAGTTTAATAAATATTTTATTATGTCATTTATATCTAATTTCTTATTCGCAGTTGCGATGCTTATAAATGTTAATATTTCTAATTATTTTAATTTAGCTTTTTATACAATTCTTACTGTTTTTACGCCATCAATATTAATATTTATATTTGGTAAACATAGTTTAAAAGAATTAAAAAAAGAATTTAATTCTTATGATAAAAAGAGTTTCTTACTTGCTGCGTTTACTTGGTGTTTAATGTTAATTGCGTCAGTTCGTGCATATCAACTTGGTAATGTTACTTTAATTGCACCGCTTTTAACATTGACATCAATATTAAATACTATGTATGAATACTTTGTATGTAAAAATAAAAGTAAGTTTATTCAAAAAGTTATAGCATCTATACTTATTATAATAGGTGTTGTTATAATAAAGATGTGAGGTGAAATATGAAAGCATTAACTATAAAAGAACCTTGGGCATCTTTAATAATTGAAGAATATAAAAAATATGAGTTTCGTAGTTGGAAAACAAAATATAGAGGTAAAATACTTATACATGCTGGACTTAGCGTTGAAAAAGATATGTTAAAAAGATTTAAAGACTATGATATCAATATTAATCCTGGATATATTATTGGTGAAGCTACTATTACTGATTGTATACTTGTTGATGAAGAATTTAATTGTGAACTTAGAAATATTGATCCAGTTGTGTATGGAAGAAGTAATCATACTGAAACATATGCTTGGAAGCTTGAAAATGTTATTAAATATGAAAAACCAATACCATATAAAGGTAAACTTGGTTTATGGAATTATTGTGAAGATAATCTTGAAAAAAAATAAGTGTTGTGGTAATATATCTAAGCACTTATTTTTTAGTGTGATGATGTGACAAAAAGGGGAGGAAAATATGAAAAAAACAAAAATTATATGTAGTATAGGACCAGCTAGTTGTAATACTGAAACTATGACTAAAATGGTTCAAAATGGAATGAATACTGCTCGTATAAATTTTTCTCATGCGACTTTAGAAGAAAGAGAAAATGTTGTTAGAGTAGTAAATGAGGTAAGAAATAATACTGGAATTTATATAGGAATATTATATGATACTAAAGGTCCTGAATTTAGAAATGGAATGTTAGAAAATGATTCTATAAATTTAGTTGAAGGCAAAAAAATTAGAATGGTTAAAGAAAATGTTCTTGGAAATGAAGAAAGATTTTCTGTTAATCATCCACAAGCAATTGATTCATTAAAAGTAGGAGACACGGTATTACTTGAAAATGGTCTTATGAAAATAGAAGTTATTTCTAAAGAAGAAGATGGAGTAACTTGTAAAATAATTAATGGTGGAGTACTTGGAAATAGAAAAAGTTTAAGTGTTCCTGGAGTACATTTAGATATACCATTTATATCTAAAGAAGATGATGAAGATATAAGATATGCTTGTAATCATGATGGAGACTTTTTAGCTTTATCATTTGTATCAACTAAAGAAGATGTATTAGAAGCTAAAAAAATTATAGAAGAAGAAAATGCTAATATAAAAATTATTTCTAAAATTGAAAGTACAACTGGCATTGAAAACTTAAGTGAAATAATAAGTGTATCAGATGGAATTATGGTTGCTCGTGGTGACTTAGGTGTGGAAGCTCCTATGGAACAAATACCATACTTTCAAAAGGAAATAATAGATGAATGTAGACGTCAAAATAAATTCTGTATAGTTGCTACTGAAATGCTAGAAAGTATGAAACATAATGCAAGACCTACAAGAGCAGAAGTATCTGATATATTTAATGCTGTTATAAATGGAACAGATGCTGTTATGTTAAGTGGTGAAACTACTACTGGTAAATACCCAGTTGAGACAGTTACTTATATGTCAAATATATGCACTGAAGCAGAGAAACATTTTGATTATAAATATTATCCAAAATATATTACTAAAGATATAGCTGGTGCTATAGCTAATAGTGTATTTGATGCAGCTAACTTACTTGATACTAAATTAATAGTTGCGGCTACTATGAGTGGAACAAGTGCAAGATTAATAAGCAACCTAAGACCAAGAAATTTAATATTAGCTGCATGTCCAAGTAAAAAAGTTGCTTATGGTTTATCATTAAATAGTGGTGTATATCCAGTTGTTACTGAAGTATATAGTTCTACTGATAGAATAATAGAAGATGCTAAAACTAAATCTATGGAATTTATGGAACTTAATAAAGGTGATATGATTATAGTAACTGGTGGTTTTCCAAATAATACAAAAGATAAAAAAACTAATTTTATGAAAATAGAAGAGATATAAGTATAGAATACTTATATTTTTTATGTTAAAATTTAATTATACGATAAGAGGTGTTAATATGTTAGTTATGTCTATATGTTCGGTTCCTGAAGTGTTGGAGGTTATGAGAATTGTTAATATGGCAATATTGATAATTAAAATAGCTGTTCCAATATTATTAATAGTTATTGGTATGGTAACGTTAATGAATACAATTAAAGTTGGTAATGAAGATTTACTAGCTAAAGCTAAAAAACAACTTATTAATAATTGTATTGCAGCAATGATTATATTTTTAATACCAACTCTTGTTAGTGTAATAGTTAGAGTAAGTGATACTAATAATCAATACAGAGCTTGTTTAGATGCTGATGTAACAATGATAAATGATGCATATATATCAAGAGCTGAGAATTTAGTATCTAAAGCTGAAGAAGCAAAAACATACAATGATTATTATGCTGCTAAAAAAGCAGTAGATGGATTGAAAAATGAAAGTGATAGAGCTAGTTTTAATTCAAGATTAAATGCTGTATATGAAACAATTAAAGCAGATATTGAAAAAAACAATAATAATGAAGATGGAAATAGTGGTGACGTAGGTTCTAGTGATGATGGAAGCGGAAGTACAGTCACAAGTGGTGGAGTTAAAAATGTTTCTGGAACTATTTATATGGGTGACTCTAGAACTAATGGATTAAAATTATATGGTGATTTATCATCTGATGAGCAAGTATTTGCGACTGATGGTGGAGGATATAATGAATTTCTTGGACATATAACTAGTGTTAACAATGTTTTGAGTGATGGTAAAAGCTATAATATAGTACTTAATTATGGTGTTAATGATTTAAGTAATTCATCTAAATATTGTGAAAAATATAAATCATTTATAAACGATGTTAATTCTAAAAACAATGTATATGTAATGTCTGTAAATCCAGTTAATGATAGTGGAAGTAAATATGCTAAAAATTCTAGTATAGAATCATTTAATTCTTCTATTAAATCTTGTATTTCTGGACTTAAGAATGTAAAATATTGTGATGTATATGGAAGTGCATCAATAAGTGATTGGACAAGTAAATATATAAGTAGTGATGCAATACATTATACAAGTGATGGATATAAATACATACATTCTAAAATAAAGTCATGTATGGGATAGGAGAATTATGATAAATATAGTTTTATTTGAACCAGAAATACCAGAAAATACTGGTAATATTATGAGAACATGTGTGGCTACTAATAGCCATTTACATTTAATTAAACCTTTAGGTTTTAGTCTCGAAGAAAAATATATTAAAAGAGCTGGTGTAAATTATATAGATAAATGTATATATACAGTTTATGAAAATATAGATGAATTTTTTGAAAAGAATAAAGGAGAATATTATTTTTTAACTAGATATGGACATAAACCACATACTAGTTTTGATTATAGCGATAGTGATAAGAATTATTATTTCTTTTTTGGAAAAGAAAGTACTGGGATTCCACCACACATATTAAAACCATATATAGATAGATGCATGAGAATGCCTATGACTGATAATGTTAGAGCACTTAATCTATCTAATACAGTGGCTATAATGACTTATGAAGCATTAAGACAACAAGGATATCCAGGACTATTATTTGATGAACCACACAAAAGTAAAAATTTTATAGAAGAAAGTGAGTAATCACTTTTTCTTTTCGGAGGAAATATGGCAATAACTAAAACAAATTTTATAGATTATACTAGATGTAGAAGATATAGTGCTCTTGAGAATATTAGAAAAGATAAACTTGATTCTAAAATGACTATAGAAGAATACATGAGGGAAAGTGAAAAAGAGGAATATAGAGAACTTTTAGGTGATATGTTTGAAAGTACTGATGAAGGAGATACTGATTTAACTAAAAAAGAAGATAAAGAATTATCTGCGATGATGAAATATTATAAAGAAGTAGAACTTGAAAGTGCATTTAAAGCTAAAAGAATATTTAATGGTAAATTTGTTTATAGTGAAAACACATATAATCAAGAATCTTTTGATTTTGTTCATAATGGTATTAGATATTTATGTTATGTAGATATTTATAATGAAAATGATGATGAAATAAATATTATAGAAGTTAAATCTACTACTAGTAGAAACTATATAGAAGGATTAAAATATGGAGAAAATTCAAAAGAGAAAAAAGATATGTTTATACTTGAAGATGAAATTTATAGACTTAATAAACCAATAAATGGTAGTGAAAAGTTAATAAAGAAATTTAATGAAAAATATAAAAAGCTATTTGATAGATATAGTGATGTGGGACGTTATGTTTTTGATTTAGCTGTTCAAAGATATATAATTGAGAATGATTTAAAAAGTCATAATATAAAGAAACATGTTAATTATTATTTATCAGTACTTAATCATAATTATGTATATGATGGATATATGGTAGGAGAAAAACGAATTTATAGAACTATAAATGGAGAAGATATAGTAAGTTTCTTTGATATGAATGAAATAACTAAGGAATATATGCCTATTATAGAATCTATGGTAAAGACTCTTGAAAATAATATTTATAATCCTGATTCTAGTCCTTGCAATGTAGGAGTACATTGTTCATACAAAGAGAAATGTGAATGTAAATATAGAAGTATTTGTTATAAAAATTTACCAGAGTATAATGCTAGTTTTAATTATATTGGTTTTACTGATAGGATTGGTTTAGGGCCAGATAAATATAACAAATATGATTTAATAAATAATGGATATTATAAGTTAGATGATGTACCTATAGAGTGGTTACAAAATAAACCTAATATGTTAATTGAGAGAGACTGTTATGATAATGATAAAACATATTTAGATAAAGAAAAGATAAAAGCTATGTTTGATACTTTAGAGTATCCAATATATCATTTAGATTTTGAAAGTTTTCCTTGTCCAATGCCTAGATTTAAAGGTGAAAGGCCGTACACTCAATCATGTTTTGAATTTAGTTTACATATAGAGCACGAACCTGGAGTTTGTGATAAAGACAATGATAACTATGTATTTTTAGCTGAAACTTTAAATGATGAAAGACTAGAAATGGTAAAAGAAATAGTTAAAAGAATAGATCCTAATAAAGGTACTATGTTTGCTCAAAATGTTACATTTGAAAGAAGTAGATTAAAAGAACTTGCGTATATATTTCCAGAGTATAAAGAACATCTACTTAAAATAGTAGAGAAGTCTACAGATTTACTTTATTTTATAAAAAATAATCAAAGTATATATGAAGAGTTAGGTTTTGATGATGAAAGAAGTAAACTCGTAAATTTCTATCATAAAAATCTTAGTGGAAGTTATTCAATTAAGAAGACTTTACCAGTACTTAGTGATTTAACTTATAAAAACTTGGAAGTTAAAAATGGTACTGAAGCATTAGTAACATATTCATTATATGATGATATGACACCGGATGATTTGGAAAGAGCTAAAAAGAATTTAAGAATATATTGTAAACAAGATACTTGGGCTATGGTAGTAATATTGGATGCTTTACGTAATCTTGTAAAAGATGATAGAAAGGAATAAATAATAATAGAAAGTGTGATAATATTAAAGTATGAATGAGAGAATGGATAGAAAAAGTTTTTTAATTATATTTATAATAATATTTGTTTTAGTACTATTAGGTGCATTAATTGGATTTTTATATAGAGATTATAATAAACTTGATGACACTACTCATAAATTTAATGTTCCTGTCTCTAAATATATAATCATAGATGGAACTATGGTGACAAGTGATATGGTAGAAATCAAAGAAATGGTTCTTGATAGTACAGATGGTATAGTTATGGACATTAATGATGTGGTTGGCAAATGCGTTAAAAATAATGTTAAAGTTGATGCAGGAAAGGTTTTTAAAATTGATGACATTGAAGAGTGCAATTAAAACATTTGGTATAGCTTTGATACTTATACTTTTAACGGGGTGTGGTAATAAACTAGATATTAAAATATCTGATGATAGAAGTGACTTTAAAGTTATGGAAAAAACTGGTTACATAGAACTAAATTATAAAGATAAAATATATAACTTGCATAATTACGAAGGAAAAACTAAAGAAATTGTTTTAATACCTAATTGTTCTATGGATGAAAGCTATTTAAGCGTAACACTTCTTACTGAAGACAATTTATACTTTCTGATGATTGATGATGAAGATTTGGAGAATGCTAGTGATTTAAATTTTACTTGGATTAGTGAAAGTAAAAATATAAAAGATTTAGATTATACTAAAGATATAGAACAAAAAAGTGATAAGTATTTATATTGCTTTAGAAATGTTCAGATTAATTATATAAATGGAAGTAAAAAGAGTATATTAATGTCATATGATAGTGATACTATTAAAAAATATGATTTAATAAATTTTAATTAGTTGTAAATTTAATGTAAAAAAATGTGTATATTAGTTGTATAGAACTTTAGAATTGGTTATATTATTAGTGTAGGGAGATGGTAAAAGTGATATATCCTTCAATCGATAGACTATTAAACATTGTTGACTCTAAATATAAGTTAGTTCATATAGCTGCAGATAGAGCCAAAGTTATGAAAGAACATAAACATTTTCAAATGCCTGAAAGTGAGTATGTATCTAAAAAAGAAATAGGAAGGGCATTAGAAGAAGTAGATAGAGGATTAATTACAATTAAGAATAATTAATTCTTTTTTTCTTGGTACTAGTTTTACTAGTATTTTTTTGATTTACAAATAGGTTAAAATATTATAAAATTATATTAGCATAGTAGGTGAAAATATGTACGAGAATAAAGTGTTAATTAGACTTAGTATTTTATCTTTAAATGATAGTTATGAATTATTTATACCTGTTAATGAAAAAATAGGTAATATCACTAGATTACTTAATAATACAATGTTTGACTCTATAGATTTTTCAAGAAATATTATCTTAATAAATGTTCAAAATGGACAATATTATAAAAATAATACAATAATAAGAGATACTGATATAGTTAATGGCACACATTTATTATTGTTATAGGAGTTGTTATTATGAATTTATATTTATTTGGTGATAATGAAATTATTAGATTTATTTTGCCTTTGAAAAAGATTGGTAATTTTTGGATGTCTAATAGTAATGATGAAAATATTATAAATATTAAGAGTGAAAATAATGAATGGATTATTAGTGGAAGTGAAAATGTTAAGATTAATGGTGGCAGTGAAGAAATAACATTAAAGATTAAAACATATTATGAAGTGGTAAAAGATAATGATAAATATTTATTATTTGCTGATTGGCTTGTAGATAATTCTTTTTCTAGATATAAAGTCGAATCACCAAAAGTTCAATTTGGTACTTCTAATCAAAATAATTTATCTATACCTTCTGATCATTTTAAAGATAAAGAATATACTTTAGATAAAATTAATGACAGTTGGAAAATTACTGTTAATCAAAACTCTAATGTTTATTTAAACAATAGTAAGATTACTGAAACTGAGGTTATTCTTAATCCGGGGGATGAAATAAATGTTAATGGTTTTAGATTAGTTGTTACTACTACACATTTTTTTATGAATAATCCTTTTAATAATTTAAATATTGGATGTTCTATAGCTGTTGATAAAATAGTACTTGACGATAAGGTAGAAGATGAAGAAATATCAAATGATAAGATTTATAAAGATGAAGATTATTTTTTAATATCTCCTAGAATTAAAAGAGAAATAGAAGAATTTGATATGAGTATAGATTCTCCACCTAAAAAAGAAGTTTCTCAAGAAATACCTTTAATTTATACTTTAGGTCCTATGTTAACTATGGGGGCAAGTTCTATGGTTACACTTTCTACTTCTTTTGCTCAATATGGAAGTGGTGAGAAAACTTTTGGGCAAATATTGCCAACACTTATTATTTCTTTGGCTATGTTTATGTCTATGCTTGTGTGGCCATTCTTAACTAAAAAATATGAAGCAAAGACTAAGAAAAAAAGAGAAGAGGAAAGACAAGAAAAATATAAAAGCTATTTAGAAAAGAAAAGAAAAGAACTTTATAGAGAATATGATTTACAAAAAAGAATATATGAAGAAAATTTAATATCATGTGATACTTGTTATGATATGATATTAAATAAAAGAAGAACTTTATGGTCTAGAAAAATGGAACAAAATGATTTTTTAACTTGTAGAATTGGTTCTGGAGAAGTTGATTTTAAAGCAAAAATATCTTATCAAAAAGAAGATTTTACTTTAGAAGATGATAATTTAAGAAATTTATTAGATACACTAATTAATAATTTTAAATATATTGATGGGGTACCTATAGGATATTCATTTTCAGAAAATAATAAAACTGCGATAAGTGGTATTTATCCTAATTACGTGGATTTTACTAATAATCTATTATTACAATTTTTTTCATTTTATAGTTATGATAAATTAAAAGTTGTAGTTTTTTCTGATAAAAAGAAATCAAAACGTTGGAATTACATGAAAGAATCGCCATATTGTTTTTCAGAAGATAAAAGTATTAGATATTTCGCTACTAATACTGAAGAAATGCAAGAAGTATCAAATTATTTAAATCAAATATTTGAAAATAGAAAATCATTAATGGATAACGTTGCTGAAACTGGACGTGATTATTCTAAATTTAATAATTATTATTTAATATTAATTGATGATATTGATTCAGCTAGAAAAATTAAATTAGTAGAAAATATTTTAGAAGAAAAGAAAAATTTAGGATTTAGTATTTTAATACTTGAAGAGAAATTATCTAAATTACCAAGTCAGGTAACTGATTTTATTACTATTGGAGAGAAAACATCTGTTATTATTTCATCTGATAGTAGTGCTAAGATTAGATTTTATAATGAAATTACAAATAATTATAATATGAATAAGTGTATGGATGTTTTAGAGAATACTCCTATTTATATAGATAATGTATCAAAGAGTATGCCTAATTCTATATCTTTTTTAGAACTTTATGGTGTTGGACAAGTTGAACAATTAAATGCTTTAAATAGATGGAAAAATAATGATTCTACTAAATCTTTAAAGACTGAAATTGGTATTGGTGAAACTGGTGATTTATTTCTTTTAGATTTACATGAGAAACAACATGGACCACATGGTTTAGTTGCTGGTATGACTGGTAGTGGTAAATCAGAATTTATTATTACATATATATTATCTATGGCTGTAAATTATAGTCCTGAAGAAGTTGCTTTTGTTCTAATTGATTATAAAGGTGGAGGACTTGCTGGTGCTTTTGTAAATAGTGAAACAGGAGAAAAATTACCTCATGTAGTTGGTACAATTACCAATTTAGATAAAGCTGAAATTAATAGAGCTCTTTCAAGTATAAATAGTGAGCTTAGAAGAAGACAAACTAAATTTAATGAAGTAAGAGATAGTTTAGGTGAAAGTACTGTAGATATATATAAATATCAAAAATTATATAGGGAAGGTATAATTGATGAACCAATTCCACATTTAATTATTGTTTGTGATGAGTTTGCTGAACTTAAAGATCAACAACCAGACTTTATGGATGATTTAATTAGTACTGCTCGTATAGGACGTTCACTTGGAGTTCACTTAATACTTGCTACGCAAAAACCTACAGGTGTAGTAGATGCTCAAATTTGGAGTAATAGTAAATTTAAAATTTGTTTAAAAGTTCAAGATAAACAAGATAGTATGGAAATGATTAAAAGAGCAGATGCTGCTGAATTAAAAAATGTAGGAAGATTCTATTTACAAGTAGGATATAATGAATACTTTGCTATGGGACAATCTGCTTGGGCGGGAGCACAATACTATCCAAGTAAAGAATATAAAAAACCGATTGATAAGAATTTATATTTTATAGATAATATTGGTGAAGTAAATAAGAGTATATATAATTCTATAGCTAAAAGAACTATAAAATCTGAAGGAGAGGAACTTACTAATATTTTAAAATATTTAATTAGTATTTCTAAAGACTTAGATTTAAAAGTTAATCAGTTATGGTTAGATAAAATACCAGCTAATATTTATATTAGAGATTTATATACAAAATATAATTATCAAAAGACTAAATTTAATATTAATCCTATTATTGGTGAATATGATGATCCTGAGAATCAAAGACAAGGATTATTAACATTGCCTATAACTCAAAATGGAAATGTCTTATTATATGGTATGAATGATAGCGGTAAAGATGAGTTCTTACAAAGCTTAATTTATTCTACTATTATGACTTATGATACTTCCGAAATTAATTTATATTTACTTGATTTTGGTGCTGAGACATTAATGAATTTTGGCGATGCTCCTCAAGTTGGTAATGTTATTGTAAACGGTGATGATGAGAAACTAGAGAACTTTATAAAGATGATTACTAGTGAAATGGATAAACGTAAGAAATTATTTATGTCTTATAATGGTAATTATCAAGATTATATTAAATTAAGTGGAAGAAGTTTAGCTAATATTGTAGTTATTATTAATTCAGTTGAAGTTATGAGTGAAGTATATATGGATTTAACTGAAAAAATAATTCCAGTTATTAGAGAAGGTTCGAAATATGGTATTAATTTTGTTATAACAACTGTAAGTCAAAATACTGTTAAATTTAAAATTGCTCAAAGTTGTAAACAATTATTGTGTTTACAATTAAATAATGATAACGAATATAGAGATATATTAGGTAAAACAAATGGTATAATTCCTACTAACTCTTTAGGAAGAGGCTTAGTTAAACTTGATAAAGTTTGTGAATTTCAAACTGCATTTATTAGTGAACCTGAAAATGTGTTTAATAATATAAAAGAATTAATTACTAGTCTAGAACAAAATGGTGTTAAAAAAGCGAAGAAAATACCTGTAATGCCTGATATTATTAAATTAGATGGCTTTACTAATAAATATCTTGGAATTAATTCTATACCTTTAGGTCTTACAAAAGATAACTTGTTATCTTCTGTGTATGATTATAGTAAGAATGTTGTTAATATTATTTCATCTGATGAAATAGAAAATATTAGACCATTTTTAAATAATTATTTAAAAGTTTTAGAATTAAATAATACATTTGATAAAGTAGTTGTTGATGGAGCTAATTTCTTTGAAAACTTTAACTCTAATATTCAATTTATAAATAATGATTTTAATGGATTTATAGATTCTTTAAAAGTGAATGATGATAGTATACAAAAAATATTAAATGAAAATAATATGAATACTAGATCTCTTAAGAATGTTAGAAATCTATTAGTTGTTATAGTTAATTTTGAAAAGTTTTATTCTAAACTTGATGATAGTCATAAAACTATATTTAAGGATATTATGAGTAATAATTTAGATGCATTGAAGATTAATTTTGTATTTATTGATATACCATCTGCATTTAAGAAGTTTGAGTATGAAGATTGGTATAAGAAAGTTGTTAATACTAGTGAAGGATTATGGATAGGAAGTGGAGTTACACAACAATTTGTACTTAAAATGACTATACAACCTTCAGGAATTGCTACTATTGATAATGAGTATGGTATCTTAATAAAGAAAGGTGTTCCATCTATTATTAAACTAATAAATGAAATTAAATAAGAAAGTGTGTTAACACTTTTTTATTTATAAAAAAAGCATCAAAAATATGTAAAATTTCTTTTAATTTATATGCTGATGTGATATATTGATGA
>CABULC010000006.1:0-68833 GCA_902492325.1 uncultured Clostridium sp.
TCATCAATATATCACATCAGCATATAAATTAAAAGAAATTTTACATATTTTTGATACATTTATTTCATATAATCATCACACCATTTCTTAAACAAAATAAAAGACTATTTCTAGTCTAATATTCTATTTTATTAAGATAAAGTCCAACAGGACTAGCACATCTACCAAGAGAAGTTCTGTCTTTTAATTTAAATATATCTTCAATATCACAAATACTCTTCTTAGAGTCATTAATATCAAGCAATAAACCAACTATATTTCTAATCATATATCTAAGAAATCCACTTGATTCAAATCTAAGGTATAATACTTTCTTAGATATTTTATAATCTATAATTACATTTCTTTCGTAGTTTCCATTATCTTTATCAGAAGTAAAACTTCTATAGTTATGATTTCCTTTAAATTGATTAATAAATATATCTAAGAGTTCTTTATCTATACTCTTACAATATTGATATACATATTCACTTTCTATAGGATTATATTCTCCCATATTTATTTTATAAATGTATTCTTTTCTTTTAACATCATGTCTTACATTAAACTCTTCACTTACTTTTTTAATAATTTTAACATGAACATAATCACTTAATAATGAATTAAGACTATGAAGTAATTTCTTTGTATTAATACTTTCATCTACTTCAAAAGTACAATATTGGTTTAAAGCATGTACTCCCCTATCTGTACGAGATGCCCCTATAGTATTAATATTTCTATTAAATATTTTAGATAATACTTTTTCTAGTTCTCCTTCAACTGTATCTTTATTCTTTTGAATTTGATATCCATAATATTTAGACCCATTATAACTTAAATTAATTAAATATTTCACTTTATTACACCTCTTTGAACTAAATACGCATAGACTAAAGCTAAATGGAATACTGTATAAAACAAATCATAAAAGCCTACTCTATTAGTTCTATAGTTAGTTCTATATCTTTTCATATTATAAAGTCTAAGTTCTGATGCGAAAGCTATATCTCTACTTTTTCTTTTAGTAAGAGCTAATATATTTCCATATATAGTACTAACAGCATTCATTCTCCCAAACATATTAGAATGAAAATAATCTATTCCTCTACTAGCTTCTGCTTTTAATGTTTTATATTCTACTGTTAACATAAGTGGTACATATCTAAGCATTTTATTAATCTTAAAAGCAAATTTAGTTATTGGCAAATATAAAAAGTTAAAATATGATAAAAACTTTTCAATACCATATGCACTTTCACTAGGACTAGTAGTATAAGCAAGTATATTTAAATATTCTACTATTGTTATAAGTTTAATTAGATATGTAAATGCATCGGTCATACTAAGTCTAAAATAGGCACATATAAATACTATAAGAATATAAATATATCTTAAAGACCAAAATGTTCTAAAATAATATTTAAATGGTACAAAACTTAATAATTCCATACATAAAACTAATGAAAATAGAAATAAATTTATATATAAAGAATCACTTAATATCATAAGTAATATAGCTATTATAAAATTAAATAGTTTTACTACTGGATTTAACCTATGAACTGAAGAATCAACGGGATAAAAAGAACCAAATGAATTTCTAGAATACATCTCTATATACCCCCTTTATTAGGTCAAGTATATTAGTATAATCATGTATGTATCTTCCCTTTTTCTTACATTCATCTATAAATGTTACTATTTTAGGTACTTCTACTCCTATTTGATTTAATGCATCTATATCTCTAAGTAACTCCCTACCACCAAATGCTACTAATTTAGTTAAATTCATTAAATAAACATAATCTGTTATTTGATAACAAAAATTAGTGTCTTTACTTAATAATATTATTGTCTTGTTATATTTATTTTTAAGAAGTCTTAAAAGTCTTATTAACTCTTTTTTATCATTATTATTAAGCCCAGCTGTATATTCATCAAGTATTAATATATTTGGATTATACACAAGAGCACAAGCAAGTGCTACTTTTTTAGCATCTACTAGTGTTAAATCTTGTGGATTCATATTTAGGTAAGAGTCATCTAGTCCAACTAACTTTAAAGCATCACTAGCTCTTAAATCTATTTTCTCTAACTTATATTTGAAATATTTCATTCCAAATTCTATTTCACTTCTAACTGTTTTATTAAAGAACATATCATATGGATTTTTAAATACATATCCAGTTTGAAATCTAAGTTTATTTATATTTTTTATTATTCTTCCATCATTAATAAATCTTCCTATTTTAACTTTACCACGAGTAGGCATAATAAGAGCATTTATCAAGTCACCAATAGCAGTTTTACCACTATTACTTCTACCAATAAAAGAATATATTCCAGGACTCTTTATTTCAAATGATACATCACTTATTATAGTTTTTTCTAAAGGAGTATATGCATCTATAACAAAACTTACATGATCAAATTTTATTTCCATAATGCACCTACCAATTCTTCATTTGTTAAATGATATTTATTTATAAGTCCATAATCCATTAAATATCTATTTAACTCAACTATAAATGGAAGACCAAGACCTAATCTTTTAAGTATTTTTTCTTCATTTAAAACACTTAATGTCTTTCCTTCACATACTATTTTTTTCTCATATATTACTATTATTTTATCTCCATACATAGTCTCTTCCATATCATTAGTAAAGTTAATAACAATACCACCATTTTTAGAATATTCTTTTAATATATCAAATGCTAATAATTTATCTTCATAGTCTAGTTCACAAAGCATATTATCAATAACTATTATTTTAGGTTTAACTATTAAAGCAGATAATATTTTCATCTTAACTTTATCACTAGAACCAAGACTATTAGGATCTCTAATAAGTAATTCTTGTAATTTAAAATGTCTACTTTCAGTATCTATAAGTTCTCTTATTTCATTCTTTTTCATAGCTAAACTTTCAAGTCCAAAAGCTATTTCATCTTCAACAGTTTCTCCTACAAAAACATTTAAATGTTTATATAAAACAAAACTCATTCTTCTTCTAATAATATCTAATGTTTTAGGACTAAAACTTGTATCTCCTACTTCTATAGTAGCTTTTTTATTACCATGTAAAAGAGTATGAATTATTAAATCATTATTGTCTCCAATAACAGATACAAATTCACCTTCTTTAAGTTCAAAACTTATATCTTCCCCAAATTTATATTTAAAGTAAACATCTTCCATAATAATACTCCTCATAAGAATTATACTATATTTTTAAGTATTAAAAAAGATTTTATAAATTTAATTTTTATAAAATCTATTATAGTAAAGTGCTATTAATATAGAACCAACTGAATTACCAAGTATCATTATAAATATATATAGAAGTGATTTCAAACTTAATAAGTTTGCTACACTTATATAATACATATTAGCTATACTATGTTCAAATCCACTAAGTATAAATACCATTACACACATAAATATACATGAATACTTTCCTATTTCGTTATTTATCTTTTTATAATTGTTAACTGCTATATACATAAGTATTCCACATAACATAGCTAATATAAATATACTAAGTAAATTATCGCTAAGTTTTAGATTTACTAAGTCTACTGCTTTATCACTAACACTTTTAAATCTAGTAAGTAGTACTAATCTAGCAACTAAAAATGTACCAATAAAATTACCTAATATTGTTATTAGTAATTCATAAATATAATTAAGTTTATTTATAAGTATATAACCAATCTTGCCTGTATATAAGTTCATTCCATACATACATATAACAAGTAGTCCAATTGAAAACAACAATGCACCAACTATATTATTATCAACTCTTAAATATACTGTACCAGCAATACCAATCATAATACCAGCAAATATACTTTTTATTAAATAATCTAAATATTTTTTCATTAATCTACCTCAAAATTTATAGTACACTTTTTTTCTTCAAGTAAACAGAAAGTTTTACTATTTTTATCAAACCTAAAACTATATTTTTTATCTCTAGTAGTTAATATTACCTCTTCATCATTTTCAACTGAATCATAATCAAATGATTTTTCGATTCTTTTAGTTCTCTTACTATTTTCACTTACTTGTTCTTTAGTAGTAATAGTCAAATTAAATAAGTTATTCACTTTAACATCCATATCATCACTTACCCAAGATTTTTGATAAGCAGGAATACTATTAATACACATAACAAAACCAACTATAAATAACACAAGTTTAATAAATTTACTAGAAGGTGTTGGTTTTTTCCATACTTTTCTAGATACAGGATTTATTGTTAATATAGCAGAAATTAAAATAAATAAAGAACCAAATGGATTATAATCCATATACGCAATAGCCACAAATATCTCATAAACAGCTAAACAATTATAAAATTTATTTCTACTTTCAGGATGACTACTTACTTCAATAAAACAATCATATAACCATCCTATTACAAAAAATCCACCTGTAAATAAGTATAAGAAACCCATACCAATTTTACCTTGAGCAAATTTATGAAGTCCAAATAATCCACCAAACATAGTTAAAACTATATGATCTTTTCCATTATCAACATTTTTATTTTGAGCATCAAGTTTATCATATTCACTAAAACTACTAATATATTTTTCATATTTAGTTTTATATTTTTCTATTTCTTTTTCAGTTGCTAAAGCTGTATATTTTTCATAATATTTTTGAGCTTCAGCTCTATATTCTTTAACTGTAAAGTCTTCAGTAGTAGCTCTTAATAATCCTAACCATACTTCTTTATTATCAGCATATCTTTCACTTAAAGAATAATATATATCATAGGCTTTACCATATTCTTTGAATTTAAGATTGGCTTTAGCATTTTTAAATTCTTGTTCTTCATCTATTTGACCAGCCATTAAATGTTTAACTTTTTTAACTTCATCATCTAGAATAAATTCATTACCACAGTACTCACATTTAGCTTTTTTACTATCCTCAGATATTTTTATTTTACCCTTACATTTAGGACACTCAGTATTAATTAGTTTCATAACCCCTCCTACTTTTTATTCCATCTTGCTTCTAATGTTATATTACTACTAACAATTGAATCAAAATCATATTTAATTCCATTATTATACCATCCAGCAAACTTATAACCTTTTCTAACTGGATCACTAGGAGCTATAACATTTTGATTTTCAAGAACAGTTGCTGTAGTGTTTTCTTCTCCATTATTATAAACAAAAGTAACAACAAACTCTAATCTATAATCAGCTTTTAATTTAACACTACCATTAACTTTATAGTTACTTCCAACATATTCACCATTTTCATCTTTCCAACCAATAAAATGATATCCTTCTTTAACAGGTTTTGGAAGTACAACTTCTTCATGTTTTTTAACAGTTAAATTACTAAAAACACTTCCACCATCACTATCAAAACTAACGGTATAATTACCATCAAACATATATATAAATAAATAAATTACCAAAACTAATAATACAAATGAAATAATTAGTTTTGTATAATCTTTCTTATTAACTTTCTTATTAACCTTTTTACTTTTAATATTTTTATTTCCTTTTTTACTCACACTTACCACCAATTTAATTATACTATACTATATAATTTAAAACCACACCAAAAATAAAAAAAGTTTATTTTAAATAAACCTTTCCATTAACATATAATTTATATCCATTAAAATCTATATTAAAGTTACTATCGTCTTCATTATCTTAAGATGTATTATCTGGTAAAATTAAATATTTTAGTTATTTAATTAATACTGAAAATGATGACAAATAAGTCATCATTTTTTTCTTATATTACCAGTAATTATATCTTTAAGATTATTAATTAATACTTTAAAGTAAGATGCTTTCTTTACTTCTTCATTAACAATTAGATCATATTTATATTCTTTAGAGTCATAGTTAAGTATTAACTCTCCTACTTTAGTCCCTTTCTTTAAAGGTGCTTTTAATTTATCAAGTTCTATCTTTTTACTATAATTAACATCTCTAGTATTTTTATCAACAATTAATTTAACATCATTATCTAAGTAATAATTATATTCTTTATTTTCACTACCACTTATATTTATTTTACCAGTGTATTTATTTTTCTTAAGTATTACTTCACTTCCATACATACTGTATCCATACTCCATCATACCTATCGTATCACTACTTCTGTTATCCTTAGAACTACTTTTCATTACAACGCTAATAAGTCTCATATTATTTTTATTCATAGTTGCTGTTAAACAATACCCTGCTTTATCTGTATAACCTGTTTTAAGCCCATCAATCCCTTTATAGAACTTAACAAGTTTATTAGTATTCACGAGCCAATGATTCTCTCCTGATACTGTTATATATTCATCATATGTACTAGATATTTTAAGTGCTAGTTCATGTTTAACTAACTCTCGAGCCATTAATGACATATCATAAGCAGTAGTCAAGTGTCCTTCTTCATCAAGCCCATGAGGATTCTTAAAAGTAGTATTCTTACATCCAAGTTCTCTTGCTCTTTCATTCATCATATTAACAAAATTTTCAACTGTTCCACCCAACTTTTCAGCAAGTGCAACCGCCGCATCATTCGCAGAAGCAATACCTACACCTTTAATTAAATCTTCAACTTTAACATTACTTCCTGCTTCAACATATATTTGAGTTCCACCCATATCTTGAGCATTTTTTGAAATTAACACATCATCATTCAAACTAATCTTTCCACTCTCAAGTGCTTCCATTGTAAGTAACATAGTCATTATCTTAGTCATAGAAGCAGGAGCCATTTTCTTATCCTTATCTTTCTCAAATAATATTTTTCCAGTACTAGCTTCTACTAAAATAGCAGTTTCACTATTTTTAGCAAGTCCAATTTCAGTAGCATTAACATTAAATAAAATTATTAAACTTAACAATATAAAAAAGACTTTCTTCATACATATCACCAATAAATAATATG
The DNA here is from genome assembly GCA_902492325.1 of uncultured Clostridium sp. Classification (GTDB taxonomy): domain Bacteria; phylum Bacillota_I; class Bacilli_A; order RF39; family UBA660; genus CAG-1000. The sequence continues at coordinate 6,919 of CABULC010000006.1, forward strand.
CATTTAAAAATCTTTTATCATTCTTTTATATATTCTTTAAAGCAAACTCTAATACTTTATCTTTATTATTTATGAAATCTTCTTTAGTACTTTTAACATAATAATCAGGTTTAAATATCACAGGTTTAAATACTTCACTATCTATCTTTTCAATATCTTCTTTATTAGAAATTTTCATATCCATACCAGGAATAAAATAACAAGTTGAAACAGCAAATCTATATTTACCTATATCTAACCACACTTGTTCACCATAAGAATTGAATGGAGCCCCTATTCCTTCACCAACGGTAGTGCATCCAATTTTAATTAAATCATAAAGCGCTATACTGCCTGATGAAAACACTCTATAATCTGTTAAAACAACTAACTTCTTATCTTTATGTTCACCTAAAAAATCTAATAAAGGCTTATTTAATCCAGAATTACCGCCAATATTACCTCTTAAATCTATAATAATTTTATTAATCTTATTATAATCTAAATCACTAACTTCTCTAATAGATTCTTCTATTATAGATTTATATTCATTTTGTACTGAACAATGTCTATATATAAGAGTATTATCTTTTATTTCATAAGTACCAGTTTCTCCATAATAATATTCTTCTATATCAAACTGTTCATCACTAGTCATAGCATCTCTTTTATCAATTGTTCTCTTCTCTATCTCACCACTAATAGTCTTAAATTCAAAAATTAACTCTTCACTCTCTCTTAAAGAAGGTAAACTAAATAACAAACTCATATCAAATAAAGACTTCTCAAGTTCATATCTTTTCTTTTCACTAGTTCCATATGTAATAACATCATCTAATTCATTTAATATATTACTAACACTTACTTCATTTATAGATTCGAGTGTACTTCCCTTTAAACCATCTGGATAGTTAACAACAACTTCTTCATCAAATATTCTATAATTAAATGGAAGTATAACTGTTCTCATCTTAAACTTAGTGTGCGCATCATCCATCCCATTAAGTCTCTTAATAATATAATTCATAAAGTAATTAAATTTATATCCATCATCTATTTCATACTTATTAATTAACTCTTTACACAAATTTTCTAATTCTTCTTTTACTATATTATGCCATGGATTTACATGTAATCTTTCATATTCACTTATAAATTCTTTTAATACATTTTGATAATATTCAAGCATATTTCACACTCCTAGTATATTAATTATATCATAATATTTTAACACATAAAAAAATTGTTAATCATAAGACTAACAATCTTTATATTTATTATTTACTTTCTATTTTTCTTCTACAAAACTTACAAGTACCAGTTTTTTCAGTTAACATGTTATCAGCACCGCAATATGGACATATAACAACACTAGTATTTTTAGCTATCTCACGCTTTTCTTTCATAATTAAATCATTTTTTCTAGAAATTTCATCATTTCTTTTCTCTTGATTTGTTATATAAGACTTAACATAAGATTTTGTTTTATCTACTATAGAACCAACTATAGAAGAAATTATTAAAAATATAATTCCAACTATTATAAGTAATTTACTATATTTAATAAAATTCTCATTATATATATTTGAATTAATTATTGTATCAAAATATGGAATAATACTTGTTTTCAAATTAAATATTTTAAATATATACTTTACTAGTTTAGGAATTAATATTATAAGCCCAATTGAAACTAGATAATATGGAGTAGATATTCTCCTTCTATCATAATAATAAACAATATATCTAAATATTAATAAACATACTCCTAAAAATGGTACAAAGTAAAGTGCAACTAATAGCACTGGAATACTACATAATATTTTAAGAAATATATTATCTCTCATAATTATTTATCTTCCTTTTTAGATGAATTTTGCATTAAGTCTTTAACCATATTAACTTCAGGAACAGCGTCTGACAATTTCTTTAATAATTTGCTTTGACTAGTTGCTCCATTAACATTTGTATTATTAGCACCTTCCATATAATAATTAGAAAGTCCAGTTTTTCTTCTTATATAAGTATCTACTGTTCTTAAGTTTGTTACTTCCTTTTTTGTTTCAGTTTCGTATGTATGTCTAGCTCCAGAGTTACGATATCTACTATGCATAATAAAGAAGAATATAAAACCAACTGCTAAGAATAGCCAACTTCCTTCAAAATCATCAGCAGTAAACATCATTGCAAATATTCCAGCTAATTCAACTAAAAATGACATTAAGATTAACTTAGGCATATGTATAGGTACACTACCCATAGTTTCTTCAGTTCTAGCATTAACAGCTACATAATGTAACACTTTTTTATTTCCTTGTACTTCTAGATAACTATAAAGCCATACTGGTAAATATGCAGCTTTCCATTGTTGACCTTTAACATTAAATTCTTCACTAGACCAAGCAACACCTCTATCATAATTCTTTAATGATTCATTAGCAGCAAATCTAGCTACATCTTTTGATTGTACTTTTACTAATTCTTTTAACTCATCAACATTAACATTTCTTTTTTCTGAAGTATAGCCTCTCATATAATTAGAATCATATTTAACAGCGTTTTCAGTATCAAAAGGCATAATAGCATTTATAACATTATTGGTTTTACTCTTATCTTCATTATTTAATCTATCAGAATTAGATTCAATTGTTAAACCATTAATTGCTAAATCAAACTCTCTTTCTACATTATATAAATCAGCATCATATCTTTTCTCTTCACTATTACCTGATTTAACTGTATAGGAACGAACTAAATGTTCACCTTGACCAACTAGTTTAGCATGACTATTTACATCTACTATCATATATGGAAAGTATACACCCATTATATTCTCAGTAGTAAATTCTTTTCTAAATTTAGGATTAGCAAAGAATTTACGTTTACCAACAAATCTTTCTATAGCAGCTCTAGCTTGATCTTTAGTTAACTTAAATGGCAAAACCACATCAGGAATAGACCCATTAGGTATTTGTTGATTTATAGATAAAACATTTCTACACCAATGGCATCTAGCATGTGATGCTTCATTTGTATCAACTACAATTTCAGCACCACAACTAGTACACTTAAACGTTAAAACATTATTAGTATCAGCTACAATATTTTGAGCTCCAGAACCCATAACTTCACCAGTAAGGTTTTTAATATCTTCTTCCATACCAGTTATCTTTTCTGGATCGAACTCATGTCTACAATAACTACATCTTAATTTTCCAGATTTTGGATTTAGTAATATATCTGTGGCTCCACACTTAGGACATCTATTTAATCCATCAGTTGAACCTTCATCAGTTTTAACTATCTTTACATTATTATCATTAGTATTAGGAGTAACATTTTCTAAATTATTACTCTCCATAAACTATATACCCAATAATTGTTTCTTTTTAGCATCAAAATCTTCTTGAGTAATAATACCTGCATCTAATAATTCTTTTGCTTTTTTAAGTTCAGCATATGGATCAGCTTGTGTTTGTGCAGGAGTTTCAGTTGTATTTGCAGTAGCAACACCACCTACATTAATAAATGGGTTTTGATTAGCATTTGCTGGTTGTTGTACACCATTCATCATACCAGCACCAGCTTGCATTCCCATTCCCATGAATGCCATACCAGTTCCACCACCATTTTCTCCAGCAGCTTGAACTCCACGAGCAACAGATTGTTGCATAAATGAATTACCTCTAGCTCCACTTAAAGCATCAGCTTTCTTAACATCACTAAGAAGTGCTTTAGTATCCGCATCATATTCGATAGATAAGATAGCAGTTTTAACAATTTCTAAACCTCTATCGCTCTTCCATTGATAAGCATCTTCTACAGCTTGTGCCATAGATTGAGCAAATCCAATTTGATCTCCTTGAATCTTAGCAATTCTATTTCCCTTACTAGGATCATTTGTATAATTAGAAAATGCACCTGATAAAGAACCAACTACTTCATTAAATAATTGAGTAGCAGCATCATTCTCCATATCAGCAAAATCAAATACTTGAGCATCTTCTGTTAAATATTTTTGTGGTACAAAGTTTTTAACAAATAATAGTGGATCTACTATTTTTAATGTATATGTACCTCTAGTAACAGCTCCAACTTGAGCATTTAGATATGCATCATCCCAATAAATTTCTGATTGAGTTCCAAATTTATTATTTGGTATTTCTTTTAAATTTACATAGAAAGCTAATTGTTGACTAGTAGCTTGTCCACCAAATTTAAATCTTTCCCAAGATGTTCCAATAGTTGATGATAAAATTCCATCACCTGCAAACATACTTCTTGAGTTAGGATCATCTGACTTAAATTCAAATCCTCCTGGTTCTGCAATTAGACCTGTAATTTGTCCATCTTGCATTGTAATTAATGCTGTACCTTCAGGAACAACAATTTTACTACCATTAGTAATTACATTGCTTTGTCCCTTGTAGTTCTCTCCTACTCCAGCATTAGTACCTTTAGGTACTGCTCTAAATAATCCTGCTGTTGCTGGAACACCTTTCATAGGTTCATAAAAATCCAACCATTGATCAGCAAAAGTGGCGCTTATAGCACCTGAAAATGCTTTAATAAATCCCATAATCATACCTCTCTTCTCTAGCATTTTTTTTCTAAATTAAGTATAAAATAAAAGATATATCTTACTTATACTTCATCTATCATTACAATTATATCATAAATATATTTTCTTTATCTACAAAAAAAGACATATCATTTAGATATGTCTTTAAATATTATTCATTATTATGATTTTTAGTAATCTTTTTAACTACTTCAGTAGCATCTACACTTTTACCTTTTATAGCTTCTAGTACTTCAATTGGTACACAGAATATAATTGTATTTGATTGATCACTACTTATATCATTAATAGTTGACAATGTTCTTAAATGCATAGCGCCTGGAGTTGAAGCCATTGTTTCTGCAGCTATAGCTAAGTTTTTAGATGCTTCTACTTCACCTTGAGCTTTTGTAAGAATTGCTTCTTTCTCACGTTCAGCTTCAGCAGCTTTAGCAATTACTCTCTTCATTTCTTCAGGAAGACTAACATCTTTAAGTTCAACATTCTCTACTTTAATTCCCCATGGATCTGTAGCTTCATCAATTATCTTACAAATCTCTGTAGATATCTTCTCTCTTTCTCCTAAAAGTTCATTTAAAGATACACTACCTACTACATTTCTCATAGTAGTTTGAGCAAGTTGACTAACTGCATAATAGAAATTTTCAACTTCTAAAATAGCCTTAGATGCATCAAATATCTTATAGTAAATAACAGCATTGATTCTAACTGAAACATTATCTTTTGTAATAGCATCTTGTTCTGGAACATCTACTGCTTTAGTTCTTATATCAATTTTCTTATATGATTGAAATATTGGTAATATTATATTCCAACCAGGTTCCATAATACTACTAAACTTACCACAAGTAAATTTAACTCCTCTTTCATACTCATCAATTTGAACAATACTTCTTAGTAATGTAATTACTACAATTACTACTATAACCCAAAATAACCAATTCATAAGTTACCACCTTTCTTAACACTATTATATTATAAATATAGACAAAACAAAAGAAGTTATTCACTAACTTCTTCATTTTTACACTCTTTGTTAATTGTATAATCATTAAGTATAAGTCCTTTAGATACAACTATACTTTGAATACACTTTTCATCATATTTTTTAGAATCTTCTATATATTCATCTTTAACAAGTTCTTTGATATATATTATAGTTGCACTAGCAACAGATAATTTAATATTATTATCTTCAATATAATGATTTGCAGCACTTCTAAGTTCTCTTTCTATCTTATTATCTTCAAGATTAAGCCCAAGTATTACAAGCATTCCACAAATCATTACTATTAGACTACCCCAAACTATCATTATGTTTTTACTCATTAAAAATCATTTTCACTTTCATAACCAGTAGTTGTATATTTAGGACATTTTATATATGAAACATATACTACATTTCCGCCTGAAGATGTTATGACTTTAGCATACCCAGAACAACTTCTGTTTTTATTATCAGTTAATTCTGACATATAACCATTAGATATTAATGTTGATGTTCTAATAATCACAATATCTTCAGAAGAACCACTGTAATTATCTATATAATACTTTTTAGCTGCTTCTACTACTTTAGTTTCAAGTGGCTCATAAGAATATACTTCTTTCTCTTCTTCAGCCGGTTTAATTAATGGATTATTATTTTCACCTAAAAGGCCTAATCTATTAAGCCCTATCGTAGCTATTACTAAACAAAATAAGAACATTAAAATATATAAAAGTTCTGCTCTTAATCCCCATCCATTTTTATTCATATTTATCACCTACCTAAATTATATATCATAATTATTAATTTTTCTATAACAATTCTTCTATTTTACTTCTAACTTCATCATCTTTAATACTTGTTAATAATTCTTTTATTTTATTATTTCTATCATTTATTTTAAGTATTTCTTCGAACTTAGTAAGTTTACCAGTTATTTGATTTAAATATTTTGATGCATAACTTCTACTAACTTCATATAAATCAGCTATTTCACCAAGACTATAATCTTCAAAATAATAGTATTCAAAATAGTTTCTTTCTTTTTCATTAAGTAATTCTTTATATATAAGATATAAGTTTACTATATATTCTCTTTCTATCATTAGAACTCCTTAAATAATCCATATATATACTTTTCAATATCAAATGGTATTAAATCAGTTTCTTTTTCACCAAGTCCTACAAACTTAACTGGAATATTTACTAGTTCCTTAATAGCAAGTACTATACCACCTTTAGCAGTACCATCTAGTTTAGTAAGAACTATACCTGTTATATTAGTTATTTCTTTAAAACTCTTAGCTTGAGCTATACCATTTTGTCCAGTAGTAGCATCTATAACAAGTAATGTTTCAACTGGATTACCAGGTAATATTTCATTAATAACTCTATTCATCTTTTCAAGTTCTTTCATTAAATTAACTTTGTTTTGAAGTCTACCAGCTGTATCTACAAGTACTAAGTCATACTTTTCATCTTTAGCTTTTTTAAGTCCATCGTATATAACAGCAGAAGGATCTTTTCTATCATCTCCATAAAAAGATACTCCAATTCTTTCTGCCCATTCATTTAATTGATTAACTGCTCCTGCTCTAAAAGTATCTCCAGCAATTAACATTATTTTCTTTCCATCATTCTTAAACTTATTAGCTATTTTAGCAATACTAGTAGTTTTACCAACACCATTAACCCCTACAAAAAGAACTACGTTAGTTTCATCTTCTTTAAGATTAAGTTTACTTGATAAGATATCATCCCCAACATAAATCATGAATAACTCATCAACTATAACTTCTTTTAAATATTCAAAGTCAGTAATACTTTCACTTTTAACACGCTTTTTAAGTCTATCAACAAAATCCATAACAGTGTTAACACCAATATCAGCAGTAATTAATATCTCTTCAAGTTCATCATAAAAGTCATCACTTATTTTAGTATATTTAATTCCTAATAAAGAAAGTTTACTAACAAAATTATCGCGACTCTTAGAAAGACCTTCAACATACTTTTCTGTCTCTTTAGCTTCTTCTATTTCTTCACTTTCTTCACTATTATCTATTTCTTCTTCATTAATTTTTTCTTTAATTTCTTCTTGCTTATTAAAAATATTTTTAATTTTACTAAAAAATCCCATCTTCATCACCTAATTGCTATTATACCATATAAAATCCCGATAACTAGACAAAACTTAATTTTTTTGATATAATCTATAAATACAAATTGACTTTTCGAAGGGATGATGAAATGAATAGTAAAAATAACGAGACTTTAGTCTGTGCGTTAGGTGGCTTAGGCGAAGTTGGTAAAAATATGTATGTTGTTATGCATGAAGAAGAATTATTTATAATAGATTGCGGAGTTATGTTTCCAGAAGATGATTTAATGGGAATTGACTATGTACTAGCTGATTATAATATTCTTAAAACTATGCAAAACAAAATTAAAGGTTTAATTATAACACATGGTCATGAAGATCATATTGGTGGTATACCATTCTTACTTCAAAATATTAATATACCTGTTATATATACACCTAATATTGCAGGAAAACTTATTAAGAATAAACTTGAAGAAAGAAATATACCTTGTCCTAAAATGGTAACTGTTAATGAAGAATTATATATTAGAACTAAACATTTTAGTATTGAGTTCTTCACTACTACTCACTCTATACCAGATTCATTTGGTATGGCTATACATACTCCAAATGGAACTATAGTAGAAACAGGAGACTTCAAAATAGATTTAACTCCTATTGGACCAGTTGCTAATATGGGTAAAATGGCTGCTATTGGAAATGAAGGCGTTACACTTCTAATGAGTGATTCAACTAATGCTTTAACTCCAGGTTTCTCAGCAAGTGAATCAGTAGTAGACGAAGCACTTGGCGAAATATTCGCAGCAAACACTGAATCAAGAATAATATTAGCTACATTCGCAAGTAACATCTATAGACTTACTCACATCGTAGAAACTTGTAAAGAAAACAATAGAAAAATCGCAGTATTTGGTCGTAGTATGAACACAAATATTGAAATAGCTATAGAATGTGGTTATATAAAAGATAAAGATATATTTATAACAAGTGATGAAGCTAATAAACTTCCACCATCAAAAGTATGTTTACTTTGTACAGGTAGTCAAGGAGAACCTTTAGCTGCCCTATCTCGTATCGCAAATGGAAATGATAGAAATATAACTCTTATGAAAGATGATACTGTTATATTCTCAAGTTCACCAATACCAGGTAACTCAATGTCAATTAATAGAATCATTAATAAATTATATTTAAAAGGTGCTAAAGTTTATACTAATACTAGTGAATATGATGTACACACAAGTGGACACGCAAAACAAGAAGAATTAAAATTATTATTAAGACTTATACGTCCTAAATATTTTATGCCAATGCATGGTGAATATAGAATGTTAGTAGCACACACTGACTTAGGAGTACTTTGTGATATACCAAGAGAAAATACATTCGTATGTAAAAATGGAGATGTGATTGCTCTTAAAGATGGAGTTGTTTATAGAAAAGGTTCTATTCCAATAAATGATATATATGTAGATGGAAGCAGAATTGGAGACGTTGGTGTTTCAATAATAAAAGATAGGAAAATAATGTCAACAGACGGAGTACTTATAGTTATATTAAATATTGATTTAGTTAACAAAAAACTATTATTAGAACCAAATATAACTACAAGAGGATTCGTAGTAGTAAATGATAATCAAGATTTAATTAAAAAAATACAAGATAAAACAAATATAATCGCACTAAATGAACTTGAAAAAGATAACTTCAGTCTAACAGACTTAAAAAATAGAATTATCTTAGAAATAAATTCATATGTTATAGAATTAACTGGTAGAAGACCAATTATAATTCCAATGATATTAACAACAAAAGAAAACTTGAATAACAATTAATTCAAGTTTTTTATTTTATAAGTTTTCTTTCAAAACTAATAGTATCTTTATCATCAAAATTTATATAATCAACAGAAAGGTTAACTGCCCTACACCCTTCAAAATCAATATTTCCAACTAAAAATCCTCTATTAACAATTGTATATGCGTTTGATGGAAGATCAGCAAGAGTTGGAACTCTAAATATCGCATACTTTCCATCAAAGAAACATTTATATTGATGACTATGTCCAAAGAAATTTAAAAGTACTGTTGAGTCTTCAACTTCATTTAATAATCTAGATATTTCATGTTTTAATGAGATATACTCTTCTTTTGCTTTCATATATGAACTTCTGTATCCTGTAACAACAAAATCTTTTCTCTCATGTAAAGAATCCGAAATATCAAATTCATTAATAACTATAGGAAAAGCATCATGATTACCAAGTAACATTACATTAATAATACTTTCATCATACGGATAGTCTTCAATAACATGATTAACTTGAGCTCCAACATTCATATACTTTCTTTTACAACGTCTATAATTAGCATAACTTCCTTCAATTAAATCACCAGCATGAAATATATATTTAATACCATGACTTAATGCATAATCATAAACTTCTTTTAAATAATCAAAGTTTTCATACTTACTTCCAAAATGAGTATCACTTATAACTATAAATTTAAAGTTATCACTAACATCTAACATATATGAATCACTAACATATGAATGAGATAAAACTCTTTCATTATTAAGACCTTTCTGTACCATTAATTGCTTTCTAGGAATCTTATCATTATGAACTCTAACAACAGTATTTTCATATCTTAAAGCCACTAATACTTCATCAATACTATTTCTAACTAAATTTAAATATATTTTTTCTTCTTCACTTCCATAATTATATAAATCAATATACATTGCTTTAAGTAAAGATAAATAAACAGATAAACTAATATTAAGTAGTGATACTATCTCCATATAACTTTGACCATCACATAACATATCAAATATTTGATTTCTTTTAGTGCCACCAAAATTTCTAGTAACATTCTTAACTTTCTTTTTAAGAAGTACATCAATCATAGTAATTAAATAAAAACTCTCTTCATCCATTGAAGAAACTATATCACTTCTTATTCTTCTTAGCATAGAAACTACATAAGACTTCTCCAAATTTAATGTTTTAGATATAAAATCAACATCATAACCTTGTTTTACTAAATTAATTATATATTCATATACATCAAAATTAACATTCTTCATAGTTTCTCCTTAAGTTATAAAATATAATACTACAAAAAAAGAGTTTTTAAAACTCTATTTTTCATATTCTACTTTATAAAGATTAGAATCTATATCAATTATATATTTATCTCTAGTTTCAGATATAAATAATGGATACTTATAATTTTCATTCTTTAAAGTCATATAACCCATTTCACTAATTAAAGGTACATCATAAGTTTTAAATGATTTTTTAAATTCTTCTAAGAATGTTTGAGTATTAGATAAATTATTCTTATTTAAATAATTACTATAATATATTTTAGTTTCTGTATTAGTACTATTGATTATAACTAAATAAGAGCTCATATTTTCAACTATTTCAAATGATTTAATATCTTTATAGTCAAATACAACAAAGTCATCATTATTTTTATTTCTAACCTCTAAAAGGCCATCATTATTTATAAAGAATTCATATATATAATTAGCTTCAATTTTATCATCTTCTCCAACATATATATCTCTAATATGATTAATAGTATAAGAATTATAATATGGATAATGTGTCTCTATATCATTATATTTAATAGTCTTAGAATTAAATTCATAACATACTTGATAATCTTCATACCCTTCAATAAATACTTGAATTGGTAATAATAATAGAACAAATAATGCTATCATAGTACAAACTAATCTCTTATCATTTCTATCTATAACTTTATTACCATCTTTTAAATTAGTTCTCTTAAGTACAAGTAAAGCACCTACAAAATTAATTCCTGATAATAGTAATGTTGATATAGAATTATAAATAATAATACCAGTAGTTGGTGTATTAAATGTACAATCTTTTATTAGGTTCATATCTCCAAGCATTAAACAAAAATCATAAACACCATGTAAGAATATAACAGCCCATATATTTTTAGTTTTATAATATATACTTCCTAGTAAAAGACCAGCTGATGTTGCTTGAATAATTTGTATTATAGTTGTAAGTAAATCTTGACCAGCTACCAAATTAGTTAAATGAATTAATCCAAATATTAAAGATGAAAATGATATAGAAAGTATAATGTGTTTTTTCGTATCCCCATATCTTTCAATAAATTCATTTTGAAGCCATCCTCTACATAAGAATTCTTCTGCTATACCAATAAATATTGTTAAAAATAATAAATTTATAAAATTTCCAAGATTAAATCCATCAAGAGAAGATAAACTTCCAAGTAAAGATATACCAGCTATTATAAGCATTGGAAATCCTAAAGTAATTGATTTAAAGAACTTTTGTTTTTTATCAGTAAATACATATGAATTTTTAAATAGCAACATAACAACAAGTACAAGTAATGCATATATAACTTCTAATAAAAGTTCGGTACCATATTTATAATATGAAATGTTATTTGATATAAATCCTGGTAATACAGTTATAAGACAATCAATTAATATAAACACAATTAACATTTCTATAAAATATAAAAATATATTCTTTTTATTCTTTTTCATGAGTTCACCTATTTATCCTTCTCATCATCGCTTAGAATTCTAAGAATTTTATTTTGATTATATTGTATCTTAGACATTTGATCATGCAATTCTTCAAGAATTAATTCACTTTTTAAATCAGTTTTATAATCATTCTTACCTCTTAAAGTATCTTTTTTAGCAGCTCTATTTTGACTCATCATAATTATTGGAGCTTGTAAAGCTGCCACACATGATAAGAATAAATTAAGTAATATAAATGGATATGGATCAAAAGCATCTTCTTCACTAAGTATTATAAGATTTATTCCCATCCATAAAATTAAAAATATTATAAAACCAATAATAAATCCCCAACTACCTGCTTTCTCCGTAATCTTATCAGCAAGTTTATCTTTCCATGTTTCATTTTCTTCAGCTTGTTTATCTACATCTATCGCAATTGGCTCATTAAACAAAATCTCCATTAATTGAGATTCATCTTCATTTTCTAATTCTCTATTTTTAAGTAGCATTTTTACAATTTCTTTTTTAGTTCTAACTTGTCCCATATATCTTACCTCTACTATAAATAATAATATAACAAATGCTTTTTAAAGTAAAGAAGAAGTCCCACATTTATATATTTTAAATCAATAAAAAAATATAAATTATTCATTTATATTTTTTATTTTCACTAAAGATATACTAGCATAAATTACTAACCAAGCTGCTAAAATAATACTTATACCTTTACAAGTAAATACTATAATCAAGCCAAAAACAATAGACATTATACATAAAGTCTTCAATTTTACTAACTTTTTTTGTAATAAAACAAACATGTCAATCAATAACAAAATATCAATTATATCAAGAATTTTAATTCCAACAGAAGTCAAAGCTAAAAAAACTATTAAAATTATTAAAGAAATATATATTGTACCAAGTCTATTTTTAATTTTTTGAATATCTACCATTATAAAGCCCTCCTATATTACACAATAAATATACCAAAATATATAAATAAATTCTATGTTTTTTATAAAATCTAATGTAAAATCCCACATTTGTATATTTTAAAGCAATAAAAAAGCCCGTTTACACGGACATTAATTTCTAATGGTGGAGAATGTGGGACTTGAACCCGCGACCCCCTGCGTGCAAGGCAGATGCTCTAGCCAACTGAGCTAATTCCCCATTAGGTAGGCACTTGATAACAATCAAGCGTATTAATATTATCATATAAATTACGAATAAGTCAAGTATTATTTTACTATTTTATTAAAATATTCATAATTTCTAGCGCCAATTTAACATTATCATGCCTTATTATGTTATTTTCTATCTTAATTAAAGGTTTATTTATATGTTCAATTTTAATATTTTTAGAATCTACTACTACTAAATCCTTTTGTTCTTGTGTCTCATAAATCTTAACTATCTCAGGATCTATCTCTTCACTATTAGTAATTAAAGTATCTACTTTTCTCTTACCTAAATATTTATTTAATAGCTTAACATGATTACTTGCTTTAAAGTTATCAGTTTCTCCTGGTTGAGTCACAACATTACACACATAGATTATTTTAGCATTAGAGTTGTCTATTGCCTTAACTACATCTTTACATAATAAATTAGGAATAATACTAGTATACAAACTACCCATACTAAGTATTATCGCATCAGCATCTTTAATCTTTTCAAGTACTTCAGTATTTGCTTTAGCTTTTTCTTTATAAAATACTTTCTTAATCTTTTTAGGACTTAAAGTTATATGATGTTCTCCCTCAATAACTTCTCCATCTTCCATTTCACCCATTAAAGTTACACATTCATCAGTTAAAGGAAGAACTTCACCTTTCATATTAAGTATTTCACTAATAAGTTTAATTCCTGAAGATAAATTACCACCAATATCAGTTAAAGCAGCAAGTATTAAATTACCAACAGTATGACCATCAAAATCACCTTTAGAACTAAATCTATAATTCACAAGTCTTTCAACAATATCTTCAGTTTCTGCTAAAGCAATTAAAACTCTTCTAATATCTCCTACCGCAGGTATATTAAATTCTTCTCTTATTTTTCCAGTACTCTTTCCATCGTCACAAACACTAACAACAGCTGTAATATCAAATGGAAATTGTTTAAGTCCCTTTAGTAAAACAGATTGCCCTGTTCCACCACCCAAAACCACTAATTTTTTGTTCATATTTTTCCCTCTGTTAATTTATTTTATTATATCGTTCTTCTTCTTATTCTTTTTAGCAAGCTTATAGAATTCATCAATTTTCTTAGCATACTCTTTATATAATCCTTTTTCTCTTAAATCGCTTAAGTAATCATGTACTTCTTCTAACTTAATAGTACCTAAGAAAAACTCTTGATATCCATCGCCTTCATATACTATTGTACCATACTTTTTATCAATCAAGAAACCAGGCCTAGATTTATATCCATAGTTTACACTATAAGTCCTTTTAGTTAACACTTCTTTCGCATGAGTTTCAGGAAAATAAGAACCAATAGATTTCTTACTTGATAACTCAAAAAACAATTTAACTTCACTACCATCAGATAAATACATTTTATTCATTTTAGATATAGGTTTATAAGAATCTAAACCTACAAAATACATTTTATCTATAGGTACGCATAAATACTCTTTATTCACTTTTTACTCCTTTTTATTTATCAACAAAATATGCATAATATTCTTCAAAACAAATATTTTCAGACTTAATAATATTAGATGCTTCACTACCAACATATCTAAGTCTCCATGTAGAACTTTCAAAACCAGTTATACTACTTTTACCATCAGGAAACCTAAATATAAATCCAAATCTATACGCATTATCATAAAGCCATTTATATTCGGGACTTTCTTTTGGTTTATCATATGCTTTATATAATGGAACTATATTAAATGAAAGACCTGTTTGATATTCAGAATGTCCAGCTCTAGCCGCAACCCTATCAGCTTCACTATAACCATAAGCATTCTTATATCTTTCAAATATTTTTTCTTGATCAGAATATGATCTATAACCATCAGACAATACAAATGTATATCCTTCAGCACTAGCTGCCTCAATCAAAGCAATAATATTATCCATAATACTTTCACTAATTTTAACACCTCTATAAGCATACGCAGATGAAACATCAACAATATCATCAGGTTCATAATCTTTACTTAAACCATAAAGTCTATTAACAAGCATTAATTCACCTTTAGACACATCAGTTTTCTTAGTATTATCAAACCAATCAACATTAGCTTCAGTATTAATAATAGTAACTATATTTTTATAACTTTCAAGTTTATTCTCTTTTTTATAATCTAAATACTTAGATAAATTTTTATATATAAAATATTTTTCATCCATAAATTTAACAATATTCTTATCATATTTTAATTCTAAAAGTTTATCTATCTCACTATCACTTAATTTACTCTTAATAGTTGTTATTTCATCTTCTTTATATCCGACTAAACCAAGTTTATATTCATAAGTTTGTTTATATTTATAATTACTTATTAATTTATATGAACCAAATATAATCGCACTTAAAATAACTATAAATACAAAAAATCTATAATAGTTAAATTTTCTAACAACCATTTTCTACTTTCCTCCATTATAATTATACTAAATTTAAGAATTTTTTTATAGACCCTAGTCATAAATAGACAAAATATTACAAACAAAAAGCAATCATTAAGATTGCTTCCATCTACTTTTTAATTTCAAATGTAGTTCCTTCACGAGTATCTTTAAGTATAACACCCATCTCTAATAATTCATTACGTATTTTATCTGCAAGTTCATAGTTCTTATTCTTTTTAGCTTCATTTCTCTCTTCTATTTTAGAATTAATAAATTCAGTATCTACTTCACTAGTATTATTAGTTTCAGTAGTAAGTTCAAGTCCTAAAACTCTATCAAAGTCTTTAATTAATTCGTATTTAGTTAAATCATTTGTTTTTGTTTTTAATACATCATATATTACACTAATTGCATTTGCAGTATTAATATCATCTTCTAAGAATGAAACAAACTTATTTTTATATTCATTAAATACTGAAGTTTCAACTTCTCCGTCTTTAGATAGATTTAATACCTTATTTTTAAGCTTTTTATAAGCATTTTCAGCTCCATCTAATGAACTATAACTAAATGTTAATTGTTTTCTATAATGACTTTGTAAACATAAGAAACGATAACTAAGTGGATCATAACCATTTTCAATTAATGTATCTACTGTTAGTGTCTTACCCTTACTTTTACTCATCTTTCCACTTTCATCATTTAAATGTTCAACATGGAACCAATACTTACACCAAGGATGACCTAAGAAACTTTCAGATTGAGCTATTTCATTAGTATGATGAGGGAATATATTATCAACTCCACCACAATGAATATCTAACTTTTCTCCTAAGTATTTAATACTAATACCAGTACATTCAATATGCCAACCTGGATATCCAAGACCAAATGGACTTTCCCATTTTAAATCTTGACTATCAAATTTAGATTTAGTAAACCAAAGAACAAAATCAGCTTTATTTTTCTTATTATTATCAACTTCAACAGTATCTCTTACCCCATCCATTAATTCTTCTTCGTTATGATTAGTTAAAACATAATATTGTTTTAGTTTACTAGTATCAAAATATACATTTCCTCCTGCTTCATAAGCATATCCTGTATCTAATAATTTTTGAATTATTTTAATATATTCATCAATATTCTCAGTAGCTGGACTAACTATTTCAGGTTTAATAATATTAAGTTTCTTAAAATCCTCAAAGAATATATCAGTATAATATTTAGCTATTTCTAATACTGTTTTATGCTCTTTTTGAGCAGCAGTAACCATCTTATCATTACCAGTATCAGAATCACTAGATAAATGACCTACATCTGTAATATTCATACATCGTTTAACATCATACCCTAAATATCTTAATGTACGTTCTAAGATATCTTCCATTATATAAGTTCTTAAGTTACCAATATGTGCAAAATGATAGACAGTAGGTCCACATGTATACATATTAACAACTTTACCATTCCAAGGAATAAATTCCTCTTCACTATGACTTAAAGTATTATAAATCTTTAATGACATATGCTATTACACCTCTTTCTTTAAAATAAATTCTATCACATTTTATGATTTATTAAAATAAAAAAGATTGAAAATCAATCTTTTTTATCTATTTAACAATGAAATATTAATTTTCTTTTAAGGTTAAATATCCTGTACTAGATGTATTAGCATTTGTCTTATCTAATTTAGTCGAATCATAATTTCTTAATAAAGTACTACCTTTAAACATATTAGCTGTATTACCCATTTTAGTAGTAACCCAATTATTATTAACATATATAACTTTTAATTTAGGAGATTCAGCAAAAGTTAAATCCGCTCTTGTTACATTTTGTGTTGTAAATTTACCACTTAAATCTATTTCTTCTAAATTTGGTGTACTCATAAACATATGATCAATTCTAGTAACTTTACTTGTATCAAGATTACTCAAGTCAGCAGAAGTAATACCACTTCCATAAAACATATAATCCATTCTTAAAAGGCTACTTGTATCAAGACTACTTAAATCAACATTTCTTAAATTCTTTGTACCTTCAAACATTCCAGTCATATCAGTTACTTTAGAAGTTTTAAAATTACTTAAATCAATTGACTTTATAGTCTTCATAGAACTAAATATTCTTTCCATATCAGTTGCTGCTATAGCAAAATTTTCAGGAAATATTATTTCTTCAATATCAGCACCTATAAACATTCTATCCATCATTGTAACTTTAGAAGTATCAAAATTACTTAAATCTAATTTTTTTACTTTAATATCCCCGAACATTCCACCTAAACTAGTAGCGCTACTTGTATCCAAATTTCTAACATCTAAACTATTAGCAGCTATATAACTAAATGCAGCCCAAAAATCAGTTACATGGGATGAGTCAATGTCAGTTATATCAATTGAAGTAGCTTTACTTCCATAATAAGTAAATCTCATATTAACTATAGGCTTATCATTTATTGAAGTACACATCTTAGTTGTAACAGGATCAGTTGAATTCTTGTCAGTAAGAATTACTGCCCATCCATCTTGATCAACATCTTCCCAAGAAGAAAATTGATTTCTTTGATTATATTTATACGTATATTGACCATCAACAAAGGTTGCCCCAGTCGTTAATTCCCCATCATAAGTACATTTCTTTTCTTTTTTTATAACAGTAGATGCATTACATTCATCAAAATCATATTTTCCCTCAACTATATCTTCCTTTTTTATGTCATTAACATCAATTTTATGTCTATACATAACATAATATTGATCATTACCAACTATCATAGATGTTACTTTACCATCACTATTTAATTTAATACAGTATTTTAGCTTTTCACCAATCATATCAAGTTTAGTATCATCTTCAGAACTAATATATTTAATTTTTTCAGAATTATAATTATTAAACATAACTTTTTTAGGTACTTCATTATATACTGATTTAGCTTCAGTTAAAAAAGCCTCTTTCTTTGCATTAGTATACATATTTATTACATTAGGTAATGCTATTATCACTAATATTGCTAAGATGGCAATAACTGCCAACAACTCTACTAATGTAAAACCTTTTTTATTTTTCATAAAGTCACTCTCCTATCATTAATAATGATAACACAACAACTTCAAATAAAAAAGATTGATTATTCAATCTTTATATCTATTTAACAGTAAATTTAAGTGTACTTGGTATATCAGTCACACTACTATCATTAAATTTATCCGCAGTAGCTTGATTCTTTGCATATCCAATAGTTGCACTAGAATTATAAAATAATTCACTTAAATCTATAACGTTACTAATATCAAAACTACTCAAATCAATAGTTTTTACACTGCTTGCCTTAAACATTCCCTTCATTGTAGTTAGCTTAGTTGTATTGAAATTAGTTAATCCTGTAATACTATTTATTTTAGTATTATAATTCCATTTATCGCCAAACATATAATTCATATTTGTAACATTACTTGTATCAAAATTACTTACATTCAAATTATCTATTTTAACCCTACTAAACATACTATCCATATTAGTTACTTCACTTGTATTAAAGTTATTTAATCCAATTATTTGAGTTAGTTTTTCGCAATTAAACATTCCACTCATATCAGTAACAGAACTAGTATCAAAACTACTAACATCTAATTTAGAAATATTGCTTCCACCAAACATCAAAGACATATTTGTAACTTTAGACGTATTAAAGCTTTTTATATTTAATGTATCAATAGAACTATTTGCAAACATTTCACCCATATTTGTAACATTACTTGTATTAAAATTGCTTAAATCTAGTTTTTTTGTTTTCACGCCCCAAAACATACCATGCATATTCGTAACATTACTAGTATCAAAACTGCTCACATCAATATTCTCATCGATTGTTCCAGTAAACATTCTATACATATTAGTAACATTTGAAGTATTAAACTTATTTAATCCTTTAATATTCTTAGATAAATTACCATTAAACATGTATGCCATATTAGTGACTTTTGAAGTATCAAAATTAGTTAAATCTAACTGAATAGAATTGTTTGAGAACATACTATACATATTCGTTACTTTACTAGTATTAAAATTGGTTAGTCCTCTCACTTCCTTAGCATGAGAGTTATTAAACATATTTTCTAAAGTAGTAGCATTACTTGTATCAAAATTTGTAAGGTCTACATACTCAACATCAGAAAACATAAACATTGCTCCAAATGAAATAACACTTTTAGTATTAAAATTATCAAGACCAATTAATGTTTTTGTTTTAGCCCAACTAAACATATTTGCCATATTTGTAACTTTACCAGTATCAAGTGTACTGACATCAAGTGGTTCTACATTACTACCAGAAAACATATATTGCATTTTTACAACGTTACTAGTATCAAGTGGTCTTAAATCTAGTTCTGTAACAGCAGCTTTAGAAAACATACTATCCATAACAGTCACTTTGCTAGTACTAAAGTATTCTAAATTCAAGCTTGTAGCTTTGCTTTCATTAAACATATTACCCATAGATGTTACATTTTTAGTATCTAGTTTTTCTAGACCTATTATTTCAGTTGCATAGCTTCCAGCAAACATTGAATTCATATTAACTACATTGCTAGAATTAAAACTACTTATATCAATTGAACTTGCATGACTATATCTAAACATTGCATTAGTTGAAACAACTGGTTTATTATTTATTGTAGAACATATTTCGCCACTAGCAGGAGAAGTACTAGACTTATCAGTTAACTGTACTCCCCATCCATCTACTCCTAAATATATCCAATCAATTCCTTCATTGTCTTTTAAATTTTTACCTTGTTGTCTATATCTATATGTATATTGTCCATTTATATATTCTGCACCAGCTATTAATTCACCATCATAATTACATTTGATAACTTCTGGAGCATTAGGATTTGAACCACAATCCCCTTCTTCTATAATATCAATAGTTAGATCTGAAACATTTTTTATTCCTCCTCTAATGCAATAAGTTCCATTAGTTATTTTATTAATCTTTTTAACGTTACCTTTATTATCCAAATCTATATTATACATATATCTCTTTGCATCGATATCAAGCTTATTTAAAGTATTACTAACTCTATTTATTTTTTTACCTTTTATACTTTCAGACATATATTTTTTTGCTGTTTCTCTATATATTGATTTTGCTTCTGTTAAAAAGATTTCTTTCTTTGCTCTATTAAACATTTTAATAATATTAGGAAGTGCTATTATTATTAATATTGCTAAAATAGCTATTACTGCTAGTAACTCAATTAATGTAAAACCTTTTCTTTTTTCCATACGATACCTCTTATTTTATTATAATATGTCCCCCCTCCCCGGTCAAGAAAAAAAGGTGTTCGCACGTGATTCAATTCATAATCTAAGGCATTAAAAAAGAAGTCATTTTTCATAAATAACTTCTATTCATATTAACTACTTCTTTTCTTCCTTTGCTTCATTATTACTAAATAAATGTGTTCTAACTTTTTCTTCAATTTCTTTATAAAGAGCGGGATTATTTTTTAAGACTAACTTAGCATTTTCTTTTCCTTGACCAATCTTTTCACCTTTATAACTATACCAAGCACCACTCTTATCTAAAATACCTAAGTTAGATGCGATATCTATTATTTCACCAGTCTTAGAAATGCCCTCACCATACATAATCTCTACTTCAGCAGTTTTAAATGGAGGAGCAACCTTATTTTTTACAACTTTGATAACAGTTTTATTTCCAAGTACATCATTACCTACTTTAATTTGTTCAGCACGTCTAACATCTAATCTAACAGTTGAATAAAACTTTAATGCTCTTCCACCTGGTGTAGTTTCAGGATTACCAAACATTACTCCAACTTTTTCTCTTAATTGATTTATAAATATACAAATAGTATTTGTTTTATTTACAATGCCACCAAGTTTTCTTAAAGCTTGTGACATAAGTCTTGCTTGAAGACCAACATGTGAGTCACCCATTTCACCCTCAATTTCAGCTTGAGGAACTAATGCAGCAACTGAATCTATAACTATAATACTCATAGCTTCACTTCTAACTAAAGCTTCAACTATCTCAAGAGCTTGTTCTCCAGTATCAGGTTGACTTAATAAAAGTTCATCTGTATCTACTCCTAACTTCTTAGCATAAACTGGATCTAATGCATGTTCTGCATCTATAAAAGCAGCTCTGCCTCCAGTCTTTTGAACTTCAGCAATTGCATGTAATGCGATAGTAGTTTTACCACTTGATTCAGGACCAAATATTTCAATAATTCTTCCCTTTGGATAACCACCTACACCTAATGCTTGATCTAATGCTAAAGAACCACTTGATACAACATCTATATTTCTAACACCTTTTTCTCCTAATTTCATTATAGCGCCTTTACCGAATTGTTTTTCGATATCAGCTAATACTTGATCTAACGTTTTGTCTTTCTCTTTTTTCATAAGTTTTCTCCTTTGATAATTTAATTGTAAACTAATTAAATTTCTTTGTCAACACTTTTTTACAAACACTTGTTTGTTAATAATTTAATTATTCAAAAATAGGCACTTTCATAATTAAATTATACTAAAAATTAGTTATTTCAAAAAGAAATTTTATACTTAAAATAATAACATTTTTTACAAAATAAGTTTTTTAAATAAAAAAATAAGAAGCATTTTTGCTTCTTATTTAGTATCAAATAAATACTTTTTATTTTTTACATAATATTGAATTCCACTAATTACTGATAATACTGTAGCTATCATTATTATTGCTTTAGCTGGATAAATATTTGCTAGTGAGAATGGTAAATCATAGAAGAATAACAATGTTATACCAACTAACATACAAGCAGTTTTAATTTTACCAGCCATTGAAGCTCCAACAGCGCCTGATTTTTGACCAGCAACCATCTTAATAGAATCAACTACTATATCTCTTGATACAATAACAACTGGTATAATTGGACTAATATATCCTTCAGTAGCAAGTAAAATAAGTACGCCATTAACTAAAATCTTATCAGCAATAGCATCCATTACTTTTCCTATATCAGTTACTAAATTATATTTTCTTGCTAGATATCCGTCAAGAAAATCTGTTAGAGATGCAATCAAGAATATAATTCCACAAATCAAATACTTACTATCAATTATTAATTTACCAGCAAGTTGAAACTCTGGAAAGTTAATTCCCACTTTATCAACTGGAAAAATCATAATAATCAATAATAATATAGATAATGCTATTCTACAAATAGTAATTTTATTTGGAACATTCATATTCAAACTCTCCTTTCGATATTATAATAATCTATATTAATATTTTCTAATTGTTTATCTGTAATATATTTTACTATAAATAATACCAAGAATACTAAAATTATAACAGCTACGATATATAAGATTATATATTTCACATTACTATTCTTTCTTTGAATAGTATATGGTGAAACTACTTTATTTTCTTCTTTTTGTTTTTCTAGTATATTTATTTCTCTTGTTTGTTCTAATATATCGCTGACTGGAATTCTAGAAGTATAACCAAATATAAAGTCATTAAATTTATCAACTACTTCATCTTCATCTAGATTAAGATATTTAGCATATTTCTTAATAGTTTCTTTTAAGAAAAACACATCTTTAAACGCATTAGCATTTCCGTCTTCTAAGTTATCAAGTTGACTCTCAGTTATTCCAAGATCTTTCATAACTTCTTCTTTAGAAATACCAATAGTTTCTCTAGCTTCTTTGAAACTTTCTCCTATTTCTTTCATAATTCTCCTATAAATAAAAAAATAATAATTTTTAATAAGCCATGTTCTGTACCTATAAATAGGTGGCAAACATTTATCTAAAGATTTCTCTTTCCCTTACTCCTTTGTTATTCATTCGTAAGAGCTCCCCTACCAATTTTGGGTTTCTCACTCGTGGGGTTTACCTCGTTCCACAATAGTTATCCCTAACTATCTCGTCTCTATGGCACTTTATGACTAATATAGTCAGTTCTTGACTACCTCATCGCCGTTAATACTTACGTACTACCTAAGGTTATTTTTTCCCTTAGCACGAACACTTTCATTCATTTCAGAATGAGTGAGCATGGACTTTCCTCTACATTAAATGCAGCGTTTGCCTAAAAAATTATTCTTCTCCATATACAACTTTTTCAAGGTCACTAATTCTTTTTAATAAATCAACATTAGTTACACCTTTATTAGAGTTAGCTATTTCAAGTGCAGATTTTAAGTTTCTAAGTTCAGCCTTTAATTTAGCATTATCTGATTCTAAAGACTTAATTTCAGTAACTAATCTTTTAGTTGTTGTTTCAAAATCAACATAATCTTTAATGATTAAATCAAGAAATTGATCAACCTCTTGAGGTCTATATCCTCTAGCATCTATTTTAAAATCCTTATCTAGTATCTCTTTAGCTGTTAGAAATCTCTTATCATCATACATACTTTTTAGCCTCTCTTCCACAATAATTTTACCTCAAAAAATATATATTTGCAAGATAAAAGAGCAAACCCTAAAGTTTACTCTCAAAATCTAAAATACAACTATTAATCAGTAAATCCATCTCTTTAAAATGCTCATTTATATTTTTCATGAGTATATATTACTATTTTTAAATAAATATTTCATCAAATTCGACAAAATTAGTTTTTCTTTTCAATTAGATTATCAAAATACTCAAATTGATCTGAAAAATCATTTTTACCTATTTTTTCAATTCTAATTATATAATCTATTTTACTTTCACTATTATTAATTATTTTATTAAGGAAAGTGTAATCATAAGTTATCTTTGTTATATAATTTTCAGTATAAGTAAAATTTATTAAGAAATCATCAGATACTTCTGTTTCATAAGTAGTTTTATATTTATAATTATATTCTTTTAGATAGTCAGAATACTTAATTTTACAAGTATTGTTGTCAGTAAATTCACAATAACTAATTAATGATTTAATTAATTCTAAATCATATATATTCCCTGTTATTGGATTTTTAACACTCTTAACTATCATAAAATTATTATTGCTCCCTGGTACAAAATACTTATCTTTATAAGTTATATATCCACCTTTATCTATAGATTCACTAATATAAGAAGTAAGTTTACCATCAGTATCTATATCTAATTTAATTTTTTCTTGATCTATATTTTTTGTTATTTTTAAACTATAATTATCTTTAATATTATCAAGTTTTTTTATAATATCTTCTTTTGTAATAGTTATAGTATTTTCATTATTTGGTTTTGGATTAGTGTTATCATTTCTCTTTTCATTAGTATTAAAAAACAAAAATGACATACCAAGTAGCACTACAACTAAATATATTAATGTTTTTTGTTTTAGCTCTCTAGATTTTTCTTCATCTGACTTTTCTTCTTTATTAAATATTTTTTTTAACATAATACTTCTCCAACTAAACTATCTTTATTTTTTCCATTTAAATAATCTTTAGCTGTCATTTCTTTTTTACCACTAGGTTTTAACTTAGTAATTGTTATTGCTTTGTCTTTACACATAACAGTTAATCCTTCTTTAGTAGCATCTATTATTTCTCCAGGTTTTCCTTTTTCTTTATCACTTAATTTTGATTCACAAATCTTTATTATTTCTCCATTAAGTGTTGTATATGCTACTGGAAAAGGATACATACCTCTTATTTGATTAAATACTTCACGAGCAGTTTTATTAAAATCTAATTTTTCTTCTTCACGTTTTATATTATAGGCAAATGTCACTTCATCAGGATTTTGTTTTGTTCTTGTAATATTACCACTAAATATATTAGGAAGTGTTTCTAAAAGTAAATCACGTCCCATAACACTAAGTTCATCATGAATTATTCCAACATTATCAGTGTCTTTTATTTCAATACTTCTTTGAGTAATAATATCTCCATCATCCATACCAGGAGCCATATACATAATTGTTACTCCTGTTTCTTTATATCCGTCAATTATGCATTTATGAAGTGGACTTCCACCTCTTAATTTAGGAAGTAAAGATGCATGAACATTAATTGCTTTATATTTAGGTGTATCAAGTAATATACTTGGTATTATTTGCCCATAAGCACAAGTTATTATTACATCAGGATTCTTCTCTAGTATATATTCATATTCATTTCTTATTTTATTTGGTTGATATACTTCTATATTATGTTTTAAAGCACATTCTTTAACTGGAGATGCCTTTAATTCATGATGTCTTCCAACTTCTTTATCTGGTTGAGTTACTACTAAAATTACATTAGTATTTTCTATTAACATTTCAAGTACTGGTACACTAAATTCAGGTGTTCCCATAAATACAACTTTTTTATCTTTCATCATATCACCTACACAAATTATATTAAATATTTGTACTTATATCAATAGACACATTTTTAATATTTATATTATTTACATCCCTCATTACAGGTAATAAATTATCTATTTTTTTATATTTTATCATTATATTAAATCTATATTTATTATTAAGTCTTACTATACTCGATACAGACGGACCAAGTACTATAAATTCTTTTTCATCAAGCTTACTATCTAAATATTTTTTAATTTTTGAAGCACCTTCTCCTGCTTCATTAAATGTAGTACTTGTTATTAAAATATTACAAATATAATAATATGGTGGATACATTAATTTCTTACGAATATTCATTTCATAATTAAAGAATGCATCAAAATCATTTTTAACTACACTTCTATATACATAGTTAGTTGGATTATACGTCTGGATTATAACTTTTCCAGGCAAATTGAATCTTCCAACTCTTCCAGCTGTTTGACTTAATAATTCATAAGTTCTCTCTGCACTTCTAAAGTCTGGTATAGAAAGAGAAGCATCACTATTTATTGTACCAACTAAACTAACATTCTCAAAGTTTAATCCTTTTGATATCATTTGAGTACCAACAAGTATACTATATTTACCACTTGAAAATTCATTTATTAATTTTTGATGAGCATTTTTAGTACTAGTAGTATCAGCATCCATTCTAAGAACTTCAACACCATACTTTTTAGCAATCATCCCTTCTAATTTTTCAGTACCAAGTCCTAAATCTTTAATAGCTTCTTCATGACAACTAGGACAAATATCACTCTTCTGACATCTGTATCCACAATAGTGACAACTATAGCTATTACTACTCTTATGATAAATTAATGATATATCACAATTAGGGCATTTATAAACAAAACCACAATTAGTACAACTTAAAAATGTTGAGTACCCTCTTCTATTTAATAAAAGTATAACTTGTTCTTTTCTACTTAGTGCTTCTTTTATTTCTTTATCAAGTTTATCGCTAATAATATAGTTATGTTTTTTAGCTTCTTTATCCATATCTACTATTTCAAAAGATGGAAGTCTGCCACTTATTCTAGACGGAAGATTTATTAAATGAAATACTCCTTTTTTACCTCTAGCATATTGTTCTAAAGATGGAGTTGCACTTCCCATTATTACTTTAGCATTATTGTATTCAGCTCTTTTAAATGCAATATCTATCGCATTATACTTAGGAGTATTTTCTTGTTTATATGTTTGACTTTGACATTCATCTATTATGATTAGTCCTATATTTTTTAAAGGAGCAAACACTGCACTTCTAGCACCTACTACTAAAGATACTTCACCATTCATAATTCTTCTATATTCATCATACTTTTCCCCTTCACTTAAAGAACTATGAAACACAGCAACATTATCACCAAATACACCCTTAAAACGAGCCACTATTTGGGGAGTTAAAGATATTTCAGGTACTAATACTATACCAGTCTTATTTAACCTTAAAATACGTCTTAAAAGTTCTATATATACTTCTGTTTTACCACTACCAGTTACACCATATAATAAAAACTTAGAAGCACTAGAATTCAATATTTCATTTACTGCATTTAACTGACCATCCGTTAAATTAATCTCTTTCTTCAAAGAATCAGTTACTACTTCACGATTAACTTCATATTTATTTTCAATTACTATTCCTTTTTCAATTAATTTCTTTATAGAACTACTAAACTCTTTTTTCTCTTTTTCTCCATCTCTTAAACTATTAATAATATTAATTTCACCAGTATTTCTTTTATGTTCAAGAATATATTTATCTACATCAATTTCTTTATTTAATGATACTTTAGTAATATATTTTCTATTAATATTAGTTTTTAATGATGCTTTTAAAGCTTTAGGTAACATTACTTGATAGCAAGATATTAAATTACATAACAAAAAATCACTCATATATTTACCTAACTTGAGTAATTCTTCATTTAAATAAAAATCACTTTCTTGTATTCTAATAATACTTCTATATTCTAAAGAATCATCTTTTTTATCATGTAATTTAAGTACAAAACCTTCTACTTCTACTTTTCCAAAAGGTACTATTACTTTATGTCCTACTTTTATAATATCTTTTAATTCTACAGGTACTATATAATCAAATACTTTATTTAATGATTTTACTGAATATTCTATTATTACACTCGCAAGCATTAAATTCCTCTTAAGAATGGATTATATTTAAGTTCATGTTCAACAGTAGTTTCTTCATCATGACCAGGATACACTTTAACATTAGTTGACATATATTTAAATACTTTAAGACTATTTATCATAGCTTGTTCATTATCTTCTTCAAAGTTTCCAATAGTTTCTTTAAATACAAAGTCTCCAGTAAATAGTATATCATTTTTATCAAAATAGAATGACACACTATCCATAGTGTGACCATAAGTTTCTATTACTTTGAATTCAAATGTATCTATTTTAACATCTCCCTTAGTTTTATAATCAACTATTCTAGCAGTAGGATATATCTCTTTAAATGTTTCTAAACATCCTACATGATCAAAATGATAATGTGTTATTAGTATTCCTTTAACATGCAAACCTCTACTATTTATTTCAGTTAATATTTTCTTTTGATCATCTCCTGGATCTACAACTAAACAATCTATTCCATTATGTACAATATAACAGTTTTCTTTTAAAATTCCAGTTACTACTCTTATTACTTCTAACATTCATCCACCTCATCCTTGAACATATTAATAAGTTCATCTAAATGATTTAATACTTTATATCCATGAGATTCAAGTTCTTTAGAGAATCTAACAGCTATACCACCATTTTCTTCCCATTCTTTTAAATTACCTGAATAATCATCTACAAGTATAGCTCCTTCACTATGTACTACTTTAGTTTTAGATATTTCTTTAGGAACCATTATAATAGTTATATCTTTAAAATGTTGTCTTAAATATTCTACTTTTACACAACCCTCTGTTAAAGAATTAACATGAGTTAAAAATGATATTTCAAACATCTTACTATCAATTAATTTCTTAATACAATTAATTGAATCATTTAGAATATTATCATCATTTATAATTTTAGAAAAATCATAACTAGCAAAAAATACTCTAATCTCACTTTCATTAGTTACATCTGCTCCACTCTTTTGTAAAGCATCATATAGTGGTGGAATAGTATCCATCACCACACCATCAAAATCAATATATAATCTCTTCATAATATTACCTCTACTAACAATATAATATTTCACTAAAAAAATGTCAATAAATTAATAACGAATTTTTGTTTGTATACATCCATTAAAAAAGATTTATTCATTAGCTAATAAATCTTTTACTTCATTATTTTTATTTAAACCAATAAGTTTTAAATCACAAGTATCATTATATAAAGATACTTTAGTATATTCTTCATCAAGTGGAAGCATTAAGAATGGTTCTCCACTAAAAAGGCCATCTTCTTCTTCAGTTTTATATACTTTCCCATCTTCTGTAACAGCTACATATATAAGATCACATTTATCACTAGTTGAATCAATACTTACTACTTTAGATTCGATATTATCATATTTCTTAATTACTTTACCAGTTAAGTCTTCAAATACTAAAACTCCATCATCATCTATTATTAAAGTTCCAGCTTCATTTTCATTAGTTTCATAATTAAACATATTATTAACTTTTATACTTCTTTTAATGCTGAATTTATAAGTAGTATTTTCTATATCAATGCATTCATATCCTTCTGTGCATTTTTTTACTTCTGGTGTTTCTGATTCTAGTTTTACCTCTTCCCCAGTCTTTGCTTTATCAGCAACATTTTTATATTGTTCATTATAATAATAAACGCTACCAACAACTAATACACACAAGAATAAAATAATTAATACTTTTTTAATTTTCATACATCCACCTACCTAATAATAAAATTATAACACAATTAGTCTTTAATATATACTCCATCCATTGAAAAACTTTTAGTATCTGTAATTTTAACATTAACTATATTTCCAATTAATTCTTTTGGTCCATCTATATTAACAAGTTTCATATTTTCAGTATATCCACATACTTTTGTTTTATCTTTATCACTAAGTCCAGTTACTAAGCATTTAACAACTGTACCATTCATTCTAGCATTAGCTTCATTACTATATTTATTTATTACTTCGTTTAATCTATGAAGTCTGTCCATCTTAACTTCTTCAGGAATAGCATCTTTCATTAAAGCAGCTGGTGTATTTTCACGAGGACTATATGCGAATGTAAAAGCTCCGTCAAATTTACATTCATTTACAAGTTTTAACGTATCTTGAAAGTCTTCCTCTGTCTCACCTGGAAAACCTACTATTATATCAGTAGTAACACTAGAATTTTTAACTTTACTACGTATACTATTATAAAGTTTTAAATATTCTTCGCTTGTATATTTTCTATTCATTAATTTTAGTATTTTATCGCTACCAGATTGAAGTGGTAAATGTATATAAGGCATTATGTTATCACGACTAGCTATTATATCAACCATCTCATCAGTAAAATCCCATGGATGACTTGTAACAAATCTAATTCTTTCTATTCCAGTATCACTTACATCACTAAGTAAATTAGCAAGATTATAGTCTTCATATAAATCTTTTCCATAAGCATTAACATTTTGTCCTAAAAGAGTTACTTCTTTATAACCATTTTTAACAAGTTCTTTTACTTCGTCAACAATAGCTTCATGTTTTCTACTTCTTTGAGTACCACGAGTATAAGGAACTATACAATAAGTACAAAATTTATCACAACCATATATTATGTCAACCCAAGCACTATATTTACTTTCTCTTAACACTGGTACATTTTCAACAACATCACCTTCGTAACTAAGTACTTCTATTTGTTGTTTCTTAGTATCAATTTTATTCTTAACAATAGATATTAAATTATCTAAATTATGTGTTCCGCAAACAAAGTCTACATATTTATATTTATTTAATATATCTTTTACTACTACTTCTTCTTGAGCCATGCATCCACATATACCAATTAATAAGTCAGGTTTACTTTGTTTTAAATGTTTTAAAACACCTAAAAAACCAAATACTTTATCATGAGCATTCTCACGTATCGCACAAGTATTTAATATAACAACATCAGCATCTTCTATAGAATCTACTAATGTAAAACCAACACTCTTCATCATACCTCGTATTTTTTCAGAATCATGCTCATTCATCTGACAACCATAGGTTCTAACAAAGAATGTTTTTCCTTCTCCAAATTTATCAAAATTCTTATCATAATCTACATATTTTATTTCATTTTGATTTCTCTTTTTAGCATCTAACATATTAGGTGTTTTCATACACATCAACTCCAGCGTATATTATATCAAACATTACATAAAAAAGAAACAATATCATTTATATTGTTTCAAAACATTTTTAACTAATATATCGGTATCACTACTATCAAGTTCACCTAAATTTTCTGATACTACTTTTCCATCATAAGTAATAAATGTATATGGTACATAACCCTTATAACCAGGTATTTCAATACTGTTAATATAAGTATTGAACTTTTCACCATCTAGTTTATCAACTTCTATAAAATACAGTTTTACATTATTATCAGTTGCTACTTTTTCTATAATAGGATTAAAATTATGACAATGAGGACAAGTACTACTGGCTATAACATTAATAATAACATTTTTGCTTTTAACTTCATTTAACCATTTCTCAGTATCAAAGTTATCACTTTTAACAATTGATGCTTCAATCTTCTCTTCATTCTTAGGTTCATCTATTATTTCTTCTTTTGATGGTTCATCTTCTATAGAATCATCTAGCTTTTTACTTTTACCATCAGCGCAATAACAAGTATTTCCTATTACTCTATAAGATTCGTTAGCACAATAATATGAACATTCAGTATTTTCAGGTGTCATTTCTCCACCATTTTTAAAACCATCTAATATAGATAAAGCAAAAAAAGCAATAGAAACCATAAAAGGTAAAAAATAAATAATAACTATTATCCTAAAAGCTTTCTTCATTCTATAATCTTCTTTTCGATTAAAACAATAATAGATTATACCAATAGGAAAGAAAAAAAGTAATAAAAGAAGCATTATTTTATATTTTGTTTCATTAACTTTTATATCAATTTTTCTTCCACAATAAGGACAAAACTCCATATTAGAATCTACTTCAGCTTTACAATTACTACACTTCATATTATCACCTATCATAAAAATTATAGCATAATAAAAAAAGATTTAAAAACTAATTTAAATCTTTAAGTTCAAATATTACATCACGAAGTTCAGTAGCTCTTTCAAAGTCTAATTTACTTGCTGCTTCTCTCATTTCTATTTCAAGTTTATGAATCATATCATTTAACTCTTTCTTAGAATATTTTTTCTTTTCTATCTTTTGTTCTTCGACTTCGTTAGTTATTGCTTCTTTAATATCTTTAACTATTGTTTTAGGAATAATTCCATGTTCTTTATTATATTTTTCTTGAATAGCACGTCTTCTATTAGTTTCACTAATTGCAATCTTCATTGCATCACTCATAGTATCTGCATACATTATTACTTTACCATTTTGATTTCTTGCAGCTCTTCCTATAGTTTGTATTAAACTTCTATCGCTTCTTAAGAATCCTTGTTTATCAGCATCCATTATACATATAAGTGATACTTCTGGTATATCAATGCCTTCACGAAGAAGATTTATTCCAACTACTACATCTATCTTACCAAGTCTAAGATTACGTATTATATTAAGTCTTTCTAGAGTTTTTATTTCATTATGTAAGTATGTTACTTTATATCCAAGTTCTTTTAAATAAGTAGTTAATTCTTCACTCATACGTATAGTAAGTGTAGTAATAAGTACTCTTTCATTCTTAGCTATTCTATCATTTATTTCTTCAATAATATTATCTATTTGATTCTTAGTTGGTCTTACATCAATTATAGGGTCTAATAATCCAGTAGGTCTAATAATTTGTTCAACTGGTTTATCAACAAGTGATAACTCATAATCTCCAGGAGTAGCTGAAACATATATTACTTGATTAAGTTTAGCTTTAAATTCATCAAACTTTAGAGGCCTATTATCCATCGCACTAGGAAGTCTAAATCCATAATCAACAAGAGTTTGCTTACGCATATGATCTCCATTATACATACCTCTTACTTGAGGAAGTGTAACGTGACTTTCATCAATAACAAGTAAGAAATCCTTTGGAAAGAAATCTATTAATGTTGTTGGAGTTTCACCTGCATCTCTAAGTGACATATGTCTACTATAGTTTTCAATACCATGACAAAATCCAGTCTCTTTAAGCATCTCTATATCATACATAGTTCTTTCTTTAAGTCTTTGCTCTTCAAGAAGTTTACCTTCTTCATGTAATTCTTTAAGTCTGCCTTCAAGTTCTTTTTCTATTCTTTTAGTTGCTTCTTGTATCTTTTCATCACTAGTTACAAATAATGAAGCTGGGAATATACTTATAGTTTTAACACTACTATTAACTCTACCAGTAAGTGGATCAAATAAACTTATTTTATCTATTTCATCTCCAAATAATTCTACTCTAATACCACTCTTTTTTTCTCCGATAGGTATTAGTTCTATAGTATCCCCTTTAACTCTAAAAGTACCACGTTTTAAATCAAAAACACTTCTTTCATACTGCATACCAACTAATTTTTCAAGTATAGCATCTCTATCAATTATATCTCCTACTGAAAGATTAAGCATTTTATTTATATATTCTTCTTTTTCTCCAATACTATATATACAAGAAACACTAGATACTATTATTGTATCTCTTCTATCTATTATAGCAGCAGTCGCAGCATGTCTTAATTCATCTATTTCATCATTTATACTAGAGTCTTTCTCAATATATAAGTCTTTACTTGGTACATATGCTTCGGGTTGATAGTAATCGTAATAAGAAACGAAGTACTCTACTTTATTATTAGGAAATAACTCTTTAAACTCAGCATATAATTGTCCAGCTAATGTTTTATTATGAGCAAGTATTAATGTAGGTTTATTAGTTTGAGCAATAATATTCGCGATAGTAAAAGTCTTACCAGTACCAGTTGCTCCCAAAAGTACTTGATTCTTTTTACCACTATTAACACCATCAACAAGTTTTTTTATTGCCTCTGGTTGATCACCACTAGGTTTATATTTACTTACTAATTCAAACATAATACTTTCCCTCCTTTAAAAACTTTATTTATATTATTTCTCTTTTTGCTTTTTATATTCTAACACCTACGTCAATACAAAACAAGCGAACAAAAGGAAAAAGTAAACAAATGTTCACTTTATTAACTTAAATTCTCTTATTCTAAATAACTTACTTTTTTACCTGTGGCTTTAGCATATTCTATTTCTGATTTTGTTGACTAACCAATATATCCACCTACATTAATAACAAATATTTCATCGGCTAAATCAATTTTTCTTTTATGCATATCATCTAACATTTCTTTAGTTTTAGTAAGTGTACCTTCATCCATATTTTCCCACACTTCGCTATCACCTGAATGACCAAAAAGTCCTACTGATATAACTATATTACCCTTTAATGTTAAATCTTTTTGTGCTTTTAAAAATTCATCTTTAAACTTCGTTGAGCCACATAAAGTTATTATTTTATAATTTCTAATCATAATTTTTCCTCTCAATTATTATAAATATTTTTTAAATCATTAATAAACCTATCAAATGGAAATTTATCTCCAGGACAAGATGGTTTAACTATAGGATCGACATCTCTATGTCCAACTATATGATCTTTATCTATTATAAAATCTTTATTATATTTTTCTTTTACATAATCAATTATTTCACACATTACTTTTAATGATGTTTGATATTGCTCTTCAGTTAGCGAACCATCAAACGATTCGTGTTCTATAGTAAAAGTATAAAAGTTAGCATTATAACTTCTACTACTAACTAAAGGATTAGAAGAAAATTTATAATATGTATCCTTTTCTTCTTCATCAATAGTCCCATTAGTCCATGCACCATCTTTTAAATCAAGTGAATGTGTTACCTCACCTTTTCTAGAAACAACATAATGAGTAGTAACTCTAGATTCAGGATTATATACAGTATTTACAATTCTTCCATAATCAGGACTAATATGGCATACAATCATATCTGGTGTATATCCATTTCTGTCTTCATACTTATAAAATCCATACTTTGAATGTTCTAATATTTCTTCTTTAGCTTCAGTTCTTTCTTTTATGAATATTTTTAAATAATTATCTTTATTTATTCCACTATATATAGAACCTAATCTATCTATAATATCTTGATTATAAAGTTTCATAACAACAAAATAATAATATAAAGTTAAACCTAAATATCTGTGATCACTACTATCAATAACATAATTTATAGCTTTAACATAATATTTATCTTCTAAGTCTTTAGTATCATATAAACAATAATAAATATATTTAGAGTCATCATAAGAAAGAATTTTATCAAGTAATAATTCTCTATCTATATCTTTAATACTTCTAAAAAAGTAATGTATATATTTTTTATCATCACTATTTATAATACTATTAATAAATTTCTTTTTATTTTTAACATTATGAAAATACGCATATAAAAAGATATATCTTGCATTATTAGTTTTTAATATTTCATTTTCAAATTTTATACTTTCTTCATTTATTATTCTATCTATCATATTCCACCACTAATTATATTCCAATAATAACACATTAAAACCAAAATTAAAACTGTCATAAGACAGTTTAATATTTATATTGAATGAACAATACCACTATAATTATATGCCGGCATATCTGCATCAGTAGGAACCTTTGATACAAAATTTCCAAGCATAGCAGGTAGTTCTTTTTTACTAACAACAAATCTTCCAGTAGTTCCAACATTCATTGGAGTATCACTATTAATTTTAATAACACCCGGAAGCGCATTTACCATATCAATGTTACATATTTTAGGAACAAAGTATTCTACTACTGCATTATCTCCTTCATAAGTAATTTCAATACTAAGTGCATGTCCTTTATCTCTAACCATCATTAGAGCTTTATTAACATTTGGAAGGCTTATTAAATCAGTATCTCCTCCTCCAGTATTACTTGGATAAGAATTATATATATCATTAACTTCAGAGTTAGGTTTACCATATAAAGTTAATGAATACCCACCAATATCTCTATTACCTATTACACTCATAGAATGTAAAACATCAACATTGTTTGTAACATACATATGAAGTAAATGTAATGCTTCATTTATAGTAGTACAATTTTGAAAATAACTATCTACATCTGCAAAAGAAGTATAACCTGCAAAATTCATTTTAACATCATTAACAAATTCTTCTCTCATATAAGAAACTCTATCATTAAAGAATTTTTTTATAGTAGAAGGATCATATCTAAGATTAACTGATTCATCAATAAGGCCTTTAAAAAATGCGTCCATTTTCTCTAAAGTATCTTTTTCTAAATCTAAATTTCTTCCCATAAATTTAAATTCAGTTCTTAAATCTTTAAGACCTCTATATAATTTATCCATATATTCAACCATTGCATCCATCGTATATAAATCAGCCTCAGTTGGTACTAAAGAATGCATATCTTTTTTAACACACATATCAGCTGCAAAAAATCTTTCTATTTTATCAGTTTTTTCTTGTCTTTTATCTTCCTCAGTCTTCTTAAATATATCAAACATATTTATCACCTACTATAAATATATAATACTATATTTTTAATTATTTATAAACTTATTTTTAAATTCTTCATCTTCAAAATAATTAATACCTATATCACTTTTAACTTTATTAAGTATTTTATTTGAATGTTCAATTGCCCTTAATGTACCTTGTCTTAGCATTTCAAATACTTCAGGTTTACGTTTTTCATAGTCTTCACGTCTTGTTCTAATTGGTTCCATTACTTCTTGCATAACATCATTTAAGAATCTCTTAACTTTCATATCTCCTAAACCACCACGTTCATAGTGTGCTTTTAACTCATCAAGATTCTTATATTCTGGTAAATATTTCTTAAAGTGTTCATCTGTTGCAAATGCTTCCAAGTATATAAATACTGTATTATTTTTAGTATCTCCTGGATCTTCTACTTTAATATGATTTGGATCAGTATACATACTCATTACTTTTCTTTTAATTTCCTCACTTGAATCTTTTAGATATATACAATTACCAAGAGATTTACTCATCTTAGCATTTCCATCTGTGCCAGGAAGTCTTAAACATTTTTCATTGTCAGGAAGTATTGCTTCGGGTAAAACTAAAGTATCTGTTTTATATATTCTATTAAATGAATTAACTATTTCACGAGTTTGTTCTATCATTGGAAGTTGATCATCTCCAACTGGTACATATTTAGCACCAAAAGCAGTTATATCAGCAGCCTGACTAATCGGATAAGTAAAGAATCCTACTGGTAAATTATTTTCAAAATTTCTAAGTTTAATTTCATTTTTAATAGTTGGATTTCTTTGAAGTCTAGCTACTGTTACTAAATTTGAGTATAACATTGGAAGTTCATATAAAGCTGGTATTTCACTTTGCAATAAAAATGTTGTTTTATCTGGTTCTAAACCTACAGCCAAATAATCAAGCATTACTTCCATTACATTTTCACGAATCTTTTCTGGATTATCTGCATTATCTGTAAGTGCTTGTAAATCCGCAATCATAACAAATTGATTATAGTTTCCACTATTTTGTATTTCTACACGTTTTCTAAGTGACCCAACATAGTGTCCAATATGTAATGGACCTGTAGGTCTATCTCCTGTTAAAGTTATATATTTTTCTTTCATAATTTCATCTCCCTTAAATATTAATATTTTCTATTTTATTTTTATTAGTTAATATTTAACACCATCGAAATCCCTCATAATATTTTATCATTTCACACCTCTAATAAAAAAATCTTATCCTAAACTAGGATAAGATTATAATTCTTACTATTGCCACCTAAAATAGCTTATTACCTATACCATCATATAGTCCTTTTGTTAACGAAGATGAGTACTTCGTATTATCCTACTACTATTTCAGATAATCTTTCATTGGCCCATTCAATATAATCAATCTTATGACTTCCCATCAACCAGTCACTTTCTATAAAGAATCATATACCTACTCTTCCAAATCAACAATTTACGAGTAAATTATAATATATATTTTATATATTGTCAAATTAATTAAAGAATAAATATTTATTTTAATTCAAGACACATTGGCTTTTCTTCAACAACTTCTTCTAAAGTAGAACTAGGTATTATAGTATTTGCTTTATAAGCTAATGCATTCATTTCATTAACAACTTGAATAATTTCTTCATTAGAGCCCCTATTATTAATAAGTTCTATTCTTCTTTCATCTAACTCTCTATATTTGTTTTTTAAGAATAAAATGATTGCTTTTTGTTTACGAGTTTTTGCAAGCATCTCTTGAGAATTATTTTTAACAACAGATATCTCTTTAATATCATCTAAGCTTTTAATTTTATTAGGTTCCATTAAATTAACTTTTTTAACAGTTGCCTTTTCTTCTTTATCAGATCCAGGTACTTCATCATCTTTTTTCTTTGACTTTTTATTTTGTTTTAACTCTTTAATTGTATTTACAAGTGGTATACCAGCAAGAAATGTTGAAAGTTGAGCAATAAGAGGTGAAGCAGATATAAGCATACTAACAGGTAGAGAAAAATCAAAACAAATACCAACAGGAAGTGTTAAGAAAAGTGATAAAATTGCAGATGCACCCAAAGTAAGTATAAAAAGATCAGAATAACCATCAAATAATTCGCTAAAATTTCTCTTAAAAATCTTTGAAGGTTTTGTATAAATATCTTTCTCAGTTTTAATAAATTTCTTTTTCATCTCTTTAGTATTAGCAAGTTTATAAAGTCTTTCAGATTCACGAGCATATTCACTATTAGTATGTTCTCCTACTTCTATATGATAATCTTGATAAGAATAGTCATAATCTAATATGTTAAAATTATAACCATCATCAGTTTTATCAGCTTTAGCACATCTTCCTTTGCGAATATACTTTTCTATTTTTTTAATAACACGATCTGCTTTTACAGCAACATCGTCTCCTCCTATAAATAAACTTTTTTCATTTTTAAATTTAATATTAATCATCTTTATCCCCCTTAATATTGCACATATTATATCATAAATGATACTAAAAATCAAGTAAAATCAAGCTTTACATGCATAAACTATATATTTCTTGATAATTGAAATTACAATTAAATAAACATTATAAATAAGTTTCTGAATATTAAAAAGCCAAAGGATTATAGAAATCAACTATAATCCTCTTTTTCTATAAAAAGTAACTATACTCCAACACTCATAGTTTCAGGAAGTGTACTTCCACCATCTATTACTATTCCTTGTCCTGTTATATAGCTTGCTTCATCACCTGCAAGAAAAGCAGCTAGTTCTCCTAACTCTTCTATAGTTCCAAGTCTCTTCATTGGAATACCTATTCTAATTCCTTCTATAACACTTTTTGGGTCTTCACTATTAGAATCTTTTGCAATACCATCTACCATTGGTGTCATTATATATCCTGGCATTATAGCATTTACTCTTATATTTCTACTAACTAGTTCCATTGCTAAACCTTTAGTAAATCCTATTAATGCAGCCTTGGTAGTCGCATAAGCACATTCTCCAGTATCAGCTACCATTGGTCCAGTAACACTTGATAAATTAACAATACTACCATTATCATTAAAATATTTAAGACATGATTTAGTTACATTCCAAGTACCTTTTATATTAACATCAAAATGAAAATCTCTAACTTCATCAATCATTTCCATAAAATTTTCTATTTTAGCAACTCCAGCATTATTAACAAGTACATCTATATTACCAAATATTTCTTTAGTTTTCTCTATAGCTTCATTTACTTTATCTTTATCTCTTATATCAGCATGAAAACCTATAACATCATGTCCTTCGTTATTAAGTTTAGCCACTATAGCGTTTACTGACTCATCATAATCAATAATAGATACTTTAGCTCCATATTTTAAAAATACTTTAACTATTCCAAGACCATTACCCATAGCACCACCTGTTACTACACATACTTTATCTTTTAATTTCATAATTCACCTCTATTTTATAATAACAAAAAAGTAACTAAATTAATAGTTACTTATTACAATCAGTTGTACAATAATCAAAAGAAACATCATTAATCATTTTAGATAATCTATTCTTAAGACCATCCAAATCTTCATTTTTCCAATAATCTTCAGGATTTTCATATCCTTTAGTATCATAAGATGTTTCATCATCAAAACCAACAATTTTACCTTTATTAACAGCTATAACAGCAGGCACATAAATTCTCTTATTTCCTTCATCATCATATTTTAAATAATCCTTTAATAATTCAACAGTTTTCTTATAATTGTCAGTATTATTCTTTCTATCCTTTAAAATATTAAAATAATATATTTTATCTAATTTTGCCTTTTTAGCAACTTCATTCAAATAAGGAACATATCCTTTACACCAAGGACATTCAGGAAAACCCAAATACACAATTCCAGTACCATTTTTAAGTATTTTATTTATTTCTTCAAG
This sequence comes from uncultured Clostridium sp., assembly GCA_902492325.1. GTDB lineage: Bacteria > Bacillota_I > Bacilli_A > RF39 > UBA660 > CAG-1000. The sequence goes on from CABULC010000006.1 coordinate 47,733, forward strand.
TGTTCTATAAACAAACACATTATCATTATCAATAGAATATTCACTGGCGAATTTTTCAGCATCGGTTTCTTTACTATCAGTGCTTGTAAATCCTACATAAAAACCAACACAACACGCTAAAGCTAAAATAGTTCCAATAATTATATAATTCAACGTTTTATCTTTTTTATCTTCTTTTTTCTTCATAATTCACATCCTTACATTATCATTTTAATATATTTTTATAAAAAATACTATAAATTTTAAGTTGAGTATCTAAACTTAAAGTTGAATTACTTATTACAGCTAGTTAAAGTTAAAGGAATTTTATATGTTGTAGTTTTTCCATCTTTTTTAGCAAGTATTTCAATATATATATGATTATTAGTATAATTCTTACAATTAGATTCATAATCATCAACTACAAATTCTACTTCATGCAAATATTCTTCTAAAGTTACATTTTCTTTTTTAGAGTATTCACTTATTTTAGTAGTAACTCCATCATGAGAATCAAATAATATGCATTCAACACTATCATAAGTATTATTATCATCCCCTCCACAATATTTAACATTAGATATATATATAGAAGATTTATCTTTATTATAAGCAATACTTCCTGAAATAGTAAAATTCTTACAAGCAGCACTTAAAGTCTTAAATTCAAATTTTTCTTTATGAAAAAATATAAGCACTATTAATACACTTAATAAAATAACTAAGGCTATAATAATAGGAATATAATATTTGTTATTTTTCTTCTTTTTATTTTCCCCATCAAGTAAATCATCTATATTTATATTAAAATCTTTACTCATTTGTTTAAGAATTGAAATATCAGGTATATTCTTACCATTCTCCCATTTACTTACAGCTTGATATGTCACTCCATATTTAAGAGCTAAATCATTTTGAGTTAAATTGTTATTTTTTCTAAGTTCTCTAATAAATTTTCCAATCTTCTCTTGATCCATAACTACTCCAATCATTAAATATTATAACAAAAAAAGAATGGAATTTAAATCCATTCTATTTACTTTTAATTTCTAAAGTTCTTTCAAGTTTATCATTTTTATTAATTCTATCTGTATGTTCAGCAAACATTGCTCCTACTTCTTCTTCTAAAGTTCTTAATAAGTCTTCTCTACTACCACCATTACAATAATTAACAGTTGCTTCTCTTAAATAGTAATAACTAAAGTTTGTTTTATATTCATGAACATATACTAACTCATATCCATTATATTGACATAAGATTGTTTCATAACTATTTTTTCTTCTAGTAGTAGCATTTACTACATTACCATATCTAACAAATAAACTAAGTGGTACTAAACTAACATCTTGAGAAATTTCTTCCTTAGTATTTATATTCAAACGCATACCAAAGTCAGATAAGCTTAAATATTGGTCTAATCGTGGATTACCAAGTACAAAAGGATCAGTCTTTCTACTATTATCTTTATTAAATGATAAGAAAACATTATATTCTTCACGAGTAAACATAGCTAATAATAATTCATCTTTTCTAGTATCACTTAATGATAAATTTTGTAATATTGATATTTGAGGAACATCATATTTACCTTTTTCAGCTTCATCTAATACTTTTTGAGCAAAATCTAAGATATCTAATATATATTCTATTTTATCTTTATCTTTATTAGGATCTAATCTTATTAAACTAATTTTAGATTTTAGTGTTAATGCTCTACGCATATTATTAATATATCTTCTTTTTGTGTTATAAGTATCAATTATATCTTGAATTCTTTTAGTTGTACTAGTAAATGTACCATATATAATACTATTGTCTAATTCTCTTGATAATTCATCTCTAGAATACTTATTATTTTCAAATGTTTCTGGTAATTTACTTAATTGTCTTTTAATTCTTAAATAATCTTTCTTACGAGATTCAAAATAATCAGCAATTCTAATCACTTTAGTATTTATTTCATCAAATACTCTTTGTTCTTCACTTTTAGTAATTCTTGAATTCCAAAATAATTTATAATAGTCATTAATATAAGCATTAAATGCCTTAGTATTTTTAATTGTATCATCTATTAAAGAAGCATCATAAATATCTTCAATTTTTTCTATTAATTCCCTTTTTCTTTTCTTAGACATTTCTTCTAAACTATTTAAAAATGAATCAACATCAACTTGATAATCTATATCAGCTTTAAAAGAATTTGGAATTCCCCTATCGATACGATATCTAGTTTCGTAATTATGATATATTAAAGCAACACCCTTAGCAAAATCATTAAATGCTCTTAATAATTCATTTTCATTTTGAGCATTATTAATATTAACTCTATTATATAAATTAATTAACTCTTGTTTTAATTTACTATCCTTAGCATTCTCAAATACACTACGAGCTCTTTGATCAACTTTAGAACGTTTTGAATAGAAAAACATTGTTTGACAATCATCAAATGGATCTTTTTTACTACTAACGCAATCATTAACTTTAGATATATTAACCTTTAAATAATCATAAGCGTTATTAATATCTATTGTTTTTTGATGATAATGTTGTAATTCAATATCACTACATCCAGGATGTTTATCTGGATGGAACTCCTTAATTAATTGTCTATATCTTTTAGTAATTGCTTCTAATGTTAATATTGTATTCAAATCAAATCCTAATATTTGTCTAGCATTTGTTATTGACATAATCTTAACCCCCTTATTCAAAAGCTATTACATTATATCATAAATGATACAAGAAGTCAACTTTTAATTAAAAAAGTCATTATTCACGACTCTTTTTCATTGTTAATTTCATAGGATTTTCATCTACAAAAGATATATTAGCATTTTCAATATAAGCCCCCGGCATCAATGAACTAATAAGTAAACTTTTTACTTCTTGTAAGCTTTTTCCTCTTATTTTAGTAGCTGCAGAATATTCATTTCCACCACCACCAAATAATCTCATAATTTTAGATACATCAATTAGTCCTTTACTTCTAGCACTGACACTAATAGTAATATCATCTATATATGCCATTGCAAAACTACAATTAATATTATATTTAAGTAAATAGTCAGCTGCTTTAGCAATATCTTCAGGCTCATATATTCTACCACTATCTTCTGAATCAGATGCTATCGCAAAGATATAATTTTGAAAATCAGTATTATCTACTAACCTTTGAATAGCTCTATCATGTTCAAAATCTTCCAAAAACATATTATTTGCTATAGTAGGATCCGCACCACTCGCTGTAAGCTTAGATGCTATTTCAAATGTTCTAGCACTAGTATTTTTGCTTAATTTATTAGTATCAAGTATAATACCAGCAAGTAAATAATTAGCATAATCAGGAGATAATTTAACTCCATATAGAAATAATAATCTTGATACTTCTTCACAAACACTTGAAATACTTTCATCCACATACAAATATGGTGTTTTGATAGTATGCTCATCAGTTTTATGATGATCTATAACAACGATATTTTTAAATTCATTTAAATATTTCTTTGTACAAAGAAGATAATCTTTATTAGCATCAACAGCAATCATTAAACTCCTAGGAGTCAAATAAACTGGTAAATCATTACTTCTTATAAAATTAAAGTTACCCTTAATACTTTCTAAAACCTTTCTAGTTTCAGGCTCTAATTTATCATAATCATCATCTATTACTATAAAACAATTCTTATTATTTTTTTTACATATTAAAGCAATTCCTAAAGCAGAACCAACTGCATCAAAGTCTGGTCTAATATGTGGGACAACAAAAACATTATCATTTTCATCAAGCAGCCTATCCAAACTAGCTTTAATACGAACACTATTATCCATAGCATTATCTCCTTTGAAAGAATAATACTATTTATTATAGTAAAAAAGACTCCAAAAAGTCAATTATGAGTCTTTATTATCTAAGTAATTTATATTAACACTTTTATCTATTTCATCATTAACTGCATCTTCATCTATTATCAAGTCATAATCATCTTCACTATTACTTACAGGTATTCTTATTTTAGCATCTCCTACTATTTCTATACCAAGTTCTTTAGATATCGTGTATTTAATAGTTTTATCTTCATTTGATACATCTATACATGTTGGATTCTTAAGGCTTCTAATGATTATTTCAGAGTTATCATTTAAGTCCCCATTCTCACGTACTTTAACTCTAACCCTCTCTTCATAAAACATTTTCTTACTTACAACATTTGTTTTTGTATTGTTATCATAACTATACCAAATATTAATATCATAACTTCCATTTATTTTGATGTACTCATCATCCTTCTTACCATGAATCTTATGATTTATTACCCAACATCCAAGAACAGTATCTACATCAGTATCAGTAGTAAGCTCATAATCATTCTTAAAAGTTTTCTTTCCTTTACCAATAACAGTTTTAGTAACTATCTCTTTATAATTATTAAACATAGGCAATCCTCCTATAATAGAATATGCTTAATAATTAATTTTGATAAAAAAATAAGAGATTTTAACAATCTCTTATGAATTTAAAGACTCATTTAAATATAGATTTTTATATAATTCACATGTTTTTAATAATTCTTTATGTTTACCAGTCGCAACTACTTTACCATGATCGACAACATGTATTATATCAGCATCCATTATTGTTGAAAGTCTATGTGCTACTATTACAACTGTATGATTACTAACTAAATCATCAATAGTTTTCTTAATGTAGTTTTGACTATTATTATCTAAAGCACTTGTTGCTTCATCAAATAGTATTATCTTACTATTTCTTGATAATGTTCTTGCTATAGATAATCTTTGCTTTTGACCTCCAGATAAGTTAACGCCACCTTCTCCTAAAATAGTATCATACCCTTTAGGCAATGACATAATATAATCATCTAGATAAGCCATTTTACAATACTTACGAATCTCATCTAATGTAAGATTCTCATCTACAATAAGAAAGTTCTCTTTTATACTTCTATTAAATATAAATGGTTCTTGTCTTATTATAGATATATTTTTTCTAAGAGTATCCTCTTTTAAATCTTTAATATTGACTCCATCAATAAGTATTTCACCATCACTTGCATCAAATATTCTAGTTAGTAAGTTGAATAATGTACTTTTACCTTGACCAGAAGCACCTACTATAGCCACTTTCTTATTTGGCTCAACCACTAAATTAAAATTATTTAATGTTTCATCCTCATCAGGATAAGCAAATGATACATTATCAAATTTAATAACCCCTCTAACATTTTCTAATTCTTTTAAACCGAACTTTTCATCTTCAAATAATCTATTATCTAAAATATCATTAACTCTTGAAACAGATACTTTAACACTTTGATATGTTTGTATTAACTCATTAACATTTTCTATCATATTAGTAAATCTATATACATAATATGTCATAGCTACTAAGAATGTTAATGATACTTGTTTATAATATAAAAGTATAATACAAGTAGCGAGCACTCCACATTCTAATATAGATTTAAGTAAGCCTGTTACTATATCAAAATTCTTTTTAGTATCAATTTCATTAGCTGACTTATTAAATAACTTCTTAATAATTTCAATAACATTATTAATTAAATTATTTTTAACTCCTAATGTTTTTATTTCTCTTATACCTCTAATTGACTCATTAGTTAAAGATATAAACTTATCTTGCTCTTTCTTTCTATTTTTATGAATACTTTCTAATATTGGATTATATTTCTTAATTACAAAATATAATATTAACATAATTACTATAATCTCTAAACCAATTATCCAAGAATTTATAAATATATATACTAGTAAAACCATTGATGTAACAAATACTGTTACCATATTTAATAATCTTAAAAATACAAAACTTAATGTATCAGCATCATTTGTTATACGATTTATTATTTCCCCCGAAGACATCTTTTCAAATGCTACTGCTGGTAAATTAATTGCTTTTTTATATGCATAAAATTCTAATTTTCTTGTTAAAATACTTTCCAATTTAGATAACATTGATTTAGCTTTAAGATAAAGTATACCATCAGTAGTAATCTCCAATATAAAATATATTCCAATATATAAAAGAGCTGCTTTAAGATTTAACTCAGTTATAGATTCTACGCTTTTACCATTTAAGTATCCTGTAAATATCTCACAAAATCCACATATTACAACAATTATACTAGATAAGATAAGCTTACCCTTTTCTTCTTTCATCAATTTAATTAGAGGTTTAAATTCTTTTAAATCTTTCATCCTTTACCTCCAAAAAACTACTCTGATAAGAGTAGTTAAATATTTAAATATTAAACGTTATAAAGTTTGTGGAAAACATTGAAGATTCCCACTTCCTTTATCAAAACTCTTATCATTAAAAACATATAAATTCAAATTTAAAATCTTCATTTCTTCCACTCCTTTCTCTTTAAATTCAACAAAAATATACCATAAATATTCTTTTAAGTCAATCTAACTACAAAAATCATCGAAGTGTACTTTTAAATTTTCGTTATTTATATCTATATATGTACAATTATTTTTTTCATTTATTGTATTCTTAATATGTTCTAAAGTACATTTTACTTCTTCATAGTCTTCACCATGACATTTAGTAAACTCATTTAAATATTTTTCATCAGTATATCCATTTTTATCAAGACTTTCTGTAGCAGTTATAATTTTATCATTCTTTATATCATAGAAATAATTATAATAAAAAGAAGTTAGCGTATTACTTAATGAATTTGTTTTAACAATAATTAAAATATAAACAATATCATTTTTAATAAGTGATTTATAACTAACGTTTAAATCAGTATTTTCATTTGTACTATATCCAAGAATAACAACTGATTTATTCATAACTTCATCCAAAATTTCTTTATTTAAAGTTTCAACATTAACTTTTCCACCAATAATTTTAGGAAGAGTTATCTTAATCTTGTCAGTTGAACTCAAACCAAAATACTGAGGAGAAATACTTGTGGCATCAATTACACTAACCTCACTATTTATATTTGCCTCATTAGTGCTTTCACACTTTGGACAACTAATATTTTTATTCTTATACCACATATAAATAAACACACCCGCAACGCATAATAGAACTAACAATAATATAATTAATATTAAATTAACATTTTTTCCTTTTTTCATACTACACCTCTATTTTATAATAACATATTTTTTTAATAATAAAACAGTTTTTAAAAAAATATTTATATGATAAAATTATGATAAGGAAGTGATATATGAAAAAAAGTTTAGTTGGAATATCTATATTAACAATAACATGTTTATATGGACTCCTAAGTGCTGTAATAATATTAGTAGCTCTTTTAACAGGCCAAGATATTGGAATAGCTATTTATATTAGTATTGCAATAATAATAATTCAATTTTTAATTGCACCTTGGTTAACAGACATAACAATGAGATTGTTCTACAAAGCTAAATTTGGTGAACAAATACCAGATTACTTAAAAGAATTTATCGATAGTATTTGTAAAAAATACAATATGAAATATCCTAAGATTGGTATTATTCATGATGGAGCACCTAATGCATTTACTTATGGTAGATTTAAAAATGATGCTAGAATTGTACTAACTGACGGAATATTTAATTTATTAACTGAAGATGAAGTTAAAGCAGTAGTTGCTCATGAACTTGGTCATGTAGTTCACTATGATATGTTAATAATGACAGCAGTACAAATAGTACCTTTAGTATTCTACGCAATATATGAAGCAGCAACTGATATAGATGCTGATGATAGTGATGATGCTAAAGCAAAAATTTTAATTTCAGCAATCGCATATATTCTTTATATAATAAGTCAATACTTAATACTATGGTTATCAAGAACAAGAGAATATAAAGCAGATGCATTCTCAGTAGATGAAACCAAAAAACCATCATCTCTTGCTGAAGCACTAGTTAAAATAGGATTTGGATTAAGTACTACACCAAAAAATACAAAACATAGTGTATCTAAAAATAACGCACTTGGAATATTTGATGTAAAAGAATCTAAATCAATGACGGTATGTAGTCTTGAAAATGGAAAGGTTTCAAAAGACAAAATAAAAAATGCTATGAAATGGGAATTATGGAATCCATGGGCAAAATGGTATGAACTAAATTCAACTCACCCATTAATCTCTAAAAGATTAGAAGCAATCTCATTATTAGCTCCAAATTACAATGAAGAACCATATATTAAATTTGATTTAGTAAAACCTGAATCATATGTAGATGACTTCATTATGGAATTAATGATACTTTGCTTACCAACTATAGCATTAATAATAACAATTATACTTGCTTGTTATCTTAAAGATAGCAGTAGACTTATAGTATTACTTGGAGGAATTACTACATTAACATTGTCATTTATTAAATTTAAATTAAGACACAAAAGTGGTTATACTAAAACAACAGTAAGTAACCTTTTAGGAGAAGTTAAAGTATCAGATGTAACAAGCATACCTTGTGAATTAAAAGGAACAATAATCGGACGTGGTAATCCTGGATGCATATTTAGTGAAGACTTCGTTATTAAAGATGAAACAGGTATTATATTCTTAGATTATAATCAACCTCTTTATATAATTAACAAAGTATTCGCGCTATTCAAACTACCACAAAACTTTGATAAAGAAATCACAATAAAAGGATGGTATCGTAGAAGTCCAGTACCATATGTAGAAATATATGAAATGACAATAGATGGTAAAACTAAAAAGATATGGACTTATAGTTTACAAATAGCATTATACATAATACTATTAATCCTATTATTACTTTTAGTGATATAAAAAAAGATTTCAAAAGAAATCTTTTTTATTTTATATTTAGAATTACATATTCACTATGATGATCTGTTCTAATTGGAATTCCCCATCCAGCTATACCAGAAGTAACTACTTTATTAAAACTTCCATCTTTTTCATATCCAAATACCATATCAGAGGTTTTAAATATCTCTTGAAATAATTTTGCTGGGAAGATTTGACCAGCATGAGTGTGACCACTAAGTACTAGGTCTACTCCACTATCTTTAACATTTTGATAATCCATTGGTATATGAGCAAGTACTATTTTATAGTCATCATTATTTACACTACTAACAAGTTCACTCATACTCTTCTTATAGCCATTACTTCTACCTATTATAGTAAGTTCATCATTAATTCTATAACTAGAATCTTCTAAAATATTAATACCGTTTCCAATTATATTATTTCTAAGTGTTTCTTTACTATAGTTCTTTTCATTACTATAAATATTCTCATCATGATTACCATAACTATAGAATATACCATAATTAGTTTTAAATTTACCAAGTATTTGAAAGCATTCTTTCATTCCATCTAATGTTGTACTTTCATCAACTATATCGCCTACTAAAAATACAAAATCAGGATTTAATTCATTTACTTCATCTACTACTTTTTGTAATCCTTCACCCTTAACAGCAAGTCCATAATGTAAATCAGTTATTAATATACCTTTATATTTATGACTTAATTTATTATTAGATGAAATATTATAACTATTACTTCTAATATCATATATATTATAAATTCCATAAACTACAAATACAAAACTAAATACAGCTGGTATTAATAAATAATACTTCATAAACCATTTATATTTATTTAATAATTTATAAAATAACATTATTACTAAATATCCAAGCAATAAATAGAAAATAAATATTAATAATACTGAAACATATTTATTCATCATACCAACTACTAAACTACCATAAAATATTATAATTGATATAACACATAATATATTCTTATTAATCTTAATCTTTAACTTCTCACATAACTTATATAAATACTTATAAAATGCAAGTGTTAAAAACATAAAAAAGATAAAAAATAAAATACCTACTACATAAAACATATACTTCACCATAACAATTATAACATAGTATTTTTATTTTAATTAAGTAAATACTAATACTATGAATATAGTAAGTAAACTACAATTCAAAAAAGAATATATGCCAGATCTTCAAATAAAAGAAGTTTCTTTTGGCATAAATAAAATTTATATAATAAATATACAAACAGTATCATCAAGTACATTAACTAATGAATTTATTCTTGAATATATATCAAAACGTAGTTTACTTAAAAATGAAATAATTTCTTCACTTAAAAAAGATATTCTAAATTATATTCCCTCTATTAGTTTTATAGATATTGATTCTAAAGATGTAATGGAATATTTATTTAATGGTTTTAGTATTATCATTTATCATGATGAATGTATCGCACTAGAAACAAGAGCTACTCTAGATAGAGGTGTTAATGAACCAACAAGTGAACCTACTATTAAAGGACCAAAAGATGCTTTTAATGAAAACTATAATACTAATATAGGTTTAATAAGAAAAAGAATAAAAGATGAAAATCTTTATATAAAAGAATTAACACTTGGAACTAGAACTAAAACTAAAGTAAGTATCATGTATATGAATGATATTGTAGATAAAGAATTATTAAATGAAACAATAGAAAAAATAAGTAATATCAGTAGTGATAAAGTACTTGATACATACTATATAAAAAGTTTAATAAATAATGAAAATAAATCATCATTTCCATCTATTAAATCAACAGAAAAACCAGATACTATAGCAAAAAGTCTTATGGAAGGAAAAATATGTATAGTATCAGAAAACTCATGTAATGCTCTTATAATACCAACATTCTTTATAGATTATTTTCATAATGATGAAGATATTTATCAAAAAAGTTTATACGTAGAATTCGTAAAATTTATAAGAATAATTGCCCTATTCATCACCATTTTTGCTCCATCTATTTATCTTGCAATTATTACATATGATCAACAAATATTGCCTACTAGTTTACTTATAAACTTCTCTCTTCAAAGGGCAAGTGTACCATTCCCAGCATTAATCGAAGCATTCTCATTAATGTTTACGTTCGAATTGCTTTATGAGGGAGATGCATTAACTCCTTCATCAAGAGGTACGTCTCTTTCAATATTAGGAGCACTGGTTTTAGGAGATGCTGCAGTAAGTGCAGGTATTGTTTCACCTATTATGGTTATCCTAGTAGCAGTAACAGCAATCTCATCAATATTCTTTGTTTACTATGACTTTCAATCATTCATAAGACTCTATAGATATAGTTTAATGATACTCTCTTCAATATTTGGAATAATCGGAGTACTATTTGGTTTCATATTCATAATAACTAACTTATGTAATATAAAATCATTCGGAAAACCATTTATGTATCCAATAAGTCCTAAATTAAATATTAAAAATAGAAAAACATTAATTAAAAAAGGACTACTACCACAAAATAGTAATAAAGGAGAATCATGAAAAAAATAATAATACTTTTTATATTAATATTATCACTTACTGGATGTAAAGATTATGTAGAAATAAATGATCTAGCTATATTAACAGGCATAGTAATAGATTACAAGGATAATATGTATGAAGTAACTGCTCAACTAATAGTTAATGATAAAGATAGTAATATTGAAGTATTTAAAACTAAATCTAATTCTATAAATGAAGCAATCGCAGAACTATCAAAACTAAGTAACAAAGAAATATTTATTTCACACTTAAAAGTATTAATCGTAACAGACACAGTAATAAAAGAAAATATAGACTTTAAAGATTATTTCCTAAGAAGTTCTAAATCAAAGATGAACTTTTATGTTTATGTAATTAATAATGAAATAAGTGAAAAAGTATTAAATGTTTACAAAAAAAATGATGGATCGTCTATATATCTAGAAAAGATGATGAAGTTTAATCAAAATATATTTTCTTCATCTACTCCATTAAAATTCTCTGATTATGCATACTACACTTATGAAAAAGGTTATAACTTAATTTACCCTAAAATAAAAATAGTTAAGAATAATAACAAAGAAGTATTATATTTATCTAATCTAACAACATTTAAAGATGATAACGAAATAGAGTTATCAGAAAATGAATCTATATTTTATAATATAGTATCCAATAAAGCTATAAAAGCAACAGTTACTATTAAGTGTGATGATAATAATTTTTCAGTAGAATTACAAGATATAAAAACTAAATATAAATGGAAAAATAATAAATTCACTATATCTAATAAAACAAACTCTAAAGTTATAGATTATAAATGTAAATACGATTTAACTAAAAAAGAATCAATAGAAAAATTAAATAAATTAACTAGTAATTATATTAAAGATAATATAAACAACTTATTAACATTTATAAAAGATAATAATAAAGATGTAATTGGAATAGGAAACTATATTTATAAACATGATAAAAATTATTTTAAGGATAAAAATAAATGGAAGAATTATTTAAATAACATAGAATTTAAAATAGATGCTAAAACAAATATTACTTCTATAGGAGAAATAAAGAAATGAAAGAATCTAATGAAAAAATAAATAGTTTTTCACTAAGTACTTTAGTAATAACTTTAAGTGGAGCTCCATTTTGGGGAATTCTAACTAGTTATTTACTTTATAATTCAAGAGAAGCAACGCCTATATCTATGATTATTGGTTATCTTTTGGGATTATTAATTTCTAAGGCTATACTAACTCTTAATGATAAACATACCAATTTAATAAGTTCTTTAAAGTTTAAAAAGATATATGGAAAGCCATCAATAGTTATAAATTTAATTGTCGCTCTACTCTCTATATTTTTATATATATTCTTGTGTTATAGATTATCTTCGTTTTTATCAAGTCAATATTTAACTGAAACACCTGATATATATTTTTATCTATTAATACTTAGTTTAACTTTCTATATAGCAAATAAAGGAATAGAAACATTAACTAGAGTATCTATAATATCTATTTTTGTAGCATTCTCTATTTTTATATTTGATTATGCTAACTTAATAAAAGATATTAATATAAATAATTTTCTACCTCTTATTACAGTAAGCTATAAAAATATCATAAAGTCATCAATAATTTATGCATTGTTTTCATCTATCCCACCAATGTTCGTAATGAGTATTAAAAAAGATGATTTGACTGATAAAAAGAATTTTAATAAATTATATTATAAAATGTATACTTTATCATTTATAATTTTATTTATTGCTATAACATTCACAATCGGAGTATTTGGTATCAACTTAGCTAGTTTATTTGATTATCCATTATACACAGTACTAAAAAAAATAGAAATATTTTCTTTTCTAGATTCAATAGAAAACATAAGTGTTATGCTTTGGATATTATATTCAATTAATGCAGCTGCTTCCGTACTACTTTGTATATTTAATAATATAAAAGAAGCACTAAACTTAAATAAAAAGAAACAAACTTATTTAAAAATAAGTGTTATGTTAATAACACTTATAATAACATTTATATTTTATAATAAACATAATTATATAGAGTCATATGACTATGTAAAATATCCATTCTACGTAACTTTAACTATGTTAATTATAATATGTTTATCTATAATTATTAATAAAATCAAATTTAAAAGAAGCTAATAATTAGCTTCTTTTATCTTACCATTCCAGGTTGTTTCATATGATCTGCTTTACTTTGAACAAATGCATCTATTTCTTCTTTCTTAAATGGTTCCATGATTGTTTCAATATATCTACCATCAGGATAGCTTGTTTTTCTTAAAACTTGTTTTCCTTTAAAAGTAAAATAGTCAGTAACATCATAAGGTTTCTTCTCTTCAATTGAAGGATGTAAACTTATAAGTTCACTAGTAACAAATACTCTATCTCCAATTTTCTTAATAACACCTTCTAAACATTTATTTTCATTTCCATTAGAAATAGCGCCATTAAACCCAACTTCACCAGTTTCTAATTTTTTAAGACTCATCATAACAAGGTCATAAGCTGTAGAATCTGGAGTACCAACATTAACTTCACTATCAGTAACTTCTTTAGTATGTCTAATTATATCAATATAATAGTCTCCTTCTTCATCACTTAATCCTTGATATCCAAAATAAGTTTCATATAAAATTCTATCTTCCCTAGTCATAAACAAATCCCCTTTAAAAAAGAAATAGTTATCCTATTTCTAAAATGAATCTATGTTTACTTTAACTTTTCTATTACCTTCATTATAAGCTTTAGCTTGTATTAAAGTTTTAATACTAGTAGCAATTTTACCTTTTTTACCAATTACTCTACCCATATCAGCTTCTGATACAAGTATTTCAATAGTAGTATCATCATCACTACTAAATTCTTGAACTTTAACTAAATCAGGTTCTTTAACTAATTTTTTAACTATTAATTCAGAAAATTCAACTAAATTCATTATTTACTATTTTTAGATTTATGGAATTCTTCCATAACACCTACTTCACTTAAAATATTCTTAGCTGTATCTGTAGGTTGAGCTCCTTCCTTAAGCCATTTTAAAGCTGCTTCTTTATCAACATTATATTTAGTAGCTTCTAAAGGCATATAAGTTCCTATAGATTCAATAACATTACCATCTCTTTTAGCTCTAGAATCAGCTACAACAACACGATAGTAAGGTCTTTTCTTAGCTCCCATTCTTTTAAGTCTAATTTTAACTGCCATATCTTTCTCCTCCTCAGTGATTAATAATATACACTAATTTAAAAAGTATGTCAACCTTTTTTGGTTAACATACCATTTTATTAACTATTCTTTATCGCAAAATATTAAGGTTCTAATTAAGTATATATTAGTATGGTTTATATAATTTTTAAATTTTATATATTAAACCATAATTAACAATTAATTTTTTTCCTAAGAAAAAATACAATTTTCACTATAGAAATATATATACTAAAATTTTATTTATATGTTTGCGTTGCTTTTTCATATATGCTACTCTACATGTCGAAGTGCCTGCGGCTAGGTGTCACCAAAGTTATTTTTCTCTTCAGGGGGACAATACGGAGGCAATATTGTATGAGTAAAAAAGATTTTTTGATAAGCATATTACTTGTTATTATTATCTTATTACTTTTTATAATAATTTTATTAATTTTTTTAAATTAATAAAAACACCTAACTCACTTTGTAGTTAGGTATTACACCAACGTGATACCTAGCCTACAGGGGTCAGGTTCTTCACTAATAATAGTCTATCACATTTTAATACATATTGTAAATAATTTATAAATTATTGCTTATAAAAATTGATACTAGTAATAATATCAATTTTTATTCTTAAACTTATAACCTCTAACGTATGGTATTAATTTATTTCCTTCAACTACATATGCAGTTTTAGCTAAATTTAATATTGGTAAATCACTTTCACTATCACTATAAGAAGTAACTATTTGAGCGTTAGGAATAGTACTAGCAAGTCTCTTAACTTTCTCTTCACCTTTACAATTCTTTCCAATTATATGTCCTTCTTTATCAGTTTTAGTAGCAAGTACATACCTAATACCAAGTTTTCTACAAAAAGGAATAATCCAAAGTTCATAAGAAGCACTTATAACTATATCATAATCACTCTTTCTAGATAAATACCATGGTTTAATATTCTTCATATGAGAACTAACAAACTTTTCAATATATCCATCTAAATCATCTATTTCAAATAAGAAAGATAACATAGCTTCTTTAACTCTTTCAAAAGTAACAAGACCTCTTTTATAATCACGTTCTAATTTTTTAGTTTTCTTTAATGCTTTAATTACTTTAAATGGATGTTTTTTAAATGAGTAAAGTAATATATCTTTATTAGTATCTCCTTTATAAATTGTATTATCAAAATCATATATATTCATATTTTTTCACCTATTATATTGTAGCAAATTTTACATGAAAAATCTATTTATTTAATTTAATAGAATCTACACCTAACTTCATAATAATATTTCTAACTATATCAGTATACATAAACCATCTCTTAATAACTTTAAGTCTTAATTTTATTTTAAGTTTAATAGTGTTAACTCTATATAATCTAGTTATTTTTTTAATATTATTTTCTTTATTTATTATTTTAGATAGTATATCAGCGCTTCTAATAGCACTGCTTATTCCTTCAAAAGAACTTGCACTTATAAATCCAGCAGCCTCTCCAATTAAATAAGCACCATCTTTTCCTGTAACAAAGTCCCTATATTTTTTAGGCCTATAAACAAGACATGCTTCACGTTTTACAGGATTACTTAAATCAATACTCAAAAACTTAGAAAGTCTTTCTCTTTGTTCCAAAAACTTATCTTTAGAGTTTTTAATATCAAAAGCTCCACCATATATTAAATACTCATCTTTATGAATTAACCAAGAACAACTACTACTTGTTTTTCTATCAAAAATACAAGAATAAAAAGAATTACTTGAATCAACACATTTATACCATTCTTGAATTGCCATATATTTCATAATATCATTTTTATAAAATGTTCTTCTAACTATAGAATTACATCCATCTGCACCAACTATCATTTTAGATTTAATTATTTTTTTCTTGCCACTATCTAAAACTTCAAGTATATAATTATCTTCTTTTTTAACACTGACTACTCTTCCGTTTATCTTTTTAACATTATCAGGTATTAACGATACTAAATATTTATCAAATTTATATCTATCCATATTTAAATAATATCTTTGATAATATCTAACTTGTCTACTTACTAAATCCATTGTTTTAACAGAAAATATTTGAGGGCTAACTAATATATCTTTAGGAAGTACTAAATCATAATGAGCAAATTCTTTTTGAGCATCTGGAGCAAGTAAACCTCCACAAGGTTTTTTATTCTTCTCATTTTCTGCATCTATTATTAATACTTTTTTATTACTTTTAGAGATTTGTCTTGCCAAAGTACTTCCAGCAGGACCAGCACCAATAATAACTATATCGTACATATTTTTTCTCCTTTGTAGATATTATAGTAAATTAACAATTTGTTAACAATTAGTTTTACAATTATTTACACAATTAAAAAGGATAACTTTCTATTACCCTTCATTCCTCATAAATGCTTCATATTTATCCATTATTATTTCAGGATCCCCTTCATCCTTAATAAGACCATCATGAAGCCAAATAACTTTATCACATAATTCCTTAATAGTTTTACTATTATGAGAAACTATAACAACAGTTCTCTCATCATTACTAATAAGTTCTCTCATCTTGTTATAACTTTTTTCTTTAAAATGTATATCTCCTACACTAAGAACTTCATCTATTAACATGATATCAGTTTCAAGTATAGCAGTTATAGAGAAAGCAAGTTTAGAATACATACCTGAACTATAACTTCTAACAGGCCTATATACAAAATCACCTAACTCACTAAATTCTATAATATCATTTACCTTTTCTTCTATTTGTTCTTTTGAGTATCCTAGTAACATACCTGATAAGAATATATTTTCATATCCAGTTAATTGTTTTTGAAAACCTACTCCAATTGATAGTAATGAAATACTATTACCATGTAAATTAATACTACCTGAATCAGCACTAAATATGCCAGAGATAGCTCTTAGCATTGTACTCTTACCACTACCATTTTTACCACAAATACCCAAGATTTGACCTTTAGGTACTTCAAATGATACACCTTTTATTGCTTTAAATATTTTACCGGATCCACGTGCTTTTAATCCTCCCTTTTTCAAAGAGAATCTATTCATATCTCTATAATACACATGTAAATCTTTTACAGTAATTGCCATTTCCTCTTTCTTCATTATTTCATCACCTTTACATATGTATTTTCATATTTATATATTGTATTAATACCTAACATACAAAGCAGTATACCAACTAAGAACCATACAAGTGTCCACATTCCAACTGGAGCACTTTTATATATAAGAACATTTCTCATATTATAAATAAAATTAGCTATTGGATTTAAATCTAATAAAATAGTTCTATATAACACATTATGAATTTTAGAACTAATATCATAGAAAATACCAGTTAAATAAAATATCATTCTAAGAGCAATATTAACTAAATTAGTTAAATCTTCTGCAAATACACCAAAATGCATAACTAATGTACAACATCCAAACGTAAATACCATAACAGATATAATTATAGGTATAAACCATAAAACATTCCATGTGACAGGAACTTTATATATAAACATAAATAAAATAACAAGCAAAAATGAAACTGCCATTTTAAATGCATTTACACCCATTTTTATAAGTAATAAAACAAATTTAGGTAAATATACTTTAGTAACAGTATCTCTATTGGAAGCAACCAATTTGACTGACGTAGTTACCATCTTGTTAAAAAAGTTCCATATTGATAAGCCAATAAATACAAATACTGGAAAGTACTCAACATTAGATTTAAATACTATCGTTGCAATAAATGTATATATAAGCATAAATGCGAGTGGCTCTAAAATCATCCATAAAAAACCTAAATATGAATTTATTACTTCAGTTTTAAGCTCAGCCCATGTTGCATACATAATATAATTTTTATATTTTTTTAAATCATTAAAAAATCTTTTCATTTTATCTCCCCAAGCACTTACTATTTTATCATATATTTATAACAAACACAAATTATTATATATTTTTTTGTGTAATGACTTATTATATGATAATCATTTATATCATAATTATTTATATTCTTAAATACATCTCCATTTAATTTAAGTATTGCTTCTTTTATAGAAAAATTAGTTATGATATTGCTTTTAATATTTAACAATTTATTTATATTAGTTAAAACATTATTGTTTAATTTTCTATAGTATTGAATATCTATTCCTACCGGAACATTAGATAAAGCAACGACTACAATCTCCCTATCATGAGAAATACTTAAATAAATACCATTATTTAAATAAGGTTTACCATTTTTAGTATACATTATTTTAAATTTATCAATATTGAAATATTTATATAATCCTTTTTTTATAAGATAATATTCAGCATTATAATACTTATTTTTTATATTAAAAGAAACATTAATCTTTTTAGAATTAATGTTTATCTTTAATATTTTTAGTTGTAGTTTTTTGTTTTTTAACGTCATAAATTTTATTCTCAATCTTATATTCTAAATCTTTTAATCTAGTTTCCTTTAATTCATTATATTTCACTAAATCATCATTCCATTTTTGATACTTTGAATTTTTTCTACGATCTTCAAAATTATAATTATTTTTTAAATATTTAACAATTTCATTAGTAATTTTTAATGATCCATTAAGATTCAAATGCATTCCTTTATCTTCAGTATCAGTCATAAAGTCAAGACCATAAGAATCATTATTTAAATCCAAATATTTAACATTATAATCATTAACTAATTTTTTTAGTTCTTCATTTTGTTCATATCCCCAAGCCCTCGTATCAGGTATACCAAGAAATATCAAATCTATATCATTATCTTTGCAAAATTTAACAAACATATCTAAATATTTTTTAGTATAATCTTTCATTTCAATTTTTTTACCACTAGGATTCATATAACTAAATCCGCTATTTCTAGGATTAATTTTAGTTGACATTATATATCCTTTAGTTATAGAATGATAATTTCCGAAAGTTCTTTTCACACTTGATAAACTTATATTATCCCATCTTGAATGATATCTAAATAATGGAAAGTAATATGTTAATTTTTCTTTCAAGCTAAATTCAAAAAACTTATCATTTATCATATTATATTTCACTTTACTAAATCTCATATAATCAAAAGATTTTCTTCGCTCAGGTTCCACTTCTTTTTCTGTATAAAATAATGTAAGTGGATCCATCATTATAACTTTAGGCTTTTGATACTTATATGCATCTTCAAGTATATAATAAAGTAGATATATTCTAGCAGAACTAACACTATAATTATATGAGGTAATTCCAGTTTGTTGATATATCTCCATAGGCGAAACGCTTTTATATATACTACTATCTCCTAAAAAAAGTACATCTATAGAGTTTTTTGTCAATTCGTAGTAACCATTTATTGTGTAATCTTGTCCATCAGCTTGTGACAATGTTCCATTTTTCCACTTAGGAGTGAATATCTTACCCAAGACAATTATCACAAAAAACATTATAGTAAAAAATATAACTAATCTTATAAATATTAATACTTTTCTCATATTAGAAACCTCCATATATGAAACTTGCCGCATCATATCCTTTACCATAAATACCAAATATTATAATTGAAAAAATTATTATATAATACACCAACCATTTAAATATCAAATTTTGTTTTTGTAATTCTTCTCTAATATTAATATTGAATTCTTGCATTACTCCAACTATCAACATAATAAAAGTTCCAACTATTAAAAGAGCAAAATCTGCTTTTTTTAGTCCTAAACTGAATAATGCAGTAGATGCTTTACTATGAAGCATTACACCCATTTGTGCAAAACTATCTACTCTAAATAGAAACATGCCAAAACATACTATCAAAATTGTTCTAATTGCTTGGAAAAATTTATAACTCCATACTTCAGTATTCACCTTAAATATGCTTATTATTTTTTTTAATATTGGTTCTAATAATATACCTATCATCATAAGAACGTAATAATAAAGCCCATAAACAACATATTTAAAACTAGCACCATGCCACATGCCATTAAAGAACCATACAAAGAATAAAGGAAAAGCAGTGATTATAAACTTAGATAAATATTTAGATTTCATTTTCATTAATTTTAAATTTAGTTTCATATTTATTTTAGATAAACTTATTGGATAGAAAACATATTCTTTTAGCCATGTGCCAAGCGTAATATGCCATCTTCTCCAAAATTCTTGTATTGATTTTGAAAAAAATGGACGCTTAAAGTTTTCATCTAATTTAACACCAAATAATTCTGAAACACCACTTACTATATCAATGCATCCACTAAAATCAGCATATATTTGCAATGTATATAATAAAATTCCAATTATTAATAATATCCCACCATAATTATTTTCAAATACATTATTTACAAATATTCCAGCTCTATCAGCAATAACAAGTTTTTTAACAAACCCCCAGCCAATAAGAACAAAAGAAGATACAAAATTATCATAATTAAACTTTTCAGTATTAAATAATGTTTTAGAAAGCCTACTATAATTTGCAATAGGTCCTTCTACTATTTGTGGAAAATATACTAAAAATA